>JBCBNC010000022.1:0-108675 GCA_039821985.1 Planctomycetota bacterium
CCGCTCGCCTTCTCGGTCGAGGCCTTGACGGCCTTCGCGGCGGTCGAGCAGCAGCTCGACTTCTCGTTCGCGACGACCGAGGCCTTCGCCTTGGTCTCCGAGCAGCAGCCGCTCGCCTTCTCGGTCGAGGCCTTGGCGGCCTTCGCGGCGGTCGAGCAGCAGCTCGACTTCTCGTTCGCGACGACCGTGGCCTTCGCCTTGGACTCCGAGCAGCAGCCGCTCGCCTTCTCGGTCGAGGCCTTGACGGCCTTCGCGGCGGTCGAGCAGCAGCCGGTCGATTTCTCGTTCGCGACGACCGAGGCCTTCGCTTTCGTCGCCGAGCAGCACCCGGTGGCCTTCTCGTTCGACGCCTTGGCGGCCTTCTCGGCCTGGGCGGCCGGACAGGCCTTGGCGCTACCGCCGCAGTCCTGGGCGGCGGTTGCCGCCGGCGCGGCGAGGAGAAGGACGAGGGCCGCACAGAGGCCCGTCAGGATGTTCTTCATGAGTGGTTACGGAGCTGGGTCATCCGCCGCGAAGGTCGGCGGGATGTGGTCGGTTCGGTGAGCGCTGATCGCTGTGACGGTCGGGCCAGGAGAAGAGGTTCCCGGTGACGCGTCCGTGTGATGAGCCGGACACCCGTACGCCGCGGGATGCAGCCCAAGTGTCCGAGGTCTCCCGCCGCAGCCCGGCGCCGAAGCCCGTGGGCCACGACAGGTGGGTGCCCCGTGGGCCACGACAGGTTGGTGCCCCGTGGGCCACGACAGGTGGGTGCACTGTCCCCACCCGTCGGTCTGATCGGAAGATCGGCCCGGGAGGGGGAGCGGGAATCGAGGTTGGAAAGGGTCCCGGGGAGCCCGTCTCGAAACGGGTTCCCGAGCCTCCAGAATAACGGAGCGGGAACGGCCGCGGGAGTCACCCCCGCGTAAGGGTCCGTACGTCGCTCACTGATGCACGTGAGCGCCCGCACGATATTGTGGGCTCGGGGCGGCGAGCCGCTGCCCGCCGCCGCGCCTCCCGGGGCCCCCAGCCGGCGAACAGCAGTCCCGACATGAAATCCGAGCCCACCTCGACCCGCCCACGCAGTGCCCGCCCAAGCAGTGCCGGCGTAGTCCCCGGCGCCGCCTGGGGCCCCTCCCTGGCCCTCGGATTCCTGGGTGTGGCGTTCGGCCTCGGGAGAGCGACGGCGCCCCAGATCGCCGGCCCCCCCGCCCCGCCGGACGACCGGGCGCGGGCCATCGAGGTCTCCCGTTCGTTCCAGGCCGCGAGCCAGGAAGCCTCGGCCTCCGTGGTGCAGGTGCGTGCGTCGCGACGTCGCGGCCGCACCTACCGTGTGAGCCGGGAAGGGTCCGGCGTCATCCTCTCGCGCGACGGCGTCGTCGTGACGAACCAGCACGTCGTGGAGAAGTGCGACCGCTTCGAGGTCGTATTCACGGACGGCTCGATCGCGCCGGCGACGCTCGTCGGCGCGGACGAGGGCATCGACCTCGCCGTTCTGCGGCTGCCGTTGGACGAGGACCACGGCGTGGGCCCCTACCGCGCGATGCCCCTGCGCGAGGAGCTGCCCTCGGTCGGCGAGCTCGTGCTCGCGATCGGCAACCCGCTCAGTCTCGGCCACACCGTCACCCTCGGGGTGGTGAACGGGCGCGGGCGCGCGCGCCTCGACATCGCCGATTACGAGAATTACATCCAGACGGACGCCGCCATCAACCCCGGCAACAGCGGCGGGCCGCTCATCGACGTCGAGGGTCGCGCCGTCGGTATCAACGTTGCGGTCGGCCTCGCGTCCAACGGCGACGAGGGGCTGGCGTTCGCCATCCCGTCCACGATGGTTCAGAAAGTCGTCGAGGAGATCCTCGAGCACGGCGTGCTCCGCCGGGCGTACCTCGGTATCGAGACCTACTGGGAGCAGCGCTTCTACGACCCCACGCAGTCGGACCGCGCCGCGGGCTACGACGGCCTCAGCCGCGTGAAGGTTCGGCGGGTCTATCCCGACACGCCTGCCTCGGAGGCCGGTCTGCAGGCGGGCGACATCCTGCTGTCGATCGCGGGGAAACGCATGCAGCACAACCCGAGCTTCCGGAACAGCCTGATCGAAGCGGACCCTGGCGACGTGGTCGAGATCGAGCTGTGGCGAGGCGGCCGCCGGATCACGAAGACGGTGCGCCTCACGAGCCGCGACCGCTGACGGGCGCCGCACGAGCCCGAGCCGCCGGCGAGGGACGGGCGCGGCCGCGCCCCGCGCGCCCGGGGCGCGGCCGTGGCGCGATGGCTTCACCGTTCGTCGCCGATCCAGTGGACAAACACGCGGCCCGCGGAGACGGCCGGCACCGGTGACTCGCCGGGATCGGCGCCGGAACCCGGAGCACCGACGGCGAGAACTCCGCCGCGCGCAGCAACGACGATCCCGTACTCGCTCGCTGGACCGACCCGCCCGCCCGTGTCCGCGATGCCTGCCGCGGTCCACGGACCGCCGACGACCGGCGCGAAGAGCGAGACCGACGGCGACGACGCCCACGGCACTCCGGCAGCGAGGCACGTCGGATGGCCCGCAACGGCGAGCCCGAACCCGAGCCCGGGCGATCCCGCCGCGATCCGGGCCGGACCGGGCCGGCCCGACGGGTCGAGGGTGTACGTGGCGATCGCGCCGCGTCCGGGGATTCCTGCGGCCAGCTGGTCGGGGCCCAACGACGCCACCGCCGAGCCGAATCGCGCGCCGGCAGGCGACACTCCAGTCGGAGCGAGCCCGCCCGGCGGACCGAGCTCGAATCGCGTTGCACCGTCGGGCCCAAACCCGAACACGCGCCCCGCGCCGGGTGCGGAGCGGCCGTCCCCCGGGGCACCTACGACCGTGGTGCCGCCGACGCGCGCAAGCGTGTGACCGAACGCCTGGCCCACCGTCGGAAGGTCGGACCCGACGGAGGCCGTGTGGCGCCAACAGCCCGCAGTACGCACGAAGAGATCGACGCGTCCGGCGCCGTCGACCCCGCCCCAGGTCGCGCCGGGTGCCCCCACCGCGAGCCCTGGCCCTTGGGAGGTCGACGCCGCGGAGCACGGCCCGAGCGCGAGCGCGGAGCCGAAACGATCGGCACCACCGATCGCCCCGGCCGGGTTGGTGGCCCCGTGCAGCACGGCGTCGAGCAGAGGCACCGGGCCCGACACGTCGAAGACGAGCACGCGCCCACCCGAAGCCGACGCGGCGCGCGGCGCACCGACGGCGACCCAGCGCCCGAACGTCGCCACCGACGCGCCGAAGCGCTCGCCCGGCGCGCCGTTCGGATCCTGGAGCGCCGCCCCCACGCGACGCCAGCCGGCGTTCCCGTCGGCGAAGCGGTACACGAGGCCCGTCGCGTTCCCCGCGAAGTCGGCCGACGGCGCACCGACGAAGACCCCGGCCCGACCCACGGCCAGCGCGGCGCCGAAGTGCGCGGGGAACCCCGCAGCCGCCAGGAGGTCGAGCCGCTCGGGTGGCGCGAGCACGGCCCGGAGCGCCCCGCCGGGCAGGCGCGGCGCACCCCCGGCCGACTGACCCAGGGCCCGCGCGCAAGAGGCCGGGGCGCGGACCGCTTCCGGACCGCCCGCCGTGGCGTGGCCTTCCGCGCCCCCCGAAGACCCGCCCGCCGGCCCGGCAAGCAGCGCGAGCGCCGCCGCTGCGGCGCTCGCTCGTCCGATCCACTCTCCGCGGCTGCGCGCTGGCGCGCACCGTCCCATCGTCCACTCGTTCGTTCGATCTCGATCCATCGCTGCCTCCTCGTCGCTGCGACCACCCCCTCGACCGAGGGCGGCCGCACAGGTGGCGCACGTTCGGGCAAAAAGGTCCGGCCGCACCGTGATCCATGGCGTCCATGGCCGACACTGGTGCGACATGGCCAACCGCAGCCGACCGCTTCGCGTCGGGTCCGTCCCCTACCTGGTCGGCCGGCCCCTGGATCTCGGCCTCGAGGACGAGGACGGGATCGACCTCGTGCGCGACGTGCCCGCGCGCCTCGTCGACGCGCTCCGAGGAGGCGAGCTGGACGTCGCACTCGTGTCGTCGATCGAGCTGTTTCGACGGGAGGGCTACGCCTATCTCGACGGTCTGGCCGTCGCGGGCGACGGCTACGTCGGCAGCGTGCAGGTGTTCCTGAAGCGCCCGATCCAGGACGTCCGGTGCATCGCGCTCGACCCGGCGAGCCGGACCAGCGCCGCTCTCGTCCGGACGCTGCTCGCCGAGCGCCGGGGCGGCGCGCCGGCATTCCTCGAGGTGCCGCTCGGCGACGACCCGCGGGAGGCGGCCGACGCGGACGCATGGCTGCGCATCGGCGACCCTGCGCTCCGCGAGACGCTCACTCTGGACGTGCCCGCCTGGAACCCGAGCGAGAACTGGCGCGAGCGCACCGGCCTCCCGTTCGTCTTCGCGACCTGGATCGTCGCACCGGGCGTCGACGTCGGGCCGCACCTCGGCGCTTTCGAGCGCGCCCGTGCGCGCGGGCGCGCGAGCATCGAAGACCTCGGACGGCGTGCCGCCGAGGCGTGGAGCCTGCCGTACGAGCGCTGCCTCGAGTACCTGTCGGAGGAGTGCAGCTACGACCCGGGAGGCGCGATGGCGCCCGCGCTGGCCGAATTCCAGGAGCGTGCGGCGCGCGTCGGGCTGTGTGACCCGGATCTGTCCCCGACGCCGATTCGTTTCGACTGATGCCGCGCGTACTCGACGTCAAACGCTGCCCGCACTGCGGCGCAGAGCTCGAGAATCCGCCGCCCCGGGTCTGCACCGAGTGCGGCGGCTCGCTGCAACAACGCTTCCTCCAGGCCGGCTGCCTGAGCTCGAGCCCGGTGCTGATCGGCCTTCTGTTCGCCGCGTACCACCTGCTCACCTAGCGCAACGGTGCGCTCCCGACGCGGGGCGGAGCGCGCGCCTCGGGCCGCTCTTGTACGACGCTCGTCGCGGCCCTAAGGTGCGAGTTTGGCGCGCGATCCAGCGTTTCACGTCCGAGGGGGACGTGCGCGCGCGTTCCGTCCTCCCCCGCACGATCCCCACCCCACCGGCGCATCGAACCGCCGGCAGAACCTTGGCGCGAACCAGGACGTCTCGGAAGAAGAGCGCGTCGCCCGGCACCCGGTCCGGCGGGACCGGCCCCCGGAAGGGAGGAGGCAGCCCGAACCTGTTCGAGGACGGCGGCGGAGACGCCGGCGGCGGGGACGTGGGCGCGGGCGGCGGCGGCGAGGAGTCGATCCCGCTGCACGAGGCGGCGCAGGCTCGCTACCTCAACTACTCGCTCTCGGTGATCACGAGCCGCGCGCTGCCCGACGTGCGCGACGGCCTCAAGCCCGTACAGCGGCGCATCCTCTACACGATGCTGCTCGAGCGCATGACGCCCGACGCGAAGCCGCGCAAGTGCGCCGGTGTCGTCGGCTCCGCGCTCCGCGACTTCCATCCGCACGGAGACACCGCGCTGTACGACGCGCTCGTCCGCCTCGCCCAGCCCTGGGCGATGCGTCACCGCCTCGTCGACGGACACGGCAACTTCGGGTCGCTCGACGGCGACGGTGCTGCGGCGTACCGGTACACCGAGTGCCGCCTGGCGCCGGCAGCCATGCCGCTGCTCGACGACATCAAGAACGGGACCGTGCCGTTCCGGCCGAACTACGACGGCACGAAGGAAGAACCCGTCGTTCTGCCGGCGCGATTCCCGAACCTGCTCGTCAACGGGGGCACGGGGATCGCAGTCGGGATGGCGACGAACATCCCGCCGCACAATCTCGGCGAGACGCTGAAGGCGAGCCTCAAGCTCCTCGCCGACCCCGAGATCAAGGACTACCAGCTCGTCGCGAACGACGCGGTGCGCGGTCCGGACTTCCCGACCGGCGGGCAGGTCATCGCGTCGCGCGAAGAGCTGCGGGAGATTTACAAGACGGGCGCTGGCTCCATCAAGGTGCGCGGCGTCTGCGCCATCGACCGCAAGCTCAAGACGCGCAGCACCAAGTCGCTCGTCGTCACGTCGATCCCCTACGGCGTCAACAAGGCGACGCTGGTCGAGCAGATCGGGCAGATCGCGATGGAGCGCAAGATGGCGCTCCTCCTCGACGTGCGCGACATCTCGACGGACGACGTCCGGATCGAGCTCGTGCTGAAGAAGGACGCCGACGAGCAGAAGGTCCTCGCGTACCTCTACAAGCACACGAGCCTGCAGGTCGGCTTCAGCTTCAATCTCACGTGCCTGGTCCCCACCGAGAACCCCGAGGTCTGCGCGCCTGCGCGGCTGGGGCTCAAGGAGATCCTCTGGCACTTCCTGCACTTCCGCCTCGACGTCGTCACGAAGCGGCTCGAGCACGAGCTGCGCGGACTCGAGAAGCGCATCCACATCCTCGAGGGGTTCGCGCTCGTCTTCGACGCGCTCGACGAGATCATCCGGATCATCCGCGGGTCGGACGGCAAGGCCGACGCCGCGAAGAAGATCCAGAAGCGCTTCAAGCAGCTCGACGCGGACCAGACGGACGCGATCCTCGAGCTGAAGCTGTACCGCCTTGCGAAGCTCGAGATCCACCTGGTCCTCGACGAGCTCGACGCCAAGCAGAAGCGCTCGGACGAGATCCGCGCGCTCCTCGCGGCCGACGACGGCGACACGTCGGGCGGGCGCTGGGGCATCGTGCGTGAGGAGCTCGAGGCGATCCTCGAGGAGCACGGCAAGACGAAAGAGGCGGCACGCCGCACGCTGATCGAGGTCCCGGCCGAGGAGCCCACGTTCTCCGAGGAGGACTTCATCACGCGCGAGGACGCGCACCTGCTCGTCACGCGCGACGGATGGGTCAAGCGCCAGCGCGAGATCAAGGAGCCCGAGAAGTCGCGCATCCGCGACGGGGACTCCGTGCTCGCGTGCGTCGCGGGCTCGACCGTGTCGACCGTCGGGTTCTTCTCGTCCCACGGCACGTGCTACACCGCTCGACTGATCGACCTGCCGGCGTCCAAGGGGTTCGGCGAACCGATCCAGAAGCTCTTCAAGCTCAAGGACGGCGAGCGCATCGTCGCCGTGATGTCGTTCGACAACCGCGCGCTCGAGGCCAGCATCGCCGAGAACCCGAAGAAGCCCGACGAGTGCCCGCTCTGGCACGGGTTCGCGGCGACGACGGACGGCTACGCGCTGCGCTTCGGCCTCGACAAGTTCGTCGAGCCCTCGACCCGCAGCGGGCGCAAGTACGCGCGGCCCGCCGCGGGCCAGACGGTCGTCGGGATGGCGCCCGTCCACGGTTCCGAGACGATCCTCGCCGTGACGCAGCGCTGTCGCGCGATCGTCTGCCCGGCGTCCGAGGTCAACTACCTGTCCGGTCCGGGCAAGGGCGTGCGCCTCATCAAGGTCGCGAAGGACGACGCGCTCGTCGGCTTCAAGGCGAGCGCGGGCGAGCGCGACCTCCTCACCGTCGAGACCAAC
This sequence comes from Planctomycetota bacterium, assembly GCA_039821985.1. Taxonomy (GTDB): domain Bacteria; phylum Planctomycetota; class UBA1135; order UBA1135; genus Saltatorellus. The sequence continues at coordinate 7,383 of JBCBNC010000022.1, forward strand.
CGCGGCGCGCAGAAGAACGTGTCGACGGTCAAGTACCGGACGACGGCGCGCGGCGGTGTCGGGACCGAGATCCAGAAGAACGGGCGCATCGCGCGGGTCGTGCACGACCCGGTGCCGTCGCCGACGCTCCGCGCGCGGGGGCCGCGGGAGAGCTGAGCCATGACGAAGGAATACGGCGCGAACCAGCTCACGGTCCTGCAGGGTCTGGAGGCCGTCCGCAAGCGGCCGGGCATGTACATCGGCGGGGTCGGCAGCGCGGGCCTCCACCACTGCGCGTGGGAGATCCTCGACAACTCGATCGACGAGGCCATGAACGGCCACGCGACCGAGGTCACGCTGACGCTGCACAGGGGCGGCGACTCCCTGACCGTGTCGGACAACGGTCGCGGCATCCCCGTCGACATCAACAAGAAGACCAAGAAGTCGGGCCTCGAGCTCGTGCTGACCGAGCTGCACGCCGGCGGCAAGTTCGAGAACGACGGCTCGGGCAACTACAAGACGTCCGGCGGCCTGCACGGCGTCGGCGCGTCCGTCGTCAACGCGCTCGCCAAGAAGCTCGTCGCCGTCGTCAAGCGCGACGGTCGCCAGCACAAGATGGAGTTCGCCGGCGGGAAGCCGACGACCAAGCTCCTGCGCGCGAAGGGCGAGGTCCGGGGCACGGGGACGTCGATCACGTTCTGGCCGGACCCGAAGATCTTCCCGCGCACGACCTTCAACGAAGAGACGCTGCGCGCGCGCCTCGAGACGGCGTCCTACCTGCACTCCGGCGTCAAGGTCGTCTTTGTCGACGAGACCACGGGCAAGCGCGAGACGTTCCGCCACGAGAACGGCATCGTCGACTACCTCAAGGCGATCCTCGCCGAGCGCAAGGCGGCGCCGATCCACGACGAGCCGTTCCAGCTCTCCAAGGAGTCCAAGGACGCGCGCGTCGAGCTTTGCTTCCAGTGGTCCGAGTCGACGGACGAGCACCTGCGCTCGTACGTGAACGGTATCACGACCGCGGCGGGCGGCAGCCACGAGAACGGCCTGCGTGCGGCTCTGCACAAGGCCGTCCGCGGCTACCTCGACACGCACAAGCTCACGCCGCGCGGCGTGAAGATCGGGCCCGAGGACATCCGCGAGGGGCTCGTCGGGGTCCTGAGCGTGTTCATCGCCGACCCGCAGTTCCAGGGCCAGACGAAGGACCGCCTCAACAACCCCGAGGTGCAGACCGCGGTCTCGGGATCGGTCCAGCCCGCGCTCGAGCAGTGGCTCAACTCGAACACCTCGATGGCCGAGGGCATCGTCGCGCGCATCATCGCCGCGGCACGCGCCCGCGCCGCGAGCCGCGCCGCCTCGGCGTCGGTGTCCCGCAAGTCGGCGACTTCGAAGCTCACCCTCCCCGGCAAGCTCTCGGACTGCTCGTCCAAGGACCGGGCGGACACCGAGATCTTCATCGTCGAGGGCGACTCGGCGGGCGGCTCGGCCAAGCAGGGGCGCCGTCGCGAGACCCAGGCGATCCTGCCGCTGCGCGGCAAGGTGCTGAACACCGAGGGCGCGGCGCTCAAGAAGGTCGTCGACAACAAGGAGCTCGGGGACCTGATCACCGCGCTCGGCTGCGGCATCGGGCCCAACTTCGACCTGTCGCGGCTGCGCTACCAGCGCGTGATCCTGCTCGCCGACGCCGACTCGGACGGGCACCACATCACGACCCTGCTGCTGACGTTTTTCTACCGTCACCTGCCGAAGCTCATCGCGGCCGGACGGCTGTTCATCGCCGTGCCGCCGCTCTACCGCGTCGACATCGGCAAGGAGACCTTCTGGGCCGCTGACGAGGCCGACCGCGACCGCATCCTCGCGGAGCGCGGCTCCGGCCGCTCGACGCCTTCGATCACGCGCTTCAAGGGTCTCGGCGAGATGATGCCCAAGACGCTCTGGGAGACGACGCTCGACCCCGACACCCGGCGCCTCCTGCGCGTCGAGGTGGCCGACGGGCTGCTCACCGACCAGGTGATGAGCGACCTGATGGGCAAGGATCCCTCCGCGCGGTTCCGCTTCATCATGGAGCGCGCCGAGGACGCCGAAGAGGTCGACCTGTCGTGAGCCCGCGCGGCGTCCGAGGGGACCGCGTGCTCCTCCGCGCTCGCTCGCGACTCCAACGAGAGCGGCCCGCTCACCCCGAGGGGTGAGAGGGCCGCTCTCATGCGGAGGTCCGGGCACCGCTCACGCGGCGCGCCGGGTTCCGCTTCGGATCACGGGGTGAACGTGACCATGACGCCTTCACTGAAGTTCGCGCCGAGGGGGCTGACGTCGCGGAACCAGCCCTGGAAGCCGCGGGTCTCACCGGCCATGGCCGTGAGGAGCGGACCGGTGCTCGGGATCTGCGTCAGGTCGATCGCCAGCGAGGCGTTGCCCGCCATGTCGATGCCGTAGATCTGGCCAGCGAACTGGTAGCGGCCGATGTCGCCCGCAAGGCAGAGCTGACCGTCAGCGACCGGGATCGGAGCGACGATCGTCGTCGAGGTGACGAAGATGCCGAACTGGAACGGCGGGGCCTGCGAAACGGTGAGCGTCGCGTCGTTCGCGGCGACCGAGAGGCTGCCCTCGTAGCCGGCGATGGCCACGGCGCCCGTGGTGTTCGCGATGCCCGGGTTGCAGAACGGGTCGCCGAGAACGCCGTCGGAGGCGCCCGAGACGATCAGGTCGTAGTCGTTGCACGTACCGCCGTCGAAGACGTCGACCTCGATGATGAGGTTCTGCGCCGCGCCGGTCATGTTGGTGTACGTGGCGTCCTCGTTGTCCGACACGCTGAATCCAACGTCGAGCGCGTCCGGCGAGTTGTTGCCGGCAACGTTCGTGTCGCAGTTGACCGCCGGGTCCCAGATGTAGAGGTCCAGGTCGGTGAAGTCCTGCTCGAAGAGGATCTGGACGTCGAGCGTGGCGCCGTCTTCAACGGTGACCGCGTAGTAGTCCTGATCGACGTCGGTGACGTTCAGGCCGCTGTAGGTGCCGTCGCTGATCACAGTCGCGGAGGCGCAGTCGAGGTTCGGCTCGAAGACGTCCGGCGTGAGGCAGTCCGGCGCCGGGACGATCGGGGCGAAGCTGAGGTCGAGGTCGTACTCGCTGCAGAGCCCGGCCGAGCCGCTCCAGATGCGGACCTCGAGGACGAGGTTCTGGGCCGCGCCCGAGATGTTGTCGTACGAGAGCTGCTCGTTGTCGGTGCCGGTGAAGCCAATGGCGAGCTCGCCCTGGCCGCCGCCCTCAGCGCCGGTCACCGCAGTGTCGCAGGCGACTTGCGGGTCCCAGAGGTACGCGTCGATGTCGCCGTCGGCCACCAGGTGGGTGATGTCGATCGTGACGTTCTCGCCGTCCGGGACGGTGAGCGAGTAGTAGTCGCTGTCGATGTCAGAGACGTTGAGAGCGGTCGCCGAGTTGCCCGGGACCGCGACGGCGTTGGCGCAGCCCTGGTTCGGCTCGAGCGCGTCCGCGGTGTCGCACGGGCTCGGGCCCGGGGGGCCCTGGGGGGTGATGTTGAGCGTGCCGGCGCCGAAGGTGCCGGGGGTCGAGCTGAAGTAACCGAGCTGGATGTAGTACGTCTGGCCCGCGGTCACCGACTGGGTGATGAGGCTCGTGAAGCCCGCGCAGCCGGTACCGTCGTCATTGCAGCCGAGCGGGACGAGCGTCGCGCAATCCGTGCCTTCCCAGAGACCGATCTCGGTATCGAAGGTGGCGGTGTTGCAAGTGTCGAAGATGACGTCTTCGTCGATCGTCGCGGTCCACTTGAACCAGACGTCGTCGGACAGGCTGAAGCACTGCTGCTCGGCGCTGGTGGTGGCGGCGGCGCCGGTATCGGCGGCGAGGTTCGTGTCGAACGCGGCCGAGGTCGCGCCGGTGCCGAGATCGGTCGCGTTGACACACTCGTCGGTCTGCGCGAACGCCGGGGTGACGCTCAGCGCGGCGACAGTGAGGAGGGAGGAAGTCTTCATCGAAGGAAGGGTAACGAAGGATCGGAGGCGGCCCGCAGGCACGCCTGTGGAAGCATCTCGAGCTTGCGACGGGGTCCGCGGCAGCAGGCGCCCGCACTCGCTCGGGCACAAAGGTACCCGACGGTGGCCCGGTCGTGCTCTCCTGACGCAGTCCCAGGATGAGTCGCGGCCCCTACGCCCTTCCTCCGTGCGGATTTCGGGACACACGCGGACCCGAGGGGCGGGCCCCGTACCGATCCGGGGTCGATTGCGGCCCTCTGCGCCCGGCGGAACGAGCCGGAACGAAGGCGGGGCGGCGGGAGCCCGTGCTCCCGCCGCCCCGCGCGGTGTCCAGCGATCGACTCAGTTGAAGTCGATCGAGACGCCCGACGTGAAGTTCGACGTGGGGCCCATCGCGCCGACGTCGCGGTGCCAGGCCTGGAACTTCCAGTTCTCGCCCGGCTGGATCGCGACGAACTGGCTCGGCTGCGGGATCATTCCGAGGTCGATGACGAGGCGGCCCTCACCCATCGGGTCCACCTGGAAGATGTCCGCGAGGTCCTGGTAGCGGCCGATCTGTCCGCCGAGGCAGAGGAAACCCTCACCGATCGGGACCGGCGGAACCTCGGTCTGGCCGACGACGAAGATGCCGAACTGGCCCGGGGGCAGCTGCGACGCGATCAGCTCGACGTCGTTGTCGGCGACGGTCGCGAGGCCGAAGGCCGAGCAGATGCCAGGCTGGCCGGTGCTGTTGGGCGACGCGGTGCAGAACTGCATTCCGATGAAGTCCGGGCCGGTCACGCCGGCACCGATGACGTCCATGTCGTAGCTGTTACAGCCGCCCGCGGAGAACATGTCGACCTCGATGATGAGGTTCTGATCAGCACCCGAAAGGTTGGTGTAGCTCACATCCTCGTTGTCCGAAGCGCTGAAACCGACGTCGAGCGCGTCCGGCGAGTTGTTGCCGGCGATGTTCGTGTCGCAGTTGATCAGCGGGTCCCAGATGTAGAGGTCGACGTCGCCGTCGTCCGTCGCGAAGAAGATCGAGACGTCGAGCGTGCCGCCCGCGGGGACGGTGACCGAGTAGTAGTCGTTGTCCGCTTCCTCGACGTCGAGGTCCATGTAGGAACCGTCGCTGATCGGGGTCGCCGACGCGCAGTCCATGTTCGGCTCGAACATGTCCGGCGTGAGGCAGGGGGACGGGACGCCCGGCCCGAAGCTCATGTCGAGGTCGTACGCGTTGCAGAGGCCGGCGGAGCCGCTCCAGATGCGGACCTCGAGGACGAGGTTCTGGGCCGCGCCCGTGAAGTTGTCGTAGATCAGCTCTTCGTTGTCCGAGGCGGTGAATCCCACGGCGAGCTCACCGACGCCGATGCCCTCGCCCGTGATGGCCGTGTCGCAGATCACCGACGGGTCCCAGAGGTACGCGTCGACGTCACCGTCGATGACCAGGTGGTCGACGTTGATCGTGACGCGCTCCTGGTCCTGGACGGTGAGGGTGTAGAAGTCGCTGTCGATGTCTTCGACGTTGAGGCCCGTGGCCGCGTTGCCCGGAACCGCAACGGCCGTGGCGCAGTCCTGGTTCGGCTCGAGCGCGTCGGGCTGGAGGCACGGGTTGACGAGCGGCGAAATCGTGCTCGAGATGTCGTAGTCGTTGCAGGTCGCAACGGTGTTGCCCGACCAGAGGCGCACCTCGACGATCAGGTCCTGGGAGAAGCCCGTGTTGTTGTCGTAGACGAGCTGCTCGTCGTCACTGGTGCTGAATCCCAGGGCGAGGGGGCCACCGCCGGCGCCCTCACCGACGATGTCGGAGTCGCAGGAGACGAGCGGGTCCCAGAGGTAGGCGTCGACATCGCCGTTCGCCGTGAGGAAGGCGACGTCGATGATGATGCGCTCTTGGTCGTTGACGGTGACCGTGTAGAAGTCGCGGTCGATGTCCTCGACGTTGAGGCCCGTAGCCGCGCCGCCCGGGATCGCGACCGCCATCGTGCAGTCGTCGTTGTCCTCGAGTGCGTCGGGGGTGCCGCACTGGGCGTAGGTCGGCGCCGCGAGCAGGCTCGCGGCGACGAGGAAGGAGAGTGCTTGCATGGATTCCGTGGGGATTCGAGAGAAGGGGTGGGGCACCCGGAGTGCGCGCTCGCGCGCACTCCGGGGCCGTCGTCGCTACGAGCTTCTCACAAACGGACGAATCCGCACCGGTAAAGCGGAGGCAAACGGATCCGCTCCGCGCCTCGAAACGAAGCACCCTCACTGGAGGCGCCTGGCGCGCACAGAGGACGGCCTCCAGCGCTCGACCTGATCCGCATCGAGCTACGGGCACCGCGCCCACTCACGCGAGCCCGGAACAGTGCGAGCCAGGAGCATTGCCGGCCGGGGACAGTGCCGGCCGGGGACAGTGCCGGCCGCGAACAGTGCCGCCCGCGAACAGTGCAAATGCGCCGGGGGGCGGCGGAGCATCTGCTCCGCCGCCCCCCGGCCGACGATCGCGTCGTCCTTCGATCAGTTGAAGTCGACCGAGACGCCCGTGGTGAAGTTCGAGGTCGGGCCCGTGGCGCTGCCGTCACGGTGCCAGGCCTGGAACTTCCACGTGTCGCCCGGCTGAACCGCGACGAGCGCGCTCGGCTGCGGGACCGCGGTCAGGTCGATGACGAGGCTGCCCTCGCCCGCCGGGTCCACCTGGAAGATCTGCGAGAACTCCTGGTAGCGACCGATCTGGCCGCCGAGGCAGAGGAGGCCCTCGCCGAGCGGAACACCCGGGACCTCGGCCTGCGCGACGACGAAGATGCCGAACTGACCCGGGGGCAGCTGCGACGCGATCAGCTCGACATCGTTGTCCGCGACCGTCGTGAGGCCGAACGCCGAGCAGATGCCGGCCTGCCCGGTGCTGTTCGGGTTGGCCGCGCAGAACTGCGAGCCGATCAGGCTCGGGCCCGCGATGCCGGCGCCCGAGATGTCCATGTCGTAGTCGTTGCAGCCGCCGCCCGTGAACATGTCGATCTCGATGATCAGGTTCTGGGCCGCGCCGGTCGTGTTGGTGTAGGTCGCGTCCTCGTTGTCGGAGGCCGAGAAGCCGTAGTCGAGCGGACCACCGCCGCCGCCGTTGCCGACGACGTTGGTGTCACAGGCGATGAGCGGATCCCAGATGTAGAGGTCGACGTCGGCGAAGTCGTCGACGAAGAAGATCTGGACGTCGAGCGTGTTGCCCGCCGGAACGGTCACCGCGTAGTAGTCGTTGTCACCGTCGGCGATGTTGAGGCCCGTGTAGGAGCCCGACGAGATCGTCGCGGCGGACGTGCAGTCGAGGTTCGGCTCGTAGGCGTCGGCCGTCGTGCAGGTCGGCGTCGGCGGGATCACGCCGGTCGTGACCGCAATGTCGTAGTCGTTGCAAACGCCGGCGGAAGCCGCGCTGTAGAGGCGGACCTCGACGATCAGGTTCTGCGACGCACCGGTGAGGTTGTCGTAGGACGCGGTCTCGTCGTCCGTGGCCGAGAAGCCGTAGTCGAGCGCGCCGGCGCCGGCGCCCTCGGCGCCGATCACGTCGGTGTCGCACTGCACCAGCGGGTCGAAGATGTAGAGGTCGATGTCGCCGTTCGCGTCGAGGAACGACAGGTCGACGGTGATGCGCTCCTGGTCGGCCACGGTGACCGAGTAGAAGTCACGGTCGAACTCGTCGACGTTGAGGCCGGTGGCCGCGTTTCCGGGGACGGCGACCGCGTTCGCGCAGTCGTCGTTGTCCTCGAGGGCGTCCGGGGTGGGGCACTGGGCGTAGGTCGGCGCCGTGAGGGCCGCGGCGGCGACGAAGAGGGAGAGGCGTTTCATCGTGTCCGTTTCGGAAGGGGTGGAGTGGATCGGCGTCCAGGCCGGCTGCGGGTGTGTCGCAGCCCGCTGAGGAGGCCCGGAGTCGGGTCGATGTTCCCCCCCATCGCAGGAATTGCAAGGGCGCGGAGCACGTCCACCGAGAAAGCTAGCGCGCCCGACGCGGGCACGCGCCGCGGCGACACAAGTCCGCAACCGATGTCGCGAAAACGCGCAAAGCCGGCGGGAGGACCCACCGGCTTCGCCCTCGGCGCGCGGCGACGAAGCCCTGCGCGCCGCCCTCGCCCGGCCGTCAGCCGCGCGTCGCCTCCGTCATCGCGGTCGACGCCTTGGAGGCCTTGTTGCCCGCCGTGCCGGTCTTGTGGCCCGGATCGACCCACGAGCGGACCGTGTCCACGCCGCCGAACAGCCGTCGCTCGACCTTCGCGAACGCGCCGAACGCCTTGGCCTCGAGGCGCGCCTTGAGATAGGAGCCGTCCTCCAGGCGACGCTGCGCGCGGCGCTCCCACCAGCCGATCTTCCCGCGGGCGAGGCCGTAGGACAGGGTGGCGTGGTGCTGGTACATCATCCGCGCCTTGGCGATCTTGGCCGGGATGTTGCCCGGCCAGGTCTCCTCGAGGTGGTACTCCCCGATCGACCCCCACTCGGGAATCGTCCGCGGCCCCTGGTAGCCGAGGTCCACCGCCTCGTCCCACATCACCGTGCCCGGGATCGGGCGGTACGGCCACACGGTCGGGCGCGACAGCGGCGCAGCGTTGTGGAGTCGACGGCACTGTTCGATCGTCGCCATCATCGACTCCTCGCTCTCGCCGGGGTAGCCGATGATGTAGGTGACGGAGGCCTGCACGCCCCGCTTGTCCATCTCGACGGCAGCCGCGATGTTGTCGTCCCCTTTGATGGGCTTGCCGATGCGCTTCATCATCTCGTCCATGCCCGCCTCGGCGCCGATCTCGGCGATGTACATCCCCGAGTCGGCCATCATGTCGAGGGTGTCGGGCTTGTACTTGAGGATGGAGTGCGTCTCGATGAACGCGTTCCAGCCGATGCGCAGGTCGCGGTTCAGGAGCCCCTCGGAGAACTCGCGAACGCGCTTCTGCATGACGCCGAAGTTCGCGTCGTGGAAGCGGATGACGTCGAAGCCCCAGCGGTCGTGGAGCTCCTCGATGTCGTCGAGCATCCGGTCGGCCGGCATGCACTTCCAGCGGCGCATGCTGATCTCGGGGCTGCAGCAGAAGCCGCAGGGCTCGGGGCAGCCGTAGCTCGAGAAGTAGGTGATGCCGAAGTACGGCTTGCGCGGCCCGATCCAGGGCGGCGTCGGCATGCGCAGCACGTCGCCCGCCGAGTTCGCGCGCATCTGGTGCTCGCGGTACGGCGTGGGATCGAGCAGGTGCCACGGAACGCCCGGGATGTCGTCCCACCCGGCGACCGAGCGGCGCGGGTTCTTGATGACCTGACGATCGCGCAGGATCGCGATGCCCTCCATGTCGTCGAGGGGCTCGCCGGCGTCGATCGCGCGCACGAGGTCGCGGAAGATGAGCTCGCCCTGCCCGATCACGACCGCCTCGTAGAGGCCGGTCTCGAGCATCAGGTCCGGGCGTACGCTCGCGAACCAGCCGCCGATCACCGCGGGCACCTTCGGGTGCTTCTTCTTGACCGCCTGCATGGCGAGCCAGCTGTCGGTGACCATGTAGCCGAGGATCGCCGTGGTCGCGACCATCATCGCGCCCTCGGCTTCCTGGGCGAAGCGCTCGTGACCCTCCGTCCCGCTGAAGAGACTGCCGTCGACGATGCGCACGTCGTAGCCGTCCTGGAGCGGGAACGCCGCGATGGTCAGGAGCTCCAGCGGCAGCATGTCCTTGGAGGACTGGACGCCGAGGCTGTCGTCGACCTGCTTCGGCTGGTACAGGACGATCTTCTTCTTTGCGGATTGGATCATGTTCGGGGGGCCTCGTAGGGGCGCGCCCGGACTCGGCGCAGCGCGCAGAGCCGTCACAGTCGCTCGGGGAGGGAAGGGGGCCGCAGCAGCCGGCCGCCCCGCAGAGTCTACTCGGGTTCTGGGGCCCCGAGCCGCGAAGCGATCTTCAGGGCTTCCACGAGGTTGCCCGGATCTGCGAGCGGTCGCCCGTCCTCCGAGGCGCGACCGACGATGTCGAAGGCCGTCCCGTGCATCGGACTGAAACGCGAGTAGGGCATCCCCGCGAGGAGGGTGACCCCCCGGCCCTGCGCGCAAAGTTTGAGAGGGATGAAGGCCTGGTCGTGGTACAGCGCCAGAACGCCGTCGCTCCGCCCCTCCGCCCCGTGCGCGAACACCGTGTCCGGTGACACCGGGCCGGTGGCGTCGATGCCGCGACGGCGCGCCGCAGCGACCGCTGGCTCCAGGATCGCGCCGTCCTCGGCGCCGAGCAGTCCACCTTCGCCCGCGTGCGGATTGAGCCCGGCGACCGCGATGCGGGGCCGTGCGATCCCGATGCTCTGCAGCGCCTCGTGGAAGAGGACCACGCGGTCGAGCACGAGCTCCTCGGTCAGGGAGGCGATGGCGTCCTTGAGCGGCATGTGCCTCGTCGCGAGTAGAACGCGCAGCGGACCCGCCAGGCCGATCATCTGCACGTCGGGCGCGTCGGCCCAGCGCCCGAGCAGCTCGGTCTGCCCTTCGACCCGCTCACCGGCGGCCCAGAGCGCCGCCTTGTTGACCGGCCCCGTCACGAGCGCGTCGACGGACCGGGAGAGCGCGAGCTCGTGCCCGACGCGGAGCGCGTCGAGCGCCGCCGCGCCCGCCGTCGCCGAGACCTCCCCCAGCGCGTAGCCAGGGTCGGGCGATCGCGTCGCCCGCCACGCCACGCCAGGACCGTCCCCGAGCTCGTCGACGCTCTCGACGCGCGGGACGTCGTCCGGCGCGAGCTCCGCCGGACCGAGGACGAGGATGCGCGCGCCGTCCGCGCACGCGGCGCGCGCGGCGGGCACGGTGATCTCCCGGCCGATCCCCGAGGGATCGCCGAGCGTGAGAGCGAGGGTCGGCACGCGCATCGCCGGAGCCTACACCCGCGAGCTGTGCCGCGCGCATGTACGCTCCTCCCCACCATGTTCCCCGCTCGCCTCCTCCCGCTCGCCGCCGCGCTCACCCTCGCGACGGCGCTGCTCCCATTCACGCTCGCGGCGAACAGTCCATGGGGCTGGGCGGGCTACACGGTCATCGCGGCCCTCGCCGTTCTCGGACTGCACGACGTCAGCCAGACGAAGCACACGATTCTCCGCAACTTCCCGATCCTCGGTCACGTGCGCTACCTGTTCGAGAGCGTACGCCCGGAGCTGCGGCAGTACTTCTTCGAGGACGAGCTCGACGGACGCCCGTTCCACCGCGAGCAGCGCGCGCTCGTCTATCAGCGCGCGAAGGGCGAGACCGACTACGACCCCTTCGGCTCCGAACTCGACGTGCGCGAGGTCGGGTACGAGTGGATCGGACACTCGGTGGCGCCGCGCCACCTCGACGGGCCGCCGCCGCGCGCCAGGATCGGCGGACCGCGCTGCACGGCACCGTACGACGCGAGCCTGCTCAACGTCTCCGCGATGAGCTTCGGCAGCCTCGGGCCCAGCGCGGTGCTCGCGCTCGGGAAGGGCGCACGGAAGGCTGGCTACGCGCAGAACACGGGAGAGGGCGGCGTCGCTCGCTTCCATCTCGAGACCGGCGCGGACCTGATCTGGCAGCTCGGCACCGGCTACTTCGGTGCGCGCGCCGCCGACGGGACCTTCGACGCCGACTCCTTCCGCGAGCGGGCGGCACACGACTCGGTCCGCATGATCGAGCTCAAGCTCAGCCAGGGCGCCAAACCCGGCCACGGCGGCATCCTGCCGGGGCACAAGGTCACCGCGGAGATCGCGAGCGCTCGCGGCGTCGCGATCGGCGAGGCGTGTCTTTCGCCCCCCGGTCACAGCGCCTTCTCGACGCCGGACGAGCTCGTCGCGTTCGTCGACCGGCTGCGCGAACTCTCCGGCGGCAAGCCCGTCGGCGTGAAGCTCTGCGTGGGCCTCCCCCACGAGCTCGTCGCGCTCGTCAAGGCGATGCATGCGGCCGGGAGCGGGCCGGACTTCATCGCGGTCGACGGGGGCGAGGGCGGCACAGGAGCGGCACCGCCCGAGTTCTCCGACCACGTCGGCATGCCCCTGGAGGAAGCGCTCGTGCTCGCGCGCAATGCGCTCGTGGGCGCAGGCATCAAGGAGCGCGTCGCGCTCGTCGCGGCGGGCAAGGTCACCAGTGCGATGGATATGCTGCGGCTGTTCGCACTCGGCGCGGACGCGACCTACTCCGCGCGCGCTTTCATGATGTCGGTCGGCTGCATCCAGGCGCAGCTCTGCCACACGAACGCGTGCCCCGCGGGGGTCGCAACGCAGGACCCAGGACTCAATCGAGGGCTCGACCCCGAGGACAAGGGCGCGCGCGCGGCGCGCTTCCACGACGACACCCTCGCCACGCTGATGGAGCTCACGGGCGCGCTCGGCCTCGAGGACCCGCGGCACGTCACGCCCGAGCGCGTCTTCCGCCGCGTGTCGGTCGACGAGACGCGGAGCCTGGCCGAGATCCACCGCTTCGAGAACGACGGCGCGCTGCTCGAAGGCGACGCGCGGCCGGGACTGCTCGAGCTCTGGCGGCGCGCGCGGACGGACACCTGGTCACCGTCGGCCTGAACCGGGGGCGGCCCCGTCCCGCGTGGCGCCGGACCGCGCGCGCCCAACGCGCGCGCGGTCGGAGACCCACGACAGCAGGGAGCCCCGCACGCGGGACTCCCTGCTGTCGTATCGGGCGCGCCCCTCGCACCGCCGGGTGAACGGGGAGGGTCGCCGCGTCGGCTCGCGCCGAGTTTCGGGTCAGACGTCCTGCGTGATCCGCAGGCGGAGCGTCGCCGGGTCGAAGTCGAAGCCGACGAGCGACGTGTTGCCGGCGCGGTGCACCGCGCGCAGGACGACCTGACCGTCGAAGAGGCCCGCGTCGAACAGACGGAGCGTTTCGATCGGCAGTTCGTAGCCGGGCAGCAGCCCGGAGATCGGTGCCGCGCTGGGCGTCGCCTCGACGACGAAGCCCATGCCGTCCCCCTCGAAGCCCGCGAACAGCCCGAGTTCGACGTTGACGAGCGAGTCGAGGTCGAGGTCGAGCGCGAGATCGCCGTAGAAGCGGACCCAAACCTCGCCGCCGCCGAGGTCGGTGACCTCCACTTCGGCCGAGACGTTGGACCCGTCGAGCTGGAACGCGTCGCGGATGGCCGAGCGGACGTCGGACACCGGCCCGCGGAGGGTCAGCGCCTGATCGAAGGCGGGCGAACCGCCGACCATCGGCAGCGTGCCCACGGTCGGGTCCGCGCCGAACTTGCTGGTGTCGGGGTCGACGTCGAACGCCGCGCTCGTTCCGGCGACGGCCAGGATCGCGACGAGGGACCATGCCGCAGGTCCCGTGGATCCACCGACCCGCCGCGCCGTGCGCGCGATGAGGCCCGTTCGGCGGTCGTTGTGCTTGTGAGGGCGTTGCATGACTGGTGAGCGTCGCTCGGGGCGACGGCCTCGGGTTCGTGTCTCTTCGCGGCCGAAGTGCGCCGGCCGTGCGTCGGGAGGTTCGTAGAAGGGGAAGGGGTCCGAGTCTTCTCGGCGGACCGATGATCGAGCGATCAGTGGCCCGCGGCAGGGGCGTCGAAGAGTTCGGGGAGGCGCGCCGCGAGGCGCGGGAGGAAGCCGGGCGTACGGTCGATGATTTCGCGCGCGTCCACGTTCTCGTGGAAGAGCCGCGCGACATCGTCGACGCCGTGTTCGGGCCCATCCACGGGCCCGTTCGTCGAAGCGGACCCCGCGTCGGGAGCGCCGACCTGCGGAGCCCTCTCGAGGTGCGCGTCGAGGAGATCGCGGAACGCATCGAGCGCGCGATCCTCGGCTCCGCGCTCGAGGTGCGCGATGCCGATGTTGAAGTGCACGAGGGCGAAGCGCGCGTCGAGGCCCACGAGGCCCGACATCGACATCCAGCGCCAGTGACGCAGCGCACCGCGGAGGTCGCCCTCGCGGTGGTGCAGTCGGCCGAGCTGCATCGCGGCGTGGCCGCGGTTCGCCAGGTCGATCCCGGTCTCGAAGACGTCGCGGAAGAGCTCGGCCGCACGCATGTGCCGCCCCTCCTGCGCGAACAGGAACGCGATGTAGATCCGCGCTTCCTCGTGGCTGGGATCGATCTCGATCGCCTGCTCGAGCAGCCGGCGCCCCTTTTCGAGGGGGCTCTGGATCCGCTCGAGGCGACCGTTGAGCATGTGGCGCGCGTTCGTCCAGTCGACGCCGCGGCCCGGCGTTGCGCCGTCCGCCCGGCCCGACGCCACGACGCCGTCGACGAAGCCCCGGCCGTGACGGCGCTGCTCCTCGACGGGTACGGCGGCCTCGAACACGCGCTCGGCGAACCCCGGCGCGTCGATCCCCGCGAGGGTGTAGGCCTTGCCGAGTTGGTAGAAGATCGTGGCCAGGCGGTGCGCCAGGTCGACGTCGTCCGCGACGCGCGCCACTTCTCCGGCCCCGAGCATCACGAGGCGCGCCTCGAGCTGTTCGGGGTCCGACATGTCGCGGTGCATGCGCGCGAAGCGCTGCAGGTCGTCGAAGAACGCGCGACAGCCCTCTGATTCCTCCAGAGCGACCATCGCACGCGCCGCTGCCGCCTCGTCCAGTTCACCGTCCACAAGACACGAGAGGTCCGCCTGAAGGGCGAGCTGCTCGTCCGACGCCCCGTCGCTCCACGCGTCGAAATTCCACGCTCCCCCGGGGCCGTTCGGGCCGGGTACGTCGAAGCCGTCGTGGGGTTCGGGCGTCATCTGGAGGCAGGGGTCGGGGAGAGAGGGTGAGGGAGGCGGGGTGGTGGCAGGGCGCCACGGTGCGCTCGGAGCGCGTGCGACTCGGGTTTGTCCGGAGTGGTTAGTCGGCCCGTTCGGGATGGCTACCGTCAGACGGCGAAGACCCGCTACGGGGTTCCGAATCGGCACTGGAGGACCCGAGGGCCGCGCCCGGGCGGTCGGACACCTGCAGTCGGTCCGCTTCCGTGCGGCCGACGCGCGCGGGCTTGCAGTCGGGGGCGAGCCCGTCGAAGACCCGACGCATCGCGCGGTGGATCTTCCTGCGCGCCCGGAAGATGACCATCTTGAGGTTCTCGAGCTTGATGCCGAGGTCCTCGGCCGCCTCGCGGTAGCTCGTGCGCTCGACCTCGACGAGGTGCAGCGCGCGGCGCTCCCGGTCGGAGAGCATCGAGTAGAACTCGAGGTAGAGCTGCAGGTAGGTGACGTAGGCCCTTGCGGCCTGCGCGCTTTCCTCGCGCTCGAGGGCGCCGGTCAGCGGCGTGTGCCCGTCGGCGACGGACTGGTCCGACAGATCCTCGAAGCCGACCTCGCGGCCGTTGCCACCGCCGGTCCGGCGGGAGCGCATGTGCTTCAGGACCGTGTTCCGGACGATCATCGCCGACCAGACCCGGAAGGCGTCGTCGCGGGCGGCGTCGAAGCGGTGCGGGTAGCGGTACACGTTGAAGAAGACCTCCTGGAGCACGTCGCCGGGGTCCGCCTTGCTGCCGTAGCGGCGCAGCCGGCCCGCGACCTGAACGATCAGGTGCGAAGCGTTGAGCTCGTAGAGCAGCCCGAAGACCGCGCGGCCGGACCGCTGATCGGCCATGGCGCGCCGGAACGCGTCCATGAGCGCCGTGCTCACCGCGTCGCGCAGTTCGTCGGGCCCCACTTCCTCACGCCCGTAGACCTCTTCGATGCGCTCGCGCGCCTCGCGGTCGAGATCCCCCGTCGGCATCGCGGCGATCCGCTCCCGAAGGTGCTCCCTGCCGCCCGGTCGGGCGAGGGGGCTCTTCTGAAGGAGATCTGTGACGTGCATGGGGTCGGACGGCGACGACTCCGTCGAATCGTAGGGGGGATCCTCGAAACCGGGGCGAGCCGTTTCGAGATCGAAGGGCGTCGCACCGTCCCGCGGATCGGGGTCGGAAGCGGGAACGCGGTGCTGGCTCCCCGGTGACGGGTGACCCGGTGACGGGTGACCCGTCGAGCGGCCCTGTGACCGGAGCGAGCCGGTCCCGTAGGGCGCCTGGGCGAGCAGCGCGGTGCCCACTTCTTGGGCAGCCTTCGCGTTCGGGGTGACTTGGCCGAGGCCCGCGGGAACGGGGTCTCGGGAAAGAGCGGTGGAGTGGTCGTCGCCGGCACCGCGTCCACCGCTGGCGCCTCGTTGTGAGCAGGTCCGCCGGGGGCGGGCGCCGGCCCTGGACCCCGCGCGGCGCTTCTGGCGCGGGCGGGAGGGCGGCTGCTGCTCGTCGAGGAGGGGCTGTGCGAGGGTCGGGGGGCCGACGTCGATGTCGTCCATGAGTAACTAGGGCCGGGGCGCCCGTTTGTTTCCCGCGCGGGTTGGAGAAGTGTGTGCTTTCCGCTCACTTGAGCGTGCGAACGCGCACAAACCGTTGCCGGATAGGGGTTTGGGAAGTTCAGGATTTAGGGAACCCGCGACGGAGCGCGATCGCGTCCGGTGCCGAACGCACGATCTGGAGAGCGGTCGCACGCTCTGCTTGGAAACCCTCCGCCCCCATGGACTTGCACCGAACGCCGCCGGCCTGAGAATCGCGCCGTGGACCTCAGATCCGAGATCCTCGACCGCGCCCTCGAGCACGGATTCGACCTCGCCGGAATCGCGCCGTGCGGACCCCCGCCCGACGCGGAGCGCTTCGAGACATGGCTCGTCGCAGGGCGCCACGGCTCCATGGGATGGCTCGAGCGCGGGCGGCGCGCGACCGTCGACCCCCGGAGCGCCTGGCCGGAGGGCAGGAGCCTGCTGGTCGTGGCCGCCGGGCACAGCCGATCGGAGCTGCGCCTGGAGGACGGCACACGCGTCGCCCGGTACGCCGCGGGCCGCGATTACCACAACTGGTTCGGCCGGCGCCTCCGGAAGCTTCGGCGCTCCCTCGCCGAGGACGGGCTTGCCGCTCCGTCGCGAGCGTTCGTCGACGCCACCCCGCTCCTCGAGCGGAGCCACGCCGCGGCCGGTGGACTCGGCTTCGCCTCGAAGGCGGCCAACCTCCTCCACCCGAGGTTCGGACCGTGGATGTTCCTCGGGGAACTGATCCTGGACGCCGACCTCGAGCCGACCCCCACGCCCCCGGCCGGATCGTGCGGTACGTGCACAGCGTGCATCGACGCGTGCCCGACGGGCGCGATCGTGGGCCCAGGCGAGATCGATGCGCGCCTCTGCATCAGTCACGCGACGATCGAACAGCGCGGCCCGGTCGACGAGCCCATGCGCACGGGCGTCGACGACTGGCTGTTCGGGTGCGACGTGTGCTCGGAGGTCTGCCCCTGGGGCTCGAAGGCCCCCGATCTTTCCGGGCGCCTCGGCACGCGACCCGAGTTCGAGTCCGGAGGTGCAGCCGCGAGCGCGGCCGACGTCCTCGCACTCGAGGCCGACGACGACCAGCACGCCGCGCGCTGGGCCGGCTCGCCGCTCCGGCGGCCGCGGCGGACCGGGCTCGCGCGCAACGCGGCGCTGGTCCTCGGCAACCGGCCGCGCGAAGGCGGCGCGGTGGCGCTCCGCCGCGCGCTGGAGCACGACCCGGACGCAACGGTGCGGGCCACGGCGTTCTGGGCGCTGGTCCGCGGGCACGCGCGCGACGCCGGAGTGCGTCACACGCTCGACCGTGCGCGTGCGCAAGAGCGCGACGTGGCCGCCGCCGCGGACATGGCGCGCACCGACCGCGCCGGTCCGCCGGCCTGACGGCCCCGCGACGGCGGGGCGTGCGCGTCCAAGAATCTCGACGCGGCGCGCCGGCGCGCGTCGAGATTCGTGGACGTTGCCCGGGGGCCTCGAAAGGAGCCACACCGCTAAGTCCGCGCGCGACAGCGACTCACGCCGCAATCGGCCCAAGTGCGCTGCAGGTGGCACCCCAGCTGCTCCCCGCGCGTCATGGACCGCAACCCCTCCGACTTCGAATCCGACCGCAAGTGGTGTCCCACATGCGAGACGTACGTCCCCTACCTGATGAGCTACGAAAGCTCGTACTGCGTCGAATGCGGCGGTGAGGTCCGGCTGTTCTCGCGCGCGGACTGGGAGACCTTCTCCGAGACGATGCAGGCGCGGCGCCCGAAGTCCCGCCGCGCGGGGCGCGACCAGAAGCGCCGCGGAACCGCCTGACCGCGCCGCGGCCCCGGTGTAGAACCGCGCGCCGTGGAACCCGACGACAACAGCGGCGCAACGCGTGCGGCGCGCCAGCAGCAGCTCGCGCACGCGCGCCTGATGTGGATCCTCAGCCCGCCCGAGGACGTCGGCGACGCGGGCACGCCTCCGGCGCGCGCCTGGCTGGAGAAGGTCGCGCCTGCCCTCCCCGAGGTCGACGCCGTGCAGGTCCGGCCGAAGGCTCGGCCGGCATCCCCCACCCGCCCGAGGGCTGCGCCGAGCTTCGCAGTGACCGAGGCCCGCGCCTCGCTGGAGTGGACGCGCGCCGTCCTCGCGGCCGTCGCTGGGCTCGACCCGACGCGGCGCCCGCTCGTGCTCGTCAACGACCGGATCGACGTGGCGCGCGCGCTCCAGGCCGAAGGCGTCGACGGAGCACACGTCGGCGACGGCGACGTTCCTCCCCGGGTCGCGCGCGACGTTCTGGGGCCGGACGCGCTGCTCGGACTCTCGACGCACGGCGCCCGCGACCTCGTACGCGCTCTCGACGAACCGATCGACATGGTGGGCTTCGGCCCGGTCTTCGCGACCGGTACGAAGGGCTACGACGGGAGCCGCGGGCCCGCGCTCGTCGGACCCGACGGCGCGTGGATCGCGCAGGAGTCCTCGCCGCTCCCGGTCTTCCCGATCGGCGGGATCGACCTCGCGAACGTGGACGAGCTTGAGCGCGCGGGGCGCGCCGCGGTCGCCACCGCGATCTCGGCGGCGCCGGATCCGGCGCGGGCGGCGCGGGCGCTGCGCGAGGCGCTCGTTCCGGTGCGCTGACGCCGGAGCACGCTGACGCCGGACCGCGCGGCGCTCAGAGGATCAGCATCGCGTCGCCGTAGCTGTAGAAGCGGTAGCGCTCGCGCACGGCCTCGCGGTACGCGCCGAGCACGCGGTCGACGCCGGCGAGCGAGGAGACGAGCATCACGAGCGTGCTCTTCGGCAGGTGGAAGTTGGTGAAGAGGCCGTCCACCACCCGAGGCGGTGAGCCGGGGTGCAGGAAGATCTCCGTCGAGCCGCTGCCGGCGCGTACGCCGCCGTCGCCGTCGGCGCACGACTCGAGCACGCGCGCGCTCGTTGTCCCCACCGCGACGACGCGGCCGTCGCGCGCACGGCAGCGCGCAACGGCGTCCGCGGTTTCCCCGGGGAGCTCGTACACCTCCGCGTGCATGCGGTGTTCCTCGACGTGGTCCGCGGTCACCGGCAAGAAGGTGCCCGCGCCGACGTGCAGCGTGACGAACGCGCGCTCGACGCCGCGTCCGTCCAGCTCGGCCAGGAGTGCGTCGGTGAAGTGCAGCCCCGCGGTGGGCGCCGCGACCGCGCCGGGGCGCGCCGCGTAGACCGTCTGGTAGCGCTCGCGGTCGTCCGGCCGGACCTCCCGGTCGATGTAGGGAGGCAGCGGGACCTCCCCGACCGCGTCGAGGGCTCGGCCGAACCCGTCCGGTCCGACCGGAACGCCCGCGGCGAGCAGACGGACCCTCCAGTGTCCCGTCTCGGCCGAGCGTTCGACCGCCTCGACCGAGTAGCCGGGGTCGGAGTCGCAGACGAGTCGCTCGCCGGCGCGCAGTCGCTTGGCGGGGCGCGCGAAGGCCCACCAATCGGCCGCGCCGTCCGTTGCCGCGGGGGTCGACGCGGGGTCGTGCAGGAGGAACTCGGCCCTCCCCCCGCTCGCACGGTGGACTCGAATCCGGGCGGCAAGGACCCGCGTGTCGTTCAACACGACCAGGTCGCCTTCCCGCAGGAGCCCGGGGAGGTCCCGGACCGACGCGTGCTCCGGGTCGCCCGCGTCCCGGGGAAGCACGAGCAGGCGGGACCCGTCGCGCTCGGCGAGCGGCTCCCGCGCAATGAGCTCATCGGGGAGCTCGAAGTCGAAGTGCGCCGTTCTGAGACGGTCGTCCGGCCCCGTCGAGGTCATCGGATCACCCCGTTCCTAGTGCGCGCGCCATGCGCGGCTAGGAACAATCCCGCACGACCCAGCGAGTCTACCCTAACCATTGAGATGCAAGGACTTAAGCGTGCTGAACGGCGTTGGAGCGCCCGTTTCCCGAAGCAACTGGCCAAGTCGTCTCGAGTTCGGGCCGCGGCCAGCCGTTATAGCTCACTGAGCCCCGCGCTCATCTGCGTCGCGGTCGTGCCCGGGGGGGCCTCGACTGTGACGTTCGTTTCCCCGACGGGGAAGCACTCCTCCGGCAGGGGGGCGGCGTGTTGCACACCACGCCGCCCCCCGCCACCTTTTCCGGAGGGCGCGTGGCGCGCCCCGCTCGGCTCGGGCGCGCTCAACGGGGCCACAGTCGTTGGGGCCACGGTCGTTGGGGCCACGGTCGTTGGGGCCACGGTCGTTGGGGCCTCAGCCAAAGGCGGGCCTCACTCAACGGGGCCTCACTCGATGGGCCCCGATCCGCCGGGCCCGAGGGATCGATCGTTCGACGCCGCGCGCAGGGTCTGCGCCACCGCCCCGAGGTCGGACAGCCCCAGATCGCGCAGCCGTGCGCTCAGCGTCGCCGGATCCCACCCCAGGTACCCCGACGCCCGCGCTTTGTTGATGCGCCCCGTGCTGGTGCGGGTGCACCAGGCCGCAGCGGCCACGGTGGTCGCGTCGGGCTCGCGCGACGGAAGTCGGCGCACGGGTTCCAGGCCGTTGGCGACGAGAGCGCGCTCGACCGCATCGCGGTCGAGCGGTCCGCCGGGCACCTCGACGCGCGCGGTCGCCAGTACGGTCGCGAGTTCGCCGCAGCCCCCTTCCCAGCCCTGACGGAAGAGGGCGGCGGCTCCGTCCTCGCGGAGGCTGGAGGCTTCTCCACGGGCGCTCAGCATGGCGCGAGCGATGGGTACGACCTCCGTTCTGCGCGCGGAGAGGGCGCGCAGCCGGACGGTGGCAGCGCCGAGACCGCGGGCCACCGGCGGAGCGTGCTCCCCGCGCGCCGTGAGCAGGACGCGGCCGTGCGCGTCGAGGAGTGTGCGTGCGAGCGTGCGCGCCGCCCCCGCTTCGATGCGGTCGACGTCCCGGACGACGAGCGCGTCCGGGGAACCGGCACCCGGCCAGTCGTCCGTAGGACCGCCGAGGCCGTCGACCACGCGCAACCGAGCTGCGCCGCGCCCGGAGAGCGAACCGACGTGGACGAGCGCGCGCGCCAAGCTGGTACGGCCGCTCGAAGCGGGCCCGAGGATGCACAGCGGCGCGGCGCTCCGCCCCAGCGCTGCGAGCCGGTGGACGTCGAACGCGGACGCGGGGTCGGTTGGATCGAGCGCGACGCCGGCGAACCCGAGGCGGCGGTCCCGCGCGTCCAGACGCGCGGCGAGCAGCGCGCCGACCGAGGCGTCGAGCGCGGTCTCCCAGCGCTCCACGTCGCGCGCGCGCAGATCGCCCCGACGGGCCGTCTCGAGCGCAAGGACGGCGACCACTCCGCCCCCGAAACGGAGCGGGATCGCCACCCCGTGGAGTGAACGCGCGAACCGACCGGTGCCGACGCCGTCCCCGTAGCGGACGGTGCCCGCAGTCCTCACCGCGCGCGCCAGCCACCGTTCGACGTCCCCTGCCGGTGGTCCGAGGTCGCCCTCACCACCCTCCGCCACCGCGACGAACCCGGGCGACGCGGCGTCTGCGTCGCCCTCGGACGACCCCGCGGGCTCGAACGCGACCCAGCGACGCTCCGCGAGCTTGAGCTGGAGAGCGTCGACGGCCGCGGACCAGCGCGCGACGAGCCCCGCGTCCGCGCCGTCCATAGCCGATGGCCCCGCCGCCGTGGTGCGAATGACCACGCCGGGTGTGGACCGTGCCCCGCGACCGTCGAGCAGTCGTTCCGCGACGCGCATGAGCTCCGTCCGTGCGCAGAGCGAGGGCAGGAGCGGGTGCTCGAGCTCCACCCAGAGCAGCCCGCGCACCTCGCCCTCGGCGTCGATGATCGGCTCGACGAAGAGCGCCGCGGGCGGCGTCGGGTCCCCCTCGGCCGCGCCGATCGTCGCCGAGGAGAGAACGCGGGCCGCGGACTCGGACCCGCCGCACCAGGCGAGCGCCTCGCACCGCCGGACGACCTCGTGCTCGGGTGCCCCGCGCTCGCGGAGCGCGTCGCGCCGACCGCGCACCCACCCGGCGAGGGACGCGCGGAGTCCCGGAGCGCAGTCGGCCCCGACGATCCGCGCGAGGCCGGACCGGGGGCCGAACGCAAGCACGCACACGGCCCGCGCGCCGCACGTGTGCCGGTCCAGGGCGGGCCCGCAGCCCGGACCGCCCGTCCCAGCGCGGCCCCCCGCCCCGTGCACCGGCGGCGCGAGGCCCGTGCCCGCGGCGCCGGGTCCGGGTGGTCCCGCCGTGTGCGGATCGGGCGCGCCGCCGGCGAGTACACGCTCCAGCTCGGACCAGGTCGGCGCCGTGACGCCGAGCGCCTCCGCCCGCGAACCGCTCCAGCGCGGGAACGGCACGTCACGGCGCGCCGCCCAGCGCGCGAAGAGCGCGAGCGCGTCCTGCGCGGAGCCACAGTCGGCCATCCGCGCCGGCAGCTCGGTCACGCGCTCGAGGAGCGGCCCGAGCTCCGCCAGCCGGCGCGCGTCGAGGCCCAGCGCGATCCGGTCGATCAGGAGCGCGCGTCGCAGCGCGCGTCCCCCCGCCATCGGGAGTGCGTGCACGCGCTTGACCAGCCCCTCGACCGCCGAGCGCAGCCCCCGGTCCGAACCCACGGCGGCGCGCCGCAGGAGCTGCAGCCGCTCGGCGCGTACCTGCGCGAGCGGACCGAGCGGCGCCGCGAGCTCCGCCAGCGGTCCGTCCAGCAACGCGAGCAGCGCCGGCGCATCGAGTCCGGGGGACGGCAGCTCGAGGCCGAGCGCCCGACGCCGCGCCGGCGGGAGCTCCCGCGCGAGGTCGAGCCATGCGGCCGTGTAGTCCCGCACCGGCCGCTCGACCTGGACGAAGCTCGCGCGGAGCGCGTGCCCGAGCCCGTGCTCGTACACGGCGACGAGCGCATCGAACGCGCGTCGTGCGCGGCGCTCCTCGAGCACCTCGTACGCGCGGGTCGGATGGACGCCGGCCGAGGGGATGCTCAGGCCGCTCGCGTCGGACGCGAGCAGCCGCAGCGCCGTGGTCAGGCGACGCGCAAAGGCCGCGCGCTCAGGACCGAAGTCCGACGTCAGGAGGTCGACGCCGTCCTCATCGTACGCGCCGCTCAACGTGCGGCCCCTCTGCCCGTACGACCGAAGTGCGGACGGTTCCGCCGTCGCCTGCGACGCCGTCCCGGCCTGGGCGCGGCCGCTCCGCGCGCGGCGCGGTAGGCGGCCAGGAATCGCGCGGCGCGCCGGCGGTCGACGCCGTCCTGCTCGACCCGCTGCGCCTCGGCGCGGAGCCCGAGCGGGGCGATCGGCGCGACCTGCGCGGCCTCGAGCTCGGCACGCACGGTGCACCGGACGGCGTCGAGCGCGAGCGAACCGTCCCGTGCGAACACCTCACCTTCGAGCGCTGCGCGCACGGCGAGCAGGTCGCCCCGGACGTACGCGTGGACCGTGCGCAGGCGCTCGAGCGTCGCTGCGGCGCGCGGCTCGGCCCGCGCGCGTCCGGAGCGGGCGAGATCCGCCAGTGCGTCCTCGACGGATCCATTGCGGTGGCCCGAAGGCTCGGCGTCCGTCTCGCCCGCCGCGCCGGATTCCGCTCCGTGCACGAGCGCTGCCTCGACCCGCGCGATGCGCGTCGCGAACGAGCCGTGCAGTGCGTCGGCCACTGCACAGAGCGCGACTGCGGCCGGCGTGGCCCCATCCGCCGGGGGCATCGCGTCTTCCGGCGCTGCGCCGCGCGCGGGCCGCGCGTTTCCCCCGTGCGTCCAACGCTGCGTCTGCTCCGACGCTGAGCGCACGACCGCGGTACGCGCGCGTTCGAGCGCACCCTCGACGCAGCCCCGGCCGAGCTCGTTCAGGAGATCCGCCCGAAGCGTGTCATCCGCGGTCGCGCCCCCGAATGCGTCCGGCACGGACGCATGCCCCGACGCGGTGCGCGCGACCGCTCCGAACAGCGTGCTTGCGACGGGACCGTCGAGCGGATGGAGCGCGTCGAGGGCCGCCGCGCCGAGGCCCGGCGCGGTGCGGGTCGCGCGGCGCGCGAGTCGCGCGACCAGGGCCGAACGGACGCGGCGCTCGAGCTGAGCGAGCTCCGCGTGCGCGCCGCCGCCCGCGGCCGCGGGCGAACGAGGCGCGGCGTCGAGAGCTAGGCAGGCGCAGTCGCCGAGCCACGCCGCCGCTGCACGGCGCGCGTCGCCATCCAGCAGCAGCTCGCCGAGCGCGTCCGCGACGTCGCCGTGGCCACCGAACGCGCGCCAGGCGGCCCGGTGGACGTCCGAGCGGCGCCCGATCGAATTCGGGTCCGCGCGGCTCAAGGCGCGATCTCCTCGGTGGTGGTCGCACCGTCGACAGCGGCGTCCTCGCCTTCGACCGCCCCCGAACGACCCGCCTCGGTCGCGGAGCCTCCGGGACACGGCGACGCCGCTTCGCGCGTAGGCGCCGAGCCCGGCGCGCCGGCGGCCTCCAGCGCCACGTCGAGCGCGCGGCGCGCATTGCGCGCAATGCGTACGGCGTCCTCCCCGAGGGTGCGCGCCGCGTCGTCGAGGGTCCGTCGTTCCACGACGAGCTCGAAGAATGCGCGGCGCTCGGCGACGGCGCACCCGTTGAAGGCGTTGCAGGCGCGGCGCAGCGCGTCCGCGTCGAGTTCGAGCGGGCCCGCGAACGTCCCGAAGAGATCCCGCGGGCCGGCGCCCTCGAGCGGCCCCGCCTCGGACACCTCGGTCACGACGCGGTCGACGAGCTCGACGACCTCACGCCGTTTCCGCGGGGGGCCCTCCGCAGCCGCCTCGAACGCCACGCCGGCGAGGGCGCGCAGGTGGACCCGGTCGACGTCGACGAGGACGCTCGCCGCGCGGATCCGCTGGGCGCTGAGATCGCGCAGCGCGAGCGGGTCGCCGTCGGCGATGCGGTCGAGCAGCGCCTCGGGCGAGCGTCCGGTGAGGAGCTCGCGCCAGCCTGGGCGCGGGCGCCAGCGCGTCCGGAGGGGTCCTCGGGTTTCGGCCGTCCGTGGGAAGCGTCGGTCGTCCTTCATCGAGTGGACCCTAGTCCAACGCGGCGGATCCGCATCGGGAGGTGCCCCAGGGCCCCACGCGGGCACGTCCCGGCGGATCGGGCCCGCGATTCCTCATTCCGCTCTACGGATGGAGCTTGCCAGCGCCCGTGGAAAACACGCCGCCCGCGGACCGGCGCCGCGCGCTCCGCTGACAGAATGTTCGGCCGATCTCCCCGAGAGCCGCACCTCTCCCCATGACCGACACCCCGTCCCGCCCCATCCTCGCCGGCAAGACCGGCGTCATCCTCGGCGTCGCCAACAAACGCTCCCTCGCCTGGGGCTGCGCGCGCTCCCTCGCGGACGCCGGCATGCGCCTCGCCTTCACCTACGCCGGCGACCGGCTGAAGGAGACGGTCGAGAAGCTTGCCGCGGAGTGCGAAGGCTCGATCGTGCTCCCCTGCGACGTGACCAAGCCCGACGAGGTCAAGGCCACCTTCGACTCCATCGGCGAGCAGTTCGGGGGCCTCGACGCGGTCATCCACGCGATTGCGTTCGCCAAGCGCGAGGAGCTCGAGGGAGACTTCTTCCACACCTCGAAGGACGGCTACATGGTCGCGCACGAAGTGTCCGCGTACTCGCTGACGGCGGTCACGCGCGCCGCGCTGCCGCTGATGGAGGGCCGCGACGGCTCGATCGTCACGCTGAGTTACATCGGCGCCGAGCGCGTCGTGCCGAACTACAACGTGATGGGCATCGCCAAGGCGGCGCTCGAGGCGTCGGTGCGCTACCTCGCGAACGACGTCGGTCCGCGCGGCATCCGCGTCAACGCGATCAGCGCCGGTCCGATCCGCACCCTCGCGGCGTCCGGCGTCCGCGACTTCTCACGCATCCTCGACACGATCGCCGAGAAGTCGCCGCTGCGCCGCAACGTGACGGCCGAGGAGGTCGGCGACGCGTGCCTCTTCCTCGTCGGCCCGCACTCGCGGGCCATCACCGGTACGACGATGTACGTCGACGGCGGCTTCCACATCATGGGCATGTGACCCACCTTTGAAACCATGATCCAGACCCTGCTCCACGTCGCGTCGGCCTCGCTGCTGGGCGCCCTCACCCTCTCCGGACCCGCCTCAGCACCCGCCGCGAGCCCGCAGGACGCGGGCGATCCGCCCATCCCGACGTGCGTCGGTGAGGAGATCGCGCTCGACTCGGGCGTGCGCTACTGCGTGCTGGCCAAGGGCGAGGGCACGGAGTCCCCGCGCCTCGGCGACAAGGTCAAGGTGGACTACACCGGCTGGCTGACGAGCGGCAAGAGCTTCGACTCGTCCCGCAAGCCGCGCCGCCCGGGGCTCGCCGCCGAGCCGGCGAACTTCTGGGTCGGCGGCGTCATCGAGGGCTGGAACCAGGCGCTCGTGCGCATGGTCCCCGGCGACCACTGGCGCGTGTACATCCCCTCGGCCCTCGCGTACGGGGAACGCGGCAGCGGCCGCAACATCGGCCCGAACGAGGACCTGATCTTCGAGGTCGAGCTGCTCGAGATCACCGAGCGAATGCCCGCGTTCGTCGCGTGGGACGACGACGCCGAGGGCATCGTGGCGAAGGAGAACGGTCTCTCCTACCGCGTGCTCGAGCCCGGCACCGGGCCGTCGATCGAGGAGGCCGGGCAGGGCAAGGTGACCTTCTCGACCTACAGCCTCGGCGGCGAGATCGCCTTCGCGCACACGCTGGCCGGCGTGCCGGACGGGGTGTCGCTCATGCCCGAGAACCTCCCGGTCCCGCTGTTCAAGGACGTCCTCGGCGTCCTCCGCAAGGGCAGCCGCGTCCAGGTCCGCGTCCCCGGCACGCTCGGCGTCTCCGCGCGTCAGCCCCTCGACGCGATCCCGAGCGGCGAGGACGAGCTCTGGATCATCGAGGGCCTCGCCGTCCGCCCGGTGTTCCGCATGCCCACGGCCGACGAGCTCATCACGACCGAGAGCGGGCTGCAGTACACGGTGCTTTCGGAGGGCGAGGGCGAACCGCCGACGCTCTCGGACCGCGTGTCCGTCGACTACGTCGGCTGGTACACGGACGGTGAGAGCTTCGACGCCTCGTTCAACCGCGGACGTCCGGCGCAGTTCGGCGTCGGTGGCGTGATCAAAGGCTGGACCGAGGGCCTGCAGCTCATGAAGCCGGGCACCGAGGTCATCCTCGTGATCCCCGCTCCGCTCGCGTACGGCAGCACCCCGCGGGGCGGCATCCGCAAGGACGCCGACCTCGTGTTCTACGTGAAGCTGCTCGAGGTGCTGGGTCGTTGAGCCCCGTCCCGCCGAGTGGGCCGGAGGGTGAGCGCCCGAGCCCGGAGCGCTTCCCCATCGACGACGGGCGGGTCTACGGCGCGTACATCGCCGGCCGCCGCTCGGCGGCGGTCGCGGCCGGTGTGCGCGCCGGCCTGTTCGACCGGCTCGCAGCGGCGCCCGGCGGTCTCTCGTCGGACGACGTCTCGGCCGCGCTCGGCTGGAGCGCGCGCGGTACGCGCTCGATGCTCGTCGCGCTCCAGGCCTCCGGGCTGGTCGAGCTCGAGAGCGAGCGCTGGCGCGCGTCGGCCGACGCCGCGGCGTACCTGACGCGCGGCACCCCGGGCTCGCTCTGGGGCCTCGTCGACATGGAGGTCGACCACTTCCTCTCGCCCGAGAAGCTGCTCGACGCGCTCGAGCGCGACGACTCGAGCGTCTACGGCGGCGGCGACCCGTGGGCCGCGCACGAGGAGGACCCGGCGAAGGCGCGCGCGTTCACCGCGGCGATGCACAGCGTCAGCGAGCGCCCCGCGGCGGGGTTCGCCGAGCGCTTCGCCGACTTCGGCGGCCCCGTGGCCGGCCGGCTGCTCGACGTCGGCGGCGGCAGCGGCGCGCTCTCGATCGCCGCGGCGCAGCGGCACGCGGATCTCCGCTGCACGATCTTCGACATCGCGCCCGTGTGCCCGATCGCCGGGGAGTACGTCGCCGCGGCGGGCGTGTCCGACCGCGTCGACGCGCGCGCGGGCAACATGTTCGAGGACGCTTGGCCGACCGGCTACGACGCGATCCTCCTGTCCCAGATCCTCCACGACTGGAGCTTCGAGACCGGCGCGGAGCTGCTCTCGAAGGCGCACGCGGCCCTCGCGCCCGGCGGGCGGATCCTGATCCACGAGAAGCTCGTCGAGGACGGCGCGCCCCGGCCCGTCGAGAACGCGCTCGTGCACCTCGACATGCTCGTGTGGACGCAGGGTCAGCAGTACACGCCGAGCGAGCTGTCGGCCGCGCTCGAGGCGGCGGGGTTCACGGGCGTCGAGCGCACGCGGACGACGGGGCTCTGGAGCGTCGTCGCTGCAACGCGCAGATAGAAACCTCAGCCAGCGAGCAGAACCCCGAGGCCTGAGAATGCGATCAGCGCGGGTGCCAAGCTCCACCAGACGAGACGACGTTTGGCGACGAGCGTCAGCCCGATCGTGCAGAGCACGAACCCGACGAGCGCGGACCCGAGCGCTGATGCGACGAGCAAGGGCGAGACCTGACGCCCATCATCGATCCGGTCGAGCGCGTGAACGCCAAGGATCCAAGGGGCCGAGACCGCGGCGAAGCTGAGTCCCGCGAACCAGACGCTGCGTCGAACGATGGTCGTGACGATCCTGTCGCACTCGTCGATGTGAGCGCGGCCTGGCTCGTACGGTTCACTCATCGTCGTCCCACGGGCTCCAGCGTGAGAGCCCGAAGGCGCCGACGTCGAGCAGAACGCCGCACAGCACCACGATCAGGAACCCGCCGCCCAGATCGCCGCCCCGCGTGAAGTGGGCGTACATCCAGGCGAGCGAGGTCCAGGGCAGGAAGAGCCAACCGAGGAGCGCGGGCAGGCGCGCGTCGAACGCGTCGTACCAGTCGGAGAACAGCCAAGCGCCGGCGAGCACGAGGCGCGCGCCAAAGAAGAGCAGCATCGAGACGAGGCAGCAGCCGGGCATACGTCGAGCCTACGCGCGCCCGGGCGTCCCATTCACCCGTTCCGCGGAACCCGGCCCGTCCGCTGGTCCCACGCATGCTCTCGAACGCTCGAGGCCCGGTGGACCCGGCCCCCCGCCCTCACTCGTCGCCGTCGTAGTGGCGTCGGTCGAGCCGTTCGAGGAAGCGTTCCGGGAACCGGAGCGGCTGGAATCCGTGGGGCTCGTACAGCCCGTGCGCATCGAGCGTCGCGAGCAGGACCCGGCGCATCCCGACGAGCCGCTCGAGCCCGAGGACGTGATCCATCAGCGCCTTGCCGATTCCGGAGCCGCGGTGCGCCTCGTTCACGACCACGTCGGCGAGCCACGCGAAGGTCGCATCGTCCGTGACCAGCCTGCAGAAGGCGACCTGCGCGCCGGTCGAGCGTTCGTAGACGCCGAACGGCACCGACCCGTCGAGGGCGCGATCGCAGAGCGCCCGCGGGATGCCCCCGGCCCAGTAGGACGCGGCGAGCCACCCGTGGACCGCGTCGCGATCGACGCGCGCCGGGTCGTCCGAGATCTCGTACCGGTTCGGGTCCATCGGGGCTCAGAGCTCGGCGAGCGCTCGCGCGAGGAGATCGGTGACTCCGAGCTCCCCGCTCCAGCGGTCGAGGTAGTCCCGGTCGATCTCGCGCCGCCCGCGAAGGACGCCGCGTACGTCCTGCCACTGTCGATCGGACGACTCGCCACCCGCTCGGTACCACCAGAGCTTGCGTAGCGCTGTGTCCTCGGGCGTCGCGACGCGCAGCGTGCGACCGCTGCCAGGCAGCTCCACGACCAGCGCTCGGTCCATCTCCGCGAGGGAGTGCCCCTCCGCGGCACGCACGTGCACGTCCGCCTTGATGAAAAGCTTCGCGTGGATCGCGTTGAACATGCGCTTCGCCGCCGCCGCCTCGGCGATCGAAGCGACGTCGACGATGAAGTGCTCCTCGAGGGCGGCGGCGAGCGGGTCAACCTGCTCTTCTCCCAGGTGCACGGCGAAGTCGACGTCCAGCGTACCGCGCGGCTCCCCGTGGAGCGTGCTTGCGACCGATCCGCCCACGAGGTAGCGGACTCCGGCCGCGTCGAACGCCTCCGCCGCGTGCCCCGCGACGACCCCGGGCTCCGCCGCGTCCATCACCAGTCGAAGCGGTGTCCGACCCGCTCGGCGAACTCCTCGACACCGATGCGCAGCGCGGCCGCCCGCAGCCAGATCTCCGCGTCGTCGTCGTCCGGGTAGCGCATGCGGAGCCCCTGCATGGAGAGTTCCTGCAGCGCGACGGAGTGCGCGTTCATCAGCGCGAGCCGGTCGGCCGGCCCCATGGCGCGCAGCCGCGCGTCGAGGAGCTCCTGCGCCCAGGCCTCCGTCTGCTGCTGGTCTTCCGGCGTTCCGGACATCGGGCGCGCAGGGTATCAGCTCCGCGACGCGAAGCGTCGCAGCGCCGGGTCCGCCGGGACGAAGCGGAGCGGCAGGTCCGCGGCCTTGGTGATCCCGATCCGTGCGCTGCGCTCGTGGGCCGGCGGCTCCCTCGGACCGGGCTCCAGCGTGATCGGCGACCCCGCGTCCAGGAGGTCGACACCGTCGTACTCGAGCTCGATCCCGAGCGCCTGGGCGAGGCGCCCGGGGCCGCGGCACAGGTTGCGGTCGGAGATCGTGTCGCCGCGCCGCGCGCGCATGGCGTCGACCCCCTCGAGCGGCTCGAGCGCGCGGATCAGCACGGCCTCACCCCGGCCGACCGCGCCCGTCGCCACGTTGAAGCAGCGGTGCATCCCGTAGATCAAGTAGACGTAGGCCGTCCCGGCGCGCGCGAACATCGAGCGGCAGCGCTTCGTCTCGCCCCGGAACGAGTGGGACGCGGCATCGCCCTCCGGCAGGTATGCCTCGGTCTCGACGATCCGCCCGGACACCTCGTAGCCCCCTGCGCGCGAACGCAGCACGCAGCCGAGCAGTCCCGGAGCCGCGGCCTCGGCGCCGCTCCGGAGCAGACGCGCGAGGTCCGTCAACGGCCGTGTGTCCCCTCTTCCTTCTTGAAGACCAGAAGGTGCTGGAAGCCGCGCAGGAAGAAGTTCCCCTCGGCCGCCGCTCGGTGGAAGGCGGGCTTCTCGAGCTTGCGGTTGCCGCGTGTGACGCAGACGTGGTCGATCGCCCGCAGGCCGAGGCCGGCGAGCTGCATCGAGAGACGCGCGCCGATCGGAACGAAGCCCCTCTTCTTCTCGAAGGAGTCGCTGACGTAGACGCCGACGTAGCGCCGGTTGCGCAGCACCCGCACGGCCTCCTCGAACGCGCCCTGCATCGCGTCGAAGTAGGTCTCCTCGAACGCGGACAGTTTGCCGATGCAGCGCGGGTCCTCCGAGTACTCGATGTGCGTCGAGTACGGCGGGTCCATGAACACGAAGTCCGCCTTCGAATCCTCGAGCGGCAGCTCGCGCGCGTCCGCCCGGAAGATGTCGTCCCTTACCGGCCGGAGGTCGTACCCGATCGCGCGCCGGTCCATGCTGCGCGCGACGTCCAGGGTCGTACCGCCGCCGCAGAAGGGATCGACGACGAGGTCGCCCTCGCGCGTGTACCGCTCGAGCAGGTTCCAGATCACCCACGTCGGCGTCCGCCCCTCGTAGCCGGGCGTCCCCATCGGCTCGTCCGAGTGCTGCTGGGACGGGTAGTACCAGAGGGTCGTCGTCTGCAGCTTGAGCGGCGGGCGCTGGGGCCGGCCGGGCCGCCGTCGGTCGTTTCCGCGTTCCGCCATCGCGGGGACGATACGGCGGCGCCCGTCAGTTCGCCATCCGCGCGTAGAGCCACGCGCGTGCGGTCCGCCAGCCGCGTTCGACGCTCGAGAGCGAAACGCCGAGCGCACGCGCGATCGAGGGGTGGCTCATGCCGCCGAAGAAGCGCATCTCGATGATGCGCGCCAGCGTTGGATCCATCCTCTGCAGCGCCTCGAGCGCCTCGTCGAGGACCACGAGGTCGCCGGAGCGCGCCTCGAGCTCGGTCACGACGAGGTCGAGATCGACGTCGGCGCGCCGGCCCTCCCCGCGCTTGAGCGAGCCTCGCGAGCGCGCGCGGTCGACCAGCACGGAGCGCATCGCCCGCGCCGCGACGGCCAGGAAGTGGTCCCGGCTG
Source organism: Planctomycetota bacterium (assembly GCA_039821985.1). Classification (GTDB taxonomy): domain Bacteria; phylum Planctomycetota; class UBA1135; order UBA1135; genus Saltatorellus. The sequence continues at coordinate 39,452 of JBCBNC010000022.1, forward strand.
CGCCAGGGCGCCGAGGCGCTCTCGACGAGCCGCAGCCACGCTTCGTTCATCAGGTCGGTCGTCTGAAGCGTGTGACCCGAGCCGCGCGTCAGGGCGCGCTGCGCAAGCCGGTGGAGCTCGGAGTACACGAGCGGGAGGAGCTCCTCCGCGGCGCTCGCCTCGCCGGCCTGGAGCTGGTCGAGGAGCGCGGTCGCCCGGGCGCGGACCTCGGCCTCCCTCACCGGTCGCCTCCGCGATCCCAGACCACGAGGTACGAGGGCGAGCCGGGCAGGCGCGACAGCCCGAAGACGCGGCCGCCGGACGCTTCAACCAGCTCCGTGACCGCCTTGGGCGCGTCGTCGAGGACGAGCAGCTCGCGGCCCTCCGGGCCGACGATGCGGACCCGATCGTCGCTGCCGCTGACAAAGAGACGCGGCTCGCGCGCGGCCTGGAGTCCGCAGACGAAGAGGCGCTCGGGGTCGCGCGCGCCGTTCGCTCCGACCCATTCCCGCGCGAGCTCGGACCGGACCGCGCGCCCGTCGTGTCCCGCGCGTGGAAGGGCGTAGTCGAGGTCGGGTGCGGGCTCGACACGGCCGTCGACGGGCGTGAACCGCGCGACGCCCGCGCCGCGCGTGAGCGCGAGGAACGTCCCGGGCTCGACGCCACGCACGACGTCCGTGACGCCCGGGAACGGGACGATGCGCGCGGGTTCGAGATCGGGCAGGCGCCAGACGACGAGCGCGTCCGCGCGCCAGTCGACTCCCACGAGCCACTCGCCGCGGCCCCCCAGCCGCAGCCGATGCACGCGGCCCGGTAGCACCGGTCCGCGCTCGATCGCGCCGGTCGCGAGTTCGACGCGATGCAGCCGATCCGAGGCTGCGAGGAGCACGCCGTCCCCGAGCGCGACGCCACCGAACTGCTCGCGGCCCGCCGCGTGGACGTCCGCCGGGGTCCGCGCGTCGGACGCCCCGGTCGCGGGTCGCGGGGCACCGGTGGCGAGCTCGAACTCGTGCGTCCATTCGAGAGTGGTCGAGTCGAGTACGCGCGCTCTCCCCCAGCGCGTCACGAGCGCGAGCGCCTCGCCGTCCGCGGAGGCCGCGACGCCGAGCACGTCGTAGCCCGCGGCCAGGACGCGAGCGCCGGCGGTCGCTCCATCGCGCCAGGTGCGGAGTTCACCGGTCCGGTCGACGCTGACGAGAGCGACGTCCCCCGGGCCGCCGGGAACGGGGCGTGCTGCGACGTCGAGAACCCCCTTCCCGTGGCCCGCGAGGAGCCGCCTTCGCTCGAGGGTCGTGGGATCGAGCTCGAGGAGGCGCCCGCGCAGCCACCCGCCCGAGGCCCAGAGGGTCCGGCCGTTGCGGCTGAGCTCCAGCGCTCGGACCTCGACGCCCGCGTGGGTCACGGCAACGACGACGCCCGTTTCGAGGTCGAACCGCTGCACGCGATCCAGCACTCCGATGTGCGCGAAGCGTCCGCTCCGCTCGACCGCGAGGGCCTTGACCGTGTCGGGTCCGAAGGCGAACGTCCGACGGACCGCGCCGCTCCGGAAGTCGACGACGTGCACGTCGCCCGACATGTCCGCGAGCAGGAGCTCGGCGCCGCCGGAGAGGAACGCGAGCTCGAGCGCGTACCCGCCCAGCGTGAGCAAATCGCGGGCGGGAGCCCCGCCGCGGGGGTCGATGACGCGCACACGGCCGGCGTTGTCGCTCGTGACCAGCGACCGCCCGTCCGGTGAGAGCGCCATGCCCCGAACGTCGTCTTCCGACGTGGGCAGATCGACGAGCGTGCGGAGCGCGCGGCCCGTCTCCAGCTCGACGACGTCGATCCGCGACCTCCGGTCCACGATCAGCGTTCCGTCCTCGGGCCCGAGCAGCGCGTCGTCGAAGCTGCCGCCCTCCACGCGCCAGAGGCTGCGCCCGAGTACGACGTCGACGAGCTGCATCGCGCCCACGTGCAGGACGAGGACGCGCCGCTCGTCGAGCCACCAGAGGTGGTGCGAGCCCTCTTCGAGCTGAATGAGCCCGGCGCTCGAGTCGAGCTGCCCCACGAGGTGGCTCCACTCCCAGCCGCGGTGTTCCGTCGGCGCGGACTCGAGCTGCGCGCGGGCGCGCGTCGCGTCCCCCGCGTCGAGGGCCGCACCGGCGGCCGCGATGCGGGCCGCGTACTCCGACGCGACCGCAGCGGCGCGCTCGGCCTTGGCCTCCTCGCCGCGTCCCTCGGCGGTGCGTCGCGCGCTGTCGACGGAGCGCAGCGCCCACGCGAGGCCCAGGATCGTCGCGACCACGACGGCCAGGGCCGCCAGCGAGAGCCCGAATGCCAGGCGATGCCGCCGCACGAAGCGGCCCGCGAGATAGCGGAGCGCGGGCTCGCGCGCGTGGACCGGCGCGCCCTCGCGCGCTCGCTGCACGTCGTCGCCGAGGGCGCGCGCCGTCGGATAGCGGTCGTCCGGGTCCTTCGCGAGCGCTGCGCGCATCACCCACGCCAGGTCCCCCTCGAGGTCGCGAAGGAGGTCCTTCCCGGCAGAGCCCCGGAGCTTCGCGCAGCGCTCGAGCCCGCCGGGCGCGGAGCGCGCGGCGCGCGCGAGCGGCAGCGGGTCCTCCTCGCGGATGGAACGCAGGATCTCCTCCACCGGTGCACCCGTCGAGACGGCGAGCGGCGGCGTGCCCGTGCAGAGCTCGTACAACAGCGCACCCAGCCCGTAGACGTCCGTCCGCGTGTCGACGCCGTTCCCCGACGCCTGCTCGGGGCTCATCGACGCCGGCGTGCCGAGGATCGTGCCGTCCCACGTCGCGGAGAGGGCGCGGAGGCCGCTCCGCTCGACGGGCCTCGCGATCCCGAAGTCGATCAGCTTCACCCGCGGCGCGTCCGGGCCGCCCTGCACCAGCACGTTCGCCGACTTGACGTCGCGGTGGACGACGCCGTTCTGGTGGGCGTACTGGACGGCCTCGACGACGCGTTCGAAGAGGCCGAGCCGCGCGTCGAGCGGGATCCGCCGCTCGTCGCACCAGGTCGTGATCGGAGCGCCCTCGACGAGCTCCATCGCGAGGAACAGCTGGCCGTCCTCGGTCTCCCCCGCGTCGTAGACGTGCGCGATGCCGCCGTGCGCGAGCCCAGCGAGCAGATCGCCCTCGCCCTGGAAGCGCCGGCGCGCGCGCTCGTCGATGCGGGACGCGCGGAGGACCTTGAGCGCGACCGTGCGATGGATCGGCGACTCCTGACGCGCGCGCAGGACGACGCTCGAACCACCCTCTCCGAGCCGGCCGAGCACCTGGTACGGCCCGACGCGCTCGGGAAGTTCGGCGAGGTCGGGCCGGTCGAGGTCGAGCGCTTCGGGGCGTTCGAGAAAACGCTCGTCGCCGTCGACACGGAGCATCCGCTCGACCTCGTCCCGCAGCGCCGGTCGACCGGCGCACTCGGCCTCGAGCAGGCGGGCACGCGCGGGCGGGGCCAGCGGCGCGGCGCGCTCGTAGAGAGCGCGGAGCGACTCGAACTCGTCGGGGTCCAAGGGCCGGGAGGGGCAGGGAGGGGCGGGAGGGGGCTCGGTCGAGGGTAGGCCGCCCGGGGCGGACGCGCCCCCCTCCACGCAGGGCACTGCCCACCCCCTTCAGGTTCCGTGCCGGAAGCTCGCGCGCGGCCTCGGACGCGCGGCTCCTGGGTCCTCGGGGACTACACTCGGCCCCGAGGATGGCGCAGCGCACCGACGAAAGGCTCCCCGTCCCCCACCAGGGGGTCGAGCACGTGGGGCTCCGGCACGACCGGCCCGAGGAGGGCGAGCCGCGTGCCGTCTTGGTCCTCGCGCACGGGTCCGGGGCTGCGCTCGATTCCGCGTTCCTGGAGAGCGTCGCTCCGCGGATTGCCGACGGGGCCGGTCTCCACGTGCTGCGCTTCAACTACGCCTACGCCGAGCTCATGCTCCGCAGCGGGAAGCCTCGCCCGCCCGAGCGCAAGCCTGCCCTGGAAGCCGTGCACGCCGCCGTACTCGAGCACGCACGCGGTCTTTGCCCGGAGCTGCCCCTGCTCGCCGGCGGCAAATCGCTCGGCGGACGCATCGCGAGCATGATGGTCGCCGAGGGGCGTGCCGCGGACGTGCGGGGGCTCGTGTTCCTCGGCTATCCGCTGCACCCGCCGGGGAAGCCCGAGCGGCTGCGGAGCGAGCACTTCCCGGACATCGGGGTGCCGTCGCTGTTCCTTCAGGGAACGCGGGACGCGCTGTGCGACCTCGCGCTTCTCGAGCAGGAGTGGCCGAAGCTGTCGGCGGGGCCCGCGACGCTGCACGTCGTGGAGGGCGCCGACCACGGCTTCGAAGTGCTACGCCGGAGCGGTCGAACCCGTGCAGAGGTCGACGCCGAGCTTGCGGAGGCGGTCCGCGCTTGGGCGGACGATGTCGTCGGCGCGGGGCAGGCAGCAGGGTGAACCGGCTTCGGTCGCCTGGAGCTCAGCCGCGGGGGTGACGTCGACCGCGTTCGCAGAGGAGGGTGCCGCCGAGGCCGTGGAGGCCACGAAGGAGTGCGCCGAGAACCCGATCGCCGCCACCAGCAGTCCGACACCCGCCAGGAACCGCCGGGAGACCTCGGGAGTGGCGGGCGTTTGGGGGTCGAAGTTGTGCTGCATGGAGTTCGGGGCCGGTGAGGCGCGGGCAGGGCCGGACGCGGGCGGGCCGGGGGTCGGCGGGCCACTAGGCAGAGGGCTCGCTCCGGTTTCCGGCTCGCTGGGTTTCGGGTCGCCTGGGGTTCGCCGAGGACGTGCGTTCGGGGGCGGAGAAGCGCCCCACCCCTTTTCCGCAGACCTGCGCCGATCCTTGCACCCTTTCCCCATGTGTCTCGGAACCGCACACGAGACAGGCACTTAGGGGCCGTGGGCCCGTTGTGGCGCCAGGGACTCACCGTCCGGAGTCCGGACGGGGGAAATCCCGGTGAAACGAGGCTCGGCCGGGTCGACCGTCGCCGAGGCGCGGCCGTTCCCGGCGGTCCGGGCGCGTCGGCCGATGGGCGCCGGGCCCTGGGGACGAGACTGCGCGCCCCCGGGATCGGGGCCGCCCCATGAGGGCCCCGCTAGGACGCCGCCAGCCAGGCCTCCCAGGCCTCGTAGGACACCTCGCGCCCGAGGAAGTCCCGCGCGAGGTCCACGGCGTCCCGGGCCCCGCCGGGCGCGAGAACGGCGTCCCGGTACCGGCGGGCCGGGACCGGATCCATCAGGTCGTCGCCGAACCGCCCGAGGAAGTCCTTCGCGATCACGAGCGACCACATGTACGTGTAGTAGCTCGCCGAGTAGCCGTGGAGGTGGCCGAACGCGCACTCCATGGCGGTGCCCTCGTAGTGGCGGCCGAAGGTGCGCTCGGTCCGGAGCCGGACCATGAGGTCGTGCGGGTCCACCTTCGACGGATCCGAGTCGAACAGCTCGAGCGCGTACTTCGCGTAGAGCATCTGCTCGACGACGCCGAGCGCCTTGCCGTACTCCTCCGCCGCGCGCAGGCGCTCGACGAGGTCCGAGGGGATCGGCTCCCCCGTCTCGTGGTGCAGCGCGAAACGCTGGAGGACGTCGACCTTCCAGGCCCACTCCTCGTAGAGCTGCGACGGCACCTCGACGAAGTCCCACTCGCAGCGGATCCCCGAGAAGCCGTACCAGGGCTGGACGGCGAAGAGGTGGTGCAGGAGGTGCCCGAACTCGTGGAAGACGGTCGTCACCTGGTCGTGCAGCAGCAGTCCCGGGTCCCCGTCCTTCGGCTCCGGGAAGTTGCAGACGAGCGCCGCTGCGGGAAGCTTCGCGCTGCGCCCGGATCCGCCCGGGTCTCCGCCGTTGATGTCGAACATCGCGGCGTGCTTGTACTTGCCCTCGCGCGGGAACATGTCGAGGTAGAAGCGGGCGCGCACCTCGCCCCCCTCGACGATGTCGAAGCACTTCACCGAGGCGTGCCACACCGGCTCGTCGGCGTTGCGCCGCACCTCGACCCCGTAGAGATCCTCGGTGATCCGCAGCACGCCGTCCTCGACGCGGTCGTAGGCGAAGTACGGCCGCACCGCCTGGCTGTCGAAGTCGAAGCGGCGGCGCTTGACGCGCTCGGACAGGAACTTGGTCTGCCAGCGCTCGACGCGCTCGGCGGCGGGGTCGATCCGCCGGAGCTCCACGAGCAGCTCATCGAGCTCGGCCTTCGCAGGCTCGAGCGCGCGCTCGCGGATCGAGTCGACGAAACGGTGCGCCGCCCCGGGCGTCTCGACCATCTTGTCGCCGAGGACCCACTCCGCCCACGTCCCGGCCCCGAGCTCGGAGCTGAGCGCGTGACGCTTCGTGACGAGGTCCTTGAGGACCGACTGGTTCTCGGGGAACGCGCGCTGGTTGTAGAGCTCGAACAGGCGGCGCCGGACGTCGTCGCGCTCCGCGTAGAGCAGCACCGGGAAGACGTCGTTCGGATCGGTGCGCAGGGTGACCGAGCCGTCCTCGGCCTCGGGCCGTGCGGCGAGGTAGTCCGCGGGCAGTCCCGCGAGCGCGGCGTGCCCGTCCTCGAGAACGAGCTCGCGGCCGCCCGCGACGATGTTCCGATCGAAGAGCTGACCAACCTCGACCAGCTCTTCGTTCAGCCCGCGGATGCGAGCGCGCGCGGCGTCGTCCCGGTCGACGCCGCTGCGGCGGAAATCGCGCAGCGTCCGCTCGCAGAAGCGGGCGAGGTCCTCGTCGTCCTCGGGGACGCGCGCACGCTCGAAGGCCTCGTAGACGCCGCGGTCGAGACCGAGGTCGGTGACGAACGCGGAGATGTCTCGGCTCGCGGCCTCCGCCGCGCCGCGCACGGCCTCGTCCGGGTGGACCGCCGAGTAGAGCTCGGCGAGGCCGTGCACCTCCCCTAGCGCGCGCCCGATCCCGTCGAACGTCCGCGCAAGCTCCTCGGTGGCGACGTCGGCGGGGAGGTCGAGCACGTCTGCCCGCAGGCGCTTGGCCTCGGCCAGGCTCTCCGCCGCGAACGCGGCGAACGACTGTTCGGTGTGGTTCATCGGGCGTGCGCGCGGGCGTAGGCGTCGAGGAGGTCGATCTGCGAGGCGAAGTCGTGCACGTCGACGCCCTGCGGCGCCTTGAAATAGCAGGCGAGGTGCTCGAGCACGCCGCCGCGCCCCGCGCGCAGCGCGTGGTCGGCGAGGCGCGCGAGGTCGAGCACGAGCGGCGCCGCGAGCGCCGAGTCGCAGCCCGACCAGGTGAACTGCATGCTCATCCGGGCGCCTAGGAAGCCCTCGAAGTGGATGAAGTCGAGCGCCGTCTTCCAGTCCCCCAGCGACGGCACGTAGTCGATCTGGACCTTGGTGTGCAGATCGCTCGGCGGGAGGCCGTTCGCGCCGGGTCCGCCCGAGGTCTCGCCGAGGATCGCACGCAGCGCGACGTCCTTGGTCTCGAGCTTGGCGGCGCCGTGCGAGGGATCCCGCAGAGCCTCACCGTCGCGGTTGCCGAGCATGTTGTAGCCCTGCCACGCGAGCACCTTCAGCGCGCGCGCGCGGAAGAGCGGCGCCAGGACCGACTTCACGAGCGTCTCGCCCGTCTTGCCGTCGCTGCCCGCGACCGGAACCCGACGCTGCTCACTGAGCTCGACCAGCGCGGGGATCTGCGCGCCGAGGCTCGGCGTGAAGTTGACGAACGGGCTACCGCCCGTGAGGGCCGCGTAGGCGTAGAGGATCGACGCCGGCTGCGGCGTGCCCGCGTCGAGCGCGGCCTCGAAGTCCGCGAGCGAGCCCCAGGCGTCCTGCTGCGCCGACTGGGCCTCCGCACTGGCGAGGTACACGACGACCGTGTGGTCGAGTCCGTGCTCGGTCTCGAACGCGTCGAGGTCCGCGCGGAGAGCCGCGACCTGGTCGCGCGGCGCGAGGCTGCCGAGGTCGCGCGCGCGCGGGTCGACGTCGGCGAGACCCGTCTCGGACGCGTCGAGCAGCCCGGGGCGGAGCGCCGCCTCGAAGCGCGCAGCGTCGTCGCGCACGGCGGCGACGAGGTCCGCCGGGAGGACGCCCGCTGCGACGAGCTCGCCCGCCGACGTCGATACGTCGCGCCGGCACACGTCGTGCCCGCCGAGGACGAGATCGTCGAACCCGACCAGGTCGAGCGAGCGCAGGGGCTCGCACTCGGTCGGGACACCAACCGGCGCGACGAGGCCGCGCCGGAGGCCCGCCACGCCGTACGCGACGGTCGTCGAGATCGCGCCACGGGCACCGACGAGCCAGAGGCCGGTGCGGCGACGTTCGGATTCCGCGCCCGGTCGGGGCTCGCGGTCGGGCGCGTCGGAGGGTCGTTCGGGGTCGTTCACGGGGCGAGGAGTATACGGAGCGCGCAGGCCGGGGCCGGTCCCGTCGATGGCCCGAGGAGATACGCGCTGCTCCCCGCCTCCGGCGGCGGCCCGTGCGCTGCGCTGCGCTCGGCTCAGCGCGTTCGTGCGAGCCAGGCGCGGACGATCGGCAGGTGGCGCGCGGGGATCGGACGCGCCGGAAGGCCGGCCCGGACCGGCGCGGACTCAAGCCCGTGCTGCCCCGCGAGGAGCGCCTCCGGTCGACCGGGGTCGAGCGCTCCCGCGGGCGTCGATCCGCCCGGCGTCGATCCATCCGCCCCAGGGCCACTCTCCACGGCGCGAGGCTCCGGCGCGCCGCTCCCGGCCGGCGTATCCACCGCCTCCGAAGACGCGTCCGTGCCCGCGGCCCCCTCGGCGGCCGACACACCGCCGGGCGGGCCGCCCCGGCCGTCGTCCCGGTCCGGTCCTGCCCCCCCGCCGTCCGCCTCCCGGCCCGCCCCGGGCCCGCTTCCCGTCGCGCGTCCATCGGCCCCGGCGGCGCTCGCGCCGGCGTCCTGGGGCGTCCGCCGACCGTTTCCCGCGGGCGCCTCCCCCACGTCTCGATCCGATCCGTCGTCCTCGGCCGGAGGCGCGAGCAGCTCGGCGGTCAGCGCGAGGCTCTGGAGCGCGTCCGCCGCCGCGGGGTCCTGTTCGGCGGCGAGCTCCTCGAACGTACGAGCCCACGCACGTGCGTCGCCCGGGTCGACGCCCGGATCGACGCCCCCGGCACCGCTCGACGCGACCTGCGCCGCCATCCGTTCGAGCGCGTCCCGCGCCGGCGCGTCGAGGACGGGCGCAAGCGTTCGCTGGGCGTTGCCCAGTCCGCGTGCGAACGCCTCGACGGTGGCCGCGCCCGCCTCGACGCGCGCCCGCGCGTCGCGCGCCTCGACGCCGAGCACGAGCGCCAGTGTCGCGGCGACCGGGAGCGCGATGAAAGGGACCGCCGCCGGACACGTCGCGGCGCGCGCACCCTCCGCCGGCACGCTCCGGTAGGCGCGGAAGGCCGCGAGCTCGGAGAGGGGCGAACGCTCGCCGTCCGCAGCCCGCTCGTAGCTCGCGAGCAGGCCCGCGCCGGGGAACGCGCGATGCAAGGTCGCGGCGACCTCGTCCTCGTCGAAGCGGGCCGAACGCGACCAGGCGACGAAGGCGAGGAGGCCGACGAGCGCGGACAGGAGGAGCGCCTCACCGTCGCCCAGCGCGCGCCCGCCGAGCGCGCACAGCGCAAGCACGAGCAGCGCCGCGCCCGCCGCCCCGCACAGCGCGCGGCCACGGTGCGCGAGTCGCGCGCGTCGAGCGCACACGCGGACGAGCCGCACCAGCGCGTCCGACGGCGCCGCCCGCGCGGCGGGTTCACGCCGCTCGCGGCGAGGCTCCCGGGTCCCCACGGTGCGGCGTCAGCGGTTCTCCGCCGCCGCCGGTTCGGGCACGAACGGAACCGTGTCCGCGAAGGCCACGGGAACGCGCTCGAGCTCGGTCCGCGAAGCGATGAAGAGGAGCTCGCTCCCGCGCGCCGGCAGGAGCCAGTTGTTTGGGAACCAGATCGTCTGCGACGTGCACTCGGGCACCGCCGTCGTCAGGAGCGTGTCGCCGTCCGTGAAGAACGTCGTGCACACGAGGTTGCCGGTCGCCGTCGCAGCGAAGCGCTCGGCGTCGCCCTCACGCTGCCCCGGAACCATGCGCGAGCCGAGGTAGACCCAGCCGTGCCGGCGCAGCGTTCGCTGGCGCTCGAGGTCGAGCACCAGGTCCTCGACGCGGTGGAAATGGAGAGTCTCGGCGGGGAACGTCCCGGTCTCGGCGTCGAACGCGCCGGCGGGCTCGCGCCAGGCCGCGTAGACGAAGATCGGCGCGCCCTCGGGGAGCGCGACGTCGTGCGTCGGCGCACCGGACCGGACTTCCTCGCGGGAGGGCGGCGGGTCGATCGGCGTGTACTCCACGTTCTTGCCGCGCTCGGCGCCGACGAGGAGCAGCGCCGCGTTGAGGATCTCGGGGTCGGACTCGGTCACGAAGAGCGATTCGTGGACCGCGCCGAGCGGAGTCACGAGCAGGTACTCCAGCGCGTCGGCGCGCACCTCGACCGCGACGGGGAAGGCGACCGCGCCCCCGTCCCGGTCCACCTGGACCTCGGCGGCGGCGAACGCAGCGAGGACCGCCGCGTCCCCGGCCGGATCCGCTCCCTGCTGCGGTCTGTCGTCCTGGGCGCCGGCGGACGACAGCAGCAGCGTGGCCGCGGCGGCGCATGCGGCCCCCGTGAGGACGGCGGCGGCGCGGCGAGCGCCCGTTCTCGCCGTGGATCGCGTGCGGGCAGGGCCCTGGGAGGCTCTGAGGTGGCTTCGGGTCGTGGAATCCATGTGCGTCGAGAGTAGCGTGTGCAGCGGCGCGGACTCCGCGCCCGGAGGGTCGTCAACGCAGCCCTCGCGGCCCGGTTCACAGATGCCCGACTTCGTTCCGCTCCTCTCCGCGCTCGTCCTCGCCGCGCACGGCCTCGGGCTCGCCAGCGCGGCCCACGTGCTGATGAGCGGTAGGACACCCCAGGGGGTCGTCGCCTGGATCGGCTTCCTGCTGACGATCCCGTACGTCGCCGTTCCCCTCTACTGGGTCTTTGGGCTCCGGCGCTACGACGGCTACGTCGACGCGCGCCACGCGCGGCCGTCTCCCTTCGACGGTGTGGTCGAGGAGCTGCGCATGAACACGGCGGCGTTCGTCGAAGAGGTCCCCGCGCGGACCGACCTCGTCGTCGCGCTCGAGCGTCTCGTGCAGCTTCCGCTGGTGGGATCGAGCCACGTCCGGACCCTCGTCGACGGAGATGCGGCGTTCGGGTGCGTCGAGGCGGCGATCGACGCCGCCACGTCCTACGTCCTGCTCCAGTTCTTCATCGTGCGGGACGACGGGCTCGGTCGCCGGGTGTCGGACGCGCTCGTCCGCGCCCGGGAGCGAGGCGTGGCTGTCCACTTCCTCTACGACGAGGTCGGGAGCCGCACCCTGACCGACGCGTTCCGCGAGCGACTGCGTTCGAGCGGTGCGCGCATCGAGGCCTTCGCGACGACGCGCCGCTCGCACCGCTTCCAGCTCAACTTCCGCAACCACAGAAAACTCGTCGTCGTGGACGGGGTCCGCGCGTTCACCGGCGGACACAACCTCGGCGACGAGTACCTCGGCCTCCACCCCGAACTGTCGCCGTGGCGCGACACGTTCTTCGAACTGGAAGGTCCGGTCGTCCAGCCGCTGCAGCTCGCGTTCCTCGAGGACTGGTACTGGGCGACCGACGAGATTCCGGACTGGCGCTGGGAGCCGCGCCCGGCCGAGGGCGGGCCGCCCGTGCGGGCGCTCGTACTGCCGACCGGTCCGGCGGACGAGTTCGAGTCGGGCACGCTGCTGTTCGTGTCGCTCTTCCACTCCGCGCAGCGGAGGCTCTGGATCTCGACGCCGTACTTCGTCTTCGACGGCCAGATCCTCTCCGCGCTGCAGCTCGCCGCGCTGCGGGGCGTCGACGTCCGGATCCTCGTACCCGAGCACGCCGACTACGAGACCGCGTACTACGCGGGGTGGTCGTTCCATCGCGAGGTGCTCGACGCGGGCTGCAGGATCTTCCGCTACGACGCGGGCTTCATGCATCAGAAGGCGGTGCTGGTCGACGACGACCTCGCGCTGATCGGCACGATGAACCTCGACAACCGCTCGATGCGCCTGAACTTCGAGCTGAGCGTGCTCGTCGAGGGCAGCTCGTTCGCGGAAGAGCTCGGCGGCGTGCTGGAGGCCGATTTCGAAGCGTCCAACGAGGTCACGCTCGCCGACATGGAGGAGACGACCACCTGGTTCCGGCTCAAGGCGAGGGCCGCTCGGCTGTTCGCCCCCATTCTCTAGCGGGCGGCGAGGAAGCGCGCATGGCGGGGTTGTTCGCCGCCCGGAAGTGTCGCTCCATCACCGCACTCGGTATCCGAAGCGTCGTGCCCGATAGGATGGGGCGCCGCGAACCCGCGCCTCTCCATGACGATCACGACCGCCACGACGCTCCTCCTGTTCACGCCGCTCCTCCAGGGGGCCGGCACCCTCGAAGCCCCGACGCCGGACGGCGCCGCGCAACAAGCGCGCTGGACCGCGCCCGACGGGATCGTGCTCGACGACGCGGGCGCCGCCGCGGAGCAGCGCACGATGCGCGGCAAGCGCAACCAGATCGTCGAGACGCTGTGGGTCGAGACCGAGTTCGACTCGGACGGCGACGGGCGGCTCGACCGCATGCACGTCGATGTGACGCGGCCGCGCGCGACGGAGACCGACGGGCTCAAGGTCGCGGCGGTCTACGAGACGAGCCCGTACTTCTGGGGCTTCGCCGGCGGCGGGATGGAGTACTTCTGGGATGCGCGGCAGGAGCTCGGCGCCGACCCGCCGGAGCGCACCCCGGCCCCGGAGGTCGAGCGCCAGTCGATGCGAGACCGCGCCAGCTCTTCGCTCGTGCGCACCTTCGTCCCGCGCGGCTTCGCCGTCGTGCACTCCGCGTCGCCCGGCACCGGCTACAGTCAGGGCTGCCCGACCGTCGGCGGCTCGAACGAGGCGCTCGCTCCGAAGGCCGTCGTCGACTGGCTCAACGGCCGCGCGAAGGGCTACACGGCGGCCGTCGGCGGGGAACCGGTCGTCGCCGACTGGTGCACGGGCAAGGTCGGGATGATGGGCACGTCCTACAACGGCACGCTGCCGATCGCGGCCGCCAGCACGGGCGTCGAGGGGCTCGAGACGATCGTCCCCGTCGCGCCGAACACCTCGTACTACCACTACTACCGCTCGAACGGCCTCGTGCGGCACCCGGGCGGCTACATGGGCGAGGACATCGACGTCCTCTACGACTTCATCAACTCCGGCGACCCCGAGCGCCGCGGCTGGTGCAACGAGAACGTGCGCGACGCGGTGCTCGTTGCGAACCTCGATCGGAAGACCGGGGACATGAGCGAGTGGTGGGCCGCGCGCGACTACTCGAAGCAACTCGGGAACGTGAAGGCGTCCGTGCTGATGGCGCACGGCTTCAACGACTGGAACGTGATGCCGGGTCATAGCTTCCGGGTCCGCGAGGTCGTCAAGTCGATGGGCCTGCCGACGACCTGCTACTACCACCAGGGAGGCCACGGCGGCGACCCGCCCAAGGAGCTGCTCGTCCGCTGGATGACGCGCTTCCTGTACGGCGTCGAGAACGGCGTCGAGGACGGGCCGAGGGCGTACATCGTCCGCGAGGGCGACAAGCGCTCCGAGCCGACGGCCTATCCCGAGTTCCCCCATCCGGACGCCGAGACGGTGACCCTGCGCCCGTCGGGCGATGGGCTGGCCGTGGGCGCTTTGGGCGAGGCCGCCGGAACGGGCGTGCAGACGCTCGTCGACGACGCGAGCGTGACGCGCGCGGACATGGCGAAGGCAGCGAAGAGCGAGCACCGACTGCTGTTCGCGGGCCCGATGCTCGAGGCGCCCCTGCACCTGTCGGGCGTCTCCCGCGTGCGCCTCAAGGTCGCCGCCGACGCGCCGGCCGTGAACCTGTCCGTGTACCTGGTCTCGCTGCCCTGGACGGACGAGCGCGCGGTGTGGCCCGACATCGTCACCGCCGGCTGGGCCGATCCGCAGAACGCGAAGTCGCTCTACGAGAGCACGCCGCTGGTTCCGGGCGAGTTCGTCGAGCTCGAGTTCGATCTCCAGCCGGACGACCAGGTGATCCAGGTCGGCGAGCAGCTGGGCCTGATGATCTTCGCGAGCGATCCGGCACACACGCTGCTGCCGGAGGCGGGTACGAAGCTCAGCGTCGACCTGTCGGCGACGTCGATCGACCTGCCGGTGGTCGGCGGCAAGAACGCCTGGAAGGCGGCGACGGGCGGGTGAGCGGACACCGATACCGAGCGCGGTGATTTCGCGACACTTCCGGAGGGGGAAGAAGCCCGCATGGCGGGTTTCTTCCCCCTCCGGAAGTGTCGCGAAATCACCGCGCTCGGTATCAGTACCCGTCAGAGCATCCGGACGAGGTGCACCTCGTCCGCGTACTCGCCCTCGACCTTGAGCGCCCGCGGCTCGACGCCCCAGCGCACGAAGCCGAGATCCTCGTAGAGCGTCAGCGCGGCCACGTTCCCCGCGTGCGCGGCGAGCTGCACCTGCTCGACGCCCGGACTGCGCTCGGCCCACGCGACGCACTCCAGGACGAGCGCCCGCGACAGGCCGCGGCGGCGGTGCGCCGGCTGCGTGTAGACGCCCGTGACCGTGGCCCGGTGCGCGATCTTGTCGAGCGGCACGCGGTGCACCGCGGCCGCCGCGACGAGCGTCCCCACTGCGTCGAAAGCCCCGAACAGGCCGTTGTCCGGAGAGGCGACGCGTTCGGCGTAGACGCACGGTTCGACCGCATCGCGGTCACCGGCGCTGCGCAGGAAAGCGAAGGGGGCGTCCCGCAGCATCTCCTCTCGGAGCGCGGCCATCGCTTCGACGTCCGCGCCCTCGAGCGCGCGCACTTCGAAGCCCTCCACCGGAGCGCTCACTCGAGATCGAACGATACGCCGACGCGCTCGAGGTCGTCTTTCACGAGCTCGGCGATGCCCCTCGCGAACGCGCGGATCTCGAACTGCGCGTCCTTCTTGAGGCGCTGGTCGAGGAAGTGCATCACGCCCTGCAGCGACACCGTCCAATACGCCTGGGTGTAGAGCGTCTGCGGCAGCATCATCCGCGCGATCTCCTTGGCGACGCCGCGCTCGATGCGCTGCTCGTACTGCTCGAACGCCTGGCGCGCCTCGCCGAGCATCGCCGCGCGCTCGCCCTCGTGGTCGAAGTCCGCGGGCAGGTCGACGGACGCCTGCTTGTTGCCGTGCGGCGGGTTCGCGCGCATCACCGTCGGGACGTAGAACTCGGGCGCCCACTTCACGTAGCGGCCCGAGACCTCGTTCCACGAGCAGCCCTTGTCCGTGTCGAACATGACGTCGAAGACCTCGAGGGAGACCTCCTCGCCGTCGACCTCGTACGTGCGCCAGCCGCTGCCGACCTGGTACTTGAACGCCTGGCGGAAGACGAACAGCGGCGCCTTCCAGTGGAAGGTGTAGAACGAGTGGCGGTACGGCGACGTGTGGCCGTGCTCCCACAGGAACGAGCAGAGCTTCCTGTCCTTCTCGTCGAAGCCCTCCTTTTGCTTGTCGTAGGAGATGCGCGCCGAATTCACGACCTTCAGAGCCGGGTCCTGGCTCATGCGGTCGACGAGCGCGACGAAGCCGATGCCGTCGCCGAGCGCGTCGATCGCGCCCTCGGGCCGGTCCACTTGGGTGATCGCCATGGGGCCGATTCTAGCAGGCCCGCGGGGGTTTCCTCAGCGTGGTCCCGGGTCCCGGGCGGCCTCTTCGGACGCGCGCTCCGGGTCCACGCGAGCGAAGGCCCGGGCGACCTGGAGGGCAAGCCCTTCCTGCGGGTCCCGGAGCTTCCAGGCAGCGTTCGCGACCCAGAGCTCCGCGTCGATCCCGTCGGCGACGTCGGGGTCGTTCAGGACCTGAGCGACGACACGCGAGGAGAGCGATCCGGTGCGCATGCGGCCCAGGAGCGTCGAGAGCGTGCGCAGCGCGAGCGCTTCGGCGGCGGCGTGCGACACGTTGCTCACTCCGTCGTCTTCGTCGAGGATCGCCTCGGCGGCCGCCAGGAGCCCGACGAGTGCGCGCGCCTCGATCTGCGCGGCGTTCCGCCCGCGGCGAGCGCCCGCGTGTGCGACGTCGGCCGCCGCGAAGAGCGCGAGTGCGACGTCGTGGGCCTTGGCTGCCTCGCCGAGCGCGACGAGGAGGCGGGCGTCGGCGCGCGTGAGGACGTCGGGGTTGCGCGCGAGCAGGCGGCGCTGCGCGCCGGCGTCGAGGCGCGCGAACACCGCCGGCGCCGGGTCACGCGCCGGATAGCGCGCCTCGCTGCCCTCGAGCGATGCGATCGTCGTCTCGACCGCGCGGACGCGTGTTGCGGCGAAGGCACGGTCGAGGAGAGCGTCGGCCCGCTCGCCGAGGGCGACGCTCGCCGTCGCCAGAGCGTCTAGGGCCGCGGACGCGAGCAGCGTGCGCGCGTAGCGCTCATCGGACGTGGCGCTGGCCGGGGCCGCCCGCGACGCCCGGTCCAGTGCATCGAGGCGCCGCGCGGTCGCGTCCTCCGCGGCAGCGCCGTCACCCTCCAACTCCGCGGCTGCGAGCCGCACGACCTCGGCGCCCAGCATGCGCAGCGCGGCCCGCGCCCGCTCGAGCGCGACCTCCCCCGCGAGCGGATCCGCGAGCGCCGGCTCGACCGCGTCAAGGAGCGCATCGGGTGCGTCGGCGCCCGGGAAGCGCGCCGCGTACGCCGCCGCAACCGGGAACAGGAACGGCTCCGGGCCCGAGAGGACGGTCCGCGCGAGGTCTCCCGCTGCCGCGTCGTTCTTGTGGGCGACCGCCGCGAGCAGCTCCTGCGCGCGGCCCGGATCGAGGAACACGTCGTTCTCGACCTTGTCCCTCACGACGGCGACCGCGGACCAGGAGGCCCCGTACTCCGCGCCGCGCCACAGCAGCACTTCGGCCGCTCTCACGCGCAGCTCCTCCGGGAAGCGCTCCTCGAGCAGTGCAGTGTGGGTGAGCGCCGCGTTCGGGCTGAGTCCAGCGCTCCCGGCGCGGGCGAGCAACTCGAACGACTCGACCCCGAGCTCCAGCTCGATCCCGGACTCCATCGCCGCACGCTCCAGCCGCGCGACCCGAGGCAGCACGGTCTCGATGACCTCGTTCGCGGCCCCGAAGCCACTCTCGACGGCGCGCGAGGGTCCTCCGGCCCAGTCGAGCAGGGCGCCCGCGAGGCGGGTCGCGCGCCCGTCCGCGCGGTCGACGTCTTCCCTCGCGTCGAGCGCCGCACCCAGCGCATCCGCCGCACGCCCCCACGCACCGAGGAACGCGGCGCGCACCGCGTCGTTCTCGAGCAGCGCAGCGCTCAGCTCGATCGCGTTCGGCGCGGGACCGACGTCGGGCGGGTCGGCGAGTTCGGCGGCGAGCACGTCCGCGAACGGCGCGAGCGCCTCGCTCGGCGAGAGCGCTCGCAGGAGCTCGTCCCGCAGCCCAGCGGGCGCGCGCTCGTACGCCCCCCGAAGCGCCTCCGCGGTCTCGGGCCCGCGCACGTTCCGCCCCAGTGTTCTGAAAACGCCGAGCGACTCCTCGCGCCTCGGCTCACCCCACGCATCGCCCAGCCCGAGCCAGCGGACGAGCAGCGCACCGAGCTCGTCCTGCCCCTCGAACGCGAAGCGATCGGCCGCGAGCTCGAGCGCGGCGGCGCGGTCCGGTCCGGGCGGCCGGTCGAAGATCCACGGCGCGAGCGCCCGCGGAGGGACCGGACCGTCGCGCTCTCGGACGCCCCGCAGGACCGCCTGTCGAACCGTCGGCTCGTCCAATTCGTCCGCGACGGAAAGGACCCAGGCGGGTGGGCACACACGGGCGATCCGCCAGACGACGTCTGTACCGTTCTCGACTGCGTTCGACCCCCCCGTCGACAACCGTCTTCGGACGAGGAGGAGTGCGCTCTCTGCGCCTGCACGGATGTACGCAGCTCCCTCGGGGGTGCGCACGTCCTCGAGTGCGCGGAAGAAGGGCTCGTCCCCGATGGAGGGGGGCGGGGATTGGAGGAAGGGCCCTGGGGACGCACGGCGCTGCTCGCGTCGCCCGCCGTGCTCGAGGCCGACTCCGTCGCGCGCCCGCGCAACGAGATCGAGTCGGTCGATCAACAGCTGACCGTTGCGCCGCTCGACCATCCCCGCAAAATCGCCGACCCCGACCTCAGGTCCGGGCCACAGCAGATACGCCTCCTGCAGGTCGCGGCCGATCGGTGCACGTATCAGGTGCTCGAACCGGAGGGCCAGCGTGTCCTCGAACGTCCTGCCGAGACGCCTGTCGAGATCGAGCAGCACACCCAGCCGGCCTTCGAGCCAGCCCGCAGCAGCACGTGCGCCCGCGAGCCGCTCGGTCGCTTCCCGGTCCTTTCCGTCGGCAGGCGCCGAGAGGCGCATCGCGCGCAGTGCGGGCCACTCGAAGAGGGCGCGGGCCGCGCGCTCGACCGCTGCGTCGCGCACGGTTGAGTACTCGGAGCGCAGCGCCGTCGACAGGACGGCGCGCGCCTCCGCCGCGCTCTCGAACTCGACGGCGCTCAGCGCGAGCGCCGCGTGCAGCGGCGGGAGCTCCGACCGTACGGCCTCGGGTACGGCCGGTACGCCGCCGCGCAGGCGAGCGGAACGCGACGCGGCGTCGATCCACGCGAGGCTGCGGAGCGACGTCGTCGGCTCCCACGCCGGTGCCTCGACGGCCCGGAGCGGTCCGATGAGGTCCGCGAGCCGCCCGAGCGCATGGGCGCGCGTCTCCCATTCCGTACGCACGCCGTCCCGCGCCGACTCGTCGGCCGACGCTTGGACGGCGGGCGCCGCCTCACCCAGCCCCGTCTGCGGGACCGACAGGAGGAGCGCGAGAACGACCGGTGCGGTGGATCCGAGCATGGCCCCGCCTACCTCAAGCACCCGCCGCGGTCACAGGACCTCGATCCGTCCGACGTCGATCCCGTCCCAGTTGCGCACGACGCGCTGGGCGAAGGGCTCGAGCGCGCGGGCCGCGGCGTCGTCGATCAGAGAGAAGCGGCACAGCAGCGCGACCACGACCGCGTGCAGCCCGCGCAGGCCACCGTCGTCGACCTTCACGGCGAGTCCGAGGTCGCGGCCCGGGAAGCCGATGGCGTAGATCGCCTCGGCGCCGATCTTCGGGAAGGCCGCGCCCTTCGTGACGCGCGAGATCGCGGTGCAGAGGCGGCGCTCCGTCCCCGCGAGCAGCACGGGGTGCCGGCGCACCGCGTCGACGACGCGCTCGGCGGCCGCGCGGCGCTCGGGCTCGAGCCCGTCCGGATTCGTGTAGCGCGCGAAGCCCTGGGCGAGCGCCGTCAGCGGCATCCGGAACGTCGGCGCCGAGCAGCCGTCGATGGCGCGCCCGAGATCCTCCGGCGCGACCCCCGTCATTTCTGCCACCGCGTCCCGTGCCATCACCTGCACGGGCGCGTCGTGGTCGAGGTAGCGGCCGACATCGGCGCCCAGATGCTGCGTCGTCGCGAGGAAGCCCGCGTGCTTGCCCGAGCAGTTGTTGTGGATGCGGCCCGGGTCGGCGCCGCGCTCGAGGAGCGCGAGCCGCGCCGCCCGGTCACTGGGCGGCTGCGCGCCGCAGCCCAGCGCGTCGTCGTCGAGCCCCGCGCGCCCGAGCAGCGCCCGCGCCGTCACGACGTGGCACGGCTCGGCGTTGTGCGACGACACGGCGACGGCCAGCTCGGCGTCCTCGACGCCGTAGCGCTCGGCGGCCCCGCTCTCGATCAGCGGCAGCACCTGGAAGCACTTCACGGAGCTGCGCGTGAAGAACGGGTGGCCGACGTCGCCGCGCTCCTCGAGGACGCGCCCGGACGTATCGACGAGACACCAGGCGCCGCGGTGCACGGACTCGACGGCGTCTCCCCGCCAGACCGTCGCAAGGGCGGGCTGCTCGGGATAGACGGCGCCGTCGCGCACGCCCCCGGGCGACCCCGAGACCTCGGTGGATGGGCTCATCGCCGTCGATTCTACGGGGCTCGCGGTCTTCCCGAGCATCCAGCGGCGGAGCCGGTCGAACTCCGGGCGCGGGGTCCTGTCCCCGCTGCTCCGGCGGGCGCATACTCCAGTGCCCGCCACCGATGACGAACGAATCGACCCTCGTCCCGCTCCGGCTCGCGCGCGTCGTGCTGCGCGACCACGCCGACCAGCAGTGGATCTTCCTCCAGGAGGTCCTCGAGGAGAGCGATCCGTCCTACCCCGGGCGCGGCTTCCCGATCGTGATCGGGACCCACGAGGCCGAGGAGCTCCACCGCGTGCTGACCGACGTCCACGTGGAGCGCCCGCTGACGCACCAGCTCACCGCGTCGATCGTGGACCACCTCGGGTCGGAGGTCGCGGGGGTCGATATCGTCGACCTGCGCAGCAACACGTACTACGCGCGGCTGCTGCTGAGGCTGCCCGACAGCGACGCGAACACGCCGCCCGTGGCGGTGGACGCGCGCCCCTCGGACGCAATCGTGCTGGCCCTGCGGGCGGGCGCTCCGATTCGGATCGTGGAGTCGGTCCTCGAGCAGGTCCGCACCGACAAGAGCGTCGACAAGCTGCCCGACGAGGGCGAGGAACCGGGCGAGGAGCTCTAGGCGCGTCGGTGACCGCCGCCGGCACGGGGGTTAGCGGTCGCATGATGTCCGTCGCGCTCGCCGCGCTGCTGCTCCCCCTTCAGGCCGACGCGCCGAGCTCCTCCGCCCTGGGGTCCGAGGATCTGGCCCCGCGCGCGGCCGGCAGGGAGCGCTTCGTCGAGGTGCGCGCGGTCCGCGGCGGAGAGCCCTGCGCTCTGGACGCGCTCGTGCTCCACGGGATCGATCCCGAGCGGTCCTGGATCCGCGGCGTGCTTCCCGTGCGGCTCGACCTGGCCGCCGGCGAAGCGGACTTCGTCGCCCGCGAGGGCTGGCGGCTCGCCGCCGTCGCGTTCGAAGAGGAGCACGGCCTCGTCGAGCGGGCGGTCACGGTGACGGAGGACCCGGCACTCCACCGCGTGACGCTCGAGCTCCCAGCGCCCGCTCCGCCCGCGACCGTGCGCTGGGGCGCGACGCCCGTTCGGGGCGACGGCTGGAGCCGCGAGCGAAAGACGGTGCAGGAACTCGCTCGGTCCACCGTCTTCGACGTGCTTCTCTTCTCTCCCGTGCACGGCGTCCCCGTGCCGTTCGAGCAGAGGATCTCCGGCGAAGAAGCGACCACGAGGCTTCCGCCGGGGAAGTTCGCGGTGCGGCTGGATCCGTGGCCGCTCGGCGGCTGCGGCTACGAGCAGATCGCCGCCATGACGTCCACCGACCTCTTCGAGTGCCACGAGCAACGCCTGCGGCTCGGCGCGGGCGAGGTGGTCGATGCGCCGCGCGAGCACTCGGTAGGCCGCCCCCTCCACTTCGAGCTCGTGCTCCCTTGCCCGAGGGCCGCGTTCGACCGCGCACGAGCGCGAACCGTCGACGCGCTGCTCAGCACTCCGGAGGACTTCGCGGAACTCCGAACACCCGTCGGGGCGCTCCGCATCCACGTCCGACGCCCCGGAACGCCGTCCGGGCCGTGCGCCTGGACACCCGTCCTGCCCTGGCCGGGATTCCCTCTTCGCGCCGAGGACCCTCCCGAGCTCGCGCTCGAACCGGCCAGAATGCACGTGAGCACGGCGCACGCATTCACGCGAGGCGGCTACGAGGTGCGCGTGTCGGGCGCCAACATCGAAACGAAGATCGTCCGCATCGACGTTCCGGCCGCGGCGGAGCACCGGCCCTGGTCGGGCGAGGCTCGGTTCACGATCTCCCTTGCGGCTCGCGGACGCTGAAGCCGATGGGACGGGCGCCGCCGCACGTACGGGCGGCCCCCGCTACACTCTCCGGCGCCAGAGGAGGTGTGGCAGAGTCTGGCTGAATGCACCGGTTTTGAAAACCGACGTGGGGCAACCCACCGGGGGTTCGAATCCCTCCGCCTCCGCCAGCTCCGTGAGACTCCGATTCCGCGCGCGGTGCGCACGGCTCCAGCCTCTCCGGTCAGTTCTCGAGCGCGCCCGATAGCTCTCGCGCGAAGTCCGCGAGACGCTTCTTACCCAGGGTCAGCTCGAGCACTTCGGCTTCGGAACCAGAGCGGAGCCCGATCACCGCGGCCGACGCGCTCGTGCCCTCGACGGGCCGCACGAACGGCACCACCGCATCGAGAACACACCATGTGTCGGTCTGCCGGGGTGCGCGCTCGGGCAGCGCGCGAAGCCGGTGCACCACCGGTTCGACCTCCTCGATCCGCTCGAGCGTGCTTCGTATCTCCTCGAGCCAACGCCGCGCCGCCGCCTCCTCGACGTTGATGTAGATCGAGACGGGCGGTGCGCCGCCGATCTCCCTTCGCAGGAAGCCGTGGACCTTCCCCTTTCGTTGGTCCGCATCGAGCCTCGGGAACGACCATGCGTGTCGCGACTCGAGGACCCACGCGCCTTTCCACTTCGCGAAGGCCCCCGGGTGGAAGCCGAAGTTCGATCCGCCGGCCGGGGCCGCGCCGTCCGCCTCAGGCTCGGCCTCCATCGCGGAGCCCGGTAGCACGATCTCCTCGAGCGAGCGCAGGATCGGCTCCACGGGGACGGACTCTCCACCGAGGACCACGATCGAGACCTTCCTATCGGGCCAGCGCGCGGCGCTCGATCGATACCCCTCGACGGACCCGCCGTGGGAGAGCCGAAGTCCGTACTCGGAGTGCCGGGCCACGAACCACCCGAGTGAGTATCCGCCCGGCCCGGCCTCGGACCACGCTCCGCGCGATGCATCGGAGAGAACGTCTCCGTCGACCAACGCCTGATCCCACCGGGCGAAGTCGTGGACGCTCATGAGGACGCCGGTGGCTCCCTTGCGCCCCCAGCCGCTCGGGAACGCCTCGATGCGCGAGCGCCTCGTCCCCGAGATCCGTGTGGTCGCAAGGCGCGACTTCGGGGCCTTCCCCCCGACGAGCGTCGCGCTCCGGAGCCGCGCGCGCTCGAACAGTTCGCGCTGGACGAAGCTCTCGAAGGGCTCTTCCGCCACCTCCTCGACCAGCGCCGACGCGAGCTGATAGCCGAGGTTCGAGTAGGCGAAGTCTGCGTCCTTCCGCGGCTCCTGCGCGGCTGCGATCACTGCGATGAACGCGCTGCGCTCCGCAGGAGTCGTGCCCGTCGATGCGGCCGGCAGCCCGCTCGTATGGGCGAGGAGATCGCGCACGCGCGCCGCCCCCTCGGACGGCGTGAAGCTGGCGAGGTGCTTTCCGAGCGGATCGTCGAGCGCCAGTTCGCCCTGCTCCACCAGGCGCAGGAGTGCCGCCGCTGTCACGTGTTTCGAGAGCGAGCCGAGGTCGAAGAGGTGATCGGGTGACAGCGCACGGCCCCGCTCGCCGTCGACCCTCCCGGAGGCGGCGCTCCAGACCGTCTTCCCGTCGACGACCACGGCCGCGGTGGCGCGGACGTCGTCGGGGAACGCAGCGTCGAGCTTCTTGCGGAGCTCCTTCTGCGGCTCGAGGACCGGCGACGCGGTGACGCCGGAGGGCGCCTCCAAGGCCGGAGGGGCGGGCGAAGAGTCAACGCTCGCGTCCACTCGATGCGGCACCGCACCGAGAACGAGCAGGAGGGCGACGGGGGCAGGCTTCATCGCGACCGTGCGTTCGGGTTTCTTGGATCTCGTTCAGGTTCCCCGGTGCGAGCCGGGGTGGGCTGAGCCTAGCCGAGATTCTCGGACCCGTGGGACGGCGCGTCGGGCGCGCTCGGGCTGTCGGGCCCGACCGGCAGCCCGCGTCAGCCGAGCGGCACGCGCGCGCTGCGGTGCAGCGACGCGCGCAACACGTGGCCCGCCAGCGCGCGGCCCGCGAGCCAGCCGGGCTCCACGGCCTCGGACCAGGCGTGGCCCACTCCGGTCACGGCGTCGTAAGTGGGCGCATCCTCGTCGAGCAGCGCGGACGCACGCTCCGGCGGGAGCGCGACCAGCACGGCGTCGAAGGAGCCCCCCGTCCGGCCTCCGGCGAAGTGCAGCGTGGACGCGGCGCCGCTCGCGTGGATCGACTCCAGCGCGGCCTCCGAGCGAACCGTCAACCCGCGCGCGCAGCGTTCGACGAGCGCCGCCGCGTCCGCCGTCCAGCGCCCGTCCACTCCGCCGCGCGAGGCGAGCCCCTCCGTCTCCCAGGCCTCGACGAAGCGCAGGAAGCGCGGGTCCCAGGCGTCGAACTCGATCGTACCGGCGTCCGGCGCGGCGATCCCGTCCGTGAACACGCACACGTCGTGTCCCGCGTCGTCGAGCGCGCGCGCCGCAGCCACGCCGACGAGCCCCGCACCGACGACGGCCACGCGCAGCGCCTCGCCCGACGCCGGCCTCTCGACGCGCGCCGCGTAGCGCCCGACGTCGAGACGGGACGCGTGTACGCGGGTCGTGCGCTCGCGCACCGTTCCGCGGATCGCCCCCTCCGGCGGGAACGGCTTGTCGAACTGACCGAGGCACCAGAGGATCCCGCCGTACGAGGACGGGTCGCGGCCGTCGAGTGCGTAGCGGTGGTTCAGGTCCAGAAGGCGCGCGAGGCACTCCTCCGGCCCGCGCGTCCACTCGAGCAGCGCCTTCCCCCACGTCATGCGCAGGTTGTTGTGCAGCTCGCCCTGGCGCAGGAGCGACGTCTGCGCTGCGTCCCACAGCGCGTCGCCCGACGCGGCATGCGCGAGCGCGTCCCACGAGAGGAGCCTCGGCCGCTCGTCGTCCGCGTGCTCCGCGAGCGTCTCCTGCGCCCATTCCGGCAGCGACGCCACGGTGTCGATGTCGCGGCGATGGTGGCAGAAGTGCCACGCGACCTCGCGCCAGACGAGCAGCTCGTCGAGGTACTTCTCCGCGCCCGCCCCGCCGAAGCGTTCGGCCTCGGCCGCGATACGCAGCGCGGAAACCATGCCGAAGTGGAGGTAGGCGGACATCCGCGAGACGCCGTCCCGGAGCGCGTCGTTGCGCGTCCGCGCGTACCGCGCGAGCCCGCGTTCGACGAACGCGTCCCAGCGCGCGTAGCCCTCGGAGCTGCCGCCGCGGGTGTGCGCGATCGGCCCGATGCCGTGCTCGACCTCGCACTCCGCGATGGCGGCGTCGAGGTCGCCCTCCAGGTCCAGCGGCTCGAACGGCAGCGCCCCCCCGTAACGCGCGGGTGCGGCGCGTTCCTCGGGCTCCCAGCCGAGCCAGCGCTTGCGCGCCTTCTTCGTGGCGTTCTTGAACGCAAAGGCGCGCTCGTACGGTTTACGCGTCTCCGTGAGCGGCACGACGCACGAGGCGTCCACCTCGACGATCGGAGCATCGACCTGCGCGGCGAGCGCGTCGGTCCAGCCACGAACGGGCTCGACCGGGTGCACGTCGCAGACGACCGCGGCGCTCCGCGCGGCCAGGTCCCGCAGCGCCGGCACGCGGTGCCCCGGGCGGACCAGGTGGAACGCGTACCGGACGCCGCGGGCTTCGAGGCCGCGCGCGAGCTCCCGCGCCCCGTCGAGGACGAAGCGCCACATCCGATCCGACGCGTACGGGTGGCGGTCGTCGAGCGCCTGGTAGCAGAGCAGCGGAACGTCGAGCGCCGTGCTCAGCTCGATCGCCGCCTCGAGGGCGGGGTTGCTCTGCGCGCGCATGGCGCCGCGGATCCAGAGGACGATGAGCTCGCCTCCGGAGCGGGCGGGGCGATCGGCCCCGAGCGCGCGCGCGGCGAGGTCGGGGTGGAGGTGGTCGCTGAGGTTCGGCACGGGCGAGTGTTCGCCCGACCCGCCGAGCCCGATGCCTCAGTCGTCCCCGAGCGCACGCGCGTGGCGGAAGTGCGACGTGAACACACCGACGATCGCGGCGGCCGACCGCACGTCGTCCGCGGTTTCCAAACGACCGAGCGCGCGCAACCGCCGCACCTCGGGGCTGAGATCGGAAACCGCACTCGCGAGGAGCGCCTTCACTCGATCCGAGCGTCCTTCGATCTGCAGTCCCACGAGCACGAGCGCTTCCCAGCCGCGCGCCGACAGCTCGGGCAGCGCCTCGGGCCCCATCACGATGCGTCGAACGACCCAAGCGATGCTTCGAGCGAGCCGCGCGTCGCTCCCGGGGCGCACGCCCGTGAGCAGCTTCGCCGTGACGACGCTAGCCGTTGCACGCAGCACGTCGGCATCGGACGCGCCCTCGAACGGAGTCACCGCGCCGGTCCTCTCGTCCGTCGCGCGGTCCAGGGCGGCGAGTCCGCGCGCGATCGCGTCTTGCGCGCTCGATGCGTCGACGAAGTGCGGCGCGCCGAGGCTGAGAACGACCGAAGCCGTGGTCTCCACGCGCGCCGCCCCCTCCCCCCACGTCCCGTCCTCGGCCTGCTGCCGAAGGGCGAGGTCGATCGACTGGCGCGCGAGCTTCGAAGTCGGGGGCGACTCCTCGATGTCGGAGATCGTCAACGAGGCGTCGAGCAGCGCCGCAAGCGTCGCGCCGTCCAGTTCGCCGTCCGTCTCGTCGGCCAGCGCGGCCTCGACCGCGTTTCGCACGCGGATCGCGCCCGCTCGGACCGGACGCGTGAAGGGCCGCTCCGGAGCGAGGCTGTGGCCGTCTGCGAGGTAGGCGAGCAGCGCGGTGACCGTCTGGTCGATGGACGCATCGTCGGCGAGCCAGGTCGCGGGAGCCGCGGCGGAAAGCGCACCGAGCGTGTCCGTCACCACCTGGCCGATCGAAACGTCCCCCTCCTCCTGCGCTCCGGGGAGCGGGGACACGGTGGTGGCCGGGAGGGGTAGCGCGAGTGCGAAGGCGAGTACGACGTGTCGGAGCATCGATGCGAGCGGAAGGAGTGGAGCGCCCCCGAGCGTAGCGCGGCCTGCCGCCCTGTCACTCGAAGCGCGCAACCGCGGCCGCGCCCCTCTCCGGCAGCCAGGCGATCCGCGCGTCGATGCGCGCCTCCTCCAGGCCGAAGAGCGCGGCGAGCGACGCGCGGTAGAGCGCGACCTGATCGCGGGCGGCTTCGACGACCTCGTCGAGGGTCGCCGCGGCCCCCGTCTTGAACTCGACGAGGGTCACGGAGGTCACGGCGCCGCCGTCCGTCCGGAGCACCAGTCGGTCGAACGCGCCCTTGACGCGCCGCGGGGCATCGTCGAGATCGGTGACCTCGACGTCGAAGGCCCGCTCGGCGAGGACACGCGCTTCGCCCGAGGGTTCGTGGAACAGCGCGGCGAACGCGGGCGTTCGGAACGCGGCCGCGACGCGCGCGTGCGCGTCCTGCACGAGCGGCCCGGAGTCCCGGCCGTGCTCGAGGCGAGCGCAGGCGAGCGCGACGGCGGCCTCGTCGAACGACCCGTCCGGGCCGGCCCACTCGATCTCGGCGAGCGCCGCGTGCACGAGGTCGCCGATGCGCTGGGCGCGGCCTCGGGTCTCGGTCGCCTCGTACGCGCGCGCGCCGCTCTCGCGCCCGCGCCGACCCACCTGGGACGGCGCGATGGCAGGCAGCGGCGGGCTCTCGGCGGGCAGCAGCTCGAACGCGGGTTCCGGCACGTACGGAACGTCGGACTCCTCTGCGGTCGACCACGCGGCGGTCGAATCGGTGTGCTCCCAGACGAGCGTCGCACGCTCTTCGGCACGCGCCGTGGTTTCGTCGGCGGCGGCCAACGCTCCTCGCTCGGGCTCTCCCTCGAAAGCGGGCTCCACGAGCGCCGCGTGGGTCAGGGCGGGCCCCGTCGAGCGCGAGCTCTTCTTCTCCGGCTCGGCGGGCAGCAGGAGTTCGAGCGCGTGCACGGCGCGCGTCATCGCGACGTAGAGCGCGGACAGAGCGTCCGTCATCGCGCGCATCTGCTCTCCCTCGTACGCCTCGCGCAGGGCGGCGCTGTGCGGGAGCGCCTCCTTCTTCGGGACGACCGACACCAGCGAGGGCGGCCCGAACGGGTCGTTCGCGTGGCCGATCACCCCCTCGGGCACGAGCCGGATCTGCTTGAAGAGCTCGGGCAGCACCACGACGTCGAACTCGAGCCCCTTCGACGCGTGGATCGTCATCACCTTGACGCGCGACGCGGTCGGATCGGGCACGCGCTCCTCGCGCACCCGGCTGACGAAGTCGATCGGGCGCGGGCCTGCGCTCTCGTCGTACGCGAGCGCGAACTCGACGAGCTGCTCGAGCCGGCGCCGGTCCCAGTCGCCGAAGCGGGGCGCGAGTTCCGCGGCGCGCGCCTCGCAGAAGCCGCCGAAGCCCAGACCGGCGACCGCGCGTCGGACGGCACGCGCCACGCGCGCGGGCTCGGACCTGCGTGCGTCGCGCGACAGCAGCGCCGCCGGATCGAGGACGAGGTCGCCCTCCCAGCCTGCCCGGGCCACCTGCAGCGCCGCAACTCCGTCGCCCGGATGGTCGGCGAGCTGAAGCAGCGCGAGGACCCACGTGACCGCCATCGAATCGGTCAGCGGGTTGCCGCCGTCGTCGCTCGACTCGATGCCGGCACGCTCGAGGAGGAAGCGCAGGCGCGGGATGTTGCTGCGCGCCCGCACGAGGACCGCGATGGTCGCGTCGGGCATGCGCTCGCGGTACGTGGCGACGCGCTCGACCGCCAGCTCGAGGATGGGGTCCGCCGGCTTCTCGTCCCCCACGGCGGAGCGCGCGCGCCACACGCGCGCCTCGCCCTCGAGCTCCCGCACGGCCGCGTGCGGCTCGAAGCCACGGATCCACTCGTCGGTCGCGCGGCGCGCCGCGGCCCGACTCGGATCGTCGAGCGCCGCGCTGGTCGGCAGCCCGTCGAAGACGTGGTTGACGGCGTCGAGGACCACGCTCGAGCTGCGGTAGCTCTCGGTCATCGGCTGCTCGGTGAGCACTGGATAGCGGTCGGCCAGTCCGCCGAGCAGGCGCGGCTCGCCGTTGCGCCAGCCGTAGATCGACTGCTTGAGATCGCCGACGCAGAAGAACGTGCGCGGCTCGGTGCCCCCGCTGAGGATCTCGTCCGCGAGCGGCTCGACGAGCGACCACTGCATGGGCGCCGTGTCCTGGAACTCGTCAAGCAGCAGGTGGTCGATGCGCCCGTCGAGCCGGTAAGCGAGCTCCTCGAGCCACGCGCCAGGATCGGTGCGCGCCGGCCCGCGCAGGAGCGCGAGCGGGAAGTCCTCGAACCGGTACGTGCCCGACTCGGCGCGCAGCGCGCGGTCGACGTCCGCGTAGCGCTCGAGGAGCGCGCGGGCGGCCGCGTTGCGCTCGACGATCTCGGCGACGAGCGCGCAGCCGAGCACGTCCGCGAGGACGAGCGCCGCGTCGACCACGGATTGCGCGACCTCCTTGCGGTGGAACGTCGGGAGATCCGCCGGACGCCCGGCGCTGCGCCAGTCGCGCGCCGCTTTCGGCAGCCCCTTCTCGAACAGGTCCCGGTACAGCTCGAACCGCGCGCGGGCATCCGTCTCGCCCCGGATCGCCGCCGTGAGCTCGCGCAGCCGCGTGCGCTCCTTGTCCCAGTTCTGGTTCGGCTTGCCCTTGTCGGTCGTCGGGACCTCGAACGAGTCGATGGCCTGGAGGGCGGCCTCCACCGCCTCCGCGGCGGGCGGCTCCGGCGCCGACACAGCGCCCCATGCGGCCGGCAGCGCGAGCCGCGCCGTTCCGTCGCCCTTCTCGATCGTCCCACGCAGGACCTGGGCAGCAGCGCGACTCCCCGACGCGCGCACGATCCCCCGCACGAGCTCGAGCCGCTCTTCGGGCTCGAGCGCGTCCAGCATCCGCGCGAGGCTCTCCGAGAAGTGCCGCTCCCGCGCGACCGCGTCCTCGATGCGGAAGTCGGCGCGCAGCTCGAGCTCCGATCCGAACGCCTGCGCCATCCGCGCGAAGAACGCGTCGAGCGTCCGCACCTGGAACCGGTGCACGCGCCGCACCAGGTCGTGGAGGATCGCTCGAAAGCGGGCCGCGTCGAGCAGGGGCACGCCCGGTAGCGCCCCGTGGATCTCGCGCCGCGTCCGTGCGCCCTCCTCGTCGTCCTGCGAGGCGCGGCGGAGCTGCTGGAGCACGCGGTCGAGGATCTCCCCCGCCGCCTTGCGCGTGAACGTCGTGGCGAGGATAGCTCCCGGATCCACGCCCGCGGAGAGGAGCGCTGCGAAGTGCATCGAGAGCCGGTAGGTCTTGCCGGTGCCGGCGGAGGCCAGCAGCAGGCGGTGCCCCAGCGACCCGTGCGGGGACACCGTTTCGTAGGGCGCAGCGGGCTCGTAGGGCGCGGCGGGCGCGTCCTCGGCGCGCGCCCCGCGCGGCTCGTTCGGCTCGAGGCCGTCAAAGAGACTGCCGGTCGTCACGCGTCGCCCTCCCCGGCCTCGGCCTCATCGGCTCCTGTGGCCGGCGCCACGACGAGCCCCACTCCGAGGAGCTCCTCCTCGATGGGCGCGAGCCAGCCGATGCGCCCGACCTCGGCGCGGCGCGCGCCGCTGTCTTCCGCGCGCAGAGCGCGCACGATGCTGCGGGCCCGGGCCAGCGCCGTCCCGATCTCCTCCGGCGTCCACAGCACCTCGTCGACCGCCGCCGGCTTGCCATCGCCCGGGAGGTTGAAATAGCCGACGCGTGGCGAAGCGGCCCCGAGTTCGGACGCCAGCAGGACGTACAGCGGGAGCTGCAGGTCCTTCCAGGAGTCCGCGGTGATGGCGTCGCTCTTCTTGCCGCGCTTGAGGTGCGCGGTGCGGACCTTGCTCGCCTTGGCGCTCGTCTTGTAGTCGAGGATGCGGAGCTCGCCCCCCGCGCTCCGGTCGATGCGGTCGACCTTGCCGATGATCCAGGCGTCGGGCTCGCCGTCCTCCATCGGGAGCAGCACGCCGCGCTTGCCGCTCGGCGCCTCCGTGGACGGCTCCCACTCGACGTGCTCGACGCGCCAGCCCTTCTCGGCCTCGGTGGCCTGGACCTCGGCGAAGGAACGCAGCCGCAGCCGGAGCTGCTCGATCTGGAGCCGCGCAATGCTGAGCGCGCTCCGCGGGAGTCGCCTGCGCGCGACGTCGTCGAGCTGGTCGAGCACGAACGCCTCGATGGCGGCCGCGTCGGGGCTCGCCGTCAGCTCCGACGCGCCGAAACGCTCCAGGACCTCGTGCGCCAGCGTTCCGAACACGAGCGCATCCATCTCATCGACGGCGTCCTCAGCCGCGCGCAGCCGGAGCTCCTTGTGCACGTGGAAGAGCGCCGGCGAGTCGATGAACTCCCGGAACGAGGTGACCGTGAACTCGCCCGTCGGCGCGCCGGGCACGACGAACGACGGGGGCTCGGGCGGCGCGCCGCCGGGCCGCCCCTCCGCGGGCGCGAATCGCTCGGGCCGGAGCGCGTGGTCGACGCGCGCGGGCGCCTCGTCGGTGGAGCTGGCGAAGGCGAGCCGGCTGGGGAACAGCGGCGTGCCGTCCCGCTTCGCGCGTCCGCTGACGAGGGTGAGCGACTCGGACGTATCGAGCAGGAGATGGAGCGTGTACGCGTCGAACGCGAAGCGCGCGTCGTCCGTCACGAGACCGAGCGCCTCGCGGAGAACCGGCGTCAGCAGCGGGTCGTCGACGCCCTGCGACGGCACCGTCCCCTCGTTGAAGCCCGTCACGACGACGTGGGGCGCCGGATCGAGCGCGAGATCGAGCCACCCGACGAGTTCCACGGTGGGCTCGCCCTCGACGGCGGGCGGCGGCGGGACCGCGCCTCCGGCCGCGGCGGCGCGCAGCACGAGCTCGATGGCACCGCGGGCCGTCGCACGGCCCGCGACCGGCGCGGGGAGCGTCGCGACGTCCTGAACGGCCGACTCGATCGCCGCGAGGCTCGCGCGCAGCACGCGCCCGGCCTCGTCCTCCGCGCGGAGCGGTTCGCTCCCGCGGTACACCGCGTCGAGGAACTGCGCGACGTCCTCGACGACGCGCGGCAGCGGGCGCGCATCGGCTCGGGCGAGGCCGCCCATCAGCCCGTCGAGGGCGCGCGCCAGTCGAGCGATGTCGGCGCTCGGCAGGGCGCCCGCGGCGAGGTCGTCCGCGATCGGGCGCTCGGCCGCGCGCGGCAGATGCGTCGCCCGGTATGCGTCGAGCCGCTCGAGCGCGCGCGCCTCGCCGCCGCGCGCCAGGCACTCCTCGAGATCGGCGTGGCGCACGAGCTCGGCGAGTGCGCTGAAGGAGCGTCCGTCGAGGAACCGCGCGAGAGCGTCGAGGAGCCGCGCGGGCTGCGTGCGACCGAGCGGGACGCCCGCCGCCTCGCGCGCCGTGATCCCGCGCGCGCCGAAGCGCCGGACGAGGTATGGAACCACCTCGGGCTCGGGGACGCCGACGACGACCTCGTCGGCCCGCTCGAATGCGCCGCCCTCGACGCCCTCGCCGAGGACCGCCAGCGCCATGCGCGCCTGCTCGTCGGGACCGTGGACGACGCGCCACCGATTCAGGGGGAGGTCGAGCGGCCGCGCGGTCCAGCGCTCGTCCGGGACGATGCCGCCGAGGTCGTCGAAGGCGCCGCGCAGCGACGCGTCCGCGAGGACCAACGGCGTCGGCGGCACGGCCAGCCGCTCGAGCGCGGCGCGCGCCAGCGGATTGAGATCGACCACGCCGACGAGCACGACGCGCGCGTCCGCTTGCAGCCCGTCGGCCTCGAGCGCGGCCCTTCGGCCCTCGTGCGGATCGACCAGTCCGATTCCGTCCAGGAGCTCGCGCCAGCGCTGCTGCACGCGGCCGAGGGCGTCGAAGCGGCGCGTCTCGCCCTCCGGCGCGAGCGCTGCGCCCGACCGGACGCGGGCCGCGACCGCCGCGAAGTCGAGCCCGAGAACGGCGAGCTCCGCGTGCGCAGCGCGGACCTGGTCGGCGAGCGTCCACCACGCGCCGCGGTCCTCCTCCGCCGGCCGGAACGCGCGGATCCGGGCGAATTCGCCGCCGGGCGCCTCGCGCAGCGCCCGCTCCCACGCGACGGTCCGCGTGAGCCGATCGGCGACGGGACGCGCAGGCCGCACGAGCTCGTCGACGAGCCGCCCGACGGTCATGACGCGCGGCGGCAGGAACCCCGCGACCCCGCGCTCGCGCACGGCGTCGGCGAGGAGCGCGAGGAGCGTCCGGCCGGCGCGCGCGCCCGGGACGCACACGAGCGTGTCGCCGAGCGCCAGGGAATCGTCGATCGAGTCGAGGAGCCACTCCGCTGCGCGAGCGAGCGGGCGCGGCCCGGAGCCGAGGAAGACTCGGTTCGACGCGCTGCTCACGCGGGCTCCCCCACCGGCGCGCCCGATCGCCTCTCGAGAAGGGTCGTGGGCGAGAACGCCACGGCCAGGGTCGGGATCGCCGCCGCGAAGAGTGCGTCGCCCCACGGCTGGGCGCAGGCGACGAGCGTCGCAGCCACGAGGACCCCGAGCGCAACGGCTCCGGCGGGGGCGCGGCGGACCGCGAAGGCGAGCAGCGACGCGCCGGCCGCGCCGAACAGTAGTACGAAGAACGGCGCGTCGGAGAACACGCGTCCGAGGTCTCGATCGCCGAGGAACTCGGTGGTCGAGAAGCCGGGCAGTGCTCCGGCGAGGAGCGCGAGCACGAGGAGCAGCGCCGGGATCGACGCTGCGGCCGGGCGCTTCGACACGAGCCGCGGCGTGAGCGCGAACGGTGCGAACAGCAGCCAGCCCGCTGCGATCCATCCGAAGTGCAGCCACGAGAGGTGGCCCGCGCCGAGTGGATCGACGGGCGCGAGCGGACTCTCGACCGTCGTCGGCAGCAGCACGAGCAGCGCGGTCTTGTGGATCGACGTCGCGAAGACGGGCAGCGCGCGCGCCGGTACGAGCGCGCCGTCGGCGCTCCGCTGCCGGAGGAACAGCCGGGCGGCGAGTCCGAGCTGGATCCCGACGAACAGGAGGAACGCCGGCAGGTGCGCTCCGATCGCGGATCCGAGGAGCAGCCCGACGGCGCCGCCCCGGAGCGCGCTCCCGAACGGCCGCTGGATGCGCTCCGGGTCGAGCGCGCGCAGCGTCGTCCAGAGCGCGCACGCGACGAGGGCTGCAGCGAAGACGGCGTGCGGTCGGAGCGACCCGAGCACGGCAGACTCGACGAGGAATGCGGCGGCGCTCGCACCTCCGACCGCGGCCCCGAAGAGCACTCCCGCGCCGCGCGCCCCGTGCCGCTCGGAGAGGCGACGCACGAGGCTGGCTCCCGCCAGCGCTCCGAAGAACGCTGCAAGCGCCGCGAACAGCCTCGGCAGCCCGCGGGTCGTGAACGTCTCGAGCGAGGCGGCGCGGGCCGGCGCGATCTCCTTCGGGTCGGGGCGCTGTTCGGGCGGCGTCATGATCCACCCGAGGCTCGGCAGCGCGCGCTCGAAGAGCGCGACGGCGACGAGGGGGTACAGGGGCGGCTCGGAGTACGGTACGCCAAGCTCGACGCCCTCGGCCGGCGCACGCGCCGGCACCCACCCGAAGTGGCGCAGCGCGGTGGTCGCGCGCTCGGCCGCCGACGACTCCTGCGGAAGCGGCCCGGGATCGTCGGGCAGGCTGTCCGCGCGACCGAACACGAGGACTGCGCCCCCGCAGAGGAGCGCGAAGGTGAGGACGACCAGACTCTGGAGGCGCTCGTTCACGGCGGGAGTCTACGCGCCCGCGAAACGATCCTCAGGGGCGCAGCGCGAGGAACCGGCGGCACTCCGCGGCGAGCCGTCCCAGGGCCTCGGACTCCTCCGCGCACCGGGCTCCGACGTCGTCGAAGGGACGCCAGCGCGCGTCGAAGCACTCGATCTCCTGCACGAAGCCGCCGATGCCCGGCGCGCGCAGAGGAACCTCGAAGATCCCGGAGTCGGTCCAGAGTCCGACGTCCGCCCAGCCGGCGACGACGCGGTCGCGACGCGCGGGCGGATCGAAGAGGTTCTCTCCGAAGCAGTAGTCGGGGCGCAGTGCCGGGTCGGCACCGAGTCGCTCGAGCAGCGTCGGCGAGACGTCGAGGTGCGACGTGGGTCGGTGCTCCTCGCCCGGATCGATCCCTGGCCCCGCGATGAGGAACGGCACCTCGACCTGCACGGGGGAGAAGCTGGAGGTGTGCCCCCAGAACCCGCACTCGAAGAACTCCTCGCCGTGGTCCCCGGTGATGATCACGATCGAGTTCTCGAGCTCGCCCCGTCGCTCGAGGCTGTCCAGCAGCCGTCCGACGGTGCCGTCGGCGTGCATCACCGAGTTTTTGTACTGGTTGAGGACGCGCCGCTGCAGCGCGGCGAGCTCGGGGCCCTCGGTCGTTCGCCCGAGCTCGATGTAGTCCAGCTCGCCCACCGCCGGCCGGTGGGGCCCGCCCGGGTTGTGGTAGGGCTGATGCGGCGCGTCGACGAGGTGGAAGGAGAAGAACGGCGCGGTCTCGCCGCGCTGTTCCCGCAGCTCGAGCCAGGCGTCGAACGCGTCGACCGAACGCACGTCCTTCTGCCACGACACGAGCCCCTCGTCGAAGGAATCGAGGATCGCGCCGTCCCGGAGTCCTGCCCAGGCCGTCTGTCTGAACTCGGGGAAGCTCATCGAAGCGCTCGAGAAGACGCGGACGTCGTATCCCGCGTCCTGCACTGCGTCCACGAGCAGCGGCGTGCGCCGGGCCTGCAGCGTCGGGAACCAGTACGAGCCGTGCAGCCCGTACAGCATCGTGAACAGCCCGTAGCGCGTGCCGTTGCCGCCCGCGAGGTGATCGCGGAACACGCGCGCACCGCGCGAAAAGCGGTCGATGCGCGGCGTGAGCTCGGGCGTGAACATGTCGCGCCGCCACGAGTCGAGGACGCAGATGACGATGTTCGGAGCGTCCGGTCCGGGCGCGATCTCGGGTCGGACGCGCGGCCAGTCGAGACGTGCGCCCCGCGGAAGCAGGTCGAGCTCGGGGGGCCGCGGGGGCAGGTCCGAGTCCTCGTCCAGCAGCGGATCGAGGATCTGTCCCAGGCGGACGCGCGGCACGGCCGGGAGAGGCTCGATGGCGCGGATGGCCTCGCGGTTCTGCGCGACGTCGGCGGCGGCGCTGACCGTCTGACTGAACAGCAGCGACGGCAGGAGGCCGAGCGCCAGCACCGTGCGGGGCTGCAGCAGGAGGTGCGGTCTGAGCCCGCGGTCGGCGCTGCGCTGCGCGCGCCGCGCGAACGCGACGAAGCACAGGTACTGCAGCAGCGTGACCGAGCCAAGCACGACCGCCGTGGTCGTCCAGATGTAGCCGCCGAGGACGATCGAATCGCCGCTGCCCTCGGTGAACGCGACGTTCAGAACCGCGCTGTCGAAGAAGTGGTAGCGCAGCAGCCGGTAGACGATCGTGTCCGTGTAGAGGACCGCGAGGAAGAGTGCACCCGCGCCGGCCGACACGAGTCCGAGCAGCCAGGCGGGCTTCATCCAGCGCTCGAGAGCGAGGAAGAAGATCCCCGGCAGCGCGGCCAGCACGGCGACGGACGACACCAGCGCGAGCGCGACGTAGGCCCGAATCCAGGGCGCCCGCGTCTCCGGAGCGTCGAAGAACCAGAGCGACCCGATCAGCGCGCCCGCAACGACGTTGAGGAGCCAGAGCCGGAAGAGCGCCTGGCGGCGCGCAGCCGTCTCGGGGACGCCGGGCCGAAGTGCGGACAGCGAGGTGGACATGGGAGGGGACGGGGGGCCGGGCTGCATGCGCGCGGCACCCGCCATTCTGGCGATCTGAACGCGATCTTGATCCACGAGACCGTCAGAAGCAGCCCGCGAAGCCCCCCGCCGATCCGAACGGGGCCCGCACGCTGTGGATCCACCCGCCTCGGGCCCCGCCCGTGCCCCCGAGCTGCGGTGGATCCCGTCCGGCAGACGACCGAAGCCTGCCCGCTCCCAACGGGACCCGCCCAAGGCTCCGACGCAGGAACGATTTAGGGACGCCCCCCACACCGCCCAAGTCCCAAGCCCTCGAGCAGGGCCCCCTACGACCCAAGCGACGGGCGTCGTCCCCCGGCTGAACCGCCCTCATCGCGGTCCCGTTTCGACCGCGCAAGCACCGCCGCCGCTGGCAAGCCCCCATCGCAAGAGCGACGTGACCGTCTGCAGGCCCCACCCGAAGGCGCGCCGAGACCTTCGCCTCGTCCCACCCGCAGGAGCCGTCGACCCCGCTGGCCCGTCTCAACCGCAGGAGCCGTCGAGCCCGCTGGCTCGTCTCACTCACAGGAGCCGCCGACCCCGTTGGCCGGTCTCACCCGCAGGAGCCGTCACCCCTGATTCACAGGAGCCGTCACCCTGTTGGCCCGTTGGCCCGTTGGCCCGTTGGCCCGTCTCAACCGCGTAAGCGGTTGAACCAACAAAATCCGACGCCAACTCAGAGGGCCCCCCCTGGGGGCCCTCTGAGTTGGCGGAGAGGGTGGGATTCGAACCCACGGAACCCGTGAGGGCTCACCGCCTTAGCAAGGCGGCGCATTCGGCCACTCTGCCACCTCTCCGTCGGGGCGGAGAGCTTAGCGACGCCGGCGGAGGAGCCGCCAGGGTTGGCGACGGCAAAACCGCCGGACCGGACCCACTCGGTGCGAACCCGGTCAGGGGGCGCTCCGGGAGAAATCGATCGCCCGACCCCGCTCCGGGGCCGAAGACCGTTGGCGCGGTTGATCGCCGCCGCGCCACAGAGCACGCTTCCCCGGATGCCCTCCCACGCCGCAAGAACCGCCCCCTCCGGAGGCGGACCGAGCGCTCGGTCCAGAGGAGTGCGCGGGCACGCTCGGGCGCGAGGCCACCTCCAGGGCGCAGCGCCGGGTCGCGCTCGAACGGGGCTCGCTCGGATGGGTCTCGCCGGGATGGTGGGGATGGCCGCGCTGGGCCTCGGTGGCTGTGTCGGAGACCGGCTGCTCGTGCTGGATTCGGTGCCGACGGGTGCGGACGTTCGCCTCGACGACCGTCTGATCGGGGTCACCCCGCTGCGGGTCCCGTTCCAGCACTACGGCCAGCGGCGACTTGCGCTCTACAAGGACGGCTACCGCACGTACACCGCGCCGCTCCGGCTCCGCGCGCCGTGGTGGGCGCGCTTCCCGATCGACATCTTCACCGAGGTGCTGCTGCCGCTCGGGCTCGACGACGTGCGCGAGATCACGATCGACCTCGTACCCGACACGGGGAGCGCCGCCCGGGTTGCGACCGAGGAGTTCCTGCGCAACGCGCAGAGCGCGCGATCGGAGGAGGACCTCTTCGACGTGCCGATCGCCGGGCAGCGCGACGCTGCGGATCCCGCGCAGCCCGCGCCGGAGCGGTGAGCGGAGGCGTCGAGCTCGAGACCGCCGGCGCGGGCGAGCTCGCGGGGCGCCGGGTGGTCGTGCTCGGGCTCGGGCTGTTCGGCGGAGGGTTGGGCGCAGCGCGCTGGGCCCTCGCGCGCGGCGCCCACGTCACGGTCACGGATCTCCGGTCGGCGGACGAGCTGCGCGCACCGATCGCAGAGCTCGAGGCGTTCGCGCACGAGCCGGCGAGCGGACCGCTGCACCTGACGCTCGGGCGTCACGACGAGCACGAGCTGAGCGCGGCGGACCTCGTGGTCGTCAATCCGGCCGTTCCCCCTTCGGCGCCGCCGCTGCGCGTCGCACGCGCGGCCGGCGCCCGGGTCACGACCGCGACCGCGATCCTGCTGCGCGCCGCGCGCTGCCGCGTGATCGGCGTGACCGGGACGCACGGCAAATCGTCGACGGTGCGCTTCCTCGGCGGTCTGCTGCGCGCGTCATTGGACGGCGCGCGCGTCGTCGTCGGCGGGAACATCGGCGGGTCGCTCCTCTCCGAGATCGGCGCGCTCGGTCCGGACGACGTCGCGGTGCTCGAGCTCTCGTCGTACCAGCTCGAGCACCTGCCGGACGACCTCGGTCGACCGCTCGCGGGCGCGGTCCTCACGTGCCTCGGCGTCGACCACCTCGCGCGCCACGGCACGGTCGAGCGCTACCACGCCGCGAAACACCGCCTCTTCGACCTCGTCGCCGAGGGAGGCTTCGTCGCGCTCGACGAAACGGTCGACGCAAGCGCGGCGCGCGAGCGTACGACGGGTGCGCGCGTCGACCGGCGCGCCGACGACGGGAGCATCCGGATCGAACCGGACTCGGGGGACGTGCGGCTCGACGGCGAGCGGCTCGGAACCGCGCGTGCGCTGCGTGCGGCCGGCGGATTCCAGGCGCTCAACCTCGCGCTCGCTCTCGCTGCCGCTCGCCGGGCGGGCGCGGCGAGCGAGGCGCTCACGGATGCCGTCGGCGCGCTTGCCCCGCCCCCACACCGCCTCGAACCGCTCGGAGTCCACGCTGCGCTCAGTGGCGGCGCACCGTTCGAGGTCTGGGACAACGGGGTCTCGACGACGCCGGAGTCGACCGTGTCGGCGCTCGAGTCGATCGGCGGCGACGGCGCCCGCGTGCTCCTGGCGGGCGGGCAGGCGAAGGGAGAGCTCGACCTCGGGCTCGTCACGCGCTTCGCTTCGCGGGCCGGCTGGTCCGTCGTTGGATTCGGCGCTAGCGGCGGCGAGCTGGAGTCCGGTGCGACGGGCCGCACGCTCCCGGAGGCGGTCGAGCGCGCCGTCGAGCTCCTCCGGGAAGGGGGCGTCCTCGCGTTCTCCCCCGCCTGCGCGAGCTTCGACGCCTACGCCAACTTCAGTGAGCGCGCGGAGGCCTTCCGCAGCGCTCTGGGACAGCTCGCCGCGCCCACGACGGACGATCGGCGGCCCTCGCGGGATTGACCGGATTCGAACGACGGCCTATCCCTTGGGTGCCCTTCCCGAGGCCACCCCCCCGACCCACCATGATCTGCCAGCGCTGCCAAAAGGCGTCCGCCACCGTCCACATCGACGAGGTGACCGTCTTCAAGGGAGCGGGCCACGCGGACAATCAGGTCGAGGAGCACCACCTCTGCGAGACGTGCGCACAGAGCGCCCAGCTCCCCCACACACACGCTTCGAAGGCGGTGGGTGAGCTCTGGCAGCTCATGAAGGGCAAGGTCGGGGCTCCGCGTCCTCAGCTCACGTGCGAGGGGTGCGGACTCGGGCTCGACGAGCTGCGGCGCAAGGGCCGGCTCGGCTGCGAGACCTGCTACACGACGTTCGCGGACTACCTCGGGCAGCTCCTGGAGCGCATGCACGGCGCCACCGACCACGTCGGGCGCCTCCCGGGGGTCGATGCGGCGCAGGCCGAGCGCGTCCGCGCTCTCGAGTCGGCCAAGACCGACCTCGAGGCCGCGATCGCAGCCGAGGACTTCGAGCGCGCCGCGGAGCTGCGCGACCAGCTCCTTGCGCTGGAGGGTGACCTCGGTCTCGGCGGCGGACCGCAGGGTTCGGCATCGGGGGGTTCGGCATCGGGGGGCTCGGCGCCGGGCGGCGGCGAGGACACGCTCGAGAGCGGCGCCGAGGCCTGAGGACGCCGAGGCCCGCGGACCCTGGGCCGAGGGAACGGGGAGCCGGAGCCCCGGACTTCGCGCCTGCCGTCGAAGCGGCGCGGAGAAGACCCGGCGCCGTGGACCCCGCTCGCGCGAGGACCGCAGATCGCCCGAACTGCGTATGCGCGGGTCCGGCGTCCGCGCCGGTGTGACAGGGCCGCCCCGGCTGCGGTCGACCGCCGCTGACGACTTGGAAGTTCTTTCCAGTTCGGCCCTCGAACCGCCCCCGCTGCCCTCGCGGAGGGCGATCCGCGATGCACGGTCAATCGATCGCCCTTGAACGCCGAAGAAAGGAACCCAGTAGTCTCGTCACGCCGCGCAACTCCCGGGCCCTCGGCGTCCCCGGGCATTTCCGACCCGGCAGCCCTCTGCCGGCTCCCAAGAATCCACTCCCCATGTTCGATCGCTTCACAGATCGCGCCAAGAAGGTCATGAACCTCGCTCGCCAAGAGGCGCAGCGGTTCAACCACGAGTACCTCGGCACCGAGCACATCCTGCTCGGCCTCGTCCAGGAGGGCAGCGGCGTGGCCGCCAACGTCCTCAAGAACATGGGGATCGATCTGAACAAGATCCGCATGGAGGTCGAGAAGATCGTCAAGACGGGCCCGTCGATGACGACCATGGGCCAGCTCCCCTTCACGCCGCGTGCGAAGAAGGTGCTCGAGCTCTCGATGGAGGAGGCCGGCAACCTCGGCCACAACTACATCGGCACCGAGCATCTGCTCCTCGGCCTCATCAAGGAGAACGAGGGGATCGCCGCCCAGGTCCTCCTGAACCTCGGCGTCAAGCTCGAGGACGTGCGCGAGGAGGTCCTCGACTTCCTCGGGGCCGACACGAGCGACGACGAGGACGAGGACACCGGCGTCGAGGACGGCAGCACGCCGTCGAGCTCGTCGAACTCCAAGTCGAAGACGCCGGCGCTCGACAGCTTCGGCCGCGACCTGACCGAGCTCGCGGGCGAGGGCAAGCTCGACGTCGTCATCGGCCGTGAGCACGAGATCGAGCGGGTCATCCAGATCCTCTCGCGCCGCACCAAGAACAACCCGGTTCTCCTCGGCGAGCCCGGCGTCGGCAAGACGGCGATCGTCGAGGGTCTCGCGCAGCAGATCGTCGACGGCACCGTGCCCGAGATCCTGCGCGGCAAGCGCATCGTCGTCCTCGACCTTGCGCTGATGGTCGCCGGTACCAAGTACCGCGGTCAGTTCGAGGAGCGCATCAAGGCAGTGATGACCGAGGTCCGCCGCGTGAAGGACGTCGTCCTGTTCATCGACGAGCTCCACACGCTGGTCGGCGCCGGCGGCGCCGAGGGTGCGATCGACGCGTCGAACGTGCTGAAGCCGGCGCTCTCGCGCGGCGAGATCCAGTGCATCGGCGCGACGACGCTCGACGAGTACAGAAAGCACATCGAAAAGGACGGCGCGCTCGAGCGTCGCTTCCAATCGGTCAACGTCGACCCGCCGACGCCCGAGCAGGCCGTCGCCATCCTCAAGGGTCTGCGCGACCGCTACGAGGCGCACCACCGCGTCACGTACACGGACGACGCGCTGGAAACGGCGGTCGAGCTCTCGACCCGCTACATCAACAACCGCTTCCTCCCGGACAAGGCCATCGACGTGATGGACGAGGCCGGCGCGCGCGTGCGCATCAAGTCGATGGTGCCGCCGCCCGACCTGCGTGAGATCACGCTCGAGATCGAGAAGCTCGACCAGGAGAAGGACGAGGCAGTCCACGCCCAGGACTTCGAGCGCGCCGCGAAGCTCCGCGACGAGGCGTACCAGCTCAAGAAGAAGAAGGAGCAGATCCAGGACGACTGGCGCAACGAGCAGCAGGAGAAGGAGAGCGTCGGCGAGGTCGACGTCGACGTCATCCAGGAGACCGTGTCGAAGATGACCGGGATCCCGCTCACGCGCCTCGAGAAGGCCGAGGCCGAGCGCCTCCTCCAGATGGAGGACACGCTCGCGGGCGAGGTCATCAACCAGGACGACGCGATCAAGGCGATCGCGCGGTCCGTGCGCCGCTCGCGGTCGGGTCTCAAGGACCCGCGCCGTCCCATGGGCACGTTCCTGTTCCTCGGGCCCTCGGGCGTCGGTAAGACCTACCTCTGCAAGCAGCTCGCGAAGTTCATGTTCGGCGACGAAGACGCCGTCATCACCATGGACATGAGCGAGTACATGGAGAAGCACAACGCGTCCCGCCTCGTCGGCGCGCCTCCGGGCTACGTCGGCTACGAGGAGGGCGGCCAGCTCACCGAGAAGGTGCGCCGCCGGCCGTACTCGGTCGTCCTGCTCGACGAGATCGAGAAGGCGCACCCGGACGTGTTCAACATGCTCCTCCAGATCATGGAGGAGGGCCGCCTGACCGACTCGTTCGGGCGGCACGTCGACTTCAAGAACGTCATCCTGATCATGACGAGCAACCTGGGCAGCCACACGATGAAGGCGGGCGCGCAGCTCGGCTTCGGCCGCTTCGACCAGGCCTCGTCGGACGCGGGCGATCGCAAGAAGAAGATGCGCGCGGACGTCATGGTCGAGGTGGAGCGCCACTTCCGCCCCGAGTTCCTGAACCGCGTCGACGAGTGCGTCGTGTTCAACCCGCTCAACCAGGAGGACCTGAAGCGCATCGTGAACCTCCAGCTCGACGAGGTGCGGAGCCGACTGGCCGAGCACTCGATCGAGGTCGAGCTCACGCCGGCGGCGACGGACTTCCTCATCACGAAGGGCTTCCACGAGGACTACGGCGCGCGCCCGCTGCGTCGCTCGATCGAGCGCTTCATCGAGGACCCGCTCGCCGAGGAGCTCCTCCGCGGCAAGTTCGAGAACGAGTCCAAGGTCTGGATCGATCGGGATGATGAAGCGAACGAGGGCGAAGGCGGACTGGTCTTCCTCGACGAAGCGCCCATC
Source organism: Planctomycetota bacterium (assembly GCA_039821985.1). Classification (GTDB taxonomy): domain Bacteria; phylum Planctomycetota; class UBA1135; order UBA1135; genus Saltatorellus. The sequence continues at coordinate 82,429 of JBCBNC010000022.1, forward strand.
GTTCGCGAAGCGATGAAGGCGGCAAACGATTGATCCACCTTCGCCCTCGTTCGCCCTGGCGCGCAGCGCCAGGCACAGCCGCGAAGCGGCTGTGAATCCGCTCCATCCGCGTAAGCGGATGGGCCAGAAAGGAAAGCCCGGAGCCCGGCCCCCCCAAGCCCCGCTCCCTCGGACGAGCCCCGCCCCCTCACCCCGAGGGAGCGGGGCTCGCCTCATTCCACCCCGAGCCCCCTCCTCCACCGCCCCCCTCTCCACCGCCCCCCCCTTCCCCACGCCGCGCGCCGACCCGCCCAACCCACTCCCCCCCCCGACCTCTACCCGAGCCCTCCGCCCTCGAGCCCAGCGTCTCGACGCTGAGACAGCCGAACAGCCCCGCCGCCTACACGGCCCCGATCGCCCCCTCCGACCCGACGCATCCTCCGAGCCTCGATACCCTCGACCAGACGGCCAACGCTCCACGGACCCGCCACCGCTACCGCTCCGCTGACGCATCCCCTTCCCATGCTCCGCATTCCGATTCGTCTCGTCTGTGTCGCGGCGACCTTGGTCATCGCCGCCGCGCAAAGCACCCACTTCGTGGACGCATCGCGCACGAGTGGCGCCAACGACGGAACCTCCTGGTCCGATGCATTCCGCGGGCCTCTCGGACTCCGCTCAGCTCTCCAGGTGGCCGCGGCCGGCGACCGCGTCTTCATTGCGGGCGGTGTCTACACGCCCGCCCTGCCGGGTGCGTCACGCAACTCCAACTTCACCGTTGGCGTCGACCTCCAGATCTTCGGCGGGTTCCTCGGGACCGAGTCCGACCCGATGCAGCGCCCCGCGCGTGGAGTCGTCTCGACGGTTCTCAGCGCAGACATCGAAGGCGACGACAGTCCAGGCTCGGCCGCGAGCCGCGACGACAACTCCGTGTCCCTCGTCCGCATCGTCTTCCCCGTCTCGTCGGCCGTCGGCTCGGCCCGCGTCACGCTCGACGGATTGACGATCCGAGGCGGTACGGGCGCGGTCGGAATCGGACCCGGCTCCGGCGCGGGACTTCTGCTCATCGGCGCCGAGGTTCTGCTGCGCGACTGCGTCATCGAGGACAACGTCTCGCTCCAGAACGGGGGCGGCTTGAGCATGGAGAGATCCGGGCTCGATGCGATCGACTGCGTGTTTCGCAACAACGCCGCGCAGGCCTCCGGCGGAGGCCTGTTCGCGCTGTCGAGCGGCAATACGCAGCTCGAGCTGCGACGCTGCCGATTCACCGGGAACTCCGCCGGATTCGGCGGCGGGCTCAGCATCACGGTCCCCTCGCCGGTGTTCGAGAGCTGCCTCTTCGACGGCAATGTCGCGAACGCGCGAGGCGGGGCCGCCACGGTGTGCGGCTCGCTCCGTGCGACCGGACTCACGGTGGTCGACAACGTCTCCAACGTCACGCAGTTCGCCGGGCTGACGCGCTGCGCTGGCTCCTCCAGCAGCCTCTTCGTGAGCAACAGCGTTCTCTGGGGCAACGTCGGAGCCGGCGGATTCGCGGGCCAGGCGGCCCAGGCCGAGAACGGCTTCCAGGTCACACGCAGCATCTGGCAGGCGTCGTCGCCAGGTGTCGGGGGCAACCTGAACGTCGCGCCCGTCTTCGTCGACGCACCCGCCGGCGACTACAGACTCACTCCGGGCTCGCCCGGAATCGACGCCGGCGACAGCGGGGACTTCCTCTACCTGTGGAACCGGGATCTGTCGGGGAAGGCGCGCTTCGTCGACGACCCTGCGACCGTCGACACGGGCGAGGGCTCGGGCTACGAGGATGCGTACCCCGTCGTCGACATGGGCGCGTTCGAGCTCGCCGGCGACACGGTCGGCGCGCCCACCTGCGTCTCCGTCGCGAACTCCGGTGGCCGGAGGGCGCATCTCTCGGGCAGCGGATCGAGCGCCGCGCTCGACGACGACCTCACCCTCGACGTTTGGAACTTGCCGGCGGGCCAGACCGCGTTGCTGGCGGGCAGCCGCTCGTCCGCGTTCACGCCGTTCCCCGGTGGATCGAGCGGAGTGCTCTGTCTCGGCGGTGAAATCGGCCGCTACCTCGGGCTCCTCACCGCAGCGGATTCCCAGGGGACCGCCCGGTTCGACCTCGATCTCACGGCGCTCGTGACGCCGAGCGGTCACGTCGCCGCCGCGCCAGGCGACCGATGGTTCTTCCAGGTCTGGTACCGCGACACCTCGGGCGGCGCCGCGTCGTCCAACTTCACGGACGCGCTCGAGATCCGCTTCCGCTGAGTCTCTGGCAGGCAACTCCCATGGTGCACACCCTCCTCGCAGCGGCCGCGCTGGCCGCGATCCCGACCTCGGGGCAGGACGAGATCCTGCTCGTCGAGGGCGGACCGGTTCCCGGTGCTCCCGGCGCGAGCGTCGGGTTCCTCAGCAGCTACCGGCTCGACGGGCGCGGCGTCTGGTCCGCGCGCATCTTCGTCTCCAGCCTTGGCGGCGGACTCGCCGTGACGAGCGACGGACGCTCGATCGTCGACGGGACCGCGCTGTCCGTCGGAACGGTCAACTCCACGACCTCGCCGATCGTCTCGCCGCTCGGGGTGCTCGCGACCCAGAGCAGCGTCCGCGTCGCGCTCCCGAACGACAACGAGTGGATCCTCTTCTGGGACGGCAGCCCGGTCGCCCGCGAGGGCACACCGGTCGTCGACGGATCCGGGACGCCGGTCGGCGCGCTGGCCGAGCTCGGCCCGAACGTGTTCGACCTCGACGGCGACGAGCGCATCATCTTCGTGGGCCCGCTCGCGGGCGCGGACGAGGACGAGCGCTCGCTCTTCGAGATCGACCTCACCCCAGCGCAGGCCGGCGCTCCGCGCCTGCTGCTCGGTCCGAGCGCCCCGTACCCCGACGGCACCGAGGTGATCGACGTGGTGTCGGTTTCCGTGAACGACGCCGGTCAGCTGCTCACGGTCGCAGAAGAGCGACTCGGCGGATTCTCCGCCGTCGGCGTCCGGGTGGACGGTCAGCTCGTCGCGCGCACGGGGTCGCCGGCGCCCGTGCCCGGACACCTGTGGGATCTCGACGAGGCCGCGAGTTTCGGCGCCGCGACCTCCTTCCACCTCGACGACACGGGCGCCGTGACGATCACCGGTCGACTCACCGGACCGTTCGGGACGTCGGTCGCGGTCGCACGCGACCAGCAGCTCGTCGCGTGGACGGGCCCCGACGTCGGCCTGCCCGCGCGCAGCGTCGCGGCGATCGCGCGGGGTGCGACCTCCACGCCGCGCGGGCACGTGCTCTGGTTCGGAGCGGAGTCCTCCGGCGGCCCGGTCGTCCTGTTCGAGGACCAGGACGTGCTCCTGGCGCCCGGCGACGGATTCGCCGGCGAGACGATCGACGTCGTCCGCGCCGGCGGGGCGACCGAGAACGGCGGGTTCCTCGCCGTCCTCGTCGACCTGGCCGACGGACGCACCGCCGTGCTCCGCCGCGCGCTCCCGGTCGAGGTCCAGGGCTGCCAGCCCGCGGGGCCCAACAGCGTCGGCCTCCTACCCCAGCTCCACGCGCTCGGCTCGGACTTCGCGGACAGAGCGCCGCTCCACCTCAGCGCGAGCGGGCTGCCGCCGCTGCAGGGCTGCATCCTCGCGGTGGGCTCCGCCGCCGGGCTCAGCGCGATCCCCGGCTCCCAGGGAACGCTCTGCCTGACGGGAGCGGTCGGCCGCTTTCCGACCGTCCTGAACTCCGGAGCGGCGGGTCGCGTCGAGTTCGAGCTCGACGCCGCGTCGCTCCCACTTCCGGGGGCACCCGCGATCCAGCCGGGCGAGACGTGGCACTTCCAGTGCTGGTACCGGGACCTCAACCCGACGACGACGTCGAACCTCACGTCGTCGGCGATCATCACGTTCCGCGGCTAGCGCGCGGCCGAGGGCCCTCGCAGCGAGCGCACGAGCACGCCCACCGGCATTCCGAACACTACGGCGCCCGTCCAGCCGACGTTGGACGAGGCCGCGAGGTAGGCCGTCCAGCTGCCGTTCTTCCCGAGCGCGTCGTCGATCGAGGAGAAGTCTCGGAGCAGACCCCAGAGCACCAGCCCGGTTGGCGTCGCCCACAGCGCGAGCGCGACGCCGACGGTTGCGCCGAATCGACGGGCGAGCGACCCGAGCCCCCATGCGACAAATCCGCCGCAGGCGGCGACCGCCATCGACATCCCGGCCTCGCCGATCCCGCCCCCGGCCCAGCCGACGGGCACCGCCGCCCAGATACCGAGCACGCTCGAAACGACGTACAGCCCGTACTCGTCGCCGGGGTGCGCGTGCGACACGAGGCAAGTCACCGCCCAAGCGGCACCGGCTAGAGCGGGCCACCGGCTCCAGAGCGCGGCTTCCTCGTGGGGTTCGCTCACCGGAGCCCCCCCGGTCCGAGTCGCGTCGGGCTCGAGCCGGGTCGGATTCGTGGCTCCGGCCGCGGGTTCAGCGCTGCCGTGCATCGGATCGTGCGTCATGGCGAGGAGGGAGTGTGTGAGTTGCGCTTCGGATCGCGCGACGGAGACACTGCGGCCCGCGACGCGCACCGCAAACCGGCGACCCACGAGCGACGTCGGACCACGGCACGGAAATCGTCGCATGCGCCGCACCGCGCCCGCTGGTGAGGATTCTCAGGTTCGAGCCGACTCTACGCGAGCGATCGACACGGCTGCTGCTGCCCGGCCCGTGGAACGCCCTCCGGCGTGGGCTGCGGCACTTCCGGATCGTGTCTTCCTCCGTCTCGCAACTTGTCATGCAACGAGCCATTCCCCTCACCCTCCTTCTCGGGGTGACGTCGGCCCTCGCGGCCGCTCAATCCCCGACCGTCACCGTCACCAACATCGCGCTACCGGGGTCGATTCCGACCACGTTCACGGACCTCGACGCTGCCTTGAATTCCATCGAGGACGTCTCCGGCGCGTACCTGGTCGAGCTCGAGCCCGCAGCACCTCCGGACGACAGCTTTCCGGCCTTCAACTTCACCGCCGGCTTCGCGACGAACCACTTCATCACCCTGCGTCCCCGCGGATTCGAGGCCGGTGTCTCCGAGATCAAGACGCGAGTGGAGATCGACGGCGGCCGCTCGTTCGTGACGGGCCGCGGCGTGTTCTCGACGAACTTCACGATCGAGGGACTCGACTTCGACGGAACGGACGAGTCGGACGGCGGCGTGACGTTCGAGGCCGTGAACGGCCGCCTGGCGCGTTCCACGGTTCAGAACGCACTCCTCACCGGGGTCGAGGCCTTCGGCACGGGCATCGACGCCACCTGCCTCCTCACCGTCGAGGACTGCGTCGTCAAGAACTGCGGGGACGTCTCCACGGACGCGGGCGGCGTGCTCGTGTCCGGTGGCTCCGAGGTCACGCTGCGGCGGACCCTCGTCAAGGACAACGTCGCCTCGCGCGGTGCCGGCGTCTTCGTGGCCGACGCGTCGTCCGAGAGCAACGAGCTCGACGCGATCGACTGCCGCTTCGAGGGCAACCGCGCCAACGGCCAAGGAGGTGCGATCAGCGTCCAGGACGTTGCCTCGGCCCGATTCGAGGACTGCCTGTTCTCCGACAACTCGGTCGGTGAGTTGCCCGATATCCAGGTCGGCACTCTGGTCGGCGGTGCGCTCTTCTCCTTCCTTCCGACGGAGCTCGAGATCGACGGGTGCGTGTTTGACAACAACCGTGCCGTCGGAGCGGAGAGCTTCGGTGGTGCCCTCCACATCGCCGAGGTGGGCTCCGAGCTGTCGCTGCTCGACCGCGTGACGATCGAGGACAGCCTCTTCGTCCGCAACAGCGCACCGGACGGCGGCGCGATCCTCTCGGACAACGCGGTGATCGAGCTCGTGCGCTCCACGGCCGCGGACAACGTGGCGACGGACGCCACGGGAACGAGCGTTTACGCCACGAACTCAATCAACCTCAGCGCGGATGCGTGCGTCTTCTGGAACAACATCGGGGCCCCCTTTGGCGGCATCCCGTTCCTGAACGCGTGCTTCGGCCAGGGCACGAACGGCATCGACCCGGGCTTCACGACCGGTCGCGGAGCGTCGTTCCCCGGCATGGATAGCGAGGATGAGGACGGTACGTTCACAGCTGCGGGCGGCTACTACCTGGGCGCGGGCTCGCTCGCGGTCGACTTCGCGGGGGTGTTCGCCTGCCCGGGCAGTGACGACGACGTCTGCGCGCGGACGACCTCGCTGGTCGAGTCCTTCGACGACAACGGCCTGCTCGACGCCGGCTACCACTACCAGACACCGCGACTCGGGCTCCACACGATCCTGGCGGAGAGCGACGGTGCGGAGACGGTGCAGGCGACGATCGGTAGCACCGTCGACCTCGAGTTCCGTGCGGGTGCGCCGACGACGAATCACGACCCTACGGTCGCGCGCGGCTGGGCCATCGTGACCTCGTTTGCTGCCGGCAGCACTCCGTCCGGTCCGACCTCGGTTCCGCTCGGCGGCGCGCCGCAGATCCTCTCGTTCGGCCTGTTCCCGGTCGGTGATGCTGCGGGCCTGACCGCGCTGAGCGTTCCGGTCCCGATGGAGCCGGAGCTCGTCGGCGTCACGATCTTCGCGAGCGCCGTAGCGATCGAGACCTGGTCCGCTCCGCCGGCGTACGTCACGCTCGGGGCGGGCAGCCAGGCGGGCAACCTTCTCGACCCGAACCTGATGACCATCCAGTTCGGTCTCTGAGCCCACCGCCCCGGCGATGCATGGCGCCCGCGCGGTGCCGCGGGGGCCGACCGGTCCGGCCCCGCGGTGGCGCGCGGGCGCCCCTTCGTCCACCGCTTCGTGAACGTCGCCTCGCGGCGCGGCCCAATGGAGGACGGCCCAATGGAGGACGGCCCAGTCGAGGACGGCCCAGTCGAGGGCGGCCCCCACTGCGCGGCCGACTTCACGGCGTGGCCGACGTCACTTCGACGTGGACGTCCCTGCGGGTTGAATCCGACTGCAGTGCGAACGTCACCGCGCGGCGGGCGCGCGCTCGGCGGCGTCCTCCCACACGACCGCCTGCCCGAGCTCCACGAGCCTCCGGCCCAGGGCGTCCCGGTCGACGCCCTGCACGCTCGATCGCCCGTCGATCGCCATCCCGGCGGCGACGGCCGCCGACTGCCCGAGCACCATGAACACCGGCTCCATCCGGATCGATCCGAACGCGATGTGCGTGGCCGACAGGCAGACGGGCACGAGCAGGTTGGAGCACTCCTCCTCGCGCGGGACGATCGCGCCGTAGCCGATGGGGTACGGCGGGAAACCGCCCACCTGGACATCACCCTCGTTGCGGACCGTGCCGTCCGGCCCGAGATGACGCTGAACGTTGTGGGAGTCCATCGTGTAGGCAGCGAGTCCAACGGGGTCCGCCGCGACCGCGCGCCCGACGCAGTGGTGCTCGGTCATCACGATCTCGCCCCGCATGCGGCGCGCCTCGCGCACGTAGAGCTGGGACTGCCAGCCGAGGCCGCCCGCGAACTCGTCGCGACAGAGGCCCCAGCGGCGAACCTCTTGGCGCACGGGTTCCGGCACGCGCTCGTGGTGCGCGAGCGTCCACATCAGGCCCGCCTGCCACGCGAGGTGCTCGGCCCGGATCGCGTCGCGCTCGGCGTACGACGCCTCGGGCCAGGACGCGCTCCCGCCGATGAAGTCGATCGACACCGCGCGGTTGTTGTTCGTGTCGGTCTTCCGGTTCGGGAGGTGCCCGTGGTAGAGCGGCGCGCGCGTCTGCCCCGCTTCGAAGTCCCGCAGGAGGAGCTCGTAGTCAGCCACGTCGTAGCCCTCGGGCCGCACCCACGGGAGCCGGTTCTCCGGCACGTCCGTCAGGCACATTCGAATGCAGTAGGCCTGGACGCGCGCGTCGCCGGTGCCGTCCGGCGGCGGCGGCCCTTCGACGCCGGGCAGGAGGCCGCTCGACGGGTCCCCCGCAACCACGTAGGGATCGACACCCGGGACGAACTGGTGGTGCGTCGCCTTCGCGGTCTGGACGCCGTTGAGCGTCTCGCCGAACTCCGCGTTCGCCTCGCGCCCCACGGTGTACGCGACGCCCGCGGCCGCCATGAGGTCGCCCTCGTAGGTCGCGTCGATGAAGACCTGCGCGCGGCAGCGCCCGGTGCGGCCCTCGCCCCGGATCCAATCGATCCGGCCGCCCTCGACGCGGACGCCCCTCTCGCGGTCGAGGCGCCACCGGGTGAGCACCTGCACCTCCTCCTCCTCGAGCCAGTTCGCGAACACGGCGCTGGCGACCGAGGGTTCGAACGTCCACATCCCGTCGCCCTGTACGTAGGTCGAGACGCCCGCCGGGCCGCGATAGTCGGTCCGTACCTGGTGGACCCACGCGCCGGGATCCGCGTAGTGCTCCTTCACGCGACGGTAGAACTCTCGCGAGAGTCCACCGACCGCGGCCTTGTTGCCGATATCGGTCTGACCGAGCCCGCCGGTCGTGAGCCCGCCGACGTGCTCCGACGGCTCCAGTACGACGACGCGGCGTCCCTCGCGCGCGGCCTGGATGGCGGCGATCAGGCCGGACGACGTCGCGCCGTAGACGGCGACGTCGCAGACGAGGTCGGTGCTCGTTCGGACGGGCTTCGTCGGCCCGATGCACCCGCCGAGGTGCCCGGCGACATGCCCTGAGAGGAGCGCTGCGAGGAGCGCTGCGAGGAGCGCTGCGAGCAGCGCGCGTCGGGTGAACTGCATGGGGCCGTTGTACCGGCTCCAGGGCGTGGCCGCCTCCCCGCGTCGCGCCGTCAGCGGCCGCCCCCGGAGTTCTCCTCGGGCGGCGTATCGACGTCTGGGCCCGCGTCGACGGCCGGCCGTGGTGCGAGCCGCGCGGCGACCTCGTCGGGTCCGAGCGCCTCGAGCGGCTCTTCACCGGCCTCCGCCCGCGCCGCGGCGAGCGCTTCGCGCAGGCGCCCCGCCTCGCCCGGCGCCCGCATGCCGCGGAACGGGAACACGATGCGCCCGTCGTCCCCGAACGGGTAGCGCAGCCGCGCGACGCCGTTCTCCATGGACAGCGTATCGAGGCCCTCGAACAGCGCGCGTCCCGTCGCCGCCCAGGCCACGCGTTCCCACGGTTCCGCGTCCTCCGACGCGTCCTCGAAGGCGAGCCCAGCGAGCCCGCGCACGAACTCCGCGGCCTCGCGCGGCTCCATCGGGACGCGGACTTCGAGCGCCTCCGCATCGAGGACGACCCACGCCTCCCCGGACTGGGCGTAGGACCGCATCGCTCGCTTCTGCGGGTCGACTTCGTCCGTCGCGCCGCGGTCCTCGAGCACCTCTGCTGTGATCGCGTCGTTCACGAGCGCGACGAGCGCCTGTGCGCGGGGGAGGCGGACGCGCTGCAGCAGCGCGACCTCGCCCTCCTCGTCGAGGTAGAGGCCGGCGTCCGCCACCTCGAGCGCGCGGACGAACGCGGAGGCGCGTTCGGCGAAGGCGCGTTCGGTGGGGTCCTCGATCGCCGCGATCTCGTCCTCGGCCTCCTCCAGGGCCTCCGACAGATCGAGCGCGTAGGGCGAGCCCAGCGGAGCGAAGTAGGGCGAACCGTCCCCGGCGCGACGCAACGCCTTCACGGCGCGCTCGATGCGCTCCTCCTCGGTCGGCCCCTTCGAGAACGGCTCCAGCACCCGGGGCGACTGCGCGTGGATCCCGCGCGTGTCGAAGGTGACCGTGAGGACGTCCGAGGCGGCGTCGTAGGAGAGCGCGAGATCCTGTTCGGCCGGGGCGTACTCGGCGCAGGCAGTGGCGCCGAGGACGAGGGTCGCGAGGAGCGGGGAGAAACGCTTTGCGCGTCCGGAGGGAAGGGGCCGGGCTCGCACCGGTCCGGCAGGGTTCGGTCGGACACGATCCAGCTCGACGGGGAGCGGGGCCGCGGCGTGCCGCGCCCTTCGAGGCGAGCCAGTGGACCACGACGCAGTGGGCAACGACGCAGTGGACAACGACGCAGTGGGCAGCTGCGCGGAGGGAGACAGCGGAGCGGGGAGGTGACGCGGGAGCGGCGCGGCAGCGCGCGCGCCGGGGAGAGGCACGTTCATGGCGGTCGAGCGGAGGCGTCGCTGGACCCGACGATTCGAGGCCAGCGCGCCGTCGCACGCCCCTCTCCGCGCGCGGCGCCCGGGCATTTCGCGGAAACCGCGGATTCGGCGAGGGACCGCGGGCGGGAACCACGCTGCTCGGTCCGCAGCCGTCCCCCCCCTCGCCCGCTCCTCGCCCCCGCCCCCCCCCTCGCCATGCACCGGACCGTTCCGCACGCTCCTCCCCTCGCCCTCCCGGCCCTTGCCCTCCTCGTCGTGGCCGCCTGCACGTCGTCCAGCGACGGTCAGGGGGACGCGGCCCCACCCACCGGCACGCTGCCGAGCCGCTTCTCGGTGCTCACCGTGAGCGACGCGCAGAGCGGCCAGACGAGCGTCCGCGTCCTGGACCACGACACGGGTCAACTCCGCACGCTCGTCGGCGGATCGGCGCCGCTCCTGCAGAGCTCGGTCGAGCTTTCGCCGGACGGCGCGCACCTCGCGGTCGTCGACAGCGTCGCGGCCGGCACCCGCGTCCGGATCGTCGAGACCGCGACCGGGACCGCGCGCACGATCGACCTCGACAACGGGGCACCGCTGCCCCCCCCGGGTGGACGCGGCGGCGACGGATCCTCCGCCCGCGGCGGTGGGACCGCAGGTCTCGTGCGCTTCTCGCCCGACGGCCAGCGGCTGCTCTACCTCAAACGCGACGCACAGCTCGGCGGCTTCCGCCTGGAGCTCATGGAGGCGAACGGGACCGGAGCGCGCACGCTCCCCGAGCCCGTGCGCGGCGAAGCGTTCTGGCTCCCGGACTCGGCGCGGATCGCCGCCGTGCGCCACGACACGGCGATCGATGCGCAGGTCGCCGCGGTCTACGACTTCGAGACGCTCGACCGGCTCGTGAGCGCTCCCGCGCTCGGCGACTTCGCGATCGTCGACGCGCTGCGCGTCGCCGCCGACGGGTCGAGCATCGCCTACCTCGGCGAGGTCGACGTCGGCACCGAGGGCGACTGGCGCGTCGGCGTGCTCAACCTCGACACGGGCGCCGATGCGGTCTTCGATCCGGACGTCGACGAGCTCGAGGACGACCGGTACTTCGAGCTGTCCGACGACGGCCGCAGGGTCGCCTTCGTCGGCTACACCGACGATTCCTCCGAGATCGCCCGCGTGTACGTCGGACACCACGGCACGGGCGCGCTCGTCGAGGCCAGCCCGGGCGCGGCGCAGGCGCGGGTTCATTTCCTCCAATGGGAGCCGGGCGGCGATCGCCTCGCCTTCGCGTCGGACCACCGGCAGGTCGACGTGGAGGAGATCTTCGTCGGGGACGGCCTCGGACCGTGCGATCCGATCTGGACCGCCGTGCCCGACGACGGCGACGTCGAACAGGTCGAGTGGAGCCCTGCCGGAGGCTTGATCGCGATCGCGAGGGAAGGCGCGGTGACGGACGACGCGCTCTTCCTGTTCGACGCGGACGGCGTGGACGAACCCGTCCGGGTCTCGTTCGGGGGCCTGGCCGTCGAGACCGAGGACTTCGTCTGGGCACGCGACGGAACGCGCGTCTTCGCACGCGACGAGTCGGGCACGGAGCGGCGCTTCATCAGTGTCGCAGCGAGCGACGCGTCGGACGCCGTCGACCTCGGGCCCGCCTGGCGCGGGTCCTCCTTCGCCGCCAGCTCGGTCGGTGACGACGCGCCGGTCCAGACCGCACGGCGACCGGACGGCTCGCTGGAGCTCGTGTGGAGCGCGGAGGACGCGACGGGCGCGGACGTGCTCTTGACAGGACGCATCGACGACCCCGCGGCCACCGCGACGCTCTACGACGCCGGTCCCCCGGCCACCGGCGATCGCATCGAAGGGTTCGCGCTGCGTTGAGCGACGCCGCGGTTCGCTCCGGCGGGCGCTACGATGCCGCGCCGCCCCGCGCGCCGGTCCGCACCGGACGACCCGCGCGGGCCGGCGCGGCATGAGCGAAGAACGAACCAGAACCCACGGCGAAGACGAGATCCGCGCGCGCCTGGCGCGCGACCTCCCCCACTGGACCTACGACGGCGCGTTCCTGTGCCGCCGCTACCGCACGGGCGGATGGCGGGCGACAACGATGGCGTTCGGCGCCGTCGCGCACCTCGCGGAGCTCGCGTGGCACCACCCCGACGTCGAGGCGAGCTACGGGTCGCTAACCGTCAAGCTCCAGACGCACGACGCGGGCGGGATCACGGACCTCGACTTTGCGCTCGCGGCGCGCATCGAAGACGTCGTCGCCTGGAGCCCCGGGGAGGGTCCTCTCCCCGGGCTGCCTGATGGGGACGCGCACGCGTACGTGCTGGGCGAGGGCGACGGGCGGTGAGGGCGCTCCGCCGATCCGCCGAATGGGCCGCGTGCGCGCTGGCGGCCGTCTCCGTCGCGGGCTGCGCCGCGCGGCTCGACGGCGCCGACTGGCAGGGGCGGCTCGCGGAAGTCGACGGCGCGGAGACGCGACCCGAGGCCCGCGCTCCGCTCCGCGCGCAAGGGCCGGCGACGACGGTCACGGCAGTCGGCTACACGATCGAGCGGCGCCGCGGTGAAGAGGTCCTCGAAAGCTGGACGCTCGAACTGCACGGGCCAGCGGGGCGCGGCCACGGCGCAGGCACCTTCACGTCCACCGTCCGGCCGGGCGCGGGCGACGTCGGCGTGTTCCGGGCGAAATCGCCTGTCTGGCAGGGAATGGTGCGCGCCCGCAGCAGCGGCGGCGAATGGGAGACGGACGAGATCGCGCTCGCGCTCGGGTTCCACGGCCCGGCGCTGCACGACGTCGCGGGGCGTTTCCTCGAGTGGAAGGAGGCGGGTGTCGAGGAGGCCGCCCTCGGCGTCTCGGAGGCGCGGTCGCTCAGCGGCGCGTTCGGCGCGCTCATCTCGCTCGGATCGACCGTCCAGAACACGTCCACGCTCCGAAGCCTCGCCAAGCGCTTCGTCCAGTGGCCGAGCGTGCTCTCGCTCCTGAGCTTCCAGCTCGAGGTCGGGATCGCCCCCGACTTCGAGGGTGTGCGCCGGGTCGGAACCGCGTTCGGCGACGGCTACGCGCTGCCCGTCGAGATGACGATCAACGGCGACCAGGCGTTCGTCGGCGAGCTGCGCATCGTCGATCCCGGGGGCGCGCTGCGACTCGTCGCGGGCGTCGTCGAGATCGTCGGCTTCGCCCCCCACCGCGCCGAAGAGATCCTGCGCATCGCGCTCGTCGGCGAGGTGCCGCACGCGGCGCTGGCCGAGCGCCCCGACGCGCCGCGCCTGCCGATCGAGCCCGAATTGAGCGAGAGCTGGGAGCTGCGGGGCGCGGAGGAGTGAGGGGCGCTGAGCCGCTGAATGGAGCCCACGGCACTGGAATCACGGTGCTGGGTTCGAGGCCCTGGGTTCAGCGGGTACTGGGTTCGGCGGGTACTGGGTTCGGCGCGCACTGGGCCCGGAGCCCGTCCACCGACAACAGAACCGGGGCGCAGCAGACGAGCTGCTGCGCCCCGGTCGTGCGTTCCGGCGAACCGTGCCGGGCGCGGCGCGACGTTCACTGCAGCGTGACCGAGAACCCCGAGGTGAAGTTCGACGTCGGAGCCGGGGTACGGTCCCGGTACCAGGCCTGGGCGTGCCACGTGTCCGCCGGATCAACGGGGAGGATCGTGCCGAGCTGCGGGAACGCGCGCAGGTCCGCGCGCAGGCAGAACGTGCCGTCCGCCCCGGAGCCGAGGATCTGGTTCGGGAGGGAGAAGCGTCCGATGTTCCCCGAGAGGCACAGGAGCCCGTCGTTGACCGGGATCGGCGGGCCGGTTTCCAGGGACACGACGAAGATGCCGAACTGGTTCGGCGGCAGGTTCTGCGCGTAGAACCAGAGCGCATTGTCGTCGACGTCGAGCGAACCGATCGCGAACGCGTCGGCGGTCGCACCCGTCGAGTTCGGGTTGGACGAACAGAGGAACTGGCTGACCGGCGTCTGCGCGCTGATGAAGCTGAAGTCGACGGGCTGGCCGTAGATGTCGCCGCCGTCGCTGCGCCGATCGCTCCACACGAGCAGCCCGCCGGATTCCGCGCCCTGCGGCGACGTCGTCCAGGTCTTCCCGCTGGGCGTCGACGCGACGTCCTCCACGCTGCCCAGGAGCGCGCCGGCCGCGTCGATCTCCGCTCGGAAGATGCGGTCCGCCTCGCTGAACGGCTCATCCTCCCACACCACGAGCGCGATCGAGCTGCTCGAGTCGTAGCCGAGGACACGAGGACTGTTCGTGAAGCTCGGCGTCAGCGGGACGACGGTCGCGCCGGCCGGACCGAGAAGGAGGTTCCCTGCGGCGTCGACGCGCTGGAGCGAGATTCCCGTACTCGGGGTCCCGCTCGAGCTCTGGTCCTGCCACGCGACGACGACCTGCCCGGATGCCGCGCTGAAGATCGCGTGCGGATCCGTCCGCTCAGCGCTTGACGACGTTGCGACCGCGACACCGTTGTGCGGGAAGAGCTCCGCCCCCGACGCGTCGAGTCGCTGCACGAAGCACTCGATCGCAGGCGCCGCGGAGGAGTACGTGAGCACCGCGCCCCCGGAGCCGTCCTGGGCGAGTTCCGGACGAACGAACACGTCGAGTGAGCCGCCGTCGAACACCGTCACCGGCGATGCTCCCCACGGCGTACCGCCGAGTCCGTCGATGCGTTGCGCCAGGAGATGACGGGAGACCGAAAAGGGCCCATCGCTCTGGACGAGCGCGACGATCGAGTCCGTACCCGTCGTGGCCTCGAGGTCGGACAGTTCGTAGGCCCCGACCGCGGGAGCGAGCGTGAGGGGCGCCCCCCACACCGGCGACCCGGCGCCGTCGATGCGCATCGCGCGCACGGCCGGGGCCTCACCCCACGCCACGGTGAACGACCCGTCGTCGAGCGCGGCGATCAGCGGGCTCCGTAGGTCGCTCGAACCGGTCGCGACGACAGAGGTCCAGACGACGTCGCCTCGGACATCGACGCGGCTCACCGCGATCTGGAACGAACCGCCCGCGAAGTCGCGGTAGGCGAGAACCGCGTCACCGTTCGGCGCGACGTCCAGGCCGTACACGAAGTCGGCGCCCGAGAAATCACGGTCGGCGACGAGGATCCCATCGGACGGGAACGAGGGGCAGCACGGCGCGCCCAGTAGCTGGAGGCGCAGGTCCTGGCCCGTCTCGAAGCCGTCCATCCAGGAGACCCAGGTGTTGCCGACGGGAGTGAAGGCGACGAGAGGGTTCGTCTCGGTCGAAGCCTTCGTCGAGATCGGGACGTTGACCGCAGGGTCGACGTAGTTCTGGACGGGAGCGGGGAGGGCGGGAGGAGCGGCGAGCGCGAGCAGTGCCGGAATCATGACTGAAGTGGGAAAGAGGGGATCTGCAGGCCATGGAGCGTAGCTGAGATCTGCCGCGCGGTAACGCGTCCCGAACGAATCCGTCGGTACTTGGCCCGGAACGAACCGGGAGACCGGTCGAACGGGGCGCCGCAACCCGCGCGGTTGCTGCGCCCCGTTCGACCGGTCACGCGGTTCGTTCCGGGCTCGATACCGCTCGGGCTCGATACCGCTTCGATCAGCCGCGCGCCGTGATCTCGATCAGGTGGAAGCCGAACTGCGTCTTCACGGGACCGTGCACGTCGCCGACGCTCTCGTTGAAGACGACGGTGTCGAACTCCTTCACCATCTGGCCCGGGCCGAACTCGCCGAGGTCGCCGCCGCGCGCGCCCGAGGGGCACTGCGAATGCGTCTTTGCCATCTCGGCGAAGTCGGCGCCGCCCTGGATCTGGGTCTTGAGATCGTTCGCCTGGTCTTCGGACGGAACGAGGATGTGGCGGGCGCTGGCCTTCGGCATGTCGGTGCTCTTGCGGTTCGGGGGGATCGGGGGGACGGGGCGACAGGATAGCGGTTCGGCGCCCGACCGTCGGACGACGGCCCCCCGCCGAGCTGCGGTGGAGCGGTCCGATCAGGCGTCGAACAGGACGACGTGGACCTCGCTCGGGCTGCGGACGAGCGGATCGTGGCTTCCCGCCCGGCCGGGACCGACCACGTACGCGAGTCGTTCCGCGGCGCTGTCCGAACGGACGTCCCCGAGGCGCCGTACCACGTCGGCCCGGTCGACGAGGGTGATGAAGACCTCGGGCACGAGGGTCCCGAGACGGTGCTCGTCGGCGTCGCGCTCGAGGACGACCGCTCCGAGGTCGGCGACCGCGGCGCGTGCGCGCGTCACCCCCACCGCGCAGCGCTCGAGCACCGCTTGATCCGTGGAACCGGACACGGCGCCCGCCCCGAAGTAGAGGCACGCCTGGCGCGCCTCGGGGTCGCTGGAGAGCGCGATGTCGGCGGGGTCGATCGACGCGAGGATCTCACCGACGACGGCGTCGCGGTCGCCGCCCTCGTCGACGGGGTAGATCTGGACGCCGGCGGAGCGCGCGCGCTCGACGAAGGCCTCGATGGGATCGGCGTCCGGCCCGAGGGCCGGGGAGTCGGTGAGGGCCTCGCGGAGGCCGGGAGAGAGCTCGGTCATGGCGCGGTCGGGTTCGAGCGGACGCGACGGGCGGAGGCGGCCGGTGCCCGCGGGTCGGGGAGGTACGGAACGGAGCCCCGCAGAACGAGTCTCTGCAGCGCGGAACCCCGGCGCGAGGAACGCCGCGGAGCGGGCCCCAAGCATGCGGGCCGCACCGAGGGGCGCGCGTCGGGATCGACGATTCGCCTGCCGGCCGCCGGATCCCCGCTCAGCGCGCCTCCTCGACGACCTCGAAGCACGTCAGGACCGCATCCGCTCCACCGCGTCGCGCGAGGCTCCACACGATCTCTCCGTCCGGCTCCGCCTCGACGAGCCAGGGTCCGCTCCCTCCCGCCCCGAGGTCCGCGACGACGAGACGGCCGGAGGCGAGGCGCTGGAGGCACCGGCCCCCGCGGATCTGGAAGCCGTCGGGCAGCGCGCGCAGCGCGCGGGACCGGGACGCGCCCCCGGGGCCGAACCGAACGAGGGAGCGTTCTGACGTGACCCCCCACACCGACGCTCCGTCGACGCCGACGAGGTCGAGCAGACCCGGCGACGCGAGAACGCTCGCGAAGGCACCGCGGTCCTCCCCTCGCACCGGATCCAGCACACGCGCGGCCGCGGCGCGCGTGTCCACGGAGACGAGGACGGCGCCGTCGAACAGGCGCACGTGACCTCCTCGACTCGGTTCCGTCTGTCCGATCGCGAGGGACCGGATCGGGCTCTGTGCTCCGCCTTCGAACAGGAGCGCATGCCGGCCGCTCGCGGACACGGCCCACGTCGAGCCGTCCTGCGTGCGGCGCACGTCACCGATCGACTCCGACGGAACCGCGAACCGCACCGCGGCGCTCCAGCTCTCCGCCGCCGCGGCGGTGTCGCGCTCGACTGCGCGCGGGCCGTCCGGGCCGTTCGTCGCGTAGAGGATGCGCCCGTGGGGCGGTGTCGTGTCGCCGAGCCATTGGACGTGCGTGACGTCGACGTCCCGGAGCTCCCACAGGACCTCGGGCGCACCGATCGTCGTCTCGCGCAGGAGGACGAGCGTGCGCGCCGCCCCGTCCGCCGCGAGGATCCGGCGCGGCTGCCGGGACCCGAACGGGTCGCTGCCGACGGACTCCGTGCGTGCCGCGCGCGCGGCTCCCCGCGCGCGCTCCCACTCTCCCGCGGGGACGGCCGTCCCGAACAGCACCGCACGCTCGAGCGTCGGGTGCGCGGCGAGCACATCGACCAGCTCGCGCGACACGCGCGTCGAATGCACGTTCAGGTACAGGAGCCGGGGGGCGCGCGCGAGCAGCGCTCGCACGCCGGCGTCCCCGACGCTGCTGCGCTCGAGGTGCACGCGGGACAGTGAGCCGAGGACGGGCAGCGATTCGAGCTCCGCGTCCGCAACGGCGGTCCCCGCCAGGATGAGCTCGTGCACGCGCGTTGCGATCGGAGCGAGCGCGCGCAGCCGTACGGCATCGGGCGCGACGTCCGCGAAAGCCCAGTCCACCGAGAGACGCGCGTCGCCCGGCGGCAGCGCGCGATCCTGCGGCAGAGGCTCGATGCGCGCACCCGTCCTGCGCCGCACGTCCTGCAGCGCGGCGCGCGCGGCCTCCCGCGCAGCGCGGACGCGCGCGAGTTCTTCGCCGAGATCGGTCACCTCCGCACCGGCGGTGATCCAGCGACGGGTCGCCTCGATCGCACTCGCATCGACGCGCGGCCCGTCGGGCGGCATCGCCTCCGGGTCACCGTGCGGCAGCTCGAGCCGACGCAGGAGCTCGGAGTCCGCGGGTTCGCCCTCGAACACCGTCGAGAGGAGGTCCCCGGCGTCGTCGAGTCGCAGCCCCCCCTTGCGGGCGTCCGGTCCGTGGCACGCGTGGCAGCGTGCGGCGAAGGCCTCGACCATCCGGCCGAGATCGCTCGGCCCGTCGCGCTGCGCCGGCGTCTGTGCTAGCGATCCCACGCCGAAGGCCATCGGCGCCGCAAGCAGGAGCGCTGCCCCCCTCACGCGATCACCTGGCGGATCGGCTCGGCGCCCTCGACGCCGACGAGCTTCTGGTCGAGTCCGCTGTACGCGAACGACAGCGCGTTCGGGTCGAGGCCCATGAGGTGCAGGATCGTCGCGTGCAGGTTCCGCACGTGGAAGCGGTCCCGGACGGCCTTCGCGCCGAGTTCGT
Source organism: Planctomycetota bacterium (assembly GCA_039821985.1). GTDB lineage: Bacteria > Planctomycetota > UBA1135 > UBA1135 > Saltatorellus. The sequence continues at coordinate 101,032 of JBCBNC010000022.1, forward strand.
CCGTCTCGCCCACGCTGACGCCGCCCTTCACGCCTCCGCCCGCGAGCCACATCGTGAAGCCCCACGAGTTGTGGTCGCGCCCCGTGCCCTCGGCGTACTCGGCCGTCGGCTGGCGCCCGAACTCGCCGCCCCATACCACGAGCGTCTCCTCGAGCAGCCCGCGGCGCTCCAGGTCGACGAGCAGCCCCGCGATCGGCCGATCCGTCCGCCCGGCGTGCCGGGTGTGGTTGAGTACGAGGTCACCGTGCGCGTCCCAGTTGTCGTCGTTGTGCCCGCCGCCCGAGTAGATCTGGACGAAGCGCACGCCCCGTTCGACGAGCCGACGCGCGAGCAGGCACTTGGACCCGAACGGCCGTGTCACGGGGTCGAGCATCCCGTACAGCTCACGCGTCTCCTCGGGCTCGGACTCGAGGTCGACCGCCTCCGGCGCCTCGGACTGCATGCGGTAGGCGAGCTCGAACTGCTCGATGCGCGCGCCGAGCTCGTCGTTGCCCGCGCGCGCCGCGGCGTGCGCCCGGTTCTCCTCGGCGAGGTGATCGAGGAGCGCGCGCTGCATCGCGTCGCTCGTGTCACCGGGGCGCTCCAGCGCGAGGATCGGCGTCCCGCGGGTCCGCACTCGCACCCCCTGCAGCGCAGCGGGCATGTACCCGCTCGCCCAGTTCTTCGCGCCGCCGATGGGTCCGCCCGACTCATCGAGCATCACGGCGTAGCCAGGCAGATCACGGTTCAGCGTGCCGAGCCCGTAGTTCACCCAGGCCCCGAGGCTCGGGTGCCCGCTCGTCAGGTTCCCCGTGTTCATCTTGAGGAGCGCCGAGCCGTGGATCGGGCTCTCCGCGTGGAACGAGTGGACGAACGCCATCCGGTCGACCTGGCGCGCGAGATGCGGGAAGAGGTCCGACACGTACTTCCCGCACTCGCCGTACGGCCGGAAGCGCCACTTCGGTCCGACGACGCGGCCGCCGCCGCGCTTGCCCTGCCGGCCGAACGTCGGAACGTCGATCGTCTTCCCGTCGAGGCGGTAGAGCTCGGGCTTGTGGTCGAATGTGTCGACCTGGCTCGGGCCGCCGTACATGAAGAGGAAGATGACGTGCTTGGCGCGCGCGACGCGCCGCGGGTCGAGGGCGGGCGCCCGCAGCGCAGCAGGGTTCGCGCCGCGCGCAAGCAGCTCCGGCCCGAGCATCCCGGTGAGCGCCACCGCGCCGAAGCCGTTCGCGGCGCGCAGCAGGAACTCTCGGCGCGACGCGGACGGCATCGCGCACGGACGCCCGGCGGGCGGTATGGGTCCTTCACGTGCGCTCATCGATCCAGGTGCTCGAGCCTCGGATTCAGTCCAGCCAGAGGAACTCGTTCCGGTTGAGGAGCGAGAGGAGCCACAGCTCGAGCGCGCGCGCCGGGCTGGCGCCGTGGTCGGACTCGAGCGCGCTCAGGAGCGCTCGCGCGCGCTCGAGCTCGTCCGCGGTCGCCGACCGGCCGAGCGCGCGGCGCACCGCCTGAACGACCCGAGCGTCGACCGACTCCGTCGACGCGATGAGGCTCGCGGCGAAGGCCGCCGCACGCGCGCGCATGAACTCACCGTTGAGCGTCAAGAGCGCCTGGGTCGGCACGTTCGTCGGGAATCGCTCCGGGCAGGGGAGGTCGGGGTCCGGCTGATCGAATGCGGCGAGCAGCGGCACGCGCAGGGTCCGCTTGACGTGCACGTAGAGGCTGCGCCGCGCCGATCCCTCGGGCGTCGGCGTCCCCCACGCCGCGTCCGGGCGGGACGCTGTCGCCAGCACATCCGCCGGGAGCGGCGGAAAGACGCTCGGCCCGTAGCGTTCCAGCACGAGCTCTCCTGACGCCGCGAGGGCCGCGTCGCGCAGCTCTTCGGCCGTGAGCCGCCGCGGCGACTGGCGTGCGAAGAGCGCATTGTCGGGGTCGACGTCCAGCGCGGCCGACGTCGCGAACGCAGAGGCGCGGTAGGCGCGGGTCGACATGAGCGAGCGCTGGAGATGCTTGCGCGACCAGCCGGACTCGATGAGCTCGACGGCGAGCCAGTCGAGGAGCTCGGGGTGCGAGGGGCGCTCGCCGAGCCGCCCGAAGTCGCCCTGGGTCCGGCAAAGTCCGCGCCCGAAGAGCGACGCCCAGATCCGGTTCGCCTCCACGCGGGCGGCGATGTGCGCGCCGTCGTCGAACAGCCACTCGGCGAGCTGACGGCGCCGCCCGCTGGAGATCGGCGTCGGACGAGCGGCCGCCCGCTCGGGCGCGCGCGAGGCGCCGAACGTCCAGGCCCGGGGGAGCCCCGGCTCGACGCGCTCCCCCTCCGCGTGCACGCTCCCCCGCAGGTGGACGTGCTGCGGAGGCGGCTCGGGCCCGACCTCGCGGACGATCTGCGCGGGGTAGCCGTCGGCGGCGGGCGCCGCGGCGAGGGAGTCACGCTCCGCAACGAGGGCGCGGAGCGGCGCGAGACGGGGGTCGGCGGGTCGGTCGCGCAGCGCCGCGCGTACGGCGACCCCCACCGCGTCCTCGGCCCGCGGGTCGAAGCGCTCCTCGAGGCCGGCGTCGATGAACTGCCCACCGCGCGTCTGCCGGCACTCGACCGCGAGAACGTTGCGCCCGACCACGAGCGCGTCGAGCGCGGCCGCTCCGAGCTGGATCGTGCTGTACCGCTGGACGTAGCCCTCGCGCGCGAGCACGCGCACTCCGTTGACGAAGACGTCGACGTCCTCGTCGTGGTGTAGATCGAGCAGCAGCGCGCTCGGGATCCGCTCGATGCGGAAGGTCGTTCGGCAGCGGACGACGCTCGAGAGCCACTCGGTTCCGATCCGCGCGCCGGGCGTCCCCGCCCGGCCGAAGCCGCCCGGCCCCTCGCGCCAACCTGAGTCGTCGAAGCCGGGGCCCGTCCAGCCGTCGGGCGCGTCGTCCTCGGTGTAGCGCCACCGAGCAGCGCCGCCGGCCGTGCGGGCGCTCGCGACGAGGACGCGCTCGGATCCGCTCGCGGACGGCAGCGCCCCGGCGCGGCGGCAGGCGTCGACGATCCGGGCCTCGAGGCGACGGACCGCCTCGTCGCGGTCGGCGCGCGCGACGAGCGCCTCGCCGTCCGGATCGGGCACGTCTCGCAGCGATCCGCCGCCGTACCCGACGATCCCCGCGAAGTGCGCGGTGAACGCGAAGTACTCCTTCTGCGTGATCGGATCCGCCTTGTGGTCGTGGCATCGCGCGCAGCCCATAGTCGTCGCCATGAAGACCTGGGCGGTCGTGTCGACGACATCGGCAATCTCGTCCGCGCGGGCCTGCGCGCGGTCGGCGGGCTCGTCGTCCCACACGCCGAGCCGGTGGAAGCCCGTGGCGAGCAGCGCGTCGGCCCGCTCGCGTGGATCCGCGCCGGAGTCCGCGCTGCACAGCTCGTCGCCCGCGATCTGCAGCGCTGCGAAGCGGTCGTACGGCAGGTCGCGGTCGTACGCGCGCACGACCCAGTCCCGGTAGCGCCAGACGTTCTCCTTGCGGGCGTCGCGCTCGTAGCCGTTCGTCTCGGCGTAGCGCACGAGGTCGAGCCAGCGTCGCGCCTGGTGCTCACCGTAGTGCGGCGAGGCGAAGAGCCGGTCGAGCAGCGCCAACCACGCGGCGTCGAACCCGCTGCGCTCGACGGCGGCGGAGAACTCGGACTGTTCGGCCAGCGTCGGCGGCAGTCCGGTCAGGTCGAACGTCGCGCGGCGCAGGAGCGCGGTCGGCGTCGAGGGTTCGGGACCCCGCAGTCCACGCGCGCGACCGGCCCGCGCGAGGAACGCGTCGACGGCGTGCTCGGGCTCGTCGTCCTCCCCGGACCGTACCCATCGATCGCTCGGTACGGCCGGTCTCGTAAGCGGGTCGTAGGCCCACCACGCCTCGACCTCGACGCGCCGCTCGACGAGCGGATGGCGAGCCGGATCCGCGAGTCTTCCCTCCGCGCCCGCCGGCCAAGGAGCGCCGCCCGCGACCCAGGCCTCGAGCGTCGCGCGTTCCGCCTCGGGGAGGACACCGGTCGGCGGCATCGCGAGGTCGGGGTCGGCGTACGAGATCGCGCGCAACAGCCGGCTGTCCGCCGGCGCGGCGGCGTCGAAGACCGGTCCGCGGGCGCCGCCGTGGGCGAACGTGACCGCGTCCGCGAACGAGAGTCCGCTCTCGCGCGCGGTCCCGCCGTGGCACTCGAGGCAGCGGCGCTCGAGGACCGCGCGCGCCTCTTCGAAGAGCTCGTCCTCGGCAGCGAGCAGCGCGCCGCCCGCGGCGTTCGTCACCCCTGCCGAGACCAGGACGATCGCCGCCGACACCGCCACGGGTGGCCCAAGTACGCACCGGCGCAGGGCTCGGATCGGGGCGCTCTCCAGCAGCATGTAACTCTCACGATAGGAGTCCCTGCGCGATCCGTCACGCCGCGCCCGTCGAGCCGCACCCGCTGCCATCGGAGCGCGCCGGGCCATCCAGAAGACCCTCCCGGTCGAATCGGGACGGGCCGGGGCCCAGATTGCCCCCGCACCAAGCAGCATGAAGCCATCGATGATGAACGCACTCTCTCCTCGAACCTCCCTCGCCGCGATCGCGCTCCTCGCGCTCTCGGCGGCGTGTTCGCCGTACGCAGCCTCCGGCGAGGACGCCCCCGGCGGACCGCGGTCCGATGGAGCGACCGAGGAGACCGAAGTGCGCCGATCGGCCACCGACGACTCCCTCGTCGCCGAAGAGCCGAGCAGCGAGACTCTCGCATCGATCGCGCCGAGGGACGCACCGACCGCGGGCGAGCCCCGATCGGAAGAGACAACGCCGAAAGAGATTCAGCCCGAAGAGACCATGCAGCCCTCCGACGCCACCACGCCCGAAGGCCAGATCGACAAGTCCGCGGACGCTTACAACGAGCTCAGCAACCGCGAGGAGTACATCCTCCTCGACAAGGGCACGGAGCGCCCCGGCACGGGTGCGCTGCTCGCCAACAAGGCGAAGGGCACGTATCTGTGCAGGCGCTGCAACGCGGCGCTGTACACGTCGGACCAGAAGTTCGAGAGCCACTGCGGCTGGCCGAGCTTCGACGACGAGATCGAGGGCGCCGTGCGCCGCGAGACCGACGCGGACGGGCGACGCACCGAGATCCTCTGCAACAACTGCGGCGGTCACCTGGGGCACGTCTTCATCGGCGAGCGCTTCACCGCGAAGAACACGCGGCACTGCGTGAACTCGATCTCGATGACGTTCGTGGCGGCGGGCGAAGAGCTCCCCCCGCGTCTCGTCGTCGATCCCTGAGCGAACGCGCGCGCGCCGAGCGTGGCGCGCGTCGCGAGACGGGTCGGCTCGTCCTGAGACGGCGAGTCTTGGAGCTTCGTGAGAGGACCCCCTTCGCGCATGAGCGAACCGCGAGGGCATTCTGTCGCACTTGAGACACGGGCCTGGCGCGCGCGATCCGCGCCGCCAGGCCCTTCACGTCCCCCTAGAGTTCAGGTGTGAATCCACGCGCGCGCCCCCCTCTTGGATGCGCGCCGTCTCTTCCTCTCCACGCTGAACTCCCCCGAGCATGAAGCAATCCTTCTTCGCCCTGGCCGCGCTGGCCGGCGTGCTGGCGCCCAACGCGGCCGCGCAGCTTTCTCCGTACTCCCAGGACTTCGAGAGCCTGGACATCGCCGCCGGCAACGCCCTCGAGGTCGACGGCTGGGGCGTCTTCGCGAACGTCTTCGACACCGACGCGACGACCTTCCTCTACGGCTACGGCGTGTTCCCGGCCCCGAACGGCACGGGCGCGTTCAGCGAGGTCGCCACGGGTCTCGGCGGCGTGGACCAGGGTCTCCAGTACATCAACGTCTTCAGCGACTACAACAACCCGGACCACGGGCTCGGTCGCTACATCGAGGCGAACGTCTTCCAGGAGCAGAACATCGCCGCCGCTGACGTCGGTCAGACCTGGACGTTCGAGTTCGATTACCTGAAGAACCCGTTCGTCGGCAACGGCGACGGTGACACGACGACGATCGCGTTCATCAAGGTCCTCGACCCGAACGCCGGCTTCGCGACGGTCGCGTTCCCGAGCGTCGACACCACGGGCGCTTCGACCACGACCTGGACGTCGGACAGCATCGACCTCACGATCGACCCCGCCTGGGTCGGCAACATCCTCCAGTTCGGATTCGCGAGCACCGCGGCCAACTTCAACGACTCGGGCCGCTTCTACGACAACGTGTCGTTCGACGCTCCGGGCGCCACGGGCCCGAGCCTGCAGACCTACTTCGAGGACTTCGAAGCCATCGACGCAGCGGACGGCGCCTCGCTCGGCAACGCGGGCTGGATCGGCTTCGCCAACGTGTTCGATTCGGGCGGCGCCTTCGCCTACAACTACGGCACGTTCCCCGCGCCGAACGGCGGCCCGGGCTTCTCGGCCGTTGCGTCCGGCCAGGCCGGCCCGTTCCAGGGTGTTCAGTACCTGAACATCTACAGCGACTACAACAACCCCGACCACGGCAACGGCAGCAACAACCAGATCAACGCCCTGGTCTTCCAGGAGCAGACCGCGGGTGCCGTCGACGTCGGCAACACGTGGCGCTTCTCGTTCGACTACGTGCAGAACGGCGGCAACATGCCGAGCACGGCGACGACCGGTGCGTTCCTGAAGGTCATCAAGGTCTCGGACGGCTCCTTCGCGACGCTCTTCGAGAAGAAGATCGACACGACCGACGCCGACCTCGGCGCCTGGGCGAGCTCCGCGATCGACATCCCGGTCGACCCCGCCTTCGTGGGTGAGGCCGTCCAGTTCGGCTTCGAGAGCACCGCTTCGAACTTCGCCGACACCGGTCGCTTCTACGACAACGTCCGCTTCGAGACGATCGCGAACCCGGGCCTCGGCGACGTCGTTTGCCTCGGCAACCCGAACTCGACGGGCGCCCCGGCGCTCCTGACGGCGACGGGCAGCAACGTGGCGGCCGACAACAACGTGACGCTGAACGTCGACGGCCTCCCGGCCAACCAGTTCGGCATCTTCGTCCGCTCCGCGGGTGGGGTCATCGTCTACAACCCCGCGGGCAGCCAGGGTCACCTCTGCATCGCGTCGTTCGACGTCGGCCGCTTCAACATGTCGATGCTGAACTCGGGCGCGACCGGCTCGGTCTCGCTCGCGCTCGACCTGACGGCCCTCCCGGCCCCGAGCAGCGTCATCTCCGTCATGGCGGGCGACACGGACCAGTACCAGTACTGGTCGCGCGACCTGGACCCGATGGGCGCCCAGAGCTCGACGTTCTCGAGCGCCGTCTCCATCACGTATCAGTGACGCTCCAACCGCGTCAGCGGTTGGGCCAGTCGCTCCAACCGCGTCAGCGGTTGGGCCAGAAAGGAAGGCAGACCCGCCCCCGTTCTGGCCCGAAAGCCGGCCCCCGCCGCGCAGCCCCCGACGGCAGCGCAGCGGGGGCCGGCCCCATTCCCATCACCCCAACGCGCGCGAGTGATTGGGGCAGTGGCGGCGTGTGCCAGCGTTGAAGCGCCTGGCGAGCAAACCGACGGCAGGTCGGCCGTCCCTGCTAGCCCAACCGCAAACGCAGTCGGCGCATGCCCCACCCCGATCCACCCCGCGGCAAACCCCACCCCGACGGTCAAGATCTTCCCACCCCCCGCTCGATCTCCCCAAAGGCCCGTCCCCACCCCAGCCCCGCCCCCCGCCCCCCC
>JBCBNC010000023.1:0-106319 GCA_039821985.1 Planctomycetota bacterium
AGACACCGTGCTGCGCGCCTACGGCGACACGCCGGCGGCCGCCCAGGCGCGTACCCTCCGCGAGACGCTCTGACGACGCGACGCGGGCCCACCGGCTCCCGCCGGTGCGGGAACGGCGCGGGGCGCCGGCGTTCGAATGGAACGCCGGCGCCCCGCGCTCGTTCCTGCCCGCGGCCCGACCGAGGGTGCTCCGTCGCGGGGCCCGGAGCAGCGCCGCGAGAAGGGTCTCGATGCCCGCCGCAGAGCGAATCGAGCGAGGTGCAGATTCCTTCGCGGGCCGGCGGTAGTCGCCCACAGGGTTCGGGATAGGCACCGGCGACGCGCCCGCGCCCCCGAAGTCCCCCGTGCCGCAGCACGGGCTCGAGTCCGAGCCCGAACCTCGGGCCCGGCGGACGAACGGAGCAACGGCACGCGGTCGGTCCTGGATGCGCGAGGCGTCTTCGGCGATCATTCTGCGCCCGCGGGCGGAGGACGTCCGCCCTCGGATGCCCGCGCAGCCGCTCCGGGCGCTAATCTCTCTCCCCTCACGTCCGCGGACGGGCCACCGGCCCGGGACGTGGAACCAAGACCCGGTCCCCTTCGGCCGACCCAGACCGCGCTCCAGACGGGCGCCTCCGAGTTTCCGAGCCCCCGCCGCACTCCACGCACGACCCCGACGCCAGGCACCCCTCCGCCGTTCCCGGACACTCGTCCCGGGGCGCGCGTCCCGACGAACCGGGGCCCGTGCTCCGACGGACCGGCCCTGGCGGACAAGCCCTCGCGCGGGGCACCCCGGTAGGGGCACGGGCCGCCCGATCACCCAGAACTCCAACGGACCGACCCGTCAGCCGACGACGCGGTCCCTGAATCCCCCCAGCACTTCCTCCATGAACCGGAACTCCATCCTGGACCGCGCGCAGCGCGCGGCCGCGCCGGCCCTCGTCTTCTGCGGTGTGCTCCTTGCGACCGCGTCCCCGTCCATGGCCCAGACCGAGAGCATCGGCGACGTCTTCCGTGACGCGGGCATCGTCGGCATGTGCATCATGCTCCTCTCGGTCGTGGCGCTCGCGCTCATCATCGAGAACGTCGTCTCGCTCAAGCGCGACAAGCTCGCGCCGCCCGAGCTGATCGACGAGGTGCAGGCGCTCCTCGACGAGGAGAAGTTCCAGGAGGCGATGGAGCTCTGCGAGGACGAGCCCACCTACTTCACGCGCGTCTGCGGCGCCGGCATCGCGAAGATCGGCCACCCGTTCGAGGCGATGGAGAAGTCGATCGAGGAGATGGGCGACGAGGAGTCGATCAAGCTCCACCAGAAGATCGGCTGGCTCTCGCTGATCGCGAACGTCGCGCCGATGATGGGTCTGCTCGGCACGGTGCTCGGCATGGTCACGGCGTTCAACGAGATCGCGCGCTCCCAGGGCCAGGCCAACCCGGCCGACCTGGCGAAGGGCATCTCGGGCGCGCTGCTCACGACGATGCTCGGCCTGATCGTCGCGATCCCGGTGACGGCGTCGTTCGCCTTCCTGCGCAACCGCCTGATCAAGACGGTCATCGAGACCGGCGCAATCGTCGAGGACCTCTTCGAGCGCTTCCGCGGCACCGCGGCGCGCTGATCGACGGACCGCGCTGATCGACGGACCGCGTTGACCGACGGACAGGGCGCGGGACCGCGGCGCCGGACGACGGCGCCCCGGTCCGCCCTGTTCACCGGTCTGGTCCGCCCCGTCCCCTGGTCCGCCCGGGCTCAGGTCCGCCTGAGCCCCGGACCCGGGTCGCCCGGAATTCCGGGTCACCGCCCGGGACGGAGCGGATAGCGCACCCCCGGCCCGGAATCCGGGCCGCGCCGCCCGCCCGGTCTTCTCCAGCGGACCCAGCCCCCGCCGACGCAGCCCCCGCCGACGCACACCGAGCAGAAGCACACCGAGCCGACGCACACCATGAACCTCGCCAAGCACGACGCCGAGACCGACATGGACATGGACATGACGCCGATGATCGACGTCGTGTTCTTGCTCATCATCTTCTTCATGGTCATCACGGACCTGACGCAGCAGGACCTCGAGGACCTCCAGCTCCCGCTCGCCGAGCAGGCGACGCCGGACAAGCCCGACCCGGACGAGTGGCGCCCGATCCTCAATATCCCGTTCAACGGGCCGATGATCTACAAGCGCGAGACCTACTTCGATCCCGAGGTCAAGGGTCCGAACCGCTTCGACGACCTGCGCGAGCTGCTTGTCGACTTCGCGCGCAACATGGAGCAGGCGCCGCTCTCGGACTCGAACCCGATGATGGTTCCCGACGAGCCGCTGCTCATCCGCGCGGACATGACGACGCCTTTCCGCTTCATCCAGTTCGCGATGGCCCAGGCCGCGGACCCGTCGGTGAAGATCTGGAAGCTCGAGCTCGCCGTGTCGACTCCGCAGGAAGAGAACGCGGACTGACGCTTCCCCTCTCCCACCGAATCACGCCCCCCCCGCCGGACGAGGCAGGAACGACATGGCCCAGAAGGGAATCCTGGCGAAGATCGCCGACGAGAAGCACGAGCTCGAGATGACGCCGATGATCGACGTCACCTTCCTGCTCCTGATCTTCTTCATGTGCACCCTCAAGTTCAAAGTGCTCGAGGGCAAGCTCGGCGCCTACCTGCCCAAGGACGTCGGCGCGCAGTCGACGCCGCAGGAGGAGATCGAGAAGTTCAAGATCCAGCTCCGCGTCCTCAACGAGGGCACGAAGATGCGCTTCAGCAAGGAAGCCGAGAAACTGGTTCCCGTGTCGGAGGCGCAGCTCGAGGACGGGTTCCGCTTCGAGTACGGCGACGACCGCAGGATCGAGTACACGATGGGCTCGTACGCGACGACCGACCTCGAGGAGGTCCGCAAGCGGCTCTCCCAGGTTCAGAAGGCCGCGATCGCCGCCGGCGAGGACTCCGCGCGCGTCGAGATCGACCCGCGCGAGCGCACCATCAACCGCGACGTCGTGCGGGTGCTCGACGTCGTGATCGGCGAGGACATCCGAGAGATCAACTTCTCGGGTTCCTTCGAGAAGTGACCCCATCACGGGCGGCGCACCGGACCCTCCGGCGGCGCCGCCCGCGGTCGATCCGGGCCGGCCGATCGCACTCCGAGGGCCCGCCCGAATCGCCCCGCTCCGGCGGCAGTCCGGACCCCTCCGGAGACGCTTCCCGGAGCCCCCCCGAACACCGCGGAACGGCGCTTCGAAACGCCCTCCGCAGTCTTTGACGCTCTCTGAGCGCTCCCGTACGCTTGGCGCCCCGCGCGCCGTCCCCGAGGCGCCTCCGGGCCCGATCGGGCACACCGTTCACCCCCCCATTCCCCCGGTCCGAGCGCTCCGAGCGCCGCGGCGCGCCGACCTCGGCCCGTCGCCCGCGACGAACCGCCGGACCGACCGCCACGCGCCCCGATCATCGGTGGCGCAGGGCGGTGCGACTCCCCCCAGACGCTCACCAGCTTCCAGCCTTTCCGCATGAGGATCGCAGGTTCCGCACTCCACGTGTCCCTCCTGTTCGTGTCCGGCCTCGCGAGCGTGGCCCTCACGGGCTGCGCGTCGACCGACGCCCAAGGGACGACCCCGGATCCGGTCGACGCCGGCGCGCCGGCGCCGGCCGCCACGGACTTCGACGGTGAGCCCGTCTCCCCCCTCGAGCGCGCGGGCGGAGCCGGCGTCCTCCCCCAGGACGACGAGTTCAGCCGCGACGCCGAGATCCTGACGCTGCGCGAGCAGAAGCGCCGCATCCTGTTCGAGTCGCAGCTCGAGCTCGCCCGCGGCCTGAAGGCGCGCGTCGAGCTGGACGAGGCGCTCGCCCGGGTCGAGGAAGCGCTGACGCTCAACCCCGAGAGCCGCGAGGCGCAGAACCTGCGCGTCGACATCCTCACGCTGCTCGGCCGCCCCGAGGCCGCCCTCGTGGCCGAGGCGCGGGACGACGCGAACACGATCCGCATCCGCCAGGAGAAGCTCCGCCTCGACGTCCAGCAGCAGCTGAACGAGGCGAAGAGCGCCATGGCGCGCGACGACTACGACGCCGCGATCCGCGAGCTCCGCCTGGCGCGCACGGTCGTCGAGGTCAACGGCTTCGACATCGACTGGCGCGGCGCCGATACCGAGGTCGCGACCCTGCTGGAGTCGGCCGAGGGCGACCGCGACGCCGCGCGCGAGCGCGTTCTCGAGGAGCAGCGTCGCATCTCGCTCGAGCAGCTCCGCGAGCGCAAGGCCGCCGAGACGCGTCGCGAGCAGGCGCGCATCGACAGCCTGATGGAGCAGGCCATCGAGGCCTTCGAGTTCGGCGACTACGACCAGGCCGAGAAGGTCGCGAAAAAGGTCGAGAGCCTCGACCCGTACAACGAGAAGGCGCAGGAGATCCGCACCGCCTCGTTCCGTCTCGGCCGCAAGCAGGCGACCGCGGAGTACCGCGTGCGCAAGGCCGAGGAGTTCAAGCGCTGGTACGAGGAGCTCGACACGCTCCGCATCCCGCCGACCGAGCTCATCACGCTGCCGGACGCCGACACCTGGCGCGCCAAGTCCGAGCTCCGCCTCGACCGCCTGCGCATCGACGCGGCCTCCGCCTCGCCGGCCGAGACCGCGCTGCGCGAGCGCGTGCGCTCCACGAAGCTCTTCCTCCCCGAGATCGAGGAGGAGACGAGCCTCAGCGTCGTGATGGACGCGGTCCGCAACTCGACCGGCCTCCCGATCATCGTGGACGCCGCCGCCGAGCTCTACGTGGAGGAAGAGGCCGCCGAGGCCTTCAACTTCAAGTTCGAGAACGCGCTGACCGTCGAGCAGGCCCTCAACCGCATCCTCGCCGCTGCCGGCGAGGGCGTCACCTGGACCATCGAGTTCGACGCCGTCTGGGTCACCACGACCGAGAAGGCGCTGGGCCAGCCGGTCACGAAGGTGCACGAGGTCAAGGACCTCATCTTCGGGCTCACCGACTTCATCGCGCCCGACGTCAGCCGCATCCGCAGCATCGACCAGATCTACGCGGAAGAGGACTTCGAGGGCGGAGCCTTCGGCAACGTCGGCCCCGAGCCGGTGCGCCTCCTCGAGCTCGAGACCCTCGCCAACCTGATCCGCGAGACCATCGCCCCGCGCAGCTGGGACGAGGGCCCCTACGAGATCATCGAGGGTGAGGGCGTCCTGGTCATCACGCAGTCGCCCGAGGTTCAGGTCGAGATCGCCCAGTTCCTGCGCGACCTCGCGAAGTTCAACTCGGCGCTCGTCCTGATCGAGTCGAAGTTCCTCAACGTCACCGACAACTTCATCCAGGAGATCGGGAACGACTTCCGCGGCCTCGACGACCGCGTGCTCGAGGACGTCACGAACGGCCTCGAGGACATGGCCTCGCTCGGCCTCGACAACGGCGGCTCCGGCACGACCGGCACGAACGCGCCGGGCGCCCCGAGCTCGGGTCTCTTCTTCGACGACGGCGGCGACGGCGCGTTCGCGGCCACGGCCCAGAACTTCTTCGAGTCCTCGCTGGGCAACCAGCTCTCGACGATCGGCGGCCTGTCGTTCCAGCTCACCTTCCTCGACGACGCGGAGGTCTCCTCGATCCTCCGTGCGGTCGAGAAGAGCGAGAAGAGCGAGGTGGTGCGGAGCCAGATGCTCAGCGTCCACAACTCGCAGCGCGCCTACGTCACGGTCATCAACCAGCGCGCCTACATCCAGGACTTCGACGTGGAGGTCGCCCAGTTCCAGGCGGTCGCCGACCCGACGGTCAACGTGCTGAGCGAGGGCATCGTCCTCGACGTCCGCCCGACGATCCTCGACAACCGCAAGTGGCTCCGCCTGGAGATCCAGCCGACGGTCGCGCGCATCGTGAACCTCCGGAACTTCTCGACCACGCTCGGCGGCAACACCGCGCCGGTCGAGTTCCAGCTCCCCGAGCTCGAGGTCCAGAGCGTCAACACCAGCGCGTACCTGCCGGACGGCGGTTCGCTGCTCCTCGGCGGTCTCTCGCGCATCCGGAACATCGAGCGTCGCGCCGAGGTCCCGTGGATCGGACGCATCCCGCTCCTCGGCTTCCTGTTCAAGAACGAGGGCTACAACGACGAGCGCCAGTCGCTGATGATCGTCGTCAAGGCCACGATCACGGACAGCCGCGAAGAGGTCGCCAAGGAGCTCGAGTCGGGCTACTGATCGGCGCGGAGCCCGAACGGGCTCCCGGCAACACGAGCGACCGCGCGGCGCACCGAGCCCGCGCAGCGCACAGAGCCCGGGGGGGGCAGGTTCGACCTGCGCCCCCCGGGCTCTTTCCGTAGGCGTGCCCAGCCGGCGGTCGCCCCGCGCCGTGGCTCCGGCCGTCCCGCGCCGGCCGGGACGGAAGGCGAACGCACGGAGCCCGCACGCGCGTGGCCCGGAGCCGACGAGTTGTGCGATCATCGGGCCCGGCCGGCGCAGTCCGCGGGCCCCGCCCCGTCCCCCGGGTCCGCTCCTCCCCTCGCATAGCGTCCCTCCCACGCATGAAGGCCGTCCTCTTCGACCTCGACGACACCCTCTTCTCCACCACCGTCTTCGCCCGGCGCGCGCGCGAGAACGCCGTGGCCGCGATGGCGGCGCAGGGACTCGAGACGCCGCCGGACAAGCTGCTCGAGGAGCTCATGGAGGTCATCCGCGAGTTCGGATCGAACTACAGCAGCCACTTCGACAAGCTCGTCCAGCGCCTCCCCCGCCACGAGCGTGAGCGCATCAATCCCGCGGTGGTCGTCGCCGCCGGGATCGTCGCCTACCACGACACCAAGTTCCGCCACCTCGAGGCGTACGACGACGTCGTGCCGTTCCTGGGCGCGCTCACCGAGGCGGGCGTTCGCATCGGCGTCGTCACGCACGGCTGGACGATGAAGCAGAGCGAGAAGCTGATCCGCCTCGGGCTGATGGGCTTCTTCAAGCCGCGCGAGGTGTTCATCTCGGACCAGGTGGGGATCGCGAAGCCGAACCCCAAGCTCTACCGCCACGCGCTCGGCGAGATGAAGCTCCTCCCCGCCGAGGTCATGTTCGTGGGTGACAACCTCGCCCACGATATCGCGCCGCCGCGGGACCTCGGCATGCCGACGACGTGGGCGCGCCGCGGCGCGAAGCCGGGACAGGACGTCGAGGCCGCGGCGCCGGACCACGTCGTGGACGACTTCCGCGAGCTCGCGGCGATCCTGCGCGAGACCTACGGGCTCGCGGTTCCGGAGTTCTGAGGCGCGGCGACCGCGCAGGGCGCCTCCGGCTCACGCCAGAGCTGCTGGCGAGCCGCTCCTGGGAGCGCCGCTCCGGGTGAGCGAGTGGACCTGGCGCGGCGGGACCTCGACCCGACTGCGTTCGAGCGGGCCGTCAGGGGGCGCGGAAGATGCACGCGCACGGGGTCCGCACGCGGAGGACGCCCGATCGAAGGAGCGCAGCGCCGAGGATTCCCGCGCGCGGGACCCGAGGGCAGGCGGCTTCGGTACGACGGGCCCCGTTCGTCGGGCGCCATTCGGCGAGCTCAGTGCAACGGCCTCAGTACGATGAACGCGGGGCCGGGCGGCCGTCCTCGGCGTCGATCGAGGCCACGTCCATCCGCCCGAGCGCGAACAGCGTCGCGAGCACCGCGACCCAGACGAGGGTCAGGAAGCGCCAGTACTTGTAGAGCAGGCGCAGCGTGCCCGGGCGTGGGCCGTCGGTGCTGCGCGCGCGGCCGAGGACGACGACGTTCGCGATGATGCCGCCGAGCACGTGCACCGCGTGCGAGAACGTCAGCATCAGGAAGAGGAAGCCCTCGATCTCGAGCGTGCCGCCGTGACCGGGCTGGTTCGCCTGCGCGAGCAGCGGGAACCAGCTGAACGACTGGACGATCAGGTAGACGGTCGCGACGGCCGCTCCGAGGCGGGTCAGCGACCAGGCGCGCGGCTTGTCGGCGGCCACCTTGAGTGCGCGCGCGGACGCGAGGTCGGCGGCCACGAGGAGGACCGTCGCGAGGGCGAGCGTCGACATCTCGCGTCCGTCGACGATGCCCTGCCAGTCCGCCCGGTTCTTGAACCAGATGATGAGGTACGCCGCGAAAACGCCGCCGAACACCATCGTCAGCGAGGCCAGGAAGATCGTCATCCCGAAGCCTTCGATCTCAGCCTGCTGCTCCGGGGACTGGGCCCCGGCGCCGCTCGCGGGGAGCGCGCTGGCGCCGCCCGGGCCCGCGCCGGAGCCGCCCGGGAGAGCCCGCGCGAGGCGCGGGTCGTCGTTCGGCTCACGGCGGTACTGACGGTGCCGGTGGATGGGGCCGCTCATGAGGGGTGAATCGCTCTGGCGTGGGGTGGGGATGCGCGGCGGAGTGCGGCGTCACGACCCGGGTCCGGGCCCGGGACGGAGAGTGGGGTTCGATCGGTGCGGTGAGCGGCCGCGGCGGCCAGGAGCCGCACGAGCGCGCTCCGCGGGCGGTCTGCGTCGGGCGCGGCCCGGAACTCGGAGGAGCCGCGGCCCGAATCTGGCCGACCGCACGGTCCGTGCGTGGTCAGCGCCCGGGGAAGGCCTCCGCGAGGGGTTGGAAGCGCAGGATGCGGAACGCTGCGCCATCGGTGTCCGGCCCGCCGCCGAGGGCAGGCGACTCGTGTAGCGCATTGACGGTGACGTAGATCCAGCCGTCCGCGCCGACGGAGAAGCCGTCGGGCCACGCGAGCCCCGGGTGCTGGAACAGGGTTCGGTAGGTGCCCCTCGGCTCGGTCACGCCGATGGCGAAGTCCCCCACCGCCGTGATGTACACGTTCCCCGCGCCGTCGACCGTCGACCCGTCGGACAGCGGTTTGTCGCCGTAGCGGGAGACGCGCGACCCGAGCTCGTCCGCGGAGAGCGTGGCGTCGCGGAGGTCGGACGTGTCCACGCGGTAGAGGCTCGTCCCCGACATCGGGCCGAAGTAGAGGGACCCACCGCCGGCGTCGAGCGTGATCGGATTGATACCGACCCGCGCGGGCGCCCCGCCGAGCTCGAGGACGCGGCCGGCGACGACGAGGTCGACGTCCTCGGGCACGGTCGAGACGTGCCCGTCGAGGACGCGGCGCGCGGAGCCCGAGGCGATGTCGACGACGATCACGGCGCCTGCGCTGTCGGCGACGTAGACCGTCCCCGTCCGGCGGTCGACCGCGAGGTCGTTGAGGAAGCTGTCCGCCGTCGTCGCGGGCGGTGAGAGGACGATCTCGGCGAAGAGCTGCTCCGCGCGCGTGTCCCACCCGAGCAGCCGGCCGGGGCGCTCGGCGCTCTGCCCGTCGAGCATCCAGAGCACGCCCTCCGCGTCGACCCGCACGCCGAGCACGCCGTTCATGCCGGGGCCGCTCGCGGCGGTCGCCGGGCGCGCCCAGTCGGCGCTCGGGTACGGGCGCGTGCCGCCGCCCTCGAGCAGTTCGACGACGTGCTCCTCGGGCTCGCCGTAGAACGCGTGGACGCTCATGAACATCCGCCCGCCAGGAGCGATCGCGAGGTTGCCCGGGGGCATCGACGCGTCGAACGCGCGAACGACCTCAAGACCCGGGAGGAGCTCGACGGCGTCCGTCCCGCCGGAGCCATGGGGCGCAGCACAGGCGAACGCGCCGAGCAGGAGGAGGCCCGCAGCGGTCGGGCGGGCAGCGGAGCGCACGCGGCGGCGCGCGCTCGAGGAGCGGGCCGTTTCGCGGAGCGGGGTCGCGCTCCGGATCATCACAGGTGTGTGCATGGGCGGCTCGTAGTCCACGGGGCGGCCGGTTCGAGGTCCGCTGCGGCGCGGGGAGCGCGCGGCGCGCGGGCGCGCCGAGTGGATGTGGAAGTGCGCTCGCCACCCGAGACGCGCGTCCCGGCGCGCGCGCGGAGGGGACTGAGCTCGTTCCGTGTGGATTCCAGCAGGGGTGGAGCGACGGAGTCGAACGGGCGGCTCCGCTTCGCGACAACCCGAGGAGTCCTCTGCGGCCCGCGGCGGCCGGATCTTGCGGAATGCGGTGCGCTTCCCCCGAGGTGCGCCGCGGTGCACCACACGGTGGGAGCCCGGTCCACGAGCGAAGGGCCCGGCTCCCCCGCCGCCTTCGTCCCCGGCCTGGTCAGCGCGCGGGAGAGGGATCGCAGGAGGGCCGGGCCCTTCGCATGGTCGTGGGGAGCCTTTCGGCTCCGCGCGTGAGTCACTCGGTGTAGAGGTCGACGTCCGTGCGCGCCGAGATCTGCCCGTCGTACTGACCGCGGTCCATCATCGCGAAGCCGATGAACAGGAACACGAACAGGAACGAGCCGAGGATCAGCAGCGAGTGGAACGGCTTGTCGAAGCCGAGGTGCATGAAGATGAACATCACCAGCACCGCCTTCACGGTCGCGATCCCCATGGCGACGGGGAGCTCGAACGCGCCGAGGTGGAACTGGGTGGCGAGGAACACGGTGAGGCCGGTCAGCCCCATCAGCGCGCCCCAGGTCATCACGAGCAGCCAGAGCGGGAGCGCATGGTGCTCGCCGTGGTCGTCGTGGGCCCCTTCGTGGGAGGCGTGGGTCGCTGCGTCGGTGGTCGTCATGGCAATGCGTCGGACGGCGGTTCGGAGGAGATCGAATGGTGCGCCCCGGCGGCCCCCCTCGAGGGGCCCAGGTTCGGGGCGCGCGCCGTTCAGTTGATGAGGTACAGCAGCGGGAACAGGTAGATCCAGATCAGGTCGACCAGGTGCCAATACAGCGCGCCGTAGTCCACCGGCCCGTAGTAGGTCGGCGTGAAGTGGCTCTTGAACGCGCGCAGCAGCAGCCAGAAGAACACCACGATCCCGAGCAGCACGTGGATGCCGTGCAGGCCGGTCATGCAGTAGTAGATGCCGAAGAAGGTCTTCAGCCGATCCTTCACGCGCGGGTCGATGTTGGGATCGTTCCACTTCACCAGGGCGTGGTCGTCGCCGTGGTCGCCGTTCGCGTGGTCGCCCTCCGCGTGGTCACCTTCCGCCGCTTCACCGGCGCCCGCCTGGACGCCGACGTCGTACGCGACCTTCTCCGCCTTGGGTGCGGGGAAGGAGCCCTCGAGGTACTCCGACGCCTCGACGCCCGGATAGATGTTGAGGTGGAACTTGTGGGTGTACTCGACGTACTTGATCCCCATGAACCCGAACGCGCACGCGATCGTGAGCGCGAGGTTCGCCACGAGGAGCTTCTTCTGCCCGAGCTGCGCGTTGCGCACGGCCCAGGCCGCCGTGAGGCTCGAGAAGAGGAGCACGCACGTGTTGATCGCGCCCCACTTCGTGTCGAGCGCGCGCGACGCGTAGGTGAAGACCTCCGGGTGCATGCCCCGGTAGATCGCGTACGCGCAGAAGAGCCCGGAGAAGAACAGCACCTCGGTCACGAGGAAGGCCCAGATGCCGAGCTTGCCGGCGTCGAACTGGTGCTCCTCGTCCTCGAAGTGATGCTGGAGGAAGGGCTTGTCGGGGTGTCCGTGTGCGTCCGACATGGGGATCGTCGTCGTTCCAGCGCGCGCGGTGCGCACGCGGTTCGGGGCTTGGGGAGGGTTGTTCGGGAAAGGGAGGCCGGGACCGGTCGCGCCCGCAACCCTGTGTCGAAGGGTCGCGGGCGCGGCGGGACCGAAGTCGGCCCCGCGCTGGGTCCGTGGAGGGCGGACTCCCCCGTGCGGGGAGCCGACCCTCGTCGTCAGTGCGCCACCGTCTCGCGCGGACCGGTCACCGGAACGTAGCCGCCGACGGCCTCGCTCCACTGGACGCGCTCCATGTCGTAGGGGTCCACGGCCTGGGGCGGGTGGTCGAAGTTGTGGTGCGGCGGCGGCGAGGGGCACTCCCACTCGATCGTCGCGCTGCCCCACGGGTTGGCGGGCGCCTTCGACTTGTTGAAGAGCGACCGGATCAGCGTCGTGGCGATGATCGCCAGACCGGTGCCGAGCACGAGCGTGCCGGCGGTCGAGAGCTGGTGGTACAGCTCGAACTCGGGGCGGTAGTCCGCGTAGCGGCGCGGCATGCCGCGCGAGCCCATGATGAACTGCGGGAAGAACGCCAGGTTGAACCCGACGAACGCCACGACCGAGCCGAGCTTGGCGGGGCCCTCGCTGTACATCTTGCCCGTCATCTTCGGCCACCAGTAGTGGACGCCGCCGAGGAAGGCCCAGAGCGTTCCACCGACCATGACGTAGTGGAAGTGCGCGACAACGAAGTACGTGTCGTGCAGGAAGACGTCGGTCGACAGCACCGCGAGGAACAGGCCCGTGAGCCCGCCGACGGTGAACAGCCAGATGAAGCCGAGCGCGTAGAGCATCGGGGTCGCGAGCGACACGGAGCCCTTGTAGAGCGTCGCGAGCCAGTTGAAGATCTTGATCGCCGACGGGATCGCGATCGTGAACGTGATCGCCGAGAAGATCAGCGTCGCGAGCGTCGACTCCGAGGACACGAACATGTGGTGTCCCCAGACGAGGAACGACAGCAGCGCGATCGACACCGAGGAGTACGCGATCATGCGGTACCCGAAGATGTGCTTGCGGCTGAACGTGGCGATCAGCTCGGACACGACCGCCATCGCCGGCAGGATCATGATGTAGACCGCCGGGTGGCTGTAGAACCAGAAGAAGTGCTGGTACAGGACCGGGTCACCGCCCTTCGACGGGTCGAAGACGCCGATGCCGAGCGAGCTCTCCATGATCAGGAGCAGCAGCGTGATCCCGAGGACCGGCGTCGCCAGGATCTGCATGATCGCCGTGCCGTACATGCCCCAGAGGAACAGCGGCAGCTTGTGCCAGGTCATCCCCGGCGGGCGCATCTTGTGGATCGTCACCAGGAAGTTGAGCCCGGTGAAGATCGAGCTGAACCCGAGGATGAACACGCCGAGCGTCGCCGCGATGACCGAGGTCGAATTCGCGGCCGTCGAGTACGGCGTGTAGAAGGTCCAGCCCGTGTCGAGGCCCTTGGTGAACAGCGTCCAGATGAAGAAGGCTGCGCCGATCATCCAGAGGTAGAAGCTGCCCAGGTTCAGGCGCGGGAAGGCGACGTCCTTCGCCCCCAGCATGAGCGGCAGCACGACGTTGCCGAGCGCTGCCGGGATGCCGGGGATGATGAACAGGAACACCATCACCGCGCCGTGCAGCGAGAACACCTGGTTGTACTGGGCCGCGCTGAAGAACTGCATGCCCGGAGCGAACAGCTCGAGGCGCACGCCCAGTGCGAAGAGGCCGCCCAGGAAGAACGAGGCGCTCACCCCCATCAGGTACATCAGCCCGATCCGCTTGTGATCGAGCGTCAGCATCCAGGAGAGGATCCCCTTGGAGTGGTTGATGTAGTTCTTCTCGAGGTGCTGGACCGGGGCGTCCCGGTCCGTGGCCACGAGGGGAATGTCAGCTTGGGTCATCTCAGTTGACCGTTGGTGTGCGGGGCCCGGGGGCCGCGCGCAGGGTTCAGGCTCTTGTGTCTTGTTCGGGGGGTGGTGCCGCGCGGGGCGATGAGCTCGCGCGGAGGGCGCCGCGCCCTCCTCGGCACGGCGCGCGGGTCCGGGTTACTCCCAGACCTCGCTGTACTGCTTGGGCACGTCGGCCAGGGACTTGATGTACGCGATCAGTCCTTTGATCTCGTGGTCCTTCAGATGCGAGTAGTTCGCCATCTGGTCGGGGTAGCCGAGCACGATCTGGTCGTGCGGCTTCAGGATCGAGCGGCGGATGTAGTTCTTGTCCGCTGCGGGAACCGTCTCGGAGTCGGGGCAGTTCGGGTCGAACCGACGCTCGGCGCCCCAGAGGCTCGCGAAGCTCGGGCCGATGACCTTCGTGCCGTTGATCGAGTGGCACGTCTTGCACCCGAGCTTCGTGTAGGCCTTCTCACCGACCACGACCGGCGGCAGCGGGTTGCCGTCCGCGTCGAGGTGCCAGGCGCCCGCCGCCTCGAGCCACTTCTCGTAGTCCTCCTGGGGCTCGACCACGAGCTTGGCGTACATGTTCGAGTGCCCGGTGCCGCAGTACTCGGTGCAGTACAGCGTGTACGTGCCCGGCGCGCCCGAGTCGAACCACACCGTCGTGTAGCGGTCGGGGAGGATGTCCGACTTGACGCGGAACGACGGCAGGTGGAAGCAGTGGATGACGTCCGACGACGTCATGTCCATGCGGATCGGCGTGTTCTCCGGGACGTGGAACTCCTGCTGCGAGGAGGCGCCCGTGTCGTACGTGAAGTCCCAGCCCCACTTCTTCGCGACGACGTCGATCGTCATCGCGTCGGGCGGGGGCGTGCGCATGTCGAGGAAGGTCGTGTACCCGCCCCAGAACATGATCGCGACGAGCACCGCGGGCACCACGCTCCAGAAGATCTCGAGCGGCGTGTTGTGCGTGATCGACTGGTCGGCCTTCACGCCCGGACGGCGGCGGTACTTGATCACGAAGACCACCATCAGCACGCCGATCAGCACGCTGAAGATGTAGCAGGTCCACATGATGAAGTTGAACATCGCGTCGACCTCGCGGGCGCTCTCGGACGCGACGACCGCGGTCCAGAACGAGCCGTTGTCCACCTCGGGGGTGAACGGGCCGATGTGCGGCGCCGCGGGCGGGGTCACGAGGTCCCCGCCGGACTCGACCGTGTGCTCCTCACCGTTGCGGAAGTACTTGAGGACGTTGTCGTCCCCGGTGCGGATGTAGAAGTACCCCTTGTGGACGTCGTCGACGTCCTCGGGCCCGACGTTGTTCTCCTTGCGCGCGATCCAGCCGCGCTCCTGTTCCGTGAACGAGCGGGACTCGCCGTTCTCCGCGTTGTACGTCGCGATGAGCGCGTCGACCTCTTCGTCCGTGAGGAAGTCGGTGGCCGCCGGCGCGGGCGCCGCCTCGGCGGACTCGTCCCCGGGCGCGGCTTCGTCCGACGCGATCGAATCGGTCGTCGTCGCTTCGGTCGTGGTCGACTCGGGCGCAGCCGCGTCGTCCTGGAACGCGCGGGCGTCGTGGGTCGCGCCGAGGAACATCGCCCCGGCGAGGAGCAGTGCGTGGAGTTTCATGGATTCAGTTCCTGGCCACGTCGAGCCAGCGCGGTGTGCTGTCGTCGGAGCCGTTCTCGGGAGCCTCGGGGCCCCCATCGCCGGGTCCATCGCCGTCGCCCGAGCGGCCGGGTGCGCTCGGCGGGCCCGGATTGCCCGGGCGGCGCATGAAGAAGAGGCCGGCCAGCAGCGCGACGAGTGTCGCGGCGGCCGCGCCGCGGAGCATTCCGAAGGCGAGCCTGTAGCTGCCCGAGCCGGGATCGAAGCGGAAGCACTGCAGGAACAGCGCGTCGAGCAGGGTGCCGATCTTGCCGTCGCTCGCGTCGACGAGCGCCAGGCGGAAGTCGGACGAGGCCGTGGTCGGGTCGCCGCCCGAGGCCTGGAAGTAGCGCGAGACGACGCCGTCCTGCGTGCAGACGATGGTCGGCGCGGAGTGCGCGTACTCGCTCTTCTCGGGGATCCACGAGTAGCCGAACCCGACGGCGTCGGCGACGCGGTCGATCTCGGCGCGGGTCCCGCGCAGGAAGGTCCAGCCGCCGAGCGCCTGCGCCTCGGGGAACGCCTCGCCCGCATCCTGGCGAAGGCCGCGGAACTCGGTCACGTAGCGCGCCTTCTGGCCCGCCAGCTGCTCGACCGAGTCGCCGGGGTGGATGCTGAGCGTGACGACGCGGTAGTCGACGCCGAACTCGAGGTCCATCCCGGCCATCGTCTTGACGAGGGTCTCGAGGTGGAAGCTGCAGAGCAGCGGGCAGTCGATGTAGTTGAGCGTGAGCAGGACCGGGACGTCCCCGAAGGAGTCACCGAGCTCGACGAAGGCCCCCGTGTCGCTCTGGAACTTCGCGTCCAGGGGGATCGCGTCGCCCAGCTTCTGCTCGATCCCGACGCCGTCCATCTCCTCGAGCTCGAGGCCCGCCAGCTGCGGCAACGACCATGCCAGCGCCGGCGTCGCGGCCAGCCCGAGGAGGGCGAGGGCTGCGGCGCTCGTGGCGTGCCGGAGACTCTTGGTCATGTGCAACATGTGTAGGGCTTGGGGGGTCGCGCCGGTATTGGGCGCTTTGGCGCGAGGCGGTTCGCCGCGGGCGTTCGCTCGCTTCGGGATCAGGGTCTCCGGTTCAGTTGCCGTTCTCGATCACCTGCTTCATCCCGCGCTCGACGGGGATGCTGAAGCCGCCGCGCTTGGTCGCGCCCTCGCCGAGATCGACCTCGGGCAGCTCGTAGACACCGTCGACCACGGCAGCGTCCAGCTTGCGGTAGGCCTCGAGTTCCGAGACGCGGCGGTCTGCGTCGGCCTGTCGCTCCGCGACCTGCCGCTGCTTCGTGAAGTAGTAGATCCCGGTCAGCACGAAGACGCTCGTGATGATGAGGATGGTGCTGACGGCTGCGATCCAGGACACGAAGCCGACGTTCATGACGTCCTCTTCGATCTCGCGCTCGTCGGTGCCGGCGTGGGTGTCTGCGCTCATCTCTGGCTTGCTTAGGAAGGAGTGGACCCGAGTCCGGCTCAGATGTTCTCGAAGGCCATCGACTCCGCGAGGCGCGGGTCGCCGATCGCAAGCGCCGGCTTGCCGTCCAGCTTGGACAGGAAGCCGTAGAGGAAGAGTCCGCCGATGCCGAGCACCGACGTGATGTCGATGAGGCCGAACGCGGGGCCGACCTCGGCCGGGTCCAGACCCGGGAGCCCGTTCACGAGCTCGGGCATCACGTTCCAGTACAGGTCGACGTAGTGGAACAGGAGCACGTAGACGCACCAGGCGGCCAGCACGTTGCGGCGGCGCTTCACGTGACGCGAGAGGAGCCCGAGCATCGGGATCAGGAAGTGCCCGACGAGGAGCAGGATCGAGAAGCCGTTCCACTCGCCCCAGATGCGGTAGTTGAACCACATCGTCTCCTCGGAGATGTCGGCGTACCAGTAGAGCATCAGCTGGCTGAACGCGACGTAGCTCCAGAAGAACGTGAACGCGAACATCAGCTTGCCGATGTCGTGGTAGTGCTCCTCGTTGACGACGTCCTTGAGCTGCCCGCGCTTCTCGAGCCACATCGTCGCGAGCGCGAGGGTCGCGAGCGACGACCAGAAGCAGCCGGCGAAGAAGTAGACGCCGTACATCGTGCTGAACCACTCGGCGTTCAGCGACATGAGCAGGTCGAACGAGCAGAACGTGGTCGCGAGCCCGAAGAGGATGATCGAGATCCCCGAGCGGCGCTGCATCTTCACCGTGCGCGCCGGGTCCTGGTCGTCGTCCTGCGCGAGGCTGTTTCCGCCGAAGAAGCGGGACAGACCGATGAAGATCACGAAGTAGACGGCGAGCCGGACGACGAGGAACGTCGCGTTCAGGTAGCTCTCCTTGCCGGCGATCAGACCGCGGTACTCACCGCCCGCGTACTCGCCCTCGGCGTGCACCCAGTCGTGGCTGAGCCAGTCGTAGATCCAGGCCTTCCCCATCAGCGCGGGGATCGCGATCAGGCCGACCACGACGAGCGCCATCATCGGGAAGATGCCTGTCAGCATCTCGGCGACGCGCCGGACGACGACGGACCAGCCCGCGCTCGTCACGTGCTGCAGCAGCACGAAGAAGAGCGCGCCGAGGCCGATCGACAGGAAGAACATGAGCGCGACGAGCATCGAGTGCCCGAAGCGGGTCATGTCCGACATGCCGAGCAGGACGCTCACGCCGATGCCGACGAGGCCGGCGATCAGCGAAGCCTTCGCGATGCCGCCTAGGTCGCGCGCGACGACCTGGTCGCGCGAGGGGATTTCGATGGGTCCGTGCACTGTGCTGTCGCGGTGTGAGTGGCGCGGTCTGGGGAGGGGGCGCGGGGGTGCTGACGCGTGGGGTCAGCGCGACGAATCGGAGACGCGGAAGTCTTCAGGGCGGGGCGCGGGCTGGGCCGGGCCGACATCGTCCGGGAGACGGTCGATGCCCTGCGTGGCCTGCAGCGCGCGGACGTAGGAGACGATCGCCCAGCGGTCCTGGGTGGTCACGCTCGACGCGTAGCCGTACATCGACGACACGCCATGGCTCGCGATGTGGAACAGCTCGCCGTTCGAGTAGTTCTCGGCCGAGTCCTCGAGGAGCGACTTGGGTGCGACCCAGCCGGTCTCCTGCGCGCCGATCTTGTCCGCGCGGAGCGCGACGGAGCCGAGGCCGTTGCCGCGGACGCCGTGGCACATCGAGCAGTTGATGTTGTAGCGCTGGCGGCCGCGCTCGAGCAGCGCCTCGTCCACCACCACGGCGGTCGGGTAGCCGTCGAGCCACTGGTACGCGACGCCCGAGTCGTCCACCTCGGTCTTGCTGACCGGCGGAGGCGCGATCGAGCCCTGCGCCACCCCGTAGTAGAACTCGTAGTCGTCGCGCAACTCGCCCAGCGGGATCGTCCCGGCGACGGGCAGGCGCATGGCGCGGTTGTCCTCGAAGAGGCCCGTGTTCCACTCGGTCTGGGTCTTGCGCTTGCGCTGCCAGTCCATGTCCGGCCACACGTGATAGCGCGGCTTGTCACTCGTCGCGAAGCGGCCCTTGAAGGCGACCGCGAGCGGGATGAACGTCAGGCAGGTCAGGAGCGCGGCCATGCCGTGGAACCACATCGGGAGCGCGGCGCGCGACGTGTCGCGCGGGCAGTCCTCGACGAATTCGGCGTTGGCGCCGGCCAGCAGCGTGCGGACGCGCTCGGCGTGGAACGCCGGGTCCGTCGCCTCGATGCAGAGCGCGAACCGGTCGTCGGTGACGCGCTTGAAGCGCTCGAGCTTGTGGAGCGGGTTCGAGAGGTGCGGGAGCTTGTTGAGCGCCAGCATCCCGAAGAACGTCGTGAACGCGCTGAACGCGATCGTCGTCTCGAACGCGACAGGGATGTTCGCGGGGAGGCTCCAGTCGGGCTTGCCGCTGATCTCGAACACGTAGTCGTACGCGTTCGTGTACCACTGCAAGAGGAGGCCCACACCCATGCCGGTGAGGCCCATGCCGAGCACGATCCAGGGCAGGATCGTCGGCTTGATTCCCATCTCGCCGTCGATGCCGTGGACGGGGAAGGGCGTATAGGTGTCCCAGCGCTGGAAGCCCGCGTCGCGGATCTTGCGCGACGCGTTCTTGATGCCGTCGACGTCGGTGAAGTAACCGACGACGCCGTGCAGTTCCTGGTCTTGAGAGTCAGCCATCGGGGTGTCGCTCGTGGGAAGTGGACGGAGGGGCCGGGTCAGGACTCGTGGCGCTGGGCCGGGGCGGTCTGAGCGCCGCCGGCCGGGAGGGCCGGGGTCTCATCGTGCGCGCCGTGGCCGTGCGTCTCGTTGCCGTGCGCGCCGTGCGCCTGCGGCATGACCGACTTGACCTCCGCCATCGCCACCGTCGGGAGGAAGCGCAGGAAGAGGAGGAACAGCGTGAAGAACAGGCCGAAGCTGCCCAGGAACATGAGCATGTCGACCCACGTCGGGCTGAAGTAGCCCCAGCTCGACGGGAGGAAGTCACGGCTGAGCGACGTGACCGTGATCACGAAGCGCTCGAACCACATCCCGATGTTGGTCGTGATGCTGATGAGCATCACCACCCACAGGTTGCGGCGCATCTTCTGGCTCCAGAAGAGCTGCGGGAAGATGACGTTGCACGAGACCATGATCCAGTACGCCCAGGCGTAGTTGCCGAAGGCGCGGTTCACGAACGCGAAGCTCTCGTACTGGACGCCGCCGTACCAGGCGATGAAGAACTCGATCGCGTACGCGTAGCCGACCAGGAGACCGGTCGCCATCAGGATGCGACACATCACGTCGATGTGCTTCATCGTGATGATGTGCTTGAGGCCGAAGAACTGGCGGGCCGGCACCATGAGCGTGAGCACCATGGCGAAGCCCGAGAAGATCGCGCCCGCCACGAAGTACGGCGGGAAGATCGTCGTGTGCCAGCCCGGCACCTGCGAGGTCGCGAAGTCGAACGAAACGACCGAGTGCACCGAGAGCACGAGCGGCGTCGCGAGGGCCGCGAGCAGGAGGTACGCGCGCTCGTAGCGGTGCCAGTGGCGCGACGATCCGGTCCAGCCCAGCGAGAAGATGCCGTAGCCGATCTTGCGCGCGGTGTTGGAGGCCCGGTCCCGCAGCGTCGCGAGGTCCGGGATCATGCCCATGTACCAGAACACGAGCGACACCGAGGCGTAGGTCGAGACCGCGAACACGTCCCAGAGCAGCGGGCTTCGGAAGTTCGGCCACATCGCCATCTGGTTCGGCAGCGGGAACAGCCAGTAGGCCACCCACACCCGGCCGATGTGCACGCCCGGGAACATGCCCGCGCAGACGACCGCGAAGATCGTCATAGCCTCGGCCGCCCGGTTCACCGCCGTACGCCAGTTCTGACGCGTGAGGAACAGGACCGCTGAGATGAGCGTGCCCGCGTGACCGATGCCGACCCAGAAGACGAAGTTGACGATGGGCCAGCCCCAGTAGACGGGGTTGTTGTTCCCCCACACGCCGACCCCGGTGAGGATCAGGTGCGCGAGCATCGCGCCGAGCACTCCGAGGAGTCCGAGCGAGACCATGAAGCAGGCGATCCACGCCTTGTTGGTCTTCTGGAGCTCGACCTCAGGGATGCCGGAGACGGCCTGGGTGACGGAAGCGAAGTCCTCGTGCTCGCCGTCGACGAGCAGAGGGCGCTGGCGCGGATCCTCGTCGCCGAAGGACGGGCCGCCGAAGGCTGCGGGGTCTTGGGAACTCATCGCGGTTCAGTGTGTGCGCTGCGGGGAAGGGGCAGGGTCAGTGGCCAGCGCCGTGGTCGTCGCCGTGGCCGGAGTCCCCGTGGGAGTCGTCGTGCTCCCCGTGGGCGCCGTGGTCGCCGTGCCCGCCACCGTGGTGCGGCTCGACGATCTTCTTGATCTCGTCCCAGTCGTCGCGCCCCTTCAGGCCCTGCGGCATCGCGGCCGCAAGGGTCGGGTTGGGGTTCGTGACCCGGCCGAGGTAGAGCGTGCGCGGGCGGATCCCGAGCTCGCCGAGCATCTCGTAGGAGCGCTTGAGCTCGCGCTTCTTCGACACCTTCGACTCGGGGTCGGAGATGTCACCGAAGGCGACAGCGTCGTTCGGGCACGCCGACTGGCACGCCGAGACGACCTCGCCGTCGCGGATCTTGCGGCCCTCGTTGCGCGCGACGATGCGCGCTTCCGAGATGCGCTGGATGCAGTACGTGCACTTCTCCATCACGCCGCGGCTGCGGACGGTGACGTTCGGGTTCTGGCCGAGCTGGAGCAGCTTGTGCTCGGGCTCGTCCATGAACTTCGTGTAGTGGAAGTAGTTGAAGCGCCGGACCTTCACCGGGCAGTTGTTGCCGCAGTAGCGCGTCCCGATGCAGCGGTTGTAGACCATGTCGTTGGTCCCCTCCTCGCCGTGCACGGTCGCCGCGACCGGGCAGACCTGCTCGCAGGGCGCGTTCTCGCACTGCAGGCAGCTCACCGGCTGGGTGACCGCGTCCATCGTGCCCGCGTCGTTCGCGTCGCCCTGGTAGTAGAGGTCGATGCGGAGCCAGTGCATCTCGCGCCCGCGCTTGACCTGCTCCTTGCCGACGATCGGAACGTTGTTCTCCGCCTGGCAGGCGATCACGCAGGCGTTGCAGCCGTTGCAGGACGACAGGTCGATCGTCATCCCCCACTGGTGCTGGCCCGTGTACTCCTTCTGATCGAACAGGGACGCGCGCTTCGGCACGTGGTAGACGTGCTCGAAGTGGTCGGGGTGCTCCGCGTACGTTTCAGCGTCCGTCTCCATCACGAGCTTGTGCAGGCGCTCGCGGCGGCCCTGCATCCCGATCTCGTCGATCAGGTGGTGCTCCTGGGTGGTCGCGAACGAGTAGCGCCCGCCAGCCTTCGCCGCGGAGACGCCCGTCGCGACCGCCATGTTCGCGGTCGTGCGCAGCGGATAGACGTCG
This sequence comes from Planctomycetota bacterium, assembly GCA_039821985.1. GTDB lineage: Bacteria > Planctomycetota > UBA1135 > UBA1135 > Saltatorellus. The sequence goes on from JBCBNC010000023.1 coordinate 21,762, forward strand.
AAGCCAGCGGACTCGACCTTCGCGTCCTTCGAGCCCGCGACGACGCCCGCGTGCTCGCGGCCGTAGCCCAGTGCGAGCGCGATCGAGTCCTCGGCCTGGCCCGGAGCGACGTAGGCCGCCACTTTCTGGGCGCGGCCCCCAACCTGGATGTCGAGGAAGTCGCCGGTCTTGACCCCCATCGCCTCGGCCGTCGCGACGCCGATCAGCGCCGCGTTGTCCCAGGTCATCTTCGTGGTGAAGTCCGGGACCTCCTGCAGCCAGCCGTTGTTGGCGAAGCGGCCGTCGTAGACCTTCGGGCACGCGAAGAACGTGACCTCGAGCCCCTCGGCGGGCTCGGGCACGGCGGGCAGGTCGCTCTGCGCCGTGACGCTGCGCGGGGCCGCGGCCGAACCCTCGACGAAGCCGTCGTGGATCGCCTTGCGCCAGTCGCGGTCGCTCAGGGCACTGTGCGTCGCGCGGACCTCGCTGAGGCCCAGCGCCGTTCCTTCGTCGGCTTCCTTCCCGAGCAGGAGCGCGCAGAGCTCGATCGCCGACTTGCCGTCGAAGAGCGGCAGGATCAGCGGCTGCGCGAGCGTGAGCGTGCCGTCGAAGTAGCGCGCGTCGCCCCAGGCCTCGAGCCAGTGGGCCGCGGGCAGCGACCAGCCGGCGCGCATGCCCGTCTCGTCGCGGTAGAGCGACAGGTGCGCGCTCTTGCACTTCGCCAGGGCGGCCTCGAATTCGAGGTCCGCGGGCGCGTCGTACACCGGGTTGCCGCCGAGCATCAGGAGCGTCCCGACGCGGCCGGCGTTCATGTCCTCGACGAGCGTCGCGAGCGACGCCGTCGTGGCGTCGGCGAGCGGCTCGGCGAGGAAGTCGACCGTCGTGCCGACGGCGCCGCGGCGCGCGTGCAGCGCGTGGACCCGCGCGTGGACGGCGGCGGGCTGCGACTCGCCGGGGAGGATCGCGAAGCGGCCGCCGGCCGCCTCGATGTCCTCGGCGATCGCCGCGACGTAGGCTGCAACGCGTTCGTCGCCGGCGAGCGCGCGGGCGCGCGCTCCGGTCGCCTCGCGCTTCTCGAGGGCCGCCTCGATCAGCTCGAAGACGGCGCCCGCGTCGGAGCTGCGCACGGGGAGTCGGTGGTCCGACGAGACGCCGGCCGAGGTGAAGCGCGACTCGATCGCGTAGATGCGCGACATCGGCTTGCCCGTCTCGGACTCCGGCAGGCGGCGTCCGGCGGCATCACACGCGAGGTGCAGCGCGTCGGCGTGCTCGCGCATGAAGTCGCAGTCGAGCGACACGATGACGTCCGCGGGCTCGAGCGAGTAATGCGGGCGCAGCGCCTCGCCGAACGCGAGACGGGTGCCCTCGATCGCGGCGTCGCGCGCGGTCGGCGACCACGAGACCCAGCGGGCACCGCGGCCCTCGAGCTCCGCGCGCAGGCGGGCGAGCGTCGGCGACGAGTGCGTGGTGGCGAGCACCGCGAGCTCGCCGGCGTCGAGCGCCGTCCGCAGCTCCGCGAGCGCGTCCGACCACTCGCCGCGCGTGAACGTGCCGTCGCCGCGGCTGCGGGCGACGGACTTCGTGCGGTCCGGGTCCCAGAAGCCGAGCGTCTCGGCCTGGGTGTAGACGTCGACGCCGTGCCCGAAGGTCAGGTTGCCCTCGATCATCACCGGGCGGCCGTCGAAGCTCGCCACGCGCACCGGGCGCGCTGCGCCCGCGAGGTCCATCGTCGAGCAGTAGTGCTTGCGCTTGCCCGGTACCGTCTCCTCGGGCCGGCTGGTGTGCGGAAGGATGTACTCCTTCTCCCACCGACAGCTGGTCGCGCCCGCGAGCGCGGCCGACGCGCCGAGGATCTGCATGAAGCGCCGGCGGTCGACGTCCCCGAGGTCGTCGAAGTCGTCGGTCGGGAACTCGCGCCCGACGAAGCCCGCGACGTCGGGCTCTGCCGTCGTCGCGTCGTCACCGAGCCGCCCCTCGAATTCCGTGAGGGACTGCCACACCAGCGGCCGGTTGGGCTCCGAGCGATCGGAGGGGGTGCTGTTCGAGTCGTCGAGGATGTCGGTCATCGCAGTTGGGACGCGGCCCGCGCGGTCGTCGGGCCGAAGTGTTCTGTGTTTGCCGTGTGGGTCGGTTCGCGGCCGCGTACGAGCGCTGCGGCTCGAGGCGACCCGGGGCGCGGGACGCGCCGCCCGAGACTCAGCGGTGGCAGGTGCTGCAGGTCTCCTGCGGATTGATGTGCGAGTACGCGTCGTACGACCCGTCGCCCTCGGGCGCGCGATCCGGCTTGAAGCCGTACACGAGCTCCGCCATCCACGAGTCGTCGTCGGCCGGGGGCTCCCAGCCGAGGTTCGTGATCTGGTCCAGCGGACGGAGGTGCGGGTTCGGGTTCCGGTGGCACTCGAGGCACCAGCCCATCGAGAGCGGCTCGACCTGCTGCACGACCTCCATCTGGTCGATGCGGCCGTGGCAGCTCACGCAGGACACGCCGCGGTTCACGTGCGCGGCGTGGTTGAAGTACGCGTAGTCCGGCAGGTCGTGGATGCGGACCCACGCGATGGCCTCGCCCGACTCCCAGGACTCCTGGATCGGCGCGATCAGCGGGCTGTCCTTCTTGATGTAGTCGTGGCACCGCATGCACGTCTCGGTCGGCGGGACCGCGGCGTGGCTCGCGACGTCGACCGTGTTGTGGCAGTACCGGCAGTCGAAGCCGAGCTCGCCCGCGTGCAGCGCGTGGCTGAACGGGACCGGCTGCTCCGGCTGGTAGCCCCGAGCGATCGTCTTCGGCGAGAAGCCGAGCCAGACGAAGGTCACTGCGTAGAGGACGCCACCGATCGCTCCTGCGGGGATGAGGAGCTTGAAGTGGTTGGTCCAGCGGGGGAAGTGGAAGGTGCTCATGGGGAAGCGCCGGTTCGGATCGCGCGCGTAGCGGAGTCGTTCCCTTCCAGGTCGCGCGTCGGACCCTGCGCCCACTGGGGACGACGGGACCGCGCAGTTCGCCGGGAAGGTCGACACGCTGCGTGGGAGCGTTTCGGGTTCTGCGGTTCGGTGTGGCACGCGCGCGGTCGCCGCTCGCCCACCGGTCACCGTGCCTGCTGGTCACTGTGCCGGGTTGACGAGCCCTCCCGCGTGCACGGGCCGGGGTCGCGTTGCTCTCGTGTGGGGATCGCGTGATCCCCACGTGACTCGAACGGTCGTCCTCCCGGATCGCGCGTGCCGTGCGCTTGAGTGCGGGTGAACGATGTTCAGTCGCGGAGAGGATAGACATCCATCGGCGCCGACGGAACGGCGATCCCAGCGGCAATCGTCCTCTTCCGAACGGAAAAGCTCCCTGAGCCGACACGCCTCGGACGCAACGACGCGGGGCGTTGAGACAGAGTCTCAACGCCCCGCGAAAACCGAGCAGGATCATGCCCGCCGAGGCGGGCCTGTGGCTCCGATCACTCGGTGCCGGTGCGCTGCGTGCCCCGCTCCTTGGGCGCCAGGCGCTGCAGCTTGCGCTGCAGCGAGCGGCGGTGGATGCCCAGGCGACGCGCGGACTCGGAGATGTTGCCCCCGCAGTCCGAGAGCACGCGCTGGATGTGCTCCCACTCCATGCGCGCGAGAGTCGGCGCACGGTAGGTCGAAGTCGCGGTCGGCCCGTCGGCCACCTGCCCGCGCTCGTACTTCTCGAAGGCCGCGACCACGTCGTCCGCGTCGGCCGGCTTCGGGATGAAGTTGACCGCGCCCAGTCGGACCGCCTCGACCGCCGTGGCGATCGAGCCGTAGCCCGTCAGGACGAGCGCCCGGGTGCCCGCGTCGACGCGCTGAAGCTCACGGAGGAGCTCCATGCCGCCCTTGCCGGGCATGCGGAGGTCGACGACGGCGTACTCGGGGGAGTCCGCCTCGGCGAGCTGGACCGCATCGTCCACGTTCGCGGCGGTGCGAACGTCGAAGCCCCGCTCGCGGAGGGCCCTCGCAAGGCGCTCGCGGAGGATCTCGTCGTCATCGACGAGAAGCATCGAGCGAGCCTCGAGGTGTTGGTCCGTCAGAGCGGAGGGGTCGGCGCCGAGTTGGGTCATAGCGGTGGGTCTTAGGTCAGGGTCTCGTTCCGCCCTCTGTTCGCCGTTCGATTGCCCGGGGATCCCCGCATTGACAAAACGGTCGCAGAACGCTTGGGGCTTTTCGTCGCGCGCGGCAAAGCGCCGCACTCGACCCCCTTCAGGCGGCCCCGTGGGCACCGGGTCGCACCATCGACGCGCGGCCGCCCAGAACGCGTCCCAGATCGGGAGTCGCGTCGGACCCGGGCGACGTCCCTCCACGGCCGAGTCCGCCCGGACCGGCGGACCCCGTGCAACCGGGACCCGTGGCGCCTCACTCCCCCACGCCGCGCGGTCCGAGGGTGCCGATCCCCGTGGGACCGAGCGGGATGGTGAGTGTCACGGCGGTGCCCTGCTGCTGGACGGAATGGATGTCGAGAGAGCCGCCCAGGCTCTCGACGAAGGAGTCCGCGAGGTAGAGCCCGAGCCCCATGCCGGAACCAACGTCCTTGGTCGTGTAGAAGGGCTCGAGGGCCCGCTCGACCTCTTCGGGCGTCATCCCCGTGCCGTTGTCCGCGACGACGACGCGGATCACCCCGTCCGTGCGCTCCAGCGTCAGGGTGACCTCGCCGCAGGGGGCCGAGGCGTCCAGGCCGTTCTGCACGAGTGCCCGAATGGCCGTCGCGAGCCCGTCCACGGGAAGCTCCAGAGGGGGCCCCTCGCCCTCGTCCACGCGCACCTGCACGCGCTCCCGCGACCCGAGCTCCTCCACCACGCGCTCGCCGAGCCCGGCGAGCTCGGTCGCGACGAGCGACTCGCCGATCCCGCCGCCGTGGTCGGTCGACATCCGACTGAGGATACGGCGGCAGCGGGCGACCTCGGCCCGGATCAGTTCCGCGTCCGCGACGGCCTCGGGCGAGGCGCCGCCCCGCTCGAGACGCAGCGTGAGCTCCTTGGAGACGATCGCGATCGTGCCGAGCGGCGTCCCGAGCTCGTGCGCCGCGCCCGCCGCGAGGTTCCCCAGCGCCTCCAGGTGCCGCCGTCGCTCGCGGCGCTCGCGCTCGGCCTCGAGGTCCTCGGAGCGGCCGACGATCGCCTCGGAGACCCGCGACACGAACAGGACGGTGAGGAACGAGGCCAGCGAGACCGAGACGACCGTTCCCCAGCCGCGCAGGGCGCGGTCGGAGAGCAGCTCGGGGACCTCGGCGGAAGCGAAGTCGATGACGATCAGGATCACCGCCGCGACCGCCGCTGCCGCGAGCGCGAGCCGGAGCGGGAGGAGGACCGCCGCCAGCGCGACGTGGATGACCACGAAGGCGCAGAACGGATTGGCGATTCCGCCGGAGAGCGCGAGCAGAGCGCCCAGGGCGAGCAGGTCCAGGACCGTCACGCCCAGCACGAGCGAGCGATGCCGACCTGCGGGTCCGGCCGCGCCGGGATCCTCGTTCGCCTGGCCGAGACGCTGCAGGAGAACGATGTTGGTTCCGAGCTGCAGAAGCAGGATCGCGAACAGCGGTGCGAGCGGGAGGTCGATCCCCAGCCCGAAGCGCACGACAAGGATCGTTGCGACCTGCCCGACGAGCGCCGTCCAGCGCAGGTGCACGAGCCAGCGCAGGTTGGTTTCCCCGCGCGGCATGCGACCGGACTCGTCCGGCCCCTGGAGCACGGAGAGGCGCAGGTCCGCGAGGGAGCGGAGCACGGAGCTCGGGGGGCCGTCCATGGGGCGGCCTTCGCGCGGCAACTCGTCGCGGACGCGCGGCCGGCGTTCGCGCGGCCCGGATTCGCGGAACCTCGCAGTCAGACCGCGGGCTTGCCCGCCGAGAAGTGGCAGGCGGCCCGATGGCCGCCGTCGCCGATCGCGCGGGTCTCCGGGTAGGCCACGTCGCACAGCCCGCGCTCCGCGATCCCGCAGCGCGTGTGGAAGTGGCAGCCCGGCGGCGGATGGATCGGGGACGGCACGTCGCCGACGAGCGGAATACGCTCGCGCCGCTCGCCCGGGTCCGCGCGCGGGATCGCCGAGAGCAGCGCCTGCGTGTACGGGTGGCGCGGGTTCTCGAAGACCTCCTCCACCGGCCCGGACTCGACGATCCGCCCGAGGTACATCACGGCGACGCGGTCGGAGATGTACCGGACGACCGAGAGATCGTGCGCGATGAAGACGTACGAGACGCCGAGCTCCGCCTGCAGGTCCTTGAGCAGGTTGATGACCTGCGCCTGGATCGATACGTCGAGCGCGCTGACCGCCTCGTCGCACACGATCAGCTTCGGCCCGAGCGCGAGCGCGCGGGCGATGCCGATGCGCTGGCGCTGGCCGCCCGAGAACTCGTGCGGGAAGCGGTTCGCCACGTCGGGGCGCAGCCCGACCTTCTGAAGCAGGGCGGCGACGCGCTCGCGTCGTTCGCGCGCGTCCTGGACGACGCCGTGCACGCGCAGCGCCTCGCCGATCGCGTTCCCGACGGTGATGCGCGGGTTCAGCGACGCGTACGGGTCCTGGAAGATGATCTGCAGGTCCCGGCGGTACGCGCGCATCTCGGCCCGCGTGAGGCGGAAGAGATCGACCTCGGTGTCCGCGTCCGGTCGGTAGACCGCAGCGCCCGCCGACGGCTCGATCAGGCGCAGGAGCGAGCGCCCCGCCGTGGTCTTGCCGCAGCCGGACTCGCCGACGAGCGACAGCGTCTCGCCGCGCCCCACCGTGAAGTCGAGCCCGTCCACCGCCTTGACGTCGCCGACGTGGCGCTGGAAGACGCCCTTCCGCACGGGGAAGTGCTTCTTCAGCCCGCGCACCTCGACGAGCGGCTTCTCGATCGCGCCGTCCATCAGGCGCCTCCGACCCGGTCGAGGTGATGGCACGCGGCCGTGTGCTCGGCTGCGCCGCCCTCGATGCGCTCGAGCGCGGGGACGTCCTCCGCGCAGCGCTCCGTGGCGAGCGGGCAGCGCGTGCGGAAACGGCATCCGCTCGGGAAGCGCGTCGCGCTTGGGACGATCCCAGGGATCGCGGTCAGGCGCTCGCCCGCCGTGGCGAGGTCGGGGAGCGACTGGAGGAGGCCGATCGTGTACGGGTGCCGCGGGAGCCGGAACAGCTCGGCGGCGGGCGCATATTCGACGACGCGCCCCGCGTACATCACGGCGACCTTGTGCGCGACCTCGGCCACGACGCCGAGGTCGTGGGTGATCAGCAGCACGCTCATCCCGGCCTTCCTCTGCAGCTCGGCGATCAGCTCGAGGATCTGCGCCTGGATCGTGACGTCGAGCGCCGTCGTCGGCTCGTCGGCGATCAGCAGCTCGGGGTCGCACGACATCGCGATCGCGATCATCACGCGCTGGCGCATGCCGCCCGAGAGCTGGTGCGGGTACTCGTCGACGCGCTTCTCGGGCGCGGGGATCCCGACGCGCTCGAGCATCTCGATCGCGTGCGCCCGCGCCGCGTCCCTGTCGAGGCCGCGGTGGAGGCGCACGGCCTCGGCGATCTGGTTGCCGACGGTGAACACCGGATTCAGCGCGGTCATCGGCTCCTGGAAGATCATCGCGATGTCGTCGCCGCGGATCTCCTGCATGCGGGCCTCGCTCGCGCCGATGAGCTCCTCGCCCTTGAAGCGGATGCTGCCGCCCTCGAACCGCCCGGGCGGCATCTCGAGCAGCTGCAGGACCGACAGCGCGGTCACGCTCTTGCCCGAGCCGGACTCCCCCACGACCCCCAGCGTCTCGCCGGGTGCGATCGAGTAGCTGACGCCGTCGACGGCGCGCGCCACGCCCTCGTCCGTGTGGAAGTAGGTCTTGAGCCCCTCGATCGCGAGGAGCGGCTCGTCCGCGCTCGGTTCGTCCATCGGGTGCAGGGTCGTCTCGAGGAGGCCGGGCGTCAGACGCGCGCCTTGGGGTCCATCGCGTCGCGGATCGCGTCCCCGACGAGGTTGTAGCAGGTGACCGTCAGGAAGATCGCGAGCCCGGGGAACACCTGGATCCACCAGAGGTCGACGTTGCGCGACTCGTTGACGACGCCGCCCCACGACGCCTGGGGCTCCTTGATCCCGAGGCCGAGGAAGGACACGGCGGACTCGGTCAGGATCCCCGACGCGACGGCGAACGCGGCGGCGACGAGGACGGGCGACATCGCGTTCGGCAGCACGTGTCGGAAGATCGTGCGGCGCGAGCTGAACCCGAGCGCGCGCGCCGCGACGACGAATTCGGCGTCGCGCAGGCGCATGAACTCGCCGCGCACCAGGCGCGCGACGCCGGTCCACCGCACGACCGCGATCACGATGACGACCGCGAACATGGGCGGGATCGTCCCGGGCGGCGTGAAGGCCAGCGCGAGCAGGATCAGGAACAGCGCGGGGATCGTCTGCAGGATCTCGATGCCGCGCATGATGAGGTCGTCGACGCGGCCGCCGAAGAAGCCGGCGATCGAGCCGATGACGACGCCGATGAGCGTCAGGAGCGCGGCCGAGAGGATGCCGACCGAGAGGCTGATGCGCGCGCCCCAGATCATCCGCGTGAGGATGTCGCGGCCGCTCTCGTCCGTCCCGAGCGCGTGGCGCCAGGGGTGGTTGAGCGGCAGCTCGCCGGCGCGGATCTCGACCGGGTTCGACTCGGCCGAGACGCCCGCGACGGCGGCGCCACCGTCGCCGGCGGACTCCGACGCCAGAGCAAACACGGAGCGGCCGGTCTCGGGGTCGAGCTCGGCGCGCGCCGTCCAGGTGGGCGCGCGGAACTTCTCGTCCTCGTGGAGCTCGGCGTAGCCGTACGGGATCGGCGCCCAGACGGCGAGGTCGGACGCGTCCGGGCCCGCCGGCGCGGCGTCGCCGCTCTCGGCACGCTCGGCGACGAGGTCCGCCGTCGAGCGGCCCTCCTCCAGCAGCACGATGCTCCCGTCCGTGATGCCGCCCTTCCAGTCGGACGAGTCGAACGACGCGACGGGTCCGAAGTGCGCGCGCCACGCGAACGCGCAGACGAGCGAGAGCAAGAGCACGGCGACGAGCTTCCACCGGCGCGCCGCCCGGACCCGGTACCTGTTCCCGCGCAGGAGCACGCCGTTGACGAGGCGGTTCCACACGGGCCACGTCGCCACCGCGATCCACAGCGCCATCAGGAACGCTTCCCAGGCGGCGATCGACTCGTAGAGCGGCTGGCTCTGGCGCGCCACGAGCCCGACGCCGCCCCTGTCCGCGCGCGCCGGGTCGAGCGGCTTGAGCGCCTTGCGAATGGCGCGTGACTCGGTCTTCGCGCGCCCGAGCGCCTCGAGCGCCGCCTCGCCGTCCCCGCGCTCGAGCGCCTCGGCGCCCTCCAGGAACGCCGCCTCGAACGCTTCGAGGCTCGCGCGTTCCTCGGCGTCCGGCGCCAGCATCGAGCGCATCGTCCCGAGCCGCAGCTGCGCCGCGTCGAGCTCGGCGCGCACGCTGGCGGCGCGCGACGGCGGCGCGTCGACGGCGGCCGGGTCGAGCCCGGCGACGTAGGCGGCCTCGTCGAGCTTCGCGGTGTTCAGCGCGCTCGACGCCATCGGCGAGACGCGCACGGCCTTCGAGTACGCGCCGAGCGCGACCGACTGGACCGAGACCGGCTTGTCGCTGGCGAGCAGCGGCGCGAACGCCGCGACGCCGTACAGCAGCGTCAGGACGGCCACGCCGGTCTTGAAGAGCCACCTGCGCCCGAGCTGCTCGAAGACGAGGTCCCAGTAGTCCTTCGCGTACTCCGATGCGAACTCCGGTGCCTCGGCGTCCCGCATCGACTCGAAGTCGATGCGCGGCACGTTGCGCTTCGACTCCGCCATCAGGACAGCCGGATCCTCGGGTCCACGAGGGCGTACGCGATGTCCGACAGCAGGATCCCGAGCTGCGTCATGACGCCGACGAAGAGCGTCGTCGCGAGCACGATGTAGAAGTCGCGCTTGAGCAGTCCGTCGTAGGCGTACTTGCCCATGCCCTCGATGTTGAAGACGACCTCGACGATGAGCGAGCCGCCGACGAGGATCGGCAGGATCGACGCGAGCAGCGTCAGCACCGGGATCATCGAATTCCGCAGCGCGTGCTTGTAGACGACGGAGCCCTCGGCGAGGCCCTTCGCGCGCGCCGTGCGGATGTAGTCCTGGCGGATGACGTCGAGCATGCCCGCGCGCATCTGGCGCGACAGGTACGCGAGGCCCCCGTAGGTCAGCGTCGCGACGGGCAGCAGCGTGTGCAGCGCCACGTCCCAGACCTTGCCGGCCGCCGTGAGCTGGTCGTGGTCCTTGTCGAAGAGGCCGATGACCGGCAGCCAGTCGAGGCCGGTCTTGCCGAAGATCAGGATCAGCATCAGCCCCGCCCAGAAGGTCGGGACCGAGTACAGGACAAAGAGCCCAAGGGTCAGCGCGCCGTCGGCGACCGTGCCCTGCCGCCGCACCGAGAAGATGCCGAGCGGAAGCGCGAGCAGGTACGTGAGGAACACCGCGGCCGCCGCGAGCGGCACGGTGACCTTGAGCCGCTTGCCGAGTTCCTCGGCGACGGGCGTCTTGTTCTCGAGCTCGCGTCCGAGGTCCCCCACGAGCACGCCGCCCCAGCGTTCGTCCCCCGTGTTGCGCGTCCGGTCCGCGCCGCCGTCCGTGTAGTACCAGGCGAACCAGCGCTTGACGAGATGGCGGCGGCCGTCGCGCGCTTCGAGCGCTGCATCGAGCGTCGGCGTATCGCCCGTGATCTCGGTCAGGACGCCGGCGAGACGGTCGATGACGGGCACCTCGTCCGGTCCGCTGATGCGGTTCTCGAAGAGCGCCTGGAAGATGCGGGCGAGCGCCTTGCTCTTCGCGGCCCCCGACCCGGCCGCGAACGCGATGAGCTCCGCGCGGGCCTCGGCGCGCACCCCCTCGTCGATGCCGGGCGTGCCGAGCGCGCCGACGAGCCGGTCGAGCGCATTTCGCTCGTCGTCCGTCGTGCCGAAGGGCAGCTCGATCGGGACGGGCCGGCCCTCGCGCACGGTGCGCGGCGCCTCGCCTTCCTCGACCGGCACGTCCGTGTCCTCGACCCTGCGCTCGGTGCGCGGCGAGGTGAACCACGGGTGGCCGTCCGGCCCGAGGTTGAACGGACCGACGTAATCGAGGAACTGCACGACGAACGAGCGGTCGAGCCCGTTCTTGCGCCGGAACTCGTCGAGCTTCGACTCGGTGTCGCTGCCGGTCCCCTGCCCGTCGGCCGCGCTGCCCATCGCGACGAGCGCGGGGTCGCCGGGGGCGATGTGGTAGAGGCCAAAGACGATCAGCGCGATCCCGAACGTCGTCGGGATCATCAGCAGCAGTCGTCGGAGGATGAAGGCCAGCAAGGGGAAGGGAGAGTGACGCCGCGGCCCCCGCGCCCGAGTGCTCCGAAGCGGAGGGTCGGCGGCGGGCGATGCGTGGGAAGGTGGCCGGGTGCGCGACCGGGTTGTACGACACCGGACGGCCCGCTGTCGAGCCGCGGCGATGCGCGGCGCGGCGCCCGGCGGGCGCCGCGCTCCCAGGTCACTTCGGGTCGCCCATCCCCGTCAGCGTCGCGCGCGTGCCCGGAACGCTGGGATCCACGTAGTACCAGTCGCGCAGCACGTACCCGGGGTCGATCGGCGTGTGCTTGAGCCCGCGCACGGCGAGGTTCGCGGCGAACTTGCGCGGGACCGTGTGCCCGAACAGGTACGGCTGGCGCTCGTAGATCTTGGCGTGGAACTCGCCCCAGAGCTCGCCGCGCTTCGCGCGGTCGGTCTCGGCCTGGATGGCCTCGATCAGCGCGTCGATCTCGGGGTCGCACATGCCGGAGTTGTTCGACGACTTCTTGTCCCGCGCCCCCCACTTCGAGTGCCAGAGCTGCTCGGGGTCCGACTCGAGCTCGGGGATCCACGCGAGGCTGACCGCGTCGAAGTCGCGGTTCTTCATGCGCTCGAGGAAGGTCGCCCACTCCATCGTCTCCAGGCTGACATCGATGCCGAGGTCACGCACCGAGTCCTGCAGGGTGCGGCCGAGCAGCTTGCTGGCGTCGTTCCCGCCGGGATAGAGGAACTCGATCTTCAGCGGCACGCCGCCCTTGTCGGCGATGTCGTCGCCGTCACGGTCGTACCAGCCGGCGTCCTCGAGGATCTCGAGGGCGAGGTCGGGGTCGTACTCGAGCCGCTCGACGCCGTGGTTGTAGAACGGGCTGATGAACGGGATCGGACCCGAGACCACGTGGCCGAGGCCCTTGTACTGGTTCGTCAGGTAGCCGTCGGAGTCGAACGCGTGCGCGATGGCACGGCGCACGGCCGGATCGGCGAGCTGCGGCCGGTACTGGTTCCAGCACGTGTAGTTGTAGTAGCACGTGAAGTAGTGGCCCTTGTAGAAGCGCTCACCGAAGTCCTCGGAGAGCGTCCGGCCATCGAAATAGTCCTCCGACTTCACGCGGTTGAAGAAGTCGAGCTCCTCGTTGAGGAGCGCCAGCATCGCCTGCTCGTCGTTCGAGATGTGGCGCCAACGGATCGTGTCCACGTAGCCCGCGCGCTCCTGGTCCCAGTACGCCGGCGCGCCCTTCTCGTCGACGAAGCGCACCGCCTCGACGCGGTCCTGCTCGTACGCGACGATCTGGTACGGCCCGAGACCCACCCACAGCTTGTTGTGCGGGTTGTCGTTGATGTGCTCGGCCTGCTGCGCGGCTGTCGCGTCGGGGTCGTGGCCCGGGTTGTCGGGGTCGGACAGGTCGTACACGTGGCGCGGGTGCAGCGTCAGCGTGTTGCCGAGCTGGCTGTACGCGAACGCGTCCTGCTTCTCACAGAAGAAGCGGACGGTCAGCGGGTCGACGACCTCGCAGCGCGTGAACTTCTCGAACTGGAAGCGCTTCTCGTCGCAGTCGACGCCGGGGTTCAGATAGATCTCCCAGGAGAAGCGCACGTCTTCGGCGTCGAGCGTCTGCCCGGCGGTCTTGGCGAGCGCGTCTCCCTCGAACACCTGCGACGTCTGCCAGCGCATCCCCTCGCGGATCGAGAACGTGAAGACCGAGCTCCGCTCGACGCGCTCGACCGACGCCGCGGGCAGCTGGATCGGTTCGGTCAGAGGATTGCCCTTCGCGAGCGGCGTCACGGTCAGCGCTCCGTCGCCCGCGACCTGGCCGTAGACGGCGCGGACGACGCGCCGGCCGTCGCCGCCGTCGCGCCGCACGACCTCGGCCTGGATCTCGCCCGGAACGCCCGGAGCATCGGGCGCGAGCACGACCAGGTCCTCTGTGGTCACCTCCTCCGCGGCGGCGGGCACGTATTCGGTCGTCCACCAGTCCTGAAGGAGCAGCGTCTCGTGCACCTCGTAGAGGAAGTTGCGCGTGTAGCCCGAGTTCTCGGTCGCGTAGTTGGTGTGCTTCGGCAGCGACGGCAGGTGCACGATGATGCGGCCGCCGTAGAGCGGCGCCTTGCCGTCGCCCTTGTTCGGGTGGAACTCATCGACGACCGCCTCGCGCACCGGGCTGTCCGACGCGACCAGGTCGCCCTTGGTGGCCTGAGCGATCGACTCGGCGTCGAGGAGCAGCGCACCCGCGCAAACGGTGAGAACGACACGCGCCATGGAGCGCGCGGGGGTCGGTCGGGTCATGGGGATCCTGTTGTCCGCGGGACGTCTCTGGATGGACGGTGGCCCGTGCGGAGAGCACGGCCGCTGGGGGCAGTGTACGGCGCAGCGCGGGGCCCGCTCGAGCGCGCCCACACGCGCGCTAGTGCTGGCGCAGCTCGAGGGTGCGCCGGAATCGCGTAAGGAGCGCGTTGGTCCGCCGGAATCGACCGTTCTTTCCCTCCTCTGCAGCGGGCGCACAACGAGGAAACCCGCGCTCGACGTATACCGTCGACCGCGGGCGCCCTGGGCCGGCCTGCTTCCGCACGCCGACCCACCGATCATCGTCCGGTCAAGGAACGAATGTCACCTCGACGGCGTTCGTCGTGTTGGTCAGCCCGACGCAGCCGGTGGCGGAGGGCCCGGACGCGTCGAGATAGCGCACCTGGACCGTCCAAGTGTCGCCCGCCACGACACTGAGGGCGGACGCGTTGAGGAGAATCCCGAACAGGACGTTCGGCCGGTGCTCGAACCAGATGGGATTCCACCACGAGTCGGCGGAGTACCGGAGTCGCCGCGCCGTCGGATCGGTGATGGCGAGCAGTCCGTTCTGAAGCGTCCCGCTCTCGGTGTAGGTGACGGGCGCAACGGCGCCCATCGACGACACGATGATCTCGTGCGCCGGAGACTCCTTGGGTCCGTTCCAGCCAAGATTGGCGACCAGGTTCCCGGTCGTCGGAGCGGAGAGGCTCGTGGAGCCACCGCCCCAGAGAACGCCGGAGAGGTCGTCCCTGTTGAGGCATCCGAACTCCGCCGCGTTCCCGCAGGGGGCGAGCGCCGCGGTGCAATTGCCCACAACGTTGTAGGCGTCGGGGACGGTGATGCGATGCACGACGATGCCCAGGTCATCCCCCAGGTGCCGGAGGCCCGTCACCACGAAGCCGTCCACGACGTCGACGCTCGCACTCGCGACGGACGTGAGTCCTCCCATGAACCCCATCGGAGCGGTCCTGTTGGTCGACCCCCCGAGCCACGTGGTCTCCACGACGTTCGTCGCGTCGCCCCCGAGCGCCTGATAGAGGTGTGCGGCATCGCGCCCGGCGTCGAACGTTCCGTTGGTCGTCGTTTCCTTGTCCAACTCCGGTCGCGTCTTCACGACCACGATCGACCCGTCCGGTGAAACCCGCACGTCCTCGCCGAACCGCGTCTGGGCCGTCGTCTGTGAGGTGCCGAAGTTCGTCGGGTTGAACGTCGTCGGCAGGCTCCAGGTGGTCGGCGTCAACTGTGCGAACGTGTGCATGATCCCGATGCCGTTCCCGTTGCCCGACGAGGCCGCCCCCACCGTGAGGAGTCCGAGCCCCGCATCGATGTCGACGGCACTGATCGCACCGAGCGACGTCGGAACGATGACCGGAACGCCCGGAGCCGTGATGGAAGTTCCCCCACCGGTCCCCGTCACTCCCGGGGGGGCCTGTCCGGCCGTGGGCATCGAAATGACCCCGTACACGTAGGCCGCCTGGACCGGAGCCGAGCTACCGGGCAACGGCGACGCCGCACGCCCACCCACGACGAGGCTCCCACCGTCGATCGCGACCGCGGTGCCGAAACCGGGGTCCGGTTGCGTCCCGAACACCAAGAACGGGCTCATCAGCATGTTTCGGAAGACGGGGACGCCGCTCGGGAGCCGCTGGAAAAGGAACGCCGCACCGGGTGCCCCAACGGCGATGAAACTCTCCGTCGCGTCCAGATCCTCGCCGAACGCGTCGTTCAGCGTCGAGACGATCCCGACGGGTACGGTCGCGGACTGGGTGAGCGACCAGGCGCCACCGATCTTCTCGTAGATCTCGATTCGATTGCGAGGCGACGGGCCGAGCGCGCGGTCGAGGATCGTCACGATGATCTCCGATCCGACGATCTCGACCTCGAGCGGGATCGAATCACTCGAGTCGAGCACGAGCGACGAGGTCCACGGGTCGTCGTAGGCGTCACGCTCGAAGACGACGAGCTGACCCTCGAGGAGGGCAGAAACGCCGAAGTTGTATGCAACCGCCGCCCGGAGGCCGTCGTCGGCGATCGCGACGTCGGCTCGGTTGATCTGCACCGGGCCCGATTCACCCTCCTCGAGGACGAAGTTCGGATCGATCGCGAGGAAGTCGTGGTGGTCGCCGGTCTGCTGCACGGCGAAGGAAGCGTGGGCGGCGCAGACTGCGAGCGCGCCGCCGAGAAGAGTTCTGGTGAACATGTGTTCGTGGAAGTTTGGGAATCAGCGGGTCGAGCGAACCTCCAACCGGGATGGATCGCGCCCGCGGCGGATAGGCCGGAGCCGCGGTCCCCGGCGTTGCGTCGAGTCCCGAGGAATCTGAAGTTCGGGTGCGGTCGCTGGCCGCGGTGAGTCCGTCGGGCGCCAGCGCACCCGATCCGGTGGACGCACTCGCTCCGTCGGACGGCTCGCCCGAGAAGTGCGACCGAGACGTCGCGTGCCCACGGCCTCCGCCTCGCTCGTTTCGACTCGGTTCAGCCTGCTGCGACGGGGCGTGCAGCCGGCGTGCGCGACCCTCTACACTCGGCGCGCATCCGCGCCACGTCGCCGCACAGAGGCGACCGAGCGGTGGCCCCGACTCCTCGATGGCACTCTCACGCACCCTGCGCCAGGCCGTTCCCGTACTGCTACTCGGCGGCCTCCTCGCCGCTGCGATCTGGACGACGCGCGGTGCGCGGCTCGAGCCCGCCGACTTCGTCTTCAACAACGGCACGGAGCTCCAGACGCTCGACCCGGCCACCGTCACCGGGCAGCCCGAGGGACGCGCGCTCCGCATGCTCCTCGAGGGCCTGACGGTCAGCCACCCGAGAACCCTCGAGGCGCTCCCGGGGATGGCGGAGAGCTGGGAGGTCTCGGACGACCAGCTCGTCTACACCTTCAAGATCCGAGACGACGCCCACTGGACGAACGGCGACGGCACGCGCGGCGATCGCTTCACGGCGGAGGACTTCGTCTACTCGTTCCGGCGCCTGCTCGACCCGCGAACCGCCGCGCAGTACGCGTACATGCTCTGGTACGTGAAGGGCGCGAAGGCCTTCACGACGACGGTCGCGGACGACGGCGGGCCGGCGCTCTCGTTCGACACCGTCGGGATCACGGCCCTGGACCCGACGACGCTCCGCATCGAGCTCGAGTCCCCCACGCCGTTCTTCCTCTCGATCACGAGCTTCTACGCGCTCTTCCCCGTGTCGCGCGCCGGGATCGAGCGCGCGCAGCGGCTCTTCCCGGACACGTGGGAGTACGAGTGGCTGCGGCCCGAGAACTACTGCACGAACGGCCCCTACCGGGTGTCGTTCCGCCGCGTCAACGACCGGATCCGCTTCGAGAAGAACCCGCTCTACTGGGACGCGGACGCCGTCGCGATGGAGACCGTCGACATGCTCGCACTCGAGCAGTACACGACCGGGCTCAACATGTACCTGACCGGCGAGTGCCACTGGATCGACGTCCCGCCGGCGAACGTGATCCAGCGGCTCATGCCGCGCGAGGACTTCAACCCGCGGCCCTACCTCGGCTCGTACTTCTACCGGGTCAACTGCACGAAGCCGCCGCTCGACGACAGGCGCGTGCGGCGGGCGCTCGCGCTGTCCCTGCCGCGCGTCCCGATCGTCGAGACGATCACGAAGGCGGGCCAGGTGCCGGCCTACGGTCTGGTGCCGCCCGGCATCGACGGATACGGCGGCGCCCGGATGCGGCGCAACGCGACGTTCGAGGAGGACCTCGCCGAGGCCAAGGAGCTCATCGTCGAAGCCGGCTACGGGCCGGGCGGCAAGGAGCTCCCGCCCATCGAGATCCACTACAACACGAGCGAGGCGCACCGCGACATCGCCGAGGTGATCTCGGACGCGTGGGCCGCGAACCTCGGCATCCGCACGAAGCTCCGGAACCAGGAGTGGAAGGTGTACCTCGATACGCAGGCGCGCCTCGGGTACGACGTCTCGCGCTCGGCGTGGATCGGCGACTACGCCGATCCGAACACGTTCATCGACATCTTCCTGACCGGCGGCGAGAACAACAAGACGGGCTGGAGCAACGCCGACTACGACCGCCTCGTCGCCGAGGCGAACCGCACCGCGGACCCGGCGCGGCGCTTCGAGCTCCTGAGCGAGGCCGAGGCGATCCTCATGGAGGAACTCCCCGTCCTACCGCTTTACTACTACGTCACGCAGTCGACCTACAGCCCGCGCCTCGGCGGCTACCACCCGAACGTCAAGGACGAGCACTACCCGAAGTTCTGGTACTGGATGAACGACGAGGAGCTCGCCGAGAAGCGCGCCGGGTACCCCGACGAGGGCTTCGAGCTCGTCGACGCGACGGGGCCGCCGAAGGGGCTCTACCCGCCGCGCGACCCGCGCTCACGGACGGACTCGAGCGACACGAACGACGGCCCCCCGAACGGCAGCGCGACGACGGGGAGCGACGACTAGATGCTCCGGTTCCTCCTGCGGCGGCTCCTCTGGCTCGCCATCACGCTCTTCACCGTCATGACGGTGACTTTCTTCCTGATGCACCAGGTGCCGGGCGGGCCGTTCAGCAACGAGCGCGCGCTCGACCCGGCGATCGAAGCGAACATCCAGAAGAAGTACCACCTCGACTGGCCGCTCTGGCGCCAGTACCTGCAGTACACGGGCCCCTTCAACCTCGACGACGAGCGCGCGCTCCTGCCGCCCCCGGACGGGGAGGGCAGCGGTGGCCTCTGGCGTAGCGAACTCGAGGGCGATCGCCCGGCCAAGGCGTTCGGCGGCGTCCTCGCCGGCGACTTCGGGCCGTCCTTCAAGTACAAGGACTACTCGGTCAACGACATCATCGCGCAGAGTCTCCCGATCTCGGCCCTGCTCGGCGTGCTGTCGATGATGTTCGCGCTGAGCCTCGGCGTGTCGGCCGGTATCGCGTCGGCGCTGCGTCCGGGCTCCAAGCTCGACCTCTCGCTGCGCCTCGCCGCGACCGGCGGCATCGCGCTGCCGAACTTCGTGATCGCCGGCTTCATGGTGATCCTGTTCGTGTTCCTGATCCCGCTCCTGCCGGTCGCGGGCTGGGGCACGATCCGGCACATGCTGCTGCCCGGCTTCTGCCTGGGGCTCGTCTTCGCCGCGTACATCGCGCGCCTGACGCGCACCGGCATGCTCGAGGCGCTCAGCTCCGACCACATCCGCACGGCTCACGCGAAGGGCCTGAGCTCGTCGACCGTCGTCATGCGGCACGCGCTGAAGGGCGGCCTCCTGCCCGTGGTCTCGTACCTCGGCCCCGCGACCGCCGGCATCCTCACCGGCAGCCTGGTCATCGAGTCGATCTTCTTCATCAGCGGCACGGGGCAGCACTTCATCCGCGCCGCGATCAACCGCGACTACACGCTCGCGATGGGCGTGACGATCCTGTTCACGGTGCTCGTCTACGTGCTCAACACGGTCGTCGACATCGCGTACACGCTGCTCGACCCGCGTATCTCCCTGGAGGACGAGTGATGGCGGCCGGCCCGAAGGAGTCCCGCTGGAGCCTCGACCCCGCCGAGGCGAAGCGTCTCGCGCGCGAGGCTCGGGAGTACCGCGGCGAGAGCCTGTGGACCGACGCGCGACGTCGCCTGCGCCGGAACCGGGCCGCGCGCCTGTCGCTCTGGTTCCTCGCGCTGTTCGGGCTCCTGTCGTTCCTGGCGCCGCTCTTGCCGATCCCCTCGCCGAAGGCGCTGTCGCTGCGCGACGACGCGACGGCCCCGGAGTGGATGTGGGCAGAGCCCGCGCCGCCGCCCCGGCCCCCCGCGCCGGGGACGGCCGTCACGCGCAGCGTGCGCAACCTCTGGAACGACGGGTGGCGGCACCGTTCGACGGTCGAGTTCGCGGCGGACGACGAGGCCGCCGCCGAGCGCGCGCGCGCCCGCCTCGCGCGCCTCACCGGCCGGAGCGCGGCGCTCGAGACCCGCGCCGCGGAGGACGGCGTCCTCGAGGCGTACGTCTCGGTTCCGCTCGCGCGCGCGGACGTTCCTGGCGTCGCATACGAGCCGCAGATCGACGGATCCGCGTCCGTGTGGGAGGTCGCCGCGTCCGACGCCCAGGACGCGCATGCCGTGCTGCGCCTCGACCTGCCCGGCTTCGCGCCCGAGCGCGTACGCGCGGCCACGACGCAGCGCATCGGACGCCGGCTCGACGTGTTCCTCGAGCGCCGGACGCCCGTCGACGGCCTCGCCGCGTGGCGCGTCCAGGTACCGCTCGCCGAGAAGCTCGGGCGAGGCGTGGAGAGCGTCGCGATCAACGGCTTCTTCGTCCCGGGCAGCTTCCTCTCCCCCAGCGAGGCCTCCCGTTCGAACGAACAATTCACCCGCGTCTCCCTCGAGCGCGGCGTGCAGCGTCCGGACCTCGGTCGACGCATCGAGGCGAGCCTGACCGAATCCCCCCTCGACGGCGCGTCCTTCGTCGGCGCGAGCCACGAGGACGGCTACTGGGAGTTCGAGGGGATGCTCGGCTGGCTCGACGATCGGATGCTCGACGTCCGCGCACGCGCGTTCGGCCTGTGGCAGACCGGCAACTGGCTCGGCACCGACGGCAAGGGCCGGGACCTCCTCGCGCGCATCGTCTGGGGCAGCCGCACGTCGATCGTCGTCGGCCTGATCGCGTCGCTCGTGTCGCTCGTCGTGGGCGTGCTCTACGGCGCGTTCAGCGGGCTCATGGGCGGACGGATCGACAACCTGATGATGCGCATCGTCGACGTCCTCTACTCGATCCCCTTCATCTTCGTCGTGATCTTCCTGATCACCGTCGTGAACGGAATCGCCGAGGACCGCCCCGACCTCGACATCAGCCGCGAGCTGATCTTCTTCTTCGTCATCGGCGCCGTGTACTGGCTGACGATGGCGCGCGTCGTGCGCGGGCAGGTGCTCGCGCTGAAGAACACCGAATTCATCGAGGCCGCCCGCGTCGTCGGCGCCTCCACGGCGCGCATCCTCCTCGCGCACATCGTCCCGAACGTCCTTTCGATCGTGATCGTCTACCTGACGCTGACGATCCCGGCCGTGATGCTGTTCGAGGCATTCCTGTCGTTCCTCGGGCTCGGCATCGAGCCGCCCAAGGTCTCCTGGGGACTGCTCGCCGTCGACGGGACGCAGGCGATCAACCCGATCCGCATCTACTGGTGGCTCGTCGTGTTCCCCGCGCTGGCAATGGGCTCGACGCTCCTCGCCCTCAACGTGCTGGGCGACGGCCTGCGCGACGCGCTCGACCCGAAGGGCAGGGGCCGCTGAAGCCATGGCACTCCTCGAAGTCCAGAACCTCCGCGTCCGCTTCGAGACGCACCACGGCGTCGTGCGCGCCGTCGACGGCGTCTCGTTCGAGCTCTCCGAGGGCGAGACGCTCGGCCTCGTCGGCGAGTCCGGATCGGGCAAGTCCGTGACGAACCTCGCGCTGATGGGCCTCGTGCCCGAGCCCCCCGGTGTCGTCGAGGCAGACCGGCTCTCCCTCGAGGGCCGTGACCTGCTCGCGCTCACCCCGCGCGAGCTCCGGCGCGTGCGCGGGAAGGAGGTCTCGATGATCTT
The DNA here is from genome assembly GCA_039821985.1 of Planctomycetota bacterium. GTDB lineage: Bacteria > Planctomycetota > UBA1135 > UBA1135 > Saltatorellus. The sequence goes on from JBCBNC010000023.1 coordinate 42,809, forward strand.
CCAGGACCCGATGACGTCGCTGAACCCGCTCCTGACCGTCGGGCGCCAGCTGACCGAGGTCCTCGAGGTGCACGAGCGCGTGTCGCGGCGCGAGGCCCGCCGGCGCTCCGCGGACGGCCTCGCGGACGTCGGCATCCCGCTGCCGGAGAAGCGCCTCGACCAGTACCCGCACGAGCTGTCGGGCGGCATGCGCCAGCGCGTGATGATCGCGATGGGGCTCCTGTGCAAGCCGAAGGTGCTGCTCGCCGACGAGCCGACGACCGCGCTCGACGTCACGATCCAGGCCCAGATCCTCGAGCTGATGAAGTCGCTGCAGGAGAGCCACGGAACGGCGATCGTGCTCGTGACCCACGACCTCGGCGTCGTCGCCGGGATGAGCGATCGGGTGAACGTCATGTACGCGGGACGCCTGGTCGAGACGGCGACCGCCGAGGCGCTCTTCGAGTCGCCGCGCCACCCCTACACGCGCGGGCTGCTGGCGAGCGTCCCGCGCCTCACGGGCGACCCGAACGCCGCGCTCGAGTCCATCCCGGGAGCGCCCCCCGACCTCGCGGCGCTGCCGCCCGGATGCGCGTTCGAGCCGCGCTGCGGCTTCGCGGGCGAACGCTGCCGCGGGGAGCGCCCGGCCCTCGAGGAGCCCGTCGGCGCGCCCGGCCGCGAGAGCGCGTGCTTCGAGAACGAGCGCCTTGCGCACCCGCTGCTCTCGGGTACGCCCCCGGCACCGCACGAGAACGGCGGAGGCCTCGCGTGATCCAGCAGCAGCGTGCGTCGGGCGCTCCTCTCCTCGAGGTCACGGAGCTCCACAAGCACTTCCCCGTCGGGAAGAAGGGCCTCCTCGGCCGCCCCGCGCAGTGGCTGCGCGCGGTCGACGGCGTCTCGTTCGACATCGCGCGCGGCGAGACGCTCGGCCTCGTCGGCGAGTCGGGCTGCGGGAAGTCGACGTGCGCGCGCACGATCGTCGGCCTCCACGACGCGACGTCGGGCTCGGTGCGCTACGAGGGGACCGAGCTCACGTCGCTCGACCGGCGCGCGCGGGCCCCCTTCCGCCGGAGGATCCAGATGATCTTCCAGGACCCCTACGCGTCGCTCGATCCGCGCCAGACGGTGTCTTCGATCCTGACCGAGCCGCTGCGCATCCACAGGCTCGCGAAACCGCGCGAGCGTCGCCTGCGCGCGATGCAGCTCCTCGACGCGGTCGGGCTGAACCCGCGCCACGTGCACCGCTTCCCCCACGAGTTCTCGGGCGGCCAGCGGCAGCGCATCGGCATCGCGCGCGCGCTCAGCCTCGAGCCGGACCTCATCGTGTGCGACGAGCCGGTGAGCGCGCTCGACGTGTCGATCCAGGCGCAGGTCGTGAACCTCCTGGAGGAGCTGCAGGAGCGCTTCGGGCTCTCGTACCTCTTCATCGCGCACGACCTCGCCGTCGTGCGCCACATCTGCGACCGCGTCGCCGTGATGTACCTCGGCAAGATCGTCGAGATCGCGGAGCGCGACGCGCTCTTCGAGGACCCGCGTCACCCCTACACGCGCGCACTCCTGTCCGCGGTACCGCACCCCGATCCGAGGATCGAGCGCACGCGCGAGCGCATCGTGCTGGAGGGCGACGTCCCGAGCCCCCTCGACCCGCCGAGCGGCTGCCGCTTCCACCCGCGCTGCGTCGAGCGCGGCGGCGTGCCGGGCGAGCGCTGCAGCTCCGAGGAGCCGTCGCTCCTGGACGGCCGCGCCGCGTGCTTCCTGGGGAGCCCGGACCGGGCGGAGCCGGCGCGCACGCGCAACTAGTCGGCCGACAGCTCGAAGTCCTCGAACTCGAAGCCGGGCGCCACGACGCAGCCGACGAGCGCGTACCCCGCGCTGCCGTCGAGCGCCCGCGCGGCCTGCCACGCGCCGCCCGGCACGAACGCCTGCAGCACCGCGCCAGGGCCGTGCCCGAGACGCACCGTCTCGCCGGCGACGTCCAGCTCGACGTCGTCCCCCTCGTGGTGGAGCCACAGCTCGTCGCTGCGCACGCGGTGGAGGCGGCTCTCCTCTCCGCTCGCCAGGAGGAAGAGGATCGAGGTGACCGCGGCGCGCGTGCCGCCGTGCGCTTCGACGCGCGCGTCGGAGCGGAACGTCTCGCGGTAGTGGCCGCCCTCGGGGTGCGGCGCGAGCCCGAGCTCTCGGGCCCTGTTCACTGCGGATTCGGTCATGCGTTCGTTCGCGCGGCGTCGACGCGCCCGTCGGGCAGCCTACCGTGCGTCCGGAGCCGGGCCCGCCCAGGCGAGCGTGGCGCGCACGCCGCGATGGTCGCTGCCGGGCACGAAGAAGCGCGCCCGCTCGACGCAGACGAGCTCGGGCGAGGTCAGAACGTGGTCGAGGGGCAGGCCCGGCCGCAGGCTCTTCGGGAGGAAGCTCGGCGTCAGGAACCAGCTCGGCTGCCACCCGTGACCGCGCCGCGAGTCCACGAGGCCGCCGTCCTCCAGGAGCCGCGCGAACCACGGCGATCCCTCCGTCGTGTTGAGGTCCCCGCAGACGAGGCGCGCGTCGGCGCCGGGCCGCCGCGCGGCGGCCGCGGTCGCATCGAGCTGCGCGCGCCGGGCGCGGAACCTCCACGGCCGGCCGGGGCGCTGCGGATGCACGGCCACGACCGTGACGCTCCTCCGCCCCCAGCGCATGCGCGCGCTCAGGACGGGCCGCTGCCGCCACTCTCCCTCGAACAGGGGCTCGGCGCGCGCGTCCTCGAGCGGGTGGCGCGCGAGGATCATCTGACCCCAGGCGTCGGGCGACCACGCGTCGCGGTCGAGCCCCTCCACAGCGTGCGGATAGCGCCGGCGCAGCCGCTTCAGCGCGGCTTCGCGCCACTCCGCCGACACCTCGCAGAGCGCGACGACGTCGGGGTCCTCGGCCAGGATCGCGTCGAAGACGGCTTCGCGCTCGACGTTCGGATGCAGGAGGTTCACCGACACGACCTCGAGCGTCGGCGCGCTCCCAGCCGCGGACGCGGTGTGCGCGAGGACGGGGAGCGCCGGAAGCGCGCACGTGCACGCGACGAGGGCGGTCGCGAGCGCCGCGCGCCGGTGGAAGAGCGCGAGCGCGGCCGCGACGAGGAAGATCGCAGCGGCGGACGGGAGACGCAGCTGCGCTGCGACCTCGGCCGCGCCGTACGCCCAGCCCAGCGCGCCGTCCCCCTGCGGGACGGGCAGACGCGCGGTCTCACCGACGAGGAAGAACGCGCCGGCTGCGAGCGCGACAGCCCACGGCCAGCGTCGACGCCGCTCCGCCGGAACGGCGCGCGGCCCGGCGTCTTCGGTCGGCGCGGCCTCGGTCGGCGCGACGTCCGGCGAACCGGGTTCCGTCGAATTGGCTTCCGTCGTTCCGGAAGGCGCGCCCTGATTCTCTTCCACGGTTCGGGATTCCTCGGTTACCCCGCGCCGCGGAGTGGATTGACCCTGCGTGGCGACGAGGTCGGCAGGCCCTCGCCGCCATAGAGGATTGCTTCTGCGGCGTTCGATCCCTCCGGGGTTCGGGCGCCGCGCTCTTGTTTCGACCGCGCGGACGAGGGGCTGGAGTACGGACCACGCGCTCTCATGCGGACGCGCCCCCGCCCGCGAGCAGGCGGAGCGCCCCCGGCACGATCCGTAGATCGAGCGCCGCCGCGCCGCCCATCGGATCCCCGTCGAGCTGCCATGCGCACTCTCGCACACCGCGCGTGCGGATCCGCACGGAGTGCGCGCGCCGCGCTTCGGCGGCCCACGCGGGGATCGGCCGGCGTCGCTGCGCCTGAACGAGCGTCGTCGCCATCCCCCACGCGGACCGGGCACGCTGCAGGTGGACGTCGAGGACACCGTCGTCGGGGACGGCGTCCGGGGTGAGCACCATGCCCTTGCCGTACACGCGCGCGTTGCAGACGACGAGCGACGCAACGTCCCCGGCCAGCGCATCGCCGTCGAGCTCGACGCCGAGGGGCTCCCGCCGACCGAACGCGAGGCGACAGAGCCCGACGGCCCCGTAGACCAGGTCGCCGCTGCGCCGGTACAAGCGTCCTCCCCATCGGCCGCGGCGCGTCCGGTCGACGGCCGCGGCGACCTCGGCGTCGAATCCGACGCCGCACATCGCCAGGAACGGCTCCGGTCCGTCCGCCGTATCGGCGACACCGAGGTCGAACGGGCGCTCGCCGCCGCCCTCGATCGCCTCGAGCGCTGCCCGCGGCTCGAGCGGCAGCCCGAGCTCGCGCGCGACGACGTTCCCGGACCCCATCGGCAGCACCCCGAGGGCCGCGCGCGGACGGGGACGCGTGCCGTCGCGCCCGACGAGACCCGCAGCGGCCTCCCGCAGCGAACCGTCGCCGCCGAGGACCAGAACGCGGTCGACGCGCGGCCCGAACGCTGCGGCGAGCTCCTCGACGTGACCCGCCCGCTCCGAGCGGGCGTCGTGGACGACGTGCCCGCGCGCCTCGAGGAACGCGCGGGCCTCCTCGGCGAGCGGGACGGCCCGGCCGCGGCCCGCGACGGGGTTGTAGAGAACGGCGTACTCCACGCGGGGGAAGCTACCGGGCCCCGCGCGCCGCCCCGCGAGGGATCCCCCGGATCTCGACCGTCGAGGCACGACCGGTGTCCGCAGCCGGGCCTCCTGCGCCGCGGCCCCGATCCTCCGCAACCGCGCCACCCCACCTCCACCGCGGGGTCCCGTGCCTCCACGGCCGAGGGGCCACCTCAAGGGATCCGTCGGATCTGGCGATGGACCGAGCTGGCCGGCCTCCGTGCACCCCTCCGGCCCCGAGGCCCCCCCGCGCCCACCGAAGCCCCATGCAGCGCACCCCCGACGGCCCCGCCCTCAGCCTCCTCGTCCCGACCTACGGCCGCCCCGACAAGGCCCACGCGCTCCTCGAGCGCCTCGCACGCCAGACGGCCCCGCCGGGGACGTTCGAGGTGGTCCTGGTCGACGACGGCAGCGACCCGCCGCTCGAGGCTCCCGCGCGCGAGCTCCCCTTCGCGCTGACGCTCCTTCGCCAGGAGAACGCGGGGCCCGCCGCGGCGCGCAACCGCGGGCTCGAGGCCGTGCGCGCCGACCTCGTGCTCATCCTCAACGACGACTGCGTCCCCTCGGACGACCTCGTGGAGAAGCACCTCGCCGCCCACGCCGAGCTGACGGGCGACGTCGCGGTGCTCGGCACGTTCGGCTTCACGGAACGCTCGAAGGAGAGCGCGTTCACGCGGCTCCTCGAGGACTCGACGCTGCTCTTCGCCTACCCGGCGCTCGAGCACGGCGGCCGCTACGGCTGGGACGTCTTCTGGACGTGCAACATCAGTCTCAGCGCGCAGGCGATCCGCGACGTCGGGGGCTTCGACGCCGCCCGCTTCGACCGCGCGATCTGCGAGGACGTCGAGCTCGGCGCACGGCTCGCGAGCCGCGGACTGTCCGTCGTGTACCGCGAGGACTGCATCGCGCACCACGAGCACCGCATGGACCCGGTCGAGTACATGGACCGGGCGTTCACGCTGGGGATCTACCAGTGCCGCCTCGCGTCCAAGTTCGGCCACCCGGAGCTTTTCTTCCCGAACGGGGCCGTCGGTGCGGACGGGGCACCGGCGGACTGGCTGCGGTCGGCGATCCAGGACTGCGAGAGCAGCGCACTCGAGGCACTCGACGCGCTCGTCGAGGTCGAGGAGGTTTTCGAGGCGCGCCCGATGCCCGAGGACACGGTCCGTGACGCGCGCGAAGTCGTCCTGCGTCATTCGCAGTTCTTCCGGCTGGCGGGGCTCCACCTCGAGCTGACCGGTGAGGACCTTCGTCCCAATGCGCTCCTCGACGCCGCGCGCGCGCGGCGCGACGCGCGGCACGCCGCACGGTCCATCCGCTCCGCCGGCGCTCCTTCAGTGCGGGCTCCGGGGAGCGCGATGGTCCCCTCGGCGGCGGCCCCGTCGGAAGCAGGTCCGTCCGAAGTGGACCCCGCGGGAGCGTCCGCCTCGACGCCCGCGTCCGCTTCGCCCGTGCGCTCCGCCGTGAGGCTCTCCGAGCGCGGCCCCGACGCACCCGAACTCTCGATCGTCGTCGTCTCCTGCGACGCGCTCGACAACACGCGCCGCTGCGTCGAGTCCCTGCGCGCCGCGGCAGACCCGCGGTTCCCGCAGGAGATCCTTGCGGTCGACAACGGGTCGACGGACGGGAGCGCGGAGTGGCTCGCCGAGCAGGCCGACGTGACGCTCGTGCGGAACGCGGCCAACCACGGCGCACCGCGCGCCCGGAACCAGGGGATCGCCCGGGCCCGCGGAGCCTGGATCGCGTTCTTCGACAACGACGTCGTCGTCCCGCGCGCCTGGATCCCGCGCGCGCTCGAGCACGCCCGCAATGCCGACGACGTCGGAGCGATCCCGCTCTGCGCGAACCGCGCGTCCAAGCACCAGGTCGTCGCGTACGACGGCACCGACGACATCGCGTCGATCGAGCGCTTCGCGAACACCCACTACGGCCAGCACGCGGGCGAAGGCGTCGACGCGACGCTCTTCACGTCGCTGGCCGTCGTCGTGCGCCGCGAGGTCGTCGAGCGCATCGGAGGCTTCGACGAGACGTTCTCGCCGTGGGGCTTCGAGGACGACGACTACGCGCTCCGCGTGCGGCTCGCCGGCTGGCGCAACCGCGTCGCCCGCGACTCGTTCGTCTATCACGCCCACTATCAGACCCAGGAGAAGCACGAGCGCCACGCCGGCTGGCTGCAGGCCAACTGGGACGCCTTCCTGGCGAAGTGGTGCCCCGGCCGCGCCGGCGCGCGGCTCTTCGACTACGAGGGCGTCACGGTGCCGAGCGTGGAGACCGTCACCGACGCGCAGCTCGTGTTCGCGCTGCCGGCCGACGGCGCCGAGCCTCCCCACTGGGACGGAGCCGAGCACGGTGCCGCGCGCACCGTCGAGGCGGAGAACGAGCCCGGCGAGTCGACGTCCCACGGAGCCACCGACGCCTTCCGCGCGATCACGGAGGAGATTCGATCCGTCGCGGACGCGAACGCCACGCTCCGGCCCGTGCCGAAGCCCGGCGGCGCGGCCCGCCGCCCGGCGCAGCCGCGCGCTGCGGAAACGCAATCCGGCGCGACGTTCCCCGTGGGCTCACCGCTGCCAGCACCGGAGCTGTCGGTGATCCTCCCGGTCGACGAGCGCGGCGCGGACGCGAGCGCGCTGGAGCGCTGCCTCACGGCCTTCGACCAGCAGACCGCCCGCGGCCGCTTCGAGCTCGTGGTCGTCGACGCGAGCGGGATCGAGGACACGGCACGTCGGCTCACCGAGCGCGCCCAGGTCACTCCGACCCGGATCGTCCGGACCGCGGGCGGCAGCGCCGCGTCCGCGTACAACGCCGGGCTGCGCGCGGCGCGCGGAACGTTAGCGCTCCTCGCACGGGTCGACGTCGTGGCGGCGCCCGAACTGGTCGAGCGCCACCTCGCCGCCCACGCCAAGCGCGGCGCGGGACTCGCGATCACGGGCACGCTCGAGCCGTCGCTCGAGGCGCGCGAGTTCGCCCTCGCGCGGGCCGTCGAGGGCACGGACCCGCTGCCCGGTGTCGAAGCGCCCTCGGACGGGAGCACCCGCGACTTCACGGGGTTCTGCACCGGCAACGTGAGCCTCGCGCTCGACGACCTGCGCGCGGTCGGACTCTTCGACGAGACGTTCCCCCATCCTGGCGCGGAGGCCCTCGAGCTCGGGCACCGCCTTGAGTCGGAGCGCGGCCTGCGCGTCGTGCACGACGCCCGCGCCCGCGCGACGTCCTCGACGTTCCTCGACGTCGACGCGCTCGCCCGCAACACGCGCGGCCTCGCGCGGTCGTTCGTGCACCTCCTCGCGAGGCACCCGGAGCTCGTGGCCCATCCGGCGTGGAAGGAGCGCGCACGGAACGAGGCCGACGTCCACGAGGAGCGGATCGCGCGCAGCTCCGCGGACCGCGCTGTCGCCGAGGCCACGGCCCGGGCCCTGTCCCGGATCGAGATCGGCCCGCTCGAGCGCAGCGGAGGCTCGTCGCTCGAGATCGCGAAGGAGACGCTCGCGACCCTCCGCGTACACGTCGAGATCCTCGGCGACCTGTGGTGGGCCGAGGGCGAGCTGGACGGCATGCGGGACCTCGGGATCGCGTCACTCGCCGAGGTCTTCCGCGCAGCGCGCCGCGCCGAGGCCGCCCGTCGACTCGATGCGACCGTCGCCTGAGCGCACTCGGCGCCAGGGACGCCGCGCGGCGCGGCCCGGACACGGCCCACGCTCCCCGGCGGCCGGCCCCGGCGGCCGGCCCGGAGAAGGGCCCAGAGCAGGACCCGGAGACCGGCTGCAGCCGTTGGAACGAGCAGAGGGCGCACCGCCCCCACACGGGAACGGCACGCCCCCCTGATGTTCGGCGCGCGACCACACGATCGAAGCGCCCAGGGACAGCGGCGGGCCGCTGCGCACAGCCCTCCAGGCTAGGGCGATCCGGCGATCTCGCCAGGGGTCGCGCCTCCGGGAACGTTCCCGACGGACCGAAGTCGTTGGCGCTCGCGCGGCAACGCCGACCTGGGGGCCCTCCCGGGCCCCCTTCAGCCCCCTAGCTCGGCGAGGAGGGCCTGCACGCGGTCCGCAACGATTCCGTATCCGTACGGGTTCGGGTGGTACCGATCGCCCTTGATGAAGAGCCGGCGCATCGGCTCGGCGGCGCGCGCCTCGCGCCGGAATTCCTCCGCGAGGTCCACGAACGGCAGCCCGAGCTCCTCGCAGAGCCCGCGGATCCGCTCGATCGGGCGTCGATCGAACTCCTCGAGCAGCACCTGGCTCTCGTACGGGAAGAGGAACACGACCGTCCGCGCACCGTGCTCGAGCGCCCGGTCACGGATCGCCTCGAGGTGCGCGCGCTCGGCCTTCCAGGCCTCGCCGTTCGTCTCGGCCCCCTCGCTCGCCGCGTTCGCGAGTGACTCGGACGCGGCCATGTCCTTGGTCTTCTGTCGGTCGTAGTACTCGGCCCGCACCCAGCGGTAGAGCGCCAGCCGGCCGAGCGAGTCCCGCACCGACTGCGGGATGAGCGACCGGAGCCCGCGCTGGCGGAACACCTTCTCGTCGATCGTGCGCAGCGCATTCGGGAAGTCGTTGAGGTTGTAGCCGACCACCACGAAGTGCGGCCGCAGCGCATCGGCGTGCTCGGCGAGCACGTTGCTGTACACCTCGCCGTACGCGCCGTTGATCCCCAGGTTGTAGACCCGGGCCTCGGAGCCCGACGCGGCGAGCCGTGCCTCGAGCTGGCGCGGCCAGGAGTCCGCCTCGAGCACCCCCTTGCCGAACGTGCAGGAGTCCCCGATGCAGACGACGCGGAGCTCGTCCTCCGCGTCGGAAGGAGCCGGCACGACGCCCCGCAGTCCGCGGTCGTCGATCTCGTACCACGTCGAATCCCAGCGGCCGCGGAACCCGGGCACGTGCCTCCAATGGCCGTCCGTCTCCGAGTCGAAGTACGGGAACCGATCGAAGAGGCTGAAGGGGCCGGGCTCCTGGGCCCGCGCGAAGAGCTCGAGTCCGCCGCCGACCACGGCGAGGCTGGCGAGGGACAGCCCGAGCTTCTTCAGGAGTCGTTTGGGACGGAGGGCCATGGCGCGGCCGCGAATCTACCGCGGGCGCCGGGCCGCGGCGACCGCGTTACCGCCGGCGGCGGCCGGAATCCGGAATTGCGCGCGCGGACCGAGCGGCGCGGCGCTTTTCCACGATCGGTCGGAGCCGGAGCGGGGTATACAGGCGGCCATGTCGTTCCTGAAAGAGAACTGGCCGTGGATCGTGTTCCCGATCGCTCTGCTCGCGGTCGCCGTCGCGGTGATCCTGCTCATGAGCGACGGAGCCGCCGACCAGCAGCACTACCCGACGCGCTGATTCCGCCGCGCGGTGCCTGCCGCGCCGAGTCCGGCGGACGGTCGCGCACGCCGAGGCGGATCCCCGCGGCCGTTCCGGGCCGCGCGCCTCGCAGTGTGACTTCGGCCACCTCCGCCGCCGGGCGGCCGTCAATCCACCTTGAGCAGCGGCGTGAAGTAGCGGTAGTACACCTCGAGCGCGAGGACGTTCATCGCGGTCGTGTACGAGCGGTCCGCGTCCGTGTCCTGCGCGAAGTCGGCGTAGATGGAGATCGGCTCCCAGGACCCGTTCTCCTCCTGCGCGGGCAGGAGCGTCGCCTTCATCTGCGCGTTCCAGCGCTGCCAGTCGTCGCCGCCCGCGCGGAACATCGCGAGCGTGCCGTAGTACCAGAAGTACTGGTTGCCCTGCGCGCGGAAGACGAAGTCGTCGTTCGTCGTGAAGCGGTAGCCGTCCGGAGCGCGGCTGCTGACGAAGCTCCGGGCCGGCGCGAACTGGCCCTCGGCGACGTCGACGCCGAGCAGCGACAGCGCGAAGAGCGCGGCCGGCGTCGACCCGGGCAGCGTCGAGTACTCCGACCCGAGGCGCGACGGATCGTGGCTGTAGCGGAACGCCCCGCGGCGGCGGTCCCAGGCGTTCACGAGGAAGCTGCGCGCGCGGTCGAAGACGACGTCCTTCACCTCGATCCCGCCGAGCCGCGCCGACTCAAGCGCCATGACCTGCCAGACCGACACGGAGACGCGCGGCCAGCGGCGGTCGACGGTCCCCCGACGCGGCCGATGCAGCCCGCCGAAGTAGTAGGTCCAGCCGCCGTGCTCGAGCGGGTCCGCCGAGCCCACCTGCGCCTCGACGATGCGCGCGGTGGCGCGGACGAGCGGACGCTTCAGCTCCCTCGCGCCGGTGAGAGCGAACGCCTCCCCCAGCGCGTACGTGGCGATCGCGTGGCCGTAAGCGTTGGTCGCCCCGATGTGGCCCGTCTCCGGGTCCTGGCTCGCGACGAGGAAGTCGAGTCCCTTCGCGACCAGCTCGGAGTAGCGCGTGGCGGAGTCCGGCGTGTGCCCGGCGCCCATGAACGCGAGCAGGCACAGCCCGGTCTTGCCGATCATCGGCTGTCCGTACTTGTTGTCGACCTCGCGCGTGCCCCAGCGACCGTCACGGCGCTGGCGCGCGGCGAGGTACTCGAGGCCACGCTCGACGGCAGCCTCGGTCGCGGCGGAACCGCCGTACTCCTCGAGCGCGGCGATCTTGCGCGAGCCCGAGCGCGACTGGTACGGCGTGCGCTCCCACTGCCCGGCCAGCGGCTCCGGCAGCGGCGCGCGCACGTCGGCCTTCGGCGCGGCGGGCGCGGCGATGGCGTAGCGGCCGGGCGCCGGAGCAGCGGGCCGGCGGTCGACGGCGGGGCCGCCCGCGAAGCGCGTGGGCCCGGGTGCGCCGGCGCCGCGCGTGCGCTCGAGCGACGGGCCCGACGCGGCGACCGCGAGGTCGCCCGCCGCTACGCCGGAGGTCGACGCCGCCGTCGGAGCGCCGGTCGTCCCGGCCCGCGTCCCCGGCACGACCTCGGGCGCGGCCAGCGCGACGTCGCGGGCCCCCCGGGCGCTCGGCTGGAAGCCGGGCGCGTCTCCCGGCGCGGGCGCCGGGCCCGTGGCGCGGCGCGGTGCGCCCGCGAGCGACAGCGCTGCAGCGGACCCTGGACGCAGCGGCGCCGGCGCGCCGGCAGTGGACGGTGCTCGGCGGCCCGGCGCGCCGAAGGCTGGGGCGCCGCCGGGCGGCGCGGCGTCGGCCCGGCGCGCGAGCGGCGCACCCGCTGGCGCCATGTCCGCCGCGGGATCGTAGGCCGGTGCCGGCGGCCCCGCGGATTCCGCGCGCTCGGGCGCGGCGAGGCCCGCGACGTCGACGGAGCGCCGTCCGGAGGCGCTCGCCTGCCCCGCGCGCTCGGGCGCAGGCGCCCGCGAGGGCGCGGGAGCGTCCGCGAGGAGACCGCGCGCGCTCGACGCCCGCTCCAGGCGGCTCGACGCGCTCGGGCTCAGGCCTGTCGCCCCCAGGATCGAGCTCTGTGCGGAGCGCGCGGCGTCCGCCGCCCGGGGCGCGCTCGCGCTGGACGACGCGGACTCGGAGCGGTCCAGCGCTGAGCCGTCCGACGCACGGACCTCCATCGCGCGCGCGTCAGCGACGCGCCGGCCCACTTCCGCCGTGGGACGCGCGAGCTCCGCCGCGGGAGAAGCCGCCGCCGCGGCGGCACTGCGCTCGACGCGCGCCTCGCGCGCCGCGGGCGCGGCAGCGCTGGACGCGGACGCGGCGCGTTCGACCGGCGAGGCGACGCCGCTCGTGGAAGCCGCCGCGCTCTCCAGCGCCGAGGTCTCCGCCCGGAGCGCTCCGGCATCGACCGCGGCCTCCGCCAGCGATTCGGTGGCGCGCTCGGCGGCCTCCGCGTCCGCGCTCGCGCTCACCTCCAGCGCACGTGCGTCGGCGCTCCGCCGGTCGATCTCGACCTCGGCCGTGCGCACCGCTGCGTCGCTCGCAGTGGCCTCGGGGCGCGCCGGCGCCTCGCTGGGTTCGAGCGCCGGCGCCGCCGCAAGCTCGGCGGCCGCGCGCTCGATCGCGCGCGACGTCGGGGCCTCGGTGTCCACGTCGCGCGCCTCGCTCTCCGAGCGCGCCGGCGTCGCCTCGGCCAGCGCTTCGGACGCCTGCTCGCTCGCCCGGCTCGCCTGCACGCTCCCGCCGCGCTCCTGGTTGCGCTGCGCGCTCAGCGAGTTCGGGTCCTCGAGGAGCCGGATACGGACGCGCTGCTCGCCGGCGCCGTCGAGCTCGACCGGCTCGGACGTCGGCACGACCTCGCGCGACCACGCGAGGAGGAGCAGGTGGATCAGGAGCGAGACGAGGAACGCCTTGTAGAGGATGTCGAGCCCGCGCCAGCGCTTCGCGAGCGCCGCGAGGAGCGCCAGCACGAGCAGCGACACGAGGATCAGGAGCTCGCGCCAGCCGATCGGGCGGCCGGGCGTGCGCACGATCTCGGACGAGCGCGCGCGCCACACGTCGAAGGTGGCGGTCGGCGCCGGATCGACCGCGCCGCCGGGGGCCGTCGCCTCGCGCGTGAACAGCAGAGCGAAGCCGTCCGCGGCGGGCCGCGGGTCGCGCTCCGACGCGGCCGTGTTCACTCCGACGAGGGGCCGCGCGTCGAGCCACTCGCGCGGCTCTTCGCCGGACGCGGCGCCGCGCGGCGCCCGGCTCGCGCGGTAGAGGTCGAAGTCGGCGCGCTGCTCGCCGGCTCGGTCGGACGCGAACAGGAGCGCGCGCCCGTCGGGCGTGAAGCACGGGTCTCGCTCGTCGAAAGCGGTGTTCAGCTCGGCGAGCGGCTCGGCGACGTAGCGCGGCGCGCGCTCGCCGTCGCGCGGAGGCAGCGTCCATGCGCGCCAGAGGTCGGTCGTCGCGCCGCGCTCGACTTCGCCGCCCTCGAGCACGCGCCTGTTGGACGCCAGCACGAGCTCGTCGGAGCCCGGCACCGGCGCGGGGTCGAGCTCGTCCGCGGCCGTGTTGAGCCCACCGTCGATCCACTCGGGCGCACCGAAGACCCCGCGCGACCACGGAGCGCGCCACAGGTCGAAGCCGCCGGCGCCTCCCGCGCGGTTCGACGCGAACAGCAGCGTTCCGTCCGGCGCGAACGCGGGCGCGAGCTCGTCGCCCGGCCCGTTGACCTCCACGAGCGGACGCGGGTCGATCGCGCGGCCGCCGGCCTCGAGGTCCGCGACCCAGAGATCGGTCCCGAGCCCGCGCTCTCCCACGACGAACACGACCTGCTGGCCGTCGGGCGACACCGACGGGCCGCGCTCGCTCTCTCCGGAGTTGAGCTCGCCGCCGTAGGGCTCGGGGCGGTCCCAAACGGCGTAGCGCAGCGCCTGGCTCGACGCGAACTCGATCGTGCGCTCGCCGTCGGTGAATGCCCCTTCGTTGCCGAGGTGCGGCCGAAAACGCAGCCACGCCGCGAGGAACCCGGCCGCCAGGAGGCTGGCCGCGATCACGACATTCTTGCCGAGGTCTCCGCGCACCGTCCGCTCCGTCCGTCAGCGCGCGTCGCGCGTCATGATGCCCACATCGAACAGCCCGGTCTGGCGGCACGCGTCCATGACCTCCGTCACGCGCTGCAGCTGGCTCGCGCGGTCGCCGCGGATGGTGACCGGCGTCTTCGGGTTCGCCCGCGCGGCACGCGCGAGGATCTCGCGCAGACGCGCGCCGTCGACCGCCTCGCCGTCGACCTGCAGCGTGCCGTCCGCGGCGATGTTCACGACGACTTCGTCGAGCGGGTTCTCGGCCGCCTCGCCGGTCTCGGCGGTCGGCAGGTCGAGGTCCATCTCCTTCTCCACGCTCGCGAACGTCGTCGCGACCATGAAGAAGATGAGCAGCAGGAACACGACGTCGATCATCGGCGCCAGGTTCAGGCTCAGCTCGGCGGCCGGGTCCTTCGCTTGGATCTTCATCGCGCGTCTCGGGGCTCGGTGGGAAGCACGCGGCTCACGACGCGGTGCTCGCGCTCTTCAGCGCGGGCGCCGGGGCCTCGGTGCTCGGGCGCGGGCCGGTCGTGACGGCGCCTGAGAGCCCCTCCTCGACCCCGCGGTGCGCTTCCTCGACGCGCGCCGCGAAGGCCTCGATGCGCCCCTGCAGGTACCAGTACGCAACGATGGACGGGATGGCGACGGCGAGGCCGGCGGCGGTCGTGGACAGCGCGCCGTAGATGCCGTCCGCGAGGACCTCGGGCCGGCCGATACCGCCCTCGCCCGCGATGCCCTTGAAGGCCTTGATCATCCCCCAGACCGTGCCGAGCAGGCCGAGGAGCGGCGCGATCAGCCAGACGAGGAACAGCGGGCGCAGGTTGCGCGCCAGGCGGCGGACCTCGCCGTTGGCGGCGTCCTCGACGACCTTCTCGCGCTCGGCGAAGTCCGCGTTCGTGCGCGCGAGCCCGGCGGCGAGGATCCGTGCGAGCGGCTTGTCCGCCTGCTCGCGGCAGAGCCCGAGCGCCGCGTCGCGTCCGCGCGTGCGCGCCGCGTCGACGACGTCGCGCTGCAGGCGCTTCGAGCCGAGGGCACCGGCCCGGAGCCCGACGAGGCGCTCGATCGCGAACGCGAGCGCCACGAACGACGCGAGCGCGATCGGAACCATGAGCACGCCGCCGCGCTCGATCAGCTCGAAGAGCGACTCGGCGTCGACCTCCTGGAGGATGGCGAGCGACGCCGTCGGCATCGGGAAGGGAATGGTGAGCATCGTCTGCGTGTCGGGTCCGTCTGCGTGTCGGGTCCGTCTGGGGGTTGCGGTGCGCCGGGTGCCGCGCCGCCGGGGCGGCAGGGACGGCGCCGCGCGTCACTCGAGCCGCTGCGCGGCCTTCGCTCCCCAGGGGGTCTTCGGGTAGTCCTTCCGGGCCTCGGCCCAGACGGAGCGCGCGCGCTCCTCCTTGCCGGTGCGGGCGAGCACGTCACCCGCGCGCACGAGCGCCTCGGCGCACTCCTCGGCGTGGCCGTACAGGACGGCGACCTTGAGGTACTCGGCGACGGCGCCCTCGGCGTCGTTCTCGGCCTCCGACACGCGCGCAAGCTCGATGCGCGCGCGCGCGGCGAGCACGCCCTCGTCGTTGTCGACGACCCGCGCCAGGGACTGGCGCGCGCCGCGGAGCTGGCCCGTGTTGCGGAGGGCGCGTCCGCGCCAGAGTTCGGCCTCGACGAGGTTCGGGAAGCCGGGGTGTTTCGCGACGAGCTCGGCGAGCGCGACGCTCGCCTGTTCGTGGCGCCCGAGCTCGACCTCGCACACGCCGAGTCGGAAGAGCGCCTTCGGACGCGACTCGTGCTCGCGGAACTCCGTCGTCATGCGACGCAGCCAGGGCGCCGCGTCCTCGAACGCGCCGTCGCGGAAGCGGGCCTCGCCTGTGAGGTACAGCGACTCGGGGAAGAGCACGCCGGCGGGGAAGCGCTCGACGACGGCGCCGAAGCGCGCGGCCGCGGCCGCATTGTCGCCGCGGCGCAGCTCCGCGAAGCCGGCCTTGTAGAGGGCCCGCTCGACGACCTCGGGCCGGCCGTGGTCCGTCGCCGCCGCGTAGAGGGCGATCGCCCGCTCGTCGCTGCCGGCGCCGAAGTACGCCTCCCCCACGAAGAACGACAGCTCGGCGACGTCGGCGCTCTCGGGCCCGAGCTCACGCGCGAGCCCCGCGAGCTTCGCCGCCGTCTCCGTGTCGTCCCGATCCAGCGCGACGAAGCCCTGCTCGACGCGCGCCGCGCAGAGCTCGGGGCCCTCGACGCGCGCGGCGACACGGGCCCAGAGGTCCTCGCGCGCGGCCGCGGCGTTCTCGCCCTTCGCGAGCGCCGCGTCCGCGACGCGGGCCGCCCGCAGGACGCGCGGCCCGTCGTCGACGCGCTCGAGCATCGCGGCGAGAGCGGCCGTGACCTCGCCGGGGCGCTCGGCGGCGGCCTCGACCCAGACGAGCAGTTCGGCGGAGGCGGCGCGCAGGTCCGCGGGCGCGGACGCCGAGCGCGCGACCTGCCAGAGCGGCGCGGCCGCCGCAGCGCTGTTGCCGACCTGGTGCTGCGCCCAGCCGAGGCCGTAGAGCGCGTTGGGCGCCCCGGGGTCGTTCGGGAAACGCTCGACGAGCGCGGTGTAGTCGCGGATCGCGCCCGGGGTGTCGCCGAGCTCGATCCGGCGCTCTGCGGCCTCGGACAGCGCGGCCGGCGCGAGCGGGTGCTCGGGGAAGCCGGCGATCAGCCGGTCGAAGGACGCGAGGCCCTCAGGCCCCGGGGTCAGGCGCCCGGCGCGCAGGAGCGACTCGGCGGCGTACGGGCCCTCGGGCGCGGCCTCGACGTAGCCGAGGAATCGCGCGCGTGCCGCGCCCTCGTCGCCCGTCTCGAGCGCCGCGCGCCCGGACATGAAGCCCGCCTCGAGGCGCTCGGCCGGCCGCGCGGCGGAGTCCCGGGACACGGCGGTGAAGAGCGCGAGCGCGGCGGGGTGGTCGGCGGCGTACCAGCGGCACCAGGCGAGCCTCGCGCGGCATCGCGCGAGCTCGCTTGGCTCGAGCGCCGTGGCGGGCGGTGCGCCGCCCTCGGGCGACGCTTCGGCGAGCAGTGCGCGTAGGGCCGGCTCGGCCTCGCCGTAGCGCTCGAGGCGGAAGAGCGCCTCGGACCGCGTCAGGAGCGCTTCGCCGCGGTACTCCGTGCCGGGCTCGCGCGCGAGCCCGGCGAGAAGCGTCTCGGAGAGCCGCAGCGCCTCCCCGGCGTCGCCCGCGTTGAGGCGCGCGACGGCGGCCGCGTGCAGCGCGTAGGCGGAGCCGCTCGACTCGTACTCGCGCGCGGCCTCGGCCGTGCGTCCGAGCTCGTACAGCGCGTCGCCCGCCGCGACCTTGAGCTGGGCGCCGAGCGCCGCGTCCGGAGAGCGCTCGAGCCCGGCGCGCGCGGCTCGCAGCGCTGCCTCGTGGTCGCCGAGTCCCGCGTGCGCGGCCGCGGTCCAGTAGGCGGCCTGGGCGTCCTTCGGGACGACGTCCGTCCCGAGCGCGGCGAGCGCGCCCCGGTGGTCGCCCGCGCGGACGAGCTGGACGCCGCGCTGGAGCGCCGCCTCGGCGGCGAACTGCCCGGCGGGAAAGCGCTCGAGGAGCGCTCCGAAGCGGGCCGCAGCCGCCTGCGCGTCCCCGCGCTCGACTTCGGCGAAGGCCGCGCCGCGCAGCGCGGACTCGAAGTAGCGCCCCTCGGTGACCCGGCCGTACCACGCGAGCGCGGCGTCGAACGCGCCCGCGGTGCGCTGCGCCTCCGCGGCGAGGAAGGAGAGCTCGCCCGAGCGCTCGTCCCCGGAGTGGCGACGGAGGAATTCCTCGACGGCGGCGACGGTCTCCGCGCTCTCCCCCGCCTTGAAGCGGCTCCACGCGACGCCGAAGCGCGCGTCCGAGGCGGTGTCGCCGTCCGGATCCGCCTCGATCGCGACGCCGTAGGAGCCGACGGCCTCGCCGTAGCGGCCCGCCTGGAAGAGGGCCTCGGCCCGACTGAAGCTGGCCGGCGCGAGGAGGTAGCGCGCCGCCTCGTCGCCCTTCGCGCCCGCGACGGCGGCCCCGAGCGCCTGGATGGCACGGTCGGCGTCGCCCGTCTCGATCGAGCAGACTCCGATGCGGTAGTCGACCTCGACCGACTGCTCGAATCCGGTGACGCCGTCGAGCGCTTCGTACTGCGCGAGGGCCTCGGGCACGCGGCCGAGCTCGAAGAGCGAGTCCGCGAGGCTGTACCGGACGGCGGGCGCGCGGCGGTGCGTCGGCCGCGACTGGAGGAACGACCGCGCCTCGCGCACGACGGTGTCGTGGAGACCGCGCTTGGCGAGGCCTGCGATGACGGCCGCGTCCTCGTCGCCCTTGTCGGGTCGCGCGGAGCTGCCCGACAGGGAACCGCTGCGGGCGAAGACGAGAGGGCCGACGGTCGGCGCGGGGTCCAGGAATGGGACGGCGTGGACGGGAGCGCCCGCCGTGGGTGCGACCGCCGGGAGCGGTGCCGCCGGGACGAATGCCGTCGGGACGAGGGCCAGGAGAGCGATCACAGGCTGCGAATCGGGCGTGGAAGGACGTGCGGTGCGGTCGGGGCAAGGCGCGCGCGCGCGCACTCCGAATCGTACCCCCGGGACGCGGACCCGGTCCTTTCACACGATCGTGCAGACACACACGTAACGCGCCGCCCCCAGGGGAGATGCGTCGCGCGCAAAGTCGATGTTGGGCGCCGGGCCCACCGCGCGGCTGGAGCGCGCGAGTGCGGCCCCAGGCCTCGCGGTGCGAGCGCCTTTGGGTCCTGCGCGGCTCCGGCGCTCGGAGCTCAGCTGCTGGAGCCCAGCGCTCGTAACTCAGCGTCCGAGGGCGAACCCCGCCGCCGCGGCCGCGATCGAGAGTGAGACGTTCAGCGCCGCGTTGAGCGCGGCGGCGCCGAGCGATCCGGCCTGGGCGAGGCGGACGGTCTCGGCGCTGAACGTCGAGAAGGTTGTGAGCGCCCCGAGGAGGCCCGTACAGAGGGCCACTCGAACGTCGGGCGACAGCGCGTCGCGGGCGCTGAGGCTCAGCGCCCAGCCGAGGGCGAGGCTGCCCACCACGTTGACCGACAGGGTCGCCCACGGGAACGCCGTTGCGCCAAGCGCGCGCACCGCGCCGTAGCGCAGCACCGCGCCGACGAAGCCGCCCGCGCCGACGAGCAGGACCTCACGCACGAGAGAGCGCTCCGTCGGGCCCCGATCCGGGGCGCCCTACTACTTGCCGACGAGGAAGTGACAGACGTCCCCCTCCTGCATCACGTAGTCGCGTCCCTCGGTCCGGAGCTTGCCCGCGGCCCGGATCCCGGCCTCCGAACCGTGCTCCGCGAGGTCCCCGACCGAATACGTCTCGGACCGGATGAACGCCTTCTCGAAGTCGGTGTGGATCACGCCCGCGGCCTGCGGCGCCTTGGTGCCCGCGCGGATCGTCCAGGCGCGGATCTCCTTCTCGCCGGCCGTGTAGTACGTCTGCAGGCCGAGCAGCTTGTAGGTGGCCTGGATGAGGCGGTCGAGGCCGAGCTCGGAGATGCCGAGGTCCTCCATGAAGACGTCGCGCTCCTCGGCGTCCATGTTGCGGAGCTCGGACTCGATGTCACCGCAGATCGGCAGCCACTCGGAGCCGGTCGCCGCGGCGCGTGCCGCGACCGCCTGGGCGAAGTCGCTCGCCCCCGCGAGGTCCGCGTCGCTCACGTTCGCAACGTAGAGCATGCGCTTCGTCGTGAGGAGGCAGAGCGGCTTGAGCAGTTCGATCTCCCGGTCGGTCCACTCCTTCGTGCGCAGGAGTTCCTCGGCCTCGAGCATTCCCTTGACGCGCTCGTAGAGCTCCTTCATCTCGAGGGAGTCCTTGTCGCCCGAGCGCGCCTTCTTCGACACGCGCTCGATCGCGCGGTCGACCGTGTCCAGGTCCGCCAGCGCGAGCTCGAGCTCGATCACCTCGATGTCCTTCAGCGGATCGACGGGCTCCTCGCGCACGACCTTCGAGCCGCCGAAGCAGCGCACGACGTGCATGATCGCGTCGGTCTCGCGGATGTTGCTGAGGAACTTGTTCCCGAGGCCCTCGCCCTTCGAGGCGCCAGCGATCAGGCCCGCAATGTCGACGATCTTGACCGACGCGGGGATCACCTTGTCGGTCTCGATGAAGCCGTTGATGGTCGCCAGATTCGCGTCGGGGACGGACGCGACCGCCACGTTCGGGTCGATCGTGCAGAAGGGGAAGTTGCCCTCCTGGGCCCCCGCCGCGGTGAGCGCGTTGAAGAGGGTGCTCTTGCCGACGTTCGGCAGGCCGACGATTCCGCAGGAGACGCTCATCGGTCCGAGCCTCCGTCGACGGGCGCCAGCGCGAGGCAGTCGATCTCGACGGCCACGTCCCGCGGGAGCCGCGCGACCTCGACGCACGCGCGCGCCGGCGGTTCGAAGCCCTCGAAGAAGCTGCCGTAGACCTCGTTGACCGCGGCGAAGTCGCCGAGGTCCTTGAGGAAGATCGTGCAGCGCACGGCGTGCGAGAAGTCGACCCCCGCGGCCTCGAGGACGGCGGCGAGGTTCTCCATCACGCGCTGGGTCTGGACGCGCACGTCGCCCTGGACGATCTCTCCGCTCGCCGGGTCGAACGCAACCTGGCCGGAGCAGTGAACGAAACCGCCGGCGACGATCGCCTGGTTGTACGGCCCGATGGCGCCGGGCGCCTTGTCGGTCTTGACGGGGATGCGGTCGGGGTGGGTCGTCATCTCTGTTGCGCACGCTGCGGGGCGGCGCGGGGGGCTGAGCGCGCCGGTTGGCGCGGTGTGCCTCGCCGGAAGGCGGGCGTTCGGGCGCGCCGCCGGCGCGCCGCCTGGGTCTACTCGGACCGCTCGACGGCCTTCCGCAGGGCGGCCGCAACGTCCTCGGCGACGAAGCTCGAGAGGTCGCCTCCGAAGCGCGCGATCTGGCGCACGAGCGTGCTCGAGACGTGCGCGTACTCCGCCGAGGGGAAGAGCAGCACGGTCTCGACGTCCGGGTTCATCGAGCGGTTCGCGAGCGCGAGCTGGCGCTCGTACTCGAGATCGGACGTGTTGCGGACGCCGCGCACGATGGCGGTCGCGCCGAACTGCCTCGCCGCGTCGACCACGAGGCCGTCGAAGGCGACGGCGCGCGCGTGCGGGAATCGCTCCATCGCCTGGGAGAGCAGCTCGACGCGCTCGTCGACCGACAGCAGGTGGCGCTTGTCGTGGTGCGCCGCGACCACGACGGTGAGCTCGTCGAAGATGTGGGCAGCGCGCTCGACCAGGTCGATGTGGCCGCGCGTCACCGGGTCGAACGTGCCGGGGAACACGGCGCGTCGGGGCTCGTTCTGGGGCGTGGTCATGGCTCGGGGCCGGTGAGTCTACGGACGCGCCAGGGGGCCGTCGAACGGGGACGCCCCTCGGCCGCGCGGTTCGGACGGGAGCAGCGTCCAGCGCGCCGTGGCGCGGAGCCGATTCCTCCGCGATTCCGCGCCACCGGGGGCGGCGTCGACCGTCGGAACGCCATGGAGGCCGAGCGCGAGGAGCACGGGCGGGCGCCGTCCCCGGCGCTCTCCGCCGCCGGTGCGATGGTGGCCGGTGCCAGCGCGGGTGCGCTCGTCGGCGGGGCACCGGCGGCCGCCGCGCTCTACGCGCTATTACTGGGGGCGGCCGCCCTCGTGCGCGGCCTGGGGAAAAGGCCGTCGCGCGAGGGGGACGGGCGGCGCGAGGACGAGGGGCGGGGGCCCGGGAGCGCCGCGCAAGGGACCGAAGGCGCGGCGGGAGCGATCGGGCGAAGGGGCCGCGCGCTCCGCCGGCGCGGAATGCGTCCGCGGCGGGCGGCCGGACTCGGGGTGGTCCTGGCGACGCTCGCAGCGCTCGCGGGCGTACGCGCCCTGGGCGCCCCTCGGCCGGCGGCCGTCCGACCCGGACGGGCGTACGCGCTCGGCCTCGGGCGGGGCGCGGAGCCGCGCCAGGCCCTCGTGGCCCTCGGTGGCGAAGACCGCGCGGCGCTGCGCACGGCGGACGGCGCCGCGCGACCGGGCGACCTCGTCGTGCCGCTCGCTGCGGCCGCGCCGCGCTGGGCAGGGGCACCGCCCGACTGCGGACCCGCGCGCACGCCCGCGGCCGCGCGGGTGCGAGCGGACGAACTCGTCCGGCTGCGCGGCGGAGGCCCGCCCCGCTCTGCGCCGGGAACGGCGCTCCGCGCCCGGGGCCTCCGCGCGGTCGGCGCCCACCCCGACCCGGCGACCCGAGGCCTCCTGAGGGCGCTCCTGTTCGGGCGCACGTCGGGCCTCGACCCCGGGACCGTCGACCTGTTCACGCGCACCGGAACGCGGCACATGCTCGCGCTCTCCGGGCTCCACGTCGGGCTCGTCGGGATCCTCGTCGCGCGTCCGCTCGGAGCGCTGATCGCCGCTGTGCTCCAGGCGCTGCTGCGCCCCCTCGGCGCGCTGCTCCACCGCGCGCCTGTGACCGTGGACCCGGCGTGGCCGACCGCGGCCCTCGCGCTCCTGTTCGTACCGCTGGCGGGCTACGGCGCCCCGGCGTCGCGTGCGGCGGTCGCGCTCGCGCTCGCCGTGCTCGCGCCCCGACTCCCGCGCGCGCTCGGTGGACCGCGCCGGCCGTGCGCCGAGAACCTCCTCGGACTGGCCCTCGTCCTCGAGCTCCTGCTCGACCCACTCGCGCCGCTCTCGCCGGGGGTGCAGCTCTCGTACGGAGCGACGGCGGCGCTCGTACTCGTCGGGTCGCGGGCGGCGCGGCAGGCACGGGGCGCGCTGCCCGGGTTCGCGCCCCTTCGGGAGGTGTCCCGCGCCGGGCACCGGCGGTGGGCGCTCGGGCGCGCGCTGGCCGTCGCCGCGCAGCGCGCGGCCGCAGCGGCCCTCGCCGCATCGGTCGTTGCCTCGCTCGCGACCCTCCCGATCGTCTGGTCGACCTTCGGTGAGTTCGCTCCCGTCGGCGCCGTCGGGACCCCGGTCGCGTTCGTGCCGATGGCAGCGCTCGTGGGACTGGGCTGGTGCTACGCGGTTTCCCCCGGCGGCACCTGGCTGGAATCGGGACTCGGCCTCGCCTGCGAGGGCGCAGCCCGCGCGATGCTCGCGGTGCTCGAAGTCCTCGACGGTGCGCCGCTCTCACCGTGCGCACTGCCCGCGCGCAGCGTCCTGCTCGTCGGCCTCTTCTGCGCCCTCGCGCTGACCGGGCTGTCGAGCGCCGGCGCGCGCACGGCGCGGATGGCGCGCCGCGCCGCTGCGCTGGTGCTCGCGCTCCTGATTTCACCGTGGCCCGGCGTTCGACCCTCCAGCCTCGAGGTGACGGTGCTCGACGTCGGCGACGGACTCGCGGTCCTGGCCATGGCGCCCGACGGTGAGGCGCTGCTCCTGGACGCCGGGTCGCGCGACCGCATCGGGGTCGCGTCGGGCGCCGTCCTTCCGCTCCTTCGGACGCGCGACGTCGGGGCACTCACCGTCGCGCTCTCCCACGACCACGCGGACCACGCGGGGGACCTCGCGCGCGTCGCGGGCCGGCACCGCGTCGCGTGCTGGGTCGGCGCACCTTCGCGCTCGGTCCGTCCGCCGCCAGGCGCGCGCTGGATCCGGCCGCGCGCGGGCACCGCGCCCGGTTCGGCGCCCGGGGCCCGCTTCGACGTCCGCGTGCACCGAGCGGGTGCGTTCGAAGGGAACGAGGGCTCGCTCGTCCTCGACGTCCGCTGGCACGGCGCGCGTCCGGCGCGCGTGGTGCTCTCCGGGGACGCCGAGGGGCACGGCCTCGCCGCTCTGCTTGGAGGGCCGCTCGCAGCGGGCCCCGTCGACGCGCTCCTCCTGCCCCACCACGGATCCGACTCGCCCCACCTCGGAGAGCTCCTCGACCACCTCCGCCCGCGAGAGGTGTGGATCAGCGCGTCGAGCCCGGACCCGCCCGCGCTGGACGAGGTCCAGCGCAGGCGGATCCACGTGCTCGTCACGGGCCGAGACGGTCCCATCACCCGTAGGCTGGGTTCGGGCCCCCCTCGCAAAGCCGGGATACGGAACCGTGACCAGCGTCCCGCCTCCAGGGGAGCGGCCACGGACGCATATCGGGAAACCGGGGGCGCGGCGCCGGGTAACCGCGACGACCCGTCCCAACCCACCGTCAGAGATGAGCCGAAGTCGAACGACCACCGCCTGCGCAACGCGCCCGCTCGGCCGCAGCACCGGATTCCTCCGGACGCGCGCCGGAATCCTCCGCGGCAGCGTCGGGACCCTGCCCTTCCTGCTCCTCGCCTCGGTGGCCTCCGCGCAGGAGCTTCCCGCCGCCCGGACCGGACCCGCCACGCTGGGCTCCGGGCTCGATTCCGAGCCCGGCCCGACGCCGACCCACGCCCGGGGCGCCGAGCGCTACGTGGTGGTACTCGCCTCGGGCGGCGTCGTCCGAGGGCCGGCCGAACCCCAGGAGAATGGCGCGGTCCGCGTCCGCGGCACGGACGGCGTTTGGAAGCTGCTGCCGGCCGGAGCGGTCGAGCGCGTCGCGCCCGAGGACGAGCTCCTGGCCGAGTGGCGACGCGTGCGCCGCGGGACCGAACTCGAGCCCGCGCAGCGTCTCGACTGGCTCGTCGCGCGCGGACTCTTCGTCGAAGGCTTCCAGGAGGCCGATCGTCTGCTCGACGTCGCGCCCCACGACGCCGACCTGCGCGCGGTGGCCTCGCGGCTCGGTGCGCAGGCGCTCCCGAAGGGCGCGGACCTCCGCGCGCTCCGGAAGGCGGGCGCCACCGGCAGCGCCGCGGTACAGGAGGCCGCGCTGCGCGCTCTCCCGACGTCGGCGCCGCGCGCGGACGTGCTGGGCGCGCTCCGCGACGCCGTCCGCTCGAAGAACGCCGAGGAGCGCGGATTCGCGCTCGCCGCACTGGGCCGCCTGTTCCCGTCCGAGGACCCGCGGCTACCGATCCTGCACGCGATGTGGGACCCGAGCCCGCGCGTCCGCGCGAAGGCCGCGCGCACCCTCGGTGACATCGGCGCTCGCGAGGTCGCCCGGCCGCTGGTCGATGGACTCTGGTCGCCCACGGCGCTCGTCCGCGTCCGCTCGGCGGAGGCCCTCGGCGAGACCGGTGATCCCGTGGCGGTCGAACCGCTCCTGGACCGCTACTTCGCGCTGCGCGCGCCGAAGAATCCCAAGGTCCCGGTGACCCGCCCGCTCACGGCGGCGGCACCGGCACCGTCCGGCCGCGGCAGCCGACCTGCGCGCGCCTACGCGCTCTTCGGGCGCCAGCGCGCGTACATTCAGGACTTCGACGTCGAGGTCGCGTCGTTCGCGTCCGTCGCCGACCCGACGATCGGGATCTTGACCGAGGCGTCCGTCCTCGACGTCGGCGTCGTGTCGGTCACCGAGGTGTCCGTCCTCGAAGAGCGGCGCGTCGTGCTGCGCAGCCTCGTGCGCGCGTCCGGCGTCGACCTCGGAAAGCGCCCCGACGCCTGGCGCTCGTGGTGGGACTCGCCCGCCGCAGCACCGTTCCGGCCGAAGTAGCGAAGCGTCGGTCGTACCCGATCCGCTGGAGCCGGCACGCCAGGCGCGGTCCTTCGGTCGAGCGTCAGTCCGGCGCCGCCAGCAGCTCACGCACGGTCCGCACGTGGCGCGCGGCGGCGGCCTCGATCTCCGCCCACTCGATGCGCTCCTCGTCGGTGTGCGCGAGATCGATGGAGCCCGGTCCGAAGAGGAGCGGCCGCCCCCAGCGCGTCAGGTGCGGCGCGTCGGTGCCGAACGAGACCGGTCCGGCCTCCTCTCCGTCCGGCACGTGGAAGTGCACGGGACCGTACTGCTCGCGGCCCTCGCGCAGCTCGACGTTGGAGCCCAGCGTCGCCTCGATGCGTGCGCGCACGCGGTCGGGCTCGTCGACCGCGCGCACCAGGATCTCGGCGCGCGCGGCGGGCGCGACCACGTTCGGCGCCTCGCCCCCGTGGATCGTGCCGACGTTGACCGTCCCGGGGCCGAGCACCGGGTCGTGGCCGAAGTCGGTGTCCACGAGCCGCGCGCAGCACCCGACGAGCGCGTGCACCGCCGAGGGCCCGAGCGGATTGCCGCTGTGCCCCGCCACGCCGTGCGCGACGAGGTCGGCGAGGAAGATGCCCTTGTGGCCGCGGACGAAGCGGTTCCCCGTGGGCTCCCCCACGATCGTGTAGCGCGGCCGCCACGCGTCGCGCAGCGACGGGTCGTCGGCCATGCGCGCGTCGGCGTGGGCCGCCCCGGCGCTGTCTACCTCCTCGCCGACGGTCAGGAGGAAGCCGACGCGGTCCTCACCGGAGCGCACGAGTTCGTCGGCGGCCATGAGCATCGCGAGCGCCTGTCCCTTCGCATCGCACGCGCCGCGGCCGTGCACGGTGCCTCGCGCGCGGCGGGGCGCGATGTACGGCGGGACCGTGTCGAGATGGGTGCAGAACACGACTTCCGGGCGACCGGCTCGGGCGAGCACGTTGCGCCGCCCGGGCGCGACCGCCTGCGCCTCGACGCCGAACCCGAACCCCTCGAGCGCGCGGCCGATGAGATCGCCGTAGTCGCCCTCCCGACCGGTGGTCGAGTCGACGGCGATCCAGTCGCAGAGCAGGCCGAGGCCCTGGTCACGATCGATCAAGGCGCGCACCTCCGGCTGCGGTGGCGGCGCGCGTGGACGCGCGCCGCCCCGCGTCGCTCGCACGGAGACAGGGGCTCGTCGATCCGACGACCGGATCCCTTCGATCGCGGCCGCTCCATCAGACCGTGAACGGCCGACCGGGCCGGGGCAGCGCGACCCGGGATTTGATCGGAGCCGCCGCGGGCTCCTGGAGAACGAGCTCCACCGCGACCTCGTCGCACTTGTGGAACTTCGGGCAGTTCAGGCAGTCGTTGAACACCTTGTGCGGGAGCGACTCGTGCTCGACCACCCGGAACCCGAGGCGCTCGAAGAAGCCGACGACGTAGGTGAAGGCGACGATTCGCGTGAGCCCGAGCTCGCGCGCGTCCTGGATGAGCCGCAGCGCCATCCGCTTCCCGATGCCGTACTTCTGGAAGCGCGGCTCAACCGCGATCGAGCGGATCTCCGCGATGTCCGTCCACACGATCGCGAGGGCGCCGCATCCCGCGAATACGCCGTCGACGCGCGCCACGACGAAGTCGCGGAGCTTCTCGACGATCGAAGCGGGCGAGCGCGGGAGCATCACGCCTTCCGACGCGAGCCGGTTCACGAGCTCCATGATCGGCTCGACGTCCCCCATGCGCGCGGGCTCCAGGGTGACGACCGGCGCGTCGTCCTTCGCGTCGGGCGGCGCGGGCTTCACAGCGCTCTCTTCCACCGCTCGGCCTCTTCCGCGACGCGGTCCGGTGCGGTCCCGCCGTAGGCGACGCGGCGCGCCAGCACAGCGTCGACGCCGAGCTCGGTTTCGAGGTCGACACCGTCGAGCTCGGGCACGAGCTCCGCGCGATCGTCCGCGGGCAGCGCTCCGAGGGACGTCCCACGCGCGATCGCGCGCTCGACCGCGCGCCCGACGCGCTCGTGCGCGGTCCGGAACGGCACGCCGCGCGCGACCAGGAGGTCGGCGAGGTCCGTCGCCTCGAGGAACCCGTCGCCCGACGCCGCGGCGCGCCCCGCCCCCGTGTCGAACGTCACGTCGAGCGCGCACGCGCGCGCCACCGCGAGTGCGTCGAGCGTCTGGTCGAGCGCGTCGAAAAGGGGCTCCTTGTCCTCCTGCATGTCCTTGTCGTACGCCAGGGGCAGCCCCTTCATCGTCGTGACGAGCGCGACGTGCGCACCGTGCACGCGGCCGACCTTGCCGCGCACGAGCTCGAGCGCGTCGGGGTTTCGCTTCTGCGGCATGAGGCTCGAACCGGTCGAGACCCGGTCGCCGAAGCGCAGCATGCGCGCCTCGGAGCTCGCGAGGAACACCCAGTCCTCCGCGAGCCGCGACAGGTGGACCATCGTCGTTGCGCAGGCCGAGGTCGTCTCGAGGGCGTGGTCGCGGTCGCTGACGGCGTCGAGGCTGTTGCGGGTCGGCCCGCCGCCGAAGCCGAGGTCGACGCTCAGCGCGTGGCGGTCGATCGCGTACGGCACGCCGGCGAGTGCGCCCGAGCCGAGCGGGCAGCGGTCCATGCGCGCCGCCGCGTCCTCGAAGCGGCCCGCGTCCCGGTCGAGCATCTCGACGTACGCGAGGCACTGGTGCCCGAACGTGACCGGCTGCGCGCGCTGCAGGTGCGTGTAGCCCGGGAGCGGATCGGCGGCGTGGCGGACCGCGAGTTCCGCCAGCGCAGCCTGGAGCGAGCGGACGCCCAGGACGAGCGCGCCGAGCCGGTCCCGGAGGTGGAGCTTGAGGTCGGTCGCGACCTGGTCGTTGCGCGACCGCCCCGTGTGCAGGCGCCGACCGAGGTCGCCGACCCGGTCGACGAGCTCCGCCTCGACGTAGCTGTGCACGTCCTCCGCGCCCGAGGCGAGCACCCGCTCGGGATCGCGGACCGCCGCGGCGAGGACGTCGTCGAGGGCGGCCACGAGCTGCTCGACCTCGGCCTCCTCCAGAACGCCGGCCGCGCCGAGCGCGCGCGCCCACGCCTGGCTGCCGCGCACGTCCTCGGGAAGGAGGCGGCGGTCGAACGGGAGGCTCTGGTTCACCCGCTCGAACAGCGGGTCCAGCGCACCCTCGAAGCGGCCGCCCCAGAGCGCCTCCGGAGCGCGCGGCGCATCCGGGCTCGAGGGCGCGTCGGCGGAGCCCGGCGCACCCGAGACCGGCGGCGAACCTTCCGGAGCGCGGCTCTCGTGTGAGGTCATGCGTCCACCTCCGCCCGCGCCGCAGCAGCGGCGACGGTGCCCGGCAGTCCGAACAGCCGCACGAAGCCCTCGCTGTCCGCGGGCTCGTAGTCGTTCCCCATCTCGAACGACGCGAGTGCGCTCGAGTAGAGCGAACGCTTCGCGCGCACGGAGCGCGGCACCGCGAGCCCCTTGTAGAGCTCGACCTCGACGGTCCCCGACGCGGGAGCCATCGCCTGCGCGAAGAGCGCGTCGAGCGCCTCCCGCTTCGGGTGGAACCACAGCCCGTTGTAGACGGTGCGCGCGTACTCGGGCGCGAGGCGCTCGAGGAGGTCGTGGGTGTCGCGCTCGACCGTGACGCTCCGGAGGGAGCGCAGCGCCTCGTAGAGCACCGTCCCCCCCGGCGTCTCGTAGAGCCCGCGCGACTTCATTCCGACGAGCCGGTTCTCGATCACGTCGACGCGGCCGACCGCGTGCTTCGCGGCGACCTCGTTCAGCCGCGTCAGGAGCTCGACCGGACCCACGACCATCCCGTCGACGCCGACGGGCACGCCCTCCTCGAAGCTCACCTCGACCGTCTCGGGGGCGTCGGGGGCGTCGAGCGGGTCGACCGTCCAGGTCCACGCGTCGGCGGGCGGCGGCGCGGTCACGTCTTCGATCGCACCGCCCTCGTGGCTGATGTGCAGGAGGTTCCGGTCTCGGCTGTAGATCTTCGTGCGGGTCGCGGTGACCGGGATACCCGCGGCCTCCGCGTAGTCGAGCGCGTCCTCGCGGCTCTTGATGTCCCACGTCCGCCACGGCGCGATGATGTCGAGGTCGGGCGCGAACGCGCGGACGCCGACCTCGAAACGCACCTGGTCGTTCCCCTTCCCCGTGCACCCGTGGGACACGGCGTCGGCGCCGACCTCGCGCGCGTACTCGACGAGTGCGCGCGCGAGGATCGGCCGCGCCAGGCTCGTCCCGAGCAGGTAGCGGGACTCGTAGACCGCCAGCGCGCGCAGCGCCGGCCACACGGCCTCGGTGACGAACGCGTGCTCGAGCTCGGCCACCTTGCAGGACGCGGCGCCCGTCGCGGCGGCCTTCGCCTCGAGGCCCTCGAGCTCCTCCGCGCCCTGGCCGACGTTGCCGGCGAGGCAGTGGACCTCGTACCCGCGCTCGTGCAGCCACGGGATGATGATCGACGTGTCGAGCCCGCCCGAGTAGGCGAGGACGACCTTCCGCTTCGAGCCGGTCACGCCGAGCCCTCCCCGGCGTCGCCGAGCAGGAGCGCGAGCACGGCCTTCTGCGCGTGCAGGCGGTTCTCCGCGATGTCGAACACGATGGAGCGCGGCCCGTCGATGACGCCGCGGCTGACCTCGTGCCCGCGGTGCGCGGGCAGGCAGTGCATGAAGACCCCGTCCGGATGCGTCATCTCCATGACGCGCTCGGTGACCGAGTAGTCCGAGAAGACGGCGGCGCGCTCCTCGGTCTCGTCCTCCTGGCCCATGCTCGCCCACACGTCCGTGTAGACGGCGTGCGCGCCCTCGACGGCCTCCTCGAGGTCGGTCGTGAGCAGGAAAGAGCCGCCGGTCGCCTGCGCCTCGGCGGAGGCGGCGCGCTCGATCTCGGCGTCCGGCTCGTAGCCCTCGGGGCCCGTGACCGCGACGTGCATCCCCAGCTTCGCGCACGCGAGCATGAGCGAGTGGCAGGTGTTGTTGCCGTCGCCGACGAACGTGAGCTTCTTGCCCGCGACGTCGCCAAAGCGCTCGATCAGGGTCATCGTGTCGGCGAGCGCCTGGCACGGGTGCAGGAGATCCGTGAGCCCGTTGATGACGGGCACGTCGGCGGCCTGGCTGAGCTCGACGACGGTCCGGTGGCGGTAGGTCCGCGCGACGATGCCGTCGGTCCAGCGCTCAAGGTTCCGCGCCATGTCCCGCACGGACTCGCGCGCGCCCATGCGCGCCCCGAGCGAGAGGTCGAGGAATACGGCGCTGCCGCCGAGATCCTGGATCCCGATGTCGAACGTGAAGCGCGTGCGCAGCGACTCCTTCTCGAAGACCATCGCGAGGCGCTTGCGCGCGAGGAGGTCCTTGTACGCGTCCGGGCGCGACTTGATCTCGAGCGCCACGTCGAGGACGCGGCGGAGCTCCGAGGGTTCGAGGTCGCCGAGCGTGATGAGGTCGGGGGCCGAGAGGCGGCCGAAGAGCGAAGTGGTCGCGGTCGTCATGGCTGGTCGCGGTTCAGGGAGACGAGGGCCGCGTCGAGCTGCGAGAGCGCGACGGCGAGGTCCTCGTCGGTGAGCACGTACGGAGGGAGCAGGCGCAGCACGCCGCCGCTGGCCGTGCACGCGAGCACCGGCGGGCCCGCGGCGGGGTGCGCGAGGGCGTGGACGGCTCGGGCTGCGTCGTCGTGCCGACGCATCGCGAGCCCCTGGATCAGGCCGCGGCCCCGGCGCTGGAGCACGGGACCTGGGTGCGCGCTCGCCAGGGCGTCGAGCCCGACCTCGAGCGCGTCGCCGAGGTCGACCACGCGCTCCTGGAGTCCGGTGTCGAGCTCGTCGAGCACCGTCAGTGCGGCCTGGCACGCGAGCGTGCCGCCGCCGTAGGTCGAGCCGTGGTCGCCGGGCACGAGCGCGTCGGCCGCCTCGCCGCGCGCGAGGGTCGCGGCGAAGGGTACGCCCGCACCGGCGGCCTTCGCGAGCGTCACGACGTCCGGCCGGGCCCGGTAGACGTCGCCCGCGAGGAAGTGTCCGGTGCGGCCGCTGCCGCACTGCACCTCGTCGTGGATGAGGACCGTGCCGGTCGCATCGCACGCCGCGCGGGCCGCCTGCAGGAAGCCGGTCGAGAGCTCGCGCACGCCGCCCTCCCCCTGGATCGGCTCGAGGATCAGCGCGGCGGGCTCCGCGCCGAGCGCGGCGCACAGGCCGGCCGTGTTCTCGGGATCCACGAACGTCGCGTCCAGCAGCGCGCCGAACGGTTCTCGGTAGCTCTCCTTGGCCGTCACGGCGAGCGCGCCCGTCGTGCGGCCGTGGAATCCGCCGGTGAGTGCGACGAACGACTGCCGCTCGGGCTGGCCGCGCAGGACCTGGACCTTGCGCGCGATCTTCAGCGCCGTCTCGTTCGCCTCGGACCCCGAGTTCGAGAAGAACACGGCGTCCATGCGGCAGCGCTCGGTCAGGCGGCGCGAGAGCTCCTCCCCCGGCGCGTGCCGGTAGAGGTTCGACACGTGGCCGAGGGCGGCCGCCTGCTCGGCGATCCGCGCGCCCAGACGCGCGTGTCCGTGGCCCAGGGACGAGGCCCCGATCCCGCTGATCAGATCGAGGTAGCGCTCTCCCGCGTCGTCGACGAGCCACGCGCCCGCCCCCCGCACGAAGAGCGGCTCGGCGCGCACGTAGGTCCCCATGGTGCGGTCCGGGACCTCCGTGGGCCCCGTGGCGGTCGCGTCGCTCACGTCGTCACCTCGCCGGGCACCAGACCCGCCGCGGGCTCCGCGTGGAACGTCGTCCCGCCGCCCGCGAGGAGCGCGAGCACGGCGTTCGGCTCGTCGCCGCGTCCCATCCGCACGGTCGCGCCGGGGCCGAGACCCTGCGCCGCGGACAGCGCCGCGGCGACCTTCGGGACCATTCCGCCCGCGATCGTGCCGTTCGCGCGGAGGGCCTCCGCGCGCGCCGGCCCCAGTGCGTCGAGCGGCTCGCCGCTCTCACCCAGCACGTGCGCGACGTCCGAGAGGAACAGCGCCGCGGATGCGTCCGCAGCGCGGGCGAGCGGCGCAACCGCGTCGTCCGCGTTGACGTTGAGGAATCCCTCGGGCGAGGGCGCGAGTGTCGCGACCACCGGGACGAAGCCGGCGCCGATCAGATCGTCGAGCACGGTCGCGTCGACGTTCGACACCTCGCCGACGAGCCCGAGCGCGGGGTCGAGGACCGACGCTCGCATCAGGCCCGCGTCCGCACCCGTGACGCCGAGCGCGCGCACACCGGCGCCGGAGAGCGCCGCGACGAGCTCGCCGTTGACCTCGCCCGCGAGCGCTTGCAGCGCCGCACGCGCCATCGCGTGAGACGTGACCCGCAGACCGTCTACGCGTTCGGTCTCGAGCCCGAGCGACGCCGCCAGCCGCGTGAGCTGAACGCCGCCGCCGTGCACGACGAGCGGGGCCAGGCCCGCGTCCACGGCGGCCCGGACGCTCGCCGCGAAGCGCGCGCGCGACGCGGGCTCCTCGAGCACCGCGCCACCGACCTTCACGACGACGCGCTTCAAAGGAGGCCCTCCGTCTCGTCGAGACCCAGCGCGAGGTTCATGTTCTGAAGCGCCTGGCCCGCGGCTCCCTTGACGAGGTTGTCGATCACCGAGAGGACGGTCACGCCCCCCGCCACGTCGAACGCGGCGAGGTGGCAGTGATTGGTGCCCGCGACGTGCCTCGTCTCGGGGGGCGCGTCGGCCAGGTGCACGAAGGGCTCGTTGTCGTACGCCGCGTGGAGGCACGCCGTGAAGTCGGCTGCGGTCCGCCCGAGCGCGGGCTCGAGGTGCGCGGCGACGAGCATTCCGCGGAACATCGGCACGACCTGCGGGACGAAGCGCACGACGTCGCCCGCCCGGAGCCGCGACGCGATCTCGGGCGCGTGGCGGTGCGTGCCGACCCCGTACGGCCGGCAGTTGCCGTCGACGTTCCCGTAGAGCGTCGCGTCCGAAGGAGACTTGCCGGCGCCCGACACGCCGCTCTTCGCGTCGAGCACGAGCGGGCTGCCCTCGGGGACGAGCCCCGCGTCGACGAGCGGCAGGAGCGCCAGGAGGGAGGCCGTGGGATAGCAGCCGGGGTTGGCGACGAGGCGCGCGCTCTTCACCGAGCTGCGCTCGTGCTCGGTCAGTCCGTACACCGCCGCGTCCATGAGATCGGGGCGCGGATGCTCGACTCCGTACGCGGCTCGGTACGCCTCGGGATCGGAGAACCGAAGGTCGGCGGACAGGTCGACGACCCGGGCCCCGCCCTCGAGCGCGAGCGCCGCGGCCTCGGTGCCGACGCCGTGCGGCAGGCAGAGGAAGACCCCGTCGAAGGCGCCGGACGCCCGGAGCGCCTCCCCGTCAAACGGCGCGACCGGATGCGCGCCGAGCGGGTCGAGGGCCGCGGCCGACGGCTCGGTGCGCGCCGAGAAGAGCTCGACGTCACAGGTGAGGCGGTCGAGAAGCCCGCAGAGCTCGCGCCCCGCGTAGCCCGTGGCTCCGACGATGGCGAACCTCACGACGCTCCCCCGCTCGAGGGCGCGCCAGCGGCCCGGCGCTCGAAGTCGGCGCAGAGCTTCTTGGCCGCGGCGCTCGTCGCGGTGACGACGAGGATCGTGTCGTCGCCGGCGACCGTTCCGATCACTGGGGCCGGCGTGTGCGCGTCGAGCACGACGGCGAGCGGCGAGGCGCCGCCGGGCGGCGTCTTCAGGACGACGAGGTTCTGCGCGGGTGTGGCGGAGCTCAGCCACTGGGCGAGGGCCGCCCCGAGCGGGTCGACCGCGGCCCCCGGGACGCGGTAGCCGTCGGGCCCCTTCACCGCCCCAAGCTCCTTCAGGTCGCGGGACAGCGTCGCCTGCGTGACCTCCACGCCCCGGGCCGCGAGGGCCTGGACGAGGTCGGCCTGCGTGGCGCCCGCGCCGCCGGCGACGAGCTCGGCGAGGAGGCGCCGGCGCTCGGCGGGGTCATGCATATCCGTGGCCATGCGGCGCATATTTATGCAGGCGCCCGTGAATGGCAACCCCCGGCGCCACAAATTCGAGCGACGCTCGCCCCTTCCTTCGCCCCCCCGCCGCGCCGTAGCCTCCGGCCCATGTCCGGTGAGGGGAACGACACGCCGGCCCTCGAGGTGCGGGGGCTCGTCAAGCGCTACGGCGCGACGGTCGCGGTCGGGGGCGTCGACCTCACGGTCGCGCGCGGCCAGGTCTACGGCCTGCTCGGACCGAACGGGTCGGGCAAGACGACGACGCTGTCGTGCGCCCTCGGCCTGCTGCACCCGACCTCGGGTACGACGCGCGTCCTCGGCCAGCCCGCCCGGCGCCTGCATCGAACGCGAGGCCGCGTCGGCTGCGTCTTCGACGTCCCCGCCCTGCTGCGCGGCCACACCGTGGCGCAGAACCTGCGCTACCAGGCGCGGCTGCGCGGACACGGCGGCGGGCGCACCCTCGACGAGGCCCTGGAGCGCGTTGGGCTCGGAGGCTTCCAGAAGCGCCGCGCCGGCGGGCTGTCCCTCGGCCAGGAGAAGCGCCTCGCAATCGCCGGCGCGATCATGGGCGAACCCGAGCTCGTCGTGCTCGACGAGCCGCTGTCCGGCCTCGACCCGATGGGCGTCCGCGGGATGCTCGACATGCTCACGGAGCTCGTGTCGGACGGCCAGACGCTCGTGATCTCGAGCCACCGCCTGCACGAGATGCAGGAGATCCTCACCCACGCCGCCGTCATCCTCGACGGCGAGGTCGTCCGCGAGGCGCCGCTCGAGTCGTACCTCGGGCGCCCGGGCACGTGGCGCGTCCGCGTCCGCGACGCGGACCGCGCGCGCGCCGCGCTCGGCCGCATCGGCGCTTCGCTCGAGGCCGCACCCGCCGCGGACGGGACGTTCCTCGTCGACGCGGGCACCGCCGGCGGCGAGGCGATCGGCGCGGTGCTCGTCGAGGACGGCGCGGGGCTCTCGCACCTCTCCGAGGCGCGCGTGGGCCTGCAGGAGTCGTTCGAGGCGCTCGTCGCGGAGCGGCGCGCGCAGCGCGGCATCGGACCCGACGGCCCTGGAGCGGGCGAGCCTCCCTCCGAGCGCCCCCAGGACAACGGTGCCCGCGTCGGGGGTGCCGCGTGAGCGCCGGCGCACTGCGCGTCCTGCGCGCCGAGATGGTGCGCCTCGCCACGTCGCGCACCGCGTGGGTCGGCGCCGCCATGGCCCTCATCGTCCCGATCCTGCGCGTCGGGGCCTCGGCGGTCGCCGAACGCGCCCGGCGCTTCGAGGCCGCCGCGGAAGGCCGCGAGATCGGTGGACTCGAGTCCGGGACCGGCTGGGCGATGCTCGTCGACGGCTGGCGCGCGGGCCTCATGCTCGTCACGGCGCTGCTGCTCGTGCAGTCGGCGCGCACGGTCGCGGGCGATCGCGAGAGCGGAGTGCTGCGGCTCGCGACGACGCGCTCCGCGTCGCGCACCGGAGCGGTCGTCGGGCGCGCGCTGATGGGCCCGATCCTCGTCCTCGGCCTCGTCGCGCTCACCGGCCTCGGCGCGTGGTGCGGCGCGGCGCTCCTCGGCGGCGGAGACTTCGGGAACCTCGTCGAGTACGGGGACGAGCTGTTCGGACCCGAGGGCGTGTCGCTCATCGTCGAAGACCTCCAGCGCGCGCTGCTCATCGCCTCGCTCGGCCTGATGTCGATCCACGCGTTCGGGATCGTCGTGTCGTCGATCGTCCCGGGACCCGTCGTCGCCCTCGCCGTCTCGCTGGCGGGCCTCGTGCTCTGGGACGTCTTCAAGGGCTCGGTCGGCGAGGCCAACCTGTTCGTCTTCGCGACGCACGCGCCGACCTTCGACGACTCGTCCCCGATGGTCGAGATGGCCAAGATCAGTCGCGGAATGAGCGACGGTCTCGTGTCGGATCTTGCGTTCCGCACGGGCCTGCTCTTCCCGGCGGCGGAGGGCCTGCTCTTCGTGGCCCTGGCGTGCCTCGCCGTACGCCGCGCGCGGATCTGAACGGGGCTCGTACCGAGCGAGCGCGCCCCCGCCACGGCCGGGCCGCGCCATGACGCGGCCTTCACAGGCTTGGGCCTGGAAGTGCGTCCCTCCGCCCCTCACGATGGCGTCGATGGGTCTCCTATCCTCCGCCCCGACCGTCTTCGCGTGCGCCCTCGTGTGCTCCCTCTCTGGCGCCTGCCAGACGGCGCCCGACCGCTCGATCCCCGACCCCCTGCCCGAGACGCTCGAATGGGCGCTGCCCGAGTCGACGGGCGGCGCGTTCCTCGGGCTCGAGGTGCGAGAGAACGACTCCGGGTCGCTCGAGAGCCTCAGCTTCGACCCCGGCGTCCGGGTGCACAGCGTGACCGAGCGTTCCCCGGCCGCTGGCGCGGGCATCCGCGTCGGCGACGTGGTCCTGAGCATGGACCGCGTCGAGCTCGCGGTGCCCGACGACCTCGACGCGCTGCTCGCGGCCGCCGAGCCCGGCTCGTCCGCGACGCTCGGCGTCCAGCGCGGGGACACCGTCTTCGAGCTGGACGTCCCGCTCGGCGGCGGCGAAGGAGCCGAGCGCGCCCGCGTCCGCGAGGCGTACGTGCTCGACCCCGCCCGCACCCGCGGCGCGTGGGGCACAGCCCAGGGTGCGGTGCTCGTCAGCCGGGCCGAGGACGGCCCCGTCGGCGAGCTGCCCCTCGGGGCGCGCGTCGTCACGCTCGAGGGCGACCCGATCGTGTCGGGCCGCGGCCTCGTCCAGCGGCTCGTCGCGCGCGAGGCGGGCTCCGTCGTCCGGCTCGGCGTCGTCCTTCCGGGCGAGGAGACGAGCGACGTCGTCCGGGTGAGCCTCCTCGACGAGGGACGCCGCGTCACGCGCTTCTCCCTGCCGATCCTGGTGACCTACGACGGCACGCCCGACCGCACGCGGGAGAGCTTCGTGCTGCTCGACCTCTACCTGATCTCACTGTTCCGCTTCACGCGGGACGGCACGGAGAAGCGCTACAGCTTCCTCCGCTTCTTCCAGTTCGCGGGCGGCGTCGGGGAGCTCGAGGAATGATGCGTCGCGCACTTCCGTTCCTGCTGGCGGCGGCCGCCGCGTCACCGACGCTCGCCGCGGGCGTCACGGCCGACGCGTCCTACGTCGACGCCTCGGTCCGGGTCGACGGCGATCTGCTCGACTGGGTTTTCGTCGACGTGGACGTCGACGGTCAGGACGAACTCTGCGTCAGCGTGCTGACCCCGAGCGGCGGACGCGAGATCCAGCTCCACCGCACGACCCAGCGCAGCATCGCGCCGGAGGCATACGCGACCATCCCCGTCCTCGAGGACATCGTCGCGTGGACGTTCGCCGACGTGCGGCCCGACCTGGACGGGCGCGAGCTCGTCTTCCTGACGCGCCAGGGCGCGTGGTCGTTCGACCCGCGCCGCACGGGCTACCGCGGGAACATCGCGAAGCTCTGTGAGATCGACCTCCTCTACGACGTTCCGAGCCCCCGCGCGCTGCCGTACTGGAGCTACGTGCTCCAGACCGACGCGGGCGAGCAGCTCCTGCTGCCGGATCGGTCCGGCTTCCGCGTGTTCGGACCGCGCAGCGGCGCGGCCGAGGGCCAGCCGCCGTGGGGCGCGCTCCGGAGCTACCGGCGCACGTCCGGCTACACGCCGCCCGACCCGAGCGATACGACGCGGCGCCAGCGCGAGGCCGAGCGCCGCGCGGACGGACGCCAGGTCCGCCTGAGCGCGACCGTCGGCGACGTGCTCCCGCCGTTCGCGGGCGGCGCCGCGGCTTCGAGCCTCATCGAGGACGACTTCCGGATCCAGGCGCCCGCGCTCGTCGACCTCGACGCGGACGGCGCGAAGGACATGCTGCTCGTCGACGGCGACCGGCTCAACGTCTACATGGCGACGGGCAAGGGCCTGCCCGCGATGCCGACGCGCTCGGAGCCGATCCCGGCGTTCCTGACGCGCGACGGGCAGCGCGCCGCGCTCTCGCTCGTCGACATCGACGGCAACGGGCGCCTCGACGTGCTCGGCATCTGGAGCGAGCGGAACGACGGGTTCGAGAACATCGACTGGCGCATCTACGTGATGCGCTCGACCCCGAACAGGCTCTTGCCCGAGAAGGCGAACCAGGTCTTCCGCTTCAAGGCGGCCGACCTCCGCGCGACGGTCGCGGACATCGACGGCGACCGGAAACCCGACCTCGCCATCCGGCGCTTCGAGGTGCCCTCGATGCTCGAGACCGTGACTGGACTCGAGTTCCGCTACGCGCACCTGCTCTACCTCGGCGGCCGCGGCGGGCGCTTCGACCAGTCCCCCGCCATGCGCAGCGAGCAGACGTACGACGAGGAGTCCGTGCGCGATGTGCTCCGCAACCGCGAGCTCGTCCTCGACTGCAGCGGCGACGGCATCGCGGACCTCGTCGAGGTCGACCTCAAGGGGAACGTCGGCGTGCGAAGGCTCAAGAAGGAGTCGAGCTTCTTCAGCGGTACGTCGTGGAGCATCGACGGCAGCTACTGGAAGCGCTACGGCTCGCGCGGCTCGATCACATCGCTGACCGTCGAGGACCTCAACGGAGACGGACTCGGCGACATCGTCAGCCCGTCCGACTCCGTGCTCACCATCTACCTCTCGCAGCGGCGCTGAGGCCGAGGAAGCGATGCTGGACCTGAAGATCGAACGCACGTTCCTCCGCGCGGCCGCGTGCGCCGCAGCGGGCGCCGCAGCAGCCTCGGCGGCACCGTACGCCGCGCCGCAGCAGGCCGGCGGCTTCGGCGAGATCGGCGCGGTCGCGGCCAGCGTCGCGGGCGCGCCCGAGGACGCGGACTTCGCCGAGTCGCGCTTCGAGGTTCCGTCGCACGGCGTGGTGCTCGCGCTCCGCGACCTGACGGGCGACGGACGCATCGAGCTCGTGCGCGTCGACCGGAAGGCGCTCCACGTGCACGTGCTGGGCGCGGACGGGCGCTTCGATCAGAACTCCTTCACGCTCCCCTGGACGACGCCGACGGTCGGCTGGGACATCGCCGATCTCGACGGCTCGGGGCGCACGGACCTCGTCCTCGTCGAGGACGGACGCACCGTCACCCGCCGCCGCTTCGAGGCCGGCACGGGATGGCGCGACCCCGAGACGCTCTTCGAGAACGAGATCTACCAGCCGTCCGGCGTGGCGCGCGTCCCCTTCGCGCGCGACGTCGACGCGGACGGCCAGCTCGACCTCGTGCTGCCCGGGCCCGGGCGCTTCTACGTGCATCGGAACCTCGGGTCGAAGGACGGCGTGCCGCGCTTCGCGGACGCGCTCGAGGTCGCGTACGAGCCGGACATCGACTACGAGTTCGGGGACCCGACCCGGCTCTCGTCGACGTTCGGCCAGACGGTCGACGTTCCGCTGTTCACGATGCGCGATGTCGACGGGGACGGGACGAAGGACCTCGTGAGCGAGGTGGGTACGACGGTGTCGTTCCACCTCGCGCGCCCCGAGATCTCGGTCCAGCCGACGTGGTCGCTCGACCTCTCGAAGTACCGCACGTCCGACGACATCAGCGCCAGCGACTTCGATCTCGACGATGTCCTGAGCGCGGTCAGCGGGCTCGCCGAGTGGGAGATCGCGGACCTCGACGGCGCGTTCCCGAACGACCTCGTGCTCGGCGCGGGCGGGCGCTTCCAGGTGTTCCTCGGCGCGGCCTCCGAGGGCCCTGCCGCGAAGCCGGACCAGGTCCTCAAGGCGAGCGGCAACGTCCTGCGCTTCTTCGTGAGCAACGTCGTCGGCGACGCGCGGCCGGACCTGCAAGTGCTGCGGGGCGAGCGCATCTCGCTCGGACGCCTGCTCCGGTTCCTGATCGTGCCCGGCAAGCTCGACTTCGACGTCTACACCTACGGCAACGAGAACGGGCAGTTCGCCCGGCGCGCGACCCAGCGCCAAACGCTGGCGCTCCGGGTGCCGCGCCTCCTCACCATGCTCGACAAGGCCGAGGACCTCGGTGACGCGGTCGAGGAGCTCTGGGACATCCCCGCGCGCCGCATCGACTGGGACGGCGACGGACGTGCGAACGACGTGGTCGACGAGCGCGCCGGTCGCCTCGTCGTCGTGCGCGACTGCGCGCCGGAGGAACCGCACGAGTTCGAGGGGCTGACGATGCAGTCCGGCTTCGACTCGCTCATCCAGTCCGTCGTGCTGCGCAAGGTGCGCGACCTCGGCGACGGTGAGGAGGTCGTCCTCGACCTGGGCGACCCGACCTCGTTCCTGTCGCCGCCCGCGAAGGCCTTCCGGGATGCGGCGGCCGGCAAGGAGCCGGCGGCGTCCCACGCCCTCTTCGAGGGCAACGACGACCGCTCGCTCCGGGCCCTCGACCTCGACGGCGACGGCCGCGTCGACTTCATCACGGTCGTCGACGGCGAGAGCACGTTCCGCGTGCAGTTCCTGGTGCGGCGAGCGCGCGGCTGAGCGCGCGGGCGGCTCGCCGTCAGAGCTCGTACAGCACGTACACCAGCGGCAGCAGCGCCGCGCCGAGCACCGTCACGAGCAGCCCGTTCGTGCGCCGCTTGCGCACGTACCAGAGCAGCCAGATGCCCGAGAGGCCGGCGACGATCAGGATCGCAGCGCTGACGTCGATGAGCCAGCGCCAGGCGGCGCCGGAATCCCGGCCCTTGTGGAGGTCGTTGAGAAGCACCCAGGTCCCCTGGGTGACCGTCACTCCCTGGAAGCTGCCGGACGTTCGGTCGATCCACGCGTCGGCGGAGTAGCCGGGGGCCGCAAAGACGACGGACACCTCGTCGTCGTCGATGCGGAACTCGGTGACGCGGCCGCGGAGCCCGTGCTCGGCGCGCAGCTCCTCGACGATCTCGAGCCGCTGCACCTCGACGCCGCCGTCGCTCACGGCGAGCAGGGACGGTTCGAGCGACCCTGAGAACTCCAGCTCGACGGGCTCGGCCGTCTCGAAGACGTCGGGATGGTTGAGCGTGATGCCGGTGACCGAGAAGAACACGAGCGCCCCGAACCCGAAGGACGAGACGAACGTGTGGCCCCAGCGGGCGATCCAGGCTGCAGAACGCACGGTGTTCGGTTCGTGGGTGGTGTGCGCGCGCCGGATCCGGAGCCTGGATGAGCGCGTCCGCCAGGCCCTGGTCGAATGATCAGCGGACCGCTGCGTCCGACGATCCGCTCTTCGCAGGGGACTCGACCGAGTCTCCGGCGGCGGCTCCGAAGCGTACCGAGGCCGCCGCGAACTCGGCGTTCGGCTCCAGCTCTTCGAGGAACGAGTCCTCGCGCGCGTCGAACGGCACGCGGTAGATCTGGTACGTCCCGTGCTCTCGCGCGGCCTCCAGTCGCAGCACGTAGGGGCCGGGCTCGAGCCGCCGGCCCAGGTCGTCCAGACCGTCGAAGGCGAGGCTGTAGCTGCCGGGGTTGCGCGTCGGTCGCGTGACGGCGTCGATCAGCGTCCGGTCGTCCTTGTGGAGCCGGTGCCAGCGACGGAGGTCGCGCAGCCAGCGCTCGCGGCCGATCCACAGGCAGAGCGTCCGCACGGGCGTGCCGTCGGGCGTCTCGATCCACGCGGCGACGTACGGGCGTCGATAGGCGCCTCCGCGCTTTCCGCGGCCGCGGCGCGAGCGCTTCTTCGCGCCAGGGCTCTGGAGTTCGAAGTCGAGCGCAAGGTGCATGGACTCGGACCACGCCTCGCCCTGCACCGGGGCGTCGTGAACGCTCGGCCAGGCGTCCGTGGAGCGGGTCGTTCCGTCCGCGAGCGCGAGGAGAGCCTCGGCTCCCTCGACCCTGCGAACCAGCTCGAGCCCCTCCTCCGGCCCGAGCACGAGCAGCGCCGTCGCAAGCGCATCCGCGTCGACCGCGTTCGGGGCGAGCACGCTGGCCTGCAGGACTCCGGTCGCGGGGCGGCCCGAGCGCGGATCGAGCACGTGACCGTAGAGCTCGCCCGCGATCTCGCGGCCCCGCTTCGTGTTGGCGCTCGTGGCGACCGCCGCGTTCTGGACGCGGATCCGGTCGAGGGGCGCGGAGTTGTCCGCGCCGGCGGCCGGGTTCGAGATGAGGATCTCGGCCCGTCCGCCGAGCGCGACGATGTCGCCGCCGATGTCGAACACGACCGCCGACGCTCCGGCCTCGCGCGCGCGCGCGGCCGCCGCGTCGAGGATCGCTCCCTTGGCGAGACCGTCGAGGGACCAACGCACGCGCGTCGGCGCGACGGCGCCGTCCCGCATCCGCCAGCGGAGCCCCTGGACCTCGTCGACGGCCCCGGCGAGGGCGTCGTCCGGGGGCACGACGCCCTCCGCTTCCGCGCTCACCCAGACCCGGTCGATGTGCGCGGCCGCCGGGTCGAACGCTCCGCCGGAGAGACCGCGCCAGCGCTCGGCTGCGGTCAGCACCGCGTAGAGGTCCGGCGAGACACCGACAGAGCCAGACGCGGGCAGGCGCGAGAACTCGGACGCCTCGTCCCGCCAGTCGAGGACGCGGCGCAGGCGCTCGACCTCCGCGAGCACGGCGGCCTCGGCCGCCGTCGCGAGGTCCTCGTCGAGGTCGACGCGCAAGAAGTACGAGGTGCCGAGGCAGCCCTCGCCGAACAGCTCGGTCGTGACCGAAGGGGCTTCGGCGTCCTGGGGTGCGAGAGCACCGAGAACGGCGAGCGACGCCGCCGGGAGCAGTGAAGTCACTGGACGAGGTCGAGCGTGCCGAAGTCGAGGATGCGGCGGACAGATCCCGTCGGGCCAACGGTCGAGCACTCGACGACGTCCGGGAGCTCGGTGGGCCCGAGGGTCTGGTACGTGCGGCGGATCGAGACGCATCGCTCGAGCGAGCCCTCGTCGCTGAACGTCGCCCGCGTCTCCGCGGCCGGCAGGATGCGCCCGGCCTCGGACTCGATCCACTCCCCCACGAGCATCGCGTGCGTCACCCCGGCCCGGGTCCAGCGCATCTCGCGGAGCTCGTGGTCCTCGATCCGGCAGGTCGTACCGTCTCCGATCCGGAGCGTCGCGGACGAACCGCCCTCGGGGACGTCGACGAAGCTCACCGGAGCGCCGCCGCCCAGGTGCTGTCCCGCGGACAGCTCGAGCGCCTGGACGAGCGTCTCGCGCGCCCACTGCGCGTCGGCGCCCTCGAGGTCGCTGGCCTCGAACGCGACCATGCCGGAGGGCGCCCACTCGAACGTGATGCGCGCGCGCTCGCCACCGATCGTTGCGGTCGCGCTGCCCTTGATGCCCGTCGCGTCGGCGGGCAAGCAGCCCGCACGCACGCGGACCTCGTTGAGCATCGTGTCGGCCTCGTAGTCGGAGCCCTCCGCGGTCTCGTATGCGAAGAGACGCTCGATGCAGATCGTCGAGTAGCGCAGGATCCGGCCGTACTCCTTGCCCTCGTGCTCGCCGGTGCCCTGCCAGATGACACGGGCGCGCGCGGCGAAGACGGGCGACGCGGGCATGGGGATGCGGACCTCCCCCTTGGCGTCGGTCTCGTAGGTCGTCGGCGCGAAGCTGCCGTCCTGCTCGACGACGAGCTCCGCGCCGACGGCGGGTTCGCCGATGTCGTAGACCTTCAGGACGAGGTCGTCGCCGTCGGCGCGCGCGCAGACCTCGACCTCGAGTCCGGCCCGCTTCGAAGCGTCTTCGAGCGACCACGCCGCCTTCGCGTCGTAGACGAGCAGCGCGGGCGGCTGCGACGGAACGCGGTCGAAGATGCCGTACGTCAGCTTGCCGAGGACGAGCGCGGGGTCCTCGATCGTCGCACGCGCGCCGCTCGTGTCGAGCGCCAGCTCGACGGGCTGGCCGGCGGCGGTGAGCTCGGCGCGGCCCAGCGTCGAGTTCAGGAACGGCACCGTCCGGTCGAAGCGCCCCTCGGAGAAGTGGGCGACGGCCGTGTGGGAAGTCCCGGGGCGGACCGAGAGCCAGAGGAAGTGGGCGTCGGCGTGTGCGCAGAGCGCGGCGGCCGGGGCGAGGAGGAGGGTCGTTCGGAGCAGTTGCATCGCGTTCGGCGGTGGGAGGTCGACGGGCCCAGCGTGGGGCCGCGCAAGACGGGCGACAAGGCTACCGACCTGCGACTGAATCTCAATTGCATAGACCGCTTGTCTCAAAACGATCCACAACCTGCCGCTACACAGCCCCGTGAGAGCCGGGTCACCCGAACGACAAAACCTGGAGAACCTGGATTGCAAGTGAATCTCAGTCTCACCTATCCTCCCGCCGCTCGACCGGGGGTCCTGTCCCACGCGCCCCGCGAGCTCACCTCAACCACCTCGACCACACATGGCCTCCCTCAACAAGTTCTCGTTCCTTCCCGCCGCGCTCGCGTTCGCGGCCCCCGCCCTCGCGCAGACGAACCCGATCGAGGAGTTCGACGCCGACGTGATCCCGTCGTTCCGCGGCGCGGTCACCGGCGAGTACGCCGGCTGGGACACGTTCACGATCCCCTTCGGCGGCCCGAACTTCCCGGACGACATGCCGAGCCCGCTGGTGTCCTCGCTGACGCAGGCGACGCCGGGCGCGATCATCGCCAGCTCCGGCAACCTCTACAACCCGGCCGGTGTTTCGTCGTTCGACATCGAGTTCACCGCCCAAGGCGTCGCGCGCGAGGTCATCCTCCAGACCGACACCATCGGCTTCCCGCTCGACGCCGCGTCCTTCACGTTCACCTACGACGACGGCGGCACCGACGTCACGATCGTGCCGACCGACTTCCAGGAGCTCATCCCCTGGGCCGGCGGTTTCGGCGTCAACGAGCTCTACGT
Source organism: Planctomycetota bacterium (assembly GCA_039821985.1). Taxonomy (GTDB): domain Bacteria; phylum Planctomycetota; class UBA1135; order UBA1135; genus Saltatorellus. The sequence goes on from JBCBNC010000023.1 coordinate 87,719, forward strand.
GGCGTTCGACCTGACCACCATCCCGACCGAGATCACCGGCGGCGTCATCGAGTTCGACGCCTCGGGCGGCAACAGCAGCCTCACCGCCGTGATGCTCGACGTCCGCAGCTCGATCTCGGTCGGCACGAACTTCTGCGCCGCCGTTCCGAACTCCACGGGCGCCATCGGCAACCTCGAGGCGATCGGCTCGCCGTTCGTCGCGGACCAGGAGCTCGCGCTGAGCGTCTCGAACCTGCCGCTCAACACCTTCGGCATCTACGTCGTTAGCCCGATCCAGGCCAACAACCCGATGACGGGCGGGGTCGGCACGCTGTGCCTCGGCGGTTCGATCGGCCGATTCGCGGAGATCTACAACTCGGGCGACGCCGGCGCGGACGTGTTCGAGCTCGACCTCATGCAGATCCCGAACGGCCCGGGCTTCGCGCCGGTCGCTGCGGGTGACACGCTGAACTTCCAGGCCTGGCACCGCGACGTCGCGGGCGGCGCCCAGACGAGCAACTTCACCGAAGCCGTCACCGTCGACTTCCAGTGAGCCTCCTTCGCGACGAGGACCGTCGTTGGACCGACCCCGTGCGCCTCGCGGGATCGGGCCGCGGCGGCTCGCCGCACTGCTAGTCCCTCGGCCCGGGGCGGATCGCTCGTACGATCCTCCTCGGGCCTCCGTCTCGCTCCTCGCCGACGCCCGTACACCGCACGCCCCGCCCCGCCGATGCTGTTGACCCTCGCGCTTCCCATCGCCGCCGTTGCCGCGGTTCCGCAGACGATCACCCAGGTGCGCCGCGCTCCACAGGCCGCACGGCCTGCCGCGAGTGCGCCCGTGCCGCTCTTCCGCGAGGACGCGACGCTGCTGCCGTTCGACCCGACCCTCTTCGGGCGAGGTGTGGCCGCGGCCGACGTGACGCTCGACGGGCGCCTCGACTTCATCATCGCCACGTCCGGCGGCGCGGTCCTCTTCGTCAACCACGGCGACCTCGGGTTCGTCGACGAATCGGCCACGCGACTTCCGGCCGGACTCAACACCTCGTTCAAGCCGATCCTCGCCGACGTCGACGGCGACGGGGACCTGGACCTGACCCTGCTGTCCGCCGATCTCTTCCTCCCGGACGTGCTCCTGCTCGCCGACGGGGCCGGCGGCTTCGGCGCGCCGACGCCCCTCCCCGTCACGTCTGCGTCGGCGTTCGGCGTGGCCCACGCGAGCGACGCCGAGTGGGTCGACGTCGACGGCGACGGCGACCTCGACCTCGTGCGCTCGGTCGGCGAATCCGGGCACGCGCAGAACGCGGGCCCCGCCAGCCTCGCCCTCAATGACGGTGCGGGCGGACTGACGCCCCGCTCCGACTTCGAGGTGGCGACCTGGAACGACCCGAACGTGGCGACGACGGGCGTCGCCTTCCTCGACGTGAACCTGGACGGTCGCCAGGACCTCTTCTTCACGCGCGCGCAGCCCGGCCCGGGCGGCGCGTCGAACCTAATGCTCCTCGGCGCGGGAGACGGGACGTTCGTCGACGCAAGCGCATCGTTGCCCGTGTTCGAGGACGACAGCTTCGACGCGATCCCGCTCGACCTCGAGGGCGACGGCGACATGGACCTCGTCGTCGCGAACAGCCTGATCGCGATCTCGGGTGCGGACTCTGGCGACGTCCTCGTCAATCAGGGCTTCGCCCAGGGGGGCCGCGTCGGCTCCTTCCTCGACGCGCCCGGCGCGATCGACGAAGCGCCGACGTTCGCCGAGGCTCTTCGCCTGGGTCCGATCGCCGGCGACGTCGACCTCGACGGACGCATCGACGTGATGATGCGCGTCCACGATCTGCCGCCGGGTGGACACCAGCCGCTGTTCCTCGGGCGCGGCACGCAGTTCGAACGTGCCATCTTCCCGACCGGCACCATGATCACGGCCGGCGGCGCCTTCGGCGACGTCGACGGCGACGGCGACCTCGATCTGCTGCTGACCTCCGCGGGGTCCGCGGCGGGCGGCACGACGCTCGGGCGCGCTCTGCTGTACATCAACCAAACGCGGTGATCGCGACGGGCGCGCCCCCTCCGAAGCGCGAACACACTCGTGCCGCGCAACGGCCGATCTGAATCGCCCAACGCTCCTCCCTCCCCACTCCCACTACCCCGACCCCACGATGGCCAGCACGCTGCTGCTCCTCGCTGCCTCCCTTCCCATCCTTCAGGGACCGTCGTCGACCGAGTCCCAGGAGACACGCGTCCGTCGAGCCCATGGCGGAGAGTTCCCGACGCTCGCGGAGGAGAACGAGACCGAGATCGCCGGGCTCCCGACGTCACGCACGATCGGCTTCATGCCGCGCGGCCTCACGAGCTTCGGTGCGGCCGTGCACGGTGGCTGGCTCTACGTCGCCGGAGGCTACTTCGGCAAGCCGCACGCGTACTCGACAGAGGGCCAGTCGCGCGCGTTCACGGCGATCAATCTCACCGACCCGCGCGACGTGCGGCTCCTGTCCGACATCGACCCGATCCAGGGGATCGAGCTCGTCCCGCTCGAGGGCGAGCTCGTCACCGTCGGCGGCATGCGCGCTCTGAACACCGCGGACGAGGACGCCGAGCTCGAGTCCTGCTCCTGCGTCCGCGCGTTCGACCCCGAGACCGAGGAGTGGCGCCGCCTTCCCTCGCTCCCCCATCCGCGCTCCTCGCACCGCGCGGTCGCGCTCGGTGGCCGGCTGTACGTCGTCGGCGGCTGGACGCTCGGCGCGGACGGACGCGACTGGGCCGAGACGATGCACGTCCTCGACCCGTCGGCGCCCGAGCCCGCCTGGCGCTCGATCGAAGTTCCGTTCCGGGCGCGCGCGCTGGCGGCCTGCTCGCTCGGCGGGCGCCTCGTCGTGACCGGCGGCATCACCCCGAAGAGCGGCGTGAGCAGCGAGACGTGGATCTTCGACCCCTTCGTCGAGACGTGGACGCAGGGCCCCGACTTCCCCGACTGGGGCTTCGGGCTGTCGTCGACCGAGATGGAAGGCGGCGCGTTCTGCGCGGGCAGCTCGGGTCAGGTCTACGCCCTGCCCTCTGCCGATGCCGAAGAGTGGCAGCTGCGCGGCACTCTGCGCCACGGCCGGATCTTCCACGAGCTGCGTGCGGAGGGCCCCGACTCGCTCGTGGCGCTCGGCGGCATCGTCGGGATGGGGACAGCGGGGCGCGTGCGCCAGGTCGAGCGGCTCGAGCTGAACGCGATCGCGAACGAGCCGGTCATCGAACACTTCGCGGTGCCTGCCCCCGCCGACGCCAAGAGCCGCTACGGCCTGATGGTCGAGTCGCGCTCGGCGCTCCTGTTCGGCGGCAACCGGGGCATGGCCCAGCACGGCTTTGACGCGGACGCGTTCTCGTCGAGCGCGTGGCGCTTCGACTTCGGCACGATGAAGTGGACCGCGCTGGACGCGCTGCCGAGCGCGCGCCAGTCGATGCAGGTGCTGCGGGCCGAGGGAACGCCGGTCGGGATCGTCGCCGGCGGATTCGCGCCGGGCGCGGAGGGAACGGCCGCGGCGAGCCAGTCCGGCACGTGGATCTACGACGTGGAGTTCGGCGACTGGAAGGCGGGCCCGTCCCTGCCCGCCGGCCGGAGCCAGTTCGGGCTCGTCGCCCACGACGGACGCGCATACGCCTTCGGTGGATCCGACTACGACCCGAGTCGGGCGCGCGCCGAGCGCTTCGTCCTGCACACCAACGTGCTCTCGGCGCCGCTCGGCGGCGACACGGACGAGATGGTATTCGAGCCGACCGACATCGAGCTGCCGCGGGCGCGCCGCGCGTTCGCGTCGGTCGCACACGAGGGCAAGATCTACATGGTCGGCGGTCTCGGCGACGGCTTCGAGCCGGTCGAGCCCTTCGACGTGCTCGACCTCGACACCGGCGCGTGGTCGGAGGCGCCGGCGCCGCCGCGGGCGCGCGTCGGGGGTGACCTGGTCGCGATCGGCGACGCCCTCTACCTCGCGTGCGGTTCGGAGGAGACCGACGACGGTCTCGAAGCCTCGCGCCGCGTGCTCCGCTTCGACCCCGAGGCGAACGTCTGGGACGTCGTCGTCGAAGACGTCGGGTTCGACACGAAGCACGCGCGCGCGTTCGAGCTGGACGGGCGCCTGTACGTCTTCACCCTGCACCGCGAGGGCGCCGGTCGGGCCGAGTACGCGGTGATCGACGTCGCGCGCGCCCAGGGCTGACGGCCGGAGCGCGCCCCCGCCGATCATCGGGCGGGATGCGCGACGGGACGCGGGGGAGAGAGCTGCGGACGCGGCCCTCTCCCCCGCGCCGTTCCAGAGCAATGGCGCGCGGTCCGCGCCGCGGGGAGCGCACGGCGCGCGAGACCGAGCGTGGTGCGCGCGGCCCGCGCGGGCTCCTCAGTAGCGCACGGTGAAACCGACGAACACGCCGAGGTCGTCGACCTCGTCGGAGAGCCCGAGCCGCACGCCCGCGTCGAAGAGGAGGTCGGGCCCCGGCTGCAGCGTGAACCCGATGTTCGTCTGCGCGCGGTACTCCGCGCCCTCCGCGAGCACGCCGACGTACTCGAGGTAGCCGCCCAGGCTGCCCTCGATCGGGTACCCGACGACCGCCGTGTGCAGGAACTCGAGGTCGTGCTCGTCCGCGCCCTCGTCGTAGACGGCGTCGAACTGTCCCATGAGTCCGAGGTCGACCTCGTCGGTCAGCGGGCGCGCGTAAGGCAGGATGAGGCCGCCCTCGAGCTCGTCGTTGCTGCGCTCGGTGCCGGTCGGGATCTTGACGTACGGGAACAGCGCGAAGGCATCGTCGGTCTCGCCGTCGTTGCCCCAGAGGTTGCGCTTCAGGCGGATCTGCACGTCGCCGAATCCCTCGTCGTCGTCGCCGGCAGCGCTGTCCTCGAGGACCCAGGTGTCGAACACGACCTGGATGTCGGTCTTGTCGTCGAGGCCGAGCTTGACGTTGGACTGGAAGAGCGCGACCGCGTCGTCGCGCCGCTCGCGCGACCAGTCGCCGATGCTGATCTCGAGCTGCACGTGACCCGCGTCGACGGTGATGGCGCTCTCGGTGGTATCGGGTCGGTCCGCGGAGAGGTCGCGCAGCTCTTCCTTCGGGACCGGATCGAAGACGGAGTACCCGCGCCGGGGGGAGCCGGGTTCGACGGACTCCTGCGGCGCGCCCGCGGGCGGGTCGAGGGGAGCGGGGACGGATGGGACCAGCGTCGACGACGCGGCCAGCGGGAGGAGGAGGAGCAAGGGAGCGCTGGGAGTTTGGGGGGGGATCTGTAGCCGAGGCTACGGGACAGGATACTCGCCCGTAGCCTCGGCTACATCGCGTGGGCGACGATCTCTCTCGTCGAATCGAGTCGGCGGACCTGGGGCGCGCGCCGTGGAGCGCACGGCTCGAGCCGCGGGACGCCGCGGGTGTCGGAGTCCGCGCGAGCCCTGTCCGCACCTCCGCCGGAGCGCCGCCGAGTCACGCGCGGCCGGAGCTCGAGTCCGTCCATGGACCGCGACCGCGCGCTTCCGTGGGTCGGAAGCCGAGCGCCGCTAGCGCGGCGCGGGCCCGGTGCCCTCGGTCGGCAGGGTCGAGCGCAGCTGGCCCTCGGCGAGGCTGCGGATCCCGCGGACGTAGGCCTCCCCCATCGTCTGCCGGCCGAGCGTCACCACGGGCGCCCGGGAGTCGGTCAGGAGAGCCCACGCCCAGCCGCTGAGGGCACCGCCGAGGCCGCCGCGCGCGCGCTCGCGCGACTCCTGCGTGAGCTCCTCGACCGAGTGCGAACGCACGCGGAACACCTCGTCCACGTAGCGCACGTCGAGCATGTCGGTGATGCGCTGTGCGAGGCCTGCGTCGGCGCCGACAAGCCTGTGAAGCACGGAGCGGTAGTAGGTCGTCTCGGACACCCCCACGTGCGCGCATGCGCCATCGAGGCCGAGAGGGCCGACGTCCGCGTCGTCGATGCACGCGCAGCAGATGAACATCCGCGTGGTGCAATCGAAGGTCTGGAGCGGAACTGTCGGATCGGAGTCGCTGTGGGACATGGGTGCGGTGGTTCGGGCGGCCGCTAGCGGCCTGGGGGATCGTGCGTCGCGAGGCCGAGGGCGGAAGGCCCCCGGCGCCCTGGGACGCTTGCGTCGGTGAACAGCCCGGGGAAGCGCTCGGGCTCGGCGCCGTCGAGGGGGACCTCCCCCGCTGCGCCGGTGCGCGCGGGGTTCGGCAGGCGGCCCGGTGCATCGGAGAGGGCCGACGCCATGGCTGCGGCTACGGAGATCACCAGCGGCCCGTAGAGCAGGAGAACCGGCCACGGACGGTCGGCCCGACGGGCCCCTTGCCCGGTCTGGGCGCCGTATCCGGTGGACGGAATCTCGCTCGACATGCCGGAAAGGTATTGCGACTGAATCTCAGTTGCAATCGAATCGCCTGCGAAGATTGCGATCCCGGACCGCGGCCGGCCGGCAGGGGTCGGCCCGAGCGCCGCAAGGCCTGACGAGAGAGGGAACTGCGGCGGCTCTTCCTCTCCTGGCCGGGCAGTCCAGCGTCGGGACGAGGCCCAGGTCGAGAGCCCCGTGACCGCCGGCGCCGGACGACCCACACGATGCGAGCCCAGCTCTCAGCGCGGGCCGAGCCTTCCGTCGTGGGGGACCGCGGTCCCCGGTCGGACGGCCCGGTCCGCTTCGCTCCGCACGGGACGCGGCGCAGCGGAAGCCCGCCGAATGAGATTGCGTCTCATTCTCTCCACATCTACCGTTTCCGCCGCGTCCGTCCGGACGCCCGCCCCCCCAGCCACTCCCCCACCCTCGACCGAGCCTCGCCATGCCCCCCCGCGTGACCGTCCTCTTCGGCACCGAAACCGGCAACTCCCAGGACTGCGCCGACCGGCTCGCGGACTCGATCCGCGGCCTCGGCCTCGACGCCGAGTCGATCGACATGGGCGTCTACGACCCGGCCCAGCTCTCCGACGAGGCGCTCGTGCTCATCGTGACGAGCACGTTCGGCAACGGTGACCCGCCTTCGAACGCGATCGACCTGCACAAGTACGTCGGTCTCGACTCGACGGTCCTCGACGGCGTTCGATTCGGGGTCTGCGCGCTCGGCGACACGACCTACCCGCTGTTCGCGCAGTGCGGCCGCGACTTCGACGAGCGCCTGGAAGCGCGCGGCGCCCAGCGGATCACGGAGCGCGTCGAGTGCGACGGGGGGTTCGACTACGACGAGCCGTTCGACGCGTTCCGCGCAGCCTGCATCGCCTATCTCCAGACCGACCCGACGTTCTCGGCGGGCTCTGGGCCCGTCCGGGCGGCAAGCGACCAGCGGTCGACTGCGCCTTCCGCGGCTGCGCGTCCCCGCCTCGAACAGGACGCGCGGCTCGTCGCGCGGCGGCGGCTCTCGGGGTCCGCCTCGGGCAAGGACACCTGGCACGTCGAGCTCGAGATCGAGGGCGCCCTCGCGGCGTACCAGCCCGGCGACTGCGTCGCCGTTGCACCGGAGAACGACTCGAGCGAGGTCGACGCCCTCTTCCAGTGGCTCGGGCCCGAGGCGGACGACGGTGCCCGCACCGCGCTCGTGCGCGACCGCTGCCTCCAGCGCGTCTCCCCCGAGCTGCTCGGGCTCCTGGCACCCCACTCCCGACGCGCCGCCGAACTCGCCGACGACATCGACGCACGGCGCGCATTCGCGGGCGGCGCCCGTGTCCGCGATCTCCTCGAACAGGCCCCGCCCGCCTGCGTCGACGCGAGCGCACTGCTCGGCGCACTCCGCCCGCTCGCGCCGCGCCTCTACTCGATCGCGTCGAGCCCCCTGCGGACCCCGCGCCACGTGCACTTCACCGTCGACGCGGTGCGGTACGCGCAGAACGGCCGTCCGACGCTCGGCGTCGCGAGTACGTGGCTCACCGACCGCGCCTCCATCGGCACTGCGGTCCCCGCCGAGCTGCGCCCGCACCCCGCGTTCCGGCTCACCGACGACGAACGCCCGCTGCTGATGATCGGCCCGGGCACCGGCGTGGCGCCGTTCCGCGCGTTCCTCCACCACCTGGAGGAGCTCGGCTCCGAGCGCCGGAGCTGGCTCTTCTTCGGGCACCGCACCGAAGCGGACGACTTTCTGTACGGAGAGGAACTCCGCCACTTCCACGAGCGCGGGACGCTCGACCGGCTGAGCACCGCCTGGTCGCGCCAGGGCCCAGAACGCGTCTACGTGCAGCACCGGCTGCGTGAGCAGGCCCGCGACGTCTGGCAGTGGATCGACGACGGCGCCGTCGTCCACCTCTGCGGCGACGCGCAGCACATGGCGGTCGACGTCCGCGCTGCTCTCTCCGAGATCGCGGTGCGCGAGGGCGGGGTGAGCGATGGCGCCGAGTGGCTCGCCGGCATGGTCGCGGACGGACGCTTCAAGGAGGACGTGTACTGACGGCCGCCGGCGCGCACCCGAGACGCAAGTCCTCGGGCCCGCTCGTCCAGCGTCCCGCGCTCGCACTCACCGATGTTCCGCCGAGCCCCCCGATGAACGACGCCCCGACCGCGCCCGTGCAGCGGCGCAAACGCAAGACCTGGCCGAAGGTGATGAAGTTCCTTCGGCGCGTGCACCTGTACTCGGGCCTGATGCTGCTGCCGTGGGTGCTGCTCTACGGCGTCACGGCGTTCCTGTTCAACCACCCGACGGTCGCGACGGACCGGGAGCGCCGCGTCCTCTCCGCGGAGGAGCTCGCCGGGACCGCCTTCGAAGGGACCTTCGACGCGGACGGCGCCGCGCGGGTCGTGGCGGACGCGCTCGCGTCCGCGCTCGTCGCCGATGCGGAGGTCGAGGACACGGGGGAGCTCGACGGCGACAGACCGGGCGGGGGCGCGACCGAGATCCCTCCCCCCGTCGAGTTCGCGCCGCGGAACGCGCGCTTCACCCGCACGGCCCGGCTCGAGGTGCGCGGAGAAACGCTGCGTCAGTTCTTCTCGTTCGACGTCGCCGACCCTGCTGTCCTGTACTCGACGCGCGGGATCACCGCCGAAGAGGAGAACCCGCTCGACCGATCGCGCTTCGACGCGGAGGGGCTCGACGCCTTCGTACCCGTCGAGGACTGGAAGACGGACGCGACGGAGCTCGCGCACGGCCTCGGCGCGGACGAGGACGCCGAGGTGTCCGTTCGGTCCGGCCCCGTCCTCACGTTCGAGCTCGACCACGACGGAACCGCGTACGAGGTCGACTACGACGTCGGCCGGCGCTCGCTCAGCGCGGAGCCGCTCGACGCAGCGTCGGGCATGCCGACGCGCTCGTTCCTGCTGCGTCTCCACCTGGCGCACACGTACCCCATGTCGGGCGGAGTCCGACTCGTCTGGGCGTGGCTCGTCGACGCGATGGCTGTCTCGATGGTCGCCTGGGCAGTCACCGGCCTCTTCATGTGGTGGCAGATCAAGAAGACCCGCCGTATCGGGCTCGTGATGATGGTCGCGAGCGTCGGCTCGGCCGCACTCGTGGGCTATCTCATGTACGCCGACCTCACCGCGTGAACTTCGCGCTTCGTCGCGTCACGCACGCCTCGCCCCGGCGAATCGAATCGGGTGCCGCCTCCGCCCGGCGCGGGGCGAGCCTCCGTGCACCGCCGCCGCGATCCGGCGCTCGCCCACGGGCAGCCGGCATCGCGACCTCGGCCTCGACCCGCTCTCCACGACTCTCCACCTCCACCTCGCCATGCTCTCGATCCGCTCCTCGCGCACCGCCCTCACGGCAGCGCTCGCCCTCACCGTCTCCAGCACTGCCCTCGCAGCCGACTACACGGAGGCCGTCGACGGCGACATCTCCGACGATCGGCTCGCCCCGACCTCCCTGGCCCTCGACTCCGGCGACAACTCGGTCACCTGCGACCAGCAGGGCGACGCGTTCGGCCGCGACATCGACTACCTGCGGGTGACCGTGCCCGCGGGGCAGGTCCTCTCGCAGCTCTTCGTCGACGGCTACGTCGCGGCCCCCGGCAACCAGGCCTTCTTCGGTTTCCAGGCGGGCTCCACCTTCACCGTCGACGCCAGCTCGGCCTCGCCCGCCGACCTGCTCGGCGGTGCGATCTACGGTGAGTTCGACGTCGGCAGCGACATCCTCCCGTCGACGTTCGCCCTCGGCTCTATGGGCGGCTCCGCCCCCCTCCCGGCCGGCGACTACACGTTCTGGCTCCAGCAGACCGGGCCGAACTCGGAGGTCACGCTGCGCTTCGTGATCGAGGGCGCCCCAACCTTCGGGACGCCCTACTGCACGCCCGCGGTCGACAACTCGAGCGGCGCACCCGGCGAGATCACCGCGTTCGGAAGCGACGAGGTCGCAGCGAACGACCTCACCGTCCTGGCCTCGAACCTGCCCCCGATGCAGTTCGGTCTCGCCGTCGTCTCGAACACGCAGGACTTCGTCCCGGGCGCGGGCGGCAGCCTCGGCAACCTCTGCCTGGGCGGCGCCATCGGGCGCTACAACGGGCAGATCCAGTCGAGCGGTCCGCTCGGCGAGATCCTCATCGACGTCGACCTGACCGCGATCCCGCAGCCTTCGTCGCTCGTCGCCGCGCAGGCGGGCGAGACGTGGAACTTCCAGCTGTGGCACCGCGACGTGGGCCCCGCGGGTCCTGCGAGCAACTTCACGCCGGGCCTGGCGGTCACGCTGCGCTGATCCGCGCAGGGCAGAGTGCCACACACCGCAGAGTGCCCCACAAGCCGGGGCGACCTCCGCGGGGCGGCTGACTCGCGCGGAGCGGCGTCCCCCTCGCGGGGCGACCGACACGGCGCGAACCGCACCACCGACAGCGCCCGCGCTGGCATCCTGTAGGCGCCGGAACCCGCTGGGTTCCGGCGCCTCGCACGTTTCCACGCGCACACATGACGCAACTCGACCGACCCTCTCCCCACGCCGAGCGACGCGCCCTCGGGCCCGGCGCCCTCGGTCTCCTGAGCCCCGCCGTCCTGGGTATCGGGCTGTCGTGCCTCGGGCTCTTGGCCCTCGCCGGATGCGGCGCCGACGAGCCCCCTGCGGGCACCGGTGAAGCCGGCGCGGCCGGAGCGAGCGACGGCCCGAGAGCGGACGCCCTCCCCGACGAGATCGTCGTCGAGGCTCCGACGCGCCTCCACACCGTGCTCGACTACGTCGAGACCGAGTCCGAGACCGTCGCGGACCGGCTGCTGGAGTTCAGCGACCGGGTGCGCAAGCGCGAGTTCGAGGCGCTCGACGACTGGTTCGCGCGCGGATTCGCCGGGCACGCGCTCGTTCCCTGCGGCATCGAGGCCGCCTACGACGTCGCTGGAGGCATCCGTCGCGTCGACCACGACGTGAAGACCGCGCCGATCGTGGACTCGGAGGGCTTCGTGAACGGGCTCCAGAGCTGGATCGGCGACTGGCGCAGCGTCGACTCCGTGCTCTTCAAGGTGAAGAAGGCCGACTTCCAGAAGGGACGGCCGGAGTGGGGCAAGCTGCACCTCAAGATCCACCTCCTGGGGCGCGGGGCGGACGGCTCGCTCGTCGCGATCGGCGGCCGCGCCGACGCGCGTACGGTGCGCGAGCGCGGACGCTACCGCCTCGAGCGGCTCAAGCTGACCGAGCTGCACGTCGAGACGCGGGCACGCGCGCTGTTCGCCGACGTGACCGCGCCTGCCGGCGTCGCCCACACATGGGCGCGCTTCGGGACGGACGCGAACAACAGCTTCCACTGGAACGGCGCCGCCGCGGGCGACGTGGACGGCGACGGGGACTGGGATCTCTTCGTGCCGAGCGACGGCCGGAACTTCCTCTACCTCGCTGAAGGCGACGGGACGTACGCCGAGGCCGCCGAGGAACGCGGCGTCGCCCGGCCCGACGCCGGCACGGGCGCTCTGTTCGCCGACTTCGACCGCGACGGCGACCAGGACCTGATGGTCGGGCACGTCGGCTGGCCCGCGCGCAAGGGCGCGATGGGCGGAGAGCGTATCCGCGTCTACCTGAACGACGGCGCGGGCACGTTCAACGAGCTCGAGTCGGCCGGCCCCGGGCTGATGGGTCCGTTCCTCGCGTACTCGCTGACCGCGCTGGACTACGACGCCGACGGGTGGCTCGACGTTTTCGTCTGCGGCTACGGGCGCGTCGACGTCGAGCACAACGACTCGTGGACGGAGGCGACGAACGGCTCGCCGAACGGGCTCCTCCGGTGCCTCGGCGTCGACGACGAGGGACGCTTCCTCGGGTTCGAGGACGTCGCGGAGCGCGCGGGCGTCCGCGGCACGAGCTGGAGCTACGCCGCCGCGGCCGCCGACGTCGACCAGGACGGCGACACGGACCTCTTCGTGGCGAACGACTACGGCTCGAACCGGCTGTGGCTCAACGCCGGCGACGGAACCTTCCAGGACGGCGCCGACGCGCTCGGCGTCACCGACCGGGGCAACGGTATGGGCGTCACCTTCGGGGATCTGTCCGGCGACGGGCGGCTCGACCTGTACGTGTCGAACATGTCGTCGACCGCGGGCAACCGGATCCTTGGCCGCCTGGGCGACGAGCTCGACGCGGACGTCCACGCCCTGCTCAAGAAGCTCGCGGCGGGCAATTCGATCTTCCTCGCCGGCGGAAGCGCGGAGGACGGCTTCCAGCGCCTGCCGCGCGAGCGCGGCGGGATCGACGCGAGCTGGGCCTGGTCGGCGGCGCTCTTCGACGTCGAGCTCGACGGAGACCTCGACGTGTTCTGCGCGAACGGATTCATCACGGGGGAGCTGCCCTTCGACACGTGAAGCACGTACTGGCGCCACGTGGTGGCGTCGAGCTGCGGGACCACCCCCGAGACCGATTCGTTCACGGCGGAGTCCGTCGGGAACGACGCCTTCGTCGGTCGACACAACGCACAGATCTTCGCGGACGGCCGTTCGTTCAGCGGGAACGAGCGCGACAAGCTCTTCCTGAACGACGGCTCCGGCGACTTCGTCGACGTGTCGGCGATGTCGGGCGCGGACTCGAGCAACGACGGACGCGCGGTGCTCGCGTTCGACGCGGACGACGACGGGGACCTCGACCTCTTCGTGCACGAGACCCAGCGCGAGCGGCACGCGCTCTACCGCAACGACGCCGCGGACGGCGCGCGCGGCGTGAAGCTCCGGCTGCGCGCGACGACCGGCAACGCCGAGGCCATCGGCGCCACCGTCGTGGTCGATTCCCCCACCGGGCGCGTCGCGCAGGTGCTTTCGCGCGGCGCCGGGTTCCTCTCGTGCCAGGCGCCCGAGCTCGTGTTCGGGCTCGGCGACGCCCAGGCGGGCACCGCGACTGTGCTCTGGCCGGGAGGCGCGCGTGAGACCTTCGCGGGCCTCGCCGCGGGCGGGCGATACCTGCTCGTCGAGGGTGCCGGCGCGCCGGCGACGTTCGAGGCCGTGCCGCGCACGCTGCCCGACCCGACCGGCCGCGGGCTGCGCGTCCGCGTCGGCGAGCGCGTCGGGCGCGTCGTCGTGCAGGGCGCGGACGGTGCCCCGGAGACGATCGACTGCGCGGGGCTCGCCGACGGAGAGCGGATCTACCTGAACCTGTGGGCGAGCTACTGCGGTCCGTGCGTGGCCGAGCTCCCGATGCTCGAGGGGTGGGACGGCCGGAAAGGGACGCGGATCGCCGCGGTCTCGGTCGACGCACCCTCCGCGCGCGAGCGGGCGGGCGAGCTTCTCGGCGAGCTGGCCCCGGGCCTCGCCCTCCGGTTCGTCACGGACGAAGCGCCGGAGGGCGGCGGCGGGCTCGACGAGCTCGTCGACCTCGCGCGCCTGCCGCTGCCGACAACGATCGTGATCGGACCGGGCGGCGCGGTCGAGTCGATCGTGCAGGGCGCCCTCAACGAGGACACGCACGCGCCGCGCTGACGTGACCCGACGAAGAGGGCCCGGCGCGCCCTCCCGCCGAAGGAAGCGCGCCGGGCCTCTCTCGCCTCGCGGGCACGACCGGCGCCCGCTCGGTCCCGAGGGCTCAGGCCTTCGTGGCCTCGGGCGCCGGCGCGCCGAAAGCGCCGTCGACGAAGCTCTTGAAGCCCTGAATCGCGGTCCGCTGCGTGTAGAACTCGAGGCCCCGGAGCGCGCCGAGCTCTTCGCCGCCGCCGGCCCGGCCGGGGCCGCCGTGGACGAGGTTCGGGAGCACCATGCCCGGCGGCAGCGCCTGCTCGGCCATGCGGTCGGAGCCGACCCAGATACGCCCGTGGAACGGAGCGGCCCCCAGGACGAAGGCCTCCGACCAGGGAGCGTCGTTGGAGTAGGCGCTGACGACGAGCCCGCCTCCGCCGCGGTTCACGATGTCCACCGCCGCGTCCGCGTCGCCGCCGTAGGGAATGAGCGTCGTGACCGGTCCGAAGACCTCGAGCTCGTGCAGCACCTCGGCGTCGGCATCCCTGGCGCGCAGGATCGTCGGCGACACGAAGCAGCCCTCGCGCGGCGGCTCAGCGCCCCCGTGCACGATCTCGGCCGCCTCGGCGAGACGCGCGATGCCGGCCTGGACGTCGGCGTGCGCGGACGAGTCCGCGACCGGGCCGAGGCGGGTGCCCTTCTCGGTCGGATCCCCGAGCGGGTGCCGGTCGAGCTCGGCGATCAGGTCCGCCTGCACCTCGTCCATGCGGTCCGCGGGAACGAGGACGCGGCGCACCGCCGTGCACTTCTGACCGGCCTTCTGGCACATGTCGAGCGCAACGTTGCCCACGAAGAGGCCGTAGGTCTCGCTCGACGCGTCGACGTCGGGCGCAAGCACGGCGGCGTTGATCGAGTCGGCCTCGACGTTCACGCGAACGTTGTGCTTCACGAGCCCCTCGTGGCCGCGGATCCGAGCGCCCGTCGCGGCCGAGCCGGTGAAGGCGACCATGTCCTGGCCCTCGAGGTGGTCGAGGAGGTCACCGGCGCTGCCGCATAGGAACTGGAAGGCGCCCTCGGGCACGAGACCGGACGAGACGACCTCCTGCGCGATGCGCCAGGCGATCAGCGCCGTGGCGCTGCCGGGCTTCTCGAGGACCGGGACGCCGGCGAGGAGCGCGCACGCCGCCTTCTCCATCATTCCCCACGCGGGGAAGTTGAAGGCGTTGATGTGGACCGCGACGCCCCGGCGCGGGACGCGGATGTGCTGGCCCCAGAAGCGCGCCGTGCGGCCGAGCTGGAGCCCGTCCCCATCGGGGAGGAACGGCCGGTCGCCGAGGCGCTTGCCGAACGACGCGTAGGCGGCGAGCGTGCCCGTCGCGCCGTCGACGTCGAACTTGGCGTCGCCGCGCGTATTGCCGCCGTTGCGCGCCCCCATCTCGATCAGCTCCTCGCGGATCTCGTGGATCGCGGCGGAGAGGCCCTTGAGCATCGCCGCGCGCTCGGGGAACGTCATCGCGCGGAGCGCGGGGCCGCCGACGTCGCGGCCGTACCTGACGGCGGCGCCGAGGTCGAGCCCGGCGGTCGAGCAGCGCGCGACGATCTCGCCGGTGGTCGGGTTCTCGAGGGCGGTTCCGTCGCCCTGTCCGGCCTGCCACTGGCCGGCGAGGTAGCTGTCGAGGATCTGCATGTTCGGTGCTGATTCGGTCCGCTGGATCGGTCCGCGGTGCCCGGCGGACGGCCTCCGTCCACGGGGAACGATCCGCCGTTCGGGGCGAAGACGATAGCCGATCGCGCGGCCGGGCGCCGCGGGGCGCCGGGCGCTACGCTCCTTCGATGACGAGTGATTCCACCCCCACCGCGGCCGACCTCGTCCCGGGCCCGGGCGCGTTCGACGGCCGCGTCGTCGTCGTCACGGGCGGCGGCACCGGCCTCGGGCTCGAGATCAGCCGGGGATTCGCCGCCCTCGGCGCGACCGTGGTCGTCCCTTCCCGTTCCACCGAGAACCAGCGCGCCTTCCTGGAGGAGGCGCAGGAGCGTGGCTGGCGGGCCGCTGGCTACGAGCTCGATGTCCGCGAACCCGATTCCGTCCGGCGCGTCGCCGCCGCCATCGAGGACGAGCACGGCGCCGTCGACGTCCTCGTGAACAACGCCGCCGGCAACTTCGTCTGCCCGGCCGAGCGCATGAGCTCCGCCGCGTGGCGGGCCGTGCTCGGGATCGTGCTCGACGGCACGTTCTACTGCTCGAAGGAGTTCGGCAAGCAGATGATCGCGTCGAAGCGCGGCGGCGCGATCTGCAACATCATCGCCACCTACGCGTGGACGGGCATGGCCGGCGTCGTGCACTCCGCGAGCGCGAAGGCCGGCGTCCACGCGATGGGCAAGAGCCTCTGCGCCGAGTGGGCGCGCCACGGGATCCGGGTCAACGCGGTCGCGCCCGGGCCGTTCGAGTCCGACGGGGCGAAGCAGAACCTGTGGCCCTCCGAGGAGGTCGAGCAGCGGATCCGCGAGGCGGTCCCGCTCAAGCGCTTCGCCGAACGCGCCGAGGTCGCGTCCCAGGTCGTCTGGCTCTGCAGCGACGCGGCGAAGTACGTCACGGGCGCGACGATCACGATCGACGGCGGCATGAGCCTGGGTGCGACGGCGATGTGGACGCCGGGCGAACGCTTCACCCGCAAGCGAGGGAAAGAGTGAGCCGCGCGAGCGGCGACCGCGGACACCTCGCCAGCGAGGCGTCCAACCCCGCGTCGGCGGGCCTCGAGCGGCTCGCGACGACCGAGGCGCTCGACCTCCTGCGCACCGAGGACGCGCGCGTGATCGAAGCGCTCGCAGCGGCGCGCGACGAGCTCGCGGGCGTCGTCGATCGCGCGGCCGACGCGCTCCGCGGCGGCGGGCGCATCCTCTACGTGGGCGCGGGCACGAGCGGCCGGCTCGGTGTCCTCGACGCATCGGAGTGTCCGCCCACGTTCGGCGTCCCCGAGGACACCGTCGTCGGGGTGATCGCGGGCGGCGAGGACGCGCTGCGCCTCGGCATCGAGGGCGCAGAGGACGACGAGGACGTCGCCGCGTCCGCGATGGACACGCGCGAAGTGGGCGGGCTCGACCTTGTGATCGGGATCGCCGCCGGCGGGACGACTCCCTTCGTCCACGCCGCGCTGCGTCGCGCGCGGTCCCGCGGTGCGGCGACCGGATTCCTGGCGTGCGTCCCCCGCGAGCAGGTGCAGGACGACTACGACGTCGGCGCCCGGCTGCTCGTCGGGCCCGAGGTCCTCGCGGGCTCCTCGCGCATGAAGGCGGGGACCGTCACCAAGCTCGCGCTGAACGCGATCTCGACGCTTGCGATGGTGCGCCTCGGCAAGACGTACCGCGGGCACATGGTCGACGTGCGCGCGTTTGCGAACGCGAAGCTCGTCGATCGTGGGGAGCGGCTCGTCGTCCAGTTCGGCGAGGTCGACCGCGCGCGCGCCTCGCATCTGTTGCGCGAGGCGGACGGCTGGGTGAAGGCCGCGATCGTGATGGCGCGACGCGGGTGCAGCGCGGACGAGGCGCGCGCGCTCCTCGACGGATCGGACGGACACCTCGGACCCGTGATCGACGGAGACGGCTGATGGACCCCACCCCCCTGATCTACGGAGCGCTCGGACTCGCGCTCGTGATGTTCTTCACATGGGCGCTCGAGATGCACCGGTCGCTGCGCGAGGCGCTCGAGGAGCTGCGGGCGATCCGGAAGGAGCTCGAGGACCGGGACCGGCTGCGCTGAGCGCGAGTCACGCGCAGATACGGTGCCAGGATCACCAGCTGCTCCTGGCGCTGCTGGTGATCCTGACACCGTATCTGCGCGTGACCGCTTTTCCCCGGTTCTCATCCCCTGGGCTGATCACAGTCTTCGGGTCACACCGCGAGCCCCACGCCGCAGCCTCCGGTGAAGCCAAGGGCGCAACAGCGCTCACTGCCCACAGCCTGAAGAACACCCAATCACCACCATGTTCAACATCGTCCGCACTGCCGCCCTCGCCCTCACGCTCACCGCCCTTGCCCCGGTCCTGACCGCTCCCGCAGCGGCCCAGACCAGCGCCGCCGCCCCGACCGCCCTGGTCCAGGACGCAGGCGACGCCAAGAGGGCCGCCACGCCGCGCCCGGCCCTCAAGGAGTACGACCTCGGGAAGAAGAGCCTCGCGCTCGGCGGCTACGACCCGGTCGCCTACTTCCCCGAGGGCGGGTCCAAGGCCACCAAGGGATCCAAGAAGATCACGGCGAAGCACCGCGGCGTCCTCTACCGCTTCGCCAGCGAGAAGAACAAGAAGGCCTTCGTGGCGAACCCCGACCGCTTCGAGCCCGCGTACGGCGGCTGGTGCGCCTGGGCCATGGCCGACGGGAAGGGCTCGAAGACCGAGGCCAACCCCAAGTCCTTCACCGTCGAGGATGGCCGCCTCTACGTCTTCTACGACGGCTTCTGGGGCGACACCCGCAAGCAGTGGAAGAAGAACGGCAGCGCGCCGAAGCTGAAGTCGAAGAGCGACACGAACTGGAAGCGCTTCAGCGGCGAGGCCCCGAAACTGACGGACACGGAGCGCAAGAAGAAGGAAGCCGACGAAGCCGCGAAGAAGGCCAAGGAAGAGGCCCAGAAGAAGGCCGACGAGAAGACCGACGGCGGCAAGTGATCCCGCCGGGCGCCGACGGCGCGCGGACTGCGCGCCCGAGGCCGAGTCTCGACCGACAGGCAGCGAGGGCCGTCCACCGAGTGGACGGCCCTCGCTGCTCGTTCGGCGCAGATACGGTGCCAGGATCACCAGCAGCACGAGCAGCCAGGGTCGTCCATTGAATGGACGACCCTGGCTGCTCTTGCTGCTGGTGATCCTGGCACC
>JBCBNC010000024.1:0-106223 GCA_039821985.1 Planctomycetota bacterium
CGAGGGACGGAGCTACCCGAATCTGACGTGGACCCACGACGGCGAGCACCTCGTCACCTGGCAGCGCAGCTTCTTCCACGGTGCGGTCACATCACCCGTGCAGGTCTGGACGCGGACCGGGGACCTCCTCTGGCAAGGCCCGCCTGCCACGGACGTCGCCGTGCATCCGCTCGAGAACGAGCTCGCTCTGACCGTCGGCGGTTCGAAGGAGCTCCGCTTCGGCTGGCCGGACGGACGGGGCGGGGGCGTCGAGCGATTCGAACTGCCCGGCCCCTGCACGACGGTGTCCTTCCACCCGGACGGATCGCGGCTGGCCGTCGGGGGCTCGGCCACCGACGCCTCCGAGCAACGGAAGCCGTGGGTCTGGATCGTGGACCCCCACACCAGATCGACGCTCCAGCGGTTCCTCGTTCGCGGCGTCGACCCGATGGAGATCAAGCAGCGGACGGATTGCGTCCGCTGGAGCTCCGACGGCCGCTGGCTCGGCGTGACGCTCGGCAAGGGCAACGCGGTCGGGATCCTGCACGCGTCGTCGGGGATCGCGCGCTGGAGCGGGAACTATCGCGGAGGCCGCATGCAGGAGGTCTTCGACGCGACCTGGCTGCCCGGCCTGCGCCTCCTGTCCAACTGGCCGACGGGCCTGATCGGCGACCCCGACTCGCAGCAGAGCGTCGCGCTCCCCTGGATGACGTATTCGCTCGCAGCGGGGATCCCGGGGACCGACCACGCCGTTCTGATCGCGCTCCCGATGGACGACGCGCCCTTCCTCGCGCGCGTTTCCACGCGCACCGGCGAGATCGTCTGGCGCTCGTTCGACCGCTGACCGTCAGGCCGTCGCGCCGCCGCAGCTCGAGCCCGCCCCGGCGGTGCAGCCGAAGCAGTGCCGCCGCGTCACGATCGGACGCGTGCTCAGCGCATCGAGATCGAAATCGTCGATGTGCCGCGGGACCGACGCGTCGGTCTCGAGTTCGAGCATCTGGTTGAAGTCGCAGTCGAACAGCCGGCCGTCCCAGCCGACCGACAGGGTCGTGCGGCACATGACACCGGCCGCCGCCGACGGGTTGAAGCCGTCGGACAGCTTCTTGAGGTACGGCGCCGTGCGGTCGCCCGCCTCGAGCCATTCGAGGTAGCGGCTGATCGGCATGTTCGCGAGCGCGTAGAGCGCGTCGAAGTCGACGTCCCAGCGCGCCTTCATCTGCTCCTTCCACTCGGCCTCGAGCGACGCCTGGCCCGCGGGCAGGAACGCCCCGACCGGGTTCGTGACGAGCACGAGGCGCAGCCGCGGGTCGCGCCCGTAGCCGGCCGCGTTGAGCCGGCGCAGCGCCTCGATCGAGGCGTCGAAGACCCCGTCGCCCCGCTGGCGATCGGTGTTCTGGCCGCGGTAGTGCGGGAGCGACGCGACGACCTCGACCTCGTGCTCGCTGAGGAAGTCGACGAGGTGCGCGTAGGGCTTCGCGAGCAGGATCGAGAGGTTGCAGCGGTCCATCACGTGCCGCCCGAGCTCGCGCGCTCCGCGCACGAGGAACTCGAACTGCGCGCTCATCTCTGGCGCGCCGCCCGTGATGTCGACGGTCGGGATCTCGGTCGCGGCCAGGACCTCGAGGCAGCGCACGGCGGTCGCACGCGACATATCCTCCGTGCGGTCCGGCCCCGCGTCGACGTGGCAGTGCACGCAGGTCTGGTTGCACTTGCGCCCGAGGTTGAGCTGGAGAACGTCGATGCCGGTGGCGCGCAGAGGGGCGCCGAGCGCTTCGGACGTGCGCGCGTCGAACTCGGGCGCGCCGCCAAGGTCGACGGCGTCGAGGAGCCGGAGCTGCTCCGCCGGGGCGGCCAGCGGTGACCGCGCCCGCAGCAGCGTCGGCCGCACCTTGATCGTGGCGCCGCCGCCCGTGCGGGCGGCCTGGGGTTCGCTCTCCACTCCGCTCACATCCCGTGCTCGGCGGCCGCGTTCTTCATCTGCACGCCGTGCACGAGCGCCGCGCCGCCCTTGATCGCCGAGGCGACGTGGACGGTCTCAGTGAGCTGGTCCATGTCGCAGCCCTTCTCGAGAGCGTCCTTCGTGTACGCGTCGATGCAGTACGGACACTGGACGGCGTGCGCAACGCCGAGGGCGATGAGGCTCTTCTCCCGCGCCGTGAGCGCTCCGTCGGCGAAGACGGCCCCGTACCACTCGAAGAACTTCGCGCCGAGCTCGGGCGCGTGCTCCGCGATCTTCGGGAACGCGGCGAGGTCGTCGGAGTCGTAGTAGTCGGCCATGCGGAGGACGATCGGCGAGCGGGGTTCGGAGCGGGATGCGCCGGAGCGGACCGGGTGAGCTTCGCGGCCCACCGGCCGCGGCGCAAGCGGTTCGGCCCGGCGAACCGCCTGTGACCGAGCGCAGCATCCCGTGAAATCGCCGACTTCGTGCGCCACCGGGTGCGCCGCCGACCGTCGGTCCGGCATGGGGACCATCCGGGTGCACGGCGCGTCGGTCGACGGCATGGAAGCGTTCGTGGTGACGATCGAAGCGCGCTTCGAAGCGTCGGACGAGGCGCGCGGGGTCGAGGTGCAGCTCACGGGCCTGCCCGACTCGATCCTGCGCGAGAGCCGCGGGCGGATCGCGTGCGCGCTCCGGGCGGCGGGGCTGCGGATCCCGGCCGGGCGGGTCTACCTGAACCTGGTGCCGGCCGGGAGGCGCAAGTCGGGCGAGGGCCTCGACCTCGCGCTGGTGCTCGCGGCGGCCACCGCGGCGGGGCACCTCGCGCCACGCGCGGCGGAGGGCACGCTGTTCCTGGGTGAGGTCGGACTCGACGGCCGACTGCACGCGGTTCCAGGAGGCCTCGCGTCGACGGTCGCGGCGCGCGCGACGGGTCTCCACGAGGTCGTGGCTCCGCCCGCGACGGCCCAGGAAGCCGCCGCCCTCGACGACGTCCGCGCGTTCGCCGCGCACTCGCTCCGGGACGTGGTCGCGCACCTGACCCACGACGCCAGCGCCGGACGCGCGCTGCCGCGTGCGTCACCGCCCGCGCCGCCGGGGACCCCCGGGCGCACGCCCGAGAGACTCGACGAGGTCCGCGGGCAGGACGAGGGCAAGCTCGCGCTGCAGGTCGCAGCGGCAGGCGGGCACGCGCTCCTCTTCGTCGGGCCGCCGGGCGCGGGCAAGTCGATGCTCGCGCGTAGGCTGATCGACCTGGCCCCGGCGATGTCGCTCGACGAACGCGTGGAGGTCACGACGGTCCTTTCGGCGACCGGGCGCTGGCCGCGCGGACTCGCGAGCCGGCGACCCTTCCGCGCCCCCCACCACACGACGAGCTTCGCGGGCCTCGTCGGCGGCGGCAGCCCCATCGCGCCGGGCGAGGTCACGCTCGCGCACGGCGGCGTCCTCTTCCTCGACGAGCTCCCCGAGTTCGGGCGCGAGGCGCTCGAGGCGCTGCGCGAGCCGCTCGAGGCCGGCGAGGTCAACCTCTCGCGCGCCGCGCGCCGCACGACGCTGCCCGCGCGCTTCCAGCTCGTCGCGGCGATGAATCCATGCCCGTGCGGGTACCGGGGACACGCGCGCATCCCGTGCCACTGCCCACCCTCGGCCGTCCGGCGCTACGCGCAGCGCGTGTCGGGTCCGCTCCTCGACCGGATCGACCTGCGCGTCGCGCTCCACCCGACACCGGTCGAGGCGCTCCTCGGCGCGGGGCAGGGGCGCAGGCCCGCCGAACGCGCGGAGCGCGGCTGCGGAGATTCCGGTCGCACGGAGGACGCCCGGGGCGACAGCGCGGAAGGTGCAGCCGGTCCGGCGTCGACCGGGGCGGCGCTGGGCGCCGCGGCCACTGCGGCCTGGCTGCGCGCGCACGAGCGCAACGGGGGCGTCCCGAACGCGTGGATCCCGGCGGGCGCCCTCGACGCGCTGGCGCCGCTCGAGGAGGACGCGGCGGACCTGCTCGAGCGCGCAGCGGTGCGCGGGGCGCTCTCGGCGCGCTCGATCCAGTCCGTTCGCCGCGTTGCGCGCACGGTCGCGGACCTGCGCGAAATGGGCGAGATCGACCGCGCAGCGCTGGCGACGGCGCTCGAGCTCAGGTCCGGGTTCCGGGGTGGGTCGGCATGATGACGCCGCCCGCTAGATCACTCGTGGCGCAGCGCATCGACCGGGTCCATGGTCGCGGCGCGCCAGGCCGGGTAGAGGCCGAAGACGACCCCGACCAGGACCGAGATGCCCAGCGCCAGGATCGGCGCGGCGGGCGTGACGATCGTCTCGAGGTCTGCGAAGCGTTCGACCACCCAGGGAATGAAGAGCCCCACGCCGACGCCGACGATCCCGCCGGCCCCGGACAGGACCATCGTCTCCACCAGGAACTGCGTGACGATGTGCTTGCGCTTGGCGCCGAGCGCGCGGCGGATGCCGATCTCGCGCGTGCGCTCGGTGACCGTCGCCAGCATCACGTTCATGATCCCGATCCCGCCGACCAGGAGCGAGATCCCCGCGATGCTGCCGAGGACGATGTTGAAGATGCGCTTCGTCGCGCGGGCCTGCGCGAGGAGCTCCAGCGGCACGATGACCTCGTAGTCCTTGTCGTCGTGCGCGCTGCTCAGCATGTGCCGCGCTGCCTCGGCGACCAGCTCGACGTCGCCGTCGACCTCGGCCGCGCCAGGACCGCGCCCGACCTCGATGACGATCTCGTGCAGCTGGACCTCCTCGATGTCCATCGAGCCGCTGCGGATCTCGGTCTGCCGTTCGCCGAAGTACGCGCGGCCCGTGCTGAGGGGGACGAAGACCTCGCCGCCCGCCTCGGTCGAGGGGTCAGTGCGGACGCTGCCGACGGGCAGGCGGCTGCCGAGCACGCCGACGACCTCCATGTAGTGCTGGTCGATCTTCACGCGCTTCCCGATCGCGCTCTCGAACGGGAAGAGGAACCGCGCGACCTCGTAGCCGAGCACGCAGGTGAGGCTGCGCGAGGACTCGTCGAGCTCGGTGAGGAAGCGGCCGGAGAAGAGCGTGCGCTGGGTGACGTCCCGGTACTCGGGCGTCGTGCAGAGAACGCGCGGCCGGCACACGAACTCGCTCTGCCGTACCTCGGCCGGGGTCTGCAGGACGGGGACCGCCCGCTGGACCAGCTCGAACGTCTCCGCGATCCGGTCGAAGTCGTCGCGCGTCAGCCCGTAGCTCTGGACGCGCACCTCGGCGTCCTCGTCGCCCTGCACCGGCGGTTCGACGCTGCGGAGGATGACGTTCCGGCTGCCGAGCTTCTTGATCTCCTCCTGGGCCTCGGCGCTCGCGCCCTCGCCGACGGCCAGCATCGCAATGACGCTCGCGACGCCGAACAGCACGCCGAGCGTGGTCAGGAAGCTCCGGAGCTTGTGCAGGAGCAGGCTCGAGATGCCGAGCCGGATCGTGCGCTGGAGCGTCGAACGCCTCACGCCGCCCCCCCGCCGCGGGCGCGGCCGGCGTCGACGGACTCGATGTTGCCGTCCTTCAGCCGCAGGACCCGCTCGGCGCGCTCACCCACGTCCGGTTCGTGCGTCACGAGCAGGATGGTCTTGCCTTCGGCGTGCAGCTCGTCGAACAGTTCGAGGATCTCGTCCGCCGTCTTGCTGTCGAGGTTGCCCGTCGCCTCGTCGGCGAGGATCAGCGCGGGGTCGTTGATGAGCGAGCGCGCGATCGCCACGCGCTGCTGCTGGCCGCCGGAGAGCTGCATCGGCCTGTGGTGCAGCCGCTCGCCGAGCCCGACGCGCTGGGCGAGCTCGAGCGCTCGGTCCTCGATGCCCTCCGGGACCTCGTCCTGGTACATCACCGGCATCAGGATGTTCTCCAGGACGTCGAGCTGCGGGATCAGGTTGTACGACTGGAAGATGAACCCGAGCTCGGCGCCGCGCAGCGCGGAGAGCTCGTCGTCCGAGAGATCGGAGACACTTTTCCCGCGCACCGTGTACGAGCCGGACGTCGGTCGATCGATGCAGCCCAGCACGTTGAGGAGCGTCGACTTCCCGCTGCCGGAGCTGCCCATGATGGCCCAGTACTCCCCCTTCGCGAACGAGAACGAGAGCCCGTCCAGAGCGCGGACCTCCTCGTCCCCCATCCGGTAGACACGCGTGACGTCGCGGAGCTCCGCGACGATCTCGCGCGTGGGGTCGTCCAGAAGATCGACGCCGTCCTGGGCCGCGTCGACGCTCATCCGTCGCTGCCCTTCCCGCCGCCGGGTCGTCCGCTGCCGGTCTTTCCGCCGCTGGGTCGACCGCCGCCGCTGCCGCCCATGCGCTCCATGAGCTTCTTGCGCTCCTCGGGGTCCATCGACTGCCAGCGCTTGCGCATCGCCTCGCGGTCCTCGCCGCCCGCGGAGGGCTTGCCGCCTCCGCTCGCCTTCGCCGCCTTGTCGCCGCCCTCCGGACGGCCGCCCCCGGCCTTTGCGCCTGCGCCTGCGCCGCCCTCGCCCCAGCTCTCCTTCGACGGCGGGGCCGCCTTCGGCTCGAAGTTCGCGGGCGGGCTGAGCGCGACGACCTCGCCCTCGGTGAGCCCGCTCTCGATGGCGACCCACTTGTTGTTGTCGAGCCCGACCTCGACCTCGCGCCGCTGGGCCACGCCCTCGTCCATGACGAAGACGATGGTGTCGGCGCCGTCGAGGAGCACGCACTGGCGCGGGACGTAGCACACGTCGTCGAGGTCCTCGACGAGGATCTCGGCGCTCGCGCTCATGCCAGGCCGCATCTCCGGGATGCTGTCGAGCAGGGCGATGTTCGCCTTGTAGAGACGCTGGTTCGGGTTGCTGCGCCAGCTCCCGGACTCGGCCATCACCGCTTTGAAGTCGACGCGGCCGGCGAACGTGCGGTTCGGGAAGGCGTCGATCGAGATCTGGCAGCTCTGCCCGACGGTGACCTTCTTGAGCTTGGTCTCGTGGATCGTCGCCTCGACGATCATCCCACCCGTGCGCGGGATGACGGCGACCTCCTGCCGCTCGCGGACTTCGTCGCCTTCCTCCACGACGTCGCCGCCGCCCCAGCGGCTGCGCTCGCGCGCGTGCACGAGCAGCCCCGCCTCGGGAGCGTAGAGCTTGGCCTTGCCGACCTGGTCGCGGAGCTCCTCGAGCTGCTGCTGCTCACGGACGAGCCGGTAGCGGGCCGACTCGCGCGCCGCCTCGTAGTCGGCGAGGCGCGCCGAGGCCTGCTTGCGTGTCTTCTCGATGTCGCGCTCACGGGTGGCGACGTTGGAATCGAGCTCGGCGAGCCGCCGGCGCTTGCCGTAGCGCAGGAGCAGGTCCCGCTGGCGGACCGCCTGCTGGAGCTGGATCTCGGCGCGCTTGCGAGCGAGCACGTCGGCCTCGTACTCGTTCTGCTGGACGAAGCCGTCCGCCAGCAGCTTCTCGCTCCACTGGAGGTCCTTCTCCGCGCGCGCGAGGTCCTCGGCCCGCAGCGCGACGTTCTCCTCGGCGCTGGCGATCTCGTTCGCCCACTCGCCGTTGCCGCGGTTCTCCTCGTCGATCTGGCCCGCCGCCAGCGCCGCGCCTGCGCCGTCGCCGTCGCCGCGGTACTTGTCGAGATCGAGCTGCGCGAGCTCGAGACTGAGCTCGGCCGCGGCGATGTCGCTCTCGTTCTGGATGACCTGGATGTCGTACTGCTCGCGGGCCTTCGTGAAGTTGGCCTCGGCGTTCTTGACCTCGATCTCCTGGCGCACGAGGTCGTCCTCGAGCTGCGAGACGTCGAGTTCGGCGACGAGCTGCCCCGCCTCGAGCATCGTGCCCTCCGCCTCGAGGAAGATGACGGTCGCGCGCCCCTGGATCTCGGAGCGCAGCGAGATGCTGTCCTTCGCCTCGAGGTTGCCGCGCACGACCTCGGAGATCCGCAGCGGTCCGCGCCGGACGGGCGCGCCTTCCACGGCGACGATCTCCTCCGAGCCCATGACGCTCTCGAGGAGGCCGAGCTGCCACGCAGCGGCGCCGAGACCCGTGACGACGAGCAGCGGAACGAGCACGCCGCCGGCGCGCCGGCGGGATTGCAGTGAGGTCTTCATCATCGGTCGTCTCCGGGGCCGTTCCCCGTCTCCGTCTCGGGTGCCATCGGCGGCTCGCCTGCGGGCGCGGGCGCCGCCGGCTGCGGCAGGCGCGCGCGGAGCTCGGCCTGGAGCTCCTCGTCGACGTGGATCCCCCGCTCGTCGACCCGCAGGAGCTCGAGCTCGAGCCAGAGGTCGTAGAGGGCGAGGGTGAATGTGATCCGCTCGCGCGTGAGTGCGTTGCGGACCGAAAGAAGGTCGGCCTGGGCTTCGAGGACGTCTCGCGTGCTGGCGCGGCCGGCGCGGTTGCTGAGGTCAGCGCCCGCGTAGCGCCGCTCCGAAAGTGCGACCGCACCACGCTGAATCTCGAAGCTGCGGGACGCGTTCCGCGCGCGACGGAGGGCGTCCCGCACCGAAACGGACACGGAATCCAGGAAGCGTTCGTACGACCGACGCTGGTCGACGACCGCGATCTCGGCCCGACGCCAGGCGTTGCGGAGCGGAAGCAGGTCGACGGGCAGGTCCGCGGTCACGGCCACGTTGAACGTCGCGTCGTCGATCGAGTGCCCCAGCGGGCGCCCGCTGTCCGAGTTCGAGTTCGCCCCGGCCGTCAGGCCCAGCCCCGTGCGCAGGGCATCGCGCGCGATGGCCTCCCGGCGGATCGTGTCCTGCATCCGGTCGAAGGACGTCATCACGTCGAGGCGGTTCTCGAGCGCGAAGGCCACCACGGCGTCCTGGTCGAGCCCTTCCAGGAAACTCGGGTCCGCGTCCAGCTCCTGCAGGAGCGTCGCCTCGAGCTCGAGCGCAACCCCGACCGGAAGACCGAGGAAGACGTTGAACGAATCCTGCGCGAACTCCAGGTCGCCCTGCAGGCGGACCAGCTCACTCTCGGAGAGCAGCTCCTGCTGGCGCGCCTGGTCGACCTGGATCTCGGACAGGTCCCCGGCCTCGGCGAGGGCCTCGTTCCGCTTCGACAGCGTGACGAGGTTGTCGAAGTTCCTTTGCTCGTTGTTGAGCTGGTCGCGGTTCCTGAGCAGCGCGAACACCTGTCCGGCGACCGTCCGCGAGAACGTGCGGCGGAAGCGCTCGTAGTCGCGCACCGCGTAGATGAGGTTGCGCTCGGTCTGGCGCAGGGGCTCGAGCGTCACGAGCCGCCCCGACCCGCGCAGCAGCGGCTGCGTGATGCTGAGCCCGAGGTTCGTGACCGCGTCCCAGCCGTCGCCGGTCGAGACGAATCGGAACAGGTCCGACCCGACGTTCGCGAGCACCGTCGCGCCCGAGCCGAGGATCCGCGTAACGCTCGCGCCGAAGCCCGCGTTGACGGGTACGAGGTCGCCGCCGACGTCGCCGCTGGCGGTGGCCGCTCCGTCGGCGGTGTAGCGGTAGCCGAAGCGCCACTCCTCCTCGGTCAGCGCGAGCGCCGCGAGGTACAGCGACTCCTTCTCCTCCTGGACGCGCTGGCTGTTCTCCCCCGCGATGAGGAGCGCGTCGAGGAGATTGATGGCGCCCACCTCGTCGACCGTCCGGCCGAGGATCCGGTCGCGGAGCGTCGAGCCCACGACGAACGCGTCGTCGCGCCCGAAGGCGCTGGTCGCGGCGGGGAGCGCGAAGGGCTCGACGTCGCCGAAGAGGAGCGCGCGGCGGGCCTCGATCCGTGACAGCGCGTCGGAGTCCGCGCGGTCGCGCAGCTCGGCGCTCGTGAAGCAACCCGCCGCGGAGAGCGCGCACAGGAGCGCACCGACCGCACGTGAGCGGGCCGACGAGGGACGCTGGACCGGGCGGGAGGACGGCGGGACGTCCACCGGGCCCCGGGCGGGGAGGGTGCGTGGGACGGACACGGGGAGTCGCACCGCCTGGGGGGCGGCTCTGGGGCTGCGATCGACGTGGCTAGCGCCGACGAGCATGACGTCGGATCGGCGAGAAGTCGCCGCCGGATTCGCCCGTGAACGAGCCCTTACCGTGGGCTCACAGCGGCCCGCTCCTGGAGCGCCTCGATTCGCACTCTGGGCACGATTCGGCTCAGCGCGTGCGTCGAATCGTCGCCAGGACGGCCTCGTGCCCGGAGCGCCGCTCGAACGACCAGCGGCGGAGCAGTCGCTCGGCCTCCGGCTGCTCGGCGCGACGGACCGGAGCGGCGGCCTGGAACGCCACCGTGCCGGGTCCGAGCTCGAAGAGCAGCGTCCCGTCCGGGCGCGCGACGCGGACGCGCTCGCCCGCACGCTCGACGCGCGCGTCGACGACGCGCGCAGCGGAGGGGTCCAGCACGCGAACGGGGCCCTCCGTGAAGGCGCCCGATCGAAGCGCGTCCGCGAGCTCGAGCGGGCCCATGAACGGACCGGCCGCGCGGCCCGGGAGCGCCTCGTGCACGGGCCGACGCCAGCCGTAGCCCGTGACCCTCGCGGACGCTGCGTCCCACCGGACGGTCCACGATCGCGCTCCGTCGGGGCGCAGCTCGCGCCACACGAGTCTGCGGCCGCGCGGCGTGACCTCTTCGGTGTGGAGCATGCGCAGCCCGCCTTGGGCGAACAGCACCTCGCGCTCGTGCACCTGGCGCAGCGGCGCGACGAGCGACCGCGTCCGCACGACGGCGCGCGGCTCTCCGTCCGCGTCCAGGAGCACGGTCGCCTCCGAGCGCTTGATGCAAGGGGTCTCCAGAGCGCGGCGGAGGACGCACGCGGCCCGGCGCACGGGAGCGGGCTCGGCGCGCACGGCGGCGTCCGCGCGGCGGACGTCGGACTCGGCCGCGGCAACCGGCTCCGGGGAACCGCCGAGCAGCGAGACGAGGAGCGCGAGGAGGGTGCCCATGGTGCTGAGATCGACCCGATGGGCCGAGGCCTTGAGCCGGGCGCCCCCCGGCCGCGCCCGGGCGTACGCGACCGGGGTTCGGGGGCGGACCCTGCCGTCCGGGCGCCGCCTGCGCGGCCGCCGAGGAGGGCCTGGGCGCGGAGGGCCTGAGCGCGGGACGACCGCTCGGGGGTCACGCACGGGCCGACCGAGGGCCGACGGGACACCGAGCAGCCGGCGGGCGGGCGCTCAGCGCAGCCGCCAGACCTCTTCGCCGTCTTCTCCGCGGTGGATCACCTCGGCCCCGAGCCGCTCGAGCACCAGGTCGGGTCCACGTCGGTCGTCGCTGTGCCCGCTCGTCCGTACGCGGTCGGCCTCCGTCACCACGAAGTAGAGCACGAGCCCGCGCTCGGCGACCGCCCGTGCCGTCGCGCGGTAGCGCGGCGACCAGGCCGAGCGTTCTCCGAGAAGGGCGCGCACGAACGCGCCCCGCCGCGCGCGGTCGTCCCCGAGCGCAGTCGGCGCTCCGTCGGTCGAGCCTGGCGGCGGCGCCGGCGCCCAGAAGAGCGGCACACCGGTAAGGAGCGGCGTCAGTGCAGGCGGACGGCTGCGCGCATCCTCCGGCTCGGCCGCCCAGCGGACGACCGCGGCCGGCGCATGGGCGGGCTCGGCCGCGTCGGTCCGCACGGCGTCCAGCGCGCGGCGCAGTGCGCCGAGCCGGGCGGTCGTCGCCCGCACGCGCAGCGCGCCGCTCTCCTCGACGATCGCGGGCGTCGCGGACGCGTACGCGGCGCGGGCTCCCGCCGCGCGCGCGCCCGCGAACCCGAGCGGCACCGCGACGAGCGCCCCCAGCGCTGCGAGGAAGGACGTGCGCGGGAGCCGCCGGTGCAGGACCGCGAGGAGCCAAGGCGCTGCGACGAGGACGCCGAGCGCCGCGAGCGCGCGCACGTCGGCCTCGGCGCTGCCGTCGACCGCCAGCGTCGCGTGCCCGATGGGTCGCGCGAGGATCGCACCCGGCGCGAGCGCGAGCGCCGCGACGACCGCCGAGGAGCGGCGTCCGCCCGCGAAGAGCTGCGCGGCCGCCAGCGCGGCGCCCGCCACACCGAGGCTCGGCGCGAATACCCCGGCGGACGCGACGAGCAGGACCGCGAGACCCGGCCAGGGGCGCGCACCGCTGCGCGCGCCGTGCAGCGCAGCGTACGCCGCTCCGGCGGCAAGCACGACGCCGAGCGCCGCCCCCGGATCGACGAGACCGCGGCCGAGGCAGAGCCCCGCTGCGGCGGGCGCGGCCGCCGCCCCCACGAGATCGCGTACGCCGGCGCCGGGGCGGTCGACGTCGCGGCCCGCCGCCGCCGAAGCGAGGTACGAGAGAACGACTGCGACGCCCCACGCGAGCGCGGAGAGCGCTCCGCACGCGAGGAGCGGACCCACGCGCAGGAGGTCCGCCGCTGCGGCGACGGCGAAAGCCGTCGCGAGCCGCAGTCGCACGGCACCGCCCACGAGCCACGGCTGCTCGACGAGCGAGCCCGTGGCCGAGGACGAGGCGCCCAGCGCCGAGGTCGACGCTGCGCCCGCGAGCCCCGCGTGCGTGACCGTCTCCGGGCTCGACGCGCGGAGGGTGAGCCCGGCGTCGGCGACGAGCAGCGCGGCCCCGCCGACCGCAGCGACCGCGGCGAGCGCGAGCGCGAGGACCTGGGCTCCGCCCGGCCGCTGGAAGTGGAGGCGCCTCGTGAGCGCGAGGAGCGACGCCGGAACGCCGGCCGCCGCTACGAGAGCGGCCCCGGTCGCCCCGGTTCCGAGTCGCGCCGCGAGGAAGCCCGCCAGCGCGAGCGCCGGCAGCGTCAGTAGCGCGGACATCGTCGCGAGCTTCACCGGCGACGGCTCCACGGGCGTCGCCCACGTAAGCGGGCCGAGCAAGGGCGCGCCGAGGAGGAGGAACGCGGCGCCCGACGAGACGCGCACGGCGAGCGGCGCGTCGAGGATCACCGCCGCCGCACAGAGCGCGCAGACGCCCGCCGCGACGGCCGCGAGGCCGCCGCGGCCGGATCGACCCACCGCGCCTCCGTCCCCTACCGCGCCCACGTCGGGACCCCCTCCTCGAGGCCCATGCGACCGAGCGCCCAGAGTTCGAGCACGGCGAGCACGATCAGCACCATCGCGAAATTCAGCAGCACGCCGGCGCGCGCCATCGCAAGCATCGGCACGCGGCGCGTCGCGAACGCGACCGCGTTCGGGGGCGTCGCGACCGGCAGCATGAACGCCGCGGACGCCGCGAGCGCTCCCGGCAGCATGACGGCGCGCGGGTCGAGGCCGGCCTCGACCGCGGAGGCGGCCAGCACCGGCATCAGGACGACGGTCGTCGCGGTGTTGGAGGTCACCTCGGTGAGGAAGCTCACGGCGAGCGTCACGGTACCGACCACGACCCACCGCGGGCGGTCCTCGAGGAGCGGCGCGAGCGCCGCGCCGACCCGGTCGTCGAGCCCGGTCGCGGCGAAGCCCGCGGCGATGCAGAAGCCGCCGCCCAGAAGGAGCAGCACGTCCCAGGGGACGCGGAGCGCGGTCCGAAGGTCGACGAGCGAGCGGCCGTGCCGCTCGACCCCGTCGGCGGGTCCCCGCCCGGCCGGGAGCACGAGCAGCAGCAACGCCATCGCGAGCGCGACGTGGTGGTCGCCGATGGACGAGGCGGGGACACCGGCTCGGGTCAGGAGCCCGGTCCAGCCGGGGACGACGAGACCGCCGAGCTCGAGATCCCGGCGGAAGACCCAGAGGACCGCCGTGGTGACGAACAGCGCGGCCATGCGCAGCTGCGCCGGCGCGAGCGGCCCCTGCGCGACGCGCTCCGCGCGGATCACGTCGACACCGACCGACGCGCCGTCGCCCTCGGGGAGGCGGTGCGCGATGCGCGTCAGCACAAACCACCCGACGGGCACGAAGAGAAGCGCGAGCGGGAGGAACGCCACCGTCCACTGCGCGAACGCGGCCTCGGGCGCGCCCGGGAATTGGCTCTCGAGCTGTCCGAGGTAGACCTGGTTCGGCGCAGTGCCGACGGGCGTGACCATCCCGCCGACCGACGCGGAGTACGCGACGCCAAGCAGGAGGCAGTATCCGAAGCGCGGGTTGGGCTCTCCGTCCGACGCCTCGTCGAAGCGCGCGAGGACGGCTCCGACGATCGGGACGAGCATCAGCGTCGTGGCCGTGTTGTTGATCCACATCGACAGGAACGCCGACGCGGCCATGAAGCCCAGCACGACCCGCGAGCGCGAGCTGCCGACTCGTGCGATGACGAACAGCGCGATCCGCCGGTGCACGCCCCAGCGCTCGAGGCCGAGCGCGACGACGAACGCGCCGAGGAACAGGAGCACGAGCCGGTGCCCGTGCAGGCCGGTGAGCGCTCGGGGCTCGAGCACGCCGAACGCGACGAGGAGCGCCGCGGGCGCGATCGACGCGAGTGCAACGGGCGCCGCCGCGGTGAGCCAGAGCGTGGCCGTGAAGGCGGTGACTCCGAGGACCTGGCGCTGCGGATCCTCGAGCGGCGCGCCCCCGATGGCGAGCCCGGGTGCGAAGAGCGCGCCGAGCAGCAGCGCGAGCGCCGCGCCGCGCGCGCACCACCGCCCGAGGGAACCCGCGCCCCGGGCCCGGTCCGGAGCACCTCCCGACCCGAGCCCCGGCCCTCCGCCCGTAGCGCCCGCAGGATCGGGGGTCATGCGGAGGCGGTCCCCGCGCCGTCCGCGCCCCCCGCCCGCACGCTCCCGGCGAGCCAGGCGAGGTAGCGCGCACTGCCGGCGTCGGGCGAAAGAGCGAGGAACTCGGGGGTGTCGTAGGGATGCAGCTCGGCGAAGCGCGTGGCGCACGCTGCGAGCGCGGCCTCCGTCGTCTTCACGACGCCGAGGACCTCCGCGTCGTCGTGCACCTCGCCCTGCCACGCGTAGATCGAGCGCACGCCGGGCACGAGGTTCACGCAGGCGGCGAGCGCCTCGCCGACGAGCGTCCGGGCGATCCGCGCCGCGGTGTCTGCGTCGGGGAACGTCACGAGCACCACGCGCGCACCCGACGCGGAGGCGAGCGCGCCGGCGGACGCTCCGCCGAGCTCCGCGGACACGTCCCCGCCGCTCATTTGCCGAGGGCGAGGCGCCGCGCGAGCATCTCGCTCAGCTTGCCCGTCGCGAGGATCTTCTCCATCGTCGCGCGGAAGTCGTACGCGACACGGTGCCAGGTGAGGCGCTCGTCCTCGAGGATCACGTAGGACGCGCGGTTGTCGCCGTCGCGCGGCTGCCCGACGGAACCGACGTTGACGATGCACTTCTCGCCGGGGGGGAGATCGACGGTGAGTTCGTCCGCGCCCTCGAGGCCGCGGAAGCGCAGGTCCTCGGTGTGGATCCCGGGATGGTGCGTGTGCCCGCAGAGCACCACGCCCTCGAACGAGTCGAAGATCGCGCGCAGCTTCGTCGGGTTGAGGAAGCCGTCGGTCGACAGCACGTACTCACGCACGGGATCTCGCGTCGACCCGTGGACGAAGTGGAAGCGGTCGATCCGGTGCCGGAGCCCGAGCTCGTGCAGCCAGCGCCAGCGGCCCTTGCGCTCGGACGAGTGCCACCAGCGAGGCCGGAGGCGCTCGCGCGTCCAGTCGATCGCGGTCCGCGCGTGCGGGTTGAAGTCCGCCGCGTCGTGGAACAGCGCCTCGTCGTGGTTGCCGAGGACCGAGACCTCCGCGTGGCCGCGCACGAGATCGACGCAGTGCTCCGGGTCCGGTCCGTAGCCCACGATGTCCCCGAGGCACACGAGCGAGTCCACCCCCTGCGCGCGGAGGTGCGCGAAGACCGCGTCGGCGGCCTCCTTGTTCGAGTGCAGGTCGGAGACGACGGCGATCCTCATCCGTTGCCTCCTCCATCGAAGGCGACGCGCGCGGCGTCGGCGGCGGTGCGCGGCGCGGCGCGGCGCTCGCGGGTCCCCTCGAGCTGCTCGAGCGCGCGCTCGACGAGCGCAGCGCGCGCGTCGGCCAGAGGCGACTCGATCGTCGCGCCGGCCGCCTTCGCGTGGCCCCCGCCCCCGAAGGTGGCGCACAGCGCGCGCGCGTCGAAGGCCCCCTTCGAGCGCGCGGAGAGCTTGCAGCGCGCGGGCCCGAGCCCGCGCAGGACGAGCGCGACCTCGACGGCCTCCACCGAGCGCACGACGTCGAGGGCCGCGTCGCTGTCGAACTCGAACGCGTGACCGTCCGCGGTCGCGGGGACGTCGATCACCGCAACGCGGCCGTCCGCGTAGTAGGCGGTGCGGGCGAGCGCGGCGGCGAGGGCTCCGGGGTGGTCGAGGGTCTCGCGCTGGAAGAGATCGCCGTAGATCTCGGCGGGCCGGACCCCGAGACCGATCAGCTCGGCGGCGATCTCGAGGGTGAGCGCGTCGGTGTTCGAGTACTTGAACCAGCCCGTGTCCGTCACGAGCGTGGTGAAGAGCGCCCGCGCCGTCTCGGAGTCGATCGGCGCGTCGAGGTGGGCCGCGATGCGGCGGACGAGGACCCCCGTCGCCGAGGCGCGCGTGTCGACGAACGCAGCGTCCCACCACGCGTCTCCGTCGTGCAGGTGATGGTCGACGACGAGCTTCTTGGACGGCGCCGCGCGCAGCCGGTCGGCGAGGCCGCCCGTCCGCGAGAGGTCGCCCCCGTCGAGCATCACCACCAGGTCGTGCGGCGGGAGCGGGCCTCCGTCGTCGACGCGGAAGTCCGCGGTGCCAGTGATCTCGAGGAAGCGCGGGTCCGGGGCGTCGGGTTCGAGGATCACCGCGGACTGCCCGCGCGCCGTGAGCACGCGCGCCAGCGCCGCCTGGCTGCCGAGGCAGTCGCCGTCCGGCCTCTCGTGCCCGGTCAGGAGCACGCGCGGGGACGCGGACAGGAGCTCGAGCGCGGCGCGCTGGTCGGCGTTGGGCTCGGGGAGCGAGGGGAGCTTCGACATTGCGTGGGACCCCGGCTGCGCCGGGGGCGAGGAGAAGAATAGTTCAAGGCCGGGCCGGATCCCGTCAACTGTCCGGGTTGTGCGGTCCGGGGCCCGCCGACGCTCTCCGTCCTGGACCCGGCCCACGGTGGTCCGAATCCGGGATCCCGCACCGGGTCGCCGCCCCGGATCCGGGCCCGGATCAGGGCTCGGAACGAGCCGAGTGCCGGCCCGGCCGGATCGACGACGTCCGAGCGACCGGCGCGCCTTGGCGCCCCTCCGGGGGGCGTGCCCGCCCCGAACGGGAAGTTCCGCGGAGAGCGCCGGGGCGACGCCGGGGAAGAACCCTGCGCCGCACGAATGTCCGCGCGTCCGCCGACGGAGGAAGCCTCAGGACTGCGCGCCGACGTCCTCGAGGACCCCGCGTGCGAGGCGGCCCGCCGTGAGCGCCTCGAGCGCAGTGTCCGCGCCGCCGTCGTGCCCCGCGTGGCGGGCGAGGTCCGCGGCGCTCCCGGGCGACAGCGTCCCGGTGACGCCTGGGCGCGGGATCCAGTGAGCGGGCCCGCGCGTCGCCGCGTCGAACGCCTCGGCGGGCGAGAGCCCGAGCGTCTCGCGGGCGAGCCGCACCTCGCGTCCCATGTCCAGGGCGTCGTTGCTCGCGGCCGAGTCGGTCCCGAGCAGGACGGGGACGCCGACGGCGCGGTAGCGCTCGACGGGGAACGGCCCGCGGCCGAAGAAGCTGTGACAGCCGGGGCAGTGGACGACCGCGACGCCGCGGGCGCGCTCGAGGAGGGCGAGTTCCTCGGGCTGCGGGAGGTTCCCGTGCACGAGGAGCGTTCCGTCCAGGAGACCGTGCCGCGCCAGGCGCTCGAGGCCGGTCGTGCGAGGCGAAGGGCCGAGCAGGCGCTCGAACGGGCCCGTGCCGTCGCGCAGCCACTCGACCTCCTCGGTGGACTCCGCCCAGTGCACCGTGCGCGGCGCTTCGCGGAGCACGGCGTCGGCACCGAGCGCGGCCAAGAGGTCGTCGCCTGCGGTGTGCGGACCGTGGGGTGAGAGACCGAGGCCCGTGTGGACCGCGCCCCGCGCGGCGGCGAGGGCGGCCTCGGTGCGCGCGTCGGACGCCTCGGGCGAGGCGTCGAGCAGCTCGACGAATCCGTGGACGCGGGCGACGACGTCCGGTGCCAGCGCCGGACGCACGACGCCCAGCGAGTCGACGTCGATCACGTGCGCGGTCCCCGCGGAGAGGAGCGCGTCGGCGGACGCGCGCGCCCCCCTCTTCAGCTCGTCTGCGCCGAGCGCGCCGCGCGCTCCGAGGAGCGCGCCAACCCAGTCGACGAAGCGCTCGCCGGGCGGTACGCGGCCCGAGAGTGCACCGAGCTCGAGGTGCGCGTGCGCGTTGATCCAGGCCGGCGCGAGCACGCTCGAGCGCTCTTCGTCCGTGAGCGTGTGGCCGGGTACCGGGGAGACGGACGCGATCCTCCCACCTACGACCGTGACCTCCGACGACGTGCGCACGTCGTCGGAGGTCACGATCACCGCGCCGGCCCGGAACCGGGCCGCGCGCTCCGTCGCTCCGGTGGGGCTCAACGGACGGTGGCTGCGCGGGGTGCGCCCGAGACGGCCGCTCGGGCCCGGCCGCGGCGCGGACGGACCCGGGCGGTCGTTCGATCAGTCGGGCGTCACGCGGAAGCGAAGGTTGTCGATGCCGCGGACGTCCTCGCTCGTGAGGATCTGACCCGGGGTGTCGCTCGCGACGTCCGTGCGGTCGAAGAGCACCGTGAAGCGCACCATGTTGAGCGCGAACGTGCTGCCCGTGCTGTCGACCACGAGGTTGAGTTCGGCGGGGTGCGAGACCCAGGGGGTCACCGAACCCGGCACGACCTCACCGTCGGGGGCCGCGTTGATGTCGACGTTGCAGGGATCCGAGAGCGTGGCGACCCGGGCGCGGGCACCCTGGAAGCGCACGACGATCGGCGCGGCGGTTTCGCCGAGCCCGAGGTCGTAGCCGATCAGGTTGCCGAACTGGGTCTCCCAGTCGGTCGGGAACTCGGCGGTGGTGCCGCGGAACGGGCGCGTGGTGGTGCCCCCCATTCCATCGCCGACGACGACGTCCATCGTCCACGCCTGCTCGGCCAGCGCGTCGCCGGTGTCGTCCGGGAACACGAGCGAGAGGAAGTTGCCCTCGGGCCGCATCCAGCAGGACGTGTAGCCGACCATCGAGTCCGGGCGCTGCGTCCCGGCCGTCGCCTCGTCGAGGAACCCCGGCGCGACGCTGAGGAACGCGAGCGAGGCCGCCTCGTCGAGCGAGTTGAACGGCGTGACGCGCGGCACGACCGAGTCGAAGTCGATCGCGCCCGAGCCGTCCTCGATCCGGACGAGGCCGTTGGCCCCGCCGCCGCCGCGGACGCGCTGGTTCGCCATGACCGTCGACCACGGCGCGGTGCCGCCGGCTCCGCCCTGGACGATGAGCTCGGAGGAGGGCGTCAGCGAGACGCTCGGCGCGCGCATGCGGATCGCGCCGCCTGCGCCACCGCCGCCCGGGGTGGCGAACGCGCCCGCGACGTTCGTCACGGGCAGCGCGCTGCTGCCGTCACCGCCGGAGGCGTCGATCGTGCCCTCGAACGAGATCGCGCGGCCCGCGAGGATGCCGATGGCGCCGCCGCCGGCGCCGCCCGAGCCGCCGCTGTGGTCGTTCCAGCGGAAGATCGCACTGGCGGAGAACGGGTCGCCCGGGTCGCCGACGCAGGAACCGAAGAAGGTGTCCTGGCTGTGCGTCCCGTACAGGTGGTTGCCGCCGCCGCCGCCGCCGGCGCCGCCCACGAGGTGGCCGTTCTGCCAGCGGAGGATGCGTCGGTCGTAGCCGGCGTTGGTCTCACTCGGCGTCGCGAGTCCGAGACCGGTTACGTTGCCGCCCGAGGTGTCGCTGAGCGTGTTGGCGATGCCCGCCGGGGATTCGGTCTGCGGCAGGCCGAGCGGATCGACCGTGCCGTCGCCGCCGTTGGTCGAGTAGCCCCCGCCGCCGCCCGGGCCCGCGATCATCTGCACGATGCACGGGTCGACGGAGATCGCACCGGAGAGGAATTCGCCGAGCGGATCGACCGCGAAGTTGAAGCCGACGTCGCCGTTGCCCATGCCGTCCTCGTTGATGGAGACCACCGTGATGAGGTTGGCCGGATAGCCGGACGCGCCGCCGCCGCCGCCGACGGCCGTACCGCCGACGCTGCTGCCGGCCGCGCCGGCACGGTTCGCGCCGGGGTTCGCGACGGCGCCGATGTCGGCACCGACGACCACCGGATCCGCGTCGGCGCGGTCCGCGCCCGCGCCGCCGTCGCCACCGGTCGGGCCTCCGGCCGGAGCTTCGCCGAGCAGGCGGTTCTGCGGGGCGCTGGAGTCGCGCGTCGACGCGGCCGATTCGCCGTTGATGAGGATGCGCGCGCCGGGAGCGACGCGGAACTGACCGCGGACGACGAGGCGCGGAGCGTTGGACCCCACGAAGTTGAGGGTGGCGCTCGCCCCGAGCTCGAGTGACGCGAACTCGAACACTCCGTCGGTCACCTGGATGCTGCGCGGGTAGCCCGTGACGCCGCCGACGGGGTTGCCGAGGACGTCGATCTGCAGCGCGGACGAAGTCGGGAAGGTGTCGAACGACTCCCCCGCCATGTTCGTGCCGGTGCCGTCGGTGTTGAGCGTGAAGGTCTGGTTCTCGCCCACCACGAGGCGCCCGAGGCGGCCGGAGCCGCCGGTCGCACCGAAGTCGAGGATTCCGCCGTCGCCCCAGCCAGCGCTGGAGTCCGCGGCGTTCTCGAGCGATCCATCGGTGAAGTTCTCGCCGTCGGCGTCGGGCAGGAGGATCTCACCGAAGAGCACCTGCTCGGGCACGGCGACGCGGTTCCCGCCGCCGGTGGCGGAGGTCACGGGGTTGCCGACCGCGTCGGTGACCTCGGGCGGGACCGAGACGACGAGGATGTTCGGGTTCGCCAGGTCGGCGCCCGCGGACGGGATCTGTCCGGTCGGGTCGAAGACGAGCGAGGTCGTCAGCGCGAAGAGATCGACGTCGAACTCGTACTCGCCGGCGAGGTCGACGCGGTCGCCGCCCTGCGTCGCCAGGTTGCCGTCCGTGTCGAACTGGACGCGGATGAAGGGCGACGTCATCGTCGAGTTGTCCGCCACCGAGGGCAGGAACATCAGCTCGTTGAAGTCGATGTAGATGAGCGAATCCCGGGAGACGTTCTCGATCGGGTTGTTCGGGTCGTTGCCGAGCACGACGCGCTCGATCGTGGCCGGGTCCCCGTTCATGTCGAACGACGTGACGACGTCGGCGGAGACCGTGACCTGCGGGTTGCCCGGGATGGAGTCCGCGATGCCCTGGGTCGTGTCGATCGAGCAGCGCATGCGGCTCTGGTTCGGGCGGCCGGTGACGCTGCGGATGAACGGACCCGCGTCCCCCTGGGACTCGCCCGGGATCAGGATCTCGTAGCTGCCGTTCGTCTCGAGCGAGAACGAAAGTCCCCCGGAGTCGAACGTGACGCTCGGGCGGAAGACCACGCGGCGCGGGTCGAGCGGGTCGACGAAGCGCAGGCCCTCGGGCGAGGTGCCGTTGACCGCGTCGGTGACCTGCAGGCTCGCGCTGTTGAGCGAGGAGGGGTCGACCGGCTCCGAGAAGAGGATCGAGATCTCCTGGTTCTCCGACACGTCGCGGATGAAGCAGGACACCTGCGCGCCGCCGCTGCCGTTGGAGCAGCCGATCGAGCACGAGCGGATGACGAGCTCGCCCGAGTTGGCGCCGCCGTCGCTGCCGCTGCACGCGCCCAGTCCGAGGAGGAGGGGACCGACGAGGAGCGGCGCCCAGATCCCCTGGGTCACGGCGCTCCGCCGGGACACGGCGCGCGGGCTCGAGGGGGCGGGGACGGCCTCCGGGAGGAGGGACTCGGGGGAGAGGGCGACGGAGCGCTGGTCTCGCATGGTCACTTGGGGGGTCACACGGGTGCGGTCGGGACGACCGCCCGAAAGGGGCATGCGCGGAGGCGCGCGCCAAGGCCGACGGACTGGGGCCGAAGGATTGGGGCCGACGAGTTTACGCGGGGCGGGCCGCGCTGCGGCTCGTCGACATGGGAACGGGTCGCGACTGGCGTGCCAGCCGCGTGGGACGTCGCGCGCCCAGGGGCGGTTCCGTGCCCGGGGTCGGCACTGGGGGGATGGGAACGGCGCGGGAGCCGCCCTCCCATGGTGGCCCTTCGGCCCTTCATTTGCCAAGCCCGTTGTCCCCGCCCAGCCGGCCGCGGACTAAAACTCCGACCGCGCCGCGACAGACGCGACCCCGGGTCCGGACGGCGCGTCGAACCGTGCGAACTCGCACATGAACAAGACACACCGACGCACAGTTGTTCCGCGCGGAGCGGGCGTTCCCCTCCGGCCGATTCTCCCCGCCGCGCCGGGGAGCCGGACGCACCTCGGCCCCCTCCTCCGGTCGGCCGGGGCGGTTCTCGGCTGCGCCCTCGCCGGAGCGTGCGGCAGCGGCGCGGCGCCGAACCCCGGAGACGCCGGGGCCGTGGCGCGCGCGGAGGCCTCGGTGGACGCGGCCGGCGGCGCCGCCGCTGCGCCGGCCGGGCCCGTCCCGACCAGCCCCGACGGCACGCCGCTCCACGAGCCGGGCGACCCGGACCTGATGATCCCGGTCGTCGGCACGCCGGAGCCCTCCCCCTCCGCGATCGAGGTCGTTCCGCTCGAGCTGCTCCCCGCCCACCTGCCGATCTCGGACGAAGCGCGCGGTGAGATCGTCGAGCTCGTGCGCGCGATGCAGCCGCTGAAGGAGTCGCTCACGAGCGACCACCACGACCGGCAGTTCATCCTGAACAAGCGCCGGCTCGAGCGTCTGTTCCAGGACGAACGCAAGGAGGTCGGCTGGGCCGCGCTGCACGCGTTCACCAACTACCCCGGCGCGCACACCTACGTCCGTCAGGCGCTCCTCGAGGTCGGCGCGCGCGTGTCGCCCGAGGAGGCGGCCCCGCTGCTCGAGGCGCTCGCATTCCAGTACGAGGCGCCGCTCTCCGACCGCGCCGAGGCTTTGTTGCTGCTCGGCGAGATCGCACCCGAGGCGATGTTCGCAGGCGCGCGCCCGTACCTCGAGCGCAAGGGGCGACGCTTCCAAACGGCGCCGCAGGACGAGTTCTTCGTCGAGGGCTGGCTGGACGCCTGCGAGGCGACCGGGACCTCGGCCGCTCCGATGCTGGCGCAGGTGGCGACCAACTTCGCTCTCGAGCCGCGGGCGCGCTATCTCGCGGTCGAGCGCCTGAGCGACTACCCCGACGACGCGCTCGCACGCGGCGCGCTGGAGACGGCGCTCGTCGAGTCGACCGGCGACAACTACATCCGCATCAAGGCCGCTCAGTCGATCGTGGCCTCGTACGGACGGGAAGAGGCGTGCGAGCTCCTCGAGAAAGTGCTGAGCCGCGAGACCAGCCTGAAGTTCGCGGCCTTCCTCGACGACACCATCCAGTCGAACTGCCGCTGACGCGTCGCACCCGAGGGTCCGGAACGGCGAGCGCCCCGGTTCCCGCGAGCGGGAACCGGGGCGCTGTGTCGTCACCCGAGGGTGACGGTCAGGCGATGGATCCGAGGATCAGTTGCCGACCGGGGTCCAGACCGTGTTGTTCTGGCCCGCGAGGCCGGCGGCCGCGAGGGCCTGCGACGAACCCATGTCGCTGTTGACGCTGAAGGCGTCGTAGATGCCCGGCGAAGCGCCGGTGCCGTTGTAGATCGTGGTCTGGACGTTCGCCCAGGCCGTGACGTCGCCGTCCTGGTTGATGAAGAAGGCGCGGTTGCCCGTCTTGCCCTGCTGGACCGGCCAGGCGTAGCAGCACCAGAGGATCTCGGCGTTCGACGGATCCGGGAAGGTACCGCCGTTGCCGCCGCCGGTGGCCTCGATGAGAGCGGCGATCGCACCACTCGAGAGGGCATCGGGGAGGATCATCTGGAACAGGTAGCCCTGACGCTCGACGAAGCCGTTGGCGACGTTGCCGAAGGCGACGGGGAGGTAGGTCGGGTCCAGAAGCGGGCCGTTGGCCGCGACGGTGCCCGCGGTGTTCAGGCGGATGTTGTCGGCGCCGGCGAGCTCGCCGAAGTAGCCGTACTCACCACCGCCGTCGAGGTCGGTGTCGATCGCGGCCGACGACTGGAGCTGCTGCTGAGCGGCAGCGATCGAGCGAAGCGTCGCGATGGCGGCGTTCTCGTTGGCCGAGATGCGGGCGCTGACGAGCTTCGGAATCGCCACGGCGGCGATGATGGCGATGATGGCCACCACGATCATCAGCTCGATGAGCGTGAAGCCAGCGTTGCGGGTATTGCGGTTCATCTTCTCCAAGAATCCCTGGTAGGAGGAGGCAGTTGCCCCCCGGGCCCCGCGGAGGGGTCCCTCGGTTGAAAGGGTTGTGGTTTGCGTCGATCCCCTCCGCGGAGACCGGGCGTGCCCGCACCGGTCGGCGCGGGGCTGATTGGGGTATCGGGAATGCGGGACGGCTGGCTTGAGGGACGGTTTCGGCAATCCTTGGGGCGGTCGGGAATGCGCTGAGGAGGTTGGCGGCGTTCGCGGGCCGGGTGGAAAGGAATGCGGACTGGGGTCGCACCGTGTGGAAATGGGGCGGTGCGCTCCTCGCGCCGGACCTTGCGGGACAGGGCGTTGCGCCCGGGAGCCCGCCGCTCGGGGCCCCTCGACGGCCGCGATCGTCCGAATCCGTGCTGCAAACGCGGGTTGTGGCCGGTCTGCCCACACCGTCCGAGCCCAGCTGCAGGAATGCAGACTCGTAGGCGGGGCACGGAGGCAGCCTGCGGGAACGGCCGGGGCCCGGGGGGCGTTCGTGGGTGGGGTCGGGCCGGGGGGGTGGCGTCGGGGTTGGGCGGGCCCGACGCATCAGAATGAGCCGAGCCCCAGCCTCCCACCGCCGCCCGCACCCGTGTCGGGCGCCTGGGAGGTCGGGAGGGCTGGGGCTCGGGGCTGGTGGGTGGCGGGTGGCGGGTGGCGGGTGGCGAGGGAGGCTCGGCCGGGGGGGCTCTGCTTTCCTTTCTGGCCCAACAGCTGACGCTGTTGGAGCTGTTGGAGCTATTGCCCCGACAGATTCGAGACCATGTTGAGGATCGGCATGAAGATCGCGAGGACAACGCCGCCCACCACGATGCCCATGAAGGCGATCAGCAGCGGCTCGATGAGGCTCGTGAGCGCCTTCACCTGCGCCTTGACCTGGCTGTCGTAGAACTCGGCGATCTTCTCGAGGAGCGCTTCGAGCGCGCCGGTGCGCTCACCGATCGCGATCATGCGCGTGACCATCGGCGGGAAGATCTTCTCCTCGGCGAGCGGCTCGCTCAGGAGGTTTCCGTTCCGGACGCTGTCCCGGCTGGCGAGCACGGCCCGTTGCAGGACCCAGTTGCCGGCCGTCGCGGCGACGATGTCGAGCGTCGCCATGATCGGGACGCCCGAGCGAACGAGCGTCGCGAACGTGCGGCTGAAGCGCGCGAGGCAGACCTTCTGAAACAGCACGCCGAAC
This sequence comes from Planctomycetota bacterium, assembly GCA_039821985.1. Lineage (GTDB taxonomy): Bacteria > Planctomycetota > UBA1135 > UBA1135 > Saltatorellus. Next base: position 25,191 of record JBCBNC010000024.1, read on the forward strand.
ACCGGCAGCTTGAGCAGGAGGACATCGAAGAACTTCTGCCCGGCGGGCGACTTCTTGAAGAGCACCGTGCCGACGATCGACGCGAACATGCCGCCGATGACCAGCGTCGCGTTGCCGCGCAGGAAGTTCGACATGTCGAGGACCAGCTGCGTGATCGCGGGCAGGTCCGTGTCGAGCGAGTCGAAGACGTTCTTGAACGTCGGCACGACGCCCATCATCAGGAACATCGTGATGCCGACGACGAGCACCATCGAGATGACCGGGTAGGTCATCGCCGACTTGATCTCGCGGCTGAGCTCCTCAGCGGCCTCCATGTAGTCCGCGAGGCGGTTCAGGATGATGTCCATCTGACCGGACACCTCCCCCGCTTTGACCATGGAGATGTACAGCGGGGGGAACGTCTTCGGGCAGTTCTCCATCGCGGCGGACAGGTCGGAGCCGCCGCGGACGGACTCGACCAGCACCTCGCACGTCAGCTTCATCCCCTTGGACTCGGCCTGGTGGCCGAGCACCTCGAGGGACTCGAGCAGCGATAGACCCGCGCCGACCATCGTCGCGAGCTGGCGCGTGAAGATGACGACCTCGGCCTTGCCGGCCTTGCCGCCGGCGCCCTTCGCGGCGCTCTTGGCATCGCCGTCGGCGGCGTCCTTCTTCTTCTGCCCGAAGGCGATGCGAGCGCGCTGTCCCTCGGACAGCTTGAGGATGATGAGGTTGCGCTTTCGGAGCTCGGCGACGGCATCCGCCTTGGACTCCGCCTCGATCGTGCCCTCGACCGTGGTACCCACGGCGTCCTTCGCTGCGTACTTGAACTCGGCCACTGGACTCTTCGTTCCTCGGAAGCGGTGAAAGGGGTTGGACCCGGCAGGGGGGTCAGTCGTCGAGGGTGATGCGGAGGACTTCCTGCACGGACGTGACTCCGCGCAGCGCGTTGAGGCAGCCGACGCGACGAAGCGTGAGCATTCCCTCTTCGATGGCCTGGATCTTCAGCTCGTCCTTCGACTTGCCCTCGACGACCATCCTTCGGAGGCGCGGGGACATCGAGAGGGTCTCGAGGATCGGAAACCGGCCCTTGTAGCCAGCCGTGCAGCGCGCGCAGCCATCGGGGTTCGGCTCGAAGAGCTGCACGTCCCCCTCGAAGTCCTCCTCGAGGAAGCCGATCTTCAGGAGCTCCTCGATCGGCGGATCCTCGACCGGCTGTTTGCAGTTGCTGCAGAGCCGACGCCCGAGGCGCTGGGCGCAGATGCAGAGGATCGAGCTCGACACCATGAAGGGGTCGATCCCCATGTCGACGAGACGCGTGATCGTCGCCGCGGCGTCGTTCGTGTGGAGCGTCGACAGGACGAGGTGACCCGTGAGCGCCGCCTTGATCGCGATATCGGCGGTCTCCTTGTCCCGGATCTCGCCGACCAGGACGATGTCCGGGTCCTGGCGGAGGATCGAGCGCAGCGCGCCGGCGAACGTCGTGCCCCGCTTCGGATTGACCGGCACCTGGTTGATGCCGTCCATCCGGTACTCGACCGGGTCCTCGACCGTGGTCACGTTAACCTCGGGACTCGCGACCGCGCTGACGCACGAGTACAGCGTCGTCGACTTGCCCGAACCCGTCGGACCCGTGACGAGCAGCATCCCGTACGGCGAGTCGATCGCCGTCTGGACGTCGTCGAGGGACTTCTGCTCGAACCCCATCGAGTCGAGCGACATCGACAGATTGCCCCCGTCGAGGATTCGGATCACGCTCTTCTCGCCGCCCACGACCGGGAGGATCGAGAGTCGGAAGTCGATGGTCCGGCCCTGGTACTTGATCCGGAACTTGCCGTCCTGCGGCGCGTGGCGCTCCGCGATGTCGAGGTGCGCCAGGATCTTCAGGCGGCTGGAGAGCGCGGGCAGCAGCGCCTTCGGCACGCGCATGACCTCACGCATCCGACCGTCGACGCGGTAGCGGACGCGCAGGCTCTTCTCGCCCGGCTCCACGTGGATGTCGCTCGCCTTGACCTTGAGCGCCTCGATGATGATGGCGTTCGCGAGCTTGACCGCGGGTGCGTCCTCGCCCTCCGCGGCGCCGATCTCGATGTCCTGAGCGTCGGCCTCGTCGCTCTTGACGTCGAGGTCCTCGGTGCCGCTGACCTCGTCCATGAGGTCCTCGACCTGGCTCGCCTCACCGCCGAGCTGGCCATTCAGTGCCGCCATCACCATCGGGCGATGCGCGAACACCGGGCGCACGTGGCAGTGCGTCAGGCGCTTCAGGTCGTCGAACAGAAGGACGTCGAACGGGTCGGAGACCGCGATCGTCAGCACGTTCCCGTTCTTCGCGATCGGGATGAAGCCCCGCTCGCGGCAGAGCTCCGGCGCAACCGCCTCGACCGTCTGGATGTCGAACTGGATCCGGCGCAGGTCCACCGGCGGAATGCCAGCGGCGCGACCGAGCACTTCCATCAGCGCGGGCTCGTGGAGCTCGCCCTGGTTCATGAGCGCTTCGATCGGATCGCCCTCACCGCCGACGGCGGCGGCCCAGGCGTCCTCGCTGACCAGCCCCTCCTCGAGGAGGAGCCCCTTCACCTTCGACGAGACTGCAACCATGTCAGGCGGCCTTCAGGGCGCTGTGCAGCTCCTTCGTGTCCGAAAGCACGCGCTCGGCGTCCTTCAGGCGAACCTGACCGCTCGAGACGAGGTTGGCGAGCGACTGCGACATCGTCGTCATCCCGAGCTGTCCGCCGGTCTGGATGTGCGAGTAGATCTGGTGGGCCTTGTCGTCCCGAATCAGCGCCCGGATGCCCGGCGTGGCCATCATGACCTCGGCGGCAAGTGCACGACCGTCACCGCGCGACGTCGGCAGCAGCTTCTGGCTGAACACCGCCTCCAGCGTGAACGAGAGCATCGTCCGCACCTGGTCCTGCTGATGCGCGGGGAACACGTCGATGATCCGGTTGATCGTCTGCACCGCGTCGGACGTGTGGAGGGTGCCGAACGTCAGGTGACCGGTCTCGGCGAGCGTCAGCGCGGCCTCGATGGTCTCGTGGTCCCGAAGCTCACCGACGAGAACGACGTCGGGGTCCTGCCGGAGCACGCTCCGGAGCGCGTTCTGAAACCCGTGGGTGTCGTCTCCCACCTCGCGCTGCGTGACCATGCACCGCTTGTGGGTGTGCGTGAATTCGATCGGATCCTCGATCGTCACGATGTGGTCGTTCCGGGTCTCGTTGATGTAGTCGATCATCGCGGCGAGCGACGTCGTCTTGCCCGAGCCCGTGACGCCCGTGAACAGAACGAGTCCAGAGGCCAGGTTGCAGATCCTGTTGCAGACCTCGGCCGGCATCCCGAGCTGCTCGAAGTTCGGCGTGCCCGTCGGAATGGCACGTAGGACGCAGGCGACCGCGCCCCGCTGGTAGAACGAGTTGACGCGGAATCGCCCGTAGCCCTCGATGCCGAACGAGCAATCGACCTCGAGGTCGCGGTCGAGGCGCGCGATCTGCTCCGAGTTCAAGATGCTCGTCGCGAGCCGGCGCGTGGTCTCCGCATCCAACGGCGGATGCTCGACCGGGAGCAGAGTGCCGTTGACACGGACCCGGGGCGGGCTGCCGACCGAAACGTGGAGGTCGGATCCTCCCTGGCGCACGAGCAGCGCCAGAAGTTCTTCCATCGTGATCATGGGGATGCCTCGGCAGGGGAAGGGCCAGACTCGTCCCTGATCGGTTCGATGGACCCGGCACCTGAAGCCCGGGCGCGGGTGCTCGCGGTGGATTGGAGTCTGGGGGGGGAAGGCCCGCCCCACCCAGAAACGTTTTCGCACTGGGCTCGGACGTTGTGGATCGCCGCGCGCATCGATTCTCGCAAGACCGTGCCACCGAGCGCGTTGCCGTCAGTCAGTCCATCTCTGGGCCCTCCATGGGCCCCATGGACCTGATCCGACGCCATGAGACGCCCCCCGCGCTGCCCCAACCGTGACTGTCCCCACCACCGCGCCCCGAAGGGCAAGTTCTACGACCGGCACGGCACGTATCGGGTCCGCTGCCGCCCGCATCCGATCCGGCGCTATCGATGCAAGGCGTGCAGGAAGACCTTCTCGGACCAGACGTTTCGCGGAGACAGGAACGACAAGAAGCCCCACCTGAACGCTCCTGTCCTGCGGCTCCTGTCGTCCGGCGTGGGCTTTCGCTTCGGCTCGCGCATGGTTGGACTGAGTCGACGCAACTACACGATGAAGGCGCGGAAGATTGCGCGCGTCGTATCAGAGCTCGACGCCAACCTGCAGCTCAGGGCGCGCCGACAGACGCTGCGCTCAGACCCGATTCGCGGATTCACAATCCAGATGGACGAGCTGGAGACGTATGAGGAGTGCCGATACTCACGGCCCGTCGTCGTCGCGAACGTGATTGAGGCAGAAACACGATTCCAGATCGCGTCCAAGGTCGGCTCCATCCGGGCGAAGGGCAAGATGACGGAGCGGCGTATTCGCCAGATCGCGAAGGATGAAGCACGGTTCGGCCCGAGACAGGACGAGTCTCCGAAGGCGTGCGTCCGCGCGCTTGAGTGCGCCGCCTGGCTCTTCCCTGCGCCGATGCCCGGGCATGTTCAAACGGACATGCGGGCGACCTACCCCAATTACATCAGCAGAGCTTTCCCTGGACGGTCGATCGCACACACGGTCACTCCGGGGTCGGCACCCCGCGGATTCGGTACGCCGCTTCACCCGATCAATCTGATGGAGGCGATCTGCCGAGATCACCTGGGTCGCGTGCGGCGCAACTCCTGGCTGACCTCGAAGCGGAGGGGTTACCTCCAGCTCTTCATCGACATGCATCGAGCCGTAAAGAACTGGGTGCTCTCGCGCTTCAATCGAGACCACGAATCACCGGCCCAGCTCATGGGTTTTGCGCCACGAAGGCTCCGGTTCGAAGAGGCGTTTCGGTGGCGCCAGGATTGGGGACAGCGAAGCCCTTGTCCCTTTGGGGACGGTCGGCGCTCGATGCTCGATCTGGAGTGGGATCGGGTTTCGCCTGGTGCGCGTGTCCGCGTCTGCGCTTGAGTTGGCTGTGCTACCAACAGCTTTGGGGCCCAGTACCGGTTGAAGCCGGGGGATGCTCGCGCCCCCCCCGGCCCCATGCGCCGCCACGCCTCGGCGGATGACTCAACACCAGCGCGGACCTCGCGCGCCGGTCGAAGCCGGACTACTCGGACTTCACCACGATCTCGACCCGGCGATTGCGAGACTTCTCGCTGCCGACGTTCGGAGCCACCGGCTCGTACTGGCCGTGGCCCACGACCACGAAGCGATCGTCCGGCACGTTGCCCTGCTCGACGAGGTGCGTCAGCACGGCCATCGCGCGCGCGATCGAGAGCTCGCGGTTGGAGCCGAAGCCCGACTTGCGGATGGGGTCCGAGTCGGTGTGGCCTTCGATGTAGAAGCGCGAGGACTCGGAGAACTCGGAGCGCAGGCGCGCAGCGACCGCGTCGAGAGCACCGCGGCCCTTGTTCGAGAGCGTCGCCTTGCCCGACCCGAAGGTGACCTCGGCCGGGACCGAGATCACGGTCTCGCCCGCGCGCTGGTCGGTCGTGATGCCCATGGCCTCGAGCTCCGGGAAGCTCACGAAGCCGGTCGAGGTGTCGTCGGCGCGGAAGCTCGCGGGAACCTCGGTCGCGCTCGCGACGTCGATGCGTGCCGTGTCGAGCTGGGCGCGCAGGTCCTCTTTTTCGTACTGGAGGAGGTTGAGGCGCTCCTGGAGCTCGGTCTTGTCCGAGCGGAGCGTGGCGATCTCGCGGTCGCGGTCCTCGATTGCGAGGCGCATCTGGGCCTCGGAGACGCAGCTCGTCAGGGACGGAGCGGCGAGGAGGGCGAGCGCCAGGAAGGCGCGTCGAGCCCGCGGTTTACGGGCCGGGGCTTGGGCCGGAGGTTGGATCTGGGTGGACGGAATCATCGGGGGTCCCCTCTAGGTGCGGTCGGTACCGAGGGGCGCGGTGGTCCGCCCCCGGCGTTGCTGCTGGCGGGACCGCGGGGCGGCCACGCACGGCCGGGCGGGTGGATCCCGCCCTGGCAGCCGCCGCCGAGGGGCTTGGTTCAGCCCCCGAAGGGCAGCAGCGTCATCACATCCTTCCAATCCAGGAGCACGATTCCAATACCGAGCGCCAGGTAGGGGCCGAATGGGAGATAGCGGCCGCAGACCCGGGCCGTCCGGATGGCGTCCCGCACCCCTCGGCCGTGCTGCGGACGCGTCCGCTGGCGGCGGCGGACCACGCAGTAGAACCGCAAGATGTTGAGCACGCCGACGATCGAGCCCGCCACGACGGCAATGAGGAGCGCCGCCGCGATCCCCCCACTGCCGATGAAGCCGCCCCCGGCGGCCATGAGCTTCACGTCACCGAATCCCATGGCGTCCGTGCGGTACGCCAGCTGGCCGATCTTGCCCACCGAGTAGAGGATCCCGGCCCCGAGGGCCATCCCGGCGCCGCACTCCATGAGGGAGGCCATCCAGTCGATCTGGGCGCCGTCCGTGAAGCGCCGGGCGATGGGGCCCGCGGCGTGCAGCTCGGGGAGCAGCGCGGAGACGATCAGGGCGGCCCACATCCCTCCGATCGAGACCTCGTCGGGGATCTCCCAGCGGTCGAAGTCGACGAACGTCGCCACGATGAGGCCCGACAGGACGACCGTGTGGACGGCCAGGATCGCGAACGAGCCGCCGGGAGGAAGCAGCGACCAGGCGACCCAGAACGCCCCCGCGCCGAGGAGCTCGACGAGCGGATAGCGCCAGTGGATCGACGTGCCGCAACCGCGGCAGCGGCCGCGCTGGAGCGCCCAGGACAGGACGGGCACGTTCTCGGACCACGTGAGCTGGCGGTTGCACTTGGGGCAGTGGGACCGGAGCGGTCGCCAGACCGAAGCCCCCTCCAGCGGCAGCCGGTGGATACAGACGTTCAGGAAGGAGCCCACGAAGAGGCCCATCAGGGTCCACCAGACCCCGAAGGCCATCGAGCCGAGCGCCGGCAGCGCGACGAGGTCCGCGAGGGCCAGCGGGAGGCTTGCGCCCATGGCCTCGCCCCCGGCGCCCGTGAACGGGAGCGCCATGAATACGGAGTCCAGGAGAGGTGAGCCCATGGCAGGAGAACCCACAGCAAAAGAACACTGCGAGGCGAGCTCGAGGGTGGCCGGTTCCGGGGGGATCATCGTGTGGTGTCTTCGGTCCAGGCCAGGTGGACGCGGTCCACGAAGGGCGGGTCCCAGAGGGCGGCGGGCGCGGGGAGCACGCGGAGCTCGATCCGCAGGCGGACGCGCGCGCCCGGGGACGGGGTGGTCCCGCCCACCACGCCCATCGGCTCGGGGAACCGAATCGCTTGACCTGCGTCCTGGAGCCACGCGCCGCGGGCGCCCTCGTCGCCCGGGAGGTCCACCCGCGGCAGCTCGGCTGCGACGAATCCGATGTCGACCGCGCCGTGGGCCCCATCGCGGGAGACCACCTCGGGCCGGCGCCAGCGCCGCGGCGTGGCGGCCTTGGGCACCGGCGAGCTGTAGGCCACGAGGGTCAGCGGGGACCGCAGCGGATTCACGATCGGTGGGTCGAGGACGAGAGGCGGCGCCGGGTTCGACGCCCTCGGACCGCGGCCCCTTCCCTCGAAGCCGCCGAGCCCAAGGACCCAGAGCTGCCCGGAGGCCGTGCGCGGCGGCACGCGTCCGCGCACGCGCCCGCCCGCCACGATGAGGAGCGGGGTGTCGAGATCGACGTCACCTCCGATGACGACGTCGCCGCCCGCAACGAACACCGTCCACGGGACGCCGGTCGACCGCGCCTCCGCCAGCCAGTCGGTCAGCGTCGCAGCGTCGGCCGCCGCGCGCCGCGTCCGTACCTCGACCGCGTTCCACATGGCCGGCGCATCCACGCCTTCCGGCAGCCGCCGCACGACGCGCCCATCGAGATCGAGCCGCCCCTGGGCACGCAGCACCACGAGCCCCTCCCCCGCGAGCACGACCTCCTCCCCGGCGGGGACGGTGAGCCGGGTCGCGTGGACGTCTTCGTCCGCGAGCGTGCCGCCGCCGAGCACCACCTCGCCGTCCCGACCGTCGCCCGCTGCGCGCGGGAAGCGCACCTCGACGCGTCCACTCCTCCCCCAGTGCGCCGTTCCCTCGACGGTCGAATCCGCGAGCGGCGCGAAGTCGCTCGGGTCGTCGAACTCGAACGAGTAGGAGTCCGCGGACTCAGGGGCAACCGCGTCCCCGAAGCGTGCGACGAGGAACCGGATCGGGCGCCACGGGGGCACACCGCCCGAGAAGTCGCGGAGGCCCGGGTCGGTCCGACCGGGCGCGAGCTGCAGCTCGTAGGGGAACGGGCCCGCCCACTCCCTCACGTCGAACGGACGACCAGGCACGACGCGCAGAAGCGCGGACGTACCCTCGCTCGACGGCGGCGCATTCTGCACGAGCTGGAGTGCACGCACGGCGACGCGCTCGGGTTCGGCGCCGCCGGGGTCCGTCGGGCCTCCGCCCCCGGCGTCGTCGATCCGGACCAGCTCGAACCGCTCGGGGTCGAGGCTGCGCGGGTCGAGGGGTTCGTCGCAGGCGATGAGCAGTGGTTCGTCGTGGCCGAGCGCGGAGGCCTCGGGCGCACCCGGGTCCGCCCGCCGCAGCCGCAGCGGCGCGGAGTAGCCGGGCGAGGCGTCGACGAACGGAGACTCGGCCGACGCGGGCACGACGGCGTACTCCGCGACGAGCGGCGAGCGCAGCACGCGCCCGTCGACGTCGCGCAGCGCGGAGACCCGCGGGAACCCGCCGAGCTCGACGCGCAGGCGCGCCCCGGGACGGAAGGCACCGTCCGAGAGATCGCGCTGCGTGACGCCGTCCGGCACGAACCGAAGCATCCGGCCGTCGATGCGCCACTCGCCGCGCGCACGCGCGCCGGTGTCCAGATCGACGAGCCGAACGGAGTCGTCGGTCACCGTCGTCGGGTCGAGCGTCGCGTCGAAGGTGATGCGCACCTCGCCGTTGAGCGCGAGCTGCGCCCCGGGCTCGGGCGCGATGGACACGAGGTCGAGCGCACCCGCGCTCGGCCGGTCCACCTCGGGGGCACAGCCGGACACGGCTCCGAACGCCGCGAGCCAGGCGGTCGCGTGCGCGCTCCGTCGACGGGGATGGTGTGGCTGCATCGGAGCCGATCATAGGCCCGCGCGCGTCGATCCCGTCGCGCCGCGGACGTCCTCCAACGGCCGGAGCCCCCCCGCCGCCGGCGAGCGGCGACGGGGGGGCTCCGGGGGTCGAGCCCTGGAGGAGCGGGTGTCCGCCCGCGCCCCCTTCGGCCCGATCGGGTCAGGCCCGTCCGATCAGAACAGGTACGGCAGCTTGATGAACTCGAGGCCGGGCCGCGGGTCGTTCAGCTGGTTGATGTCGATCAGGAACTCGAACTTCACGCGGATGAAGTCCCAGCCGTTCGACGCGTTGAGCGGGTCCGTGTTGATGTTCGTCACGTCCGGGGTGAACGCGGCCGTGTCGCCACCGCTGAAGATCAGCGCGGGGTCAGCGCTCGGCTCGCCCGTCACCGGGTTCGCGACCGCGGCGTCGAAGAGGATCCCGACCTCGGTCCCGGTCGGGTAGCCGTCCAGCTGCCCCGCCGTGGCCAGGCGGAAGAAGAACGGAACCAGCTCGACCTGCGGAGCGGCGAAGCCCGTGAGGGTGTCCGCGAGCTCGGTGTCGCGACGGTCGACCGTCACGAGGAAGCGGTCGTTGTCGACGTCGTATTCGGCCGTCTGGACGGTGAACTCCTCCACCGTGGCGTTGTTCGTCCCGTCGCGCAGACGCATCGCAAACTCACGCATGAGCTGAGCGTTGCGGCGGTACACGCCGGTCGGGTCAATGCCTGTTGCGTTGTCGAAGGTGAACGTCCCCGTCGACGTGTCGACCGACGGGAACCCGCCGCCGCCGACGTCGAGGGCGGTGTACGCGACGAGCGGAGCCAGGTCGGCCGCCGTCGTCCCGACGCCCCCTTCGCGCAGCACGACGCCCGTCGCCGGGTCGGTGCCGCCGAAGAGGAACTCGACCTGGTCCTCGCTGCCGTCCGCGTTGAGACGGGCGAGGCCGAGCGGGATCCAGTCGGTGAACGACTCGGAGCGAGCGCTGAAGAACGGGACGAGGAAGTCGACCGGGTCGGTCGGACGCGTCCAGCCCAGGGGCGGCGGCGACATCGTGTACGTCGGGTCGGCGCCGGCGCCGTAGGTGCCGGTCGCGCTGCCGTTCGTGCCGAACACGATCTGCGTCGTCGGGTCACTGACGTGGAGCTGGATGATGCCCGGGCCGCCGTCGCCGCCCGCACCCCAGGTCTCGCCCGGAGGCGCCTCGGAGGCGCAGCCCGCGTGGTTCTGGAGTGTGCAGAGACGCGCCCAGTTCAGGAGGCCGTTCGCGTTGCTCGGGTCCTGCGGCGGCACGTTGTCGAAGCCCTCGAAGTTCTCGAGCGGGATCGAGTCCCGGCTCCAGGTCTCTTCGCCCTCTTCGTTGGCACCGCAGCGGCTTTCACGGCCGGCGCCGCCCTGGCCGCCGAGCGCCCGGACGGGACGCTTGACGTGCGCGAGGGAGGTGAGCGAGTCCTGGTAGAACGCCCCGACCGTGGACTGCGTCGCCTCGGAGTCGAGCACGATCTGGTTCGCGCTCGAGAGGACGATGTGGCCGCCCGAGCCGCCGCCCGAGCCACCGCCCACGCGGTCGAAGAAGATCGTGTTCTCGCCGCCGTTGCCGGTGCCGCCATCGGCCGTGATCGAGCCCTGGCCGGTCACCGTGATCGGGCCGATCGCGAGGATCTCGAGGCCGCCGGCGCCACCGCCGCCGCCCGAGCCCTTCTCGTCGCCCCGGATGTTGAACGGGGTGATCGGGAAGACCGCGGTCGTCGAGGCGTCGCCGCCCGCACCGCCGCCGGCGCCCGCCCAGACCGAGGGCAGCTCGCCCCGGATCTGACGGCCGTCCGACTTGGTGATGACGCCGAAGAAGTCGTTCTCGTCGTTCGGGTCCGTGAAGGGCGACGGGCCGGCCGCGCCGCCCTGGGCCGGGTTCGTCTGGGAGACGGCTCCGGTGCCCTCGAGCGAGCCGATGATGCCGCGCTCGATGTCGAGCCCGACCAGCGTCTGGCAGAGCGGAAACTCGCCCATCCAGTCGTAGCGGACGTCCTCGCCGAGGCGGCCGCCGCCGCCGCCGCCACCGCGGCGGTTCTCCTTGGCGCACGTGCCCGTCGGCGCGTAGCCGGTCTCGCCGCCTTCGCCGCCGAGGTTCGGAGCGCCGAACGCACCCTCACCCGCGCCGCCGCGCGCGGTCGACTGCGTCTGCTGGAACGAGCCGACGCCGCCGTCGCCGCCGCCCGCGTTGCCGTTGGCACCGCTCTCCGGCTGGTTCGTGGTGTCGAGCGTGCCGACGCCGCGGCTGTCCGAGCCGTTGACCGACACCGTGCCCTGGATGAGCACGTTGCGCGTCGCCAGGATCGTGCAGGTGTTCGAGCCGATGACCGCGACGCTGGCGCCCTCGCGCACGATGAAGTCGCGCACGTTGATGACGCCACCGATGACGGGCTGAATGTTGATCGGGATGCCGTCCGGGCCGCCCAGGATCTGGTCAGCGTCCGTGTTCAAGATGACGTCGACGCCCGACGGGATGACCCAGTCGAAGTCGCCGCCCGGCCCACCGGTGCCGCCGAAGTCGAAGGAGGCGGTCAGCGTGCCGGGGGTCACGTCGCTGTTCCAAGCGGCGCGGGGGTTGGCGGACGCAGTGACGATGTCCTCGCGTGAACCGAAGGCGTCGCCCCCGACGTCGAAGGACTCGAGGATCTCGTCCGAGCCGTCGCCGCCCGGCAGGAGCACCGAGTCGACGCGCGCGAAGTTCGAGATCGCCGCGGACAGCGCGTCGCCCGTCAGGTCCGTGAAGCCCTCGCGGACGACGGCGCGGATCGCCGAGCCCTGCGGAACGACGCCCTCGGGGGCGACCCGCACTTCGGCGCCGATCGTCGTGCAGTTCGAAAGCAGCTCGACCGTGGACGGCACGCGCTCCCAGAGCCCCGAGTCGAGGTTCAGGTACTCGATGCCGATGTTCTGCGAGTTGATGTTCTCGCCCGAGCCCTGGACGGGCTGGTTGAAGCGCAGGACGAAGGCGAACTGCTGCTCGGCGTCGCTGTACAGGTTCAGCGGGACCGAGCGGACGATCTCGCCGACCTGGGACGCGGGGTCGCCGTCGTCGGTCGTGTCGTCGAACACGAGGAACTCGCGGTCCGCGGTGCCGTCGTCGTCCGAGTCGAGGCCCGGGAACTCGACGAACGACCCGGCCATCGACCCGTCCGGCTCGACGCCGAGGCCGCGCACGCGGACCGAGGGTGCGCCGGCCTGGCTGTCGACGAAGAGGACGAGCAGGTCGTCCGACTGCGGCGTGAAGAACTCGATGGCAACGCCCTGGGTCAGGCGGTCACCGGCCGTGCTCTGGACGGTCACTCCACCGCCGATGCCCGGCGTCGACTCCGAAGGGATCGTCAGCCGGTAGTCGCGTCCCTGACGCAGACCGCCGTTCGAGTTGTCCTCGTCCGTCGGGCACGTCGGCTGGAACCGGAGCACGCGGGGCGAGATCTGCGAGAACGACCCGACGGCGGGCACGCCCTGCTGGTCCACGATCTGGACCGTGCTCGGCGAGACCGTCGAGAAGTCGACGTCGCGGTTGAACTCGATGTCGATCGCGCGGTTGAGCTGCCACGTCGCCCCGTCGAGGACGTTCGTCGTGTTCACCGCGAAGAAATCGAGCGTGCTCGGCCCCTGGGGCCCCGCGAGCCCTCCGTCGCTGCCGCTGCAGCCGGTCAATGCGCCGGAGGCCGCGAGGGCCGCGATCAGCGCGGCGTGGGTGGCGCGGCGGGCGCGCGGTCCGCGGGTCGTGCGGACGTCGGGTCGAGTCGAGGAGGAGTTCACCATCGGATGCGGAAGGGGGGTCGATGCCGTGCTCTGCGGGGGAGGCTCCGGTCCCGCTGGGGGCAGGGCCGGATCCGGCTCCGGTCGGAGCCGATCCCTCGGGGTCGAGCGCGTGTGTCGTGCGTGCGGGCGGAGGTCGGTGCGACTCCGCAGGGACTGGGTCGGACGCTCAGGAGACGTCCTGGGGTGGACGGCGCGGGCCGTCCGTCGGGGGAGAGCTGGTTGCGGGCCGGGGAGATGAGCCGCGGGGGCGGCGCCGCTTCACCCGACCTGCTTCGGCGCGGGGCGCCGGGCTCGTTTGGGTCGTTCTGTCGAGTCGCCCGGTCGGCGGAGACCGCCGGGCGCTGCTTCGTCGGTGAGCGCGGGCCGGACCCGCGCGGCGCGTGCCGCGCGGGAACCGGGTCCGCAGCCCGTCAGTTCTGGGTCCAGGTCAGCGCGAACGCGGAGACCTCGGCCGTTTGGCCCGTCTCGGGGTTGCCCACGAACGTCAGACGGACCTGGTAGAAGCGGGAGTCCGCGATCTGGTCGACGCTCGTGCGCCACGAGTCGTCGCCGCCGAGGAACGTCAGGCCCGGGTTCGCCCAGTCGGAGTCGTGCTCGGGGAACTGGTTCGTGAGCCTCGGGAGCGGCGGGACGTTCGGCGTATCGCAGCTCGCAGCGGGCGGCGGCGTCCCCGGGGGGTCGCCGAACGTCCGGCTGAAGTTGTCGGAGTCGTTGTAGTAGTCGCCGTACAGGTCGAGCAGGAATGCGTTGACCTGGAAGTCGGGGATCCCGGGCGTCGGGTCCGCGTCCTGCGGGTCACCGTCGTTGTCCTCCCGGCCCTCGACGGGATCCGCCGGACAGGTGAAGACCGGCATCTGCTCCTGCCAGCTGAGCTCGTCGTTCAGGTACTCGATCGCGGTCGCGCCGCGGTACTCGACGCGCACCTCGGTGCCGCCGGCCTGGTCGCCCGCGTTGGGCTCGAGGATGGGCTCGCTGAAGCGGCGCCCGATGAACGTCGCCTCGCCGTCGATCGTCGCCTCGAACCAGATCGAGTGCGCGTGGCTGATCCGCGTGACGTAGTCGATCGCCCCGTGGTGCACCACGTTGTCCTGGCCGTCCGTGACCTGCCCCGCGGGCGAGGTGCCCGGGTTGAAGCCACCGATCGCGGAGTCCGCGCTGTCCGGCTCGACGAGGATCGTCGACCCGGCCGTGTCCGTGCCGCCCGTCGCGAACGCCCGGAAATAGGGACGCGCCGACGAGTTGGCCGCGATGTTGAAGTCCCAGGAGTTCTGACCGACCGCGCCGAGATCCGGGTACACGCGGAACTCCATGAGGAGCGGCAGCGCGATCGTCTGGCACTGGTTGATCGGTCCGTAGAAGAACCGGTAGCCCGGGAACAGCGGCGGCTGAAGGCCGCGCGCGATGAACCACTGGCGGGGCTCCGTACCGCCGTTGCGCTGGCTGGGCGCGCGGGTGCGCACGCGCGGGTCGCGCCAGGTGAAGTAGACGTTGTCGTCGAACGAGTCGTCGCGGTTCAGCGGGAACGGCAGCAGCGTGGTGCCCGTGCTGCCCTGGTACAGGTCGCCCGTGTCGATCGTGTAGCCGCGCTCGCGCGGGTGCACGACGAGCTCGCTCTGGATGTCCGGACGCTGGACCTGGAGGCGGTTCTGCGAGAACGCCGGAAGGAGGCCCGACTGCGGGTACTGCGGCCACGCGGTGCCCGGATCGATGAACTCGTCCGGGAGGCGGCGGCAGTGCGCGAGGCGGATCTCGAAGCGCGAGAAGTCGTCCGCCGCGACCGTGGCCCCGGACGGACGCCAGGAGAGGCCCTCGATGTCGAGGCTCTGGTCCTGCTGGTCCGTGAGCGAGAAGCCGCAGTCGCAGTAGCGCCAGAGCGTTTGCATCCGCGAGCCGAACGGCGAGTGCGGCGTGACGACGCCGCCGGGGATGAACGTCTGCAGCGCCATCATCGGCTGGTTGTTGTCCAGCACGACCTGGCCGCGCAGCACCGGCCGCGGACGGAGGAGCTGACGCGCGCTGTCGATCAGCACCTGCCCGCCCCACTCGGCGCCCTCGGGCCCCTCCTCGTCGATCGAAGTGAAGCGGCTGACGCGGCCGCCGTTGAGCCGGCTCGGAGCCGTCGCCTCGATCGCGAAGCTGATCTCGGGGAAGGACTCGACCGCGTTGCCCGCGAGGTCCTCCGGCGGGAACGCGTCGTTGTCCTGGTCCGCGACCCGCAGGAAGTACGGCTCGGCCGTGCCCTCTTGGTGCGAGAGGGCCGTGCGCGGAGTGAACGTCACCGAGCGCAGGTCCTGGGTCTGGGCGACCGAGCCGACGACGAAGCTCGAGCTCGGCAGGGTCTCGCCGACCACGAACGCGTCGCGTGCCAGCGTCACCGAGTCGAACGCCGTGAGCGATGCGGGCTCCATCGGCTCGCTGAAGCGCACCGTGAAGATCGACTCCGGCAGCACACCCTGGCCCGGGTTCTCCGGGAAGCCCGTCGGCAGCGGGAGGACGCGCACGAAGCACTCGGTCCGGCCGTTGTCGATCGACGGGTCGTACGCGGTTTCGTACGCCGCGGCGCCCTGGCCCGTGTTCTCCCACGTGAAGGGCCCGTCCCAGACGTCGGGGAACGACACGAGGCGCACGCCGACGTCACGGACGATGCCGTCACCGCCGGGCGCCGTGCCCTGCTGCACGACCTGAGCGAACACGCCGGACTGGACGATCACGTCGCCGATGTCGGGGCCGGACGCGCAGAGCGTCGACGAGAACTGGACGCGCGGGAGGTTGAAGCGGCGGCTGTTGGACCCGGCCGCGCCGGCCGTGAGCTGCTGCGGCGGATCGAGCAGCTCGACCTGCGTCGAGCCCACGATGATCGGCGCCTCGTCATCGAGGAGGAAGCCGTTGAACGGATCGAGGATCACGGTCGAGGCGCCGCCCGAGCGGAACGGACGCAGCACCGGCTGCGTCGATGCAGTCAGGTCGGCCGGGCCGTTCGTCGTCGACGAAAGCGGGTTGCCCGCGAGGTTGCGGACGACGTTCGTCACGCCGATCGTCGAGTTGATCCGCGTCGCGAACCGCACCTGGGTGTTCGACCGGTTCGGCTGCGTGCTGGCGCGCAGACCGAGAGTGTTCACCGCGAGCGTCTCGGCGCTGGCCGTCGCCTCGATCTCGGAGATCGTCAGGTCGATGATGACGCGCGTGGGATAGAAGGTTCCGTTCGACGAGGTGCCCCCAAAGTTCTCCGACGGGAAGATGCGCGCGGAGTGCGGGATCGAGGGCACGGCGGGCGGCTCGCCCTGGAGGATCGCGATCGTGTCGTCGTTGACCGAGCCCGGGTCCAGGAGGTCGTTGAACTGCACGACGATCGCCGCGTTGCGCGGCACCATCGAGACGAGCGGGTCGTCGACCTCGCGCACCTGGATCGGAGCGAGCGCGTTCGCGGCGTTCCGCGCGAACGTCAGGAACTCCGCGCGCTCGTCGGCGTCGTCGACGTTGCGGTCGATGAAGAACGTCTGCTGACCCGTCACCGGGTTCGTCTCCAGCTCCCAGTCGCCCGACTGGTTGTTGAACTCCTGGCCGATCACGAAGTTCTCGGCCATGAGCTGACGTTCACCGTTCGCATTGCGCGCGGTCAGCTCGACGAGACGGCCATAGGCCAGCGAGTCGAGCCGCATCGAGGTCGCGGCGCCGCCGAAGTTCGGGTCCTCGAAGAAGAAGGACTGGTCGGCGCCGAAGGTGGTCCCACCGCCCGAGTTCTGGGAGGGGCTGTCGCTGCCGCTGCAACCCGAGAGGGCAACAGAGGCGCCGAGGCAGCCCGCCAGGACGAGGCTCCGAAGGCGCCACTGCCCCTCGCCGAGGGGCAGCGAGCGGCCCGTGGGCGCCTCGCGGTCGGGGGAGACGGGAGAGAATCGGGTCAAGCGATCGATTCGGTGCATGTGGAAGATCTGACGATCGAGCGTGGTGCGGTGTCCGCGGCCGGGAGGGCCGTGGGACGAAGAGCGGCGTGCGGTGCGGGTCCGGCGGGGGCCGGACGGCGCGGCGTGCGCCGGGAGGCGACACGGATCAAAGACCGCTCGGTGACTTCGCTCTGCGTTGGTCGGCACGGGGCTCCGTCTGGGTCAGCACGGTTTGGGGTCCAGCATTCTCGCGGCGTGCGCGGGCGGGTCAAGTCGCGAGCGCACCCAGGTGCACAGCAACGCCCGTGCCGTGTCCCGGAGAGGCGCGCACGCCGACCCCCAAGACCCCGGTACGGGGGCCCGAGGGGCCTACCCGGGCCCCGCATCGAGGGTACCCCCGTCTCCGTGCGCGGGCCGCTCCCGGGCCGTCCGCCGGGCGGCGTGCGGAAGCGCACAGCCTGCCCGCGCTGGACGCCCTGCGGCCGCGCGCGGCTCAGCCCGGCTGGGCGCTCATCGCGGCCCGGAAGCCGTGCTGCTCCGCCGCACCCGGTGTCTCGAACAGGACCAGGTGCTCGGGGAGGATCTGGCGCACGGCGGGCGCCTCGGGCGCGTGGAAGAGCCGGCTCGAGGAGCACCCCACCACCTCGTACTGGATGACGCGGGTGCAGTAGCCGCAGCGCGCCCGCGGCCGTTCGGGCCGCGCCGCGTCCGACCGAGCGGACTCGAGGCGGATCCTGGGCCCGACGTGGCGGGCCTCCGTGCGCGAGATGCACGAGGGGTTCGGGCACGGGTTCGGACCGGCCGGCACGGGGTGGGTCGGGCGCGCCGAGCGCGGCGAGGCCGCGCCGAGGTCGACCCGACCCAGGAGCCACGCCAGGATCGCCATCCGGATCGGCACGCCCCGCGCCGCCTGCTTGAAGTAGATGCTCCGCGGGTCCGCGTCGACCTCCGGGCTGATCTCGTCGCGGCGCGGCAGCGGGTGCATCACGACGGCGTCGCGCAGGGATTCCGCCGCCATCGCGCGCTTCTCCAGCCGGAGGTACGCCGTCTGCGACAGGTCCTGCTCGCTGTACCGCTCGGTCTGCGGCCGCGTCATGTAAACGGCGTCGACCTGCGCGACCTCCCAGCCCTTCGCGTCCGTGAAGAGCGAAAGCTGGTGCGGCTTCTGTGGCGTGAGGTACACCGCGTCGCTGTCGGCGGCGAGGTGCCCGAGCCGGCGCGCGTCCGCCCGCACGGGGTTCACGCCGAACTCGTTCTCGAGGCGCTCGACGACGTAGGGCGGCAGCTCGAGCCCGGGCTGCGGGACGCACACGATGTTCGCCTTGAAGCGCGCGAGCGCGTACGCGAACGAGTGCACGGTCCGGCTGTACTTCAGATCACCCGCGAGC
The DNA here is from genome assembly GCA_039821985.1 of Planctomycetota bacterium. Lineage (GTDB taxonomy): Bacteria > Planctomycetota > UBA1135 > UBA1135 > Saltatorellus. The sequence goes on from JBCBNC010000024.1 coordinate 43,360, forward strand.
ACCACGTCGAGCCCCTCGATGCTGCCGCGCTCGACGTGCAGGTTGTAGAGATCGCAGAGGGTCTGCGTCGGGTGTTCGTGCGAGCCGTCGCCGGCGTTGATGACCGGAACGGCCGAGTACATCGACGCCAGCCGCGCCGCGCCCTCGCTCGGGTGACGCAGCACCACGACGTCCGCGTAGCCGCCCCCCACCACGCGGATCGTGTCGGCGAGCGACTCGCCCTTGACGACGCTGGACGACGTCATTTCGGCAGCGGTCAGGACGCCGCCGCCGAGGCGCAGCATGGCGGACTCGAACGAGAGGCGCGTGCGCGTCGAGGGCTCGTAGAAGAGGCTCGCCGAGATGAATCCGGGCGCGGCGTCCGCGAAGCCGCGCGGGTCCGCCGCGAAGCGGTCCGCGTGCTCGAACAGCGCGCTCATCTCGTCGATCGAGATGTCGTCGATCGACACGAGGTGCCGCGGCCCGCTCGGCGCGGACCCGACCGGATCCGAGGCCTGGGCCGCCGCAGCGGGGACCGTCGGCGGTGGGCCCGCGGCGGCCAGGTCCGCGTCGCCCGAACCCGACGGATCGGGGCCGCCCGCCCCGGAGCGCGGAAGGTCCGAGCGCGGCGGAACCGAGCGCGGAGCCTCGTCGTGCGGAGGCTCGGAATTCAGATCCCCGGACTGCGGGGCCACGGGACGCTGCCCCGTGGGGAGGTGCGCGGAGGGTTCGGTTTCGGCCATGTGGGACGGGGCGCGCTCGGGGGAGGAGGGCGGCGCGCCCGGCCGAGATCGGAACCTACAGGAGCGCGAGGAGCGCGTCGAGCGCCGCCCCGGAGTCCGCGTCCGTCGAGGCGCCGATGGAGACGAGTGCAGCTCTCGTGTCCGGATCGAGGACCGGCGGCGGCTCGCTCCGGCCGGGCCCGGACGCGGGCGGCGGGGCGGGCCCACCGTCGAGCCACCGGGCGAGGGGTTCGAGGTCCACGAGCCCGAGGCCCCGCCGAAGGGCCTCCCCCACGCGGCGTGCGGCGTGCTCGGGGAACTCGACGGCCGCGATCGCGTCCTCCGGCCAGGCGTCGGGCGACCCGCCGAGGGCCTCCGCCGCCCGCGTACGCAGCACCGGCGGGCCCGCCGCTGCGGGCTCGCCGACGCGCGCGGGCTCGATGCGCAGCTCGAGGTCCGCGCGCCCGGCGACCTCGCGAGCGAGCGCTTGCCCGGCGCGCTCGACGGCGCCGCTCGTGTCCGCGCTGCGCTCACCGGCCGTGTCTACGAGCACGACCGGCCAGCCCCCGACGTCGGCGCGGCCGACGACAGTATCGCGCGTCGTGCCGGGGACGTCGCTGACCAGCGCGAGCTCGGTCCCCGCGAGCAGGTTCAGGAGCGTCGACTTCCCGGCGTTGACCGGGCCCGTCAGCGCCACGCGCGAAGACCGGTAGAGACGCTCGTGGGACTCCGCATCCGAGAGCAGCGCGTGCGCGCGCTCCGCCGCGCCGTCGCTCAAGCGCACGACCTGCAAGAGCCGCGCGCGCAGGGGACCGACGCTCCCGTCTCCCCCGCGGCCCAGCTCGATCTGCGCGAGCGCGAGTCGCGCGCCGAGGACCGTGGGCGCGGCGGCGGCGAAGGCGCGCATCCGCGCCTCGAGCGTGCGCCGCGTCCCGCGCGCTCCATCCGTTTCGGGCGCGGCGAGGGCGCCGCGCACCGCGGCCACGACCGCAGGGCTGCCGTGCAGGTGCGCCTCGACCGCGCCGTCCGGACGCGCGACGAGCAGCGCCTCGTCCAGGAGCTCCTCCGCTCCGCCGCCGCGGTCCACCACCAGCCGTGCGAGGCGCGCCGCGCCCGCGCCGGGCAGCGCGGCGCCGGCGAGTGCGCGCAAGCGAGCGAGCGCAGCGGAGCCGCGGACCTCGAGCACAGCGACGCCCGCCGCACCGGGCGCGGTGAGCAGGGCGACCCGGTCGGGAGCGGGCGCGCTCATCCGGCGGGCCCGGGTTTCGGCCCGAGGGCGAGCGCGAGTCCGCGGTGGACGAGCAGCGGGTCGACGGCCGGCGCGCCGAGGCCGAGGTCGTCGAACACGGGATCGGCGAACGCGCGCGCGCCGCCGGTCAGGTAGGCGCGGACGCCGCGTGTCCCGCCGAAGGCCTCGCGCCCGATCTCGCGGCAGAGCTCGCGGACCGCGCCGCGGAAGCCGACGACCACGCCGGCGGTGAGCGCTTCCGGCGTCGAGCGGCCGAGCGCCGGTGCGTCCGGCTGGAGCTCGACATCGGGCAGCCGCGCGCCCGCGCGGGCGAGGGCGTCGGCGGCCGAGCCGGGCCCGAGCGCGATCGCCCCCCCGCGGAACACCGGTGCCTCGGCGCGCCACTCCCCCGCGTCGACGGTCAGCGCGGTGCCCGCGTCGACGACGAGAGCGCGCGAGGCGCCGGCCGCGCGCGCGTCCTCGAGCGCGGCGCGCATCGCGTACTGCCGGTCCGTGCCGCAGGTCTCCGGGTTTCGGATCGCCATGGCGAGCCCCGCGTCGGGCCGCACGTGGACGGCCGCGATCCGGCCGAGCAGCTCTGCTGCCTCCGCCTCCGCGGCGCGCCCGCCCACCGCGCTGAGGGCCGCGCGCTCGGCGTCGGGCGCCTCGCGCAGCGCGGCCTCGAGCCAGCCGAGGTCGTCGCTCGCACCGGAGGCGAGCAGAACGACGGACGCGTCGCCCGCGCGGTGCGCGAGCGACGCGTTCGTGTTTCCGAGGTCGAGGGTCAGGAGCGCTGCCACGGAAAGATCGTACCGCGGGCGCCCTCTCCAGATCAGTTGTCCGGGCTGTGGTAGACCTCTTCCCGCTCCTGGCCGGCGCGGATGTAGCGCACCCGCCACACATCGGTCTGGTCCGAACGTTCGCGGACGTACTGCATCGCCTGCTGCTCGCTCGTCACCGAGTCGCCGTTGATCGAGATGATGATGTCGCCGTCCATCGCGCCGTGGCGCGCCGCGATCGAGCCGGGCCGCACGCTCGACACCTTGATGCCGGCCTTCTTGCCCGTCTCAGGGTCGCGGTAGGTCTGGAGCGACACATCCTCGGAGAGGATGCGCTGGTAGTCCTGCGCGAACGTGTTCGCGTCGCCAGGGCCGATCTGGAACACGCCATTGACCTTCTCGGTCTGCGCGTTCGCGTCGGCATCGCCGCGCGCCGCGGCCACGCTGGCCTCGAAGTTGAGGCGCTCGGCGCGGCGCTTGACGTCGTCGAGGCTCGCGACCCGCTCGATCACGCGGTCCGACACCGACGGCGGCAGCAGGAACTCACGCTCGCGCTCGTCGTCGGCGAACGAGAACTCGACGCCGCCGTCGCGGATCGCGAAGACCGCGATGTTGTCGTCGGGCTTCGGCAGCGAGTCGCCGACGTAGTAGTAGCCGGGGCCGCGCTCGGCGCCGGTCGAACCGGGCTTGAAGCCGAGCAGCGCGAAGGAGTTGCCCTCGTCCTCGAGGTCGCCGAGCACGGCGAGGACGGTGACGATGTCCTCGATGGGGATAGCCTTCTTCTCGAGCTCCTCTGTGCCCTTGTTCGGGTCCACCGGCGGCGGCGGCGGCGGCGGCGGCGCCCCCGTCCAGTCGAAGTCGCGGATCGCCGGGAGGATCATCCCCCGGTAGTCGAGCCCGACGATCTTCGGGGGCGAGGGCGCGGTCACGTCCTCCAGGATCCCGAGCGTGTGGTCGTGGTCGACGCCCTGGGCCATCTCCTTCACCTCCTTGGTGAAGAACTCGTACCCGACGTAGACGATCCCGCCGAGCATCCCGACGGAGGTGAGGTAGGCGACAGCCTTGAGTGTTCCGACGTTCATGGCGTGCAGCGCAGCCTAGCGCGCTGCTCCCTCGTACGAACCGGGCCGAGGGAACTTCCCCACTCCCCTGACTCGCCCCTTACCGCCCCGCCGGGACCCGGCTCGGAGCCCGTCGGCGGAGGCCTGCGTCGCACCGCCCCCCGGGGCCCCGGAGCGGCGCCGCTCGGCGCTCAGTAGTCGCTGCTGCGCAGCCGGAGGGTCGACCCACCGCCGTCCGCGGCGGGCGGGGGCGGCGGCGCCTGGCCGTCGGCCGGAGCCGCGGCCGCGTCCGAGCGCCGGCGCTGGGGCGTCGGCTGCGGCGCGCCGCCGCCGGGGGCGTCGGCCGCCTTGGCCTGGGCCCGCGATCCGCCCTGGATGCCGCGGACGCGCATGAGCAGCTCGTCCGGCCGGTCCGAGTTCGCGACCGCGTCGTCCATGTCGACGATCCCGGTCTGCACCAGCTCGAGGAGCCGGTCGTTGAACGCGACGATGCCCGCCTCGTTGCCCGTCTGGATGACACGCCCGAGCTCGGTCGTCTTGCCCTCCTCGAGCAGCTCCCGCACCTGGGGCGTCACCTGCATCAGCTCGTAGGCCGGCACGAGGCCGCCGCCGACCCGCGGGACGAGGCGCATCGAGAGCACCCCCGCGAGCGTGTCCGCCATGCGCTGGCGGATCTGGACGTGACGCTCGGCCGGGAAGAAGCCGAGGATCCGGTCGACGGTCTGGGACGCGTTGACCGTGTGCATCGTGCTCATCACGAGGTGCCCGGTCTCGATCGCCTCGAGCGCGGCGATGACGGTCTCCGCATCGCGCATCTCGCCGATCAGGATCACGTCCGGGCTCTGGCGCAGCGCGTGCTTGAGGCCCTGCTTGAACGACGTCGTGTCCGTGCCGACCTCGCGCTGGCTGATGACGCAGTAGCGCTCCTTGAAGAGCAGCTCGACCGGGTCCTCGAGCGTCACGACGTGCCGCTCGACGTTCCGGTTCATGAACTCGATCATCGCCGACAGCGTCGTCGACTTGCCCGAGCCCGCGACGCCGGTGACGAGCACGAGGCCGCGCTTCCTCAGCGCGAGGTGCTTGAGGTCCTCGGCCGGCAGGCTCAGGTCGTCGAGGCTCGGCGCGTCCTCGTTGATGCGCCGGATGACGATCGCCGGCTCCCCCATCTGCTTGTACGCATTGATGCGGAAGCGGCCGAGGCCGTCGAGGTCGAGCGCCGCGTCGGCGGCGCCGGTCTCCTCGAACGTGCGCATGCGCTTCTCGCCGAGGATGCCGGACAGCACCTCGAGCATCGGGCCGGGGCCGGGCACCTGGCCGGGCAGGAAGCTGATGCGGCCGTCGAGGCGCTGCGAGGGACGGCCTCCGCTGCGCAGGATCAGATCGCTCGCCTGCGCCTTCACCATGTCGGCGAGCCACTTCTGCACGAGGTGGCGCGGCGACAGCTGCGACGAGGCCGCGCGCGGAGCGTCGCCCTCGTACTGGATCTCGACCTTCGGCTTCCTGGGACCCGACGGAGCGGGCGCGGAGTCCTCGGCCGACGGCGCGGGCGGCGCATCGCCACCGGGGAGGTGGGCCTCCAACGGCGGGTTCGCGGCGACCGGGTCCGACGGATCGGGCGATGGGTGCATGGAGGGGAGCGGGCCGCGGGGTTCACCGGGCGCGGGTTGCGCCTGCGCGTTCGGCGGTACGGCTGCGCCGCGCGTCTCCGCTGCGCCGAGCGGTGTCTCCGCTGCGCCGAACTGAGCCGCCGCAGCACCGAGGGCCTCGGCGCGACCGGGGCCGCTGCCCGCCATCGCCTGCAGCGGGACGTGCTCGTCCTCCCCGATCGACCTCAGTGGCGCGTGCTGCGCTGCCGCGGCCTGGAGCGGCGCGGACGGCGCGTCCGCGGCGAGCGGATCCACCGGCTGGACCTTGGGCAGCGGCGCCTTCGGCTCGTCGACCTCTGCGCGGTCGTCGGGCGCGATGCCCTTGAAGCTGAAATCGTCGGAAGAAGTGTTCTGCACGGCGTGGAGGGGCTCGCTGACCGTGGGGACGGTGGGGCGCGGCGTGGCCCCGTGTAGATCGAGTGCCCTCCGGACGCTTCTTGAGAGAGACATGAGGTCCCTCCCAAGCGGATCGGGCAGGGCCCTGCGTGCCTCGGAACGGGGCGCGGTCGCGCGCTTAGTCCGCGTCCACGCTGCGCACGATGATCTGCAGCGCGCGCAGGACCTCTTCGAGGCCGATCCCGAGGATCGAATTCATGCCGAGCACCTGCGTGCCCGGCGGCGCGTCCTCGGCGACCGCAGCCGCGAGCTCGGCCAGGCGATCCTCGTGCGTGTCCTCCTCGAAGCACTTCGAGCCGACGACCAGGCGCGGCTTCGCGTAAAGCTCTGGCGAGTAGCGCCGGAGTTCATCCTCGAGCGAGCGCCACGCCTCCACGGGCTCGCGCTCCGCAGCGCTGGAGATGTCGACGAGATGCAGCAGCACGCGGCAGCGCTCGACGTGGCGCAGGAAGCGATGCCCGAGGCCCGCGCCCTCCGCCGCGCCTTCGATGAGGCCAGGCAGATCCGCAATCACGAGCGTGTCGTAGCCCGACCCGACCTTCGCGATCCCGACGTTCGGCTCGAGCGTCGTGAACGGGTAGTCGGCGACCTTCGGGCGTGCGGCGGTCACGCGGCTGATGAACGTGGACTTGCCGGCATTCGGGAACCCGAGCAGACCGACGTCGGCGAAGAGCTTGAGCTCGAGCTTGAGCCGACGCTCCTCCCCCGGCTGGCCGGGCGTCGATTTGCGCGGCACCTGGCGCACCGAGTTCGCGAAGCGCGTGTTGCCCTTGCCCGGCTTTCCACCCTCGGCCACGACGAGCCGCGCGCCGGGCTCGTCGAGATCCTTCATCAAGGTCCCGTGCGCCGCGTCGTGGACGATCGTGCCGACGGGCACGTCGACGACGAGATCGTCCGCGCCGCGGCCGGTCCGGTTCTTCGAGCCGCCGGGCTGTCCGTTCTTCGCGGCGAAGCGGAAGCGCCGCCCGATGTCGAGCAGCGAGTGGATCTGCGGGGTCGCGACGAAAACGACGCTGCCGCCGCGGCCCCCGTCGCCGCCGTCGGGTCCGCCGCGCGGCACGCCGGCCTCACGCCGGAACGACACGATCCCGTCGCCGCCCTTGCCGGCGACGACCTCGACCTCGGCTTCGTCGCGGAAGGTGACCATGGGTGGAGCGGTGTGTGCGGGTGAGCGGACGGCGCCCGATGGGCGGGAACGCAACGCGGGCGAGCGCCCTCGGGGGACGCTCGCCCGCGCGGCGTGTTGTGGTGGGTCCGCGGGCGGACCCGTACGATCAGCCGGCGTCGACGGCGGGGTCGATGTGGACCCGGCGGCCGGTCTGGAACCGGACCGTGCCGTCGACGAGCGCGTACAGCGTGTAGTCGCCGCCGATGCCGACGTTCTTGCCCTGCTTGTAGCGGGTGCCGCACTGGCGGACGATGATCGTGCCCGCGGTGACCTGCTGGCCACCGAAGCGCTTGACGCCGCGGAACTGGGGGTTGGAGTCGCGGCCGTTGCGGGTCGAGCCCTGTCCCTTCTTGTGTGCCATGTGTCGTGTGCTCCTTCTCGGAAAGCCTGTTCGGTGGACCGGGCGTCAGCCCGCGATGTCGGTGATGCGGACGCGCGTGTAGGACTGACGGTGGCCGCGCTTGACGCGGACGTTCTTCCGGCGCTTGAAGCGGAAGACCACGATCTTCTTGCCGCGGTCCTCGCCGAGGACCTCGCCCGTCACCTTGGCGCCGGCGACGGTGGGCTTGCCGATCTTGACGCCGCCCTCGCCGCCGACCAGGAGGACTTCGTCGAAGGTGATGGTGGAGCCGCGCTCGGCCTCCCCCATCAGGTCGCACAGGATCTCGTCGCCGACGCGGACGGTCGCCTGCTGGTTGCGGTCGCTGATGATTGCGTACATGGGTCTTCGGTCCGGGCCCGGGGACGCCGGAGGGCGCCGCCCGGGATCCGGCTCTCCCCCGGTGGAATCCTCCCGGGGGCCGCGGATTGCGGGGCGGAGAGGTTAGCGGCGGTGGGGTACCGAGTGCGGTGATTTAGCGACACTTTCGGGGCTCGAAGGGGTCCTCACGGCCCCCTTAGAGCCCCGAAAGTGTCGCTAAATCACCGCACTCGGTACCCCTAGCGCTTCCGGCGGCCGCCCGGTCGCACCTCGCGCCCGTCGGCCCGCAGGTAGCGCAGCACGCTGTCCTCCGGCTGCTCGGGCACCGGGGTGAGGTCGATCTCCTTCTCGGAGCGGTGCTCCAGAGCCCGCACCCAGTCCCAGAGCTCCTCCTTGAGGTAGTCCACGACCTCCGGGTGCGCCCGGACCTCGACCTTCGAGAATCCCTTCTGGATCACGGCTCCGCCGAGGCGGCGGAGGATGGCCTGGGCCCTGGACTCGACGGTCCGGATCCGGCCCGTGCCGCGGCACCGCGGGCAGGCCTGGAACACCTTCTTGTGCGTGCCGGGACCGAGCCGCTGCCGCGTCATCTCGAGCAGGCCGAACTGACTGATGCGGCCCAGCTTCGACCGCGCCCGGTCCGAGCTGAGCGCTTCGCGCAGGGACTTCTCGACCTTGCGGTTGTTGGTCGACCGCATCATGTCGATGAAGTCGCAGACGATGATCCCGCCCAGGTCGCGCAGCTTGATCTGGCGCGCGATCTCCGGCACCGCTTCGAGGTTCGTCTTGAGCGCGATGTCCTCGAAGTCACGGCTGTCCGTGCGCGTCCTCCCTGAGTTCACGTCGATCGCGACGAGGGCCTCCGCCTGGTCGAACACGATCGACCCGCCCGAAGGCAGGTCCACGCGCCGCGCGAAGATGCGCTCGAAATCGGGCTCGATCCCGTGGTGCTGGAAGAGCGGCTTGCCGCCCTCGTAGCGCTTGATGCGACCGACGTGCTCGGGCATGAGCGCCTCGGCGAAGTTCACCATCTGCTCGTAGACGGTGAAGTCGTCGACGACGACCTCTTTGGTCTCGCGGTTGAACAGGTCGCGCAGCGTGCGCGTGGCGACGTCCGACTCGAGATAGAGCGGGCTCGGCCCGCGGCTCGACTTCAGCTTCTTGCCGAACGAATCCCACAGCCCCATCAGGTAGTCGAGGTCGCGCTTGAGGTCGGTCTTCGTGCGACCGACGCCCGCCGTCCGCACGATCACGCCCATGTCCTTCGGCGTGTCCACCGAGGCGAGGATGCGCTTGAGGCGCTTGCGCTCCTTGTCGTCCGGAATCTTGCGGCTCACGCCGGTGCGCGCCATCGACGGCATCAGCACCAGGTAGCGACCCGGCATCGAGACGTACGTCGTCAGCGTCGGCCCCTTGTCGCCGATCGCGTCCTTCGTGACCTGCACCACGACCGAGTCCCCCACCCGGAGGAGCTCGTCGATCGGACGCTGCTCGCGCTGCGGGCGGCGCTCGCCGCGTCCTCCACGCCGACCCGTGCGCGCGCCGCGCTTCTTCTGGCCCTTGCCCGCGCTCCCCTTGGGGGAACGGCTCGACGCCTTCTTCTTCGAAGCCTTCTTGCGCGACTTCTCGCCGGCCTTCTTGGCGGGCTCCTTGCGCGTCTTCTCCTTCGAGTCGGCCTTCTTCTTGCGCGAGCTCTTCTTCGCCGGCTTCTCGGGCGCCTCGGCATCATCGCCGTTGTCGCCGTCCTCCCGGGTCGCCTTCTTCTTGGAGCGACGAGCGGTGCTCTTCTTGGAGGCCTTGCGCTTGCGGACCGGCGCCTCATCGCCGTCCGAGGAGTCCTCCGCGTCCGAAGCGCTGGCCTTCTTGCGCGACGAGCGCTTCTTGCGCGTCGGAGCCTCGCCGTCGCCCGCGTCGTCCTCGCGGGACGTGCGTCGGCTGCGGGAGCGCTTGCGCTTCGGCGCGTCGCCCCCGTCGTCGGACGGGGCGTCGCTGTCGCCGTCGACCTCGTAGGGGGCCGACGGCCGGCGCCGCGAGCGCACGACGCGGCGCGCGCCGTCGTCGCCGTCGTGGTCGTCGTCGTCCGCGACGTCGTCGAGCCTGGCTCGGGAACCGTGCTCCGCATCGTCGTCCTCGTCGTCACCGGGATCGTCGCTCGGGGAAGCGTCTTCGTCTTCCTCCGCGTCCGAGTCGGACGCCTCGACGTCCTCGTCCCCGTCGTCGAAATCGTCCTCGTCGACGTCTTCGGTCTCCGACCAGTCGGCGTCGTGGTCGCCCTCCTCGTGGTGGATCCCCGCGGTGAGCAGATCCTCGAGCTTGAAGCCCTTCTCGCCGTAGATCGGCATCACGTCCGACGTGTGCAGGAAGCCGTTGCGCCCCTGGCCGAAGTCGATGAACGCGGCGCCGATCGCCGGCTCGAGGTTCACGACACGGCCGCGGTAGACATCGTTGACGAGCGTCTTCTGGCTCTCCGCGTTCATCAGGAAATCGACGATGCGATCGTCCTTGAACACGGCGACGCGGCGCTCTTCCGGCTCGACCGCGTTGACCGCGATCGTGTAGACGCGCAGGGCCTCGGCCTCGGCGGCCTTCTCCTCGGTGGTCTTCGTCGGAGCCTTGGCGCGGGTCTTGGTCTTCGCCTTGGCCTTCGAGCGCTTCTTGCGCGAGGGGCGCTCGTCGTCGTCCGCCTCGGCGGCGACGTCGTCCTCGGCCTCGTCGTCCTCGTCGTCGCCGCCGCGGCCGCGCCGGCGCGAGCGGCGACGGCGGCGCTTCTTGCCGCCGCCCTCGCTCTCGCCGTCGCCATCGTCGGCGTCGCGCTCGGACTCCGGCTCGGGGAGATCGTCGCTCTCCTCGCCCGGAATGCCGTCGACCTCGGCCGCTTCGTCCTGGCGCTTGCGCCGGCGTCCGCCGCGGGAGCCGCGCCGGCGCCGCTTGCGGGCGGTGCCGTCGTCGTCCGCGTCGGCAGAGTCACGCTCCGGGGCGTCCTCGCCGTCGCGCTCGGGCTCGTCCGTGGGTTCGTCGTCGGAAGAGGCGCGCTTCGAGCCGCGTCGCCTGGAGCGGTCGCGCGCGCGACCGGCCTTGCGCTCCGTGCGGCCCTCGTCTGCGGCGCCGTCGTCCGCATCACGGCCGTCCGCGTCACGATCGTCACGGCTCTCGGCGTCCGCGGAGTCGGCGGTCGCCGCCTTGCGCCGGCGCGGCGCCCGCTTCTTCTTGCGTGCGGGCGGCGCGTCCTCGGCGTCCCCGTCGCCGGAGGAGCGCGTCTCGGCGGAGCGGGACCTCCTGCGCCGCTTGGGTGCGGAGCTCGTCTCCGACGCCTGGTCTTCGGATCCTGAGGAGTCGCCGGGGTCGCCAGCGCCACCGGAGCGGAGGCCTGCGCCGAACGAGCTGGGTGCGGCGTCCGAGCGGGGCTCGTCGCCAGCGGGAGGTTGTTCTGTCATCGCTTGGGGGCCACGCGCGTCGTCGCGCAGCGCGCATCGGATCCGTCTGCCGCCTTGGGTTGCGCAGCGGACCCGGGGGGAGCGTTCCTCCCCGCGGCCGAGCGCGGTCGCTCCGATCAGGAGCGCGGCTGGAGCGAGCGCGCCCTTCCGCGAGGTCGGGCGACGTGGCCACGGCCGCGTGAGCGGCCGAGTGGTTCGAATTCTTCGGGAGCGTGGCGCCCGTCGCGGCCTCGCGTCGTCCGAGGACGACGCGGCCCGCCGGGAGCGGTTGGGCCGGGGATCCGAGCGCGGCTGCGCGCGGTCCGACCCGGTTGCTCGGGCGCCCTCCTCGGTCCAATGGCCTCCGCGGAAGCGGGGCCGAGGTCCTGGCGGAGAGCGCTGCGCCTCGGGGATCCGGGCCTGCGAGGCGTGAACCTCGGGACCCGGGGTGAACTGCTTGGATCCGGACCGGTCGGCCCGGGGTGATCTAGGTCTGGAGCGCCGGTCCAGCGGTGCGGCCTGCGCGCAGGGGCGCGGGCCGGCGACTCGGTCCGGAGGGGCCCGGCGGCGGTGACCCGTGCCGCTGGGGCTTCGGGCGCCGTCGCCGAGGCGCCCGGGGATCGGGTGCCTGGGGTGGCGGATCGCCGGCGCGAGGCCAGCGGTGGCACTCTCGCATCGGCGGGGGTCCGGAGTCGAACATCGGGCCGTAAAAAGCCCGCACGCCGTGCCCTAGGGCGGATCGAGGGGTCCCAAGGGGGGTCGGCGGCTCGATCCCGGACGGCCGGGAGTCGGGCGCGGGATGCCTGCCGGGCGGACCGGGCAACGCGCCGAGGTCGACGCGGAGCGGGAGGCCGACGAGGGTCCGGGGGGAAGGCGCCCGGACCGTCCCCCACCGTCCCAACGGGGGTCGATCCGGACACCGCGGTGTGCGTGGGATCCGGGGCCCTGAGCGCATCGCGCCCGACACCCGGAGCCGCGCGGCGAGCGGGCTCCAGCGCTCCGGCGCGAGCGCGCGGGGCGGGATCCGCTCGTCGGGGGGAGCCGCGCGGCGCGGCCCCCACCGACCGGGAATCAGTCGATCGGGTCGGCCGAGTCCTGGAGCGCCTCGACCTCGTCGGCCAGACGGTTGCGACGGCGCTGCAGCTCCTGCTGGAGCAGGAACTCCGCGTCGTCGGCGCTGTGGACGAGCGTCGGCGTGATGAAGATCAGAAGGCTGCGGCGGTCGCGGCTCTCGTTGCGGAACTTGAAAAGCTCGCCGAGCAGCGGGACGCGCGAGAGGTACGGGACACGCGTGACCGTCGTCGACTCGTTGTCCGTCGTCAGACCCCCGATGACGGCCGTCTGGCCGCTCTCGAGCATCAGCGTCGTGAGCATCGTCGAGGAGCGCGTGCGCGGCAGGGCGATCGAGCCCTCCGAGCCGGCCGAACCGACGGTGAACACGTCGAAGCCGGCGGGCGCGAGAGCGGTCTGGCCCGTGCCGGAGAGGTTGGTCTCCTTCGGCACGACCTCCATCTGGATCTTGCGCGTGCCCGGAATCACGTGGGGCGTCACGAGGAGCTGGAAGCCGATCTCGACGGGCGAGCCCGCGGCCTCCTGCACGGTGAGCTGGAGGCCGCCGGCCTGTCCCTGCTCGGACTGGGCCTCGGCGTAGCGCACCGTCTCACCGACGAAGATCGTCGCCTCGTTGCCGTCGAGCGTGATGATCTTCGGCGCCTGGATGACCTCGGACTCCTGGTCCTGCTGGAGCATGCGGAGCGTCGCCTGCACCTGGTTGAAGGACAGCGCGCCGAAGATCGTGTTCGGGATGGTGAGCTGCGAGCCCGAGATCAGGCCCGTGTTCTGCGTCACCGGGCCGAAGCCGAGGCTGTCCGCGATGATCGCGTCCTCGAAGCCACCCTCGCCCATCGTGAACGGGAGCGCGATCGGGATCTGCGAGCCGCTGATCGACACCTGCGGGCCCTCGTCGCCGTAGTCGACGCCGAGGTTGAGGATGTCCGAGTTGGACGTCGACACGAACTTCAGGTCGACGAAGATCTGGCTCGGCTCGACGTCGAGGCGACGGATGATCTCCTGGATCGTCTCGTGCACCTGCGTCGTGTCGCGCACGATGATCACGTTCTGCGCCTCGATGAAGTCGAGCTCGCCGCTGTCGGAGAGCGCCTTCTCGAGCGCCGCGAGCGCCGTGAAGTGCTCGGTGGCGGGGCCCTCCGGCGGCATCGAGCCGCCGCGCATGAACTCGGAGTTGATCACCGCGACGCGCGTGCTGCGCGGGCGGAGGTAGCGGAGCTGGTAGCTGCGCGTGATCTTCTGCTGCTCGAGGCTGACCGGGTCGACGACCCGGAAGAAGCCGCGGCCCTCCTCGACGACGGTGTAGCCCATCGTCTTGCAGATGCCGTCGAGCGCGACCTTCCACGGGACGCCGTCGAGGCGCGTGCGGACGATGCCCTGCACCTCAGCGCCCATGATGATGTCGGCGTCGGCGACGGTCGCGATCGTCGAGATCACCTCGCGCAGGTCCACCTCGTCGAAGACGAAGCTGACGCGCTTGGGCTCGGAGATCGTGAGCACGCCCGACTTGTCCTCCTCGACGACGCAGCCCGCGACCTCGGCCGCGTACTCGAGCGCGTCGCGCCAGTAGACGTCGGAGAGCTTGAGCGCCTCGACCTTCTTATCGCCGCCCTGAAGGATGACGATGTTCGCGCCGGAGCGGTTGCGAAGGAACTCGACGACGAGGCTCAGGTCCTTCTCGACGATGTCGAGGTCGACGCGCGCGTCGAGGCTTGGGACCTGTGCGGGCGCAGCAGGCATCAGCGCGGCGGCGGACACCGCGAGCGCAATCAGGGTCTTGAGAGGGTTCACCACGATTCCTCTGTCCAGGGACGGACGGTTGGTTGGGTAGGAGTCAGCAGGGGTAGAGAAGGGAGGGGCGGCCCGGCGGGACGCCCGAGCGCGGCGCGCAGCGCTTACGGCGAGCAGGCGCGGTGAGCCCGCGCGCTCACCGTTCCGGTCGCAGCGGCGCGCGCCGCTCTAGAACTCGCGGGTCAGGACGGCGCCTCGGAAGACGAAGTCGACCTCGTTCGGGCGGACGTCGTGGACGATCAGCTCGTCCAGGACGGGGTCGCCGATCGTGCGCCGCTTGCCCTCGATGATCACGACGGGGTCGTGGGACTCGAGGATCGCGTAGCCGGTGATGCTCATCTCGAGCGCCGTGAAGTCGCGCAGCGTGTGGGCGTCGGACTCCAGCAGGCGGAGCCAGCGGACCAGCTCCTCGCGCTCTTCGTCGTCTCGCACTAGCGCCAGGGAGTCCTCGATGCCGCGGAACGTGTCGATCGCGGCCTCGTAGGCGCCCTCTTCGATGGAAGCGAGCATCGAGTCGCCGATGACCTGCATCTCGTCCGAGCTCGGCCCGCTGTCGGGCCTGGTCGCGTCGAGTGCGAGACGCAGCTCGCCGAGCGGATCGATGACGCCGAGCTGGAGACGCTTCTCCGCAGGCTTGTAGTTGATGCGGCTCTCGGAGGCGATCCGGTTCAGGTCGTCCTCGAGGAGCGCCAGGAGCTTCTCGAGCTCCGAACGCTGCACCATCCGCTCGAGCACCGAAGCGGCGCCGTTGGAGTTCTCCCAGTACTTCTGGGCCTCGGCCATGCGGCGGATGAGCTCGTCGACCTCCTCCATCTGGCGTTGGACGGTCCAGGCGTTGGGGTCGTCGACGCGCGCCGGAACGCGCGGATCGATGAGCGGGTCGCGCCGGCCGCGGGGGCCGCGGTAGCGGAACGTTTGAAGCGTCAGCGCCTGGCGCCGGCGGGCGATCTCGCCCGCGAGCAGGTCGCGCTTGCGCTCGTAGCCCGCGATCTTCACGCCGGCGTCCTCGCTGGTCGTCGGAACGTACTTGTACGTCTCGACCTCCATCTGGACCCGGTGGTTCGCGATGCCGTCCTCCTCGAGGCTCTTGCGCGAGGCGGCCTTCACCGAGAACGAGGTCACGCCCATGAAGCGGCTGTGGGTCTCGATCTTGTTGAGGAAGTCGAGGAACTGGAATGTGTCCGCCGTCATCGTCAGCTGGTAGGCGACCTTCTCGAAGGCCCCCTTCTGACGACCGCGATCGTTCGTCGCCGTCGGACGGAACGCGCTCGGCTTGACGCCCGCTTCCTTCGAGTAGTCCTGGAAGTCACGGATGACGTTCAGGAGGTCTTTCGTGTCCGGGAGGACCTCGCGGATGCGGTCCGAGATCTCGCGCAGCACGATCACCTCGCGCTCGACCTCGGGGGTCTTGCGGACGGTGTCGCGCGCCGAGGCGATCTCGGTGCGGATCGTCGTGACCGCGGCGCGCGCGTCGTCGATCTGCCCGAGCTCGGAGTAGATGAGGTAGCCCGCGCCCATGGCGACGGCGCTCGCGACGCCGCCGAGGGTGAGCCAGAAGTTCTTCTCGTTCACTGCTTCGCCTCCGCCGCGTTGGCCTCGCGGTTCTTCGTGCGCTCATCCGGGCTGAGCAGCTGGATCGTGAGCGGGAAGGACCAGTTCACCGACGGGATGAGCTCCTCGTCGCGACCGTTCATCTGGCCCTGCGGCGGCTCCGGCTTGTCGAAGAGCATCCAGAGGCTGGAGAGCTCGCGGTCCTCGATGTCCTCGAGGAAGTTCGACACCTGGTCGAAGTCCTCCGAGCCCGAGTGGCCGCTCGCCTTCAGGTAGCCGTGACCGGCGCCCTTGCGCCCGCCGCTCTGCTGGCGGACGTCGATGTCCTCGAACCAGATGAAGTGTTCGATGCCCTCGCGGCCGGCGTGCACGACGTCGACGACCTCGTCGATCGTCTTCGTCCAAAGGACGCGGCTGCGCGTGATCTCCGAGAGCGTCTGCTCGCGAGCGGAGCGGATCTGGATCTCGGACTCGAGCTTCTTGTGGTACTCGACCTGCGGCGTGAGGCCGTCGAGGTCGAGCTGCAGGACGCTCCGCGTGGTCTCGATGTTCGCGCTGACGCCGAACTCGAGGTACCCGTAGTACGCGATCAGCGACGCGTTGATGAAGACCGCGGCGGCGACGGCCGCGATCATTCCGACGGGCGACTTCGCCCTCCGACGGTAGTCGTCGGGCAGCAGGTTGATCGTGATCATTGGACTCGGACTCGGCTGGCAAGGCCCACGGCGACGACGAGCGAGGGAGCCCAGGTCTCGAGCTCCTCCACGTCGATACGGTTCACGTCCACCCGGAGACCCTCGAGCGGGTTCCAGAGGCGCGTCGGCCGCGCGACCGACTGTTCGATGTACTCGGCGGCCCCCGGCGCGAGCACGCCACCGCCGGAAAGCAGGATCTCGGTGACGAGCACGCCCTCGTTGTGCTCGACGTAGTCCATGGAAAGGACCAGCTCGGACGCGAGGTCCTCGAGCACCGGACCGATCGCGGTGCGGACTTCGGCCTGGTGGTCCTCGGAGGCGCGCTTGATCGCTTCCGCCTCGAAGCCCTCGACGCCGAGACGACGCGCGACGGCCTGCGTCATGCTCGCGCCGCCGATCGGGATCTCGCGGCTGAAGCAGCTCGTCGCGCCGCGCATGACGTTGATCGAGGTCGCCGTCGCGCCGATGTCGACGAGCGCGGTCGCGCGGTTGTCCTCGGGGTCGACGCCGTCGACCTCGGGGAGCGTGCACATTTCCCACGCGTTGGCGATGGCGAACAGGTCCAGGTCGATCGCGATCGGCAGGAGCCCCGCGTTCTGGACCATGGCGGCCTGGTTGTTCAGTCGTTCGGAGGACGCCGCTGCGACGAGGACCTTCATCTGGTCCCGCGGGTCGTCCTCCTCGGGACGCTCGAGGGGCAGGCAGTCGATGATCGACTCCTCGTCGGACGCAACGAGCTTGTCCGCCTCGAACTGGATCGCCGACTTCAGCTCGGCATCCGTCATCCGCGGCATCGAGAGGTAGCGCACGATCGTGTCCTGGCCGGACACGCCCGTGACGACCCGCTTGGAGCGGAACTTGCCCTCCTTGAAGACCTGCTTGACGGCCTCGTCGACGCTCCCACCGGGCGGCAGCTCGACCCGGCTGAAGCCGGTGATGACGGGCTCCTGACCTTCCAGCGTGATCTCGACGGCTTTCACCACCGAGGTGCCGAGGTCGAGGCCCACGACGCTCTTCTTGGATCGAAACACGTTCCGTTCCCGAGGGGTTAGCGGGCCTCCGGCGTACGGCCGCTGCGCCTTGGATGGGCGCGTCTTGTGCGGCTGTTCGTCATCGGACCGTTGGGCAGAACCGCACTCGGAGGGGCTCTCGGAGCCCGGCGGTCTTCTCCGGCTGTGTCGACGCAAGACAGCGGAACGGTTGAGGAGCGGTCTCGATTTCCGACCGGGGGATCGCCCTCAGCAGGCGGGCCTCCGTTCGGAGGGACGGCTCTACCTGGAAACCCTTTCCCATCGGGTCCCGGAGGCGTGGGCGGTTCGGCCCCCGGTGGTCCGCGGGCAACGACCTGTGCCGCGCGCCGCCGCGCGGGAGGCCTGCGAAGCGCGGCGGCCGTCAGGGCCGAGGGGCTCCCCTGGGGCCAGGACGGCCCCACCGACGGCGCTCGGTGTTGGGCCCAACAGGGGCACTCAGCACAGGCACCCAGAAGAGGCACCCATCTAGGGCGCCCAGCAGATGCACTCAGCGCGTGCACCGAGCGGCCGGGCCGCCGCTCACCCAAAGGTCCCCTGGCGCGGGCCGGGGGCGGCGAACGGAGCTCTACTCGCCGAATCCGCTCGCGAACAGCGCGTCGAGGGCGTCGAGGAGGCCCTCGATGCCGTCCCCGGTGCCGAGGATCTCGAGCTCCGAGCCCTGGGACGCCTCGAGCGTCATCAGCTCGAGGATGCTCTTGCCGTTGACGCCGTCGTCACCGGCGCCGGGCCGCTTGATGCGCACATCGCACGCGGTGAACTCGAGCGCGGTCTGCACGATCGCGTGGCACGGACGGGCGTGCAGCCCGGCCGTGTTCACGACGCGAACGATGCGACTCGCATGCAGTTCCGACATCGGGCGCGGGCCGGTCAAGCGACCGACATCTCCTTGAGGAGCCCCACGAGCTCCGCCTTCGTGCGCGCCTGGAGAGCGAAGCCACGGAAGTCCGGGTCACGGGCGAGCCGCGCGATCCAGCGCATCATCTCGAGGTGCTGCTCCGGGTCGTGCTGGTCGGTCGCGCCGCCCGGCCTGAGGACCGTGAACAGGATGTGGACCGGTTCGCCGTCGACGGCGCGCCACTCGATGCCTTCCGGGCTGACGCTCAGGGAGCAGATCGCCTCCTGGAGGCCGTCCACCTTCACGTGTGGGATCGCGACGTTCATGCCGACGCCGGTCGACGCGAGCTCCTCGCGCTCGAGCAGCGTCTTGCGCGCCGCATCCTCGAGGTCGCCCTCGAGCAGCTTGGAGGAGATCAACTGGTCGACGACCTCGCCCAGGGCGTCCACTTTGGTGCTCGCCTTGAGCTTGAGGATGCAGGCCTTCGACTTGAAACGCTTGTACCAATCCATGGCGTGAGGGGGCCGCGCGAGCACTCGGGGGCGCTCACGCGGGCGGAGAGCATACCAGCCGCGCCGCCGACCGGCCGCCCTCTGCGCCCGGGGCACGCGCGGCCCCCTGCAGGATCCCGGGCGGGCCTCCCAGGGGACCCGGGGCGGGTGCACCGGCCGCGCCACGCGATCCCCTGGCTCCACGCCCCGACCCTCCGCGACTTGCGCCCCCTCCCGCGCCACCGGTGGGCACTGGGCTCGCACGGTGTGGGCAGCTCGGCCGCAACCCGTGCCCCCGTCACCGACTCGGACGATCGGACGCGTCGAGGGGCCTCGGGCGCGGGGCGGCCGGTCGCAACGGACGAGCCGTTAGGACGCTGCGAGGGAGTGGGCCCCCGCCGATCCACACCGTGCGAGCCCAGTCCTCAACCGGTGGGCGCCGCGCCGGGCTGCCAGGCTCGGTCGCCCCACCTGGAACGGCCGCCGCGCCGGCCCCCTCGAGCCCGCGGCGAGGCGGGACGGAGGACCGGCGCGGCGGCCGGGGCTCCCGGGCCCCCGATGAGCGAAGCCTCGGGGGAGCGGGGAGCCGTGGGTCGGTCGGGTCAGGCGCTCGCGCCGTGACGGCGAGGCTCGAGGCGCGCCTTGTCGTGGTGCTTCCGGAGCTGGCGGCCCATGCGATCCACCGCTTCGGAGAGCGCCTCGCCGAAGGCCTCGCGACGCACGTTCGCCACGAGGGTGTGGTTCTTGCCGAGGTTTGCCACGAGCTCGACGTGGTGCTCCCTCGCGTCCTTCTCGATCCGCGCGTCCATGGTCAGGATGTGCCCGTGGAAGCGCTCCAACGCCGCTAGCCTTTCCTCGACGATGTTTCGGTATCGGCTCGGGTAGTCGTGGTGCAGGATCGAGACTTCGGTCTTCATGCTGCCTCCTTCGCAGGACGGGGGATCGAGTTGTCGCGGTGCCCGACAACCGGGCGCCGCGTACGCACCCTGGCCGAAGATGAAGCTCCGGTCAAGGCCGACCCGCGTAGCGACACCGTGAGGCGCGTCGAACGCGGTTTCCGTCGGCCACTTCCGTGCGTATCGGTCCGGGGCGGAACGGGGGCGTTCTCCGCGTCGCAGCACCGCCCGGGGCGCATTTCTTTCCGGATCGCTTCCTCGCCGATGGGCGATTTCGAGCGCGCGAGTTCGAGGCCGACCCCGAGAGCGGCCCATCGCTCCTCGGCCCCGAGGCGTTCGACCCGGCGCCGCCCGCAGAGCCGTCAACCGCTGGGCCGTCGACCGTTGGGCCGTCGACCGTTGGGCCGTCGACCGTTGGGCCGTCGACCTCTGGGCCGTCGACCGCTGCTGCGCGGCCGAGCGGTGAAGGTTCACCGCACGCGGTCCTGCACGAGCCCCGGCGCTCCCCCACTCGGTCCGCGGTCGCGTCCGGCAAAGACCGGCTCGTCGTACATCACGCGTGCGAGGTAGAGCCCCCGCGCGGGCGCGGTCGGTCCCGCGAGCTTGCGGTCCCCGGCCTCGAGCGCGCGCGTGACGTCCTCGGGCGCCATGTTGCCCTTCCCCACCGCGAGCAGCGTCCCGGCCATCGTGCGCACCATTTTGTAGAGGAACCCGTTCCCCTGCACGACGATCGCGAACCGCTCGCGCCGCACGACGAGGCGCACGTGGTCGACGCGGCGCTCCGTGCTCGCCCGCGGCGACCCCGTGTTCCCGAACGCCGCGAAGTCGCGTTCACCCTCCATGCGCCGCGCCGCATCCTCCATCCGAGCGCGGTCGAGGACGCCCTTCTCCCAGTGCGTGAACTCGGGGCCGAGCGCGGGCCGCTCACGCGACGTGCGGACGAGGTACGCGTAGCGCTTGCCGCGCG
Source organism: Planctomycetota bacterium (assembly GCA_039821985.1). GTDB lineage: Bacteria > Planctomycetota > UBA1135 > UBA1135 > Saltatorellus. The sequence goes on from JBCBNC010000024.1 coordinate 63,777, forward strand.
CGTCGAAGCGCGCGTGGAAGTCGTCGCGGCACGTCTCCGCGCGGCGGATCGAGACCCCCGCGGGCAGGTGCGCGTTCAGCGCGTGGCGCAGCCGGTCGTCGGGGATCCGCGTGTCGACGTGGAAGTGCGCGACCTGGCGCAGCGCGTGGACGCCCGTGTCGGTCCGCCCCGCGCCGTGGATGACCACGACGCGATCGAGCAGCTCGGCCAGCGCGTCCTCGATCGCGGCCTGCACGCTGTCGAAGCCGTCCTGACGCTGCCAGCCGTAGAAGCGTGAGCCGTCGTAGGAGACCTCGATGCGGACGTTGCGGAGGGTCATCGCGTGAGCGCCGTGTGCTGTGTTCCCGGGGAGGAATCGGGTTCCCGCGGAGGAATCGGGTTCCCGCCGGGCCGACTCTGTCGCCGCGGGGCGGACGGGGCTCCCGCGCGACCTGCCAGCGGAGCGGCCGGGCGGGAAACCCGGGCGGCGCGGCGGGAATGGTGCCGTACGCTCCCGGGCATGTGGAGCTATGTCATCCTCTTCGTCTCGACCGGGAGCCTGGCCGTCGCCTTCAAGGTGCTCGGAGAGCGCTCCGACTCGGCCCTGGCGGGCCTCGTCGCCATGGTCCCGCTCAAGATCGTCGTCGCCTGGTGGGTCCTGTCCTCCGTCGGCGGCGCGGACGCCCTCCGCGCGTCGATCCCGGGGATGGCGAAGGGCCTCGTCGCGATCGTCGCGTACCTGGCGACCGGCTGGCTGCTCGCCCACCGCGCGAGCCCCGCGGTGACGATCGGCGCGGCGACCCTCGCGTGGACCGCCGTGGCCTACGCGCTGGCTGGTCGTGGCTGAAGGCCTGCGGGGGCCGGGAGCAGCGCGAGTCGGGGCCCGCGGGAGCCGGTGCTCTCGGGAGCAGGGATATCGGTCAGGGGCCGGAAGAATGGCTCAAGGCACCTAGGGACAACCCGCGATACATGGGGCGATCCGTCGCGCGCCGACCCAGTGTGCCCCCACGGCGGACCCCTTCCTGAGACCCACATGTCCGACATCCCCGCCGCGTCGGTCGAGGCACCCTCGACCGGCGCTCGAATCACGTGGCCGCGCCCCTTCCGGCGCTCCCTCGCGCCGCGCATCGTCACCCTCGTCGTCGTCGCCCTCACCCTGTCGGTCGGCCTGACGTTCCTCTCCGGACGCTCCAAGTACCGCTCGCGAGTCATGGAGGCGCTCACCGACCGCTCGACGACCCTGCTGTCGAGCGCGGACGCCGCCCTCGCCCACTCGAACGAGCTCCACGACCGAGGAACGTTCGCCACCGAGGAGCTCCTGGCCGAAGCGCGCACGATCGCAGCGCGCGGCGGCGACTACAGCACGGCGCGCATGTTCCCGACGATCCCGGTCGTCGCGGCGTGGGCCCAGACGGAAGTCACCGCCGAGGCGGAGGGCATCACGTTCAAGGTCGTGGCGACGGAGCCGCGCAACCCCGAGAACGATCCGGCCCGCTCCGAGGACGGGACGTTCCGCAGGCAGCTCCTCGGCGACCTCGAGGTGCAGGTGGCGCGCGGCGGAGACCGGACGATCCAGCGCGTCAACGAGGAGACGAACACGTTCCACGTGATGCGCGCGATGACGCTCACCGCGTCCTGCCTCGAGTGCCACGGCGCCCCCTCGACGAGCCCGACGGGCGATGGAAAGGACCTGCTCGGATTCCGGATGGAGGACATGAGCGTCGGCGACATGCGCGGCGCGTTCGAGGTTCAGGTTCCGCTCGACGCGCTCGACGCGGAGCTCGCGGGCTTCGTGCTGCACGGCGTGCGCTTTGCGCTGCCCGCGGCGCTGCTCGGCCTCGCGCTGGTCCTCTTTGCGCTCTTCCGCGGCGTCCTCCGCCCCGTGGATCGACTGTGCGACAAGATCGAGACGATCGTCGAGACGAGCGACCTGACCCAGCGCTCCGACATCGAGGGCGAGGACGAGATCGGCCGCGCGGGGATCGCGTTCGACGGCCTCGTCGATCAGCTCGACCACATCGTGCGCGAGGTCCAGGGCTCCGCCGAGCGCATCGCGCGGGCGAGCTCGAGCATCGAGGCCGGCAACGGCGCGCTCGCCACTTCGGTCACCGAACAGGCCGCCTCCATGGGCAGCCTCGCGGCGTCGTCGGAGGAGCTCGAGTCGCTCACCCGCTCGAACGCCGAGAGCGCCGAGAGCGCCGAGAGCGCCGAGAACGCGTGTTCGCTGTCCCAGAACACGCAGCGCCTCTCCGCGGAGATGCGCTCGAGCGTGACCGAGCTCGACGCGGGCATCCGCGCGCTCGCCGAGGCGACGACCGAGTCGGCGCAGGTCGTATCGACCATCGAGAGCATCGCCTTCCAGACGAACCTGCTGGCCCTCAACGCGGCCGTCGAGGCCGCCCGCGCGGGAGAGTCCGGTCAGGGCTTCGCGGTCGTCGCCGAGGAGGTGCGTTCCCTCGCACAGCGCAGCGCCGAGGCCGCGAAGTCGACGGCCGACCGCATGCGCACGTCCGTCGATTCCGCAACGCACGGCGTGCAGCTCTCCGAGCAGGTCACGGGGCTGATCGGGGAGATCGACGACATCACGGGCAAGGCGCTGGCGTCGGTCGAGTCGATCTCGCAGGCGTGCAACGAGCAGGCGGTCGGCATCGGCAGCATCAATCAGCACTTAGCCGAGGCCGACGAGCGGACCCAGTCGAACGCTGCATCGAGCGAAGAGTCCCTCGCGACATCCGTCGAGCTCCGGGACGAAGTCTCGCGCCTCCACGGGCTGGTCGACGCGTTCCGGACCAAGGACTCGTAGTTCGAGCCCGGGGGCGAAGGCCCCGGCCAGAGTCGAAGGAAGCAGCGAGCCGCGGCGCGGCTCGCTGCTTCTTTCGTTTACGGCGGCGGTTCGACGTCCCTGCTTCCGCTGCGCGGCGGCTACCGCTTGCGGCGGTACGAGCTCGGGATGTCGAGCTCCTTGCGGTACTTCGCCACCGTGCGCCGCGCGACGTCGTGGCCGCGTTCCTTCAGGAGCGACACCAGCGCCTCGTCGGACAGCGGGGCGCGCGGGTCCTCCTCCGCGACGAGGCGGCCGACCTCCTCGCGCAGCGCGGTCACCGCGGTGCCGGCCGTCTCCGACTGGAAGAGCGTCCGGAGCGGAACGATGCCGAAGGGCGTCTGCACGTGCTTGCCCGCCACGGCGCGGCTCACCGTGCTCGTCGCGAGCCCAAGCACCTCGGAGGCCTCGGTCATCGCGAGCGGCACGAGCGCGCGAGGTCCCTCGCGTAGGAAGGCGGCCTGGCGTCCGAGGGCGAGCTCGGCGACCCGCAGGAGCGTGACGCCGCGCAGCTCGACGGCCTCGGCCACCGAGCGCGCCTTCGCGAGCTTCTCGGAGAGGTACGCGCGCGCCTCGGTCCCGCGGTCGATCGTGCCGTAGAGCTCCTCGAGGTCCGCATCGACGGACACGGCGGGGAGCGTCCCGCGGACGAGCTCCACGCGTACGCGGCCCTCGTCGTCGAGCTCGGCGACGAGGTCCGGGTTCAGGACCGGCGCCGACGATCCGGAGAGCTCCCCCGCCGGGCGCGGGTCGAGGCGCTCGAGCACCGAGAGCAGTCGTCCGAGCTCCTCGGCCTCGATGCCGAGCTTCTGGGCGACCTTCGTGCGCTGGTTCTTCGAGAGCTCGACGAGGAAGTCCTCGAGGAGAGCGCACAGGAGCGCGTAGTCCTCGTCCTCGGGGTCGAGCTGCAGGAGAAGTGCCTCGACGCTCGAGCGCGCGCCGATGCCGCGGGGCTCGAACTGCTGGAGCGTTGCGATCGCGTCCGCCAGCCGCGCGGTCCCGCCCGGCGTCCCCGCATCCGGCAGGGCTGCGTCCTCCGCGAGCTCGAGGAGGCGGGCGTCGGAGAGCGTCAGGAGGCCTGCGTCGTCGAGGCAGTCCGCGAGGAAGCGGATCCAGGCGGCGGCCTCGGGGGAGACACCGGCCGACGCGAGCTCGTCCTCGACGCGCTCGATGAGCGACGCGCCCGGGGCCGCGACGGCTTCCAGGAGGGCGCGGTGGTCGTCGGATGCCTTGGCGCGCGCCGCGCTGGAGCGCGTCGGCTCGAGCCACAGCTCGTCGTCCGAGCAGCTCGTGCGCTCGACGACGAGCGCTTCGTTCGCCTCGGCCTCGGACCCGAGCCACTGCTCGAGATCCGCGGCCGGCAGCGCGAGCACCTCGATCGCCTGGAGCATGCGCGGTGCCAGCACCATCTCCTGGCGCTGCCGCATGCTGGCAGAGAGGCGAGTACCGAGGCCGAGTCCCATCGGGAGGGCTATCGGCGGGTTCGGAGGATTCCCCGAGTCCGAAGCACTCGATTCCGGCCGGGCGCCGGAACCCGCCCCGGGGGCACGCGGAGCCGCTTACGGCTGAGATCGGGACCGCTGATGAGCCGCGCGGTCACACCGCAGCCGGACCCGCGTTCCCTGCGGCGAGCGCGACGAGGAGCGCGCCGAACGAAGCACCGCTGCCCCACTCGGGCCGACAGGCCCCGCCCAAGAGAGAACTGCCATGTCCAACACCGACACCACGACCGTCCAACCCACCCGCTCGAACGCCCTCACCTGGATCCCGCGCCTCGTCGCGGCGGGCATCCTCGCGATGACGCTGCCTTACAAGTTCGCCGGAGCCGAGGAAACGGTCCGGCTCTTCGAGACGCTCGGCGCCGGCGACGCGGGCCGCATCGGGACCGGTGTGATGGAGGCGATCGCCGTCGTGCTCCTGCTCGTGCCGCGCACCGCGGCGCTCGGCGGCCTCCTCACGGTGGGCCTGATGAGCGGGGCGATCTTCAGCCACCTCACGGTGCTCGGGATCTTCTGGGACGGCGACGCGAGCCTCTTCACCTTCGCCGTCGTCGCCTTCCTGGCCGGTGGACTCACCGCCTTCTCGCTGCGCCGCACTCTGCCGATCGTCGGTGCGCGCTTCCAGCCGGCGGAGGTCTGAGGACCCTTGCCGCCGAGCAATAGACCGACCGCGACGGGATCCGTCGAGGAAGGGGAATGGGAACGGCCCGGTGCGCGCGAGCGCCCCGGGCCGTCTTTTCGCTGGGTCCGTCTTTGCGCTGGGTCCGTCTTTGCGCTGGGTCCGTCTTTGGGCTGGGACCGTCTTGCGCCGGAACCATCGTCGACGCCGCGCTCCGTCCCGCTCAGCCGCGCGGCGGGCGAGCGCGCCGCACGGCGCGGCGGTCCTCCAGCGCGTCCTCGAGCACGCCCTTGTGCAGGTACTCGATCGCGCTGCCCGCGGGGAGGCCGCGCGCGAGCCTCGAAACGCGCAGGTTCGGGTCCCCCACCGACTCGATCGCCTCGAGCACGGCGAGCGCCGTCGCCTCGCCCTCCTTGTCCGGGTCGGTCGCAAGAATGATCTCCTCGACGCCGCCGGCCCGCACGCGCTCGACCAGCGCGCGGATCGAGAGGTGGCGCTCCTCCGTCCCCTCGGCCGGGTTCAGCGCGCCCATCAGCACGTGATAGCGGCCGCGGAACACCTTCGCGCGCTCGAGCGCCTCGACGTGGCGCGGTTCTTCGACGACCGCGATCGTCCCGGCGTCACGGGACGGATCCGCGCACACGCTGCAGATGTCGTCCTCGGCGACGTTGCCGCAGATCTTGCAGCGCTTCGCCTCGGCGAGCGCGCGAGCGAGCGCCGAGCTCAGCCCCTGACCGGCGCGCGGATCGCGCAGGACGTGGAACGCCAGCCGCTCGGCCGTGACGCGACCGACGCCGGGCAGCGCCTCCAGAGCCTCGACGAGGGCCTCGACGGGTGCGGGGTAGGCCACCCTGGAGCCGGCCCCTAGAGGAGCCCCGGCAGGTTGAGGCCGCCGGTGACCTTCGCCATGCGCTCGTCGTGGTCGCGCTTCGCGCGCGACTGCGCGTCGTTCAGCGCAGCCAGCACGAGCTCGCCGAGCATCGAGGAGTCGCCCGACTTCGCGGCGTCCGGGCTCACCTCGACGCCGTGCACCGTCCCCATGCCGTCGACCGTGGCGCGCACGGCGCCGCCGCCGGCCTGGCCGACGATCCGCGCCTCGCGCAGCTCGGTGCGTGCGTCCTCGAGGGACTTCTGCATGCGTTGGGCCTGCTCCAAGAGGTTGCCCATGTCTCCGAAGGATCCGCTCATGGCTGGATTATGACGCCTCGCGCACTCCTCAGCGCTCGATCCGGCCGCGGAAGAGCTCGCGCAGCTCCTCGGTGAAGCCGTCCGCGCCGCCCGTCGAGGCGTCGTGGACCTCGAGCTGGAGCCGCACGCCGTCCCCGATGGCCGCGCGGAAGGCGTCGGCGGCCGCTCGCTCGGCCGCGGGGTCGCGCACGAGCGCGAGCTCGTCCTCGCGGAGCCCGCGCAGCTTCAGCGGAGCGACTCCGCCCACCGCGCGCACCAGCGTCCCCTTGCGCGCAAAGAGATCGGCGAGGGGCTGGGAGCGTCCGCGGAGCTCCGCGAGGAAGCCCTCCCAGCGGTCCGCCGTGCTGTTCGTCTGGACCCGAGGCGGCGCCGCGGGCGAGAGCACGTGGTCCGGGGGGTCCTCGGTCGTGTGGTGATCGGGCGACGCGTCGCGGGGAGAGGGTCCCCCCGCGGGCGGCGCACTCGGACGCGACGCGGCGCCGGACCGCGCGCGGGCGGGCGCCGGCTCACCGCGGGGTGGCGCGGCCTTCGCGGGCGCCGCTGCCACCGTCGCGGCGGGCGCAGTCGCGGCCGGTGCCGTCGCGGCCGGTGCCGTCGCGGCGGGTGCCGTCGCGGCGGGCTCGGCCCCGGTGGCCGCAGAGGGGACGGTCGCCGCCCCCGGTGCGGGTGGCGCGGCGGCCGTTCCCGCAGGTGGCGCGTCCGGGGCGGGTTCGTTCGCGCCGGGCGCCGGTGCGCCGCGCGCCTCGCGTGCCGCCCTGTGGGCCGGTGCCGCGCCGCCCGCAGCCTGGGCGGCCCGTGCCGGTTCGACGCCGGACGGCGCCCCCCCCGCTCGACCCTCCAGGGCCTCGAGACGCTGGACGAGCGCCCCCAGCGGCATGGTGGCCGCCGCGGTGCAGAGGTCGAGCAGCGTGGTCTCGAGGATCAGCCGCGCGTGTGCACGCATGTGGATCGGCCCCATGCGCTCGCGTGCGTGCAGGAGCTCCTGCAGCACGAGCTCGAGTCGGTCGGCGCCGAAGCCACCCGCGCGCTCGGACATGCGCGCACGCGCGTCGGGGCCGAGCGTCTCACCCACCATCGGCGCGTCGTCGCCGACGAGCTTGAGCAGGAGCGCGGTGCGCAGGTATCCGAGCAGGCCGTCGAGGAACGCGGGCTCGTCGCCCTCGCGCCCGGGGAGCGCCGCGAGCAGCGCCGGCTTGTCCTCGGCGAGGACGGCGTCGAGCACCGCCTCGATGGACTCGGTCGAGTCCATGCCCGCGAGGCGCGCGGTGTCGGCAACGGTCGGCGCGCGGCCGACGAGCGCGAGCAGCTGGTCGGCGAGTGAGAGCGCGTCGCGCATCCCGCCGCGCGCACGGCGGGCGATCTCGGTCGTGACGCCCTCCTCGGCCTCGACGCCCTCGAGCGCGAAGACCTCGTCCAGGCGCGCGCGGATCCGGTCCTCGGCGAGCGGTGAGAGGCGCAGGACCTGGCAGCGCGAGACGACCGTGTCCGGAACCTTGTGCAGTTCGGTCGTCGCGAAGAGGAACTTGACGTGCGGAGGCGGCTCCTCGAGCGTCTTGAGCAGCGCGTTGAACGCCGCCTTCGAGAGCATGTGCACCTCGTCGATGAGGAACACCTTGAAGCGCGCGGCGATGGGGACGTACGCAGCCTGGTCCCGCAGCGCGCGCACGTGGTCCACGCCGGTGTTCGACGCCGCGTCGATCTCGATCAGGTCGACCTCGGTGCCCGCGTCGAACGCCTTGCAGCGCGCGCAGACCCCGCACGGTTCGGCGATCGGCCCTTGCTCGCAGTTCAGCGCCTTCGCGAAGAGGCGCGCGGAGGTCGTCTTGCCGGTGCCGCGCGGCCCGAAGAACAGGTACGCGTGTCCGACGCGGCCCTCATCGATCGCACCCTTGAGCGTGCGCGTGACGACGTCCTGGCCGGCGACCTCGGAGAAGGTCTTCGGCCGGTACTTCCGCGCGAGGACGAGGTACGACATGCCGCCAGGATACCCGCGCCTCCGCGCGTCCGGCCCCTCCGGACACCGCCGCGCGTCGGGGATCGCCGCGCACGCGCAGCGGGCGCACGAGCGGCGCGCTCACGGCCTCCCATGGGCGCCCGTCCAGGACGCGGAACGAGACGATGGACGCGCTCCACGGCGCGCGCGGGCGGTTCCGCGGAAGTTTCCGTGGGCGCCGCGGTGGAAGAGTGAGTCGCCCAACGAAAGGCCCGGGCACCTCGCGCCTGCCGCAAGGACCTTAGGGCTGCTCCGTTCCCGGCCTGACCCGGTTCGGACTCACGGCATCGCGTGGGACCGGACCCATCGCTGGGCGCTCACTCGGGACCCGGCCGGGCCGGGTCCCCGCACGCGAGCGTATCGCTCGCGCACCGATTGGCGGAGAGGGTGGGATTCGAACCCACGGTACCGGTGAAGGCACACACGCTTTCCAAGCGTGCACAATCGGCCACTCTGTCACCTCTCCAAGCACGCGAAGCTCACCGCTCCCCGTGTGTATTCACGCGGTGTGTATTCACGCGCGCTGCGCCCCGCGACAAGAGCGTCGACGCCACCCGCTGACGCCCATGCTTGGGTCGAGCGAGCGGGACGTCCACGCGCCCACGAGCCGCCGTCGAGAACGCTGGAAGCAACACCGCCTCCGTGCCACCGACGCGCTCTCGCCGAGCGTCGCACGGGCGGTTACCACAGCTCCAGGCGCGCACTCATGCATCACTGCACGCGAGCAAGCGCGCCCCGGGTGGCACCGCTTCATCCGCGTAAGCGGATGGGCCAAAAACATCCGACGCCACCCCTCGAAGGTCCCCCCAGGGGACCTTCGAGGGGTGGCGGAGAGGGAGGGATTTGAACCCCCGAGACCCTCACGGGCCTACTGGTTTTCGAAACCAGCGCATTCAGCCGCTCTGCCACCTCTCCACTCGATGTCACTCGCGGGCCCCGGTGGGTCCCACGTGTTCTGTTCACCCCCAACCGCCCCTGCCGCGTTCCCGCGCCGCATCACGGAACGGTCGAATCTGCGCGGCGCTCCTACAGCGCGACGCTTCGACTGCGCGTTTCATTGCTGCGCGGCGTCGTTGCTGCGCGGCGTCGTTGCTGTGCGGCGTCGTTGCTGTGCGGCGTCGTTGCTGTGCGGCGCTTTCGCCGCGCGGCGAAACCACGGCGCGGCTACATCACTGCGCGGCTACATCACTGCGCGGCGTCTTCAGGCCGACGGGCGGTCGGCTTCACCGCGCGCTTCGCGCGGAAGAAATCCCGGAGCAGCGCAGCGGCCTCTTTCTCGAAGAGCCCCTCGCGCACCTCAGCCACGTGGTTCAGCCGCGTGTCGGTGAGGACCGCGCCGAGGGATGCTGCGCCCCCGAACTTGGGGTCGCGCGCCGCCCACACCACCCGGTCGACCCGGGCATGGCTCAGGGCGCCGGCGCACATGAAGCACGGCTCGACGGTCGTGTAGACCACGGCGCCCGGGAGTCGCATGTCGCCGGTCCGGCGGAAGGCCTCGTCCAGCGCGAGCATCTCGGCGTGGGCGACAGCGCTCGTACGGCCGCGGCATGCGTTGCGCGCGGCGCCGAGCAGGGCACCGTCGCGCACGACCACCGCCCCGATCGGCACCTCGTCGGCGCGCGCGGCTTCTTCGGCCAGCGCGAGCGCCAGCGTCATGCCTGCGACGTCCTCCGGGCTCCAGCTCATCGGGCGGGGGTCGGTTCCATCGTCTCGTTGTCAGGGATCGTCCGGTCGGCCGTGCTTCCCGGTGCCGCGGGGGCGGGCCGACCAGGGTAGCGGTCCCGAGGGCGGCCCGGACAGCGATCCGCCGCCCCGGCCGGGCGGAATGCGCGGGGCGAGACGGCGGGGAACCGTGGGCCGCCGACGGCTCGGCGGGGTGCCTCGACCGCCGCAGCGGAACCCCGGAGAGGGGTGGTACACCCGAGAGGATTCGAACCTCTAACCTCCTGATCCGTAGTCAGGTGCTCTATCCAGTTGAGCTACGGGTGCGTTCGAGGCGCGACGTTGTAGCGGCGCCCGAAGACGAGGTCAAGGCGCCCTCGCAAGGAATAGCCCGGGGCCCCGGGGACCCGCCGGATCCGCGCCTCCGGACGACGCCGCCCGTGCGCCTTCGCAGGGAGCGCCCCGCGGGATCACCCGGCTGCGGAGCGCACCGCCGGCGCTCGTTGCGCGGCCCTCGCCCGGTACCATCACGCGATGGACGCGCCCGAACCCAAAGCGACGGACCCCCACGCTCCCCGGAGCTCGCGCCGCGGCCTGGTGCGGCTCGCCGACCTGTCGGACGGGCGCCTGGACGACGTCCTCGACCTCGCCGAGCGCTACAAGGCGGGCGCGCGAAGGGACGAGCTCGCCGGCCGCTCGGTCGGGTTTCTGTTCTTCCGAGGCTCGCTGCGGACGCGGACGTCCTTCGAGATCGCGGTCCACCAGCTCGGAGGGCGCGGCGTGCACCTCTCCGCAGGCTCCGACTTCTGGGAGGTCGAGGCCCGCGAGGGCGTCGTCATGGACGGTACCGCCCCCGAGCACGTGAAGGACGCTGCGCGCGTCCTCTCCACCTACTGCGACGCGCTCGCGATCCGGCCGCGGCCCGCCGGTCGCGCGTGGGAGGTCGACCGACGCGACGAGGCGATCCAGGCCTGGTCGCAGCACGCGACGGTTCCCGTGCTGAACATGGAGAGCGCGCTGTGGCACCCGCTGCAGGCCCTGGCGGACCTGATGACGCTGCGGGAGACCTTCGGACGCGACCTCTCGAAGAAGCGTCTCGCGATCACCTGGACGCCCTCCCCCACGCCCTCGAGTCCGTCGGTCGTGCACTCGCTCCTGCTGGCGGCCCTGCGCAGCGGGATGGACGTGACGCTCGCGCACCCGCGCGGGTTCGAGCTCGACGGCGGCGTCATGAGCGAGGCGCGCAGCGTGTGCGCGGCGTCGGGCGCGGACTTCCGCGAGGCCGCATCGCCGCGCGACGCCGCGCGCGGGGCGCACGTCGTGTACGCGCGGCCGTGGGCGTCGCTGGAGAACTACGGCCAGAAGTCCCGCGAAGCGCATCGGGTCACGCAGTCGCGGGACTGGCTCGTCGACGACGAGCTCCTCGCCCTCGGCGAGGACACGCGCTTCATGCATCCGATGCCGGTGCGCAGGAACCTCGAGGTCACCGACGCGGTCCTCGACGGTCCGCGTAGTCTGGTGCTCGAGCAGGCGGCCAACCGTCTGCACACGCAGAAGGGTCTCTTGAGTCTCCTGCTGCGCAGCTGAGCCCGCCCACGGCGGGCTCGATCCGCGCGCTGCACGCGCGCAACACGAACTCATCCTCCGGGGAGCCGCTCCCCGGACCGCGGCGCCGGAGGGGGCACCGCGCACGACGGACCGCACGCCCGCACCGGGCACCAAAGCATCGGAGTCCCGCCTCCGAGGGGGATCGACTTGGCCAAGCCCGACTTCTGCCACCTGCACGTCCACTCGGAGTACAGCCTCCTGGACGGAGCGAACCGGATCAGCGATCTCGTCAAGGCCTGCCAGGAGGACGGGCAGACGGCGCTCGCGCTGACCGACCACGGCAACATGCACGGGGCGGTCGAGCTCTACCAGAAGGCGACCGGCGGCGGGATCAAGCCGCTGCTCGGGTGCGAGGTGTACATCGCCAAGCGCTCGATGCACGAGAAGCACTCGAAGAAGAACGGCAACGGGTACAGCCACCTGACGCTGCTCGCGCGCAACAACGAGGGATACAAGAACCTCGTCAAGCTGACGAGCGCGGGCTTCGTCGACGGCTACCACTTCAAGCCGCGCATCGACATGGATCTCCTGCGCGACCACGCGTCGGGGATCTCGTGCCTCTCGGGCTGTCTCGCGGGCGAGATCAACCAGCTGTCGCGCATGGGCAAGGAGGCCGAGGCCGAGGCCTGGGCGACCGACCTGCGCGATCTGTTCGGACCGGACCACTTCTGGCTCGAGCTGCAGCGCAACGGACTCACGATCCAGGCGGACGCGAACGAGGCGCTCGTGCGGATCCACGAGCGGACGCAGATCCCGCTCGTCGCGACGAACGACATCCACTACCTGCGCGCCGAGGACTGCCACGCACAGGACGTGCTACTCTGCATCAACACCGGCGCGAAGAAGGCCGACAAGGACCGCTTCCGGTTCGAGACGGACTCCCTGTACTTCACCTCCCGCGAGGAGATGGGGCACATGTTCCGCGACCTGCCGAAGTCGGTCACCGCGACGATGGACGTCGCGGAGCAGATCGGGGTCGAGCTCGAGTTCGGCAAGTACCACGTGCCCGAGTTCGTGAGCGAGACCGGCGAGAGCCCGGACCAGCTCTTCGACCGGCTCCTCGACGAACGCCTCGAGGAGCTCTACGGCAAGGAGAGCCAGGCCGCGCGGGATCGGCTCGAACGCGAGAAGGCGACGATCCGCGAGCTCGGGTTCGTGTCGTACTTCCTCATCGTCTGGGACCTGATCAAGTGGGCGCGCGACCACGACATCCCCGTCGGTCCAGGGCGCGGCTCGGCGGCGGGCTCGATCGTCGCGTACCTGCTCGACATCACGCGGCTCTGCCCGCTGAAGTACGACCTGCTCTTCGAGCGCTTCCTGAACTCGAGCCGCGTGTCGATGCCTGACATCGACATCGACTTCTGCAAGGAGGGCCGCGAGCGCGTCATCGAGTACACGCGGGAGAAGTACGGCCGCGAGTGCGTCACGCAGATCGTCACGTTCGGAACGATGGCGTCGCGGACCGTCGTGCGGGACGTCGGGCGGGCGCTCGACCTGCCGCTGTCCGAGATCAACAAGATCTCGAAGAAGATCCCCGCGGGTCCGGGGGCGCCGCCGCTCGCCAAGGCGATCGAGGAGGACCCCGACCTCAAGGCGTACGAGGAGCTCGGTCCCGAATGGAAGGAGCTGTTCCAGACTTCGATTCCGCTCGAGGGCATCGCGCGGCACGTGTCGACGCACGCCGCCGGCGTCGTGATCACGCCGGGGCCGACGGTCGACTACGTCCCGCTCGGCCGCAACGGCGACGACATCACGACGCAGTTCCCGGCGCCGCAGCTCGAGGAGCTCGGGCTCCTGAAGATGGACTACCTGGGTCTCCGGACCCTGACCATCATCGAGAAGTGCCTCGAGAACATCCGACGCCGCGGGATCGAGCCGCCGGTGATGGACGAGCTGCCGCTCGACGACCCGGGCGTCTTCGAGCTCCTGATGGCCGGCGACACGCTCGGCGTGTTCCAGCTCGAATCGGAGGGCATGCGCAAGCTGCTCGCGCGGCTCAAGCCGGACTGCTTCGACGACGTGATCGCGGTGCTCGCGCTCTACCGCCCCGGCCCGCTCGAGTCGGGGATGGTCGACATGTTCGTCGACCGCAAGCACGGCCGCGAGGAGATCACCTACCCCCACGAGACGCTCGTGGGGATCCTCGAGAGCACGTACGGCTGCCTCGTCTACCAGGAGCAGGTCATGCTCGCGTCCGTGGAGCTCTCGGGCTTCTCGCTGAACGACGCGGACAACCTGCGCAAGGCGATGGGCAAGAAGAAGCCCGAGATCATGCAGAAGTTCTCGGCGCAGTTCATCGAGGGCGCGGTGAAGGCGGGCTGCGACGAAGAGGTCGCGCGCAACACCTGGGACAACATCGTCAAGTTCGGCGGGTACGGCTTCAACAAGTCGCACTCGGCGGCCTACGCGCTGATCACGTATCAGACCGCCTACCTCAAGGCGCACCACCGGACGGACTTCCTCGCTGCGAACTTCTCGTGCGAGATGAGCGACTCCGACAAGATCAAGGACTTCATCGACGACGCGAAGCGCAGCGACATCGTCACGCTGATGCCGAGCATCGCGCACTCGTCGTGGGAGTTCTTGCCCGAGGCGCGCGCCGACGGCGGCGAGGCGATCCGGTTCGGCTTCGGCGCCGTCAAGGGCACGGGCCGCGCGGCCGTCGAGGCCCTCGTGAAGGGGCGGGCGAAGATGGTCGAGGACGGCGACAGCATCGATTTCCACGACATCGTCACCGCGATCGACCCTCACGACATGGGCAAGATCGCCTGGGAGGCCGTGGTCAAGGCAGGCGCGTTCGATGAGCTCGGGCACAACCGCGGCAGCCTCATCGCGGCGCTCGACAGCGCCATGACCGACGCCAGCCAGGCGGCGAAGGACCGGCGCTCCGGACAGGGGTCCATGTTCGACGCGTTCGGGGGCGCCGAGGAGCCCGAGAAGAAGAGCACGGCCGGCATCGACGACCGCTTCGCCTCGACGAAGGCCGAGACCCTCAGCATGGAGCACGAGGTCCTCGGCTTCTATCTCTCGGGGCACCCGCTCGAGGAGCGCGCCGGTCTCGTGTCGCTCCTGTCGTCGTGCCCGATCAAGCGGCTCCCGGACCTCCTCCAGTCGGGCGGGCAGGTGCGCATCGCGGGACTCGTCCTGCAGAAGGCCGAGCTCGTCGTGAAGAGCGGCCGCATGGCGGGCTCGAAGATGTGCCGGTTCCGGCTCGAGGACCTCTCCGGCTCGGTCAGCGTCACGTGTTTCCCGCGCACCTACCTCGAAGTGCGCGACCTCATCGAGGACGGCGCCGTGCTCCTCTGCACCGGCAAGCTCGAGGAGGGCAGCGACGAGCCCGCGCTGCTCCTGGACGAGGTGCTGAGCCTCAGGGACGCCCTCACGCGTTTCCGCGGAGGGCTCGAGCTGCGCGTCAGCTACGTCGACCGGCCCAAGATCCCGCGTCTCAAGGAGGTGTGCGAGCGCAACAAGGGGGAGAGTCCGCTCTTCTTCCAGGCGCAGGGCGAGGACGGACTCACTCGGCGCCTCCGGGCCGGCAAGGACTTCGGCGTCTCGATCACCGAGGAGTTCGCGAACGAGCTCACCGAACTGCTCGGGCACGACCGTGTCGGCATCGTGCGGATCTAAGAGCCGCCTCCCCCATGGACCCCATCCGACTCGTCGTCACCCACCCGGGCGGCGCGCACAAGGACGACCTGCTCGCGGTGAGCGTGCTGGTTGCTCTCCACGGCTGTCCCGTCGAGCGGCGCGAACCCACCTCCGAGGACCTCGCCGATCCGGCGGTCGCCGTGGTCGACGTGGGCGGCGCGCACGACCCTGCGCGCGCGAACTTCGACCACCACCAGTTCCCGCGCGACCACCGGCCGACGTGCTCGCTGAGCCTCGTCCTCGACGCGCTCGGGCTCTACGAGGACGCGCTCAAGTTCTGCGACTGGCTGGAGACGGCCGAGCACTTCGACTCGCGCGGTCCCAAGCGGACCGCCGAGTGGCTCGGGGTGCCCCGGCGCGCCGTTTCGCAGCTTTCGTCCCCCATCGACGTGTCCCTGCTGAAGGCGTTCGCCGCGCCTCCCTCGCACCAGCCGGGTGAGCTCGTGCACGGGTTCCTCGAACTCGTCGGCCGGGACCTCGTCGGCTACCTGCGCGACGTGCGCGCCGGGATCGAGAGCGTCCGCGCGCGCGCGCAGCGCTGGTCGATCGCGATCGAGGGCGACACGGTCGAGACGCTGTTCCTGCCCCGCGAGGACGAGGCGCCCGACGAGCCGTCGGCGAGCCTCGCGCGGCTCGTGCGGGCGGAGGGTCTCGAGGACACGATCGGCGCGCTCGTCTACCCCGACCGCCGGAGCGAGGGGTACGGGCTCACGCGCTACGAGGACGATCCGCGGCTCGACTTCACGCGCATCGAGGGCGAGCCCGACGTCCACTTCGCCCACGCGAGCGGCTTCGTCGCGAAGACGACGGCGACGGATCCGGAGCGCCTCCGCGCGCTGGTCGCTGCGGCTGCGGCATCCAACGACGGATAGGGGCTTCCTAGGGAACGGGCCGGGAAGGGCCCCAACGGACGCCGACGCGCCCTTCGGGAGCACGGGCCGCGCGCTCATGCCGGAGCCGCCCTCCGCCGATACCAGGGGGGCCCTCTCGTCCGTTCCCCTCGCCCCAGAGAAGATGCCTGTCGATCCCCTCGCGTCGGTCGCGAACCTCTTGAAGGTCTGGGAGTTCGTCGCCGACCGCCTCCCGTTCCGCCGCCGGAACGACGACGTCCCGAGCGGAACCGCGCCCGCCCCGAACGTCGATCGCACCGCGTACGGTCGACGGCGCACGGACGGGGATCTGCCCCGCAACCGGAGCGCGGTCTTCGAGCGTATCAACGGCGAGCTCGAGCAGCTCCCCCGCTCGAAGCGTGCGGACTACGCGCTCCTCCTCTTCCGCGTGAGCAACGCGCAGCGCTACGCGGAGACCGAGCTCGAAGAGGCCCTGCAGGACGAGCTGCGCAGCAACACGCTGATCGGCGTCCTCGACCAGCACTTCGACCAGCGGACGGAGACGCGCCGCGTCAGCTTCGTCGTCGGCCTCGTCGGCGTGACGACGGCGGACGCTGCGCAAACGCTCCGGCGCGTCGAGGAGCGCCTGCTGGAGACCGTGACGTCGCCCGGCGACCTCGAGTCGGGCTGCGTGAAGCGCAAGTCCACCGAGCAGAGCGCGATCGCGCTCTACCGGGACGCGAAGGGCGAGCTGCGCGCCACGGCGGTCCACGCGTGATCGCCCGACGCCGACCCGCCGTCCGGACGTCGAGCGACCCCGCGCTCCACGTCCCCGGCCAAGAGAAGGCAGCACGACCGTGACGCACGTACGCCACGCGGTGCTTCGGAGCCTCGTCAGGCTCGAGCCGTTCCCCCACGTCGCCGTCCGCGTGCTGGAGCTCGTGATGAACGACGCGCCCGCCGCGGAGATCGCCGCGGTCGTCCAGGGCGACCCTGGCCTGACGGCCAAGGTCATCGCGACCGTGAACTCCGCGGCGTACCGCCCGGTCGAGCCGATCACCACGATCAAGGACGCGACGGTCCGGCTCGGCTCCGCGCACGTCGCGAACATCGCGCTCGCCGCGGGGGCCGCCACGTTCTTCATGGGTTACGGCGGATCGAGCTCACGCTCGAACGCCGTGCGCTGGGAGGAGTGCACGCACGTCGCGAGCTTCGCGCGGGCCCTCGCCGCGGAGACCCGCGCGTTCCACCCCGAGCTCGCGTTCACGATCGGGCTCCTTCAGAACGTGGCCCACGTCGTGCTCGACCGGTTCCTCGAGGAGCATCGCGACGCGGTCAAACTCCAGGTCGAGGACGGAGCCCCGCTGCTCGTCGCCGAGCGCACGGAGCTCGGTCTCGACCACGCCCAGTGCGGAGCGCGGCTGGCCCGCCGCTGGAGCTTCCCGTCCGAGCTGACGGACGCCATCCGGGACCACCATGCGGTCGACGGCGCGTCCGCGTTCCCTGCGATCGGGGTCCTTGCGGAGAGCCTCGCGGCCGCGTGCGTCGAGGACGACGGGACGTCCCTGCTCGAGTCGGACGCATCCGAGGCCCAGGCCCGCCTGGGTCTCGACGACGAGCGCATCGCGCACGTCGTCGGCGCCGTGCGGGACGAGCTGTCGGGCTCCCAACCCGAGTAGGAGCGCCGGCCGAAGAACGCGGGCGGCATGGCCCTCCGGCACGGCTCGAGGCGGCACGATGACGGCCCGCGCGCGCCACGGCTCGACACGGCGCGCGCCGCACCCGAACCACGCTCACCATGCTCCAGCGCATCGCCGGCCTCGCCGCACTTCTCCTCGCCTCCGCCTGTTCCGCCCCCGGCCCGGCCGCCGTCCGCCCCGTCGGCGATCCAGAGCGCGAGGCCGTCCTCGACGTCGTCCAGCGGAGCTTCGACGCGATCGCGGCGAAGGGTGAGGAGGCCGCCGACCTCTGGCGCAGCGTGCTCCTCGACGAAGGCAGCCTCGCCTGGGTCAGCCCGGCCGAGGGCGGCCGCTCGATCGCGGGGCGCACCTTCGAGGCCCACGTCGCGCGCGCGGCGGCCACCACGGACGGTCCGCCGTTCCTCGAGCGCATGTGGGACCAGACGGTCCTGATCGACGGGGACATCGCCGTCGTCTGGACGCCCTACGACTTCTGGATCGGGGACGAGCGACGCCACGGCGGCATCGACGTCTTCAACCTGCTGCGGACCGACGACGGCTGGAAGGTCGCGTCGGTGACGTGGACGAGCGACCCGAACGCGCCGCTCGCGCCCATGGGGCCGCTCGAACGGAACTGACCGGCCGTCCGACGGACAGGGGCCGCCCGAACGAGAGAAGGAGCCGAGCGCGCGCGCTCGGCTCCTTCTCTCGTGCGGACGGGTAGGGAGCGCCGCGCACTCGGGCTCAGACCGCGGCCTGGATGCGCGCGGTGACGTCCTCGATGGAACCGACGCCGTCGACCCGGCACACCGGCACGATACCCTGGTCCTCGTAATAGGCGATGCAGGGCTCGGACTGGCCCTTGTACGTGTCGATGCGGCCCTGGATCACCGCGGGGTCCGCGTCGTCGGCGCGGCCTTCCTTCTCGGCGCGGCCCGCGAGGCGGGCCTTGAGCTCGCCGTCGGGGACCTCGAGCACGACCACGCCGGCCAGCTTCGTACCGCGCGCCGCGAGGTAGCCGTCCAGCCACGCCGCCTGGGGCACGTTGCGCGGGAAGCCGTCGAGCAGCACACCTTCGGCCGTGTCGGACTCGGCGAGGCGCTCGGCGACCATCTGGTTGGTCACCGAGTCCGGTACGAGCGTGCCCGACGCGAGAAGGGCCTTCACGCGCAGCCCGAGCTCGGTCTCGCCCTTGATGTGGGCCCGGAACATGTCGCCGGTCGACACGTGCGGGACCGCGAGGTGCTCCTTCAGGAAAGCCGCCTGGGTCCCCTTGCCGGCCGCGGGGGGACCGAAGATGAGGTAGTGCTTCGTCATGCTCGGCGGGCGCGGTCGATGGCGCGCGGGGAGTGGCCCGATGGCGAGGGAAGGGACGTCTGGAGCGGGGCTCCACGGAAGACGGCCGGCGCCGCGGATCGATCCGCGCGCGCCGGCCGTCCCCCGTCGGTCGTCACTCGGCGGCGTCGTCCGCGACGGCGACCGCTTCGCGCGGGGTGCGCTCCACGAACTCGAGGATCGCGCGCTCGCCGTTGTCGCCGAGGCGACGCTTGGCCAGCTTGATGATCCGGCAGTAGCCGCCCGGACGGTCCTTGAAGCGCGGGCCGAGGACTTCGAACAGCTTGTGGGTCTGCTCCTTGTTCCGAAGCTTCGAGAACGCGCGGCTGCGGTTCGAGAGGCTCGGGTCCTTGGCCAGCGTCACCAGCTTCTCGACGAACGGCTTGACGGCCTTCGCCTTCTGAACGGTGGTGATGATGCGCTCGTGCTCGATGAGCGAGGCCGCCATGTTCCGGGTCATGGCGATTCGGTGGCTGGTCGTGCGACCGAGCTTGTATCCGGCAACGCGGTGTCGCATGGGAATCTCTTCGTGTCAGGCCCCGCGGGGAGAGCGGCGGCTCGGGGGAGTCGTCGGGGTCGGGGGACCGGTCGGCGGGTCAGTCGGAAACGCGCATCCCGAGCGACAGACCGCGCTCGGCGAGCTTCGACTTGATCTCGGTGAGCGAGGTCTTGCCGAGGTTCTTGAGGTTGATGACGTCGTTCTCCGACATCGTCACGAGATCGCGCAGGGTCTGGAGGTTGGCACCGTCCAGGCAGTTGCGGGCGCGAACGCTGAGTTCGAGGTCCGCGATCGGGGCGTCGAGCATGCGCGCGAGCTCCGAGTTCTCCTGGGCCACCGGGTTGAACTCCGACGACGTCGGCGCCTCCAGCAGCGGCTGAGCATCCCGCGTCTCGCCCTGCAGGACGAACGGGTTCAGGTGCTTGCGGTAGATCTTGGCGGCCTCGGTCAGCGCAAGTTCCGGCGTCACCGTGCCGTCCGTCCAGACCTCGAGGATCAGGCGGTCGTAGTTCGTGAACTTGCCGACGCGCGTCGCCTCGATGCCGTAGCGGACGCGGACGACCGGCGAGTAGCTCGAGTCGACAGGGATCGTGCCGAGCTCCTGCTCGTCCACGCGGTTCTCGTCGGCGGGCACGTAGCCGCGGCCGCGGCGCACCTCGAGCTCGATGTCGAGCTCGCGGTCCATCGTCAGCGTGCAGATGTGCAGGTCCTCGTTGACGACGCGCGCGGTGCCCTCGCACTCGACGTCGGCGCCGGTGACCGGACCCTCGCTCGACTTCTGGACGCGGCAGCGGATCGGCTCGTCGCCGTCGTACTCCACGCGCAGGCGCTTGACGTTGAGGATGATCGCCGCGACGTCCTCGTACACGCCCTCCAGGCTGTCGAACTCATGGCTCGCGCCGTCGATGCGGACGGACGTCACCGCGCAGCCCTCGATCGACGAAAGCAGCACGCGACGGAGACCGTTGCCGATCGTATGGCCGAAGCCACGCTCGAACGGGTCGATCAGGAAGCGGCCGTAGGTGTCGGTGGACGTGTCCTCGTCCAGGTCGACGCGCGACGGCAGCTCGAAGTTTCGCCAGCGGATCCTCATGTTCGGTGGGTTCCCGAGTGCGTCGGGAAGCGCTCTGTGCTGCGCCCGGCCTCCGGCGCGCCGCGGGGGGCGGCTCGTCCGGGAGGCGTTGGGTCGGGCGGGGCTTGGGGAGTTCTTGTCGGTGAGCGCGCGGCGGGCCGGGCCGCGCGCGTTTTGGAGGTGGGACAGGGCGCGGCGCCGGGGGACGCGCGCCCACGGGTCGGGCAGGGGCCCGACCGTCACGCTTGGGGTCGGACTCCGTCGAAGTGCGGTGGCCGCCGGGAACCCGACGGCCGTTCCGTCACTTCGAGCAGAGCTCGACGATGAGCTGCTCCTGGATCGGGAACTGGAAGTCCTCGCGGCGCGGGATCGCGTTCACGGTGATCGACATCGCGTCGCCGTCGATTCCGAGCCACTCGGGCGTGAAGCCGCCCTTGTTCACGTCGATGTACTCGGAGACGATCTTCTTCGTGTTCTCCTTCTCGCGCGGGGTGATCACGTCGCCGACGCGCACGCGGTACGAGGGGATCGTCATCCGCTTGCCGTTCACGAGGTAGTGACCGTGGTTGACCATCTGGCGCGCCTGCGCCAGCGTCGTGGCGAAGCCCGCGGAGAGGACCACGTTGTCAATGCGCCGGCTGAGGAGCGACAGGAGGTTCTCCCCCGTGTTGCCCTTCATGCGCTCGGCCTCGGTGAAGTAGCGCTTGAACTGACGCTCGAGGACGCCGTACGCGCGCTTCAGCTTCTGCTTCTCGCGCAGGCGCACGCCGTAGTCCGTCACCTTGCGGCGGCTCTGCGCGTGGACGCCGGGCGGGTAGTCGCGGCGCTGCAGCACGGCGACCTTGCCGCTGGACGTGTTCTGACCGAGGAAGAAGAGGTTCATCCCCTCCCGACGGCACTGCTTGATCTTGGGACCGGTGTAACGAGCCATGGCGATTCGGAGTGGTGGTCTCGTGTGTGTGCTTCTTGGGTTGGCCCGCGCCCCCGTCGGGGGCCGGCGAGCCTCTGGCTCAGACGCGGCGGCGCTTCTTGGCGCGGCAGCCGTTGTGGGGAAGCGGCGTGACGTCCTCGATCGAGATGACGCGCAGGCCGGCGTTGGAGAGCGCGCGGACCGCAGACTCGCGGCCCGACCCGGCGCCCTTGACGCGGACCTCGACCTCCTTGAGGCCGTGGCGCATCGCCGCCTGGGCGGCCGAATCGGCGGCGCGCTGGGCGGCGAACGGGGTGCTCTTGCGGGTGCCCTTGAAGCCCTGGCTCCCGGCCGTGCCCCACGAGATCGTGTTGCCGGCGGGGTCCGTGATCGTCACGTGGGTGTTGTTGAACGTCGACTTCACGTGGACGATCCCCTTGACGATGTTCTTCTTCGCCTTGCGCTTGGTGCTCTTGGCCATCTTGATTCGGCGCGCGTCTCTCGACTCTTCTCGACTCTGAACGGATGCGTGTGTTCTGTGCCGCCGCGCCGAGGGGCGCGGCGGTGGACGGTCACTTCTTGATCGACTTCTTGCCGGCGACCGTCTTCTTCGGGCCCTTCCGCGAGCGCGCGTTCGTGCGCGTGCGCTGGCCGCGGACCGGAAGGCTGCGGCGGTGGCGCAGGCCGCGGTAGCAGCCGATGTCGCGGAGGCGGGAGATCGCCTGCGCGAGCGAGCGCCGGAGCTCACCCTCCACCTGGTAGTTCTTCTGCAGGTGGGTCGCGATCGACGTGACCTGCTCCTCGCTGAGGTCGCGCGCCTTCATCCCCGGGTCGAGGTTGAGGTCGCGGCAGACGTCCAGAGCGGTCTTGCGGCCGACGCCGTAGATGTAGGTCAGGCTGATCTCCAAACGCTTGTCGTTCGGGATGTCGACGCCGATGACACGTGCCATGGGGAGCTAGTCGCGGAGGTGCTGGAGGGTGATTCGGGTGCGCGCGGGGCTCACTTGCCCTGGCGCTGCTTGTGACGGGGATCCGCGCTGCAGATGACGCGGAGGACCCCACGTCGGCGGACGATCTTGCACGAGGCGCACATGCGCCGGACGCTGCTGCGAACTTTCATCTTCTTCTTCTCCTCCGACCGCGGCCGCCGCGTCGACGACGCTCTCCGCGACAGGTGATGCGACCCTTCGTGAGGTCGTAGGGGGACATCTCTACGGTGATCTTGTCGCCGGGAAGGATCCGGATGTAGTGCATCCGCATCTTGCCCGAGACGTGAGCGAGGATCTCGTGGCCGGACTCCAGCTTCGCGCGGAAGCGGGCGTTCGGCAGGGCCTCGGTCACGATGGCCTCGACGGTGATGGGCTCTTCCTTTGCCATGCTGGCCTAGCCCTTCTCGGGGGACGCCGCGCCTCCGTCGCGCTTGGTCCACGACGCGTTGCCGCGCGCCCCGGCCTTGCCTTTCTTGCCGCCCTTCTTCCCACCGGCGGGGCGCTGGCCGCCGCCGTCGGGGCCGCCACCCTCGAGGGTGCCCGGGCCGCCCGCGCCGTCGTAGGCCTTCATCACGAGCTGCGCCTGGAGCTTGTCCACGAGCTCGAGGGCCACCCCCACCACGATCAGCACGCTGGTACCGCCGAGGAAGTACCGCATGTCGAGCGTCAGGTTGGCGCCCTTGGTGATGAAGTTCGGCAGCACCGCGACGACGGCGAGGAACGCCGCGCCCGCGAGGGTGATGCGCGTCAGGACGCTCGAGAGGTACTCGGCGGTTTTCGCGCCCGGTCGGATGCCCGGGATGAAGGAGCCGTGCTCGCGCAGGTTGTTCGCGATCTCCGTCGGCTGGAACATCAGGCGGTTCCAGAAGAAGCAGAACGAGAAGATCAGGACGAGGTAGAGCGCCGTGTAGACGAAGCCCGTCGGGTCCTGGAAGACGTCCGCGCCGTAGTCCCAGCCGACCCAGCTGAGGAGGATGCCGGGGATCACAAAGAGCACCGACGCGAAGATGATCGGCATGACGCCGGCCATGTTCACCTTCAGCGGGAGGAAGTGGCGCTGGCCGCCGTAGACGCGACGACCGCGCTGGAGGCGGGCGTACTGGATCGGGATCCGCCGCGCCCCCTTGTGCATGAACACGACCACGAAGATCGTGATGAACCAGACGAGGACCAGGAACACCATCATGTTCCAGAAGTCGTCGTTGCTGCTGAGCGCGGCGATGCTGCTCGGGAGCGAGGAGATGATCCCCGCCATGATGATCAGCGACGCGCCGTTGCCGACGCCGTACTCGGTGATGAGCTCACCGATCCACATCACGAGCAGTGCGCCGGTCACCAGCGCCCCCACGACGACGAAGCCGAGCGCGATGCGGTTGTCGCGCATCGACGACTCGATCATGTCGACGTTCCGCGCGAACAGGCCGGTGTAGATGAAGATCGCCTGGACCAGCGCGATCGGCACCGTGACGAGGCGCGTCCACTGGTTGATCTTCTTCTGGCCCGCGGCCCCCTCCTTCGCGACGGCCTCGAGCTGCGGCGAGACCTTCGTCAGCATGGAGAAGATGATCGACGCCGAGATGTACGGCATGATCCCGAGCGCGAAGATCGTCGTCTGCCCCAGCGCGCCGCCCGAGAGCGCCGACAGGAGGCCGAAGATGCCGCTGTTGCCGGACTCCGAGAGGTACTGCGCGTCCATCCCCGGGATGGGGATCTGGAACCCGACCCGGTAGGCCACCAGCAGCCCCAGCGTGCGCAGGATGCGCTGCCGGGTCTCCGGAATCTGGAACAGCTTGAGGAAGTTGTTCTCCACGGTTCAGCGGGTCGGTCGGAGGGACGGGAAGGGGGTCGGGTGCGAACGTCGGTGCAGGCGCGGCGGTGCGGTCGTCGCGAGCACGGGGTCAGGCGTCCTCGCCGGTGGCGGAGGCTTCGCCCTCGACGCGGCCCATCTTGTCGAGCTCGACGACGGTGCCGCCGGCGGCTTCGATCTTGGCGCGCGCGCTCTTCGAGATCTTCTGGGTGCGGACCGTGAGCTTCTTGGAGAGCTCGCCGTTGCCGAGCACCTTCAGGAGATCGCTCGTCTTCGACGCGAGGCCGCGGTCCAGGATCGCCGTGAGGTCGACGGTCGCGCCGTCGTCGAAGGACCCGAGGTCCCCCACGTTGATGATCGTGTAGTCCGTGCGGAAGCGCGCGTTCGTGAAGCCGCGCTTCGGCACCTGGCGGTAGATCGGCATCTGGCCGCCCTCGTAGCCCGCGCGGCGGCTCGAGCCCGAGCGCGAGCCGAGGCCCTTGTGGCCGCGGCCCGACGTCTTGCCGTTGCCGCTACCGATGCCGCGACCGATGCGGTTGCGCTTCTGGTACTTCGTGCCCTTCGAGCAGACGGTCGTGAGGTCCATGTCGTTCTCTCTTGCTTACGGCTGAACTGCTTACGCGTCGATCAGAGCTTGACGCCGCGGAGCTCCTCGACTTCTTCGGGAGCGCGAAGCTGCCCGAGCGCGTCGAGGGTCGCCTTGACGAGGTTCACCGGGTTGGTGGACCCCATGGACTTGGAGAGCAGGTTCTTGATGCCCGCCATCTCGGCCACAGCGCGGACCGAGGTCCCCGCGATGATGCCCGTACCCTCGGAGGCCGGGATCAGCTTGACGCGGGCCGAGCAGAACTCGCCGATGACCTCGTGCGGGATCGTGCCCTCCTTGGTGAGGGGCACGCGCTGGAGGTGCTTGCGGCCGTCCTTGTTCGCCTTCTCGATGGCCTGCGGGACGCCGCGCGCCTTGCCGAAGCCGTATCCGACCACGCCACCGCGGTTCCCCACGACGCAGAGGCCGGAGAACGAGAAGCGGCGGCCGCCCTTCACGACGGCGGCGCTGCGGTTGACCTTCAGGAGGGTCTCGGAGAGCTCGCCGGCCTCTTCGACCTCGGCGTGGTCGAGGTACTCGATGTGAGTCTTCATCTGTTCGTGTACGTGCGGGGTCCGGGGCGCCGGATCAGAACTTGAGGCCGCCCTCGCGAGCGGCGTCGGCGAGGGCCTTCACCCGACCGTGGAAGCGGGAGTAGCCCCGGTCGAGGACGACCTCGGTCACGTTCTTGGCCTGCGCGAGCTTCGCGAGCTCGGCGCCGATGAACGCGGCCTTCTCCGTCTTGGTCTTGCCGTCGAGGTCCGAGCTGAGCTTCTTCGACGTGGTGCTGATGGCGCAGAGCGTCTGCCCCTTCACGTCGTCGATGATCTGCGCGGAGATGTGCTTGCTCGAACGATGCACCGAAAGGCGCGGGCGCTCGGAGAACTGGCCGATGCGGCGGCGGACGCTCTGCGCGCGGCGCTGGCGACGCTTGTTCTTGAGCAGCGTGGTGGACTTGAGTGCCATGGCTATTGGATGCGGAGCGGAAGGCCTCAGGAGCCGAACGATTTACCGGCCTTGCGGCGGACGTACTCGCCCTCGTAGCGCACGCCCTTGCCCTTGTAGGGCTCGGGGGGACGCACGGCGCGGATCTTTGCGGCGACCTGTCCGACGGCCTGCTTGTCCGGGCCGGTCAGCACGATCGAGGTCGGGTTCGGCGTCTCGACCTTGACGTCGGCCGGCATCGCGACCGGGACGTCGTGGCAGAAGCCGACGTTCAGGACGACCTTGTCGCCCTGCGCCTTCGCGTTCCAGCCGACGCCGACGATCTCGAGCTTGCGCTCGTAGCCCTTCGACACGCCGACGACCATGTTCTGGACGAGGGCGCGGGTCATGCCGTGGAACGCACGGGCCTGGCGCGCGGCGCCGGAGCCGTTGAGCGTCACGTTCGCTTCCTTGTCCTCGACCTGGAGCTCCACCTCGGGGCGAAGCGTCAGGGACAGGGAGCCCTTCGGGCCCTTCACGTTCACGTCGCGACCCTTGACGTCGACGGTCACGCCGGACGGGATCGGGATCGGGGTCTTTCCGATGCGGGACATGGTGTTCTCCTTCGTTCAGCGACCTGGCGCTTGGAGGATCAGTAGACCTCGGCGAGAAGCTCGCCGCCGACGTTGAGTTCGCGGGCCTTGCGGTCCGAGAGAACGCCCTTCGGGGTCGAGAGAACGGCGATGCCCTGCCCGCGAAGCACGGGCTTGAGCTCCTTGATACCCGCGTACGCGCGGCGGCCGGGCTTGCTGACCCGCTGGATCGAGCGGATCACCTTCTCGCCGTCGAGGCCGTAGCGCAGCGTGACGTGCAGCGTGCTGGAGGGCTTGCCCTCGGCGACGCTGTAGTCCTGGATGAAGCCCTCTTCCTTGAGGACGTTGGCGATGCCGACGCGCATGCGCGAGGCGGGCATCTCGACCTGCTTACGCCCGATGGAGTTCGCGTTGCGAATCCGCGTGAGCATGTCGGCGATGGGATCGGTCATCATGGGATCGGTCTCCTCGTTGAACGCGTGGCGTCAGCCTTTCTTCTTCTCGGTGCGGTCGACGAACGGGAGCCCGAGGCCCTTGAGCAGCGCGTAGCCCTGCTCGTCGGTCGGTGCGGTCGTCACGAAGGTGATGTCCATCCCCTGCTGGAACTCGATGCGATCGAAGGGGATCTCAGGGAAGATCGACTGCTCGGCGAGGCCGAGGGTGTAGTTGCCGCGGCCGTCCAGCTTGTCCTTGACGCCGCGGAAGTCGCGGATACGCGGGAGGACGACCGAGATGAGGCGATCGGCGAACTCCCACATGCGGTCGGAGCGCAGCGTGACGGCGCAACCGATCGGCATGCCCTCGCGGAGCTTGAAGCCCGCGATGGACTTCTTCGCCTTGCGGATCGTCGGCTTCTGGCCCGTGATCGTGCCGAGGTCGCGCGCGGCCGTCTCGACCTTCGACTTCGACTCGACGGCGCCCTTCACGCCCATGTTGATGACGATCTTCTCGAGGCGCGGGATCGCGAGGTGGTTCTTGATCCCGAAGTCCTCGGACAGCTTGGTGCGAACCTCGCTGGTGTACTTCTCTTTCAGTCGTGCGGCCATCGGATGCAGCTACCGGTCTGGGTCGGCGGCGGGTGGTCTCGCTGGAGGGGAGGGGGAAGAGGGCGCGCGGCGCGCGCCTCAGGCCTGGGGACGCTTGCGCGTGCCCTTGCCGGTCTTGGGGTCGAGCAGCTGGACGTTGCTCGCGTGAATGGGGAACTCCTTCTCGATGCGCTCGCCCTGGGGCGTTTGCTGAGTCGGCTTCTGGTGCTTCGTCCGGACATTGACGCCCTCGACGATCACACGGTTCTCGCGGGGGAACGCCTGGACGACCTCACCGGTCGCGCCCTTGTCGTTCCCGGAGATGACGATCACCTGGTCACCTTTGCGCACGTGCATCAGATCACCTCCTGGGCGAGCGACACGATCTTCATAAAGCTGCGGTCGCGGAGTTCACGGGCCACGGCGCCGAAGATGCGCGTGCCGCGCGGGTTGCCTTCGCCGTCGACGATGACGAGCGCGTTGCGATCGAAGCGGACGTACGAGCCGTCGGCTCGACGCGTGTTCTTCTTCACACGAACGATCACGCCCTTGACGATCGTGCCGGGCTTGACCTCGCTGCCGGGGATCGACTTCTTGACCGAGGCGACGACGATGTCGCCGAGGCCGGCGTAGCGACGGTGGGTACCGCCGAGCACCTTGATGCACTGGACCTGCTTGGCGCCGGTGTTGTCGGCGACGTCCAGGAAGGTTTGCATCTGGATCACGGGTTCACCTCTCCGCCTTCGGCGGTGCCTTCATCCCCCATCGCGTCCGCGGTCGCGGCGCTCTGGAGCTCGGTCGGCTTGAGGGCGCCCTGCGGGAGCGACGGACGCTCGACGATGCGCACCAGGCGGTAGCGCTTCGTCTTCGAGAGCGGCCGGCACTCCATGAGCTCGACGCGATCGCCAGGCTGGCACTCGTTCTGCTCGTCGTGGGCGTGGACCTTCGAGTGACGCCGGATGTACTTCTTGTACTTCGGATGCTTGAACATCCGCTCGACGCGCACGCTGATCGTCTTGTCGCCCGACGCACTTGCGACGATGCCCTGGACGATCGAGCGGCTGTTCCTGGTTTGGGTGGCTTCGGTCATCGCTACTTGGAGGCGGCGCCGCGGATGCTGAGCGTCCGCTCGTGGAGGATCGTGTTGATGCGCGCAATGTTGCGGCGCATCTCGCGGATGCGGCCGCCGCTCGCGTCGTTCGAGACAGCGCCTTTGAAGCGCGTCTCGAAGAGCTCCTTCTTCATGCCCTTGAGCTCGAACTCGAGCTCGGCATCGGTCTTGGCCCTGAGGTCTTCGATCTTCATCGGTATCAGTCCGTTCAGTCCTGTGTCTTCAGAGGTGCCCGTTCAGTCCACCCGACCCGCCATTCGACCCTTCGGATCGAAGCGGCTCTCAGGCCCGTGGACCGGTGTGATTCGCTGGTGGAGCAAGAGGAGGGGTTGAAGAGGCAGTGCCCCTGCGCCCCTGGAAGGGCATCCGCTCCAACCGCGTAAGCGGTTGGGCCAGAAACATCGACAAGATGCCCCATTGCGCCTCCTACCCCGGCGCGACTCAAGTCGTAGGCACCCTCCTCACCATCCGAACCTTCACAGGCATCTTGTGCGCGATGCGCTTGAACGCCAGCTTGGCCTTGTCCTCGGTGACGTTGCCGAGCTCGAAGAGGATCGTGCCCGGCTTGACCTCGGCGGCCCAGAAGTCGATGTCACCCTTGCCCTTACCCATCCGGGTCTCAGCGGGCTTGGAGGAGATTGGCTTGTCCGGAAACACGCGAATCCAGATCTTGGCGGCGCCCTGCGTGGCGCGGTTCGCCGCGATACGGCTGGCCTCGAGCTGACGGCCGGTGATCCAGCCCGCGTCGAGGGCCTGGAGACCGAAGTCGCCGAACGAAACGCGGTTGCCGCGCGTCGCGAGGCCCTTGATCTTTCCGCGGAAGACGCGGCGGCGCTTGATGCGCTTGGGCATGTAAGCCATCACGCACCTCCCTGATCGCCGGAGCCTTGACCGCCGCCGCGCGGTCCGCGACCGCCGCCGCCGCGAGGACCGCCCCGGGGGCCACCTCGGCCACCGCGACGCCCGCGGCGCGGGCCACCCGGGCCACCGCGGTCGTACCGACCGCCGGCCGCAGAAGTGACGCGATAGTTGATCTTCTCGCCGCGCTCGATGTCGCCCTTGTAGATCCAGACCTTGACGCCGACGACGCCGTAGGTGGTCTTGGCGAGAGCGGTGCCGTACTCGACGTTCGACTGCAGCGTCGAGAGGGGCACGCGGCCCTCCCGCTCGGTGAGCTGGCGGGCCATGTCTGCGCCGCCGAGGCGGCCGTTGATCATGACCTTCACGCCGAGGGCACCGGCCTGCATCGTGGACTGCACCGCCTTCTTGACCGCGCGCCGGAAGGCCATGCGGCGCTTCAGCTGCTCGGCGATCACCTCGGCCACGAGCCCCGCGGAGAGCTCCGGGCGCTTGATCTCGTGGATCGTGAGGTGGACCGTCGTCTCGGCGATCTTCTGGAGGTCGTTCTTGAGCTGATCGATCCGGACGCCCTTGCGGCCGACGAGAACGCCGGGCCGGGCCGTGTAGATGATCACGTTGACGGCGTCGCTGGTGCGCTCGATCTCGATGCGCGGGATACCAGCGGAGCCGTACTCCTTGGTGATGTGGTCCCGGATCGACTTGTCCTGGCGGAGCAGGCGCGCGAAGTCGTGCTTGCCGCCGTGCCAGCGGGAAGCCCAGGGCTCGATGATTCCGACGCGGTAGCCGGTGGGGTGGATCTTCTGTCCCATGGAAAGCTGCTCCGAGGCTCAGGCCTCGGCGGCGGCCTCCTCCTCGGCAGTCTGGGTCTCGCCGTACGGGACGACGATCACGGTCAGGTGAGAGGTCTTCTTCGCGTAGGGCATCGCGCGGCCCTGGGGGCCGGGACGGTAGCGAAGGCGATTGTTGAGCATCGGGCCGTCGTCGGCCCGGCTGTCGGCGACGAAGAGGTCGTTGACGTCGACGTCCTCGTCCTGCGACGCGTTCGCGATCGCGCTGAGCAGCACCTTCTTGAAGAAGGCCGCGCCGCGCTGAGGCATCAGCTCGAGGATCTCGAGCGCCTCGTTCACGTGGCGACCGCGGATCGCGTCGGCCACCAGGCGCGCCTTGCGCGACGAGATGCGCGCGTAGCGGTGGCGGGCGACGAACCCGCCGAGCTCTCGGATGATTTCGTTCTTCACGCTTCGACTCCCTCGAAGGTCGTCTCGTCCGCGTCAGCGGACGAACCAGCAATGTTGAGCTGCGACATGGACATTGAATTCACGGGTGTGCTGCGCGCAGCTCACCGACCCGACTTCTGGCCTTCCTTCTTGTTCGTGTGGCCGCGGAAGATGCGCGACAGCGCGAACTCGCCGAGCTTGTGCCCGACCATGTCCTCGTTGACGTAGACCTTCACGTGGTTGCGCCCGTCGTGGACCATGAACGTGTGGCCGATGAAGTCCGGGCTGATCGTGCACGCACGGGCCCAGGTCTTGATCGGGTTCTTGGTGCCGGCTTCGTTCTGAGCGAGGACCTTCTTCTCGAGCTTGGCGTCGATGTAGGGGCCCTTCTTGATGCTTCTGGACATAGCAGTGTCTCCGTGGGTTGCGCGCGTGGTGCCCTCGAGGGGCGCTCACGCGCGAGCCACTCACTTGCGCTTCTTGCGGCGGCGGATGATGAACACGTCGGTCGGGTGATTCCTGCGTCGGGTGCGACCACCCTTCGCGAGGACCGCGGTCGGCGAGCAGGGGTGACGCCCGCCCGCAGTCCGGCCTTCACCACCGCCCATGGGGTGGTCGACCGGGTTCATCGCCGTACCGCGGACGTGCGGGCGGCGGCCCAGGTGACGCTTCCGCCCGGCCTTGCCGAGCTTGACGTTCTGGTGGTCCGTGTTGCCGACGCGCCCGATGGTCGCGCGGCAGGTCACGTGCACGCGGCGGAGCTCGCCCGAGGGGAGCGTGATCACCGCGTAGTTGCCCTCGCGGGCGGTGAGCTGCGCCGTGGTACCGGCGGAGCGCACGAGCTGGCCACCGCGTCCGGGCTGCAGCTCGATGTTGTGGATCTGGAGACCGATCGGGATGTCCCGGAGCATCTTCGCGTTGCCGGCGGTCGGCTCCGCGTCGGGCCCGGACACCAGCGTGTCCCCCACCCCGACGCCGATGGGCGCGAGGATGTAGCGCTTCTCGCCGTCCGCGTAGTGCAGGAGGCAGATGAAGCAGGTGCGGTTCGGGTCGTACTCGACCGCGGCGACACGGGCGGGAACACCGTCCTTGTCACGCTTGAAGTCGATGACCCGGTACTTGCGCTTGTTGCCGCCCCCACGGAAGCGCACGGTGATGCGCCCGTAGTTGTTGCGGCCGCCCGACTTCTTCAGCGGGCGGAGGAGCGACTTCTCCGGGGTCGTCTTGGTGACCTCCTCGTAGGTGAGGACGGACCCGTGACGGCGGCCCGGCGACGTCGGCTTGTACTTGCGGATCGGCATGGCTGATTCTGCGTGTATGCGGTCCGTGGATCAGAGGACGTCGATCGTCTCGCCCTCGCGGAGCGTGACCATCGCCTTCTTCCAGTCCGGCTTCTGGCCCTTGACGAATCCACGGCGGCGCGCCTTGCCCGCCACGTTGATGGTGTTGACCGACACGACGTGGACGCTGAAGAGCTCCTCGATCGCGCGCTTGATCTCCGACTTGTTCGCGTTCGTCGGAACGCAGAAGTGATACGCGTTCCGGTTCAGCTGGTCCGTCGTCGCCTTCTCGGTGACGTGCGGACGCTTGATGATCTGGTAGAAGCGGTCGAGCTGTTCGGTCATCACTGGTCACCTCCCTTCGCGCCGACGCGCTCCTTGAGCTGATCGAGGGCGCCCTGTTCGGCGATGATGGTTCCGCCGTTCACGACGTCGTACGCGCAGAGCTCGGCGGCGGTGCGCACGGCGACGCGCGGGAAGTTGCGGAACGACTTGTAGAGGTTGTCGTTGCGCTCGGAGATCACGACGCAGGCGCGACGCGGAGCCCCGAGATCGGCCAGCACCTTGCGCGCCGAGCGCGCCGAGGGCTCGCCCCACTCGCCGAGGTCAGCGACGACGAGCTCGCCGTCCGCCGCCTTGCCGGCGATCGCCGAGCGCAGCGCGACGCGGCGCGCCTTGGTCGGCATGTGGTAGCTGTAGTCGCGGGGCTTCGGCCCGAAGACCGTGCCGCCGCCGCGCCAGATCGGCGACTTGACGTCGCCGGCGCGCGCGCGACCGGTGTGCTTCTGCTTGTAGGGCTTCTTGTTCGTGCCCTTGACCTGGCTGCGGCCCTTCGTGCTGGCCGTGCCCTGGCGCTGGTTCGCCATGTGCATGACGACCGCGTCCTTGAGGGTGCGGTAGAGGACGCGCTCGCCGAAGGGCGCGACGTCCAGCTCGACCTCGCCGACGCTGCCGGCCTTGTAGCTCTTCACCTTCATCGGGTCGGCCTCTACTTCTTGACGCCCGTGCGGGCGGTCTGGACCTGGACGAAACTGCCGTTGTGGCCGGGGATCGACCCCTTGATCAGCAGCAGGTTCCGCGCGCCGTCCACGCGCATCACCTCGAGGTTCTTCATGGTCTTGCGCTTGGCGCCGTAGTGGCCGCCCATGCGCTTGCCCTTGAAGACGCGCGCGGGGTACGCCGAGCAGCCGATCGATCCCGGGCGACGGTAGTTCATCGAACCGTGCGTCTTGGGCCCGCGGGCGAAACCGTGCCGCTTGATCGTGCCTGCGAAGCCACGGCCCTTGGTGGTGCCGACGACGTCGACGAGGGCGCCCTGCTCGAAGACGTCCACGGTGAGCGTGCTGCCCACCTCGACGTCGGCCGGCGCGCTGAGGCGCTCCTCGCGGAGGAAGCGCTTCGGCGCGGTGCCGATCTTCTTCGCAGCGGCGGCCTGCGGCTTGTTGGCAACCTTGTCGCGGATGTCTTCGTACCCGATCTGGACGGCGTCGTAGCCGTCGCGGTCCTGGGTGCGAAGCTGGGTCACGACACAGGGCCCCGCCTCGACGACGGTCACCGGGGTGACCGTGCCGTCATCGGCGAAGAGCTGCGTCATGCCTCTCTTACGTCCAAGAAGTAGCGTCATGACTTCGTGAGCGAGGGCGCGCGGAGCGGGCACTCCAGGAGCGGAGCAGGCCCGGCGCACGCCGGATGGGGGAACACCGGTTCGACCAGAGCCCGGCACCCGAGAGATCGGGGCGAGCGACGCCTGGCCACGCGGTGGGGTTCGATTCGGAGGAGAACGGGTCGAGGCCCCGCGCCGGCCGTTTGCCGGACGGGGCCTCGATGGACGGAGCTCAGGCCTTGATGCGGATCTCGACGCCCGCCGGCATGTTGAGCGAGGACAGCGAATCGACGGTCTGGGGCGTCGGCTCGCTGATGTAGATGAGGCGCTTGTGCGTCCGGATCTCGAACTGCTCGCGCGACTTCTTGTCGATGAACGGCGAGCGCAGGACCGTGTAGCGCTCGATCCGCGTCGGGAGCGGGATCGGGCCCTGGACGCGCGCGCCGGTGCGCTTGGCGGTCTCGACGATCTCGGCGCTCGACTGGTCGAGCGCCTCGTGGTCGTAGGCCTCCATTCGAATCTGGATTCGATCGCTCATCGCTGGGTGCTGTGCGGGTCCAGGGGGTGCTGTGCGGGTCCGGCCCGGCGGGGCGCGGTGGTTGCTTGTGCGTGGGGCGAGGCCCCGCGGTCGGGCGGAGCCGTTCGGCTGCGCGCGGGCGAGGGAGACTCGGGGGGAGTGCCGGACCGACCGGAGGGCATGGCGCAGCCTCAGGACGCTCGGGCGGGGGGGATCGTGCGGCCGGAGGAGGCTGGGGACTCCCTCGCGGCCGCTGGGCGCCCGCCTGCCGGTCCCTGACGCGCCCGCGGAACGCGGGGGAACGCCTTTGGGAGACGACAAAAGGGCTGCGTCCCGGTCGGTGGAGTTCCCGGGGGAGCGAGGAGCGCCGTTCGCGCAGGCTCGTCCCGGAATCCGGCCGTTCGGGCAGCGGGGCGAAGAAGGTACGGACGGCCCCCTGGGCGGTCAACGCGCTGGAGCGGAATCTCGCCGAAGTTTTCTTGGACCGACCCGTTCGGCCTGGCAGCGCGCGTTGCCCGCTCGCCCTCTCCTCCGCGGCGCGCCCCGCCCCGGCGACGGCATTCCGCCGCCGAGGCGCCCTTCGGAGCAACGGCGGCTCAGGCAGGCCCTTCGCCGCTGGCCCCGGGCGCTCCGGCGGACGAGCCCGCCGGGGCGAAATCGAGCCCGCGGGGCCGCAGCGAGAACGTCGCACGGCCCTTCGACAGCGACCGCAGCTCCGTCGAGTACCCGATCAGCTCCCGCAGCGGCGCGCTCCCCACGACGCGGCGTCCGACCGTCCCGGTCGACAGGATCTCGTCCATCACCGCGTGGCGGCTGTTCAGGTCGCCGATGACGCCGCCCGACACGTCGACCGGGGTGTCGACCACGAAGCTCATCCACGGTTCGACGAGCCGGATCCCCGCGGCCTTCGCCGCCGCGTGCTTGAGGGCGTCGCGCAGCGCCGCGAGCCCGGCCTGGGCCCAGGCCACCTCGGGCGCGGAGTCCCGCTCGCTCGTCGCTCCCGTCACCCGGACCGTCACCCCGACCACCGGGTGCCCCGCGGTCGGGCCGGAGGACGACTCCGCGAGCAGCGCGCCCTCGAGCGCCCGGCGCGCGGTCCGCGGCAGGTCGAGCGCCGTGCCCTCGAACTCGACGACGGGCACGGCAGCGGGCTCCGCCTCGGGCTCCAGCTCGATCTCCACGCGCGCGTTGCCCCAGGCGTCGCCATAGGCCCGATCGACGAGCCCGACCCCGACCGCCGAAGCGCGCACGGATTCCCGAAGCGCCACGCGCGGAGGGCCGTGGCGCGGCTCGACCCCGAACTCGTCCGAGAGGCGGGCCATCGCGATCGCGAGGTGCAGCTCCCCCATCCCCTCGAGCAGCCACTGGCCGCTCTCCGGGTCGAGGCTGGCGTGCAGCGACGGGTCCTCCCTCGCGAGCTGCTCGAGCGCCGCGCGGAGCCCGTCGCGGTCCTTGTCCGAGCGCGGCTCCACGAGGTAGCCCAGGACCGGCGTCGGGATGGTCGGTGGCTCCAGTCGAGCGTCCGCGCCTTCGGTCGTCAGCGTGTCGCCCGTGCCCGTCTCCCTGAGGCCCGCCAGCGCCACCACGTCGCCCGGACCGGCCCGCTCGATGTGCTCGACGTCGGAAGCGTGGATCCGCAGCACCGCGACGATCTCCTCGGTGTGGCCGGTCCGCCCGTTCCACACGCGGCTGCCGGGACCGAGCTCGCCCGCGTAGATCCGGACGAAGTGCAGGTCGCTGCGCTCCCCGCGCCGCACCTTCGAGTGGACCTTGAAGTTGAGCGCGAGGAGCGCCGGCACGGCCCCGTCGAAGGGCGCGCCGCTCGCCACGTGGAAGAGTTCGGGCGGGCGCCCCTCGCTCGGCGAGGGGAGGACCGACGCGACGCCGTCCAGGAGCAACGCGACACCGTGCCCCATCAGCGCGGCGCCTGCGAAGAGCGGGACCACGGTGCGCGCGAGCGTCTGCGTGCGCAGCGCGGCCAGGAGCTCCTCCGAGGTCGGCGTACGGCCCTCGCAAACCACCGCGAAGAGCCCCTCGTCGATCTCGGCGAGCGCATCGACGAGCTCGGCACGGAGCACCGCCGCCTCGTCCGCGACCGACCGGGGCACCTTCGAGAGCGTCCGCTGGCCGGCCGCATCGAGGGCCTGGGCGCGCATGTGTACGAGATCGACAACCCCCGTGAGCGGCGCGTCCGTATCCCCGCCCCCGATCGGGTAGGCCACGACCACGGCGCGGCGTCCGAAGCGCTCGGCGATGTCCTCGGCGCAGCGGAGGACGTCCGCGCCGGGGCGCTCGCACTTGTTGGCGAAGGCGATCGCAGGCAGTCCGCGTCGCTCGACCTGGCGCCAGACGGTCTCCGTCTGCGGCTCGACCCCCTTCGTTCCGTCCAGGACGACGACCGCACCGTCGAGCACGCGCATGCAGCGCTCGACCTCCACCGTGAAGTCCACGTGCCCTGGGGTGTCGACGAGGTTGATCTCGGCCCCCCGCCAGGGCACGCGCGTCGTCGCGGCGGTGATCGTGATACCGCGCTCGCGCTCCTCCGTCATCCAGTCCATGACGGACGTGCCCTCGTCGACGCGGCCCACGTAGCGCTCGACGCCGGTGAGGAAGAGGATCCGCTCCGTCAGGGTCGTCTTGCCCGCGTCGATGTGCGCGCAGATCCCGACGTTGCGCAGGCCGGCCGCATCGTGGGCCGCGGTGAGCCCGCGGCCCGCCGTCCCTCCGCTGTCCGCGCCCGCGCTCATGCCGTTACTTTGGCGTATCGGTGCGGGAGAACAAAGCCGCGGCGCGCGCGGGGCGGATCCGTCGGCCCGCGCTGCGCGAACGCCCCGGAGCCATGCAGGTCCTTTCGCTCCTCGCGCTGAGCGCGCTCGCTCTCCCCCTCTCCATGAACGACACCCCCGGCGCCTCGGACGGAACGTCGCGCCCGGCTCCCACGGGAGGGGACTCCGACGAGACGACCGAGTCGTTCTGGCCCCTCGCGGACCCCGGCGCCGACGACGCACACCGCGCGTGGCGACCGGTCCACGACGTGGTCATGGGCGGGATCTCCGACGGTGTCCCGTCGAAGGTCGAGGGCGGCGTGCGCTTCGCCGGCGTGATGCGCGTCGAGGGCGGCGGCTTCGTCTCGTTCCGCTCGCGCCCGACGGGATCGCTGGAGGGCGCCGACGGCGTGCGCATCCGCGTGCGCGGTGACGGCCAGACCTGGAAGTTCTCGCTGCCGGGCGGCATGCGCGGCGTGTCGTGGCAGATCTCGTTCGTCGCGCCGCGCGCCGCGTCGGACGACGACTGGACCGACGTCGTGCTGCCCTTCGCCGACTTCCTTCCCCGCTTCCGCGGGCAGCTCGTGGCGGGCGCCGATCCGCTGGATCCGGCCGGCGCCGACCAGATCGGCTTCACGCTCGCCGACAAGCAGGCGGGCGACTACCGGCTCGACGTTGCGGCCGTCGAGGGCTGGCGCGCCGCGCGCGGGGACGCCGACGAGGGATCGCTCGCCGCCCACGTGCAGCGCACGGCTTCGCTGCGCGACGCGCTCGCCGAGACGCCGACCGCCGAGATGCTGCTCGCGCGCCTCGAGTGGACCGAGCGCGTGCTCGTCGTCGCTGAGCCGCTGCCGCGCGGCTCGCTCGGCGCGCGCGCGTCGATCCAGATGGGCCGCTTCGCGACCGAGCTCGCTTCCCTCGCGGACCGCGACGTGCGCGTCGTGCACCTGTGCGGCGGGCGCGAGGCGCGCGCGGCCGGCGTTGCCCTCGACGAGGACGCGACGCGCGCGCTGCGCGAGCGCTGGGAGCTCCCGCGCGGCGCATGGGCGTGCGCGCTCGTCGGCAAGGACGGCGGCGTGAAGGAGCGCTGGGACGAGCCCGTGGACGTCACGACGATCGCGGTGCTCATCGACGCGATGCCGATGCGCTCGCGCGAGCGCGAGCGCCGCGAGCAGTAGCGCGCGCCCGACGCTGCGGAACCACAGAGCCGAGGTACCACTGGGCCGTGGTACCACTGGGCCGCGGTACCACTGGGCCGAGGAGACGGGCGGCTCGCGGCGCCGTTCGCGACGGGGCTCCCGCGATCGCCGGGGCGCGCGTACGCTCGGACCATGCCGCGCTCGCCCATCGAGCGCGCGGGAGTGCACCGCGCGCTTGCCATCGTCCTCGTTCTCCTCGTCGCGCTCGGCGTGGCGTGGTCCCTCCTCGACGGGGCCGCCCCATCCGCCAGCCCGG
Organism: Planctomycetota bacterium; assembly: GCA_039821985.1. Taxonomy (GTDB): domain Bacteria; phylum Planctomycetota; class UBA1135; order UBA1135; genus Saltatorellus. The sequence continues at coordinate 101,852 of JBCBNC010000024.1, forward strand.
ACGACGTCCAGCGTGAGGCCGCGTCCGGCGCGCCGGACGCGGCAAGCGCGCCGCTCGACGAACCCACCGGGCCGAGCAGCGACGGCGCGGGCACGCGCACGGCAGAGGCGTCCGCAGAGGGGATCCCGCAGCGCGCGGGATCCGTCGACGCGCCCCCCGAACCCGTGGAGCGGACCGAGGGTCTCTTCGCCCGCACGGTCGACTCCGAGGGCACGCCGGTGTCGAACGTCGCGCTCGAGTGGGCCTTCGCCTCGCGCTTCGGTGGCGTCCGGGACGGCTACCTGCGCGGCGCGACCGGGCCGGACGGGCTGCTGAAGATCGAGAGCGCCGAGGAGACCCTCGGACGCGCCTTCGGGGGCGGCCCGGCGGCGAGCATGTTCGCGCGCGTCGGCCTGCGCTGTGCGATGCCCTTCGAAGAGCTGACGCCGACGGAGGAGGACGAGGCACCCTACGTCACGTGGCTCGACGAACGGCCCGCGCCCGGCGCGGTCGTCGACGTCGTCGTGCCGCCGCACGGCTTCGTCCGGTTCACGTGGGAGCCGCCGCCCTCACCGCACGGCGGGCTGCTCCACCCCCTCTGGATCGGCGTCCGCCGGTCCGACGGCGATCACTTTCCGGGTTGGCGCTTCGGCGGGCCGATCGAGGAGGGTGCCACGGAGTACACGTTCGGGCCCGTCGGCCTGGGGTGGGAGGTCTGGGGCGGGATCTCGCGGACGGGGCTGCTCGACCGGCTCGGCGGCGGGAACGGGCCTGGGCCGACGCGCGCCGGCGAGACGGTGCACGTCGCGCTCGAGGTCGCGCCCGAGGACCACGACCTCGTCGTGCTCTCCGGTCGCGCCGTGACGGCCGACGGGTACGGTGAGCGGCTCCGTGGCCGCGTCTACCTCGAGCTCGGTCCGTCGACCGCGTCGAAGTCGCGGCGTCGGAGCGTCACGTTCGACGAGGGCGGCCGCTTCGAGCTCATCCTGCGCAGGGGGAGCGTGCCGCGCGCCCTCACCGTGCGCGCAGGGCACGGGGACGAGGAGCTCGTCGGCTCGCGGGCGCTGCCGCCGCTCGACGAGGCCGAGCGGATCCTGGACGCGGGCGAGGTCCGGCTCGCGCCGCTCCCGGCGGAGCCCGAGCCCCTCGACGTCGCGCTCGTCGCGGGCCGGGCGGTGGACGCCGACGGCACGCCGCTGCCGGGCGTTTCGATCCACGTGTACGGGAAGGCCACCCGCGTCCGCGGACGCGACGTCTCGCCGGAGATGACGAGCAGTCTTGCGAGCGGGAAGACCGACGCGGCGGGGCTCTTCGAGCTGAGCGCGCCCGTCGTGCTCGCGGGCGACCGCGTGGGCGTGAACGCGCGCCTCGCCGGCTACGTTTCCCCTCGCAGCGTGTCCACGACGCCGGGCGCACGCGACGTCGAGTTCACCGTGCGGCGCGGCGCCGACGTCCGCGTGACGCTCCGCGTCGACGACTGGATGCTGATGTCCGAGTCGCTCTCGTTCCAGCTCGGGCGCGGACAGCGCACGGCGGACCGGAGAGGGACGGTCATCGGCACGGACGGCGCCCCGAGCGAGCGAGCGTTCGTGTTCCGCGGGCTGCCGCCGGGTGAACACGCGTTCGAGCTGGAGCTCTCGGGCAGCGACTGGGAGCCGCTTCGGGTGCCCGTGACCATTGCAGCAGAGACCGACGAGGTCGACCTCGGTGTGGTCGACGTGACGGAGCTGTTCACGTTCGCGTCGCTCCGGCTCGTCGACGCCGACGGCGCTCTCGTCACCGACGGTCGCGTGACGGTACGCGGCGTCGACCCGCGGAACGGGCGCGTGCACCAGCTACGCCGGGGCTACGTCGGTGACGACGGGACCACGGTTCTCGCGCTGCCCATCGGTGCCACTCGAATCGAGATCGAGCACCCCGAGGCGGGCCGCGCGGAGGTCCCGCCCGAGGCCGTCGGACCGCTCGCCGAGGGCGGGGAGCCGCGCGAGCGCACCACGGTGACGCTCCGCCGTTGAGCGGGAGCGCCGAGCGGGTGCCGAAGCTCGCGCTCGCCGACTATCGTCGGTACATGCTCGCCGCGCTCCTCGCCGCCCCTCTCGCCCTCCCCGCCCTCCCGCAGAACGGCGAGATCGTCGCCCTCGACCCCGTCACCGGACCCGGCGTGGAGGCCGTGGTCCGCGGGGTCGTCGCGCCGCATCCGGACGGCGGCGTCGTGTCCGCATTCGCGTCCGACTTCGGCTCGCTCGCCGTCGCGGGCAGCGAGACGATGACGGTGCGGCGCTCGTCGGACCTCGGCGACGCGGTGTGGACGACGGTAATCGACACGTCCGCTCCGGGGATCCTGGGGATCCCGCGGGGCCTCGCGCCGCGCGCCGGCGGCGGCGTGGCGGTGCTCAGCTCGGGCGACCCGCCCGAGCCCGAGCGCGTCGACCTGTTCGGCGCCGACGGCACCCTGCTCTGGACCGCCAGGATCGACGACGTCGACGCGCCGGTCCGGACGAACTTCGTCGCCTTCGCCGGGCCGGACCAAGTCGCCGTCGCGGCGCTCGCCTCGCCCGGCGGCTCGAGCGCGCCGTACCGCGTCAGCGTCCGCTTCCTCGACGTCGCGACCGGCGTCGAGAGCGCCCGCTACGAGGTGGCGGACGCGACCGACGACGAGCTCGGTCTGGCCACGATGGACGGAGACGCCGTGCTCTCGTGGAGCGGCGCGACCGGCCTGGAGGTCGCCCGCGTGGCTCCGGACGGCACCGAGGTCTTCCGCACGCCCACGGCGGTCGTCGCGTCGATCGGTGAGCCGCTCATCGCCGTCCTCGCGACCGACCAGAGGATCAGCATCGTCACCGAGACGCGCGCAGCGGGTCTCGACCCGGCCGGCACGCTCCTGTACGAGACCGACCTGCCGGCGCCGCCGCTGCACACGCAGGCGGTCGCCGTCTCCCCCACCGACTTCGCCACGCTGCACGGCTGCTGCTGGGTCTCGCGCATCGGCGCGGACGGGAGCGCGCTCTGGACCCATCTCTCGGACGGCGTCGGCGACGAGTACAGCGGCGTCGCACCGGCTCCGGGCGACGAGGTGCTCGTACAGGCGTACCCCGCATCGACGGACCGCCTGGCGTACGAGTGGCTCGGCGCCGGAGGAGCAGAGGTCGCGCGCTTCGACCTGCCGGACCTCGGCAGCGTGCTCGACCAGGTGTCGCCGCCGGCCGTGGACGCGCGCGGGAACATCTGGACCGTGTCCCGCGAGGTCCTGATCGGTTTCGCGTTCCCCGACGTCGCGTACGTGACGAAGATCGCGGCCGGCGTCGACCGCGCGACGCCGGGCTGCGCGCAGCCGTTCCCGAACTCGACGGGCGTGGCCGGGCGGCTCGCGGCGATCGGGTCCGCCGACGTCGAGCGAGACAACCTCACGCTCGTCGCGGACGACCTCCCGCCCGGGCAGTTCACGCTGTTCCTGAACGCGCGCAACGCCGGGCTGATCCCCGGCGTCGGCGGGAGCCAGGCGGTGCTCTGTCTCGACGGCCAGATCAACCGCTACGTCGGACCCGGCGAGATCCGGCGCGCGTCGCCCGCGGGCCGCGCGTCCCTGCAGCTGAGCCTCGCCGCCACGCCCGAGGGGGTCGGCGCAACGTCGATCCTCGCGGGCGAAACGTGGCACTTCCAGGCGTGGCACCGGGACCCGGGCGCCGTCGGTGGCTCGCACATGAGCGCGTCGATCGCGGTGACGTTCCTCTGAGTCCCTGCACCCGGCTCCGCGCGGCCTCTCTTCGTCGGGGGAACGCCGGGGACGTCAGCGACGCCGAACGGCGAGGGTCACAGCACCCGCGAGCACGCTCTTCACGAGCGCGCCGGGCATGTACGGGAGCACGCCGTGCTCGAGGGCGGCGCTCGCTCCGATCGATAGGGCGAGCCAGCCGCCGCCAAGAACGAGAATGACGCCGTGCGCCGCGAGCATCGCGGCGAGGGCCCGGCCGACGGCGGGGAGGGTCGAGCGACGCGGCGTACCCCCATCCGCCGGACAAGCGCGGGACGCCACCCACGCCGCAGGCGCGAACCCGACGAGGAATCCGAGCGACTTCGACTCCCCGAGGCGGGTGACGTCGAGGTGCGCGCCCCCCGCGAGGACGCCGAGGCCCGCAGCCGCCGCGCCGACGTAGAGGAGCGCAGCCAGGACCCCGACGCGCGCACCGAAGACCCCGCCGACCGTGAGAACCGCGGCGGTCTGCAGCGTGATCGGCACGGGCTCGGCGGGGAACGACGCGCGGGCGCCGAGGGTGACGAGGCCCGCGCCGAGGACGGCGAGGAGCAGCGTTCTCGGAAGCGAAGGCGGGTGGGTCGACGATTCGGGGGTCATGCGCGCGCAGATACGGTGCCAGGATCACCAGCAGCAGAAGCA
>JBCBNC010000025.1:0-100704 GCA_039821985.1 Planctomycetota bacterium
CTCTCTTGTTCGAACCTCGGTCTTCGTGACGCGCCACTCGGGGGGAAGCGGCATGGTTCGTGCGATCAGCTCGTCGGCATCCATGCGCCCAACGTACTCGGCGCGTCAGGCAGCCTCACACAGATCCCAGAAGCGCCAAGAAGGGGCCGGCCTGCAAGCTTGACACCTCAAGGTACTCCTTGAGTGCCTGTGCTCCGTGCACATGCACTCCGACCCGCCGCCTGGTTGCCTTGCGGCCCTTCTCGGTGATGGTGAGCACCGGATTGCTCGGGTCGTTGTGGAAGTCGGCGATGTCGAGCGCGCAGACACTGCTCGTTCGAAGCCCGACGTAGAGAAAGCACGAGAGGATGGCCCGGTCGCGTGCGGCGAGCACCTCGTCCATGCCCTCATCACTCGCTGAGGGAAGAGAGAGCAGCTTGTGCCCGAGTGAGCGTGTGAGCGCGGCCGTGGGCTGCACGGCCTCAACGGTCGCTCGCTTGATGAACACCGGGTGCGCCGGGTTCGGCGGCACCATCGGAAGCCGAAGCTCAGCTGCGAGCTCGCGCATGAACTTGTAGAACCGAGAGACGGCGCTGATGCGTGAGTTGAGGGTGGCGGGGGCCTGGCCGTCGGCCTGCATGGAGTCTCGCCACGCCTGCACGTCGGGAACGGTCACCTTGCGCACAGGCTCGAGGGTGCACCAGCTCTCGCCATCGGGCTCAACGAGTAGCAGCTCGGAGCTGCCGTGAGGCTCTCGCATTCGGCTTGCCACGATGAGCGAGCCATCGTCGAGCTCGAGGACGGCCGCGCCTTCGAAGCCCGGGTGCACGTCAGCGAGCACCTCGGTGGATGTGAGCATTCGGATGTTGGTGATGGTTCGACCGAGCAGCCGGTCCGTGGGCTGTCGACTCATTGGGAAACCTCGGTCTGCTTCGGGATTCGAAACTGCGCGTTGATGGGGGCTACAACACCCTCGATGGCTTCCTCGTGGTAGCCAAGAGGCAGGTCGAGCACGACGAAGTGGCTGGAGCTGCCAAGCCCCCGGAAGATGGCTTGGGTCCAGGCCTGCCCGATGCGAATCTCTACGGCGTCACCCGTGGCCAGGGCCGTTCCGTCGATGGAGAACCGAGTCGGCATGTAGCCACCCGGTGGGTCTGGCTCCCAAGTGCCATCAGAGTGCTGTCCCTCGGCGATGATGCGGTGAGCTGTGCTCATGCAGCGACCCTCCGAACGACCGTCCCGTGAGGGAGTCGTACCCAGGCCTCGGCGCCTGAGCTCATGTGCATCCAGAAGGCGTGATGGAGGTTCGGGTGCGCTGGCTTCTCGAAGCGAAGGCGTGCCCAGTGTCCGCTTTCGAGCTCGGCTTCGAGGAGCTCGCCATCGGTGAGCTCGACGCCATCTACCGATGGCATGGCGGCCTGCTGGTTCTCGTCCAGGCAGGCAAAGCGATGCTCTCGAAGGAACGATAGGGGGACTGTGGTGCGCTCGTTCATCCGACGGCCTCGGGTGGATTCTCAGCCAGCTGCAGTGCCACTTGAAGATGGCAGACAAGACGCGAGAGTTCCTCGACGGTGAACCGCACGGCGCTGCTCTCATCTTCGTCTCGGCAGAGCCATACATGGCGTTCCGTATTGCTGGCTTTCACCAGGTGAATACTCCAGGTCGAGGGACGTTCGCCGTCATGGGCTCCAGCCTGGACGAGGTCCCACCAGGTGAGCCATTCGCCATGTCGTTCGAGCCATGCTGGTGGCCTGGGTTGCTCGTCGTCTGTGTTCATGCCGCACCTCCAGTCAGGCGCTTCGGCCGCCGAGCTAGCACGGCGAAGTCAGGTAGATGGAGCAGTGACTGGTGGCACCTGGTGATGCCCGCCATGAACACTCGGAGCGAAGCTCGCTTCTTGGTACCAGGCCGCACTTCGAAGCGGCCGCGCACCCACGTGCCATCTTCGAGCTGCACCTCGAGCAGTTCCTCTTCATCGACAATCTCTCCACCCAGTGTGTGCGCCTGGAACCTCTCGTCGTACTCGAACCATTTGTCTTCATCTGCCATCACGGAACCCTCCCTGAAGCCGCCACGAGAGCCCTTCAGAGCGGTCCATCCACCCGAGTCCCCCACCGCTATCACGACCCCTCAATATGGGTGATAACACATTGTATCACCCACGTTCAAGGAGAGTGTCACTCTGACTCAACTGGTTCTGCTCCGACGTCGCCCGAGCCAAGCGCAGCTGTTCAGCGAGACCATAGTGAAGCTGAAAAGGTAGAGCTCCATAAGTAGTGCGATGGACGCATGCATGGACAGTGTCGCTGCGACAATTAGGGCCCGAACTTTCCGACCCAGGAGAATCGCAGGGTACAAAGTCTCAAGGGCGACAGTGCCGACTCCTGCCAGGAGAAGGACGGTTGGGAAGCTCGATGCCCATTGAAACCCATCTCCAAAGTCCGGCCGTGCAAGGGCTCGCCAAATAGCCTCACCGGACCACCATTGAGCTCCACTCGCCTTTTCAATTCCCGAGCTGATATAGACGATGCACAGGTGGAGCCTAAAGACTATAATGGTGGTGCACGCATAGCGTCCGCTGAACGCGTTTCCGCAGGTGCAGTAGAATAGTCCAATATTTATGAATTCTATAGCCCCGTAACCAGTTGGTCCGGCCCCGTTTTCGAGCAACAGGAATAGAGCCCATGCAGCTGCGATAGATGCTGCGCGAAATCTGGACGTGATGTAGATGGCCAAGCATGCGAACAGCATACCCCACAGTATCGACGGTCCTATTGACGGTGGTAGCCCGAGGTATCCCAGGGCATTCGTGAGGACACCGTAGGCCTGAAGGGGTACTCCTAGGGCGCCGCGGACCTCATCGCCGGTCAGCCCTTCGACGCCATATATTCGGTCGAAGTCCCGGCCGGTTAGGCACGCTAGCAGTGCAAGCGAAGCGCACATGCAAAGGCCAAGAGCTCGCACTCTCGAGGATGCAAAACTCTCGGTCTCTTGCAGGCCGCACTGTACCCGATTTGCTAATCGACTCCACCTGCGCGAGAGAACTCGGTGCTTTGGTAAGTTCTCCATGTAGGCGGACCTGCTGACTGAGCCACGCTCAGAGGCGGCACTTGAAGGGTCTGGAGCTCAACTCGGACCAGTGATGCCTCAGGCTGCTGACGTAGAGCACGCGCTGCAAAGTGAGCCATGAGGCCCCGACGGATATTGTCACTAGCTCCGGACATCGTCGCGAGTAGAGCTGTCATGCGTAGCTGCCCTTCGTGGGAGGAGCAATGCTGTACCTCGATGCGGAATACCTTCCCGTTCGGTTGGAACGAAGTGACTCTCAAGCGAGGCATTGCGCCGACAGAGGGCGCGAAGAAGCCGTACCTGTTATCGGCGCCCGTTGCGTGACCGTACGTACTCGCTAAGGGGCCAAGCGGCCCCGGTCGCGGAAGCGAGATTTTGAAGGCGCTGGTTGCGACCAGGGCTAGATGCAGCCAAAGCAGGGTGCGCAACTGAACTTAGGAGTTCGGGAATGCCACCAGCTCATCGGCGCTAGTGTTCCAGGCCAGCCAACCGCTGGCCTTAATGTTGACGCATGTCAGGTCGAATCGACAAGCGGGGCCGTCCGGAGGATTCACGTCTCCTCCTCTCCCCGACTCAGTTGCTGAGGCCAGAACCTCGCGGACTGTGACTACCTCGCTCAGCGATGAGTCGCCTTCGTGGTCTGCGTAGCAGAGTGGCAACGCTGCACAGAGGGCCAGTGCCCCCAAGGTCAGGGTGGTCTTCATTAGAACCTTATGGTCAGGCAGTGGGTTGGCGAGAGAACAGAAGAGACGACGCCTCTTCACGTCGACCCGTAGAACCGAATCCAGGCGCACCATACCGGAATTCGCGAGAAAATCGGGACTTGCAGGGCCCTAAATGCAGCTTTCTAGCCCGCAAGCACGCGCGTGGTCAATGGTTGTGCGCGTTCGCGATTCGCGCGAACAGGCAGGCCCATGGGGTTGCCTCAATACGAGCTGATGGGCGCGCGCATCTCAACGGCAAAACAAAGCATCGAGCGTCGAACCCAACGAGTCAAGCGGCGCAACCTCTCCAGGCGCGCCGCTTGGTGTTGGCTAATTGATTTTGAACGTAAAGCTGCTAGGGCTGTTCACTACCAAAGGGCCTCCGGATTTCGCGGTCAGCGTCGCGCGAGCGCCTGCGCAGGGTGGAGGAGATCGACGAGGTCTTCGTAGCCCAGGGCGAGGGCCAGAACGCACTGGCTCGCGAGCTCCGTGATCGAATGGCGGACTCGGGCTGGGTCGCGGAGATCGGCGAAGCACTCGCCGAAGCGCTCCAGGATTCGGGAGCGCTGCTCCACCTCGCGCAGGGGCAGAACGCCCCCGTCCGAGGTGATCGGACCGCCGTCGAAGGCGGCCGTCACGAGGCGTCCATCAGGCGCCTTCGATTCGAGCCGGCGCACGCGCGACGACTACAACCACGTCCGGCCGCACACCGCACTCGGCGGACGCAGCCCCGAGCAGTACATCGCGGAGGCCCCGGGGGCCCATGGGCCCCCGGGGCCCCCGCGGCCCGCAACCTCACTGATTCCAGCAACCCTTCTGGCCCAGGCCTGACCGCCCGAGATCCCAGCTACTCGCGGACCGAACTTGGGGGGTGCCTCAGCACGAGAGCTCGCGGCTCTGATTGAAGAGCGTGGATTCAACCGAGACCTGAAGCTCCGGGAGCGGCTCGAAGGATTCATCGAGCGCTTCTCCGCTGTGGATTGAGTCGGTCAACTGCGAGTCGGCTCCCAGGTCTCCAGAGCCTTTACCCCCTCCTCGATGATGACATCGAGGCACGCATTCGCGGGCTCAAGGATTCGCTCCTGGCTGGTTTCCAGGCCTTTGCTCCCGTGGAAGAGGTTGCAGCGCAGCAGGTAGAGGGCCTTGAGCGTCTTCGTCAGCCGCTTGTTCTCTGACCAACTCTCGTAGCTGCGGAAGAATGGCTTCTCCTTGGGTCTCTTCAGGTAGAAGCCGTCGTCACGCGTCAGCATTTCGCGGACGTTCCTCAGGTCTGTTTCCATCCTCTCCAGAACAGCAGGCGAATCAACACGCGCGACTACGTCCTCTGAGGCTCTCTTCGATTCAGGGTCCTTATGCTTCTTCGCCTCTCCCTTGGCGAACTCCGGCATAACGCCATGCTTCTGCGCCCAAAGCTCGTTGTACAGTCGGTTGAACGCGATGAAGCGCGCGACGAAGCCATCGACAGCCGCGGCCTCTCGTTCGATGGCATCCTCAACTTTCCATCCGCCAGCGTTGGCCTTCTTCATCCATCGCTTGATGAATGGGATGGCGGTTCTGCGACTCACCTCACAGTTGTACTTGGGCGTGTTCTGCTTCAAAGTGAGTTCAGTGTTGAGAGGGTCTGAATCCAGTGGATGAGCTCGCGTTCAGCGAGCTCGGCATCGTCGAGCACCTCTTCTTGGTGCGCGACGCGGGTGTTGCGAAAGTCATTGACCCGCTCAAGGCCCGCGAGCAGCTGACGGCCGCCGGTCATTCGGAGCGCCTCGCGAACATCAGCAAAGACGCCTGCAAGCTTGGTCTTGTTGTTGAGGGCGTAGTCGAGACAGTTGCGTAGCAGCCCAATGGGGGAGGTGCCGCGCTCGTAGATGAGCGTGCGGCGAGGGTTCTCTGCCGTCGCCTCGTAGTGCTTGCGCTTACCGCCGCGGGCCTGGAGGTCATCGAGGCCGAACCACTCGCTTTGCTCATCGGCGTCCTGCGGTGCGCGGTCTTGGAGCTTGCGAATCAAGAGACCTCGCGAGGCCTGGTCGAGGGGGCCCAGCAGCACGTTGAATGCGGCCGAGTGGTTCATGTTCTGCTTGTCACGCATGAAACGAAGCAGCATCGTGGCTTGCTCGACAGCCTCCCGATGCGGTGCTGGGAGAGACTCGAGCAGCTCGGTCTCGACCAGCGACGCCTCGGTTGTCGCGGCGTCCTGCTCTGTGTGCAGACCAGCGAAGACTGTCGGGCCCGTAGCTTGGCTGGGCGTTGTTTCTGGGGGGCATGCGGTGCGGGAGAACGGGGGGAGATAGAAAGAGCTCGGCAACCAGCGGGCGCGGCAGTGGCCCTAGTAGTTTGCGAAGAACGGGGCAGCTTCTTCAGGTGAAAGACCGCGATGGTCGTAGAGCTGCGTTGTTGAGATGTGCGCGTGCCCGACGTCGTTCTGCACGCGCTCGAGAGGGCACCCGTTCTCGAGCGTTCGCGTGACGAACGTTGAGCGCATGGTGTGCGCGCTGATACCACGTGTTCGCCCAAGGGCTTCCTTTGCCCAGCGGCGCACGATGCGGTCGACCATGTCCGGGTCGAGATGACGATTCATGTCGTCCGTACCCTCGACGTGGTTCGAGCGAGTGGGGCGAAGAAGCGGACTGTCGAAGTCATCACCGTGCCCTGCGGCCTCGAGGTAGTCCATGACTCGCTTGTGCGCCTGAGGGTTCATCGGAACGGTGTGCTCCTCGCCACCCTTGGCGATGTAGGTCAGGTGGGGGAGGCGCTCTCGCACCTCGATGGAGCCAACGGTCAGGTGGGCAATCTCACTTCGCCGCAGTCCGTTCTGAAACCCGAGCGAGAGAAGCGCGCGGTCGCGAAGCGAGCGAACGAGAGCATCGCCCTCGAGCGGTTCCTCAAGCTCGCGGCCTTGCCTCCTGACCTTGCGCGTCAGAGGTGGTGCGTTCAGCAGCAACCGGGCTTCGTCCTGCAGAAGAGGAGCAGTTCTTCCTTTGCGGTCCTTGGTCGTGCGTCGGGGGCGCTTGACCTGCCCGACGGGGTTGAAGTCAACGAGAGCCTCTTCAACCAGGTGCTCATATAAAGAGGAGAGAGCCGAGAGCTTTCGGCGCACCGTTGCGCGCTTCAGGCCAAGGCCTCCGTCACCCTTGGCAACCTCGAGGTGCCGCCTCCATGCAATCACGGCCGCGGGGGTGACGGCGTAGAGCTCATCGCGCGAGCGCATCCCGAGGAACTCAACGAACTGGCGCACGTCACTCTTGTACGCACGACGGGTGCGCTCTGAGTCGAGACCCTCAAGCCAAACGTCCTCAGCAGGAACCTGCGCAAGGAGCGCTACGGCACTCTTTGAGTCGACCCGCTGCAGAGCGGCCTTGGCCGCCTTGCCTTTGGGGGTGGTGGTGACCCTTGAGTCCTCGCCCTGTGACGGGCCCAGGGCGGAGAGCTCTGCAGGCCCTCCGTGCTCTTGCTCATGCGAATTCATGGCGTAGGGGGGCATTTTTGGCGAATCGGGCGACGTGCTATCGTCGTTCAAATGGGTGTTCGTGCGTGCTAGGACCCACTTGCGAAGCGAGAGAGGGTCGTGCGAAGGCACGCGATGGTGATTTCGAGCCCTCATGCGGCGTCCTCTGGGGCGAGCAGGCGAAAGTGAGCGTCAGCCGGAACGATGACGTGCTCGACTCTCTCGTTGTGCTCGCCGAGCTCGAAGCTCAGCTCAACGTCATTGCTGGTGCTGCCGGGGCCCTCGAATCGAGCCCGAACCCAGGTGCTTCCAAGCAGGAGCTCGACGCAATCGCCCGGTCGAAGCCTGGCGTCGCCGATGGCGAAGCGAACCGGCGTGTAGCCAGGTGGGGGGCTGGGCTCCCAACTGCCGTTTCGGTGTTGGCCCCAGGAGAGGATGGGGTGGCTCGTTGTCACCTTCATCGCCTGCTCCTCGGTGGCACTACTCTTGTGACGATGGCGCGGTTTTGGCCGCATCGGTGAAGCTCAGGTGTTGGGGAGTCGACGGGCCCGGAGGCAAAGAGAAGAGAGCCGTCGTCGAGCTCGAGCACCGTTGTTCCTTGTAGGTGAAGCCAACCAGGGCCGAGCTCACTTCGTGCGAGTCGTCGGACTCCTGTGACTCTGCGCCCAACAAGAGGCTTCTCTGCCGTGAGCTCCGTCATGCGTCCCCCTGTTTGTCGTTTGGCCAGCGGATGGTGGTTGCTGGCCCGAGCATCAGCTTGGTGGGGGTGTTCCCGTCGAGAGCATCGAAGGCAGCTTTTCGAGCGGTCGACTCTGATTGCCTGAAGGCAAGAAGCCGCCACAAGGTCCCGTCAATGCAGGCCTCGAGGCGGCATCCGTCTCGCAGCGTGCGAATGTTCGATTCGGGTCGAGCCTCGCTCGCGCATGGGCAAAGAACGCCGCTTGCCGGGTCAGAGGCCAGAAAGAGGTGAATTCGGGCACGTCTGCTCATGCGGTCCCCCGAGACGTGGCTTCCGCTTTGAAAGGAAGCCGGAACACAGCTCCGCCCGGGACCCGCAGCACAGCAAGGGGCTCGGTGTCAGGTAGTGGAATCTCAAAGAGCGGAAAGGAGTCTGAGTCGCCAGAGAAGCAAAACCGGACGTGAATCCACTTGTGCGGCGCCACCCGCAGCTCGAGGACAGTTCCTGTCTCGAGCGGGCGACCGCAAAGGGTGTAGTAGCCGGTCGTCTCATCCGGGAGGGCATGGAACAGAAGCGGTCCAATCAGCTGCTCTGTGGAAGTGCTCGTCATGCGACCTCCTTCGAAGGTGGCTTCCAGTGGTTGGCCGACCAGAGTGGGGTTCTACCGTCTTGTGACGTCTGCGCCGCCTGGTGGCGTGAGCGACGGAACGCCTCGAGTTCATCCGGTGCGACTTCTTCGAGCAGGTACTCCAGGTGAGAGGCCAGGTTCCAAATCTCATGCGCGTACTCATAGAGCAGCAGCGCGTCTGGGTTGTCGGTGCGGACCAGTCGGGTGCAAGCTCCCGTTGGTGGCTTCATGCGGCCTCCACACGGACTAAGGCAGGGCTGCTTTGTGAACTCTGTATCTCGCGCACAATTGGCTCTGTCCTTCCGGCGCGATAGAACGACTGCTCTCCTGGTGGGAGCTCAAGTTCTAAGGTGTCACGCGTGGCGAGCACATCGAGGCAATCAGCCACGCGCCACAGGGCTTGCTCGCGAAAACGGTCGAGCCTTGGATGTTCGCCCACAGCGGCTCGAATGAGCATTGCAGCCTCGGTGGCTTCTCGAATGGTCCTGAGCTCACTCATGCGGCCTCCTTCGACTTGGATGCAACGAGGGCCCACGCCTTGCTCGAGGGCTCACGGGCCCAGAGCCAGCCGAGTCCCCAGAAGATGTCGTCCTTGGCTCCCACAAGCAGGGTGCCGTCATCGAGTTCGAGCACGGTCACTCGCTCGGGTCGGTCAAGGTCTGCGACCTCTCCGGGTTCAAGCCGTCGAACGGCGGTGATGGTTCGACCAAGCAGTGCGGCTGCAGGTCGTTGCGAGTCATCTGTCATGGTCCTCCCAGGTCCATTTTGGCGCCGTTCATCGGCGCGCTCCTACGCTCGTGATAATCCAGTTTATCACGAGCTTTGTCAAGGGCGAACAGAACCCGACCAAACCAGTATTGAATACCCCGGGAAGGCCAACGTAGCATCCACGTACCGCGATTGTGCGGACACGGAATCCAGGAGGTGAACGCCTTGAAGGCGCTCTTGATTCTCGGGCCGAGGAGCTGACTCTCGAGTACCAGTCGAGGTGAGGCTCCGCCCCCCGGTTGAGTGGACTGGTACTCCATGACGCCGAGAGACGCCGGTGCTCACCGTCCTCGGGGGCACCCATGGAAGACCTGACTGGAGCCGATGAACTCCAGCTCGGCGAGGGCGACTCGAAGAAGGCCACCGTGCGGGCTGGGCGCGAGCATCTAACCACGACGAAGCACGGAGCCCGACGTTCACCTCCCCGTGCAGGGGCTCGAAGGGTGCAAGGAAAGCACGGGGCGTTCGAGTCATTCCCGCCGGTGGGGCTCGACGCGCGCAACATCGGCGGCCGAGGGTGCTTCTCCCGAGCTGGAAGCATCAGCGGACAGCGAGGCTCGGAGCGGCTGCTGCCTCTTCAGAGGCTGCGGCCGTCACAGTTTCAACCTTGTGTTGAGTCCGACGACACACTGGAAGGGTTACTTGCTGCCAACACTCTGCTGGCCTCCGCTCGTAGCGCATCACGCACTTGGCGTACAAACAGGTATCGGCGCACGAACCGAAGAGTGGCCAGCCCATAGAGCCAAAACAGCACCGAGATTATGAAGCCCACGAGTCCCTGAATGAGCGTCTTCGATACGGTCCAGGTGATTCGAACGAGTAGATACGCTAAACCCAACATCACCACGGCCGCGAAGATAAGGCCACCAACATCGGTTGATTGACCCGACGGCTCTGTGAACGTGCCCACAAGCCCAATCGCACACCCAATCGCTACGAGACCGGCAGCGACGACCGCCGCCGCCTTTCCTGATGCTCCAGAGAGTGTGAGTGTCCAACGCTCACGCTGGCGCTTCGTGATTTCTAGGAGCGTATCTGCCACACGCTGTGAGTCGACCATTCCAGGGGTTGAGGCAAGCGCGAACGATGTGCTTGCATGCCAGACCGATGTAACCAAAGGCTCGCCATCAGAGTGAGCGTCGAGTTGCGCAGAGTTCTCAGTGGGCACAAGGATATCACCCTCCCCAATCCCCGTGACCCGCCATCGTTGTCGCTCGAAGAGCACATAGCCGTAGACCGGGAGCTCTTGGTCCCACGGGCCCCCCGCCTCCGGAGGAACGAAGACAGTGCGATAACCCGTCTGTGCCCACTCATATCGTTGATAATCCTCGATTGATGCGGAAGCAGGACCACCGTCTACCTCAATTCGGACTAACTCAAAGGTGTGTGATGAGGGCATGGTTCAGAAGTTACCAGAGGGGAGAGTGAGGCGAAACAAGGCGCTGTGCGGTCCTCGGTGCGATTGGCCAGAAATGGTGGACCTGACCTGGGTCCACCATTCCCTTTCCCATTCGGTGCCGCTCGAGCGGCCCCCTCTTGTCGCTCAACTGGGTATTCACCAGGCTCGGGGCTGACTTGTGCAGCGAGAGAAGCGTCGCGCGGCCTCCCTCGCGACCCTGGACAGGCCTCACTACCTCAAGACCTAGGATTCGATTCGCTCGAGGAATGCAGGCGATGCCATCGTCTTCCGACCACTGCTGGTCGCGATTCAGGTATCGCCCCACGCAGGTGACGACCTAAGAAACGGCGGCATGGAATTCTGGGACGACGTCGAAGAGGCACGCGGGGAAGCGCAGAGCCTGATTAGCAACATCGAAAGCTTCATCTCGGAGGAGTGGTTGCGCTCGAAATTCCACCTCTTGATGAGAGGGCTCGTGCACGCGACGCTGGCTCACAACCTGGCGTCTATTCTGAACGACGGTGAGTTGTCTCCGGGCTCCATGCGCCAGAGCGCTCTGGCGGCCCACCCGTTCAAGCCTGATCAAGTCTTCGGTAGATACAGTGTCTGTCTCTTTGATTTCGAAGCGCCTGGCATCGGGGTCGTCCTTCGGTACCTCCACTGGTGGAGGCCCGTCCTGATTCTCAAGGAGCCTCGCTTGAGGCGCATGAGTCGACGTCAGGCCATCCCGCCGGAGGGGCGGGCCCCCCGCCCGAGCGACGTCATCGTGCTCTTTCAATTACTTGACCCAAAGCTCATTAGACGAATTAGAAAGCGTCGGCGGCGTCGAGCGGGAGATGTTGAGATTCCGCATGTCGAGTTGAGATACGGGAAGGCCATTCCGCTCTCGGTGGCAGTGGAGCTGCACCTCCTTGTCCCTGGAATGGCGTGGTGGACAGTCAGCCTGGAAGAAGGGAGGAAGCTCTGCCGCCTTTCTCCTGATGAGCTTCTCAAAGAGGTCCTCATGCGAGGTGCCCACGCGTAGTTAGGACCTTGAGCCTTCCCACCGCCTCTCCCGCACCTTGTTTTGCCTTCGCGGGTTGATTCGAGGGGCGGGGGCTCAGCGGGTGGCGGTCACCAATCAGGAAGTGGGCTGAGACCGTTGAACGGCTTGAGGTTGCTCCCAGACGCTCCTCTCTCGGCCATGAAGTGAGCTTCGGCCGCACCTGAGCCCCACTTTGTGCCCGTGAGAGGGCCCCTTCAGGTGTGCCCTGCCCAGAGTGCAGAGAAGGGCGCAGCCACGAGACCTGGCTCGAAGGTCAGCACCTCGGAGCCGCCGTAGAGCAGCACTCCGCGAGTGAACCTGTCCCCCACCGCATGCCGCAGGTGTCTCAGTCCATCGAAGTCGGACGCAGACACCGAGCTCGACGCCTTCACCTCGATGCCTCCCAGCTTCCCGCTCGGCGCCTCGAGGACGACGTCGACCTCCTGACCGGACTGCGTGCGGTAGTGAAAGAGCTGAGCAGGCGTGTCGCTCCAGCCCAGCTGCTTGGAGAGCTCAGTGACGACGAAGTTCTCGAGAAGACCTCCACGAGCTGAGCCGCGCGCTAGGTCTTCAACGCTGGCGCACCCAAGCAGTGACGATGCAAGTCCCGTGTCGCCCAGGTAGACCTTCGGCGACTTCACGAGTCGCTTGCTGAGGTTGCCCGACCAGGGCCGAAGGTGGAGCAGCAGGAACGTGGCCTCGAGCAGCCGCACATGACGAGTGAGGGTGCTTGTCGGGATGGCGAGGCTCCGCGATAGCTCCGAGACGTTCGCCAGGGAGCCGTTTCGTGCCGCGACGAGCTCGAGTAGTCGCTGCAGCGCACTCGGGTCGGCGATGTTGGCGAACTCGCGCACGTCGCGCTGGATGATGGTTGTGACGTAGGAGCCGAACCAGGCGCTTCGTCGCCTCGGAGCAAGACGCTTCTGCACCTCTGGGTATCCACCACGGAGCACGCGCTGCCACAGGTCATCCGGCTCAGGCACAGGGGGCTGAGATGGAAACTGGGTGCCGTCGTCCTCGGCGAGCAGCCAGTCGATGAAGGTCTCCCCCACCCCCTCGAGCTCACCTTGCGAGAAGGGCCAGAGCGACAGCAGCTCCGTTCGCCCCGCCAGGGACTCGGCAAGCTTCGGGAGCAGGAGGACGTTGGCCGACCCCGTCAGGAGGAATCGGCCAGGGGCTCTGTCGCGGTCCACCAGGGCCTTGATGGCCGGGAAGAGCGACGGGGCAAACTGAACCTCATCGATGGTCGCGCGCTCTCCGAGGCCTTCGAGGAAGGCTGAGGGGTTCGACCGAGCCGCAGCGAGTGCTGCTGCGTCGTCCAGGGTGACGTAGCGGCGCGTAGAGGTCCCACTCTCGCTCAGCTCACGGGCGAGTGTGGTCTTCCCTGTCTGTCGAGCTCCCTGTAAAAGGACTAGTGGCGTATCTGCCAGGGCGTCTTCGATGCGAGGGAGCAGATTTCGCCTCCGCATGGCGGATATCTAGCCACGCTGTGGGGAATCGCGCAAGTCTCAATATGCGATGAACGCCTTGAAGGCGCTCTTGATTCTCGGGCTGAGGAGTTGACTCTCGAGTACGAGTCGAGGTGAGGCTCCGCCCCCCCGGTTGAGTGGGCTCGTACGCCGCGACGCCGAGAGACGCCGATGCTCACCGTCCTCGGGGGCATCCATGGAAGACCTGGCTGGAGCCGATGAACTCCAACGCGGCGAGGACGACTCGAATAAGGCCACCGTGTGGGCTGGGCGCGAGCATCAAACCACGACGAAGCACGGAGCCCGACGTTCATCTCCCCGTGCAGGGGCTCGAAGGGTGCAAGGAAAGCACGGGGCGTTCGAGTCATTCCCGCCAGTTGGGCTCGAAGCGCGCAACATCGGCGGCCGAGGGTGCTTCTCCCGAGCTGGAAGCATCAGCGGACAGCGAGGCTCGGAGCGGCCACAGCCTCCTCAGAGGCTGTGGCCGTCGCACTTACTATCCGGCTCCTTGCGGTTGACCGGCCCCAGGAAATTGATCAAGGCCCTATGCGAGTCCGATGGGTTGAAGCGCCGGTGAGTGGGTAGCCCCACGACGCGCACTGTCTAGCATGCATCGCACTCGACCCGCCGGGCTCTGATCTCCCAGTCAACCGGCGCTCGAACGACTCTCTCGGCCTCCAGGCCGCACAACAGCATGAATAGACTCTTTCTCACCCTTCCCGGTTCGCTAGCGACCTTCATCGCGCTCGCACCGCTCGCCTCCTCCCAGTCTCCTTGGAGCTGCAACCTCGCGTTCGTCGCCGATTTCAGTGGTACAAGCGCTCGAAGCAACTGGGAGGCCGCCTACGGACCGACACTCGGCCCTCGCCGGTTCACCGCTGTGGGCACCGATGACACCTACTCTCCGACACCAACCTCGGCCGATGGCTACACCTTCGGCTTCACCTCTGGCTTCCCAGGCATCTTCTCGGTCGCCCAGATCGACGATGAGGTCTTCCACTTCGCAGCGAACGAAGCGGCACACCAGGCAGAGTTCACTGACATGCTTGGTCAGGGGATCCGGAGCCACGCGAACTTGCGGTTCGCGCTCGATGTGCCCGGTCCTGGCGAGTACAGCGTGATCCTCTACCTCGGGAAGCCATTCGATGGCGACGACCCGAGTGTTGATCCCGACTACAGACTCGCAGTCCAGCTCGTGGATGGCGCAACGACGGAGCCGTTCTACGACATCGGCGACATACCCCGGCTTGAGCAAGAGAAGCTGGGCTACCGCTTCTCCAAGTACAGCTTCCGTCGCGTGCATCGCGTCGTTGATGTGCCGAGCACGGCAGGGCCCACGCAGATCGAGCTGCAGTTCGACAACTCGGGGCCTGGTGGCTCTGGAACCCCCATTCTCGGGATGTCTGTGTTCCGAGTGACGTCTGGGGAACCGGTCGTCATCGAGGAGACCCCCACCAGCACCCGTCTGGTCGCCAGTACCGGGGACGCCGCTCTCGATGTGGATCTACAGCGACTGCTCGACGTGCTGAACTCCACGGGAGTGCGGAACTCCGGTCTGCAGCGGCGCGTTTTTGCGTTTCTGCAGTCCAGCTACGACGCAGCTCGATCGCAGTCACCGCCGGACGAGATAGCGATGCGGGCGTACCTACTCGGGGCCTGTTGGTGGCTCGGTTGGCTCCGAGGGGACGAAGACTACGGATGGAAGGCAGACAACGCTCCAGAGACCGAGCGCAGTCTCTGGACGTCGGTGCGCGATGACATCGCGGACTTCCTCTCGCTCTTCCCGGACGATCCGTGGGTCACTGCCGCTGCCCAGGACATTCGCTACTACGCGGACGGGGTTCGATACACCCATGCCCGTGGATACACGAAGCCGAACGAGATCGCAGGCCCGGCGTTCCCGTACCCGAACCCGCCGCGGCTCGACTACGATCCGGATGACAGCCGGCTAGCCGAGATAGTCGTGAACCTTTCAGCCGGAAAGGCATCGCTCGAGCAGATCGGCGGGAACACCCTCGGGGTCCACCCGTCCCCGACCGGGCGTGTCCGGTTCCCGGCAAGCCCATTTAGCGCAAAGGCCATCGCATGGATCGTGCGCGGTGACTTCGGCCGCAACCCGGGTCTGGGGCGACGTAGTCAGGGCGTTCCGGTCTGGGAGGACTGGAACGAGCTCTATATGCAGCGGCTTGATGGCCTCTGGGCGCACCTGGATCCTGCCGATGATTCGAACAGGCTTTTCCATTCCGCGCACAACGCACGGATGCTCGCCTGGTACCTCGTAACCGGACGCATCGAGATTGCCCCGGGCGTCTACGAGGGGATGCGTCCGTACAACGACACGAACTTCCCCGGCGGGCCGCCGGGAAACTACGACAAGAGCTGGTGGGAGCCGTGGCTCGGACTCCCTGAGATGGCGCGATCTGACGCGGTGACGGAGGAGTGGGCTCGTACGCAGACTCTCCTACGCAGCACGGTCGACGTCCTGTTGCAGTGGTACGTACGGCGACGTCTCTTCCACCGCCCAACGCCGACTTCGTTCAGCGGCACGCTGGGAGGCGGACTGACGGACGACATCGAGCTCTTCAACGTCGCCGGACTTCCGCTCGTCCCGATCATCGAGGACGAGTTCGACGTGGGTCCGTTCCGTCGCGCTGTGAAGGAGGCTCTCGCCGTGAGCGTCTTCGACGAGCGTTCGGATCACAACTCCTACCACGGCTACTGGGATCCCGCGCCGAACACTTCCCCAGGTGACCCTCAGCCTCCGGCAGACCAGTACCAGATCCCGGACGTCGAGCACGCGAGCGAGCCTGGTGCACTCGTGCTCGGGAAGCTGATGCGGTTCCGCTTCGGCGACCCCGACATTCTGCTGCAGGCGTTCCGCTGCATGCGAAACCTCGACGAGACGGGCAACCCACACGCCATCTCGGGCCTTCCGGACCGAGGCGTGGACTGGACCGAGGTCGTCGATCCGGGGACGCCCATTCCGTACCGACAGTTCCGCTCCTCGCACTTCGATGCGCGGCAACTGAGCACCGTCAGCAGCGACGGGGAGAGGGTCGGGAACTTCACAATGAAGGCCCTGGTTCCGGTCTTTGCGCTGCAGCAATACATGCGCCACCCCAAGGCGGAGCAGTACCTCAGTGAACTCGGTGCCGAGTGGTCGCGCGTGATGGCGTCCGCCGGGATCGACCGTGCAGGCACACCGTCGCCCAACGCGATGTCGCAGCCGAACAAGCCGGCGGGCGCACTGCCCGCGATGTACGACCTCGGCACACCCACGGGGCATTTCGGTTCTGGAACGGAGTGGTGGGCAGACCAAGAGTCCGCCGTCGGCAAGTTCAACAACTTCAGCGCCGACATCTACTCGGTCGTGTCGCTCTACCTCGACTCGATTCCGCAAGGGCACCCGGACGAGCTCGCTGTGCTCGACGCGGCGTTCTCGTTCATCCAAGACATCCACAGCACAACGTCGGTCACTGGGACGACCGCGACGTTCGACGGCGGCAGCCCCGGCAGTCCCGGCTTCGCTGCGGAGGCCATGGGGGTCCCGTTCCTGCAGTTCGCCCGTCGCCACGAAGCGCGGCTGCGCGCGCTCCATGGCGCAACGGTCCTCGGGTCTGGAGCGACCGGTAACGACGTCATGGACGACGTCTTCAGCTACCGGTACTCGCAGTCCTCCGAGTACTTCGGCATTCGAGGCCTTCCGCCGGTCCAGCCTGCTCCGCCGAAGGACCTCACAGAGATCAGCGCGCGCTTCGAGTCCGCTTCGGTACTGTGGCAGGACGTGTTCCCGCTCGTCAGCGAGTTCGTCGTGTACACCGATCGGGTTCTTCCGAATGACGCTCCGGCGATCATCATGCTGAACCACGCGATGGGCGGTGCCCAGACGCCGAGCGCCACGATCGAGAGCGGGTCCATCGCCTGGTACGACGATTCGAGCGATGGATCGCTCGACATGCGCGACTGCTCGTTCCTCGTGACGGAGCTGAACGCAGCGGCGCAGCTGCCCGCTGCTCCCGCCCTCAAGGCCCTCATCCATGTTCGCGACGACGGCTCAGGGGGCACCGTAGATATCGGTTTCCAGCTCTTTGGGGGCGTTCCCGCCGGGGACTACACCGTGAGCTGCGCTATCGAGTCGACGCCGCAGATTGGCTCAACGACGTCGATACCGGTTGCTCCGTTCACCTTCGAGGGTAGCGCTGTGCAGGTCCCCCTGTCGGGTCTGATGCGTGGTGAGACGTATGTGCTCGACCTGCACTGGACCGCGCCGTCTGGGTCTCCGACACCTTCGAGTCAATCCGTGGATCTCGCGCTGCTCTCGTCAAGGCTGAGGGCCTCGTCGGCCACGGGCGTAATCGAGGTGCCCTACAGCAACTTTGGCGCAAGTGACTTCGTGCAACCCGTCCCGCTCGGCGACCAGATGGTGATTCGGATCGAGGATGCGGCTGGCGTTCTGGTATGTCCCGAGGTCGCTCTGGCCTCTCCGGTAACAGGAACCGGGGACCTTCAGCCAGGCTACGACGCCGCTAGCTGCTCAGCGACCGGCCTGGTCCCAGGGCAAGCGCTCTTCGTCAAGATCGTGCGTCAGTCGTCGGGCCTTGCGGACCTGGAAGAGGTCACCACGGTCAACAACTTCGCCAGGGTGATCGTGCAGTAGGACGGTGAGGCGTCTGGGCCGACGGGCCGCAGGCTGCTCCATGCGCATACTGAGTGAGCTCGTCGTGCACGAACGCGCGGCGGGCTCACGGCCATGTCTATCTGGCCCAGCCGATAGGCGAGCGCTACCCTCCTGTGGTGTTCTTGAGGGACGAGAGATGGGGGGCGGCAGCGCGAAGAATATGAAGGCACGGGCCGGTGTCCTTGTCGCCCTGGCTCTGTTTGCGCTCGTACTGCGTGCGGTGCCGATCCTCTGGGGCACGGCTTACATCGACGATGCGCTGTTTGGGTTCCACCCAGATGAGCCGAAGCTGGTCCGCTTCGCGGATCGCTTCCCCGAGTCGATCACCTCGAACACCGACTACCGGTATCCGCTGTTCGCTCACAGCGTTCTCGGCGTGGTGTGGCAGCTTGCCTTGCTCGTCCACCCACTCGAGCCGGATGCTCTGCCTGTTCCGGGTGAACCTAGATTCGAGGCCGCGACCGTGTTCGCGCGTGGCGTCTATGTCCTCCTCTTCGGGGGGGCCTCGATGTGGCTGCTTGCTCGGCTTGCTGCGCTGCTCGGGATCGTGAGCGCGCTTCCTTGGATTCTCGCGGCGTTCTCGATGCAGCCGTTCGTTGTCGCCAACACGGCCCTCGCCCAGACGGATCTTCCGATGGCGGTGATGCTACTAGGGCTGATCGTCCGGTGCGTTCATGTCGAGGTGCGTGAACGCTATCGGGCCGGCGTGGAGCCAGCGATCCTGGGGGCACTTCTGGGCGCAACCGTCGCGGCCAAGTACACCGGCCTGATTGGCGGACTCCCCGTTCTAGTCGCCGTCCTGATCGGCTCCCAGAAGCGGCGAGGAGGACCGACTCTGATTGCTCGAGAGCTGCTCGTGGTTGGTCTCGGGGCCAGCGCCGCGTTCCTTGCCTTCGTCCCAGGCGCCGTACTCGACTGGACGAGCTTCTCCGCCAGCCTCGCGTACGAGTTCACGAGCAAGACCCAGCTCTCGACGTTCGATGCTGGACGGTTCGCGTCCTCGCTGACGACCACGCTGCCAGTCTGGGGGATTCTGCTCGCAGCCGCGGGCCTAGCGCTCTGCCCGAGCGCTAGGCGAAACAGGGTGATTCAGTCATCGCTCGTGATGTTCGCGATTTACCTGGTGGTGGTTCGCCGAGCGCTCGCACCGGACTGGGTGATGCCGTTGATGCCACTTGTCACGGTGTTCTGGGGCGTAGCCCTAAACCGCATTGCTGGCTCCTGGAGCACACGGGGGATGGCGGCTGCTGTCATCCTGGTGGTTGCTGGCTGGACGTTGTCGGTGCGTGCTGTCGTGGGGCGCTACACCCAAGACACGCGCTATCGCTGCGCGGCGTGGATTGAGGCGAACGTCGAAAGTCCCGGGCCGATTGGTGAGGCGCCATCACCGACAGCTCGACGTAGCTTCGCGTCGGTGCGCCTGCCGTCGGGATACGAGGCGACCGACGTCTTCTCGCGTCCGCAGTGGATCGTGATGTGCGAGCGCGACTACAGTCCTGTTCAGCGCGTTCACGAGAATCCGCGCGCGTTCGAGCGATTCGGTGTCGTGTTCGACCCAGAAGCCATGGTCCTGAGTGCGCTGGGGCCGGTGGAGATTGGGTTCTACCGAGACATTCTCGCGGCGAGCGACGAGATCAACTGGACCGCGCCACAGGGCCACATTCCGCTGTACTCCTACAGCCTGGCGAAGGTCTTCGATCCGTCGGGGCTCCCCCTGGACATGGATGGGGTGGAGATCCGGGTGTACCGGCGGAACGAGTGAGCGAGGCGATTCACGGTCCCGAGCAGGGCAGCGAGCCGGGCAAGGAACACAAGAGCACCCCGCGAGCCAGAGGCGGCCCGCGGGGTGCGTGTGAGCATCGCCGCCGTCCCCTGGCAACGATGCGAGCAAGGCGGCGTACCTGCCGCCAGCCCTACCATCGGCGATTCTTCGCTGGAGCGCAGCGGACTAGATCGCCAAACCTGCTCGATTGGTCGCCAGCGGTCGTCAGGAGGCCGACTTTTTCCTCGCGCGGGGCTTTCGCGCCTTGGGCAGCTTCACGCCCTGGCCCTCGAAGTGCTCCGCGAGCAGCCGCTGCGCCTCGCTGAGGGTGCGCTTGAGCTCGGCGTCCCCCGCTCCATCGCAGAGGTCGATACCCTTCGTGAGGGCCCGATACGCGCTCCCAGCCTGCCTGCTCGCCGGGGAGGCCTTAACCTTCTTGGTGGCCTTGCGCTCCTCGAGCTCTTTGATCCTCGCCTTCAGATCGGAGATCATCTCGTCATCGGAGCGGCGGTAACGCTGCTTGCCGGGTTTCGGCGGGCGCTTCAGGACAGGTTTCTTCTTGGGTGTGGCCATGGGTCTAACTGCTGAGAGAGTGAGTGTCCCTCCTAGATCGTCATGTCTCATAGGCGCAGTCAAGAAGATACGTCGATATCGTCATCGAGCGACTCATCCGGTGCAGCGATCACGAACAGACCCAGCCCCATTGATCGCAGATGCCCGCGCCCCGATGAGCGTCCATGAGATCTTCGAGCCGAGAGGCTCACGAACAGCGCCCAGCTGCATTCGACCGTCTACAGAGGCCTCTCGCGCAAACGAGACGCGATTTCCTTGCAGCGCTCATGCACTTCTTCGGCTCGCGATAACTCCAGAGACTTCTTCTTTCTCGTGTAGGGGGGCACCACCGGCCAAGAGTCGGACCTGCCAAACAGAAGTCCTTTCCATCCGAACGAAAGCGTAACCGCGATGACCGCGGCTCCGAGTGCTGCAATTGAAGCCCCCACACCGACTACACCTTGAGTCATGCTGCTTTGTGGTGTCCCACCATTGCTCAGATCCGCCGGTGAAAGCAGCGCCGAGCCCAGCCTGTAGGAGAATACGAGCGCGCCGGTGACGACCGTTGCGACTAGCGCCCATCTCGCCAGCAGCCCGAGCCTTCGAATCCGGACGAGGCTGGCGCTCGGGCGCACCCAGAGACCTTCGCGACCCGCTCGAAGACGCGCCTCGTCGACCGCATCACGCACCTGAAGAGAGAGCTCTTGAAGAGGCGGTATATTCTCCATCGCAAGATGCGTGCAACCGAGGAAGGCCTGGATGACGTGAGCCTCGCGGGCCCAGGCTGCCGCGTTCGGCTCAGCCGAGTGTACGGAACCTTGCGCCTCGTGCGACTTATCGGAGGCGATGGGGCGGCTCGAGTGCGAAGCGAGTTCATCTTCCCTGGAGGAAGGTGCGATCTTGGTTCGCTCCTTGAGGAGTCACCGGAGCTCGAGGGCGCGACGCTGCGCGGCTTGGTCGGGCGATGGAGCACCTGGCCGTGGGGCACGGATGGCACTGCAGCGAAGTGGGCCGAGTCTCAGCACCTACACGGTCTTTGGCTTCCCCGTGGACATGCACTGCGGATCACAAAGGCTGTCTCAGCTGCGCTTGTCCCTCTCGAGAGAGAGACTGAGCGGCTTGCGATTCCGGAGTCGCCGATTCCACCATGGCTCGCGGCCACAAGCGGCATTACGGCGATAGCCGTATTCGTAGTCCCGATCGGGTTTACCCTCCAGTTCGAGGTCAATTGCCTTTACGACCGGTCCCTTGATACACCTTTGCGGCACTTCCTCCGCAACTGCTCAGCCCGGCCGACCGAAGCGCTTGTTGAATACATCGACACGTTCGTCGTCCGCTTCTATCTAGTTGGCATTCCAGACCTGCTTCGGCTTCTAATTACTTTCGAGCAGGCTGACAGCGGACGGCCGATCATTGGCCCAGTTGAGTTCTTCAAGACCGTCGTACTGGCTGTCATTGGCGTCGCAGCTCTTGGCTTCATCACGCTCGCCTCGATAGCTTTTCTTCAATCACTGGTGGCTTGGGTGCTGAACATCACCGGGGCGATCACGGCCAGAAGATCCGTGCTTGACGATGTGCGCGCGAACTTCGCTCTGATGGCCAAGGGGGCGATCACTGGCGATCCTCAAACTAGCAGCCTCGGAGCTCTGCATTCGCCTCCGTCACCCGATTCTGAAGCGAGCGCGGGTGAAAGCTGATATCATCGCTCCTAACTCGCCGCGGTGGAGCTTGTAGCCCAAGCCCCGTACCGTTGCACGCTCGCGCCATGTGCTCATGCAGCAAACCTGCACAGCACAGCGGGCACTCTGCTCTTTCGGATCCCGGTAACCTTCGGGGGTTGATTTGACCGTGCTGGCTCGTAGCCCGAGTCAGCGCTCAACTGAATCCCTACCAACGGAGGTCCCATGAAACGAATAAGACTGAAGATATCCGTGCCGATACAGGCACTCTTCGGCCTTGGACTGCGAGCCTACCTCGTCGGGTGCGCAACACCTTGCGTACTCGCCGGTAGCATCGATCTAGTCGTTCGATACTACATGGCTCACTAGTCCGAGCATCACCCAAGCCAGGAAACCCCTGGCTTGGGTACCTTTCATCGCGCCGTGCAGGATCAAAACGCTAGCATGAACTTCTGTACTACTCAACCGATGCTCGGCGGCTCACTGCATGGATGCGCTCCACGAATGCGTAACCGTCCTCGAGGGCGGCTTCGAGCAATGTGAGCTGGCTCTGAAGCTCCTTCGCGCTGCCGTCGTGCTCCTGAGCCCTTGAATCGAGGGGCTTGATCCTCGGAGGCGCTGCCTCCGCGAGTAGTTCGTGCATCTGCGGGTCGACGGTGTAGAGACAACGGACGATCCGGGGTCGCCCTCCCTCAAATCGAACGTCGCTTGCAGGAGAGACCTCCACTAGGTCTTTCTTGTCTCGGGTCAGCACGATGCACTGACGCTGCATGCTGCTGGCATCGAGTGCGGAGCTGGCGGACATTCCGGGTCGGTACATGGGCTGCTCACGAGTGCCCTCAGAGTGAGTCTCGCTGCTCGACTGCTGTCGACTCTCTCCCGATCCAGTGCCCTCGCCCTGAGCTGTTGAGCTCACTAGAGAAGTGCCTTCATTGTAGTTCGTGTAGAGCGAGCCCCCCCAGCTTGAGCCAGAGCTCTGGCCAGCTCCGCTTGAGTTGCTACGAAAGCGACTCCGCATCGTGTGCTCGGCCTCTCCCTTCGTCCGCCCCTTCGCATTGCTTCGCATCGTCGAGATGAGCTGCTCCAGGGTCTCGCCTGACATGTCCTGCACGTACTTGAGCTCATCAGGTGAGGGCACCGAGAAGAGCATTCGCACACGAGCATTCGTTTGTACCGCAGCGCGAATGTCCGTGTGTGCGCCGATCTTGAGTTGATCAAGACCTTGGTGCGCCATGAGCATCGAGATACCAAGGCTTCGCACATCGGTGAGCATCTGACCGACGTTGCGTGCGGCGATGTTCTGAAACTCGTCAATGAAGACGTAGGACTGCACGACGGGCCCAGGGACCAGCTCGTGGCGCCTCTGAGCCTCTCCGATGAACGCGTTGAGCAGAAGCTTGCCGACTCGACGGGACTGCATTTCCATCGATCGACCTGGGAGGTAGACGTAGACAACCTCGCGCTCGGCGAATACGCGCTCCATCCAGACTGTCTCGTGATGCCCTGCCGGTTTGTCGCTCACGATTCGTGATCGAACGGGCTCTCTGGTCAGAGACTGGATCGCGCGAGAAGCGCCCTTGAAGTCCTTCTCCTTGCTTGCCCGGCGTTGAACCTGGGCGGCCAGCGATTCGAGGCTCCAGTCGTCTCGCATGGCGCCAAAGGCCTCATCGAGAACGGTCAGGTTGGCATCGCCGAAGAACGCGTGCGCGTAGTCTTCCCCGTAGACCAAGTTGAGCGCGGCCCCCATGTCCTGAGCGAACTGCGATGGAGCGTCGTAGCAGGCAGCGAGGTGCTGCATCGGGTCAAAGACCTCGGAGTGCAGCCTCGGAGATGTAGTGAAGAGACGAAAGCGCTGTCCGTTGGCTCGAGCTTCGTGCTCAACGGCTCGAAAGAGCTCCCAGTCTCCCTTGAGATCCATGACGAGCATGGGGGGCGGGGCACCTGGCTGCAGACTCCTGGGCCCTTCGTCAGATCCTCGAAGAAGCTGTCGAAGAAGCGGGATGACGCCAAGGGAGGTCTTGCCCGAACCGGATGAGCCAAGAATTTGCACGTGCTCCTGAATGGCAGCTCGGGCGAGCGTGACCGCCTCATAGCTGTCGGGGCGAGCCCCGAGTAACACGTGCCGCTTTAGGTCGACTTCGTCGCTGGCCCAGTGCGCACCGCGAAACTGGGCCTCGAGTGTCTCCCACGGATTCTCCCAGAGGTGCTCGCACTCCTCGATGAGCCGATCCATCGCTTCTTGTTCGGACGGAGGAGCGGCAGCATCGCGCAACATCGCGAGATCGTCACGATCTAGGTTGAGCAGCCAGCCGTTCTCGACGAGCCCACCCCTTGCCTTGCTCAACGAGCGGACGAGAACGGCTGCGTGCAAGCGAACGAACGCGTTGGCCTCGTCGAAGGTCGCGTCAAGCAGGGCACCCTCACCTAGGACGTGCTCGCTTGGCTCAAGCTCCCCACTCTGCACAAGCTGTCCGCGAGCGTCATCGAGTCGCTCCTGGACCTTGAATGTCCAGCTGTCCCCCACAGCCTGGTCCCACGCGTGTGCGAGGCGCTTCGTGAGGTGAAGGCGGCCGGCATGGTGCACGAACCGAAAGGCGGCCCACTTCATGAGCGCTCGCGACTCATCGCTATGGATGACAACGTCATATGTGTCGCGAGAGCCTTCAGTGAGCTTCCGCCATCCAACGAGCACATGCTCCAGCTCTTCTTGAATCAGCGCCTCGGCATCGAGGTCCTCTGCTTGCCCCGCCCACAGGTACGCCGCCTCGACAACTCTCTGAATCTCGGGGAGCAACTCAACATCGAAGCGCGCCTTGAGCTGTTCAAGTCGAGGTCGCGTTTCAAGCTCGTAGCTCTGGGCCCCCAGGATTTTCCGCCTGTCCTCGGCGATTCTGGAGCGAGAGCCGTCGATTCCACACTTGGCATCGAGGCCACGCTGAGCTCTCGCCTGGCCCCACCACTGGTTGAACAGCTTGGGCGACGGCGTGAGAAGGGCCGAACGCATCAGTTCACGGTTCCACGGAGTTGCCTGGCGCTCGCTCATTGCGTTCCTCCGGCCTGCTCGCGCGCTTCAAGCATGCGGTGGGCCTCAACGAGGTTCTCCACTCCAACAGAGGTGGCGACGCGCGACCAGCGATGTTCGTGACCCATCCTTGCGCTGAGCTCGTCTGTCTTGCTTTGTCGGTGGCAGAGCGCCTGAATGACGTACCGGCCCTTGCGAGCTGGACCTTCGAGTTGACTACCAACGAGGCTCTCACACCGTTTCTTCATGGTCGCCAGAGCTGACTCCACCGGTGTGGCCTCACCCACGACATACGCGCGAAGGAGCACGGACGCCTGCCGTTTGGCTGAGACCTCCGCAACGTGCACAAGCTGAGCCGCCCGTGCAGCTCCTCCAACAAGCGTCTCGACAGCCTTTGGATTCAAGACGACGCGTTCAGCATCCCCAAATGCGCAGAACCAAAGCACAGAGAGCTGACGGTAGAGATCGCGAAGCTCTGGTGCTCCCGCTCGAAGCGGTACAGCCATGGAAACCGGTAACCCAGCAAAGACTGCCCCCTTTTCGCTGAGTACGTAGACGCTATAAGGGGGTATCGCTCGCTCCACAGCTCGAATGAGACCTCGCTCTTTAAGCCTTCTAATCAGCGTTTCGACCTCCCGCTGCGGGTTCGGTGCTGCCGCAAAAAAACTCTGTCGTAGAGTCGCCATCAGCGCGATTCGATGGCGCCCGATGTACTCCAGAGCTACTGCGTCAAGCGCTTGTGCTTCTACCATAGCTCGTAGGCTAGTCTAGCCCTCTCGCATGAGGTGTGGAACGCACGCAGCTTCTCGGCGCGGTATCGGCCAACAAGCTCTATGGCGACGAACCGACCATCAAACTGGGTAAGCGCGTCGGGAATAGCAGGTACCGGAAGACACTCGACATACGCCCCGAGGGAGTCCTCTCCCCTCCACGAGCTCACGCCTCGAGCGCCCAGGCGCGTCATGTGCAGATAGAGCTCAGAGAGCGCCACATCATGTGACGCCTCGCTCGCGCGAACGGCCCTGGCAGCGCGCCCGCGCGCCTTTGACACCGCTTGCGTTGAAGCTGAGTAGAGGGTTCGGATCACTTCAGCTCTCCCCCACCGCGCCCTCGACTGGGAAGCGATCTGTGACAGCTCGGGCTCAGGCAAGCCCGGAGACCACTCAGCCAGAGGCTGGCTCGAGAGCCGCGTCATGATCCTGATCGGCGCCCGCCAGCTTGTTAGCTCTCCGGATTGGACGAGCCTGGAGAGGGCTACACGTGCGGCGCGTTTCGGGCTCGCTGAGTGTGAGAACCAATGCTGCGCGACCGCCGCTTCAGCAACTGCACGCGTGCGGAGGGTGAGAAGCTCGAGTAGCTCCTTTCGAAGCCTTCCCGGCTCCATCCGGCGTGTGCCTGCACCCATGTCGAGCAAGGTATCAGGGCGCTTCGGTCACGAGCTGACCAGCGGAGGACAGAGTCACAAGCATATGCGAGGCGGCGGTTTGTGCTCAAACGAAGCTCCGCCCGAGCATCCGCTGGCGTTCCGATCGAGCGGAGCCTGCTACCTTGGGTAAAGCCGCGCTCGACTCCTGCTAGCCGCAGCTGAGCCGAGCACAACCGGCTTCCTAGGTAGCCCCGCAGGAAGCTCCACACTAAACGCCCCTCCGAGGTTCGCCCCTGGGGGGGCGCTTCACGGGAGGGGCGCGGCCCACCGCGCCTCAGATGCGAGCGGGCCGCCCCTGCGGCTCCGAGCAGCGAGGCCCCAAGGCCGAGCGCGGTTCGTACAGAACCGCACGCCCCCCCCCAGGGGCGCGGACCCGTACAGGGTCCTGAGGGCAGCGTTCAGCTTCCCTCCACTAAGAAGCCCCGGCGTCGCCTCATGAGCGCGGGCATGTGGCAGCCGTACAGGCTGCTGTGGGCTCCTCACGACGCCGGACCGTTGGCGCCGCCCCTCTTCACCCACGCCCGGAGACGGGCCGACCGGTGGCGTGGGGAGATTGGCGCTTCTTAGTCCTCATCGAGGTGCATGATCGTCACAACGGGCTCTGCCCTATCGCCAGGGCCGCATACTGCCTGAAGGGTGATTTTCTTCGTCTCAGCACCCCAGGTCGAGCCGAGTGATTCGACTTCAAACGTCACTGCGGACGCAGGCCCGGGCACTGTACGCAGCTGATGAAGCAGGCGCTCAAGCAAGTGTTCCAGCCTAAGCGGCTCGGACTGCGCGCCCACACCATCGCGCGCCTGCACGTGAGACTGGTAGACCGAAGCAGTCAGGGCGACAGTATAGCGAAAGCCAGTCTTTTCAGCGTGGCGTGTTACATCTACAAGAACCCCGTCTCTGAGAGCCTCGGCGCGCGAGTAGCTTGAGAGCATTGGCTGCTCATTGAGCGCCACGTTCGGAATGCTGTCGACCTCTCGGTAGCTGCCAAACTCGGCCCAGTTCGCCAGCCAGTCGCTCTGCGTCTCGTGACGCCACGAGCCAAAGAGGTTCTCCCCAGCAAGCCAGCGCACATGGTGCCGCCTACAGATGAACCAGTGCTCTCTGTGACGGTTGAAGAACCCATCCTCGTTCTCGCAGAGCGGACATGCCCCGAAGGGATGCTCCTCGAGGAGCTCGTCGGATATGGGTTTGGCTGCAGCGCTGTGCTCTATCCAGGCGCCGAGTAGGTTGAGGTCGTGCTGTTGCTGCTCCCACTCGGGCTCATTGAGCGCAAGGTGCTGAGAAAGCCTTCGGCATATGCGCTGCAGCGCCATCATCACGGCCTCTGGCAACGTGACGCGCTCGTCGCACGCTGTCTGCCCCCGGCGGGTGTTCGTGTTGTCGCTCATTTTCATCCTCCATGTTGGTTGTTCAGTTCGCTCGCAGGGACGCGCGAGAAAGGGCTCTGATGCCTGGAGGAGCGCAGGGAGCATGCTCCCGAGAACTCCTGGCATCAGAGCCCGCTCGTGCGAGACCGAAGGGCGAACTGAACAACCAACATGGAGCGCACCGCAGGAGCGAAGCCGCCCCTCCCCCACACTCTGTGTGGCACACACCACGTGTGCAGTGACTGCCCCCTTGGGCACCCGAGCGTTCGGCGACTAGCGTTCGGGTACGAACGTTCGGGACTAGAGTTCGAGGGACTTGAGCGCGCCAAGCAGCAGCCGGCCGAGATCTCGCTCGTAGGCCGCCATCTCGATGGAGGGTCCGTTCGGTGGACGCCGAAGAGTGATGCCCTTTCGGGCCTCCTGCTTGAGGCCAGCCTCCGCCTCGCGAAGCAGCGCCCATAAGACACGAGTAATCGCAGCTTCGCTCATCTTCGTGCCGGTGAGCCTGCGCACGAGTCGCAGAAGGTCGGAGTTCGCCTCGGCCTCTGTCGCCGTGAAGCGCGTCTTACGATCGACGGTAAGCGCTTCGTGATCGGTGCGATGCTCGACTCGATGGCGTGGCTCTGGCGCCACCGGCTCCGGCGCACGGCGCGGCACACTCCGTTCCGGGAACCGTTCCGCCCCCACCTCCGAGCGCTCGCTCGGCTCAGCCCCGAGAGTCGCCTCGTGAGTGAGCTCGGGCGCAGGGGCGAGTTCGGGCTCAGGCTCAGGAGTCCGAGCTGGCGTTGTGCGCTGAGGCGACCTTGGCTCTGGCGCCTCCTCGACGCGCTTTGCTGGAGCGGCCGCCTGGCCAGCCAACGCTGCGATGCGGCTGGCGCTCTCGAGTCTTGAGCGGACCGGATCTGCGACCTTGTCCGAGTCAGAGAGCTTCTTAGGCATTGGTGGCCCTCTCTGACGCCGAGGTCGGTCGCGGCGCCGCCTGGGGGTCTAGCTCGACAACCGGCTCGCCTCCCCCACCGCGCTGCTCGACAGGCGCCGTGGTCGTTCCGATTCGGCGCTCAAGTTCCGCGGCGAGATCATCGAACTGCTGAGCAACTCGGTGGCGCGGGTCGAACACTCGAACGGCCTCGCCTGCCTCGTTGGCCTTCGTGACCACAACGGATCGGCTGATCGTCGTCTCGAATGCGCCCTGCTGCCCGGCCTGGCTGAACTCCTGAGCGATGTGCTGGATGTAGCGCTCAGCGAGCGAGGTGCGGCGATCGATCTGCGAGAGAACCACGCCGAGCAGCTGCAGCCCAGGGTTACCGCTGTCGCGAACAGCGAGGATGTCTGTGAGCGCGTCGACAAGTGCCTCGTAGGCGAGCTTGTCTGGCGTCATTGAGAGCAGGAACCAGTCAGCCGACTTGTATGCGGCGATGGTCGGACTGGCGGCGTTGGGCGCCGTGTCGAGGAAGATGTAGTCGTAGTGACCTCGAAGGAGCTCAAGGGGCGCGGGGCTTGAGGCGCCCGATCGATGCAGAGCATCGGTTGGGTCGCGGAACTTGTTCTCTCGGCGCTCCCGGAAGACCCTGTCGAGTTCTTCGAGCTTGCGGTTGCCGGGCAGCAGATCGACATTCTCTGGAAGTCGAATGTCCTCCTCGGGGTCAGTTCGCAGCACAAGCTGGTCAGCGTGCTCGGTGCCAAGCAGCGCTTCGAAAGTTCCCATCCAGCTCGTAGGCACCCCCAGCGAGCGGGTTGCTCCACAGTTGGCATCGAGGTCGATGATGAGGCACCTGCGCCCCATCGCCCCGAGAGCCGCGGCAAGATTCACTGTCAGGGTGCTCTTGCAGACCCCCCCCTTTTGGTTGCCGACTGCGACGACCTGTGTGTCCCTTCGGACGTGAGAGGCAGTCACGGGGTCTGTTTCCGCGTGATTTTCTTGGTAGCCAGAAGGCGGCCCTGCGGGCCCTAACGTTTGAACCCGAACGTCTGGGCCTGCACGCCCGGCCGTCCGGCCCCGCTCGTCTGGGTCACTTGCTCCGAACGACTGGCCCTGATCGTTCGGGTGCCCATCACCGAACGTCTGGTGTTCACTGCTCTGCCCGACAGGTGCGGCCTGTGAGCCCGGTTGATCGCGGTAGTCCCCTTCCATGCTGCGACCATCTCACTCTTGCCCCTGCCGAGTCAAGAGCCATTCGATCTGCACCCAGACGTGTCACCCCGAACGTGTGGCACCACACGCCAGCGAAGCGCGCACAGCGTGCACCAGCGACCATGCGAGGCCGGGCGCTTGAGCGTGCCGCGCTCGTCGCTAAGCGTTCGGCCCCGAACGTCTGGGCCTTGGAACCCGAACGGGCTGACCGAAGTCGACTGACCCCAGAGACCCTCACGTTCGGGGTCAAAGACCCGAACGTTGCACCCCGCTCGTTCGAACCCGCTCGTTCGGGACTGAAGCCCCGGTCGTTTCGCAACGAACGTCTAGACCCAGACCCCCGAACGTCTACACACGAACGACTGGCGCTGGACACCCAAACGTTCAGCCCCTCACGTTTGACCCCAAAGGCGTCACGGGGCAGCGCTGTGCAGATTGGCTCTTGCGAGAGGCGCGCGGGTGTGTCCATCGTGGCGTCAACAGGCCTGGTATCGGAGATGCCCTCCGCGCACACCAGGCCTGGCAACGACAACGCCGGGGAGGACCGCACAGAGGGGGAGGGTCGAGCTTCGACCCCCAAGAAACAGCCCACAAAAAAAGCGAACCCGAGGGTTCGCTCTCCTGCACACCTCAAGGGAAGAGGGGCACAAGCACGCTGAAGTGCAGAGCACGACAACGAAGTGGTAGTTCACTTCGAGGGTAGCTCAACGCGTGTCTTTGCGTCAACCCTTGATGTGGGTGGTGAGTGTGTGAGCTGAGTCACGGGCGGTGCTTCCTGCATCACGCAGGAGCCTTGATGCCACACGCACCGACTCACGCTTCGCCACGAGGGAGCAAGCGACGCGCCACTTCAGCCAGCCACCACAACACGACCAACGGCATCGGGGAGCCCAAGCGCTCACCGCGCTTCGCCGGTGGGAGCATCTCGGTGCCGACCATCGAGCTCGTGTGTGTCTGGAGCATGCTCACAGAAGGCCGTATTCGGCCGCTAGAGCTTCGAACCTGGCTGGCCTCTCGTGAGGTAGCCGAGCGGCGAAAGTTCGGCTCACGGGGCAAGCAGCCCCGCTTCACGGTCCAAGAGATCGCTGACCTCGTCGGTGGGGGAGGGGAGTCAGCGGTCCGTGCAAGCCTTCGTCGACTGGCTAAGGTTGGCCTTGTTCGCTGGAGCCCCAACGGGCCTCGCTTCATCGCGTCTGTGAAGGAGTTGGCCGTCGATGACGTCACAGGCGTGACTGCGCTTGCGTCGTTGATGCCAGCCGGTCGCCGCACGTTCCCGCTCCCTCGTCGACTCGGGCGCCTGATGGCGGGTGGCCTCAAGCGGAGCGTGCTTGCGTGCATCTTTGGGCACCTTCTGCGGTGCCCGCGGTACACGCGCACCCTGGGCTGGACTGGCGTAGGAGCCTGCAAGGCGAGCTGGATTGCCGAGGCATTCGGCATGTCGCTTCGCTCGGTGCGAGAAGCCAGAGCACACCTGATGCACGAGCTCGGATGGCTCACCCGCATCGAGTCGCCGCAGTGGCACCAGAATCGATACGGCGGTCGCTTCGAGGTGAACCTGACGTGGTCGGGTGCCGCTGAGCGCTCACCTGCCAAGGGCTCGGTCGCACACCGCGAATCTGCACCCCTCGAGGGCCGAAACGGCACGGTTTCTGCACCCCCTGAATCAAAGCAGCCCTCTCTCCAAGGAGAGATCTATCCATCAACCCCCAGGGGCGTTGCCCCCGGACCCCCGGATGAGTCTTTCAGGGGGTCAGAGGACAAGGAGCTTGGAGCCCCAAACCTCTCGAAGCTCGTGCGTGCCGACCTGCGCGATACCTCAAGAGTCATGGAGCTGTTCGATCAAGCGCTCTCAAGCCGCCTGTGGAAGTCCCGTGGATGGGCTCCGAGCGAGGGCCACCTGCAGCGGCTCAACTGGGCAGCTGCTGCACGGCGAGCGAACGTCCGCGGTGGCTCGAATCCATGCGGGCTGTTCATTCACCTGGTGACCCGAGGCAAGTGGGATCACATCAGCAACGACGACGAGGATGCCGTCCGTCGAGACGTCGCTCGATGGATGAACCCGGAGCCCGGTGCGAATGAGGGCACAGCTCGCGGTGGGGGAGTGGGAGCCCAAAGGGCGCGCCTGACAGAAGATGCCAAGAAGCTGCGCTACCTCGAGGGCGTCCTTCGAAACCGGCGGCTTGAGTGGTCACCCGTTCGCATCGAGCAGGAGCTCGCTCGCTACGGCTGGAGCCAAGAGCGGGTGGTTGGGGCTCGGCAGAGCCTTGAAGCCTGGAAGTCTGGTGGGCTCGAATCCTGCCCGGGGCCGTTGCGTCAAGTGGGCTCGGTGCTGTAGGAAGGAACGGCGATGGGAACGATTCCCGGAACGGGTGGTGGGGTGGGCGCCGATGGACTCGAGTCGGCTCTGGTGGCTGACATTGATGGGGTCGATGACGCTGAGCGTTGGCTCATCGATGAGCTCTGGAGCGCGGAAGGCGTGGGCATCTGCGGGGGCACTCCCAAGACGGGCAAGACCTGGTTCGCGCTCGAGCTGGCCGTCGCTGTGGCATCTGGCAAGCCTGTGCTCGGGAGGTTCTCGGTGGGCGAGCCGGGCCCGACCGTGGTGTTTCCGGCTGAGGACAACCCACGAGCGGTGCGCGATCGGGTTGCTGGACTTGCTGCGCACAAGGGAGTCGAGCTATCGAACCTTCCTCTTCACCTCATCACGGCGCGAGCGCTTCGGCTCGATGAGGAGAGCGACCGGCAGGGACTTGCTGCGATGCTCGAGCGGGTGCAGCCCAAGCTCGTTGTGCTCGACCCGTTGGTGCGCCTGCATGGGGGAGACGAGAACCACCTGGGGCACATCGCCGAGCTCCTTGGGTTCCTCAGAGGCCTGCAACGCGAGCACGGCTGCTCGATCTTGCTGACACACCACATCGCTAAGCGCCGAGGGGCCAAGGGGGGCCAAATGGGGCAGGCACTTCGCGGTTCCGGAGAGCTGCACGCATGGGGGGACTCGAATGTCTACCTCACTCGAAC
Source organism: Planctomycetota bacterium (assembly GCA_039821985.1). GTDB lineage: Bacteria > Planctomycetota > UBA1135 > UBA1135 > Saltatorellus. The sequence goes on from JBCBNC010000025.1 coordinate 32,794, forward strand.
CGACGACGGCCTGGTCAAGGTCCAAGTCGAGCACCGCGCTGCAGCGCCGCCAGAGGCCTTCTACACGGCTGTGCGCGCTACGAAAGCCGGGGCATATGTCGAGTACGTACGTGGCGAAGAGCCCGATGAGCTCGAGGCGGACCTTGGAGGATCGCGCGAGCTGGACGCACGCAAGGAGCAGTCGACATCGCTGGTCGATCAAATCGTTGATGCGCTCGAGCGCTCCAGCGCCCCACTAAGCCAATCGAGGCTTCGCGCTCATCTTCGAGTGCGCAACCAGAGGCTGACCGAGGCGCTGCATCAGCTGCTTGAGCGAGGCGTAATCGAGCGGCCGGGTGGCAAGCACCGATGGAGGCTCGTGGAGCGGTCGAGTGAGTTGACCTCGCGGGGGAACGGTTAACTGTGCCTGCCGCACCGCTTCCGAACTTCACCTGGCCCGAGACTCCGTTCAGTGACGAGGTGCCTCTTGGTGGCCCCGATGGGCTCCTCGCGTTTCTTCAGGCTGAGGTGGAGGCCTGGGCCTGGCATGTTGGCAACAACCCCCAGCTCTCCACCGGGGTCACTTCAAGCATCCGTTCCCGTGACACCTCGGTGGAGCGGATCATTGCTCGCATCGGTGACGTCAAGGGCGACTGGACTGATCACGACAGAGAGCAGGTGGAGACGCTCGTGGGGAAGGTCGCTGCAGCAGGCCTTCCGCATCGTCACTCACGATTTGGTCGAACGGTCCACTGGCTGGCTGAGAGCAGTCCTCAAATGGCCTCATGGGTAGTCGCTTTCGTTCAACAGCCCGCGCAGGTCGATGCTGCCATCCCGAACGCGGGGAATGCCGGACGGCGGTACGCAGCATCGAGCGGAGCCCTCGCCATACTGATGGACCTGGACCTACTTCGACCGTCGAGCAGTTCGGCGGACGAGACTCGGGATGAGCAAGTGGAGACGTTGAGCTCAGCAGTGACCGCTGTCCACGGACAGGCGAATGCCGCTCGCGAACGACTGAATGAGCTAGAGCAGCGTGCAAAGGCGCGCGAAGAGGACTGGTCGAAGGAGCAAGAGCTCGCCAAAGACGCCTTCTCGTCGCTCATGGCTGACTCGAAGGAGGAGCTCGGCGCACTCAAGGAGCTCTACGACAACGAGCTCTCCTTGCGAAGCCCAGTGCAGTACTGGAAGGAGAAGGCCGAAGAGCACGCCAAAGCGTGGAAGCTCTACCTTGGCGCCTGCGTGCTGTTGCTCGTTATTGTCGGCGCCGTCGGTTACATCGTTTCGGAGCGCCTGGGCCTCCTGCCGTCTTCGATGCTAGCGCCTGACCCGCCGACTCCAGCAGACCCAATGTCGCGGTTGCCGAATGTAGCCCTGTTGCTGCTCGCGGTCGGCTTGCTGGTCTGGCCGCTGCGATTGGCGGTGCGCCTATTTCAGCGTGAGGGGCAGCTGCGCGATGATGCGAAGCATCGAGAGACGCTTGCCATGACCTATCTGTCGCTCCTTCGTGACGAGAGTGGCCACGACTCCCCGGAGCAACGTTTGCTGGTCTTGACCCACCTCTTTGCGCCAGTGGGCTCGGAGGCTTCAGATGATGGAATGCCAAACGGGCAGCTCGCGATGCTCACAACCCTTCTCGCTGGCCGCAATAAGGGCAGCGGCTAGGCTGCTCGCTCACTTGGTCCGGAGGTACGGCGCGAGCAACCTGCGCCTTGCGCGGTCATCGGACCGATCGATGTACTCACCTCGAACTCGGAGATGACCCGATGTTGACGCAAGTCCTCGGCCTCGGACGCGACGAGCTCTCTTACGAGAACCTCGTTGAGGTGCTCCGGGTGCAAGCTGGCGGAAGTCTGTTTGAATCGGAGCTTCTGGACTACAAGTCGAAGTTGCACGATACAGCTGAAGAGCTGGCCAAGGACGTCACCGCATTTGCGAACCGCCGAGGTGGGATCATCGTCTTCGGCGTCAAGGACCGGGATGAGGGGGCTGGGCGGCTCACGCACGTTGCGCTCGGGCGAGAGGTCACAACTCAGCAGCGGCGACTCAACCAGGCGGCCCAGCCACCGGTCACTTCGCTTGAGTGGCGCGCGGTGGAGTCGCCTCAGGAAGAGGGCCGCGGGCTGCTCCTGCTCATCATCGATCCGTCGCCGCTTGCCCCGCACGCGGTGAGCGTGAAGAGTCGAATCAGCTACCACTGGCGTCAGGGGCGCGAGGTGCGACTGATGCAGGAGGGTGACATTGAGCGTGCATACAGGCATCGCTTCGAGGCGCGCAGCCAAGTCGCGGACACACTCGAGCGCGCACGCGGTTGGGTGGCTGACGAGGAGGGTTGTCTGTACGTAGCAGCGTGCCCGACGCTCTCGCAGGGCCGAATCTATGGAGCCCCCTCCGAGGGCGTCGAGCAGTTCGAGCGAGCTCGGCGCAGCGACGTCGTTAAGTTGCACTCAAGCTATCTCGGAAGCTACGTGCGGACGCGGTTCAATCGTGTGACTGGTACTGCGTACCGTGACGACGATGGAGAAGGAGAGAAGTCGGAGGTGGCAGCTATCGACAGGTTCGGAGCGGCGGCAATGAAGGTCGACCTTGGCGACCTGTCGTGGCTCAAGGCACGAAGCGGATACGAGAGCGTCGATCCGAAACGAGTACACCCGAAGCTCAGTCACGCGACGAGCGATGTGATGCTGCTAGAAGGGGTTGTGATGCTCCTTGTCGGCGTCAGAGAGCTCTATCGAGAGTTTGGGGTCGGTGGAGCGATGCTGCTCGAGTTCGGATTGAACCCAGGTGGCGCAACACTGTTCACCGTCGGGTTCAGGAGCGCGACGCGAAGAAGCTGGCGAGTGAGCGATGAGGCGGGGAGCTTTCGATCCGAGGTCAGCCTCAGCGATCTTCATCACCCGCCAACCTTCGGGCGGCTCATCTCTGACATCCATCAAGATGTGCTCGGCGCGTTCGATGTGCGGCGACCAGCGGTCGCGGACGAGGATGGACGCATCGACATCGATCGACTGACTCCCGAGCGCTACCAGAGAGAGCCGAAGCTCTGGGAAGCCAAAGGGTTGATGGTGCGAAGCGAAGCAGTCCGGTAGGGGGGCCGTGCGTGTGTTCGACAGGTCAGACGCCGCTGGTCTATCTCAGACAATCCAGCGACTATCGATCGTGGGGGGGTCTACGCACCCTCTAGGTCGCCCATCTTCTGCAGTGATATTTCAGCAGGTGCGGCCAACCGTTCAGAAGACACCGCCTCATCCGTCGGGTGCAGCATATAGCGTGTTTCGCGCTCAAATCCTTTCCAGACGGAGAAGCCGATGATGGCGGAGCCAAACAGGGCGAGAAAAACGCCTGGGGTCACGGCGCTGAGTCGCAGCGACAGGTGCTCGCCAACGCGAAGCTCAAGGCTTCCATCAGAGGACTCGAGCCCCGCGGCGATGAGCTGATATCCGAGCCGGCACAGTACTAGTCCGGAGATCATGACTGAGATTTTGTAGATGAGGATATACGCCATTGAGCTCGCTTGGCTTGAGTCTGACCGACGTCGGCTTTGGTAGAGAACCTCGCCTTAGCGCCAGTCGAAGGGGAGCTCGTTGCGATCGGGCGGAAGCTCGCCCATCATGCGGTCGTGTATTCCGATGAGCCCTGAGGTGGCGGAATGGCTGCCGGGAAGCGCTAGGTACGGGCTCCCGTATCCAGTGGGGCCTAGAGGTGCTGTCGCGACGGCGTATTTCTGGCTTGGGCCTCCGAGAAGCAGCGCTGCCGTTGTAGAGCCGTCACCGCCATGAAGTCGACAGAGGGACCCAATGTCACGCCCGAGATCGTCGACGAGGCGGAATTCCTTCGCTCTGATTACGCCGGGCGCGGGTACAGCAGGCTTTGTGAACGCGGTCAGGGCGAGTGCAGCCGAGACTCCAGCTGCGAGAAGTTTGGCGCGGCGGTTCGATCGTTCGAGCTGGGCGACCCGCTCTTCGAGTTTGCTTTCGTTCATTGCGGTCGTGGGATTCGGGTTGTCAGTGGACCTAGACGACGTACCCAACGGGTGACTCGCACATTCTGTAAATGCGGGGAAAGGAAGCGTTCGACGTGCAGCTGCGTCAAAGGACATCACGTAACAGCCCGCAACTGCAGGGCAAGCAATACCGACCCGCGGCGTTGCGCGCAGCTTTACCCTGCACATCATTCAGTCTGTCGCCGGTGACGCAGCTGCGGTAGCGTCCGTCTCCAACCGCATCGACCGAACGATGCACTACAAGGCAGCAGCGCCCCGGGAAGGCTGGGTCATGGCCAGCTGAAGGGGAGATGCAAGCGCGGCTAACCACCGCGCTGAAAGTTCAAGCGAAGAGCTGCGCCCGTAGCGCGTGCTACCTCGAGAGGGGTTCGGTACGCACGAGGAGGGCTGGTTGGCTCAAAACCTCCTGCCGCGCCTCGTTGGTCTCAATCGACACTGGTTTTCGTGCGCAAGGAGTGCCTGCCGCCGAAAGGACGGCTGAGTGGCATGACCTTGGCACCGATGTGCTCGAGAGACGATGAGTGACGCGAGAGGAGTTCAATCCCAACCTTCGACTCCATGACACTGCGCGCGCCAGGGTGCACCGCCATGGCGCGCGAGATGCTCGCAAGAGACGAAAGCGGGCGACCGAGACACGCCCGTGTCTTCCCAGGTGGGGGAGCACGGGTCGTTTCGTCTGAAGTTGGTGAGGCTCCAGTCGACGGAGCCAAATCCACCGAGGGGCAGTGGCGCTGCACGTACAGGGTGCAGGCCGCTGAACCTACGCTGGTGTGGGGAGCCTCCAAGCGGCAACGCATTGGGGCCGGTGGCGATGACGGCCATCGGGTACTGAGCGTGAGGCAGCTGACGGGATGTCAGCGCCGAGCGCCGGGCGCAAAGAGCTCAACCATGAACGGCCCGCGAGGGCTTACCAGTGAGAGCCCAAGGAGACGGTGCTAGACATCGAAGAGCCCGTGCTGCGGGGTAAGGCGAGCTTCTGCGTTCGTAGCCTGAAAGCTGCCACGGGGCAGTGACTCTCGCGGTGGGGGACCACCGCGATGAGCAGCACAGGGAGCGCAAGGGGACAGCCCTTGCTAGAGACGTGACCTTGGGCTCGACAGACGTGACTAATCGGGGAAGGTGTGAAGCTGCCGGGGTGGTTCCCGGTGCCTGGGGTATGCACCCCTCAACGAGGGCAATGCATGCGGTCAGCCAGGTGGTTCAAACGCTTCAGACTGGGAGCGGGCTGCAAGTAGGACCTGGTCGCGAGTCATCGCGGCGCAGTCGATGCGTGCGTCGAAGGGCGCAACGCGGTTGGCGCAGCCGACCGTGCCCCTGCAAGGCAGTGGGGGAGTCGTTCGGATGCTGGAGTCATGACCAGCGAGCTCCGAGACGAAAGCAGTGACGGGCATGAAATGCGTGCATGTCGATTCGGACCCGGCGCGCAGCGCTGGGGCGGTTAGAGAAGAGCTCTTCTGGCGAAGCGCTCTTCTGTGGCCTGCAAGGAGGCGGGAGCTTTCCTGCGGCCGAAGCGTGCAATCCCCATGGATTGCGCAACGTCAATTGAAGAATGCAGTCCCGAAGGGAAGGCGCACGAACTGTGGCGCTCCCCTTTGGTGGCTGCGTGGAAGCTGCCCTCGAGCTCGAGGGCAGGAGGTTTTTCGTGGTGAGGCGTTCTGGCCGCGACGGGACCGTCGTGGCGCTTGGCCGAGTGGTCGCGACAAGAGCCGCCGCAGCGGCGCTTTCGTCGGAGGACATCACCCGAGCCCTTGCGCGACACGCGCGAGGCGACTGGGGGGAGGTCTGCGATGAGGACCGAGAGGCCAACGAGGTCGCTCTTCGTGAAGGAGCACGGCTGCTGTCGGTGTACGACAGCTCAACGAAGGTGAGGTTCTGGGTCATCACGGAGGCAGACCGCTCGGCAACGACGGTTCTCCTCCCGGATGACTACTGAAGGATGAGACGAACGGCTACGGGGCTCGGCCGATGAAGAGAGCCCCCCTTTGGAGTGAATGGGGGAGAGAGCGCGCAGGTGTCATGCTCGAGCCAAGTCGAGCGCCGCGTGCGCACCTGGAAGGGGTATCGCTGCGAGGCGGTCACGCGTGAAGGGTTCGTCAAGCAGGTGGCGGTGCAGTACCTGCGCCACGGGTACTGGTTCTACGTGACGGGCTGGGTGCCCGAGGGCAAGGAGCCGCGCGCGGTCGATACGAAGCTCATGGAGCGCTACGGCATCAATGTGCCCCCGTGGAGCCGAGCTCGACGAGCAAAAGGTCAAGCGGCCGTGCACTACGTGCGCTTTGAGCGCTTCTTCGTTCTGCTTGCATGCGCCGGTGAGCACCGGTTCTTCGAGCTCGAGCGCGCCTCCATCAAGGACATGCGGCTCTTTCCGCTGCGGTTCGCTGGATACGAGGTCTCGTATCGACGCTCAGGCGTTGACGCGAGCTGGCATTCGTCGGTCAGCATATCGCGGCCGGTGTACCTCGAGCTGCGGCGAATGCTCGTGTCGCGATGTCGATACATGCCTGTAGAGCAGGCACAGGCGCTCCTTCATCGCATCCCGTTCTACCCGTACGCGCGAGTGCGAAGGCAGCTGCTTGCACTGCTGCGGCACGTGAATGCGGCGAGGCGTCTCTCGGGGCGCGACGCGCTCAGTGCCGAGTGCCTGCGGCTGCGCCCCTGGGCGTGTCGTGTGTTCGAGCAGCGGTAGCGGTAGGGGCGAGCTTCCTGCGAGCGAGCCCTGAAGAACTTGCAGGGGTTGCTCTTGCTTGGTGGATGTGGCACCACGAGGGATGTCAGATTCACCACCAAGAAGCCAGCGACGCTGGTTTCCCTTCACGGCGACAGAGGTCGAGGTAGCGCTCGCAGTCTTTGCGTTCCTCGAATCGGTCCTGTTCCTGCTCGGGGTCAGCCGCGAGGCGATGCTCGCGGCAGCGGGTGGCTACGCTGGGTTCGTCTACCTAGCGGGCCTTGCTGTGAGCTGCAGGCGCAGCTCGTTTCACCTCGAGCTCGACGGCGCCCTGCAGGGGCGTGGCTACCTGCGCCACTTTCGAAGCGCACGGCGTAGCCTGCTTCTTCTGCACACAGACGATGATGAGCCCTGCGAGGAGCTCATCGCGGTCTATCGCACGTTGCTTGAGCAGGGAGTGCAGATTCGTCGCGTCATCTTCGCGCGCCCAGAGAGGCGCCCTGGTGCGTACGCCTGGGTGGAGCGATTCGGAGCTCACGCCCGTCTGAAGCAGCGAGTCGTTCGCCAGGAGCGAGCGGCCTTGACGCGACACAGCTTTGTGGTCGTCGATGGGGCCAAGGTGCTTCTCTCCATTCCAGGAGGAGAGGCCACCGACACGGAGCTGTACTCGAGCGCTCTTGTGCTTCGACACCTTCTGACTCTCGAGGACGCTCGTGTCGCGCAGGCTTTCACCGAGATTCACGGGCAGCTCTGGAGCCGAGCCGAGGTGCTCGATGAGAGTTCAGCAAGCCAGCTCTAGCTTCGCTTGCGGTCGAGCCCCGACAGGGCTTCGGCTTCCGCCAGCAGAGCGCTTGGAAGCGTCTCGAGTGCAAGCGAGAGTCGCTCGATGGTCGAGAGCGTAGCGCTCTTCTCACCTCGCTCGAGCTCGCTGATGTAGGTGCGATGCGCCCCCGAGCGGTGACCGAGCTCTTCTTGCGACAGGCCGCGGTCCACTCGGCACGCTCGAAGGGCAGCGCCAAAGGCGTGCTGGAGCGAGGGTCGTGCGCGGCGCGAAGCCATAGGCACGAGGGTCGCGGTGTGTAGGCAATGGGTCTACAGGCGATAGCCTACACGGGGCGCCGGGGCGCATGTAGGCTATTGCCATCATGCAGGCGCGCGCATCGAGACCACTTCTCATTGGAGCCCCAACGGACGCAACGCGAGTGCTGCTCGTGCACGCGCCCTACCCGGGCACTCTCAAGTTCGAGGCTCAGCCCTCGAGCCTTCTCACGGCAGCAGCCCCTCTAGCGCAGACTCTCGCGGCACAGGGGCGCCTTGCAGAGCTTGCCATCGTCGACCCACCATCCGCCTGCGAGTCGTTCTTCAACGAGCTCGAACGCATCCTCGAGACGGGGCGAATCGAGGTGCTTTGCATCAGCTCGTCCACGGCAGCGATTCAAGAAGCCCATCGGGTCGCGAGGCTAGCTCGGAAGGTGTCTCCAAGGCCGGTGCACATCATTGGTGGTGGCCCACACGAGGACGACATCGATGTGCCGATGGCTGAGCGCCTCCCAGAGTTCGACCTCTCGGTTGCGGGTGATGGAGAGGAGGTGCTCGCACCCTTGGTGCTCGAGCTCCTTGATGGGGGAGCCAGCGCCCAGGCGAGCCTCGACGCTCCAGCTATCCTTTCGGGCTTAGAGCTTCGCGGGCAAGGGGTGGTCTCGCGACGCGATGGGAAGCGGTTTGAGTGGGGAGGCGGTGCGCCAACGTCTGTGGATGTCGTGCTCACTCGCCCGTGGATGGACAAGAGCGTTCACTTCGAGGTGTTCCCTGGTCGTGAGACGCTCCCTCTCATGGTCAGTCGTGGGTGCTCGTACGGGCAGTGCACGTTCTGCGCAGAAGCCTCGGGTGGCCGGCAGAGAGTCGTCTCGAGCTTCGAGCCCCTCGAGGGGCTACTCGATGCATGGCCGAACGCTGCGCTGTACTTCCAAGACAGCATCTTTCCGACTGGGCGCCGGGTGCAGGAGGAGCTTCTTCCGATGCTGGCAGCATCGGGCAGGCCTTGGGGGTGCCAGGTCTACCTGCCAAGCCTCTCTGAGCGCTGGGTGCACGCTCTTTCCGAGCACGGGTGCATCTACCTCTACACAGGCATCGAGAGCGGTTCACCGTCGATTCGGGCAGCGGTAGGCAAGGCGAAGCTTGGTGACTCGATGGTGGGCGAGCGCATCGGGTGGATGCGCGACGCCGGTTTGCGAGTGGGAATCTCGCTCATGTTCGGTGTGTTCCACCAAGACGGGCGCATGCTAGAGACAGAGGAGAGCGTGCGCGCCACCGAGGCTCTCATCGAGCGTGTGTACTCGAGCGGTGTGTCCGTCGCTGGCGTGTATCCGAACGTAATGACAGTGCTTCCGGGTACGTCGCTTGCGCGGAGCCTTCAGGCGCGTGGCGCTTCGCTCGACTTCTACTCACCACCTAGAACGCCTGCACTCGATGCGTTCGAGGATGGGGGAGTGGGGTTCACTGGGGCGCTCCCACAAGGGCTTTTGCGGCGTGCCGCACGGCTTGGGGTAGCGGGGACCGGGGCTTTGGGGTCAGCTTCAGGGTAGAGCCAGCCGCGACTCTCTTTCGCTTGTGCGAGTGACCTTGTCCCAGTTTCCCGGACACCCCATTTCGCGCGCGATGCGCGAGGATGGCCGACATGTCTCGACGACGACGCAGGAGCTTCACCCCTGAGCAGAAGGCCGACGCAGTCCGCTTGGCGAGGGAGCTGGGAAGCTCGAACAAGGCCGCCAAGGAGCTCGATCTGACCCCGAGTGCGGTACGAGCCTGGGTGAAGCAGGCAGAGATCGACGAAGGGAAGAATCCCGACGCGGAGCTGACGACCGAGGAGCGCAAGGAGCTGCGAGAGCTGCGGCGACGCGTCCGCACCCTCGAGATGGAGCGTGACTTCGCAAAAAAAGCCGCGGCCTTCTTCGCCAAAGACCAAGACCCGCATTCGAGGTGATGGAAGTGGAGAAGGCCAACTACCCGATTGCCTTGATGTGCCGGGTGCTCGGCGTGAGCCGCAGCGCGTACTACGCATGGAGAGGGCGACCGCGGCCGACCGTCAAGGAGCGAGAAGACGCAGAGCTTCTCCAGGTCGTACACGCGGTGCACTCCGAGAGCCGGCACACCTACGGGAGGCCGCGGATTCAGCATGCCTTGCGCAGGCGCGGGCACCACGTCGGCACTACCCGCCTCCGTCGGCTGATGAAGACGGCGGGCGTGGCTGGCAAGGTCCGTCGACGATTCCGCAAGACGACCGACTCCGAACACGGGATGCCCGTAGCGGACAACCTTCTCGACCGCGAATTCAGCCAGGAAACGGCTGATGCGGCCTGGTGCGCGGACATCACGTACCTACGCACCGAAGCGGGCTGGGCGTACTTGGCGGCCATCCTCGACCTGGGCACAAGGCTCGTCGTGGGTTGGTCGGTTCAGGATCACATGCGGACCGACTTGATCGACCGGGCCTTGGAGGGCGCGCTCGCCTGGCGAGACCCTGCCAGGGAGATGCTGCACCACTCCGACCGTGGCAGTCAGTACGCCAGTGAACGATTCCAAGCACGACTGGCGAAGCACGGCATCACATGCAGCATGAGCCGCCGAGGCAACTGCTGGGACAACGCGGTGATGGAGAGCTTCTTCGGGACCTTCAAGCAGGAGCTCGCGAGCGAAGCTCGCTGGGCGAACGTGGCTGAGGCCCGTGCCGCGACCCACGATTACATCGAGGTGTTCTACAACCGGAAGAGGCTTCACTCGTCGCTCAACTATCGGACTCCAATGGAGGCCGACGAGGCGTTGGCGCTGTCCACGAAGGCATCCACAAGTTGCTAGTCTCCTCCCCCTGGACCCCCACCTCCCGGGGGCTCCGCCCCCGGACCCCCAACTGACCATGCTGCCGCTCGACTGGCGAGTGGCCCTCACCAACCCGACCTAACTCGGGTGTCCGTGGAACCGGACAGGGTCAGAGAGCTGAGGGGACTCTCATGCACAACGTCTTCAACAGGACCTCTCGACCTCCACCTGTCGCTCATGCTGGGGTCTCCTCGTCCCTCATTGCATCACTTGAGAACTGCACTGCCTGCCCTGTTTACAGCCAATGCTGCATCGAATCTCTGTTCTGACGGCCGTCCTTCTGCCTCTTCTCGCAACCACCTCGTGCAACGACAGCGGTGGGGGAGGCAGCAGTGGCGATGGTCCCGTCACCTCGGCAACAACGCCTCCGAGCGCTCCTGGCTCCGTGACTGTGGCTCTTGGCTCGCAGACGAGCTTTGCCGTCACGGTCAAGCCCGACCAGATGCTCTCCGTGGAGCCTCTGCCGCTTCCGCCTGGAATGAGCCTGGATACGGCAACCGGTCAGGTGGTGTTCGTACCGCAGCTCGAGCAAGCCCAAGCGAGTGCAGCCGGTGAGCCCATCACGATGCTCTGGACGGCGATGGATGAGCAGGGAGCTACGGCATCCTCAATCACAGTCATCGAGGTGACGAACGAGCCGATGAGCGGCTCCACGCGTCTTCGAGGCACCGTGCTCTCATCGGAGACGGGCGCTCCGCTGGTTGGAGCGACGATTTCGATTCCTGGCACGAGCCTGTCGGTGACCACGAACTCGGGTGGTTTCTTCACCCTCACCGATATCCCGTCCGGTGCCCTTGTGGCAGACATCGACGGTGCGAGCGCCGGTGGCTACGCGTTCGTTGCCGAGGACCTTGGATTGCTACTTGGGCATGAGCTCTACGAGGGGCAGCTCAACATCGTTGAGCGTCCCATCTACCTGCCGCAGCTTGGTGCCGCTGCAGGCTTCGTCGATGGTTCGGCGATGACTTCCGAGCTCGTAGAGCTTCAGAGTCCCTCGGTGCCAGAGGTAACACTCACCTTCATGAGCGATGAAGTCATGACGGCGACGGGGGCGTCCTTCACCGGTGAGATGTTCCTTCCCGCGGTAACGCCGGAGACGACACCCGCAGCTCTCCCTGACACGCTCAATCCAGCGCTCGTGATGGCGATTCAGCCTGCGGGCGTGTTCTTCAATCCTCCAGCCCAAATCACCTTTCCGAACACGGACAACCTACCCGTTGGCCAAGAGGTCGACATCTGGTCGGTGAGCCCAGAGACGGGCCTGTTCGAGGTTGCAGGCCGAGGGCGAGTCGACTCGAGCGGGTTGAGAATTCGAACTATCGAAGGCGGTGTCCGAGCCGCTTCGTGGCACTTCGTTCCGCCACCGTTCCAAGGACCGAGCGATGAGGACGACGAGAACCCCGATGGACCCAAGGACAACATTCAGCCGGATGGGCCCAGCGGAAGCGGAGGAGGGCCTGATGGCTCTGCAGGGAGCGGAGACACCGGTGGCGATTCAGGCGGTGGCGATATGTGCAACCCCGCTGGAAGTGGCAACGGAGGCTCTGCCGGTTGCCACACGAAGAAGTCTCCAGGGGATAAACGCACGGGTTCATGGGTCGACATCCAAACGGGCAATCTGTTCGAGCAGCACCGCACGGCTGCGTACGTGAGCCTCGGGCAGAGTCGCTCCCTGCGTTTCGTCTACAACTCGCGCAACGCCTACCCTGCACCTGTTGTCAACACCGACATTGAGCTTGGTGGCTCGAACATCATCGTTCCTCCGGTGGTCTCATCGAGGCTTCGCGTAGGCGGCGTGCAGCAGGTGGTGGAGACCTTCACTGAAGGTGTCGCTGGTCGGAATCGGCACTCAGCCATGTTCGATGCGCGGCAGGTGCCGTCTGGCGTCTACCCCTATGCGCTTCGCATCACGAACCACTACGAAGCTTCTGATGTAGGAACGGACTCAGCGGGCCGCCTGGTCGTCAACAACCAATGCGAGAGTCCGTTCGGAGCCGGTTGGACGCTTTCTGGTCTCCAACGGCTTCATGTCGTTCCCAACAGCGAGGACGTGCTGCTTGTGGAGGGCGATGGGGGGGCTGTGGCCATGTCGCCTCGCTCCGCTTCGCAGGATGGTCTGGTTGCCGACCTTGCGCTCATCCTCGATAGCTCACTGGACACAGGCATCGGCGGCCTTCACTTCGGCTGGTGGAAGACTGCGTATGCCGATGCTCTTCGGGACGCGAGCGTCATCGCTCGAGACTCGTCCTTTGCCATCAGCGTGATTCAGGTCGGTGACGCTGGTGGGTCGAGCGCGACGGTCGAGGTGGCTCGCACGGTCATCGACTCCGAGCAGACCGCCCTGGACGTGGCGAACGCGATTTCGAATATCGCGCGTATCGGTGGCGAGGCTGACCTGGCTGCTGGAATCGAGCTGGCGCAGCAAGAGCTGATGCTCGGTGTTGAGGACGCTCGGCAGGTCATCTACCTGCACACGCACGCTGAGTTCGGCCGCGGGGAGCCGATTCTTGCCGCCGACGAGGCGCAACGGTCGGGAGTCGATGAGCTGACGGTGTTTGCCGTCGACCGCCAGGAGGGCGTTACAGCCAATCAGCCCTTCCTTGAACGCCTCGTTCGCAAGGGGCGATTCGTCCGACAGCAGGTCTCCGGTTCGGAGTTCCCCCGCGATGTGTCACGAGAGCTTCGATACACCGTGCAGGGACGCCCTCTTGGTGAGAGCTCGTACCTTCGTCGGAATGCGGACGGAACCATCACCCGAGTCATGCGTCGTGGTGTGCGCTGCGAGTTCACAGCACAAGGACGACTCGAGCAGGTCGTCGATGCGAACGGGCGCTCCACTCGCTACTTCTACGCAGGCGATGGACTGCTGCGCCGCATCGAAGACCCTCTCGGCAAGGCGTTCGTTCTGAGCTACACAGACAACAGGCTCACGTCGGTCCAAGACCCAGCTGGGAGAACCACCCGTTTCCGTCATGACACGCTTGGGCGCTTGACTCGCATCACGGACCCGGACGGAAGCACCCGAGAGTTTGAGTATGGCGGTGGAGACGCACCGGACCCGATGCTGATGTCGCGCAACGTCGACAAGCGCGGCTTCGCTTCAACCTATGGTTGGTCTCCGTTCGGTCGTCTTGAGTCGGCGACGAAGGCGGATGGGAGCACACGGACCTTCCAGGTCACGAACACGGTCGGTCTCCGCTTGAACCCGGAGAACACCTCGCTCGACGAACCTGGAGCCGCAGTCGACAGTGCTCTCGTGCGTGGGAGCATCACGGATGGCCGGGGCTACACGACTGAGTTCGAGTTCGACCGCTTCGGGTCGCCTACCCTCATCCGTGACGCGATTGGTCGGGAGACTCCCGTTTACCGCAGGCCCGACGGTCACATGCGTCAGACGGACTTCGTCGACGGGATGCGAACGCTTGGAGAGTGGAACACCTTCGGCGAGCTCATCTGGTGGTCGATTGATGCTCAGATTGGACCGGGGGGGCTCAACGACCAGACGTGGCTCTATGGCTACAACGAGCAGGGGTGGTTGACCAGCTACCCGCTTCCTAGGCCTCTCGCCGGACGACTTCTGTTTGAAAGAGATGCGAGCGGCAACGTCGAGCGGCTTCAAGACCCTCAGGGAGGCGACACGCGCTACTTCTGGCGCTTCAGGGTTTCGTGTGGTGTGAAGCCCGCGGGTAGAGGTCGAGCCCGCCGAGATGGAACAGGATCGCGTCACGGAAGCGAGCTCGGTTGCGGTACCCGTTCGCTCGCTTCTTGAGCGCCTGGACGCGGCTGTTGATCCCCTCGGCCGAGGCGTTGGTCGCGCGATGCACAACGGCGTTGACGATCCCGATCATGTAGTAGCGAAGCGTCCGGCTGACCTTCGTCGCTGCGGGGATCCCCGTCGACGCAGCCCAGTCGCAGAACGCCGTCCAGGCCTTCGTCGCCCAGGTCCGACTGCGGTAGTGCCAGAGCCGGCGCGCAGCATCCTTGAGCGCCCAGACCTGCGCGACGTGAAGCGATCGTGCGCGCAGCGAGTTGAGCTGCGCCTTGAGGCGCTTCGGCAGGGACTCCGGTTTCTTGAGCCACAGGTAGCGGCTGCCCTTGAGCGAGTCGTCGCCTTCGGCGGCAAGGAGCTTGGTCTCCGCGCGCCGAGTCGCATCGACTGCGTTGCCAAGGAGCTGGGCGATGTGGAAACGATCGAAGCAGATCTTCGTCGCGATGCCGGGGATGTGCTCGATGGCTGCGTTGACGTACGGATCGTGCATGTCCATCGCGACGACCTCGACGGCTTCGCGCTGTTCGGGCGACAGGGCCTCGAAGAAGGGGTCTACGGAGCCTTGGCTACGTCCGTCTGCGACGTAGAGCACGTGCCCCGTCTCGATGTCAGAGACGATGCTGACGTACTCGTGCCGCCGTTTGAACGACGTCTCGTCGATGCCGATTCGCTTCGGCCTGAGCGACTCGCGGCGCACGAGTCCGCGCTCGACCGCTCGCTGCTGAACTCCAGCGACCTGGTCCCACGAGAGGGACATGTTGCGGGCGACGGCGCTGGCGCTCGACTCGAGGAGCCAGTCGATGACGCGGCACTCGAAGCCACGCGTGAAGCGCGAGAAGGTATCCGCCCAGGGCACCTCGATCTGACGGGCGCCGTGCTCGTCGCATCGGACTCGCGGAACGTCACACGTGATCCAGGCCTGATGGTCGAGGAGGTCGAGGTGGCGCCACTTGCGTCGTCGCGAGTCGTAGGTCGGGCTCGTGCTTGCACACTCAGGGCAAGGGGCTTCACTGCGCACGTACTCGACGTGGATGTCGACCACCTTCTCTCTTGTTCGAACCTCGGTCTTCGTGACGCGCCACTCGGGGGGAAGCGGCATGGTTCGTGCGATCAGCTCGTCGGCATCCATGCGCCCAACGTACTCGGCGCGTCAGGCAGCCTCACACAGATCCCAGAAGCGCCCCAAATCACCAGGGAGGACGGGACTGCACTCGATTTGAGTACAAATGCGGTCGGGCTGACCCCCGGGTTCGAACTTCTAGAGGGTGAAGTGTTCTCCATGCGTCTGGGCGGTGGTACGTCCGCTCATGGACCCACGTTGCCGATGGCTTACGCAACCGAAGCCTATGCGGGGGTGATGCACGCCGACTATTGCCGCTTTGAGCGTTCGCAGCCCGTCCTTCAGCAGGTTCTTCTCGGTCACTCGAACAAGACTGCAGACAAGACGGAGTTGCAGCACCAAGCGGTGGACGAGTTCATCCTCGAGGAGAAGTTCCCGCGTTTGGATGGCGGTCTTTGGTCGCTCCTAGTGCATCGTGATGCTACTTACAACCAGCTCGTCGAGTGTGCACCTCTGCTGTCGCGCGAGCAGGTGGCATGCCACTTCGCTTACTACGATCTGGATTTCGATGTCAGTCCTTATGAATTCGGCCTTGTAGTCAGATCACCGCAGCTCGTCGACGTCGGCTACGACGTGCCGTTGGTTGCGAGGGTACGCGGTCCTTTTGTGGACTTCGGCGATCAGTTCGCTGTGGACTGCGTGTTTATCCCAGCCGAGGGTGAGGCGGTCATCGCGCCAGATCTATCGACGGTCGCCGCCGGTGACTCGCGGGGACACTCGCTCGCCCAGGTGCTCGGGCAGCTCGGTCGTGGCGACAACATCCTCCTTTTCCGATCGGGTGCGCAGTCACTCCCCTCCGATGCAACGCGATTCGGTTCCGCCGTCGTTCCGGCGCTCCCCGGAGGCCCGGTCGGTGCGGGCGGAAGTGCGGGAACCGTATTCGCTGAAACGGGTGTCGAAATCGAAGGCGGTCCTCCTGCCGTGACCACGGGCCCCAGCGTCGAGCCTGCTGTCGCGCGCCCCGTCGATGATGGCGGCGATGATGAGATCCAGCATCCCCCCGCTTGCCCAACCACAGAGGAAATGGCGGCGGACGAGTACCAGGTGTGCACCTACCCTGTGAGCGAGGTGGAGCGCGAGGACGGCTGCCCAGTGCAGCGTCTTGGGCTTCGAGGCTGCAGGGGGCATGCCACGCCGGCAATGGACAATGACGAGTGCTTCAGTCCCGCGCCCCCCGGGTCGCCACCGTGGACCGTCGTGGGTCAGTACACGACGAACGAGAATGTGGAGAAGACCGGGGGGGGCAAGTTCACCAACCCTCTTGGTGAGGCTAGCTACTCCTACGCGACCAGCTCCGGCGTGGCCGTGACACGCAATGTCTTCAATGAGCCTGGCGCGAACGGGACGGGGGTCTGTGTTCGCGTTTACACGGTTGTCTCAGCATGTACCTGGGGTTTCAACATTCTGAGCGATCTCGTGGTGCACAGGGTCCAGCCTCAAGAGGGGGTGTTTTTTGGACAGCTGCGTCCGTGGTCAGACCTTGTTGTGACGACGGTGTACCCATGCCGGAGCTCACGGATCGTGCAGCATGTTTGTCAGACAGACAGTGCGAACGTGCCCGTGACATGCAGTCGGGAATAGAGCCTCGTTAGCGGCACGTGGGGGCGCTGGAGCGTCGGATAGACGTCTCTGGCGGCCCCAGTCGCTGAACTACAACCGTCGACCGACTTGGCGGTCAGGGCCTTTGGCGAGGCGAGGGCTGCTGCGGAGATGGGACCGAGTCACCACGTTCGCGACTCCACACCCCATCGCTCCTGCTGCGCGCACCTCGCCACGTGACGGGCACGATCCGCTGAGGCTTCGGCTACCGGTTGTGATCCACTGCGGCGAATCCTGGAATGGGCGCCTGGCAGCTCAGCCACTTCGGATGGTCCTTTGACCGCACTGCTTGACGGTGCAGCGCGCTTCGCGCCACGACGTGAGTCGCCGGCCCACGCGGAAAGTGCCCAGATCGGCCAGACCACGCCACTCCTTCACTCAGGCAGTCGAACTTGGGTGTCGTCTCGGGCACACGGGTGCCTACGTGCTCTGGTTCAGCCATGGCCCCGGGTTCTCAGCTGCGTGCTTCACCAGCACAGGGCGTCTTTGCTGCCGCCTCTTGGCCTGCCTGTGGGTCGCCGCAGTGATCCGGCCTGGCCCGTCTGCTGCGCGGAGGCTCCGAGCGGACCGGAGGCAGTGCATCTAGCAAAGTCGCGGCTCTCTCGGCCCCGGTTGGCGCAGTGCCCCTGGTCGCAACTCTGCGGCGTGGAGCGGCTCGATCCATCGGTCGCGGCTCAACACGGTTGTCGCGCACGGCGTGCTTCGAACCGGCGAACCCACCGTCGTCGGTTGACTCCGGTACGCCTGACACCGTGTCTGTGATCTACAGCTGGCTGGACACATTCCGAACGAGCGCGTCCGCTCGCTTGGTTGCTTCCGACTCCAGCCTCTCGGCGCGCTTCAGGTACTCGGCCTTCGCGGCCTCGTCGGCGAGGTCCTTGGCGTTGATGCGCACGTTGAGCCCGGCCCCCAGGACCGCCGTGCGGATGCACAGCGCGCCGACGGCGGCGTCCGAGAGCGACGCCTCCATGCCCTTCGCGGCCATCTCCTCGCAGACGGTCATCGACTCGAGCGCCGTCTCCATCACGTCGAGGGGCACCTCGATCGCGTGCTTGGTCGCCTCGAGGATGCGCTGGTCGCGCACCTCCTCGTCGGCGCGCCAGGCCGCCATGATCCGGTTGAAGGCCTCGGTGTCCTCGTCGACGAGCTCGAGCAGGCGGTCGTGGCAGCGCTTGCCGCGCTCGGCCACGTCCGAGAACTCCTCCCAGCGGTCGTCCCAGCCGCGTTTGTGGCTCGAGAGGTTGGCGACCATCGTGCCGAGGGCCGCGCCCAGCGCGCCCACCGCGGCCGACACCGACCCGCCGCCCGGAGCGGGGGACTCGGACGCGGTCTCGTGCACGAGCTCCTCGAGCGAGCGGTCGACGAGGCGCTTCGTCGACGCGTCGCGGACCGCGTACTCGATGACGCGGGTCTTCGGGTCGAAGGGGCTGAGCTCGTCGAGGCCCATCGTGCGGACCGCGATCTTGATGAGCTCGGCGTCGGACACGCCCAGCGAGCGGCCCTGGCGCGCCAGGTAGTGCCGGCCCGCGTCGAGCAGCACCGACAGCGGCACGAGCCCGACGATCTCGGACCCGGTGACGCGGATCCCGCGGGCCGACGCGCGCTCCTCGCACGCGTCGAACGCCGCGTGCACGGGCGTGACCGAGAGGTCGGTCAGGTTCATCGAGATCTGCGCGACGCCGTACTCCTCGATGAACCAGCCGATGCCCTTCACCGACTTCAGGAGACCGGGCGTCCAGACCGGGTCGCCGTTCGCGTCGCGCACGACCTCGCCGGTGAGGGGATCGGGCTCGCGCTTGATGCGGCCCTTCTCGCGCACGTCGAAGGCGATCGCGTTCGCGCGGCGCGACGACGTCGTGTTGAGGTTGACGTTGTAGGCGACCAGGAAGTCGCGCGCCCCGACGGCCGTGGCGCCGGTGCGGGGCTGGAAGCTGGCCGGGCCGAAGTCGGGCGCGTGGTCGCCCGAGGCGAGGCGCGCCTCGAGGGCCTCGTACTCGCCCTGGCGGACGACCGCGAGGTTCCGGCGCTCGGGGCGGGTCGCGGCGTTCTCGTAGAGGTAGATCGAGAGCCCGACGTCCTCCCCGAGGCGCTCGCCGAGCGCGCGCGCGTACTCGACCGTCTCGTCCATCGTCACGCCCGAGATCGGCACGAGCGGGCAGACGTCCATCCCGCCGAAGCGCGGGTGCTCCCCGGAGTGCTTCGACATGTCGATGCGCTCCTTCGCCACACGGGCCGCGCGGACGGCGGCCTCGATCACCGGCTCGGGCTCACCGACGAAGGTGAAGACGGTCCGGTTGGTGGCCTTGCCCGGGTCGACGTCGAGGAGCGTCGCGCCGTCGACGCTGCGGACGGCGTCGGCGATGGCGTCGAGGACGGCCTGGTCGCGGCCCTCGGAGAAGTTGGGGACGCACTCGATCAGCTTGGGCATGGCAGTGGGGGGCTCGCGGAGGAGGTGGTGTCCGGGGCTCGGCCGTGCGTCCCGGACGGGGGCGAGGTTCTACCAGAACGGGAGCGGGCTCCGGGCTCCGCGGCCCCATCCGATAGACTGCCGCGCAACGGCCTCGCGCCCTCGCAGGACCGCCGGCGGGGCCGGCGCGCCCGGCGGTCGAGCGGCGGGCCCCTCTCCCAGCCCCGAGTCAATGGAAACCGCTCAGACGCCCGAGGGCGCCGCCCCCGATGGAGGCGTCGCCGGCGCCCCGGCGCCCGCGACGACCGACGACCGCGCCGCCCAGGCCGCGCTGTTCGACGCCTCGTTCCAGCGCGAGGACGGCGCGCGCGTCCTGCCCTGGCGCTACGACTCCGGGCCGCACGGGGAGGCGATCACGATGGTCGTGCGCGGCGACGACGGCGGCGTGCTGTCGAGCTACGCGTGCGGGCCGCGCCGGGTCCTCTCGAAGGGCGGCGGCGAGGCGACGATCGGCCAGACCGGGGACGTGATGACGAGCCCCGAGGCCCGCGGCAAGGGGCACTTCTCGGCCCTCGACCGCGCCGTGATGGCCGCGGCTCGCGAGGCGGGCTGGCCGGCGGTCTTCGGTCTCCCGAACCGCGCGTCCGCCCACATCTTCGTGCGCGACCTCGGCTGGGAGGAGGTGGGCCAGCTGCGACCCTGGACCTTCGTCCTGTGCGCCGACGCGGGCGCGCGCGCCGAGCGCATGAAGGCCAGCCGCGCCGCGTCGGCGCTCGTTCCCTGGACCGCGTGGCGGGGGACCATGGCGCGCGGCAAGCTCCGCAAGCGCTTCTTCGGCAAGATCAACGTCGTCCCGATCGCGCGCTTCAAGCCCGAGGCGGACGACGTGGCGAAGGAGGTCGGCGCGGGCGAGGACTGGTTCGTCCGGCGCGACCACGAGTACCTCAACTGGCGGTTCATCGACGCGCCGTCGGGCCGCTTCCGCGTGCACGGCGTGTACGAGCCCAGCGGCGCGATGCGCGGCTGGTGCGTGGTCCAGCTCCCCGAGCGCGGCGAGACGGCGGGCTTCGTCGTCGACGTCGTCGCGGCCGACGACATCGCGTTCGCCGGCGCGCTCGAGGCCGGGCTCGGTCACCTGCGCAAAGCAGGGGCGTCCGTCGCGCGGGCGCACGCCGTGGTCGGATCCGCCTGGGACGAGCGCCTGCGCGCGTCCGGCTTCCGCGCCGCGCGCAAGGACGACGTGCGCCCGATCATCCTGCACGTGCTGGATCCAAAGCACCCGATCATCGACGTCGCGCGGGCGCCCGAGCGCTGGTTCTTCACCGACGGCGACCGCGACGCCGAGATCGTCTCCTAGCCGGACGCGCGGACCCCGTGGCCGGCATCAAGCACCGCCTGAAGGTCGCCGCGCGCGAGGCGTTCGCGCGGGTCGTATGGCACTCGGGTCTGCATCGGTTGTTCGACCGGCTGTCGGGACCGCGCTGCCTCGTGCTGTACGGCCACTGCGTCGCGGACGACGAACTCAACGGTGCGCTGCACCCCGACATGAAGATCGAGGCCGAGCACCTGGGCTCGATCCTCGCCGCGCTCGGGAAGCGCTACGACCTCGTGACGGTCGCGGAGGGCGCTGCCCGGATCCGGTCGGGCCGCGGGCGCTCGTGCGTGGCGCTGTCCATGGACGACGGCTACCGCGACAACCTCCTGCGGCTCGTCCCGCTGCTCGAGCGGCACGGCGCGCGCGCGACCGTGTTCCTCGAGGCAGGCGCGGTCGCCGAGCGGCGGCTGCCCTGGCTGCACGCCCTCGGCTGGCTCGAGGCGCAGCACGGCGCCGCCCACCTCTCGAATCGGCTGGCGGAGCTCGTGCCCGAGCACCGCGCGGCGCTCGAGACGTGCACGGACGGGAACAGGCTCAAGCGGATCCTCAAGTACGACGCGGACCCGTCGGAGCGCGACCGCGCGCTCGACGAGCTGCTCGACGAGGCGTGCGCGGACCGGCGAGCGATCGTCGACGCGCTCTACCTCTCGGAGGACGAGGCGCGCGCGCTGGCCGCTGCTGGCCCGGTGGAGCTTGGGGGCCACACCGTCGCACACCCCGTGCTCGCGCGGCTCGACGAGGACGCACAGCGGGCCGAGATCGCCGGCGGGCGCAACGCGCTGGCGGGCGTGGTGGGGGACGTGGCGGGCGCGACGTTCGCCTATCCGTACGGCCGCCCCTGGGACTGGGACGCCGCTTCGAAGCGCGCGGTCGAGTCCGCCGGCTACGCATCGGCCGTGACGACGATCGCAGGCGTCAATACGGTCTCGACCGATCCCTACGCGCTCCGTCGCTGGCCGATCCACGCGGGCTCGCGCTTGCACGTGCTCGGCACCGAAGCGTCCGGCGCCTTCGAGTGGTTGCGCCGGCTCGGGGTCGAGCTGGTGCAGTCCTGAGCCGGTCCGCGGTTTCTCCGCCGGGCTGCGCGCTCAGAACAGCGTGTAGATGAACGGCGCAACGAGCGGCGACGACGCCGCCACGACGAGGAGGCTGCCGACGGTGAGGAGCACCATGAGCAGCGGCATCAGGTACCAGTGCCCGCGCAGCGCGAAGCAGCGCAGGAGCTCGCCGATCGTCCCGATGCGGTCGCCCAGCTTGTACGCGATGAACGTGAACAGGCCGATGAGCACCGCGGCGAGCGCGATCCGGCCCGCGACCGGGGGGAGTGCGCCGAGCAGAGCGCTCCCGCCGAGCGCGATGGTGAAGACGAGGGCCAGGAGCCCGCCGACCTTGAGGTAGGCCGAGCGCGGAGACTCGTCCTCGTAGGTCGACGCGTAGAGCGTCCCAAGGAACGCCAGCAGCCCGAGGAACCAGAAGGGCCACGCGGGGAACGACGCGCCCTTGCGGGCGGGTGCGGTCCCGGGCCTCTGCGTCGCGTCCGCGTCGACGAGGAACGGAACGAGTGAGAGCCGGTCCAGCGCGTCGTACAGCGTGCGCGCGACGACCTGATTGCCGTGCGGATTCAGGTGGAAGTCGCGGTCGTAGTAGACGCTGCGTCCGCGCTCTTGGCGGGCCTTCTCGGCCGCGACGAGCGCGTCGAGCAGATTGACGCGCTCCGCGCCCGCGGCCTTCGCGGCGTCGACGAAGAGCGCGTGCGGGCGCGCCGCGTCCATCTTGCCCATCTCGGTCGGGTCGCCCGCGCCGAGTCGACGCACGTGCGCTTTGGACGGGATCGGAGCGACCGCGAACTTGGCGTCGAGGGCGCGGCACTCGTCCGCGAGCGCCGCAACGAGCTGGCGCGTGACCAGCTCGGCGGCCGCCGTCTCCGCGGGCGGTTCGACGATGCGCGGCGTGAACTCCGCGTTGACCTCGGCGCCGCCCACGTCGACGGTCGGAAGGCTGTCGAACAGGCGTCCGAGAGAGCCCACTGCGGTCCGCCCGAACCAGGTGCGCGGTGAGGGCTCGGTCAGCGGCGACGGATCGAGCTCGCCCTCGACGTCGAAGCGCGGCTTCGGCTCGCCGACGTAGTCTCCGCTGCCGTTCCACCAGATGTCGTTCTCGAACGGGAACAGCACGACGAGGTCGGGCCGGAACTTCGCGCCGTGCTCGCGCAGCCACAGGAGCTGCTGGTCGGTCGAGTAGCCCTGAAGGCCCGCGTTCACGATCTCGATGTCGCGCCCCTCGTTCTTCCAGGCACGTTCGAGCACGTCGACGAACAGGTGGTCGCGCCGCACCGTGTAGCCGCCCACGAACGAGTCGCCGAGGAAGAGAACGCGCGTCTTGCCCGCCCCGAGCACGCCGGCCAGCGGCTCCTCGCCGCGGAAGTCGTCGCGCAGACCGAGGTCGTCGAGCTCGATCTCCACGTCGAACTCCGGTCCGGAGTTCACGATCCTCGAGTTCGGGATCCCGCGCCAGCCGAGCGTCGCGTCGAACTCGGTGTTGACCTCGGGCGGCCCGAAGCCGATCAGCCGGAGACCGCCTTCGAAGAGCCCGAAGAACAGCGCGGCGCTGACGAGGAGCGCCATCAGGACGTTGAAGAGCTTCATCGCTGGGCCGCCCGTCAGGACACCATCTGGGTGACCGAGTCGCCGTCGTGGCGCAGGTGGAAGACCGTCTCGGCGATCTTCTTCTTCGCGCTGGCCTCGACGATGAAGTTGTTCATGAACAGGAAGTCCATGCCCGACAGCGAGAACGTGTTGAACGCGTGCGCCGGCGACTCGACGATCGGCTCACCCTTCAGGTTGAACGACGTGTTCATGATCACCGGGACGCCGGTGAGCTCGCCGAAGCGCTCGATGATCCGGTGGTACGCCGGATTCGTCTGCTTGTAGACGGTCTGCAGCCGACCCGAGCCGTCCTCGTGCGTAATCGCGGGCAGGACGTCGCGCTTCTCCTCGCGCACAGGAGCCACGTAGAGCATGAACCGCGCGGGCCAGTGCCGCTGGGGCTCCGGGAGCTCGAAGAACTCGTCCGCGCGCTCCTCGGTGACGGACGGCGCGAACGGGCGGAACGCCTCGCGGAACTTGATCTTCGCGTTGAGCTTCTCCTTCATCTCCGACCGGCGCGGGTCGGCGATGATGGAGCGGCTGCCGAGCGCGCGCGGGCCCCACTCGAAGCGTCCGCGCATCCAGCCGCAGACGTGCCCATCGACGAGCGTCTGCGCGACGAAGTCGAAGAACTCCTCGTCGTCGTCGATCTTCCGGAAGGGAATGTCGTTGCTCTCGAGGAACGCCTGGATCTCGGCGTCGGAGTGCTCGGAGCCGAGGTACGCGTGCTGGAGCGCCGGTCCGCGCGGCTGGTCGAGGATCTGGTTGTACGCCCAGTACGCCGCACCCGCGGCACAGCCGTCGTCGCCCGGCGCGGGGTGGATGTACACGTCGTCGAACGGTCCGCCTCGCATCAGCTTGTAGTTGGCGACCGAGTTGAGCGCGACACCGCCCGCGAGGCACAGGTTGTCGAGGCCCGTGATCTCCTTCAGGTGCGCGATCATCTTGAGGAGGATCTCCTCGGTGACGCGCTGGATGCTCGCCGCCATGTCGCAGTAGAAGGGGTCGAGCGACTTGTCGCCCTCCTTCGGGTCGCGGCGGGGCCTCCCGAAGTGCTGTTCGAACGCCTCCGACAGCGTGTCGTTGGTCGAGTGGTGGTACTGGAAGTACCGCATGTCGTGCCACAGCGACCCGTCCTCACCGACGTGCAGGAGCTCGTAGATCTCCTTCGTGAAGCGCGGCTCGCCGTAGGGGTGCATCCCCATCAGCTTGTACTCGCCTTCGTTGATCTCGAATCCGCAGTAGGCGGTGAACGCCGAGTAGAGGAGTCCGAGCGAGTGCGGGAACCGCATCTCCTTGATGACCTCGATCTTGTTCCCGCGTCCGATGGCCATCGTCGACGTCGTCCACTCGCCCGCGCCGTCGACCGTGAGGATCGCGGACTCTTCGAACGGCGACGTGAAGAAGCTGGACGCCGCGTGACTCACGTGGTGGTCGGCGAAGAGCAGCTTGGAGCGCGGGATCCCGAGCTCCTTGGTCATCAGTGACTTGATCCAGAGCTTGTCGCCGATCCAGCGCTGCATCGACTCGCGGAACACGGACGCGCTCTTCGGGAACGTCGCCATCGCCGTGAGCAGCATGCGCTCGAGCTTGATGAACGGCTTCTCGTAGAAGACGACGTGGTCGACGTCGTTCAGGGTCACGCCGCCTTGCTCGAGGCAGAACTCGATCGCGAGCGTCGGGAAGCCCGAGTCGTGCTTCTTGCGGCTGAAGCGCTCCTCCGCCGCCGCCGCGACGAGGACCCCGTCCTTGACGAGCGCTGCGGACGAGTCGTGGTAGTAGAACGAGAGCCCGAGGACGATCATCAGTCTTGGCGGCGGGCGAGGGGGAGGGAGTCGTTCGCCTGGCGCCACGGGCTCCAGTTGCTACCGCTCTTCGGGCGCTTGAGGCGCAGCGGATCCCGGACGCGCTGGTAGACGAGCGCGACCGGACCGAGGACGAGGTAGTAGAGCGCGGACAGGAGCAGGCGCGAGAGCATGCTCCCGAAGCGCTCGGAGAACTCGAGCAGTGCTTTCATGGGCGGGCGGCCGCGGGCCGGGCCGGCAGGACCGAGGCGGCGGGGCCGGAAGTCTACCCGGCTGGGGGGGCGGGGCCCGCACGAAGAAGCGCCGCGCAGCGCCACCGTTTGCTCGTTCCGGGAGCGCGCGGCGCGCGCCGTCGGCTCAGCGAACGAGGACGCCCTTCAGCTGCTCGTCGAGGTCGTAGCTGCCGTCCCCGTTCGCGTCTCGATACGCGTCGACCTCGATCTCCGTTCCCTGGGGAAGGCCGTCGAGCAGGGTCTTCAGCGAGAGCCGGTCGCTGATGAGGAGCGACGGCGACGCGCCCAGCGTGCGCGGGCGCATGGCAGGGATCAGGTCCCCCGGGAGGACCCCCAGGTCATCCGCGGGGCTGTCCGGACGCACGTGCCTCACGACGAGCAGCGTGTCCCGTCGCCCGCGGAAGGACTGCTCGTCGACGGCGACACCGACGTCCTTGAAGAGCTCGCCGTCGAGCACGTCCCAGGTCTCGACCTTGGCTTCGCACGGCGTTCCCTGGCTGACGAGCGCGAGCTCGACCGCCGCGCCCGGCTGGAGCGGGATGAGCTGGAGGTCCAGGCTCTCCTTCGACGTGACGCCGTGCCCGCCGACCGACACGATCCGGTCTCCCTCGCTGATCTCGCCCGACGCGGCCGGTCCGCCCTCCCAGACGCGCGTCACGACGAGCCCGCCCGAGCGCTCCTCGACGTCGACACCGAGCCAGACCTTGAGAGCGTTGGGGAACAGCTCCTCCTCGAGCACCTGGCGTACGCGGTCGACGGGGATCGCGAAGCCGATGTTCTCCGCGCGCGTGTTCATCACGGTGTTGATGCCGATCAGCTCGCCGTGGATGTTGAGCAGCGGCCCGCCCGAGTTGCCGAAATTGATCGACGCGTCCGTCTGGATCAGGCCGCTGAACTGCAGGCGCCGGGTCGGAACGGCCACGTCGCGGTGCAGACCGGAGATGATCCCCGTCGAGACCGAGTGGGCCTGGCCGTGGGGGCTCCCGATCGCCACCACGCGCTCGCCGGCCATCAGGTCCGCGCTGGTACCGAGGCGTACGGTGGGGAACACGGGCTCGAGCGCGGTGGGCGGGAGCCCGCGGCCGCTGCTTGGACGGGGCGCGGTCCGCGTCCTCCTCGGCGCCTCGATCAGGAGGAGCGCCAGGTCCTCCTCGGGGACCGACGACATGAGGCGCGCCGGGTAGGGCTCGGGCTGCCCCTGGAACGAGACCCGGATGTTCTGAGCACCCTCGACGACGTGGTAGTTGGTGACGACGTAGCCGCCCGAGTGGATGACGACCCCGGAGCCGGCCCCGCTCTGGATCCGCTGCGTCCGGCCGAAGACCGTCGGGACGGAGCGCAGGGCCTCGGTCTCCACGAAGACGACGGAGGGCGCAGAGGCCTCCACGACGCGCGTGACAGGGGTGCTGCGGGGCTCCGATTTGAGGTCCTCGTAGAGGACGTCTCGGGCGTCGTCCGGGGCCGCCGACCGCGGCCCGATGCGGGTCTGGCCGGCCGCGGGCGCCGCGAGGACGGCCGGGAGGAGCGCGAGGGTCAGGGCGGCGAGTTCGGGGCGACGGATCGACATGGGCGTGGTTCTCGAGCGGGTGCGCGGGGGCTACGGCGCCCGGGGGCCGCCGTTGAGCGCGGGCCCGCCAGAATCATCGGACGATCGGGGGACGAGCGGCCCGGCTTCTCCGGGCGGTTCCGCGACCGAGGGTCGCGAGTGCGGGCCCTGGCTCGCGCGGGGGGAGCCTCCCGTGCCTCGGAAACGGGCGGGTTGGATTCCAGATCTCCCGGCACCGAAGGACGCGCCGTGCCCCAACGGCGCGCCAGGCGGAGCTCGGTCACGGCCGCCCACCGACCCCTCTTGTTCCACGAAAGAACCGAGCCCCGCGGGACCGAAGTCGCCGGCGGGGCTCGTGGATGGTGGACCTAACTGGATTCGAACCAGTGACCTCTACGATGTCAACGTAGCGCTCTAACCAGCTGAGCTATAGGTCCTGCTTGCGCGGGCCGAGGAGGGTAGCGATCCGCCCACGGTCGCTCAACCCCGCGCCGCCGGCCCGAAGCAAATTTGGGGCGCGGCGCTCCATTGCCTGCCCTGCGGATGGGATCGGCCGCGGCCGCGGGCGCTAGACTCCTCGCCCCGCAAGGTCCGGGGCCCCGAACGGTCCCCATGCGCTCGCCGGCAACGCCGGCCCCCCCCAAGGAGGATCCCCCGTGAAGGTTGGCGTCGTCAAGGAGATCAAGAACCACGAGTACCGAGTCGCCCTGCGCCCCTCCGGGGCCGAGCAGCTCGTCAAGGACGGTCACAAGGTCGTGGTGGAGGCCGGCGCGGGCGCTGGCACGAGCTTCACGGACGACCAGTACCGCGAGGCGGGCGCAGAGGTTCTGCCGACCGCTGCGGACGTCTGGGGGGCGGCGGACATGGTGATGAAGGTCAAGGAGCCGCTCGCGTCCGAGTGGCCCCACATGCGCGCCGGGCAGACCGTCTTCACGTACTTCCACCTCGCGGCCGACCGCGCGCTCACGGACGGCGTGCTCGCGACCGGCGCGCACTGCTTCGCGTACGAGACCCTCGTCGACCCGAGTGTGAAGGGGCTGCCCCTGCTCGAGCCGATGAGCGAGGTCGCCGGACGCCTCTCGATCCAGGAGGGCGCGAAGTTCCTCGAGAAGCCCATGGGCGGTCGCGGGGTCCTGCTGGGCGGCGTCCCCGGAGTCGAGACGGCCGAGGTCGTCGTGATCGGCGGCGGCATCGTCGGCACGCAGGCGGCCAAGATGGCCGCGGGGCTCGGCGCGCGCGTGACCGTGCTCGACCGCGACATCGACCGGATGCGCTACCTCGACGACGTCCTCCCGGCCAACTGCACGACCGTCTACTCGAACCCGACGAGCATCCGCGAGTCGATCGAGCGCGCGGACCTCGTCGTCGGGGCGGTGCTGATCGCCGGCGCCGCCGCGCCCAAGCTCGTCTCGCGCGCCGACCTGAAGCTCATGAAGCCGGGCGCAGTCGTCGTCGACGTGGCCGTCGACCAGGGGGGCTGTTTCGAGACGACGCGGCCGACCACCCACGAAGAGCCCGTCTTCGACGTCGACGGAATCGTGCACTACTGCGTCGCGAACATGCCCGGCGCGGTCCCGCGGACCAGCACCTTCGCGCTCACGAACGCGACGCTCGGCTACGCGCGCCGCCTCGCGCGCCTCGGTCCGAAGGCGTCGATCGAGACGGATCACGCCCTGCGCACGGCCGCAAACGCGGTCGGCGGCAAGCTGACGTGCGAGGCCGTTGCGCAGGCCTTCGGCATGGAGTACGTCGCCCCCGGGGTCGCCGCCGAGGCGATCTGAGCGGGCGGCATATGCTGTCGGCTCCCGTCCACGGCCTCGGCGCGCTCGCGCTCGCAGCGGCCTCCCGTCTGCAGGAGGCCGGCATCGACCCGGCCGCCGCCGTGGACGCACCGCCGTCGACTCTCGGCGTGTTCGCCCTGGCGGTCGTGCAGGGGCTGACCGAATTCCTGCCCGTGAGCAGCTCGGGCCATCTCGCGCTGGGGCGCGCTGCGCTCGGGCTGCGCGAGGGCGGCCTCGCGCTCGACGTCGCACTCCACGTCGGGACGCTCTTCGCGATCGCCGTCGCGTTCCGCCGCGACGTGCTCCGTCTGTTCCAGGACCTCGCGCGCGGCCGGCTCTCGATGTGGGTCTGGCTCGTCGTCGCGACCGTCCCCGTCGGCGCGGTCGGGCTCCTCTTCAAGGACACGATCGAGTCCGCAGGCTCGGGGACGCGGGGCGCGGCTTCCGGACTGTTCGTGACCGCCGCTGCGCTGCTCGTGGGCGAGGGATTCCGCAAGCGGCGCGAGCGCGCGCCCGCACCGGACGGTGAGCCGACGATCGTCGACGCGATCGCGATGGGCTGTGCGCAGGCGGTGGCGATCTGGCCCGGAGTCTCGCGCTCCGGCTCGACGATCTCCGCGGGGCTCGCGCGCGGCAAGAGCGCCCACGAGGCGGCGCGCCTCTCGTTCCTGATGAGCCTTCCGGCGATCAGCGGCGCGGCCGTCGTGGAGCTGCCGGACGCACTCGAGGAGGGCTTCGGCGGCATCGCGCCGGGCGTCGTACTCGGCGCCGCGGTCGTCGCGGGGCTCGTCGGATTCGCCGCGCTCAAGACCCTCCTCATCGTGCTGAGGAAGGGCTCGTTCCCCTGGTTCGCGGCCTACTGCGCCGCCCTCGGGACCGCCGCACTCGTCATCGGCTGACCCGCCGGGGTCGGGCGGGCGCCGAGCCGGCGCTCGGCGGGGAACGGCGGCCGGTTGCGCACAGCGCCCCCGGCCGCCCGGTGTGGTTCAGTTGGTTGCGGTCAGACGCGCTCCTCCTGGGCGAGCAGCGCATCGATCTGGGCCTCTGCTTCGCTCCAGTCGCGGGTCGGGTCGGCGCCGTCGTCCTCTCGTCCGAGCGAGATGTAGTAGGCGGCCTCCTCGACCATGCGCCGGCGCTCGTCGGCGTCGACCTGGGCGAGCGGCTTGGCCTTCGGCTCCGCCTTGCTCGTCGTCTTGGTCGCCTTCTTCGCGACGGTCGGCTTCGCCGTCGGAGCGGCTTTCGGCTTCGGCGCGGGCCGGGGCTCGGTCGAGGCGTTCGAGGCAGGCTTCGAGGTCTTGCGCGTCGCCTTCTTCTCGGAGGCGCCGGTCGACCGGGTGGTGGACTTCTTCTTGCGTTGGGTCATCGGTGCGGTGCAGTCGGGCTCCGCGGTGGTGCGCCAAAGGGCGGCCGCGGGCCGGACGCCGGGAGTCTGCGATTCCGGACCGCCCGATTCACGCCTGGAGACGTGGTCCGGGGCGAAGAATCCGCAGGGACCGTCCGCGGGCGCTCCAGGGCCGCCGCGGGCCCGGCCGGACACCCGGCGCCCGGAGGGCGTCCGAGCCGCCGGAGCACCGGGGCCGAGCCCGCCTCGAAAGGGCCGGACGTCGACGTCGGGCCCGACAGTGAATGGACGGGAGCCTCGCGCGTAAGGAACATCGGGCGGTGCACCGCGCCCGTCCCGTCCCTCAGCCCCAGACCGAATCGCCCATGTCCGACACACTCGCACGCCCCCAGGAAGACCGGATGATCGCCGGCGTCGTCGCCGGACTCGCCGACCGTTTCGGCGTCGACCCCGGCCGCGCTCGGATCGCGTACGTCCTGCTGTCGGTCCTCTCGGCCGGATTCCCGGGGATCCTCGTCTACCTCCTCCTCTGGTTCCTGATGCCGTCCGAGGACTGAGCGCGGGGACTCGACCAGCGGCTCACCCGCCAGGGACCGAGCGCTGCCCGCCGACGTGGAGGGCCGCGATCCTGTGCTGCCCGCCGATCGGGTCGCGGCGGAGCAGGACCCGGGTGGGCCCTACGCGCAACTCGCCCTCGCCCACGCGCTCGAGCCCGATCTGCGCGCCGAGGAGATCCGCGAGCGCTCTGGGGTCGCCGGTCGCAATCTCGACCGCTTCGAGATCGGGTCGCGCGGTCTCCGCGGGCGGCTCCTCGCGCTCGAGGACGAACAGTTTCAGGCCCCCGAGGTGCGCGTCCGGGCATCGGAACCGCCGCCATGCGCGCCGGGCTCCGGTCCGCGCGTCGACCCCGTCCGCGGCGGCGATCGGTGACGGGTCGAGGCCTCTTGTGCCCAACCTGGCGCGCGCGGACTCGAGATCGGCCGTGCCGAGCACAAGGCTCCTCGGCCCGCACGCTTCCCTCGGCGCACCGCCCGCGGGCCGGAGGAGCTCGAGCGCGCCACCCGGCGCCCGCCACTCGCACGTGACGAGGCCCCCCTGCGAGCGCGCGCCGCCGTCATCGACCCGATCCCCGGAGTTCCAGTCCCCGGAGACCCAGTCGGGCCCGCGTCCGAACACCCGCTCGGCGTCCGCGCGCGCGGCGTCCAGGTCGTCCACGACGGCGACGATGTGATCGAGCGTCCACTGCATCGCTCGACATCGAAGTCGTTCGGCCGCTCGGACGCGCCCCCGAACCGCCGGAATCCTCGGCGCCGCCCGCCAGCGGGTAGGATCCGCGCCGCGCAGCCCCGCTCCTCCGCCGATGACTCCCGATTCCGATCCCCAGCAGGCCCCCCGAGGACGCGCTGCGTCCTCCGGTCCGAGCTCCGCCGCGCCGATCCCTTCGTCCCCGGGCCCCGCCGCTCTGGCGCGGGGCCGCTTCGGCGAGGCGCCGATCGTCGACCTGGACGCGTTCGCCGCGCTGCGCCCGTCGCTCGAGGGCACCATCGTCGCCACCTCGGGTGGCTTCGACCCGATCCACCCCGGCCACGCGAGCTGCCTGCTCGGTAGCAAGGACCACGTGGAGGCGCGGACGGGCGTGCGGCCCGACCTACTCATCGTGGTCGTGAACGGGGACGGGTTCCTCCGGAACAAGAAGGGCGCCGCCTTCCAGGATCTTGCCACGCGCTGCCGGATCGTCGCCTGCCTCCGCGGCGTCGACGTCGTGGTGCCGTACGAGACCGAGACCGACATGAGCGTCGTCGGCGCGCTCCGGGCGATCCGGCCGCACTACTTCACGAAGGGCGGGGATCGGACCGACATGACGAACATCGCGGAGTGGCCGCTGTCCGAGGAACTCGGCTTCGAGATCCTGGCCGGCTGCGGCGTCGACAAGGACTGGTCCTCGTCGGACATGCTCGCGCGCTGGGCCGATCTCGTGCGGCAGGGCGCGCTCAAGTGAACGCCCCCGGGCGCGCGTCTGGCGACTCGACGGTCCGCGCGCTCCTCGACTTCCGTCCCGCGCTGACGCTGGGGGAGGGAATCGGGCGCTACGCGCTCGAGCTCGGACGCGCGCTGTCCGGACGGGGAGACGTGGAGCTCCGACTCTTCGGACCCACGTGGGCGCCTGCACCGCGCGCAGCCGACGTGCGCGGGTGGCCGCGCACCCGTCTTTTTCGCGCCCGCGTCCCGTCGAAGGCGCTCGTCCGGAGCACGCGGGCCTTCGGTCTCGGCGCGGAGCGCTTCTTCCGCGGCGGCGCCGACGTCGTGCACCACACGCAGTACAGGCGGCTGCCGACCCGGCGCCCCGAGATCGCGACTGTGCACGACCTCGTGTACCTCGACACGGACCGCTTCGTCGGCGCCGGGGTGGCGCAGCGTATGTCAGCCTTCGCACGTGAGGCGGCGCGGACGGCCCGCGTCCTCGTCACGCCGAGCGCCACCGTGGCGGACGAGGTGCGCGAGCGCCTGGACGTCGACCCCGGGCGCGTCGTACCGACCCCGCTCGGGGTTGACCACGTGCTCCGCTGGCCGGCCGGACCCGCGGAGGTCGGTGCTCCGTACGTGCTCACCGTCGCGCGCATCGAGTCCCGCAAGAACCATCTCGGCGTGCTGCGCGCGCTCGAGCGGCTCGGTTCGGCCGCGCCGCGCTGGATCGTCGTCGGCCCGCGCGGGGAGGGCGCGGAGGAGTTCCTGCGCGCGGTCGAGCGCTCTCCGCTGCGTTCGGGGATCGAGCTCCGTGGCCGCGTTCCCGAGGCCGCACTGCGAGGACTGGTCGAGGGCGCCCTCGCGTGCGTGCTCGTGCCCTTTGACGAGGGGTTCGGACTCGGCCCGCTCGAGGCGATGAGGCTCGGGACGCCGGCCGTCACCTCGGACGTTCCGGTCGTTCGGGAGGTGTGCGGAGGCGGGGCTGCGCTCGCGGATCCCGCCGAGCCCGACGCGATCGCGCAGGCCGTGTCGAGCGTGCTCGACGGTCGCGACAGGGCCTCCGCCCGCGGGCTCGATCACGCGAGCGCGTTCACCTGGGCGCGGACCGCCGCCGAGACGGTGCGCGCCTACCGTCGGGCGCTCTGACGCGCGCGCGCTCAGCGCTCCAACGCACGGAGCCCCGCCGCGCTCCTGCGCGACGGGGCTCCGTCTGGGAGAGGGCCGGCGTGCGCCGGCCCACGCCCGATCAGAACTGCACGTTGACGCCGTTCGTGAAGTTCGACGTGTTGCCGCTCGCGTTCACGTCGCGGTACCACATCTGCCAGTTCCAGGTGTCGCCGGGGACGACCGTCTCGAAGCCCGAGGCCTGCGGGATCAGGTCGAGGTCGACCGTGATCGCGAAGGTTCCGTTGAGCTGGATCTGACCGATCTGCGCGTTGTGGCGCCCGATGGGCGAGTTCACGCACAGGTTGCCGTCACCGCCCGCGAGGTTCGGAACGAAGGTCTGCGTACGCGAGTTCACCGCGAGGGCGAACTGCAGCGGCGGCATCGACGAGCCCTCGAGGTCGAGGGTGCGCCCCACGAGGTCGATGTTCTGCGCCGTGATGTTCGCCGGGAACCCCGTCGAGTTCGCGTTCGCGGAGCAGTAGTTCGTCACCGACGGACCGCTCGGGTCGCCGTTCATCGGGCCCTTCACGTCGACGCCCTGGTCGCCCGGGCCGCCCGGCTTGAACAGCTCGAGCGTGCCGGTGCGCGTCTCGGGCGGCGTGTCGGCCGTGAACCAGAAGCTGTAGGTCGTGCCCCAGCGAAGCGCGTTCGCGTTCAGGTTCTGGGCGAAGGTCTGGGTCGACCACTCGACCGCGTTCGCCGAGACGTTGCTCGACCAGGTCGCGTTGCTGTACGGCTCGCCCGAGTGGTAGTCCGGGAAGCTCATGCCGACGTTCGTGACGTTCACGTCCGTGCCGATGTCGACGCGGAACGCGCGGCCCGAGAGGTCGCTGTTCAGGTTGTGGATCGCGTACTCGTAGCGCCACGTCCCGTCGCCGTTGTCGTAGGCGTTCGAGCCGACCTTGAAGAGGCCCTCGCCCGGCACGAGCAGGTCCTCGAGCTGGACCGTGGCGTCCGTGTCCTTCCAGCCCTGGATGGCGGGCTCGGTGCGGATCGTGCTGCCGGTCATCTGCATCGCGAACCCGCCGCTGAGCGAGCCCGTGACCTCCATGGTCCGGTACGACGCGTTGTTGAAGCCGTTGCCGGCCGCGGCGTCGTCGGGCGTCACGTAGTGGCCCTCACCGAAGTAGAGGGCGGTCGGGCGCTGGCTAGGGTTGATGTCCGAGTTCTCGACCTGGATCCGCTTGTAGACGCGGTCCCCGGTCTGGTTGAAGCCGATCTGGAACGGGTACGGGAAGAACCCGGTGTACGCGTTCACCTCCGAGCGCGGGCCGAGGGTGCCCTGCTGGCCGTTGAGCGAGGCCGAGTAGGGGTCCGAGCAGCCGACGCCGAGACGCGTGCCCGTGCCCGAGCTGCTGCACGTGCAGCAGACGTTGCCCTGCAGCGCCGTGAAGCCGTGCTTGAGCCAGCCCATGCCGACCTGCTCGAAGCGCCCGTTCTCGAGGCGATAGATGTTCTGGCTGATGACGGGGTGCTGGTTGTTCCCGCTGATCCAGAGCAGCTCGGCGGTGCCGACATTGCACGAGGTCGTGCCGATGGCGAACGACGACTGACCGCCGAGTCCGCCGTAGGACTGGACGCCGATCAGGTCACCGATGATGACGTCGGCACCGGACGCGGGGTTCGCGCAGCCGCCGCCGCTCGATCCGCCGGTCTCGATCGTGAACTGGCCGGCGCCGCCCGCGGTGCCGGGGTACGTGCCGATGCGGAAGAGGTACTGGTTGCCCGCGAAGGCCTGGAAGTTGGCCGTCGACTGGAGGCCGCAGTCGTCGTCGTTGCAGGCGATGGGGGAGCCGCCGCCACAGCCGAGGCCGTCGTACACGGCGATCTTCGTGTCGAAGCCGACGCCGCACGTGGAGAGGTCGTACGAGTCGTCGTCCGGCGCGGTCCAGGCGAACCAGACGTCGTTCTCGATCTGCGTCTGACCGAAGAAGTTGCAGAGGCCGTCCGCATTGCCGTCCGTCGTCGCCGCCGAGTTGTCGAACGGGAACGCGCCGGTGCCCGAGATCGGCTGCGCGTTCGCGCAGTCGTCGACGCCGCCGCTGCCGAGCTCGGTGACGTGGATCTGGCCGCCGCCGACGGCCGCGCCCGGGTAGGTCCCGACGCGGATGAGGTACGTCTGGCCTGCGTTCGCCGTCCACTGCACCGCGCTCTGTAGGTTGCAGGTGTCGTCGTTGCAGGTGATCGGCGTCACGGCGGGGCAGGTCACCGCGTCGTAGATCGCGACGCGCGTGTCGACCGTCGACGTATCGCACGTGTCGAGGGTCACGTCACCGTCGCTCGTCGCGGTCCAGGCGAACCAGACGTCGTTCTCGATCTGGTCCTGGTTGAAGGCGGAGCAGACCGGCGTCGCGAGGCCGTCGGTGGTCGCGGTGAAGAGGAGGAAGTTCCAGTCGCCGGTGCCGGTGATGGCCTGGGCGGAGGCGCAGTCGTCGGCGCCCTGCGCGAACGCAGGAACGGCGCCTAGGACGGCCAGCGCCAGGGCGCGGGTCGGGGTCGGATGCATACCGAAGGTCGAGGATCGAGTTGGGGAAGGGACGCGACGCGTTCGCGCCCGGCTACAAGGACGTTACCTCCCGCCGCGATGTTCCAGCGCGCGGTGCCATGTCTCACCCGGCTCTGCGGCCGGCGCATGGCGATCCGTAGGGGAGAATCCGGGGGTCGAAGGACGACGTGCCGTGCCGCGGTCGCTCTTCCCTCGCGCACGGTCTCGCTCAGCGACCCAGCGGGCCGACGCGCTCGCCGCCCGCGAACACACCCGACTCTTCCCGGTCGATCACGCCCTCGGTCGTGTACACGCGCACCTCCCCCTCAAGCGCCCCCTCGACGTACTGCGCGTCGCGCCAGAGCGTCCCGTCGAAGCGGTGGGAGAGCCAGCGGCCCGTGCGCTCGCCCTCTGCGTACGCGCCGCGCTCCTGGGTCCGACCGTTCGAGTACGTGTACGTCCACGGGCCGTGGCGCTCGCCGCCGCGGAACTCGCCCGCACCGGTCACGCCGCCCTCGAGCGTTTGGGTCCAGGCCCCGAACTCGAGCCCCCGGTCGTACGCGCCCTCCGCGACGATGTCCCCCGACTGGGGGTCGCGGAACACGAACGTCCCGTGCTTCACCCACGCGCCGTCGATGCACGCTTCGGTGCCCTCGATCGTGACGACGTCCGAGGCGCTCGTGCGGCGGAAGCCCCGGGTCGTCCCCTCCTCACAGGCGCCCCCGCAGCCGGGTGCCGCGAAGGTCACGACGACCGCCGCGGCGACCAGGGCCGCACGCGCGGCGCGAAGCGAGGGCGTGCGCGACGGCATGATTCGGAGCGACTCGCGATCCCGGGCTCAGAAGCGGGCGAACCAGGGCATCAGATGACGCCCGGGGCACTCGGTCTCCTTCCAGTGGCGGTGCGGCTTCACGTTCCGGCGCGGGATGCGGAGCTCGTGCTGGAGTTCGGCGACGAGCCGCTCGAGGCTGCGCACGGCCGCCTGCGTGGGCTCCTCGACGTCGAAGTTCCCGAGCAGGCAGATGCCGACGTTCCCGCGGTTCTCGGCCTCGCCGCCGGCGTGTGCGCCCTGCCAGCGGAGCGAGCGCCCTTCGATCACCCGGCCCGCACCGTCGATCAGGAAGTGGTAGCCGATGTCGGCCCAGCCGTTGCCTCGCTGGTGTGCGCGCTGGATACCGCGCACGCTCTCGAGGCTGTCCGCGAGCGCGTTCGAGCCGACCTCGAGCGCCGAGTGGTGCACCGTGATCCAGTTCCAGCGCGCCGTGGCGCGCCGTACGTTGCGGGCGTCGAGCGGCGCGGCCCGCCACTGCGCGCGGCGCACGAGGCCCGATACCGGAACGCTGGACGAAGCGGCCGCGGGCACGCGCTCGGGGTCACCGAGACCGCTGACCGCGCGCGCGCCTGCACGGGCTCGGGCGAGCTGGTCCGGCGTCGCCGATCCGGGCCGTGCGAGGACGGAGTCGAAGCCGGAACGGGCCGAGCCCCTGCGGTACGCGAGCGTCCGCGGGTCGGTCGTGTTCTCGCGGTCGGCGCCCGCGAACGCGAGGCGCCCCTCGGCGAGCTGGAGCCGCGCCTCCACGGTCCAGTACGGCGCGGCGGAAGCGGCGTCCGCACCGTCGAGCCACCGCTCGATCTCGTCGAGCTTGCCCCACGAGTGGGGCTGCCCGGACCAGCGCGGCGCAGCGCGCTGGGGGGTGACACGCTCGGGACCCGGCGCCACGGACGGCCGGAGGCGCCGTCCGCCTCCGCAGCCGGAGGCCATTGTGAGCGCACACGCGAGCGCGAGAGTGAGTCCCCGAAAGGTGAGGCGCGGGCCCGGACGGGCCGGCGCGCCGGCCGCTGTCGTGCGTCGCTTGGCTCCCCTCATGCGATCCCTGGAATACAAAGCGAGGGGGGCGCGGTTCAAGGGCGCGGGGGCGGCGCCGGATCCGCGGGCGATGGCGCGCGCCGCAGGACGCTCCCGTGGCGCATTCCGGCTCCGCCGGGACCCGCCCGGGCGGCGCCCCGTCGCGGGACCGACACAGGCCTTTCGGAGCGCGGGCGCCCGAGACCCGCTCCCTCGCTTGGAGCCTCTGGCCGGCGGTGCCATCTTCTCCCCATGGCCCTCCGCTCGATCCACACCCTCGCGCTCCTCCCGCTGATCGCCCCGCCCGCACCGTGCGGGACGCCCGCCGGACCCCTGGCGCGCCCGGGCAAGGCATACCAGGACGACGCGGAGCTGGTCGAGGCCGAGCGCGCGCAGGCGGACCTCCTCAGGCGGCGCGGACGCGCCAAGGACGCGCTCGAGCTGACCGACCTCCTGCTCGAGGACGACGAGGAGGACGTCCTGACGCTCGTCGTGCGCGCGCGCACGCGACTGGACCGGGGCGAGCTCGGGCGCGCGCTGTCCACGGCCGAGGAGGCGCTCGAGCTCGCGGGCGACGACGGTGAGCGCGCCGAGGCGGGCCGCGAGCTCGCGCGCCTCTACGCGCGCGTCGGGCGGGCCGACGACGCGCTGCGGGCGCTCGAGGCGGCGCGCGACGGCGATCCCTTCATGGCCCCGGGCGCCGACCCGCGCGACGCGTGGACCTACGCCGAGCTGTACGACGCCGTCGGAGACAGGGACTCCGCTCTGCGTTTCGCGCGCAATGGCGCCGCCACGGACCCCGACCCGGGCGACTGGCACGCTCTGCTCGCCAAGGCGCGCTGTCAGCGCCGCGTGGGGCGACTCCAGGACGCGTCTCAGTCGCTCGTCGCGGCGGACCGCGCGGCGCGCCGGGGCGAGGGCGAGGAGCCCGAGATCCTCACGGAGCTCGGGAGCCTCTACTTCGAGAGCGAGCGCGAGATCGACGTCCAGGGCAAGCGCTCGGCGGGCAACCTCTTCCGAGAGGCGCTCGAGATCCACCCGACGTTCGAGCCCGCGCTCCTGGCGCGGTTCGAGCTGCACCGCTTCAACCGTCGCCGCGTGAGCCAGTCGCCGGAGGACATCCTGTCCAAGGTTCTCGCCGCGCGGGCGGACTCGATCCCCGGCCTCGTCGCCGGTGCGTTCGCGGACCTCGAGGACGGGCGGCTCGTGTCCGTGCGTGAGCGCCTCGAGCGGCTCGACGAGCTGGCGCCCGCGCGCCGCGACGTGCGCACGCTGCACGCGGCCCTCGCGTGGGTCGAGCACCGACGCGACGACTGCGCTGCGATCCTCGAGGAGCTGCTCAGCCCCGCGCCGCTCGACAGCGCTCCGGAGCGCCGGATCGGCAAGAGCCTCTCCGAGCTGTACCGCTTCGCCGAGGCCGTCGACTTCCTCGAGGCGGCTGTGCAGCGCGACGCGCTCGACTACGAGGCGTGGACGCAGCTCGGCAAGGTGCGCGCGAATTCCGGCGACGAGGAGGGCGCTCGGGAGGCGCTCGGGAAGGCGGACGAGGCCGCGCAGGGGCGGCGCGACGCCTTCCGCAGCAACCTGAGCCTCGTGCTCGACCGGATGAGCCGGAAGCACCGCGTGGCGTCCTACGGCTCGCTCAGTTTCTCTTGGCAGCCGGACGCCGAGGAGGTGCTCTCCACGTACCTCGTGCCGTACTACGAGGGCGCGCGCGCCGAGCTGTCGGAGCGCTACGGCTTCACCCCGGGACCGACGCGTATCGCCGTCTTCCGCGACCACTCGGACTTCTCCGTGCGCTCGGTCGGCTTCGAGGGCTTCCCCGCGCTCGGCGTCTGCTTCGGGCCGGTCGTGACCGCCGTCTCGCCGCTGTCCGGGCTCCGCGGTAGCTTCTCCTGGGCGCGCACCGGATTCCACGAGTTCAGCCACGTGGTGCACCTCGGGATCTCCAACAACCGCTGCCCGCGCTGGATCACCGAGGGGCTCGCGACCTGGGAGGAGGTGCGGCGCGAGCCGACGTGGACCCGCAACATGCGACGCGACCTCGTCGACGCGTACGCGAACGACGACCTGATCCCGCTGCGCGAGCTCAACCGCGCGTTCCGCGGCCCGCGCATCCTCTTCGGCTACTACCAGGGCGGGCTCCTGTGTCAGATGCTGATCGACGAGTACGGCTTCCCGCCGATGGTCGACCTCCTGCGCGCGTTCGACCTCGGGATGGACCTCGACCAGGCGTTCGCGCGCGTGTTCTCGCTCACGCCCGAGGAGGTCGACGAGCGCTTCGAGCGCTTCGTCGAGGCCCGGATCGCCGACCTCGCGATCGAGCCGCGCTGGGACCCGCGCCGCGTCCGTCTCCTCCAGGTGCGGCTCGACGACGTCCCGCCCGAGGACGCGGAGGCGCGAGCGCGCTGGGCGGACGACTGGCTGACCGTCGCGTACGGCTCGTGGCAGGAGGGGCGCAACGTCGACGCCGAGCGCGCGCTCCAGGTCGTGCGCGCGTCGGGCGAGGAGCCGCCCCGCTTCCTCTTCCTGCAGGGCGAGATGGCGCTGACCGCCGGCCAGCGCACGCTCGCCCGGACCTACTTCGAAACGGCGGTGGAGCGCGGCGGGCGCGAGGTGCGCGATCTGCTCGTGCTGAGCCAGCTGCAGCGCGCGATGCCGGGTCTCCCGGGGCGCGGTGAGCTCGTGCGCGAGACCCTCGAGCTCGCGGTCGAGGCGTTCCCCGGCTTCGAAGACGGCCCGCGGTCCGGCGAGCTGCTGCTCGCCGACGCGTGGATGGAGGCCGGCGACCGGGACCGCGCGATGGAGTGGACGGAGAAGTGGCTCGAGTGGGACGCGGGCGAGTACGACCTCCGCGTCGAGGTCGCTCGCTGGCACGCCGCGAACGAGCGGTTCGGCCGCGCGGTCGAGCTCTACGAGGAGGCGAACGAGGTCGACATGTTCCGCCGCGACATGCACCTCGAGTGGGCGCGGGCGCTCGAGGAGCTCGAGCGATTCGACGAGGCCGCGCGCGAGTACCGGGTGGCGCTCGCGGTCCCGGCGCGACTCGACCCCGACCACGTCGCCATCGATGGCGTGCCCGGCCCCGTTCCCCCCGGCGCGCTCGCCGACGCGCCCGAGGAGCGGCTCGTGCCGCGCCCGCTCTCCGACGACGAGCGCGCGGAGATCGAGGCGGACCTCGCGCGCTGCCTCGAGCGGGCGGAGGGCGACGGCTGACGCGCGCGCCCGCGGCGGGGGCGCACGTCGAGATCAGCGCGCCGACGTCTCGGGGGCAGCGGGCTCGGCCGGGCCGGCGGCCACGATCCGCAGCCGCGCGAGCTCGCGGAAGAGTGGCGCGGCTGCGCCGGTCAACTCATCCGCGTCGGCGCCGAGCGCGCGCTCCCACTCGGCGCGCGCGCCGACCGGGTCGCCGGTGAGCCAGCGCGCGTCGCCCAGGAACACGAGGTTGATCGGCAGGGGCGCGGCCTCGCAGGCGCGCTCGAGGATCCCGATCGCGGCGTCGCGGTCGCGGTAGGGCCACGGCGCCCGCGTGGCGAATCGGCCCTCGAGGCGGAGCGGCGAGGCTCCCTCGAGCGTCGGGTCGTCCTTCGCGAGGCGCTTCACGCGTCCGGGCAGCGTGCGGATCGAGCTGCTCGTGAGCGCCTGCATCGGACCGAGCGACCAGAGGTAGAGGCCATCGCCGAGCGCCCGGAAGAGCCGGGCGGGCCCGTCGCCCTCCCGCAGCTCGAGCGCGCGCGCAGCGAAGTCGCGGGACGAGCGCGCCAGGCTGCGGATCTCGGACCGGAGCTCCGAGGACGCCTTGTCCTCCGCGAAGATCACGCCCTCGACGTCCCCGGGCGCAGCCGGATCGATGCGCTGCACGGCGTCGAGCTGGATGCGCAGGTCTGCGTTGAAGATCAGCGCGCGCGAGGCGGTCATCAGGGCGTCGTAGTCCGCGTCCTCCGCTTCGGCAGCAGCCAGGCAGCCCCGGCAGCTCGCGTCGTAGGCGTCGATCTGGCGTTCGGCGTACGCGACGAGCTCGGCGCGCCCCGGGGGCGCCTCCGGCGCACGCGGGCCGATCGACCCCGGTGCGGTGGGGCCAGCGTCCGCCCGCGCGGCGACGTCGAGGACCTCTTCGACCGGACGCACCGTGGTGCAGCCGACCAGTCCCGATGCCGTAAGTCCGGCGAGCGCCAGGGTGAGACGGGCCGCTCCGGCGCGGGAGCCCGTGCGCGGGCCGCGTTCGTTCGTTCGTGTGTTCATCGGTTCTGTGTCCTCCTCTGCTCTCGAGCGCCGCCTCTCGAGGGCGCGGGTGCGGTCGGCGGGCGCTTCGCCGGGCCCGGCGGGCCCGATGCGGGGCCCCACGCACCCGTACGCCGGATTTATGGAGCCCTTCGCTGCGCTCCAACGCGGCGCCCTTCGTGGATCCTTCCGAAGCACGGCGGCACGGCCCGACCAGGCGTCCGCGCGGTGCGCCCCGGCCGATGGCGTTCCGTTGATCCGCACTCCGGCCCTCCGAGCTCCGGCCGTCTGCACGGGGGACCCTCCCCCTCGACGTGCATTCCCGACTGGCCCGCCGAACGCTGCTGTGCGACCCTCGCGCGAGCCTCCATGGATCCCCAGAGCTACTCCCGACTCCAGGCCATCGTCGAGGAGGCGCTCGCGACTCCGGATCCACGCGCGCGCGTCGAGGCCCTGTGCGCCGGTGAGGAGGACGCGTTCCGGGCGCGCGCGCTCGAGCTGCTCACCCTGATGGAGGACGGGGACGGGGTCTTCTCCGACGCGGAGGTCGCGCGGCAGCGGGAGCGGCTCGACGGAGCGGTCGAGGCGGGCGACGACCCGGACGGCTGGGTCCCGGAGACGATCGGGCGCTATCGGGTCGTGCGTCCGCTCGGTCGCGGCGGGTCCGGCGTCGTGTTCCTCGCCCGGCAGGCGCAGCCCGAGCGCCTCGTCGCGGTCAAGCTCATCCACCCGCTGCTCGCCACGTCGGGGACGCTCGAGCGACTGCAGCGCGAGGCGGAGATCCTCGGAGCCCTCAGCCACCCGGGCATCGCACAGATCTTCGAGGCGGGGTCCGCCGACCTCGGCTTCGGGCCGCAGCCGTTCCTCGCGATGGAGTGGGTCGACGGCGTCGATCTCGTCGAGCACTGCGGTGCACGCCGCCCTGGCGGCGACGCGCTCCGCGAGCGGGTCGAGCTCGTGGTCCGGGTCGCCGAGGCGCTCGTCCACGCGCACGCGCGGGGGGTCGTGCACCGCGACCTGAAGCCGGATAACGTCCTCGTCGACGCCGACGGTTCCCCGAAGGTCCTCGACTTCGGGATCGCCGCGCTGCGCGACGCGAGCGAGGGCGGCCGGATCACGCTCGACGCGGACGTCCTCGGCACGCTCGCGTACATGGCGCCCGAGCAGGCGCGCGGCGCGCGCGCCGTGTCCCCCCGCGCCGACGTGTACTCGCTCGGCGCGATCGCCTACGAGCTCGTCACCGGCCGGCGGCCGCGCCGCGTCGAGGGGCTCTCGATCACCGACGTGCTGCGCGAGCTGAACGAGACGACGCCGCTGCCCGCGCGCGCCGTGGCGCCCGACGTCCCGCGCGACCTCGAGACGGTCCTCGCGAAGGCGCTCGAGTCCGACCCGAGCCGGCGGTACCCGTCGGTCGGCGCGTTCCGGACCGATCTGATCCGATTCCTCGAGCACCGCCCGGTGAGCGCCCGTCCACCGTCGCTCGTCGACCGCGCGTGGAAGTTCACGCGCCGGCACCCGGCGCTGGTCGGCGGCGTGGGCGCCACGCTCTTCACGCTCCTTGCCGGGGCACTGATCGCGCTCGTTCTGGCGCGGAGGGCGCAGCGCGCCGAGCGCGACGCGCAGTTCGAGCGCTACGCGGCGGAGATGCTCGTCGCGACCGGGCGGCTCACCGACCCGGTGCTGCGCGGGCGCGCGAAGGACCTAGCGCTCCCGTGGGCTCCGGGCACCGCGCTGGGGACGGCCGTCGACGCGCGCACCTCGGGCCGCTGGGAGTGGCACCTGCTCGACAGCGTCGACCGGGAGGCCGCGCGCGAGCTCGACGTCGACGCGCCGACGGACGTGGACTGGAGCGAGGACGGCGCGCGGGTGCTCGTGGCGCACTCGGGCGGCGTTCGCGTGTTCGAGACGGCGACCGGTGCGCTGCTCGACGAACTCTCCGTCGCTCTCGAACCCACGCAGTTCGTCGCGGACGCGCGCTGGGATCCGACCGGGGACGGCATCGTGCTGGCCGGCGCCGGGCTCGTCGCGCGCTGGAGGCCGGGGCGCGCAACGGTCGACTGGACCGTGCCCGCCGCGTTCGTACCGGCGGTCGGCTTCGTCCGGGCCGGCGGCGCGGACCTCGTGCTCACGGTGGGGAGCGAGGCCGGGCTCTACCGGCTGGACGACGGTGAGCGGGTGCGCGGCTACCAGGGTGGGCTCGCGGACATGGAGCGCATCGAGACCTCGCTGGACGGGCGGGAGGCCCTCGTCTGCGTGGACGCGTGGTCCGGTCCGATCGTCTGGCTGGACCCGGTGACCGGTGCCCGGCGGGACGCTGGTTTCATGGTGCCTCGGCGGCCGACGGCCTTCGCGCTCTCGCGGTCCGGCGACCGCATCGCGACGGTGAACCGGGGCGGCGACCTCTTCGTGCACGATGCGGGGACGGGCGCCGAGCTCGTGCAGGTCGCGCTGCACGACGCGTACGCGTTCTACGTCGAGTGGAGCCCGGACGACGCGCTGCTCGCGACGGTGTCGGACGACCGGACAGTGCGCATCGTCGATCCCGTCGACGGCTGCTCGGTCGACGTCCTCGACGTGCACGACGCGTCCACGCGCAAGGTCGCTTGGTCGCCCGACGGCGCGTGGCTCGCGACGACTGCGTGGGGGGGGCGCGCATTCCTGTCGCCCCTCGCTGCGCGGGCCGCCGTCCGGAGGCTCGCCCGCGGCAACGGCCACAGCTACGAGGACCAGGGGCGGCTGTCCGCGTCGCGCGACGGCGCGCGGCTCCTCGTCGGGCGCCGGGACGGCAGCGCGCTGTTCGATCTCGAGGCGGAAGAGCGTTTGCCGGAGACCGAGCTCGCCCCCGGCGGCTTCCTCTCCCCGGACGGTTCGCTCGTCGCCGCCGTGACCGGGCGGGAGACGATCGAGCTGCGCCTTGCCGAGGGCGGCGCGCTCGTGCGTGTCCTCGACGTGCCATCGGTCTCCC
The DNA here is from genome assembly GCA_039821985.1 of Planctomycetota bacterium. Classification (GTDB taxonomy): domain Bacteria; phylum Planctomycetota; class UBA1135; order UBA1135; genus Saltatorellus. Next base: position 77,588 of record JBCBNC010000025.1, read on the forward strand.
AGCTGAGCTGCGACTGGACCCCGAGCGGCGACGCTCTCGTCTGCGCGAGCCAGTCCGGTGTCTTCGTCGTGCCCCTCGCCGGTGGACTGGTCGCGCGGCCACGCAAGCTGTACGAGCGGTTCGGCCAAACGCGTTGCACGGCGGTCGATCCGGCCGGCCGCCGCGTCGCGGTCCAGTGGACCGACGAGACGATCACGGTCACCGACCTCCGAAGCGGCGAGACGCGCGAGATCGTCGTGGCGTTCCCGGGCTGGGGGCGTTCGATCGCGTGGAGCCCGGACGGCGGTCGGCTCGCCGCGAGCGGCGAGGATCGAGCGGTGCGTCTCGTGGACGTGGAGCGGGGGACGATCGAGCGGGTGCTCGAGGGCCACGCGCACCAGGTCGACTCGGTCGCCTGGCACCCGGGCGGGACGCGGATCGCGACCGCGTCGAGGGACCGGACCGTCAAGCTCTGGGACGTCGACAGCGGGACACAGGTCGGCTCGCTCGCGCACGCGCGGCGGGTCTCGGATCTGGTCTGGCGGAAGGGCGGCCGCGTTCTGGTCACGCTGGACGCGGTGGGGGGAGTGCTTCTGTTCGACGCGTCGCGCTCGCTCCGCCGACACGGGACGCCGGACGAGGGTCGGGGCTCGCACCCAGGATGGAACGCCGGCGGGGAGGGTCGGCGTTGACCGGCACCGCGCGCCCGCGTCGACGTATCCTGCGTCGATGGCCCCGGGCACCGACGCTTTCTTCGACGACGTCTACCGCGAGCTGCGCGCGATCGCCGCCCGTGCGCTCTCGGCCCAGCGCGCGTCGCACACGCTGCAGCCGACCGCGCTCGTCCACGAGGTGTGGCTCAAGCTCTCGCGCGGCGAGCGCTCGCTCGAGGGACGCGGCCACTTCCTCGCCGTGGCGACGCTCGCGATGCGCCAGATCCTCGCGGACCACGCCCGCGGGCAGCGCGCCCTGAAGCGCGGCGCGCGCGAGGCCGACGCGCCGGAGCCGAGCCTGATCGCCGTCGCCGATCAGGAGGTCGACCTCGTCGCGCTCGACGACGCGCTGCTCCGACTGCGCGAGACGAACGAGCGCCACGGCCGGATCGCCGAACTGCGCATCCTGGGCGGCCTCACCGTCGACGAGACGGCAGCCGAGCTCGGCGTCTCCCCTCGGACGGTGGACACCGACTGGCGCTTCGCGCGGGCGTGGCTGCGGGCGGAGCTCGGGTAGCCTCGCCCGACGCGATCACCAGCCCTCGACCCGGTGCGCGAACCGGCGCCAGCGCCCCTGGCTGCTCCGGTTCAGCGGCTCGCGGACCTGTACGGCGCTCGCGCTCGTCACGCGGCGCTCGGTGCGGTCGAACGCGAGGCACGCGGGGTTCCACTCGAGCCCGCAGTGCTCCAGCAGCCGGCGCGTCGCGGCTTCCTGGTCGTCGAGGAGATCCTCGTGGGGGAAGTGGAGCACGGTCGCGGGCGCGACGGCGCGCTGGTGCTCGAGCAGGCGATCGAACTGCGCACGCGCGTGCGCGATCTCGCCGAGGTCCCACACGAAGCCGATCGGGGTCGTGAAGTACGCGGCGAAACACGCGATGTCGTTGTCGCGCGGCTCGCGGGTGCAGTGGACGATCCGCGCGTTCGGGAGCGCGCGCGCCACGAACCCGCCGTGGAAGGCGTTCGCCAGGTACTTGTCGACGACGCGCTTCGCCCCGGGCGCGCGCTCCGCGAGGCCCCTCGCGTAGCGCTTCCCGATCGCCGCAAGCTCGTCGTCCCCGAGGGCCGCGATGCCGTCGGCCGGCGGCCGGTCGTCGGGCACGCGTGCGTGGATCAGACGCGACAGATCCTCGACCTCGCCGACGCCTTCTGCGTCCGGGTGGCTCGACAGGATCTGCTCGACCAGGGTCGAGCCCGAACGCGGCATCCCGACCACCAGGATCGGCGCCGCGTCCGACGCGCCCGGGATCGGGCCCCGCGCGTGCCAGTCCGCGTCAAAGCGCGCGATCGCAGAGTCCGCCATCGCCTCGTATCCGGCGCGGCTGTGGCGGACCATCGAGCGGCGGAGACGGTTGCCCTCCGCGTACGCGTCGAAGGCCTCGTCGAAACGCTCGGTCTGTTCGAGCGCACGCCCGATCGCGAACAGGAGCTCCGCCGTCGGGGCACCGGTCCGCGGGAGCATCTCCAGCGCGCCTCGCATCGCGGCGAGGTCGGGATCGTCCGGGTCGGTGCGTCGGAGGAGCGTCCCGAGGTTCCGCCAGGCGGCTCCGTGCCGCGGGTCCAGCTCGACAGCGCGGCGCAGCGCGGTGCGAGCCTCGTCGAGGGCGCCGCGCGTTTTCGCCAGCACCCCCAGGTCGTGCCAAGCGTGGGCCACGTCCGGATTCGCCTCGGCCGAGAGGCGGAGCAGCTTGTGGGCGCTCTCGGCGTTGCCCTGCGCGAGCAGCGCGTTTGCGAGGTTGGCGCAGATCCGCGGCTCGAAGCCCTGCTCCTTCACCGTGCGGCGCAGGAGGGTCTCCGCGCGGTCCGGACGGCCGGCGCGGAGGAGCTTGGCGGATTCGGTGAGCGCCGCGTCGACGGCAGCGGGGTCCGCGGCTGCGGGACGACCGGATCCTCGCGTGCTGCGGCCGGAGCGGCGCGCGGAGCTTCGTTTCTTCGGGGGAGTCATGGGCGGGGTGGACGCGCAAGGCTATCCGGCCCGCGCGCGGCGGGAGTACGACTCCGCTGCGCGCCCGATCCCCCTGGTAGGATCTGCCCCCGATGGCCCCCGGAGCGACCCACGGCCCGCGCCCGCTGTTCGTCGTGCTCGACGGCATCGACGGCTGCGGGAAGACGACCCAGGCCGCCCGTCTCGCGGCGGCGTTGCACGGGCTGCGCACGGGGGCGATCGAGGGCGCGGGCGCCGCGCTCCACCTGCGCGAGCCGGGAAGCACGCCGGCGGGCGAGGCGATCCGCGCGCTGGTCCTCGCGAACGAGCCGCCGCTCGGCCGCGGAGCGCTCGCGCTCCTCTTCGCCGCGGCGCGGCGCGAGACGCTCGAGCAGCTCGTCGCGCCGGCGCTCGCGGCGGGGCGCGGCGTCGTCATCGAGCGCTTCCACGCGTCCACGTTCGCGTACCAGGGCTCGCGCCAGGCCCGCGCCGGCGAGACCGCTCCCTACGACGACGATGCGCTGCTCGAGCTGCTCCACGGCTGGGCGGGCGCCCCGATCCCCGACGTCGAACTCGTCCTCGACCTTGCGCCCGCCGAGGCCGCGGCCCGCGCCGACGAGCGCGCGCGCGGAGAGAGCGGCTCCGGGCGCGACCGCTTCGAAGCCGAGGGGCTCGCGTTCCAGGAGCGCGTCCGCGAAGGCCTCCTCGACTACGTCGCCCGCGTCGACCGCGCCCGGCTCGTGGACGCGTCGGGCACGCCCGACGAGGTCGAAGCGCGCGTGCGCGAGGCGATCCTCGAGGCCCCGCTCGCGGCGTCGGCCGTCGGTCGCTCGGCGCGGCGCGCAGGGGAGGGCTCGGGTGCCTGAGCTCGTTCGGCCCCTCGGCCACGAGGACGTCCTTCGCTCGCTCGTCCGGAGCGCGCGGGACGAGAAGCTCCCGCACGCGCTCCTCTTGACGGGACCCCGCGGCATCGGGAAGTTCCGCGCAGCGGTGTGGCTCGCGGCGGCGCTCCTCTGCGAGGAGGGCGGGGACGCTCCCTGTGGCAAGTGCGGCGCCTGCACGCGCGTGGCGCGCGACTCGCACGCGGATCTCTTCGTGCTCGACCACCGCGCGTCCGGCCAGGACCGCATCTCGATCCACTTCGTCGCGACGCGAGACCCACGTCCGAAGGACGCCTACCAGGGCGAGCCGATCGAGTCGTTCCTTGCGCTCCGGGCCGAGGAGGGGCGCGGCAAGTTCGTGATCGTGCGCGAGGCCGACGCGATGAACGAGGAGGCGCAGAACGCGTTCCTCAAGATGCTCGAGGAGCCGCGCCCCGGCGTTCATCTCGTGCTGGAGTCCGGCAGCCCCGGTGGGCTCCTCGCCACGGTGCGGAGCCGCGTCGTCCCGGTCCGCATGGACGCGCTCGGCGAAGCGGACTGCCGCGCGGTGCTCGAGCGCCTGGAGGCGGCGGGGGAGGCCGACGACCTCGGTCGCGCCAGCCGCATGGCCGCGGGGGCGCCCGGGGAAGCGCTGCGCCTGGCGCGGCGAGCAGCCCCTCAGATGCAGGACGTGCTGCGGCAGGTGCTCTCGGGCGAGACGTCGGCCGCCGACGGCGCGCGAGCCCTCTTCGAACTCGACGGCGACTTCCCTGGACGGACGGCCTCGGCCGAGCGCCGCACCCGAGCGCGGATGATCCTCGATCTCGGCCTCGAGCTGCTCACCGACGTCGAGCGGGTCGCCGCGGGCGCCGATCCCGAGCCGCTCCCGCACGGCGACGCCGCGGTCCAGATCCTGGACGCGGCGGGCGCGGGGCGCGCTCCGGTCGTCGCCGACGTCCGCGGCCGGCGGGGGCTCGCCGAGGCCTGGCTGCGCGCCCGCGAGGACCTCGATCTCAACCTCGCTCCGGAGGGGCTCGTCGATCGGGTCCTCGCCGCCGGGCGTTGAACCGCCGGGCCGTCCGAGCGACGATTTCCGCCCGGCGGCCATCGGGCCCGGCCGTCCGCACCGTCCGCCGCCCGCACTCGAGAGAACCGTGAGTCACATCGATCCCCTCCGCGCCGTCGCGCGCAGCGACTCCCGCTACCGGCTCGAGGCGTACACGTTCCTGTACGACGCCCTCGACGCAACGGTCCGGTTGATCGCGGACCGTCGTCGGGCCGAAGCCGAGGACGGCGAGGGCGAGGGCGCCGACCGTCACGTCAGCGGACAGGAGCTCCTCGAGGGCATGCGCGAGCACGCGTCGCGGCTCTTCGGGCCGCTCGCCGCCCAGGTCTGGCGGTCGTGGGGCGTCCGGACGACCGAGGACTGGGGCCGGATCGTGTTCAACCTCGTCGACGCCGAGCTACTGCGCCGGCAGGACTCGGACTCGATCGAGGACTTCAAGGGCGGCTACGACTTCGACGCCGTGTTCGTCGACGCGTACGAGCCGCTCCTCCCGACCGAACTCGACGCGGTTCCGCGCCCGTTCGGCCCTCCGCCCGAGGACGAGGGCGACGCCTGAGCCGCCGCGCGGCCGCCCCCTCCCTGCCCGGTCGACGATGCTCGAACGCCTCTCCAAGAACCACCGCAACATCGCGCTCGCGGGCATCGCGCTCCTGGCGCTCTGGTTCGCGTGGACGGTCCGCGCGGTCCTGAACCCGCTGATCCTCGGCTACCTGCTGGCCTACATCCTGCGCCCGTCCGTGCGGCGTCTCGAGCGCGGCGGGATGCGGCGGAGGACGGCGGTCAACGTCATCTTCGCGCTGTTCGGGCTCGCGCTGCTCGGCATCGGCGGCGGCGTGTTCGTGCAGGGGCGGCAGTTCGTCGAGAATCAGGCCCGACTGATCGACGAGGGCCGCGATCCGTTCACGCGGACCGAGCAGGCGATCGATTCGCTGCTCGGAACGGCGGGCGACTGGATCGACAGCACCTTCCGCAGCGACGCCGCGGACGATCTCGTCGACGGGAAGGTCGGAGCTCAAGAGGGCGACGGCGAGGAGGAGCCCGGCGAGGCCGCGCCCACCAACGATGGGCCTTCGGACGTCCCGGCGACGGACGACCTCGATCCGGCTCCCGCGGTCGACGACGCGGCCGGTCCCGCGTCCGCCGAAGGCGACGCGCCGGAGGGACCGAGCGAAGGGTCGAGCGACGAGGCGCCCGCTCCGGCCGGAGCCCTCGACCTCGGCTCGAGCGACGGGAGCACGCAGGGCGAGGGTGACGAGCCGAGCGAGGTGGACGAGAGCGAGCTCACCCTCCGCACCCTCGTGCGCGCCTGGGCGGAGAGCTGGACCGACGCGGAGGGCGAGACGACCGGCCTTCAGAAAGCGCGCGTCGTGCTCGGCTACGTGCAGCGCGTGTTCGGCGGCGTCCTGAGCGTGCTCTCGTTCCTGCTGCTTCTCCCCGTCTACACGTACTTCCTCCTGTTCGAGCTCGAGCGGATCCACGAGTTCGTCCGCGCCCATATCCCGAAGAAGGAGCGCGACCGCGTCACGCGGATCGCGCAGAGCACAGGGTCGGTCATCGCGAACTTCTTCCGCGGCCGCCTCCTGATCTGCGTCGTCAAGGGGCTCGTCATCGCCGTCGGGCTTGCGATCCTCGGTGTGCCCTACGGGCTGCTGATCGGCGTCCTGTCGGGCTTCCTCGCGCTCGTGCCGTTCGTCGGGCCGACGATCGGATTCGTGGCGGCCGAGCTCGTCGCGGCCCAGCACGGCCTTGGCAGCGACGGGACCTGGCTCCGGCTCGGGCTCATCGCCGGGATGTACGTGCTGGCCGAGGGCATCGAGGGCTACGTCCTCATCCCGAAGGTCCTCGGCGACAGCCTCGGCCTGCACCCCGTCGTGATCCTCGTCTCCGTCTTCGTCGGCGGCGCGGCCCTCGGCCTGTTCGGCTTCCTGATCGCGATCCCGCTGGCCGCGACCGTGATCATCCTGTTCCGCGAGCTGGTCATGCCCGCGATCGAGGACTTCGCGGAGGAGGACAGCCACACCGACGACGGGGGCGCGTCGACCGGCGACGGCGCGGCGTCCGCGTCCTGAGACCCTCCTTCCGAGCCCCCCGGCCCGGACCGGGCGTCGGCCGGGCCCAGGCCGGCCGGAGGCACCGTGGAGCCCCGCCGGAGCCCCGCCGGAACGAGGGCGGACCGCGGTTGAAATGGCCCCCTCGCGGCCTGTAGCGTCGGCGTCCGAAGGGGGGGCGCTCGTCCGTTCGAGCGTCCGACCCCGCGGCCACCGCCCGCCCGGCGCCGTCCGCGGGGGCAAGGCGCGCGACCGATCGCGCCCGTCCGCTCGGTTCCAACCGCACCCGGTTTCCATGTCGACCCACAGCAACCCAACGGCCCCCGCGGCCGCTCCGAAGCGCGGCGCGCGCGCATTCGGCATCACCCTCCTCGCCGCAGCGGCGGGGCTCGCCGGCACCGTCGGCTGCGCCACTCCCCAGGACGTCGCGTACACGCGGCAGGTCGCCAAGGAGTACGAGAGCCAGGTCTACGACCTCGAGAAGCGGGTCAACGAGCTCCAGCGCCAGAACTCCGAGCTCGTCGAGCGCTACAACCGCGAGCGCCGCTCCGGGCTCGTCAATGCGAGCGCCGACTCCAACCTCCGCACGCGCATGGAGGACCTCGGCGAGCGCATCGCCAACCTCGACCGCGAGATGCGCCCGATCGAGCGCTTCGACGTCGAGGGCGGCTATCTGCTCATGATCCAGGACCGGATCCTCTTCGATTCGGGCTCCGCCGAGCTGGGGGACGAGGGCCGTACGGCCCTCGCCGGGCTCGCGTCCGAGATCGCGGGCGCGCCGCACGGCACGATCTTCGTCCGCGGCCACACCGACTCCGATCCCGTGAAGAAGCCCGAGACGCTGCGCCGCTTCCCGCACGGGAACCTGCAGCTCTCGGCCGAGCGGGCCGTTTCCGTCGGCGCTCATCTGGTCGGAGAGACGTCGATCCCGGCGAGCGACGTCGTCGTCATGGGCTTCGGCTCGTGGAAGCCGATCGGCCCGAACTCCAGCGCGGACGCCAAGCGCCTGAACCGACGCGTCGAGATCTTCGTGTCGGACCAGGGCGGGGAGTGAGCGACTCCTAGCCAACCGCGCGTCCTGCGCGGCGCCGCGAAGAACGCGCGGATGCGGGTGACCGCTCCGCGCGTCCTTCGTTCGATGCCGTGCGCGCGCGCCGGTGGGGTCCCTTCGGAACGGACGTCGGTGCCGCCGCGGGCGCCGTTCCGCATACTCCAACCCGTGCGCCCGTCCCGCCCCGAGCCCCTCCGCCTCCCGAGGTCCCGTGCCGCCCTCGCGGCGGGAGTCGCCGTGATCGCCTGCGCGGCCGGCTCCTGCGGCGACGAGGCGGCCTCGGCGGGCGGCGGCCCGTTCGCGGCGACGCTCGACGAGCTCGAGCGGCTCGCATTCGTTCGCGCAGGTCGCACGACCCGTGCGACCGCGCTCGACGTCGGCTCCCCGGTCGATCTCGTCGTGGATCGCTTCGAGGTGACCTGGGCACACTGGGATGCGGCAGCCCCCGACCCCGCGTGCGTTCCGCAGGCGTTCCGGCCCGAGGAGCGCTACGCGAGCCTCGAGGCCGTGCCCGAGGGGTGGGTCGGGGACGTACCCGTCGTCGGTGTCACGATCGAAGAGGCCGACGCCTTTGCTGCTACGCGCGGCATGCGCCTGCCGACCTTCGAGGAGTGGATGTGGTGTGCGACCGGGACGTTCGGCCGCCGGACGCCGTCGGGCCGCAGCCAGGTGAACATCGCGAACACGCTCGAGCTGCGCATCGGCGCTCCGCTCCCCGTCGGGTCGTTCGAGGCCGGCCGCACGCCCGACACGGGCCTGTACGACCTCGTGGGCAACTCCTGGGAGTGGGTGCGAGCGCGGCAGGAGGGGCCCGCAACGACCTGGTCGGTGGTGAACGCCGAGTCCTGGCCGCAGGGCCGCTGGCGCACGATGGAGGCGCGCTGCGTAGGCGGGAGTTTCCTGAGCCCGAGGCGCCCCCTCTACGACGTTGCGACTCGCTCGACGTTCTCGGCGGCACGCTCCCCACGCCACCGTGCCTCGGACGTTGGCTTCCGCTGCGTCGCGCCTGCCGAGGAATTCCTGCGCGCGCGGGCGCGAGCGCTCGACGGCGTGCCCGCGACCGGCGTGGACGACGCGAGGGCGCGTGCCATTGGCGCCCGCTGGGGTGCCCGCGCGACGCGAGCGCTCGAGCGCGCGCTCGAGGCCGAACCCTCGTCCGCGCTCTTGCGCGGGCTGCTCGCAGGTGCGGAGGCGGAGCGATGAGCGGGTCGCTGGACGCGTCCCGGCCCGAACGCCCCCCCTGGGCGTCGTTCAAGACCGCGCTCGACGCCGCGGGCTTCCGGCCGTCGCGGCGCTTCGGCCAGAACTTCCTGCTCGACGACAACATGGCGCGTGCGATCGCCGCCGACGCCGGGGTCGAGTCCGGGCGCTTCGTGCTCGAGGTGGGCCCGGGCTGCGGGTTTCTGTCGGTGCACCTCGCGCACGCGGGCGCGCGGCTCGTGTGCATCGAGATCGACCCGCGCCTCGCACCGATCGCGGCAGGGTTCCTCGCGCCTTACCCGGACGCCGAGGTGATCGTCGCCGACGTCCTCGGGTCGAAGTCCCAGCTCGCGGACGTCGTTCTCGAACGGCTGCCCGAGAGCGGGCCCTGGACTGTCGCCGCGAACCTCCCGTACTCGATCAGCGGCCCGTTCCTCGCGGCGCTGGCGCGTCTCCCGCACCCCCCGTCGCGCGTCGCGTGCCTCGCGCAGAAGGAGGTCGCCGAGCGCCTCGCGGCCGCGCCGGGCTCGAAGGCCTGGGGGCCCCTGACCGCGGCGTTCGGCGAGACGTACGAGACGTCGCTGGGCCGCATCGTTCCGCCCCAGCTCTTCTGGCCGCGCCCGAAGGTCGACAGCGCCGTCTTCGTGGCGGAGGTGCGCGCGGAGCTCGCACCGGCGTCGCTCCGCGCGGGGCGCATCGATTTCTACCGGGCGCTGCTCGGGCGGCGGCGACAGACGGTGCGGCGCGTGCTCAAGGACCTCGCGGGCGCAGAGCGCGCCGAGGCCGCGCTCATCGCCGCCAACGTGGACCCCGGCGCCCGCGCCGACACGCTCTCGATGGACTTGCTCCGCGGCCTCCACGCGTCGCTCGGTGCAGGGCCGGGCGCGGTGGAACTCGACGGACCGGAGGCACCCGGGGCGTGAGCACGCGCGCTGAGCCGGCACCCGCGCTACCCTGGCGGGCCGGCTGCGGCCGCCCGCGCGTGGACCTCCGCGCGCGGCGCGAGCGGCCTCGGGGGGACGCCGAGTGACGGGCAACGACCACGACTTCAGGCGCGCGATCGAGGAGATCAAGCTGCGCGCGTCGATCGAGGAGATCGTCGGCGAGACCGTGGACCTCACGCCGCGCGGCAAGACCCTGTGGGGCTGCTGCCCGTTCCACGACGAACGCACGCCGTCGTTCAAGATCGACCCGGCGATGGGGACGTGGTACTGCTTCGGCGCGTGCCGCAAGGGCGGCGACGTCATCAGTTTCGTCCAGGAGCGCAACCAGCTCACGTTCATGGACGCGCTGGAGCTCCTCGCGGGCCAGTTCGGGATCACTCTGCCCCGCCGCAAGCCGCGCCGCTCGCGCGAGAACGACCCGGGACTCGCGGCGCTCGCCTTCGCCGAGGCGTTCTTCCGGAAGGAGCTCGGGCGCGAGGAGGGCCGCGTCGCGCGGCGCTACCTCGAGGGCCGCGGCTTCGGGGAGAGCGCGATCGAAGCCTTCGGCCTCGGCTGGGCGCCCCGTGGCGGGGGCGCGCTGCTCGGCGCAGCGCGCCGGGAGGGCATCACCGAGAACGCGCTGATCGAGGCGGGCCTCGCCCGTCGCTCCGACCGCGGGGACGGCGCGTACTCGTTCTTCCGCGGCCGGATGATGATTCCGATCCGCGACGAGCGCGGCACGACGGTCGCCTTCGGCGGACGCGTCGTGGGGGACGACGATGGGCCCAAGTACGTCAACACTTCGGAGACCCGCTACTTCCACAAGGGGCGCGTGATCTACGCCCTCGACCGCGCGATCGACGCCGTGCGGCGCGGCGGGCACCTGATCCTCGTCGAGGGCTACACCGACGTCATCGCCGCGCACGTCGCCGGGCTGCGGCACGTGGGGGCCGTGCTCGGGACGGCGACGACCGACATGCACGCGGCGCTGGTGCGCAAGGCCGGGGCCCGCCGAGTGAGCCTGGTGTTCGACGGGGACGAGGCCGGTCGCCGGGCTGCATGGCGGGGGCTCGAGGGCCTCCTGCCGCTCGACGTGCGCCTCGAGGTGGTGCCCCTGCCCGAGGGCCTCGACCCGGCCGACGTCTGCGGCGAGGAGGGAGGGGCCGAGCGTTTCGCGGCGCGGGTGGAGGCCGGGCTCCCCTGGCTCGACTTCGTGGCCGAGTGCGTCCGGGCCAAGCGGGCCGAAGGGGGCAAGGCGTTCGCGCTCGAGGTCGACCGCGCCCTGGAACTCGTGCGGCGGCTGTCGCGACCGGTCGAAGCCGACGCGGCCCTCGTGTCCCTGGCCGCGGCCGTGGAGGTCCCGGCGGATACGGTTCGGCAACAGTTCGCCGCGCTGCCCCGGATGCGCGGCAGGACGGCGCCCGGCGGAGCCCAGGAGCGGCCCGGCAGGGGGGGCGGGGGACCTGGACCCGGCCGTGGCTCGGGCGCCCGGGAGGGTGAAAGTCCTGATACCCGCGCCGGAACTGAGGAAAAGGCGCCCTTGGACCCTCGGGTCCGGAGAGCCTATGGAAGTCTGTTGGGCGCGGCACTCGTCGACGCAGGACTCATCCCTCGGCTGCGGCCCTGGATCGTCCGGTGTCCGATGCCGGACCTCGCGCACGTTTTCCAGGTGCTCGTCGACCTTTGGGACAACGAGGACTCGGAGATCACCGCCAACCTGCTCATGAGCGCCCTCGGCGAGCACCCCGTTCGGAACGTGGTCGCCGGGATCTCGGAGCACGCCCGAACCGCAGAGGATCCGACGCGCCTGTTCGAGGGCGCGGTATGGTTCCTCGAACAACAACGCACCCAGGACGAGATCCAGCGTCTCACCCTCGAGATCCAACGACTCGAGAGCGCCGCGGAGGGTGACCCCTCCTCCGCCGCTGCCCTCGAGACCGCGCTTTCGCGCCTGATCGAGCTGAGACGGGTCCAACCCGGCCCCGCGGCGCCCGGCTGATCCCCGGCCCGTCGCACCCGCGATTCCACCCCGGACCCCGACACCAGAACGGATCTCGACCCCGCAGGAGGCCGTCCCCGCAGGACGCCCTCAGGCACCCAGACCTTTCAGGCACCCAGACCTTTCAGGCACCCCGACCGGGCCTCCTCCGGCCCACCTGTCCTTCCAGGAGCGTCTCCGCACGGACATTTGAGTCCGCGCGGCGGCCCATTCCCATCCCACGCCGCAGGCGCAGCTCCCCGTTCCCGCGGGTCGGCAGCGCCCCGAGCACCCCCCCCGGGCGGCTCCCGCCGTCCTCCCGAAGCCCGTCCAAGGAACATCCAGGCGCCGCTCACGTCCCTCTCATCGATGCTGCCGATCGGCGGGCATTCGTACGCGAGGGAAACGGGGAATCTGGCGCGTGCGTGAACCCGGCCGGGCGCCGGAGCGTCTCAGCGACCATGACCGACAAGATCGATCAGACGATCAAGCTCCTCGTCGACGAGGGGCGCCGCAAGGGCTTCCTGACCTACGCGGACATGTCCAAGCTCATGGAGGACCAGTTCCTCCCGCCGGACAAGATGGACCAGGTCTTCGTCGGCCTGGAGGACGCCGGGATCGACGTCGTCGACGACAACGACGCCGAACTCAGCTCGGACGTCACGACGGGGGCGCAGAAGACGACGACCCAGCCGACGGCCGCCGAGACGGCGGCTGCCGCGAAGGCCGTCGCCGAGGCGAGCCGCGCCGTCCTCGCCGAGAAGATCGACGACCCGGTCCGGATGTACCTGACGCAGATGGGCGAGATCCCGCTGCTGACGCGTCCGCAGGAGATCTTCCTCGCCAAGTCGATCGAGATCACGCGCAAGCGCTTCCGCAAGAAGTGCATGGGCTCGGGCGTCTGCCTCGACGTGTCGCTGGGGACCCTCCACGACGTGCTCGCGGGCAACCTCGCCTTCGACCGCACGCTGAAGGTCAACCCGAACCCCAAGCCGGACGACGATCCCAAGATCGTCGAGACCCTCGGCAAGGCGTTCCTGGCCAAGCGACTGCCCGTCAACGTCGCGACGATCGAGCGCCTGATGGCCCGGGTCCGCGAGGAGTACGAGCCGCTCATCGATCGGGACGGGATGTCGGAGAGTGAGATCTCCGAGACCAACGCCCGCGTCCAGAACACGCGCCGCAAGCTCGTGATCCTGATGGAGGAGTGCCACCTTCAGATCAAGAAGGTGCGCCCGTACATCGAGGTGCTCGAGGACCACTACCGCGAGATGCGCTCGACCGAGCGCAAGCTCGACCAGTTCGAGAAGGCGGGCAAGTCGGAGAGCGAGGGCGCGGCCGAGCTCCGCGCGCGCTACCGCGACCTCGAGCTCCAAGCGCTCGAGCCGATCGATCAGCTCAAGCGCCGTCTCGACGCCGCGCGCATGCACTACGCCGAGTACGAGGAGGCCAAGCGCAACCTCTCCAGCGGCAACCTGCGCCTCGTCGTCTCGATCGCGAAGAAGTACCGCAACCGTGGACTCTCGTTCCTCGACCTCATCCAGGAGGGCAACACCGGCCTGATGAAGGCCGTCGAGAAGTACGAGTACCGCCGCGGCTACAAGTTCTCGACGTACGCGACCTGGTGGATCCGTCAGGCCATCACGCGCTCGATCGCCGACCAGGCGCGGACCATCCGCATCCCGGTCCACATGATCGAGACGATGAGCAAGCTGCGGAACGTCACCAAGAAGCTCGTCCAGGCGAAGGGCCGCGAGCCCAGCGTCGAAGAGGTCGCCGAGGCCACCGGGATCTCGGTGGAGGAGGCGAAGCGGGTGATGAAGATCAGCAAGCACCCGATCAGTCTCGACCGTCCCATCGGCGAGTCCGACGACAGCTACTTCGGTGATTTCATCGAGGACGAGTCGGCCGAGAGCCCGCTCCAGGCCGCCGGCCAGGAGATGCTCAAGGAGCGCATCGACGACGTGCTCTCGACGCTCACGTTCCGCGAGCGCGAGATCATCAAGCTGCGCTACGGCATCGGCGACGGGTACACCTACACGCTCGAGGAAGTCGGCCGCATCTTCCGCGTGACGCGCGAACGCGTCCGCCAGATCGAGGCGAAGGCCGTGCGCAAGCTGCGCCACCCCGTACGGGCGCGTCAGCTCGCGAGCTTCCTCGACGGCATCCAGGTGCCCGACGAGGCCGAGTTCGAGTCCTCGGGCGGCAAGTACGAGTGACCGCAGAGCGGCGCGACGCACGCCGCCGATGGCCTGCACGAGAGAGAGCCCGGCATCCGCCGGGCTCTTTCTCGTTGGGGGCCGCTCCGGCGCGCGGGCACCGTTGCCACCTCGTCGGCGCATCGGCTCGCGCCGCCCGGCCCCATCCGTCCGGCCCGATCCGCTCGGCCCATGCCGCTCGGCCCATCCAGCACGGTCCTGTCCGCGGGGCTCGGTCGGCCAGGGTGCGGCGTCGGTCCGCCGGAGCCTGAGTTTCGGGGCAGCGCACCGCCGCCCGGCGCGGGGTCGCTATCCTCCGTGGCCCCGCCTGCGCAGGGCGGGAACTCTCCCGCCCCCCCGCGGCTCACCACCCGGCCCGCCCCACGCATGAACCCCGTCCTCAAGGCGCTCCTCAGCCTCCAGGAAGTCGATCGCGAGATCTTCAAGGTCGAGTCCGAGCTCGAGAGGCTCCCCAAGGAGCTCGCCTCCCGCCGCGAGTCGCTGGACAACCGACGCGCCGCGGCGGACGCCAAGCGCAAGGACGTGATGGACCTGCAGACCTCGATCAAGGAGATCGAGCACACGACCGTCGGTCTGCGGCAGCGCCTGAAGAAGCTCGAGTACGAGGCGTCCGGAGGCACGACCGACGCCGCGCTGATCGCGAGCTATCAGCACGAGATGCGCAACATCAAGCGCAACATCAGCCAGGCCGAGGACGACGGACTCAAGCGCGTGAGCCGGGTCGAGGTCCTCGAGAAGGAGATCGCCGAGATCGACGCCGAGCTCGCCGAAGCGGACACGACGTTCGCCGAGTTCACGGGCAACGTCGAGAAGGAGACGGCCGAGGCCCGAGCGAGGCTCGAAGAGCTCCAGGCCAAGCGCGCCGAGTGCTCATCGGACGGCATCCCGCCCTCGGACCTCGAGACCTACAAGGGCCTCCTGAAGACGCGCCAGGGCGAGGCGCTCGCCGAACTCGGCGACGGTCTGTGCGAGGGCTGCTTCGTCAACCTCCCGAAGAACATCGTGGTGCGTCTGGCCCGCGGCACCGAGCTCGTTCAGTGCCCCTCCTGCGACCGCATCCTCTTCACCTACTGACAGAGACCCGGCAACGGAGGAGAGGGAGGCGCTGGAGCGGCGCAGGATCCGCCCGAGCGGCGTGGACGGAGGGGGAGGCGTGGCGCTGCCACGCATCCCCCTCCGTCGCCTTGCTCGGACGGATCCTGCATCCGCTCCAGCGCCTCCCTCTCTTCCGTCACCGGGTCCGGGAGGGACAGCGGCGGAGGGGATCGAACTGGGCTCCCACCGTGTGGTGCGGTGAGGCGCACGTCCTTCGGGCGGCCGGGGTTGGGTCGGGCCTCAGCCGCGCGCGGGGGTGGAGGAACCACAGGCTCTTCCGAAGTGCCCGTCGGGAGCGCGTGTTGCATCCGTCTGCCCTCGGGGGAAACCACACGGTGGGAGCCCAGTCCATGGCTCGGTGGGTCCGGCCGGGCGAGGTGGAGCCCCGGTCGCGTCCCGCTGCCTGAATTGCGCCGCGCTGGGGCTGCGGGAGAAATCGTCCCTGGCTGTTTAGGAATCGGGGCGCCCGCAGTCTGGCAGGGGGATGGGTGTCGATCGTGAGTTCGAGCGAGGGCCGCACGCGCCCGTCACGGGTCGGAGGGTCGTCGTCGTCGTCGAGGCGTTCCTGCGCCACGTGCGGGACGGGGGCGCGCTCGACGTCGATCCCTGGCTCGTGCGCTTTCCCGAGCTGCGCGAGGAGCTCGAGCCGCTGCTCCGGATGGTGCTTCGGCTGGAGTTGGCGCGGCTCGCGCTCGAGAGCGGGGAACTCGGGGCGGGCGACTGACGCGCGACCGCACGCGCGTGCCGGGAGATCGATCGAACCGGACTCAGGGGGCGACCGAGGCGAGCGCGCCCTGGTCGGTTCCGCGGCGCTCCAGCTCGGCGACCAGTCGCTCGCGGATCACGTTCTTGGCGACGTCCCAGCGCGGCGCGAGGCGTTTCTCGTCCGGCGCGTCGCCCGTGATGCGGTGCAAGACCTGGTCGGGACGCAGGCGCTCCACGAAGTCCGCGAGCCAGTCGACGTAGGTCTCCGCGTCGGGCACCGTGAGCTCGCCGCGGCGGAATTGCGCGGCCATCACGGTCTTCTCGAGCACCATCAGGTTGTGCACCTTGACACCCTCGACGCCGGCGCGCGCCAGCGCCTCGGCGGTCGCACGGGCGCCGCTTCGGCCGTCGCCCGGCAGTCCGAGGATCGCGTGCCCGACCCGCAGGAGGCCCGCCTGCCGGACGCGCTCGGCCGCGTCCTCGAACTCGTCGAGGGTGTGCAGCCGGTTGATCGCGAGGAGGACCTCGTCGTCGGCTGATTCGAGGCCGAGCTCGACCCAGACGTCGGTCTCGCGCGCGAGGTCCTCGAGCGCCCGGAGCGAGCCGTCGGGCAGGCAGTCCGGCCGCGTGGCGACGGAGACCGCGACGACCGGCGTCTCACCCGCTCCGAGACGCGGCCGGATCACGTCCAGCACGTCCCGGAAGCGCTGCTCGTCGACGTACGTGTTGGTGTAGCTCTGCAGGTAGGCGATCGCGCCCGGCTCGGCGCCGCGCTTGCGGCGACGCGCGACGCGCGCGAGACCCGCGGCGAGCTGGGCCTCGAGATCGTCCCCGGCCTTCAGCGCGCCGGTGCCCGAACCCTCGACGTCGCAGTACGTACAGCCCCCGTAGCCCTTGGTCCCGTCCCGGTTGGGGCACGTCGAACCCGCGTCGAGCGCGACCCGCCACACGGGCCGGCCGAAGCGCTCCTCGAGCCAGGGTTTCAGGAGATTGAGCGTGGCCACGGCGGGAGCATAGCCCGTGCGCGGAGCCCGCGCGGCCAGCGCGCGCCCGCGCGAGCGGAGAGGTGAGACCCCGGGCGCGCGCGTCCCGTATCCTCTGCCCGCCCCATGGAGATCCAGCCCATCGTCGTCGGCACCGCGGGTCACATCGACCACGGCAAGTCGACCCTCGTCCGTGCACTGACCGGGACCGACCCGGACCGCTGGGCCGAGGAGAAGGAGCGCGGCATGACGATCGACCTGGGCTTCGCCCGGTTCGAGCTGCCGGACGGCCGCCGGGTCGGAATCGTCGACGTGCCGGGTCACGAGCGCTTCGTGCGCAACATGGTCGCGGGCGCGACCGGCATTGACCTCGTGATCCTCGTCGTGGCGGCGGACGACGGCGTGATGCCGCAGACGCGCGAGCACCTCGCGATCATGCAGCTCCTCGGCGTACCGCGCGGCTTCGTGGCCCTCACGAAGGTCGACGCAGTGGACGCGGAGATGGCCGAGCTCGCGGAGCTCGACGTGCGCGAGACCGTCGCCGGCACGTTCCTCGAAGACGCTCCGATCCTGCGCGTGTCCGCGGTCTCGGGGGAGGGTATGGACGCGCTTCGTGCGACGCTCGAGGAGCTCGCATCGAGCGCAAAACCGCGGCCCGCCGACGGAGTCTTCCGGATGCCCGTCCAGCGCGTCTTCAGCGCGCGCGGCTTCGGCACGATCCTCACCGGCATCCCGGTGTCGGGGTCCGTGTCGGTCGGCGACGTGGTCGAGGTGCTGCCCCGCGGCGGCAAGGGCAAGGTGCGCGGGATCCAGGCGTACCACGAGGCCGCGGACCGCGCGCGCGCAGGCCACTCGAGCGCGCTCAATGTCAGCGACGTCGACCACAAGGACATCGAGCGCGGCGACGTCGTGGCGTCGCCGGGCTACTTCAAGCCCCAGCGCATGATCGGCGCGCGCCTGCACGCGATCGGCGACCTCGACCGCGCGATCACGAACCGGATGCACGTCCGCGTGCACTGCGGAACCTCCGACGCGGTGGGGGAGGTCGTCCTGCTCGACGCGGACGAGCTCGGTCCCGGCGACGAAGGTCTCGTCCAGTTCCGACTCGAAGCGCCGCTCGTCTGCGCGCCCGGCGACCGCTACATCCTGCGCCTGCAGAGCCCGGTGCTGACGCTCGGCGGAGGCGTCGTTCTCGACGAGAGCCGCTACCGTCTCAAGCGCTTCAAGACGTTCGTGATCGACGAGCTCGCGCGCCAGGCGGAGAGCCTCGGTTCCGCGCTGTCACTGCTCGAGGCCCAGCTCGCCCGCGCGCCCGAGCGCTGGGCGACGGTTCAGGACCTCCAGGGCGAGATCAAGCGCCCGCGCGAGGACACGCTCGGTCTCCTCGACGAGCTCGGCCAGGGTGGACGCGCGGTCGACCTCGGCCAGGCCGACCGGTGGATCCACGCCGAGACGCTCGAACTCTGCGTTTCCGAGGTGCGCGACGCGATCGACGGCTGGTTCACTGCGAATCCCATGCGCGCGCGGATGGACGTGCGCGAGCTGCGCGGCGCCGTTCGCGTCGAACAGGGCCTCCTGCGGATCGTGCTCGAGCGCGAAGAGGCCGCGGGGCGCTACCGCCTCGACGCGGGCGGCTTCCTGGCCCCCGCGGGCCGCGAGGTCGAGCTCGACGACGCGACGCGCGCGCTCAAGGACGCGGCCCTCGCGGCCCTCGACACGGCCGGCTTCCAACCGCCCGATCCGGCGGAGCTCGCGGGCACGCTCGGCAGGACGCCCGAGGACATCGACGGCGTGCTCCGCCTCCTCGAGGACGAAGGAGAGATCGCGCGCATAGAGGGCAACCTGTTCCTCTCGGGGGCTGCGCTCGGCCGCGCGCGCGACGAGATCGTCGCGAACTGCGAGCGCAACGGGCACCTCGAGATCCCCGAGCTGCGCGACGCGCTCGGGACGACGCGGAAGTTCCTCATCCCGATGCTGGAGCACTTCGACACAGCCGGTCTCACGCTGCGCCAGGCGGGTCGGCGCGTGCTGAAGCGTCGCTGAGCCCGCGGCGCGGCGACGAGGGAGCCCCGCGTCGCCGCGCGGCGCGCTCCCCGGCCACCGCGCGCGTGAATCGGGCGCCCGCGCGCGCGGGCAACCGGCGAGGACCCGGAAAGGAATTCCGCGTCTCCGGTCGGTCCGTCGGCTCCATGCGCACCCGGGGGGGCTCGCGGGACGGGCGCCATGCCGCGGGAGGGGGGCGGACTTTTCCGCCGGCGGGCTCCGGGCGGGCCGTGCGCGAGGTCGATAGCGCGACGGGTCCCCGTCTCCGAGGGGCCCCACGAGCCCCTCCCGCGACGCGCCCCCGCTCGAACCGCCATGTCCGACGACTCGATCCGTCCCGACCAACCGCTGCCCGAAGACGACGCCTTCCTCGGCTTCACCCAAGGCGGCGATCCTTCCTCGCAGAACCCCGAGTTCCCGGGTCCTGAGCTTCCGGCCCACGGTCCGCACGCCCATGAGGGCGCGGGTCACGGCTACGGGGTGCACGGCTCGGCCGAACCCGGCGGGCCGGCCCCCGAGCATGCCTCCTACGAGCAGCCGCTCGACCCCCGGATGGGCCACAGCGAAGCGGGCCACGGCGCGTTCGGGTCGGACCCGCACGGGGCACAGCCGACCGGAGATCCCGGCGCGTACGGACAGCCTTCGGGCGACGCAGCGCACGACGCCCTCGGCGCGGAGCAGCCGGTGTCCTTCGACGCGTTCGAAGGAACGACGAGCGGCGCAGCGGAGGACTCGTGGTTGCTCGAGGACGGCCCAGACGACGAGCCCGCTGCGGGCTTCGCCGAGGTCCATCCGCTCCCGACGGCGTTCGAGGGTGTGACGAGCGACGGCACGGCATGGCCCAGCGACGAGCCGTGGGAGGACGCGGACGGGACCGCGCCGATCAACGAGGAAGACATGGTCGGCGCCTCGTACGTCGAGCCCGAGTCGACCGGTTCGGCGGTTTCGCGCGCGCTCGTTCCGGGCGCCATCGTGCTCGTGCTCGCCTTCGGCGGCGTCGGCGCCTGGGCGCTGCTCGACCAGGGTGCGTCGCTGACCACGGACGAAGTCCAGACCGACGACCTCGCCTTCCGGACGCCGACCGCTCTCGAGACCGATGATCCGACCGCGGACCTCGACTCGGTCGAGGGCGGCGCGAGCGTCCGGCCCGGCCGCGTCGGGTTCAAATACGACGGCAGCGAGATCCGCATGGGCGGCGCGCCCGAGCCGTCGTTCGAGCGCGACGCGGAAGCGACCGTCGAAACACCCCGCGAGCCGGGCGAGCTGGCGGTGCCGGTCTTCGACCCGACGGCCGGGACGGTCGCCGATGAGAGCGGTTCGGACCTGCCCAGCGACGCCACGGATTCCGCCGCGGCGCCCGCCGTTCCGACCGAGCGGCCGACGTTCGTCGCGCCGCCGCTCGAGCTCGAGCCGATCGAGGAGGCCGCCCCGGAGGCGTCGCCCTCGGTCGACCTCTTCGGCGGCTTCGAGCCCGACCCCGCGGTCATCGACGCTCTCGACGGCGCGCTCGCGCGCGCCGATCGCGCCTTCCCGCGCTTCGACACGTTCCTCTTCGACGGCCCCGCGCTGCCGGGGGTCGCTCCGAAGAGCGACGCGATGGTCCTGGCGCAGGCGGAGCTCGACGACGAGCCCGCGATGCCGCGCTACGACGACCCGTTCGTCGCGGGCCCCCTCGCGCTCCAGTTCGCGCAGGTCGGCGTGCCTGCGGGCGAGCCGTTCGTGCCGTTCGTCTTCGCCCGCGAGGGCGAGTCGTTCCAGGGCGCGCAGGGGTACGAGCCCGTGACGGCCGAGGAGCTGTTTGCGAACGCCACCGAGGCGGAGGACGCCTTCGTTCCGTTCACCTTCGGATTCGACGCAGGGACCGAGAGCGGCGCCCCGGACATCGACCCGATGGACGACGTCGCCGCATCGATCGCGCCCGACGCGGGCCGTGCGGACTTCGTCGAATTCGTCGAGGGGAGCGAGCCGTTCGCCGAGGCCCTGCCCGGCCCGGACCCGATGGTGGACCCGGGCGCGGGCCGTTTCCCGCTGTTCGGCACGATGGCGTTCGACGACGTGTTCGCCGACGCCGGGACGGACTCCAAAGACACGGCGCAGGACGTCGCGTCCGACGCCGCGACGGAGGATCAGGATCCCGGGTTCGAAGACGTGGTGTCCAGCGACATCGCCCTCGTGGACACCGCGATCGAAGAGACCGGCCGCGGGAGCGGCGCGTCGACCGGGGACGAACTCATCGAGACGGCCGAAGGGATCGACTCCGGCGTCGAGCTCGCCGCCGCGGAAGGGATCGAGTTCGGTCCCGACGCGGAGCCGGAAGCGGCGCCCGTGCAGGGCGGCGCCGTCACGACGGAGACCACGGTCGCGCTCGAGGGTGCCGAAGAGCCGACGGAGAGCGCCGACGAGACCGAGTTCGGTCTCGAGAGCGTCGTCGTCGTGGTCGAGGCGCCCGCCGCTGACCCGTTGGACGAGTCCACGGACACGATCGACGGCTTCGATGCCTCTGGCGTCGCCGCCGTCCAGCCCGCAGAGACCGTTGCCGGTGAGACCGGTGCGATGGACACGTTCGAGGACGCCGTGCAGGAGCGGGTCGTCGAGACCGGCAGCGAGGCGATCGAATCCGACGATCCGGCGACCGAGGAGTTCTCGGCGGAGGAGCTCGTCGCGGACGCGACGGATGCTCCGGCCGATAGCGCCGACGCGCTCCACCCGGACGGCGCGGAGTTTTCCGCGACCGAGATCTCCGCGACCGAGTTCCTCGAGAGCGAGGTTCCGGGCACCGAAGTCACCGCGGTCGAGGTTCCCGCGACGGAGACTCCCGGTGCGGAGTCCATCGCGACCGGGACGGACGAGGACGTGTTCGCCTCCGCGGACGACGCGGAGACCGAGATCGTCGCAGCCGAGGACGTTCCCGTGGGTCCGACGCTCGTGGGTCCGCTGTTCTTCGAGGCGGAGGACGCCGAGGCCGTCGCCGACGCGGACGACGCCATCGAAGACCAGGGCGAGGACGCGTCGTTCGCCGGCGTCGACGAGAGCTTCGAGGCCGAGGCCGGCTCGACCGAGGACGTTCCGGCCACGACCTTCGACGCGGCGGACGTCCCCGAGGTCGCGGCTGCGGTCGAAAGCCTGGACGACGCCGTCCAGGAGCTGACCGCGGACGACGACACGGCCGTCGCTGCCGACGATCTCCCGACCGTGATGCTCGATCCGGAGCCGACGCTGGCCGACGCCGAATCCGACGCGACGGACGCGACCGAGGAGCCGCTCGATCGGGTCTCGGCCGAGACGGGGCCGGAGACGTCCACGGACACGACGGCGCCGGACGCAGAATCCGTGAACCCCGAGGACGAAGCGTTCGCCGAGACTGACGCGGTGCCCACGAGCGGGGACGCTCCGGTCGAGGCGGCGCCGACCGAAGTCGACGAGACCGAGGCGCACGCCCGGCTCGACGCGATCTTCGGCACGCTGGACGACACGTCCGACGCCGAGGTGATGGCCGAGGCCGAGGGCGCAGGCGCGCGAGAGTTCCCGGCGGATTCGGACGCGTCCGAGACCGTCGAGACGCCCGCCTCGGTGGCCTCGGTCGAGCAGGAGCCGACCGTAGGCGGAACGGATGCCGGCGGCGCGTCGGCGGAAACCACGGACACCGTCGCCGAAGCGGCACCCTCGATCGAGGAGCAGCCCGCGGAGGTCCCGGCGCCGGCGACCGTCGCCGAGGTGGTCCCGAGCATCGTCGACCCGGAGGAGCGCTCGCGTCGCGCGTCGCTGCTCGACCGCCCGGGCGGCGGAGGGATCTGGCCTCACCGGACCGTGCCCAAGAGCAAGCTGAAGGGCGACGTCTTCGTCCTCACGCCGAAGGTCGGGAACGTGCGCGTCGTCTTCGACGAGGGCGAGTCGATCGAGGGTCGCCTCCACGGCGTCGGCGACAGCCGCATCGTGGTCGACACCAACATCGGACGCGTCACGATCGCGTCGACCCGCGCCGCGCGGATCGATCGCCTCGGCCGCGCGCGGGCGAAGGACGTCGGCGAGCGGGTCTCGACCCGTGGGCTCGAGCGCGTCCGCGTCCGCACCGCGGGCGGAATCTTCGACGGCCACCTGGTCAGCCGCGAGGGCGACCGCGTGACGCTCCTCCTCGGTGAGGGCATGCGGATCACCGTGGACGCGAGCGAGGTCCGGCCCGCGGGCAGATCCGTGAGCGGTTCGCGCATCCGCCGCCAGCAGCCCTGACGTCGGGGCGGCGGGGCCTCCTGGGCCCGGAGAGCGGAAGGGCGCGACGAGCGCCCGGTAACGGGGCGGGGGCGGCGACCTACAATGGTCGCCGCCCCCGCCTCGA
>JBCBNC010000026.1:0-96367 GCA_039821985.1 Planctomycetota bacterium
ATGCAGCCCGGGACGTCCATTCGTTGGACATCCCTGGCTGCGTCGATCGCTGCTGGCGATCCAGGCACCGTATCTGCACGCCTTCGGAGAACTTTTTGCGGGGTGGCGGTGGTGGCGGGATGCGCGCCGCAGGGGATCGGACGGGTCGCGTCGTGGTCCGGATGGACGGGCGGGACTCTTGCCCCCTGCCGCAAGCCTCTCCCCCGCGCCGAATGTCCCTCCTCGTTCTTGCGGCCCTCGCCGGGCCGCTCCCCGTCGCGCTGGACGTCCCCGACTGGGGCGTTCCCTCCTACGATCCGACCACCTTCCGGCGCGTAGCGCAGCCCGTTGCCGGGCTCTCCACCGGCATCGGCTGCACGCCGCTCACGAACGGCGGGTTCCAGGGCACGCTCCTCGGCTGGGACGTTTCGGCCTCCGACGCGGCCGCGCCGGGCACGGCCGTCGCGGCCCTTGGCGCCTGCGAGCTGCGCGAGAACGGCTCGTTCCTGACGACGGTCTCCCAGGGGATCTGCGTCCCGCCGAACGCGACGGCGCTCGTCTTCGACCTCGTCTCGACCGACTTCGACGAGTCGACCGGGTTCTTCCCCGACGCGTTCGAGGTGTCGCTGCTCGACGGGACCTTCCAGTCGGTCGTCCCGACCTGGAGTGCGTCCGCGACCTCTTTCTTCAACGTGCAGGAGGACGGGACGTTCCTGTCCGCCGCCGACGTCGAGCACGGCCCTGCGGCGGGCGTGCTCGCCCGCGTGCGGCTCGACCTCACGGCCCTCGCACCGGTCCTCGCCGGTTTCGACGACCTCACCCTCTACTTCGACCTGATCGGCGCGGACGCCGACGTGGCGAGCTTGGTCGTGATCGACCGCGTCGAGTTCGAGGACGATCTCCCCGGAACCGTCTTCTGCGAGGGCATCGCGTGCCCGTGCGGCAACGACTCGCCGGGCACCGGCTGCCTGAACTCACGCGGCACCGGCGGCCTCCTCTCCGCGACCGGTTCGGCGTCCATCGCCGCGAACGACCTGACGCTCGAGGCGAGCGGACTGCCGCAGAACTTCGCCGTCGTGATCCTCGCGCTCGACGAGACCTGTGCCGTTCTCGGCGACGGGCTCGCGGCGATCCAGCCCGGCCTCTACCAGACCGGGATCCTGCGCGGCGGCGTCCAGCTCGTCGATCCCGCCGGCGTCGTGACCTTCGGACCGGGCGCGATCCAGTCCGTCGAGTCGAACCTCGGAATGCCCGGCCTGATCACCGCCGGCAGCACCTGGCACTTCCAGGTCGCCTACCGCGACGAGCCGACGAGCCCGTGCGGCTCGCGCTTCAACCTGACCAACGGCCTCCGCATCACCTTCGCGGACTGACCCCTGGGCCCGTTCCCCGGCCGCGGCTCACTGCCGAGTCGCCGACCGGGGGAGCACCTGCCCGCCGCCCGCGCCCCTCCGTCCCCGAGCCACCTCAACGATGCGCCCCTCTTCCTGCCCGGCCGCTCTCCGGAGCGCCGCCGCCTGCCTGTCTGCCACCCTGCTCGTGTCCGCCGGCACCGCGACCGCCCAGGTCGCGGTGTCGGTCCTCCCCGGCTACCCGAACGCGCCGACGCTGACGCCGGCCGAGCGGGTGCTGGCACGGGACGGCGTTTCGCTGCGGCTCTGGGGCAACGTCGAGCGCGGTGAGTCCGCGCCCGCCGGCGCGACCTACGAGTGGTACATCGCGCCGAACGGGAACGTGTCCGTGGGGAGCGACGGTGACCTGACCGGGCCCGTGACGGACCCGGACGACGTGCGCGAGGACGTCGTGCTGACGCTGCTCAACGGCAGCACGCGGGAGATCCTGACCGCGACGCTCATCGTGACCGACCCCGCCGATCCGACGGGCGGGGGCCAGCGCACCGTCGAGATCCTCCTGCTCGGCGACGACGACCCGGACGTGGACACGCCGCTGGAGGAGCTCGAGATCGACGCGCGGCTCGCGATCCAGCGCGCGCTCTGGTTCATCTACGACCGTCAGGAGCTCTTCGGCGACTGGCACATCCCGAGCCGCCAGAACCTGGCCTCGACGTCCTTCGTGCTGTGGGCGCTGCAGAACCGCGGGCACAGCGACAGGAACGACCGGGACGAGGACATCTTCGCGCGGCCGATCGCACGCGGGTACGACTACATGTTCGCGAACTTCGGCGAGGAGTTCACGGACCCCGCGGACCTCACCGCGGGCCGCGCGACCGTCGCGCTCGGCGCGACGGCGGACGGGATCTCGGACATGAACGGCAACGGCCGCACGATCCGTATCTCGCTCGACAACGACAACGGTTACTACCACCCGATCGCGCTCGCGGCGGTCGTCTCGAGCAACCGCCCGGATTCGGTCGTTCGCACCGGTCCGCTGGCGGGCCTCACCTTCCGCGAGGTCGTCGAGGACGGGATCGACTACCTCGGGGCCAACCAGAACGAGGGCCGTGACGTGAACTGGGGCGGGACCTCGGTCAGCTTCGACGGCCGCGGCGGCTGGACCTACGAACCGCGCAGCGATCGGAACCGCAGCGACATGTCGATCAACGGCTGGGCCTACGTCGCGATGGAGGGGGCGAAGGACGTGTTCGGCATCGACACGCCCGACTGGATGAAGCGTGAGATCGAGTACTCGCTGCTCGGCCACATGCGCGGCCAGGTCGGCGACTTCCCGTACGGGTACACGGGCGCGCCCGCGGAGGGATCCAACAACAACATGGCGCGCACGGGTGCGGGGCTCACGGGTCTCACCGTGGTCCTCACCCGTCCGGGTGCCGGGGACGTCCTCGCGCAGTACACCGACTACGGACTGACGGACTTCGCGCAGCAGCGCGAGAACGCGATCCGCTACCTCGGCAGCGACGACTGGAGCCGCGCGGGGGCCGCGAGCCTCGGCGGCGGGAATCGCGGGAACTACTACGTCATGTGGTCGGTGGCCCGCGGACTCCGCGCGACGGCTCAGTCGCTCGGACTCCCCGAGGGCGAGAAGGTGCTGCTGCCCTTCAACGGCGAGCTCATCGACTGGGAGACCGGGGCGTCCCCCGGCTCGAACGAGGTTCCGCTCGACGACCGGGAGGGCTACTGGAGCTACCTGCGGCGCAACCAGTTCACCGACCCGACCGACGGACGCTACGGCGGCTTCGACCGCAACCACCAGCTCGGCGATTCGATCGAGGCGGCGGTCGGCGTGCTGATCCTGACGCGCAACGTCTTCGTCGACCCCTGCCCGTCGCTCGTCCAGATCGAGGTCGACGAGGTCAGTCCCGCGCCCGCGACGAGCTTCGAGGCCGGCGTGCCGTTCACCTTCACGGGCCGCGCCGTGCAGGAGGCGTTCGATCGCCCCGTCACCGACGTCTTCGTCGACGGCCG
Organism: Planctomycetota bacterium; assembly: GCA_039821985.1. Classification (GTDB taxonomy): domain Bacteria; phylum Planctomycetota; class UBA1135; order UBA1135; genus Saltatorellus. The sequence goes on from JBCBNC010000026.1 coordinate 3,363, forward strand.
CGCTGTGGACAGCCTCGACGCGACGGGTCGGTTCTTCACGTCGATCCTCCTGGACGAAGGGCCGAACGAGATCGAGATCGAGGCCTTCGATCCGTGCGGGTCGACGGTGACGACCGTGACGCTCCAGGGTACGACGGTGGGGGGCGGCTTCGAGCAGTACGACGACGTCACGCCGTACCTCGACCTCGTCTTCACCAACACGACGTTCAACCAGGCGAGCGGCTGGCTCGTGGTGGACGCGGAGGCGTGCAGCTCGTTCGACGCGCCGCTGTCCGGGCCGATCCTGCTCGCGCTCGACGCGACGAGCTCCGCGGCGGTCCAGGCCGTCAACGCGGACGGCGTGCTGCCGGACGGGCGACCGTACTTCCTGTTCGTGAACGGTGCGATCGAGGGGACGCTGCCTGCGGGCGGCTGCACCTCGCCCCGTCAGCTGATCTTCTCGAACCCGTCGCTGACGCCGTTCGACCTCCAGAGCACGTGGCTCGCGCCCGAGAACGGCGTGCCCGTGTTCACGTCGACGCCGCCGGCCCGCGCGTACACGGCGGGCGGGCTCGTCTACGACGCAGGCGCCGTGGACCCGGAGGGGGCGCCCGTCGCCTTCGCGCTCCTCTCGGGCCCGGAAGGCATGGCGGTCGACGCGGGTTCCGGGCTCGTCACGTGGACCCCGACCGCTGCGGACGTCGGGACGCATCAGATCGTCCTCGAGGCGTCCGATGGCACCGTCGGGACGGCCCGCCAGAGCTGGTCGCTCGAGGTCGTCGACGGGGACGCGAACCGGCCGCCCGTTTTCGTGAGCGCGCCCCTCGTCCAGGCGTCGGTCGGCGCGCAGTACGCCTACGCGGCCGAGGCCGTCGACGCCGACCTCGACGCGGTGACGTACTCGCTCGACGAGGCGCCCGCGGGCGTCGCCGTCGACGACGTGACGGGCGCGGTGACGTGGGACTTCGCGCTCGGCGGACTGCACCCGATCGTGGTGCGAGCGACCGACCCGGGCGGCGCCTACGCGCTCCAGGGCTACACCCTCGCCGTCGGCTCGATCGCGATGAACCCGCACGCGCCGACGATCGACGGCACGCCGCCGCTGGTCGCCGCTGCCGGCGTGCCGTATCGCTACCAGCCGATCGCGAACGACCCCGACGAGGGCGACGTGCTCACGTTCCGCCTCGACGAGGCGCCGCTCGGCATGTCCGTCGACGGGGACTCCGGCCTCGTGCAGTGGCTGCCGGGAACCGCCCAGGTCGGCGCCCAGAACGTCGTTCTGAGGGTCGAGGACGGGCTCGGCGGATTCGGCGTCCAGGCGTGGAGCATCGACGTCAGCGTGGGTGCCGGCGACCTCCCGCCGTCGATCGTGTCCCTGCCGCCGCGGGTCGCGCTCGTCGGCGCGCCGTACGCGTACACGCTGGAGGCCTACGACCCCGAGGGCACTTCGCTCGAGTACGAGCTCGCGGTCGGGCCTGCCGGCCTCACCGTCGATCCCGCGAGCGGCGTCGCGACCTGGGTCCCGGCCGCGGCGGGAGTCTTCGACGTCGGCCTGCGCGTGCGCGACGCGGGCGGCCTCACCGGCACGCAGGCCTTCCAGGTCGACGTCGCCGCGTTCAACGGGGCGCCGGACATCGTGTCGATGCCGCCGTCCGAGGCAACGGAGGGGGCTCCGTTCTACTACGACGTCAACGCGATCGACCCGGACGGCCACGCGGTCACGTACGCGCTGAGCGCCGGGCCCGGCGGCGTCGCGATCGACGCCGCGACCGGCCTGATCCGCTGGGAGCCCACTCTCGCCGACGTCGGCGTCCACTCGTTCAACGTGGTCGCGACCGATGTATTCGGCGCGCCCGCCAACCAGTTCTTCGACGTGACCGTGTCCGAGGACGTGACGCCGCCGACCGTGACGATCACGACGTCGCCGGCCTCCGCGAACATCGGCGAGCCGGTGACGATCTGCGTCCAGGCCGGGGACGATGTCGGGGTGACGGCCCGCACGCTCTCGATCGACGGCGCGCCCGAGACGCTCGACTCTGCCGGCTGCGCGACCGTCGTGTTCGGCGCGCTCGGGACGGTGGATCTGGTCGCGACGGCCAGCGACGCGGCCGGTCAGATCGCGACCGAGGCGCGCGCGCTGCAGGTCGTCGATCCGAACGACGTTCAGCACCCCGAGATCGAGATCCTCTTCCCGGCGCCCGGCGCGCTCCTGCGCGGGCCGATCGACGTCGTCGCGTCGGTGACCGACAACACGCCGACGAGCCTGCTCTGGCGGGTCGAGTACCGCCGCGACGGCGCGGGCGACTGGACCGAGATCGCGTCCGGCGCGGGCGAGGTTTCGGCCGAGCCGCTCGCGCGCTTCGACACGACGATCCTCCCGAACGGGCGCTACGAGCTGCGCATCGTCGGCGAGGACGGGGTGACCGCGCCCTGGGCCGTGCCCTTCCCGGTCGACGTCGTCGGCTCGTACAAGCTTGGCGACTACGAGACGCGGACGATCGACCTGTCGATGCCGCTCGCAGGCTTCCCGATCGCGCTCGAGCGCCGGTACTCGACGCTCGATGCCGAGGGCGGCGACTTCGGCCCCGGCTGGAGCCTCGCGTTCGCGGGCGGGATCCGTGACACGAAGCCGGACGTCGGCGGCAACATCGAGAAGGCCTACGACGGCGCGACCCGCGTCTACGTCACGCTTCCGAGCGGCACGGTCCAGGTCTTCCGCTTCACGGCGATCGGCGGACTGTTCTTCCTCCAGGTCGCGGGCTTCGAGGCCGAGGCCGGCTCGGTCGGCACGCTCCGACCCGCGCTCCCCGCCGACGAGTTCTGCGTCAACTCGGGCGGGCTCTTCTTCACGCCCTTCGAGGGCTACAACGTCGACGAGTTCCTCTACACCGACCCCGAGGGCAACGACTACTACTTCACCGAGGGCGTCGGGCTGACGCGCATCGTCGACGCGTTCGGCGAGACGATCGACATCTCGACGAACGCCGTCGTGAGCTCGCGCGGTCCGTCGATCACGTTCGAGCGCGACGCGGCCGGGCGCATCACGCGCGCCACCGGACCGGACCCCGACGGGGACCCGGCGTCCGGCGCGGGCGCGCCCGTCGTCGAGTACCGCTACGACGCGGAGGGCCGCCTTGAGGCGGCGGGGGCCGCGGGGTTGCCGAAGGTCTCGTACCTCTACGAGGACCCGAACTTCCCGCTTTACCTCACGACGATCGTCGACCAGAACGGCACCCCCGCGGTCCGGATGAAGTTCGACGACGAGGGGCGCCTCGTCGCGCAGTGCGGGCCCGAGGGCGACCTCGTCACCTGCGAGGGCTGCATCGCGTTCGACACCGACTCCGCGGCCGACTTCCAGTCCGTCACGACGGCGACGGGGGGACGGATCGACTTCTTCTTCTCCGACACGGGAGACCTGGTCACGGAGCGCCGCTGGCTGGACGCGACCGAGTACGTCGAGACGGCGTTCACCTACGATGCGGACGGCCGGATGCTGTCCGAGACCCTGCAGGGCGTCACCACGACCACGTGGAACTACGACGACCAGGGCCGGATGACGGGCTTCACGCCGCCCGCGGGCCTGCCGTGGCAGATCGTCCAGGCGGAGTGCGGCGCGAGCACGCTGATCCGCCCGAACGGCGACGCGGAGACGCTCGGCTACGACGACGACTGCCGCGTGATCGGGATGACGAACTCGCTCGGCGAGACGCGTTCGATCGGCTATACGGACGACGGGCGCTTCGCGTCCTGGACCAACCCCGAGGGGGGAACTCTCGGGATGACCTTCTCCGACGAGGGGACGGTCATCGGCTTCCGCGACGCCGAGAACGCCGCGGAGACGCTGGCCGTGCTCGACGACGACAATTTCGACTTCCGCGTCGACCGCGCGGGGCGCCGCCGCGACTTCACGTTCGACGACCTCGGTCGGGTGATCGAGGAGAGGTGGGACGACGGCACGGTGATCACGTTCCGGTACAACGCCGCCGGCTCGCTCGAGCGGATGGCGAACGCCGAGTCGATCCTCGAGTTCACCTACTGGCCCGACGGCCTGATGAAGGAGCAGCGGCTCACGTACCTCGCCGACGGGACCGTCGAGCGGCTCGTCTACGGGACGGGCGACATGGACGCGCCGCTGCGCGGGTACGACCTCTCGAACCACCTCAGCAGCGTGATGGACTCGCACGGCGGGCAGGCGCTCTACACGTACGACGCGCTCGGTCGCATGACGAGCGCGCGCTGGCCCGGTGCGGCCCCGACGGGATCCGCGGTGTCCTCGGTGACGGGCGGCAGCGCCGTTGCCGGGAGCGCGACCGAGGTGACCGGTTCCGCGGCGGTCGGCGGCGTCGCCGGCAGCGCGGCCGGGTCCGGGGGGTCGATCGACGTACCGCCCGCCGCCCTCGTCGAGTTCGACCGCTCGAGCCCCTCGCACCCCGATACGCACGTGATCCACGAGGTGCGCCGGATCGCGGGCCAGCCCGGCGACGCGCCGGCGGTCACGACGTCCTTCGGGTACGCGTTCCAGGGCGACGGCACGACGCTGAGCGCGATCGAGCACGTCCTCGCCTCGAGCGGGACCCCGATCGCGTCCTACGGCTACACGCAGGACGCGAACGGCTTCCCCGTCGCCTGGACCGACACCGAAGGCGCGCACACGGCGGTCCTCGACGGCGCCGGTCGCCTGCTCTCCGTCGATCACCCCGCGGGCGCCGGTCCGGACGAGGCCTACGGCTACGACGGGAACGGCAACAGGATCGCGTCGCACCTCGACGGCAACCTCGTGCACTCGATCGACGACGGCTCGGGCAGCGACCGGCTCCTCTCCTCGGACGCGTTCGAGCTGACCCACGACGCGGTGGGCTCGGTGACGCGGCTCGTCGAGCGCGGTCCGGGTGGCGCGACCTACGACTTCACCTACGACCCGCTGCGCCGCGTGCGCAGCATCACGAGGTCCGTCGGCGGGACGGTGGACCGGGTCGTCGAGCGCGACTACGACCCGCTCGGGCGCCTCATCGAGGAGCGCGTCGACGGCGTCGTGCGACGGTTCGTGAACGACGCGACCAACGCGATCCTGATGACGGACGGTGCGGGCAACGTGCTCGAGCGGCGGCTGTGCCTGCGGAACTACGACAGCGTTCAGGCCGTCGCCCGCGGGACGGAGCTCCTCTGGCCGCTCGTCGACCACGTCGGCACCGTCCGAGACTGGGCGGCGGCCGACGGCACCGCGCTCGCGCACCACGTCTTCGATGCCTTCGGCAACCCGGTCGGCCCGATCGACCCCGCGCTGCCCGCGCTCGGATTCCAGAGCCGCGACCGCATCGCCGACTTCCCGCTCTACGACTTCCGCGCGCGCGTCTACGACCCGCGCCAGGGCCGCTTCCTCGGCGAGGACGTCCAGCGCCCGTGGAGCTACGCGTTCGCCGAGAACAACCCGCTCTTCTACGGAGACCCCACCGGCGAGTGTGCAGCGATCCAGTACGCGTGCATGGCCGGCGCGTCGGCGAGCTGGGGCATCACGATCGGCAACATCGCGGGCGGCACGTTCCGGATCTCGATGGAGGCCTCCACGCTGGGCCTGCAGGGACCGCAGTTCTCGAGCCAGGCCGTCGGCAAGGCGCGCGAGGCCGTGCAGTACTTCCTGACCGGGATCACGATCGACGTGGCGATCACGGCCTTTGCGCCGGACCTGCCGTGCGCGGTGAGCATCCTCGACATGACGGGCGAGGTCGCCGCGGCGTGGGGCCACGGCGACGGCGGGCTGTGGTCACGGCTGTTCGGCAACGACCTGAAGGACCGGGTCGGGCCGGGGCTGATGATGGCGGCGGGGCTGTAGGAGCGCAGGCGGGGCTCCGCGCGCCGCGCGGTCCCGCGCCTCGCCTCAGAGCGTCAGCTCGTTCCGGACGGTCGGGTCGAGCCGTACCGGGACGCGTTCGATTTCCTCGTCGCCGCGGAGAAGGACGATCGCGGACACGCTCGCCGGCACGATCATGAGGGGGAGTGTCCCGTTCGGCCGGCGGTCGGCGACTCGTCTCCCGCTGCGGCCATCCGAGTGGATCGAGTCGTGGCGCGTCCGCTCGCCGGAGGCGTCCAGCCAGACGACGCGACTGAACTCGGACGCGGAACGGCCCGTGCGGACGACGACCTCGCACTGGGGATCGATCACGATCCGGATCCCGTCGGAGACGTCCTCGAGCGGGATCCGTGCCAGAGTGCGGTCGCCGAGTGGCGCGTCGCCGTCGTACTGCACCTCGAGTGTGCCCCCCCTGCGCGGCAGAGCCTCGAACGCGAATCGGCCCTCATCGTCCGTTGCTGCCGAGGGACCGTAGACCGAGGTCCACGACCGACCCGGTGTCGGCCGAAGAGTGGGCGCATGGACTTTCAGATCGGCGCCCGCGATGGCGGCTCCGTACGTATCGACGACGGTCCCCTGGACCTCGTGCCCGGCCGCTCCCGGGTCGAAGACGAGCCGCTCGAGCGTCGTCGCCGTCGAGACCGACGGGAAGCTCTGGACCTCGTTCGTGCGCGGATCCCGGACCCGGATCAGGTAGGACCGGTCGAGCATGGAGCGAAACGCGAAGACACCGCGTGAGTCCGTCGCGCTCGCGCAGTCCTCGCGGCCGTCGTCCAGCGGTCGCTCCGGCTTCTCCAGCGTGACCGCGTACCGGCCGCGCCGGGTCGCGTCCACGACGTAGACCTCGAGCCCTTCGAGCGGTCGCCCGTCGCCGTCGACGACCTGACCGATCAACCGGTTCATCTCGCGCGGGATCACGAGCACGTGTGGGCCGGAGCCAGCTTCGGAAAGAGCGTCCTCGCGGACGGGCGCCGGTCCGACCACGAAGCGTCCGGCCGCGTCCCACGCGACGAGCGGCTCCTCGAAGCAGCTCTCGAACTCGAACGCGCCGGTCGCGTCCGTGTTGGTCTCGCGCCCGTCCATAGTCACACGCGCGCCCATCGCGGGCGACCCGTCCGCGCGCTCGACGCGGCCGAAGACGCGCAGGCGTTCGCGGGCCGGGCGCTCGGGGAGCGACAGGGCCTCGATGGTCATCCCGAGGTCGTCGTGCGCGGGCACCGAGAGCCGCTGCAGCGCGTTGTACTTCGGGCGCACGACCGTGAGCGAGAAGTCGGGGTGGGTCGGGGCGCGGTCGAACGCGAAGCGTCCGAGCCCGTCGGTCACGCGCTCCTCGCGGTTCCCCGCGTAGGGGAGTTCGATCCCGAGGTCGAGGGTCGTGAGCGCCTCGACGTCGGCCGAGACCCAGACGCGCGCGCCGGCGATCGGCTGCTTCGTGTCCGGGTCGACCACGACGCCCGCGAGACGCACCGCCGGGACGACCACGACGAGTCGGCCCCGTTCGGGGTGCTCGACGTCGTTCAGCGCCACGCGCCTCGTGTCCCGTGGAACCAGGTTGGGCCCGACCCATGCGCCGCGGGGGACGAGCCCTGTGCGCACGTAGCCGTCCGGGCCGCTCATCAGCGCGAGGGGCGCGGGTTCGGCCATCCCGAGCGCGCGTCGCAGCCGATCCCCCGTGCGCTCGCCCGTCCACTCGAACGAGACGCGCGGAGCTGGGTCCCCGCTCGCGTCGAGGACCAGCAGCTCGAGGCCGGTCGCCGTCGTGCCCCGCTCGCGCGGGTCCTCGTCGGGCCCCGGTCCTTCGTCGTCGGAGGCGACCGCGGCTTCGTCGGCGCCGAGCGCGGCGCGGTCGACCTTTGCCGAGACCGCGTCCAGCTCCACGCGCGGCGCGTCGGTCGCCGCGGCCATCCGTCCCGGAACCGGGTCGAGCGGCTCGCGCCGCGCGCCCGGCCGCAGAGCGAGGACCGCGCCCGTCGCAACGATCACCGCCGCGACGACGCCCCACGCAGCGAGCGCCGGCGCCGCGGCAGGCGCGACGACGTCTCGGCCCGCCAGCGGCAGCAGCGCGACCGCCCAGCGTCCATCCGGCCCGTGCTCGGCCTCGAGCTTCTCGCGCAGCTGTGCCAGTCCGCGCTCGATGCGCTTCTTCACCGTCGGGGCCGGCACGTCGAGCCCCGCCGCGATCTCGCGCGGCGGCAGGTCGTCGACGTAGCGCAGGAGCACCGCGTCGCGCATCGCCTCCGGCAGCGCGAGGATCGCTCCGTAGAGACAACGCGCGAGCTCGGCGCGCTCCACCGTCTCTGCCACGTCGGGCTCCGTCCGCCGCCGCGCGGCCGCGCGCTCCCGCTGCGCGCGCGCCCGCTCGGACCGGGCACGGTCGACGGCGAGGCTCCGGACGGCGGCGCGGAGCCAGCCGACTCCGACGCTCCCCGCGGGCCGGGCGACGGCGGCGGCGAGGGCGTCCTGCACCACGTCGTCCGCGGCGGCGGCGTCCTGGACGAGGCTCCGGGCGAGGGCGCGCAGGCGCTCGGTGTCGGCGGGCAGGCGATCCATGGGGGAGGGTGTCGAGGCGTTCTTCATGGCACCCCGGGGGCGGAGACCTTCGCGGATCGACGACCTCGAAAAGCGCAGAACAGGGGAGATCGACGGCTGCGCCGCCGCTCCGGGACTCGGACGGGCGGCTCCGCGCGTGCCAACGCGGCCAGGTCCGGGACGAGTCGCCGCAGCGGGGCTGTGCCTCTGCGCCGCTCCGCTTAGCCTCTGTACGTGCACCTTCCCACCTGCCTCGCTCGTCTCCTCGCCCGCTCGCCCCTCGCCGCCGCCTGTCTCGCCTTTGCTCCCGCGGCCGCGGCCCAGATCGTCTACGTCGACGCGGACCTGACCACCGGCGCCAACGATGGCTCGTCCTGGGCCGACGCGTTCCAGGGGTCCCTCGGTCTGCACACCGCGCTCGTCGTCGTGCCCGCGGGCGGCGAGGTCTGGGTCACCGCCGGGCGCTACACGCCGTCCGAGCCGGGCGAGGCGATCTCGACCTTCGCGTCCAACGTCCAGGGCTTCACCCTGCGAGGCGGCTTCGCCGGGGGAGAGGCGTCTCCGCTCGAACGCCCCGGCCCTGGCGCGCCGGAGACCGTGCTGAGCGGCGACGTCCTCGGCAACGACGACGGGACGGCGGGTTCCACCGCGGACAACTGCTCGTCGGTTCTCGCCGTCTCCAGCCTCGGCGCGTTCGCGATGGAGGACCTACGGCTGGAGGGCGCGGCGAACACGAGCATCTTCGGGGGAACGGCCGCGGACATCGCGGCCACCTCGGCGCGCATCGAACGCTGTTCGTTCGCGGACAGTGCTCGGGACGGGCTCGAAGTCTTCTTGCTCGTCGGCCCGCCCAGCACCGTCGACGTCGTCGGCTGCACGTTCGCGCGCTGCGGCGAGGCCGGCTTCGAGTACCGCCTGTTCACACCGGACCACTTGCTCACCGTCGACCGCTGCCTCTTCGAGGAGTGCGGGTTCGCCGGGCTCCAGATCGACGCGCGCGATCCGGGGACCATGGTCATTCGGAACTCGGTGCTGCGCGCGAACGACGAGTTCGGCTACTACCTGCGGACAGGCTCGGGCGGGCTCGGAACGGGGCTCCTCGCGACGCGCATCGAGAACTGCACGATCGTCGACAACCAGGGGCCCGGCGTCGAGCCCGTCGCGAGCGTGCCCCTCTGGTCGTTCGAGATCGCGAACACGATCCTCTGGGGCAACAACGACGGCGGCGGCACGTCCGGGCCGCAGTTCGTCGGGAACGTGACCGGCGTCGAGAACCTCATCGTCGAGGGCCTCGGCGTCGCGGGAGTCCTCCCGGTCGACGCCGTGTTCGAGGACTACGCGGGCGGCGACCTGACTCCGGCCGCGGGGTCGCCCGCGATCGACGCGAGCCGCGCCGTCGGCTTCGGGTCCCTGGACGCCGACTTCGCGCGGGCGCGGCGCGCGTACGACGACCCCTCCGTCCCGAACACCGGCACGGGGAGCCTCGACCACGTCGACATCGGCGCGCTCGAGCGCACGCCGTTCATCGGCGCGTACGGTGAGTGCCCCGCGACCGCGAACTCGACGGGCGCCGCGGGGCGCGTGCTCGCGTTCGGCAGCCTCGCGGTCCAGGACGCAGCGCTCACCCTCGCCGCGGACGGCCTGCCGCAGCAGCAGTTCGGGATCTTCCTCGCGAGTCGTAGCGCCGGCCTCGCGCCGATGGCCGGCGGGGGCCAGGGCACGCTGTGCCTCGGCGGAGCGATCGGGCGTTTCAACGCGGCGGGTCAGATCCTCTTCACCGGAACCGCGGGCCGCTTCTCCCTTGCCGTCGACCTCGACGCGGTCCCACAGCCGAGCGCGTTCGCTGCGGTCCAGCCGGGCGAGACGTGGCGTTTCCAGGCGTGGCACCGCGACGTCGCTCCGGGTGGCGGCGGCACGAACCAGTTCACCGACTCCGTCGCGCTCCTCTTCCGCTGATGCGCTGCGCGGCCTCCCGCGGCAGACTTCCCATGCTCCGACACATCTCCCTTCTCGCTCCGCTCGCGCTCGTCGCGGGTCCTGCCCTCGCCCAGACGGTCCACGTCCGCGCCGACCTCACCACCGGTGCGAACAACGGCTCGACCTGGGCGGACGCCTTCCAGGGCGAGGACGGCCTCCGTGCCGCGCTCGCCGTCGCCACGCCGGGAACCGAGATCTGGGTCGCCGGCGGGACCTACCGCGCCGAGCCCGCGGCAGGCCCGGGCCTCGGCTTCACGGTCACGACGCAGAGCCTCACGCTGCGGGGCGGGTTCGTCGGCACCGAGACGTCGATCTTCGAGCGCACCGACCCCGAGCGTCGCCCCGTCGTCCTCAGCGGGGACGCGTTCGGGAACGACGACGGGACGGCCGCGACCCTCGGCGACAACGCCCTCGCGGTTCTGCGTGTACTGAACGCCGGACGGTTCACGATGGAGTACGTGCAGGTCACGGACAGCGCGAACGTCGGCTTTCTGGCGGAGGACTCGAACGCGCGCGTTTCGAACTGCGCCTTCGCGGGCTGCCTCGGCTCGGGGGGGACCGTGCTGGGAGTCGGCGCCTTCTCCACGTCTGGTCCCGGCGGAAGGTTCGACGACTGCCGCTTCGAGGACAACGGCGTCGACGGGCTCTTCTTCCGCGGCAGTCCTGGCACGGGCGAGCAGGTCGCGATCCAGCGCTGCGTCTTCCGGGACAACGGGCGACACGGGCTGTCGATCGGCGGCGACCCCTCGAGCGTCTTCCAGGTGCAGAACTCGGTGTTCCACCGGAACGGCGGTTCGGGGGTCGTCCTGCCGCTCTACATCGAGGGCGGGACCGACGTCGACCTTTTCCAGTGCACCATCGCCGAGAACGACGGTGTCGGGATCCTGTCGACGGGCTCTTGCGGCTTCTGCATCTTCATCCCGCGGTGCGTCGGTTGCCTCGAGTGGGACAACGGCACCGCAACGAGCGCGATCAAATACGTCGGGGGCCTCGTCGAGGGCAGCGCGGCCGCGGCGGGCTTCACTGCTGCGGACGTCTTCGAGGACCTTGCAAGCGGCGACCTGCGCCCCGCTGTTGGCTCGCCCGCAATCGATACGGACATGATCGTGCCGTCCGCCGAGCCGCTCCTCGACGTGACGCGCGGTCGACGGACCTACGACGACCCCGCCGTCTCCGGCTTCGACACGGACGCCGGTGCCTACGAGCGCACGCCCTTCATCGGCGCGTACGGTGGGTGCACCACCACGGCCAACTCGACCGGCGTCCCGGGCCGCATCGACGCCACGGGCAGCCTCGCCGCAGCCGACAACGACCTGGCGCTCACCGCGTCGGACCTGCCCCCGCAGCAGTTCGGGATCTTCGTCGCGGGCAGGAGGCTCGACTCCGCTCCGCTCGCCGGCGGCTCCGGAACGCTCTGCCTCGGCGGGGGGATCGGACGCTTCAACGCGCCGGGTCAGATCCTCTCTTCCGGCCCCGGCGGCACTTTCAGCCTCGACGTCGACCTCACGCAGCTTCCGCAGCCCAGCGCGTTCGTCGCGGCCCAGCCGGGCGAGACCTGGCTGTTCCAGGCGTGGCACCGCGATTTCGTCCCGGGCGTCGGCTCCACGAACAACCTGACCGACGTCGTGACCCTGCGCATCCGATGAGACACTCGACGCACTTCGCGCCTGCCGTCCGCGGCCTTCGCCGCGCCGCGGTGACCCTCGGCGCTGCTTTCACGCTCTCCGCCGCCGCGTCGGCTGAGATCTTCTACGTCGACCTCGACCTCACGACCGGCGCCAACGACGGGTCGTCCTGGGAGGACGCGCTGCAGGGCGTCGACGGTCTCTTCGCGGTCCGCGATCTCACCTTCGGCGGAGACGAGGTGTGGATCACGGCCGGGACGTACGTCCTCGGTCCGCCGCTGCCCAACGGCCGCACTCCGTTCGTCGTGTTCAGCACCGGAGTCACGTACCGCGGCGGATTCCTCGGAGGCGAGGAGTCGCTCCTCGACCGGCCGCTTCCGGGAACCGCTCCGACCACGTTCTCGGGGGACACCCTCGGCAATGACGACGGGACCTTCGCGGGGTTCGCCGACAACACGGACGGCGTCGTGCGAGTCCAAGCGACGGACGCCACCTTCGAGAACATCCGCTTCACCGGCGGGGGAGGGAGCGCCACGTTTGGTGATCCCGCGGTGGGGGTATTCGCCAGGTCCGGGCTCGTCCTCGAGCGCTGCGTATTCGAGGGCAACCTTCACGACGGTGCACGGGTGTCCGGGACGCCGAGCTTCGGCGATCGGGACTGGGCGGTGCTCGACTGCGTCTTCCGGGACAACGGGGGCGACGGACTTTGGATCACGTCGAACGACCGGGACCCGTTCGACGGGATCGGACCGAGCCTCGAGCGGTGTTCGTTCGAGTCGAACGGGGGGAGTGGGATCCGGGCGTCCCAGTGGTCGCCCGACCTCGTCATCACCGAATCTCTGTTCCGCGGCAACGGCGGCGACGGGATCACATTCGAGTCGTTCGGCGAGCTCGGCAGCTTCGGGCAGATCCGCAACTGCACGGTCCAGGGCAACGCCGGCATCGGCGTGCGGCACACGCCCGTCACGCTCTTCGGACCAACGGTCCGCAACAGCATCCTCTGGGGGAACGGCGCCCCGGGGGCGGCGCAGATCGTCGGAACGCACTTCGGCCCGATGGACTCGATCGTCCAGGGCTCAACGGCCGGCGTGGGGGTGCTCGACGTGGATCCGCTCTTCGTGGACGCAGCGGCGGGCGACCTGCGGCTCGCGTCCGGCTCTCCGGCGCGCGACCGCGGCGCGGGCGTCGGGATCGACCCGAACGCGCCGGATCTCGCGGGCCGCTATCGGATCTTCGACGACCCGGCGGTCCCCAACGCGCTGCCCGGGGCGCTCGATGCGATCGACCTCGGAGCGTTCGAGGCGTCCCCGTACGTCGGGGACAACTCGGAGTGCGCCGCGGTACCGAACTCGACGGGCCGCGCCGGCCGCGTCCACGCGCTCGGCTCCGAGCGCGTCGTCGACGGAGACCTGACCCTCGTCGCCGAGGAGCTGCCGGTCTCCCAGTTCGGCATGTTCCTCGTCGGACGTCAGCGTGCGCTCGTTCCGATGGCTGGTGGGCTCGGGACGCTCTGTCTCGGCGGCGGCATCGGCCGTTTCAACGGTCCGGGCGAGCTCCAGCTCGCGGATGCCAGCGGCGCGATCACCCTCGCGCTGGACCTGGACCGGATCCCGCAGCCGAGCGCGTTCGTCGCCGTCCAGCCGGGCGAGACGTGGCGCTTCCAGCTCTGGCACCGCGACGTCGACGCCGCGGGCCAGCCCGCGAACCAGATGACCGGCTCCGTCCGCGTGACGTTCCGCTAGCGCCGGGTCAGTTCCCGATCACGGTCCAGACGCGGCCGTCGTTGGCCGCGAGCCCCGCGGCGGCGAGGCCGGGCAGCGACGCGATGTCCCCCGACAGCGTGAACGCCGCGTCGGCCGCCGGTACGTCGCCCGACGCGAGCCCCGTGTAGACGTTCGCGCCGTTGTTCGCCGTCGAGATCACGTCCCCGTCCTGGTGGACGAAGAAGGCCCGTCGGCCCGTGCGTCCTGCGGTGACGGGCCAGGCGTAGCAGCACCACAGGATCTCGGCGCCCGTCGCGCTCGGGAGCGTGCCGGACGCGCCGCCGCTGCCGAGCTCCGCCGTCCCAGGGTACGCGCCCGAAGAGAACGCGCCGGGGAGGAAGACCTTGAAGTAGTAGCCGGCCCGCTCGACCACGCCTCCGCTCGCGCCGTCGGGGACCACCTCGCCGAACGCCGCCGGAAGGTAGGTCGGGTCGAGGGTGCGCGTGCCGATCGCCGGCGCGCCGCCGTTGAACTCGCGCACCGGATCGGCACCCGCGAGCTCGCCCAGGTAGGCGTATTCGCCGCCTCCGTCCGCGTCCGTGTCGATCGTCGCCGACGCCTGGACCTGCGCCTGCGCGGCGGCGATCGTCCTGAGCGTCGAAATGGCCGCGGCCTCGTTCGAGCTCGCCCGGGCCGATGCCAGCCGTGGCACCGCCACCGCCGACACCACCGCGATGATCGCGACCGTGATCATCAGCTCCACGAGCGTGAATCCCGACCGGGTCGGTACTGCTTTCATTCCCCTCATATCGAAGCGCGCCCCCACGCGCTCGAGCCCCGCCGAGGGCCCGTCAGTCGAAGCGCAGCTCGCCGCCTTTGATGCGGACGGTCGCTGCGCCGCCGGAGAGCAGCAGCTCGGAGAGCCGCGGCTCGATCTCTCGCTGCACGACCCGGCGCAGCTCGCGCGCGCCGGACTCCGGCCTGTAGCCGTGGCGTGCGACCCAGCGGGCCACCGCGGGCGTGAAGCGCACGCGGAAGCCGCGCCGCTCGGCGCGCTCCTGCAGCTCGGCCAGGTGCTTCGCCGCGACGCCCTCGACGACCTCGGGTCCGAGCTCGTCGAAGTAGACGATCTCGCCGATCCGCCCGAGGAACTCCGGGCTGAACGTGCGGCTCAGCGCCTCGTCCGTGATGTCGGCGACGCTCGCGCGGCCGACGCTCTCCTGGCGGTGGAAGCCGACCGCGCGGGCGGCGGCCTGGACGTCCTCGGCTCCGCAGTTGCTCGTCATCACGACGAGCGCCCGGTCGAAGCGCACCCGCCGGCCCTTGCCGTCCGTGAGCGCGCCGTCGTCCAGGATCTGCAGCATCAGATTGTGCAGCTTCGGATGGGCCTTCTCGATCTCGTCGAAGAGGACGACCGAGTCCGGGTTCTTGGCGATGGCGTCGGTGAGCTGCCCGCCGTCGTCGTGACCGACGTATCCCGGCGGCGCGCCGATCAGCTTCGAGTACTCGTGCGCGAGCGCGAACTCCGAGCAGTCGATGCGCACGAAGCCCTCGTGGCCGGGCCGCGCGAACGCCTCACGCGCGAGGGCGCGCGCAAGCTCGGTCTTGCCCGTGCCCGTGCGCCCGGTGAAGAGGAACGACGCCAGCGGGCGACGCTCGTCGCCGAGGCCCGCGGCAGCGCTCCGGAGAGCCCGCGTGACGGAGCGGAGGGCGGCGTCCTGTCCGAGCACGCGCCGGGCGAGGCGGCGCTCCAGGCCGCGCGTCCGGCCGGCGAGGGCCGAGAGCCGCTCGTCCTCGTCGTCCGTCCCGGTCTGGACCTCGGTCTCCCGCGCCTCTTCCGCGTCGACCTCGAGCCGGACCTCGTGGATGTCCAGCGACGGGTTCACCTCGACGCAGAGCTGGTAGAGGAGGTCTTCGACCATCAGCGGGTCGTCGGGGAAGAGCCGCTCGAGGGTCGCGTCGAGGTCCGCCCGGAAGTCCGGCATGCACGCCTCGATGACGAGCTTCCTGTACCCCGCCCGCCCGAGCCCGGGCCGGTCCGTGAGGGTCAGAGCCCCGTTCTCGAGCGCGACGATCTGCACGAAGCAGTCGGCGAGGTCGAAGTAGCGGTAGACGCTGCGTTCGCGCGCGGTTCCGGTCACGGGTGCGAGATGGTTCGGTCGGCTGCTGGGGGGGCGGAAGTCCGCGCCCTGTCGCAGGGCACGCAGGTCCTCCGTCGACCCCACGCCGCGCCGTTCTTGACCCCGCAATCGCCCGGGCTCGAAGTGGCGCACGCGCCTGTTCGGCCCCGATGCACCCAGCCCTCGGCCGAGACGCGCCCTGCCCTCGGCCGAGATACACACTGCCCCCGGCACCCCGTCCCGCGTCCGTCCTTCGGGTCGCCCCCTCGGGGCGAAGGCGCTCGGGGTCTACACTCCACGCCATGGCCGACGCCGCAGAAGAAGTCCGCTACCTCGCCAAGCTCGTCCACCGCGGGCACCTGTCCCGGGAAGAGGCAGAGCCGCTCCTCGCCCGCCTCAAGGAAGGCGAGGACCTCGACGACCTCCTCTCGGGCGACGTCGGCTGGGACGACGACCGGATCGCGCTCATGCGCCGCACCGACGCGGGCGAGCGCCCCGAGATTCCCGGACACGAGATCCTGGACCGGCTCGGGGTGGGGGGGACGGCCGACGTCTTCCGCGCGCGCGAGCTCAAGGGGGGCCGGACCGTGGCCCTGAAGATCCTCAAGGACGACTACGGCAAGGACGCGCGCGAGGTGAAGGCCTTCGTCGAGGAGGCCCGCCTGCTCGAGCGCCTCGACCACACTGGCCTCGTGAAGGGCTACGGCCCCGCCAAGACGGGGGCGACGTTCCTGTCCCGGATGGAGGTCGTCGAGGGCCGGACCCTCCAGGAGTACCTGGACGAGGGGCACCTCTTCGACGAGGACGCCGCGTTCCGGATCATCCTCGAGGTCGCCGAGGTGCTGCGCTACATGGTCGGCGAGGGGCTCGTGCACCGCGACGTGAAGCCCGGCAACATCATGCTCACCGACAACGGTGCGGTGAAGGTGATCGACCTGGGCTTCTGCGCGTCGGAGGACTCCTGCGACCGCGAGGGCGTCGCGCGCGGCACGGTCCAGTACCTCTCGCCCGAGCAGGCCGAGGGCGGGGCGCAGGCCGACCCGCGCAGCGACATCTACGCCCTCGGCGTGACGCTGTACCAGATCGCGATCGGCTCGCTCCCGTTCGAGGGCGACTGCGACGAGGACACGCTGCGGATGCACGTCATGGAGCGCCTCTCGAGCCCCGAGCTCAAGGGCCGCAGCTCGTCCCCGCACCTGCACTACTTCATCGAGAAGATGATGTCGAAGGACGCGGACCTCCGGTATCAGGGCTGGGACGAGCTCGCCGGGGACGTCCGCGAACAGGTCGAGGGCCGCGACACGCTCGACTACGAGAAGGCCGCCCGCACCGCCCGCGGGCGCGGCCGCGGGACCGGCCGGAACCGGCCGACCGGCGGACGCAAGCGCTGACGCCATGGCCGCCCCGTCGTTCACGCACCGCTGCCAGCGGTCGGGCCGCTGCTGCTCGGGCGGCAACGGCTACGTCTGGCTGGAGGACGGCGAGGCCGAGCGCATGGCGGCGGCGCTCGGGATGGACGCAGGCGCCTTCGTCGAGCGCTTCGTCGTCACGGCCCCCGACCCGAACGACCCCGGCCGGCTGCGGCCGACGCTGCGGCAGCGGTCGGAGGGTGCGGGCGGTCGCTGCGTGCTGCTCGAGGGCGTGAACGACTGCTCGGTCTACGGTGCGCGGCCGGAGCACTGCCGAACGTTCCCGTTCTGGCCGAGCGTGCTCGGGACCGACGAGGGCTTCGAGGCCGCGCGCGCGACGTGCCCCGGCATCCGCGTCGAAGCGAGCGCAGAGCAGCGCGCCGCAGGGTTCGCGCGCCTCGAGGAGCTGTACGCCGAGCTCGAGGAGCTCCTGGCCGCGGTCCGTCCGGTGTGCATCGGCCGCGGAGTCTGCTGCCGGTTCGAAGAGGCGGACCACCTCCTCTACGCGACCGCGCTCGAGGCGGACTACGCCGCGGCGAAGCACCCCGAGGCCCCGCTGCCCGAGGCCGACGGCCGCTGCCCCTACCACGTGGCCGGTCGCTGCACGGCGCGGGAGGGCCGCCCGCTCGGGTGCCGGACCTACTTCTGCGACACGCGCTTCTCGGACGGGCTCGAGGCCACGCACGAGCGGCTCTTGCGCGAGGTGCGGCACATCGAGGAAGACCTCGGCTACCCGGCGGTCTACGCGCCCTTCCCCGAGCTGCTGGCCGACCGCGGGGTCGGCACTGCGCTCAATACGGACGCGATGTCCGGGAAGGGCGGCGCGGCTCCGTCGTCGGAGCGGCCGTGACCGGGAAGGACCGAGCCGAGCCGCCGTTGCTGCGGCCCGCCGCGCCGCGGCGCGCGCCGAGGCACGCCGCACCGGCGTCCGGGGCTCGGGCGGGCGGGCGCGGTGGAAGCGCGAGGCTCTTCGCGCTCGCGTGCGCCGCGGCGGCGGTCAGCCTCGGGTTCCTCGCGGCGAACCTCCACGGCCTCGAGCTCTTCGGCCGCCCCGACGCGGATGAAGTCTCCGCGGACGCCGGCCCGGCAGCGAGCGAGACCTTAGCCCGCGCCCCCCGCCGCGTGACGGCCCAGCCCGTCCGGCCCGGGGCCGGATCGACCTCGGCCGCGCCCGTGGACAGGTCGGAGAGCGCGACGCTCGAGGCCGCGCGGCTCAACGAGGAGGGCGTCGCGGCGATGGAAGTGCTCGACTACGACCGCGCGATCGAGTGCTTCGTGCGCGCCCTTGAACTCGTACCCGAAGAGTCGACCTTCGCGCACAACGCGACCGAGGCCCACGTGAAGCGCGGCATCGAGTGGCCCGAGACCGAGGCGGAGCTCAAGGTCCAGGACTTCGAGGCCGCCCTGCTCACCGTCCAGACGGACGAGCGGCGCGCCGACATCGAGGCGCTGCTCGACCGCGCCCGCGCCCTGGCCGAGGCGGAGCGCGACTTCGTCGTCGAGGCGACGCTGCACTTCACCTTCCGCTTCGACGGGGCGCGCCCCGAGCTCTACGCGGGCATCGATGCGCTCAAGAACGTCCTGGAGGAGACCTACCAGGAGTACGGAGAGCTCTTCCGGCGCCGCCCGGTCGAGGAGGGCGAACCGCGCATCGAGGTCGTCCTGTACGGGCGGCGGGGATTCGACCGCGTCACCGGGCTTGGCGACTGGGCCGGCGGCGCGTTCGATGGATCGATCCGCGTTCCCGTCGACGAGCTCGAGAGCCGCGCGAGCGTGGCGCGCATCACGCGCGTGCTGCGCCACGAGACGGCCCATGCCTTCGTGCGCTCCGTCGGCGGCCGCGACGTGCCCGCCTGGCTGAACGAGGGGGTTGCGGAGCGCCTCGAGGAACCCGGCCGCCGCGCCTTCGACGTGCGCTTCGCGCGCGGCCGGCTCGCGAGCGACCCGGCGGCGCTGTTCCCGCTCTCGGAGCTGCGCGGCACGCTGGCCTCGTGGAGCGACCGCGCCAAGATCCGGCGCGCGTACGACCAGGCGCTCGCGTTCACCGACTTTCTTGCCGCGCAGTACGGCGAGGATCTCGTCTACGACCTGGTCGCCGCGTGCAAGGGCGTCGGGGACGAGGGGGCGCGCGCGCATTTCCGCGACGTCCTCCTGTTCGAGCTCGACGTCGCGCTGGGGGACTTCCGCGACGAACTCGCCCGCTGAACCGAGCTCCCGCACATTTCCGGCGGCCCCCGCGCCACCTCGCGACCCGTCCGCCGTCGTTCCCGCGTGAACGGCCCCAGCCCCACACCCGGCGCCCTCGCCCCGCGGACGCAGGCCCCCGATCCCGGGACCCTCGATCCCAGTAGCGCAGAGCCCTCGGTCCCAGAGCTCTCGGTCCCAGAGCCCTCGGTCCCCGGGCGCTCGGTCCGACGCGCCGAGGGCCCGCCGTCCCAGGGACCCGGACCCGCTCCAGCGTGGGCGGATGGACGACTCCATGCAGCCGTCCACGTCCTCCTGGCGACCGGCGCGGGGTCCGCCGCCGGGTCCGAAGCGGGGCCCGAGCGCACGCTGGTCGCTCTCCGCCGGATCGGGCTCGCACGCGCGGCCCGGCTTCCGGCGGCGGACCTTGCGGCGCACCTCGACGTACCCGCAGCCGCCGCGGCCCGGCTGGAAGCGGCGTTCGCGCTTGGCCGCGAGGTCGAGCGATCGCGTGCTCCGGACGGACCCCTGCTGATGCGTCCCGACGCGGTGGCGCGCCTTGTGGCGCCGGACCTTCGCGGCCTCGAGGTCGAGACGTTCCACACGCTCCTGCTCGACGCACGCCACCGGCTGCGCGCGCGCCGCACCGTCGCGCAGGGGACGCTCACTTCGGCGCAGGTCCACCCGCGCGAGGTCTTCGCGCCGGCCCTGCTGCTTCGCGCGGCCGCCCTCGTGGTCGTCCACAACCATCCGTCGGGCGACCCCGAACCGAGCGCGGCGGACCTCGACGTCACCCGCAGGCTCGTGTCCACCGGTCGCCTGGTGGGGATCCCGCTGGTCGACCACGTCATCTGGGCGGACGGAGCCTGGGTCTCGCTCCGGGAACGCGGACGGATCCGCGACCCCTGACGGGGCAGTGAAGAACGCGGCGCGGCGCCGCGCTCCACGCCCGCACGGCCCCCGAGCTCGGGGGCTGCGCGCGGACTCGCACCGACCGCTCGACGGCGCAGCCGGCGAGCGCGGAGCGCCGCCGTCGTCGTGGATGGGGGGAGGGGGGGGGCGGGGGGCCCCCGAAGACGTCTCCTCATGGCGTTGCGGCGCTCCGAGGCAGTAACCTGATGCGCCCGCGGCCCTAGTCGCAGCAGGCTCCCCGACCGGAGCCCGCTCCCCAACCCGCCGTCCCCGGCGAGCGCCGAGCCGAGCCCCCGCTCGACGGCGTTCCTCCTCGACTCCTTCCACAGCGCGCGAGCGTGCCAGCGCCCCGGCGGCGCGCGGCCCGCCCCACGCCACGCTCCCCCGATCTCCCGACGCCCCCCTGGATGGCATCCCAATACGCCCTGCGCTTCGAGTCCGGTGAGCGCCGCGGTGAACTCGTCCCGCTCGCCGGCGCCCTCGGATCGGGGCGCACCTTCACCGTCGGCCGTCGGCCTGGCAACTCGCTCCAGGTGACCGATCCCTCGGTGTCCGGTCGGCACGCCGAGTTCGAAGTCGTCGGCGACGGCGTCGTGCTCCGCGATCTCGGCAGCACCAACGGGAGCTCCGTCGAGGGCGAGCGCGTCGAAGAGGCCCAGCTCGGGCACGGCGACGAGTTCGCGCTCGGCCGCGTCCAGTTCGTCCTCCTCGACCGGGCGCTCGCCGCGTCGGAAGACGAGGGCGACGGACCGGTGCTCGAGCTCGCCGACGATCCCGCCGCGTTCGGCGAGTCCGGGCTGGAGGCGACCCGCGTCGCCCCGCGCGACGATGCACTCGAGATCAGCGCGGCGGACCTCGCCCGCTCGCGCACCACTTCCAAGGTCGGACCGCTCGCCCTGCTCGGGCTGGCGGCGGCCGCGGCCGGCGTTTTCTTCTGGACGAAGGGGCGTTCCTCCGACGACGGCGAGGGCGGCGGCCGCGTCGCCGCGGCTCCCGCGGCGCCGGCTGGCGACCTCCTCGGCGCGTCCTACTCGTTCGAGCGCATGCGCGACGGCGACTGGGTCGACCTGGACGGAGGTACGGCGACGTTCTCGCGCTCCAGCGGCGCGGCGACCACCGGGCGCCGAGGGATGCGGGCCGAGCTCGCGCCCGGCGACGTGGCGCTGCTCGCTTCTCTCCCCGTGGAGGCGCGGGGTCCCCTGAAGCTGACCGGACGGGTCCGCGTCGAGGGCCGCGCCCGGGCCGAGGTCGGGCTCGAGTTCACTTTCGACGGCGACCGGACCTCGACCGTGTGGGCGCCCGCGCCGACCGGCGCGGACTTCGCCGAGGCGTCCTTCGACGCGACCGTGCCGCCCAGTGCCACCTCGGTGCGGGCCGTCGTCCGGGCGGCGTCCCTCGATCCTGCGCCGGACGGCAGCCCCGACGGCGCGCCCGGCGACGACGGCGACGAGACGGACTCCGGGCCGGAGCCCACCGGGACCGTCGACGTCGACGACGTCGCGCTCGTGCCGGGCGACGCGTCCTCCGGCGCTCTCCACCAGGAGGGCACCTGGTCCTTCTGGCCGCTTGGCGCGGACGCGTCCGGCAGTCTCGTGGCACTCGGGATCGAGTGGCGCGGCGACCCCTACGCGCCCGCGCTGATGCTGCGCCGGGCGGACGGCACGCCGGCGGCGTTCGGTGCGCGGAGCGACGGGCCCGACCTCTTGCTCACGCCCGAGGCGGACGGACGGCTCGAGCTGTCCACGCTCGCCGACCTTGCTGCGCCGCGGATCGCGACGCTCGGAGACGCCGCGCGCGGCGATCATCCCGGCTACCTGGGGCACGGCGCGCAGTTCGAGTCCGAGGGTGCCACGTCGCTGCTCGTCGGCGACGACGCCTCGCTGCTGCAGCTGGTGTTCGCGGACGGACGCCGCGTCACGGGCCGCGAGGCCGGCGGAGTCGCGCGCTTCCAGGTCGACGTCCGGCGCGGTGAGACCGTGCGCATCGCGACGCAGTTCAACGAGGAGCGCCGGCTGGCCGAGCGGCTCGCCCGGCGTGCGCGGCAGGAGTCGCGCGACGGCGAGCCCGGCGTCGCCTACGCGACGTGGACCGAGCTGCTCCGCGGTGCCGCCTTCACCCGCGAACTCGTCGAGGAGGCGCAGGCGGGGCAGAGCCGGATCGCGGCGGAGGGGCGCGCCGCGTGCAACGCGCTCGAGGACGAGGTCGAGCGCGCTCGCTTCTTCGGTCTTGGCGACCTCTACCGCGAGAAGCTCGAGCGCGCGCGCGCACTCGGCGCACTCTACGCCGGCTGCGACGCGGCCGACCTCGCCGCGGAGATCGCGGCGCGGATCGAGGGCGAGCTGGAGACGCTCGACGCGGGTTCAGGTCAGAACGAGCGCGCGCGACTCGACGCGATCGGGACCGCGCTCGAAGCCGAGGGCAGCACGCGACTCGCGGGTGCGGTCAAGGGCTACGCGGCCGGGCTCGACGAACAGGAGGGCTCCGGGGACGGGGCCAAGGATGCGGAGCGCTCCTCCGCGCGGGAGGACGGCTGATGGCGCGCAATGCGATCGGGGTCGACGTTGGCAGCCGTACGGCCGTCGCACTCAAGGGGATCTGGAAAGGCGGCACGTTCCACCTCTCCGGCGCGTCCGTCGCCAGTACGGCCGGCGCGCGAGACGTCGAGGCCCGGTGGGCCGCGCTGAGGCCCGACTTCAAGCTCGCGGGCGCGCGCGTCGGCATCGGAGGCCGCGAGGTCAACGTGCGCTACTCGCGCGTCCCCGAGGTGCCCGACTGGCAGCTCCGGAACCTGATGCGCTTCGAGGTGCAGGAGATCGGCGATCAGTCCGGCTCCGAGGTCGCGTCCGACTTCAACCTCCTGCCGCGCCCGCCCGAGATCGCGGGCGAGGACGTCGTTCTCCTCGCCATGAGCCGTGAGTCGCTGCTCGAGCAGCACGAGGCCGGGCTCGACGACGCAGGCGGTACCCTCGACGCGTTCACGCCGTCCTCGGTCGCCCTGTACACGGCGTTCGCTCGCTACGGAGTCGTCGACGACGACACGGTGCTCGTCGCCGACATCGGCCACGACACGACGGACGTAGCGATCGTGCGCGGCGCGGACCTGCTCTTCGCGCGCAACCTCTCCGGCGGCGCCGGGCTGTTCGACGAGGCGCTCGTCCAGCGACTGGGGCTCAGCGCCGGTCGCGCCGAGGAGGCGAAGATCGACGCCGTCGACCTGACTCCGGGCGCGCGCCCGCGCAGCTCCGAGGGCGAGAAGGCGACGCGCGCCGTGATGGGGGCCGCCGGTCAGCTCATGTCGCTGCTCCAGAGCGCGGTCATGTTCTGCAAGTCGCAGGTCAAGCTGTCGGGCCTCAAGCTCGACCGCGTGCTCGTCTGCGGCGGCGGCGCCGCGATCCAGGGCCTGCCTGAATACCTCTCCGCGGGAATGGGCGTACCCGTGGAGCGCTTCGACGCGTTCCACGTGGTCGACACGTCCGGGCTCTCGCCCGAGGAGGCCGACGTCCTCGCCGAGCACGAGCTCGAGTCCGTCGTCGCGCTCGGGCTCGCGACGATGGCGTCGGACCCGGAGGCGTACTCGCTCGAGCTCCTGCCCGGGCCGACGGCCAAGAAGCGCGAGTTCCTCGGCGCCACGATCTGGATGATCGCTGCCGCGGTGCTGCTCGTCGGGCTGCTCGGCGTGAAGGCGTACGCCACGAAGACCGAGATGGCGGAGCTCGAGACCCGCCGCGCCTCGTACAAGCGTCAGGAGAAGCGCGTGAAGGACCTCGACCGCGCCACCGAGTCGCTCCTCGCGCAGGCGGACGAGCTCGGGCGCCGCGCGCGCGAGCTGCAGGCGGTCGCGGGCACGGGCGAACAGCTCGCGCGGACGCTGCAGTCCCTCGACCAGCGCCTCCCGGCGGAATTCTGGGTCGAGAAGGTCGAGAGCCACGTCGGCAGCGACGCCGAGCTCGGCGTCGACTCCGACTCGGAGCGCCCGCTGCTCCGGATCGAGGGGCGCGCGCGCGACAGCGCCGCTTCGCCGACGGCGCTCTTCCAGCGCATGCTGGTCGGCCTCGAGGAGGATCTCGGGGACACGCTCGTCATGAAGCCCACCTTCGACGGCAAGCGCTTCACGATCGACCTGACGCTGTACTCGCCGCTGCGCGAGGGGGCGCTCGAGGGCGACGCGGACGATGCGGACGCGGAGGACTCCGCGGGCGCCTGAGCCCCTTCGACGAACATGGACCTCAACGAGATCTGGCAGGAGCACAAGCGCTTCATCGTGACGCTGTGCTCGGCGGCGCTCCTGTTCTTCATCGGAACGACCGTCGTCGAATCCGTTTTCGGGGCGGACCGGCGCGCGAAGAGCGAGGCGATCGTCAAGAGCGCGCGCGTGCTCCGCGACCCGCACTTCACGGCCTCCGACCGGCGCGACGCCGCCGAGCTCAAGGAGCAGCTCGAGGAGCGCACCCGCGCGCTCGAGGACGCCGTTGCGTTCGTGCCAAGGCCGGGCTTCTTGATCGAGACCCGCGCGCCCGCGGCGGCCCAGAATGCCTTCATGGACGCGGGCGAGCGCCTGCGCAGCCGCCTCGGCGATCTCGCCAGCCGGCGCCGTGCCGTGCTGCCCGACGGCCTCGGGATCGAGATGCCGGGCAGCCGCAACGTCGACGTCTACGAGCGCCACCTCCACGCGCTGGACCTGCTCGAGCGCTCGCTCGAGATCGGGCTCGAATCCGGCGTGCGCCGGGTGCGCAACGTCCGGATCGAGCTCGACCGCGCGTTCAAGACCGGCCGCGGCCTCGGCCCCGTCGAGCGGACCGAGGTCACGATCGAGGTCGAGGGTGACCCCGAGGCGGTCACGGCCTGGATCGCTGCGTGCGAGACGCCGGCGGAGGGAGCCCGTTCGGGAGTCGACGTCCGCGGTCAGGCGCTGCCCATCTCCTCGATCGAGATCCGCGGCGCGTCCGTCAAGCGCTCCGATCTGCTCGCGACCGTCACCTTCCTCGTCGTCCGCATCCACACCTCCGAGGCCGAGGACGCCTGATCCACCCGTGCGCAAGGAACCGATCGTCTTCCTCGTCGTGCTGGCCTTCGCCGGCTGGCAGGCCAAGGGGCTCCTCTCGAGCGACGGGGGGCGTGGCGTCCGCCGCAGCGGCAGCGAGCGCGACCTCGAACTCGCCGCCGTTCCCGACGTGGACGCGGCGCTCCCCTCGGACGGCCGAGGCGCGCTCTTCGAGCGCAACCTCTTCGAGCCGCCGTCGCCCACTCGGCCCCTGCCCCCGCTCGAGGTCGTGCGTCCGCGCATCGGCGCGCTCCCCGCGCTGTCGCCGCCCTCGCCGTTCGGGCCCGCCGCACCGGCGTACGGCGCGCTCCTGCGTGAGCCCGAGGCGCCCGCCGAGGGTGCGTCCCTTCCGGGGCTGTTCGATCGACTCGCCGAGGGCGCCTTCGAGGCCCCGCCGCCCGCCGCGGCGCTCGGAGCGACCGACGACGTCGACCCCGAGGGCACCGGCAAGCTCTCGAAGGACCCCGAGGAGCGCGCGGCGCAGGTCCTCGCGTTCAAGCAGCAGTACGACTGGGTGTACCGCAGCTCGCTCATGTTCGGGCGGATCCAGAACGAGGACCGCTACCGGATGGCGCTCGCGGGCGAGATCCCGGACGGCCAGACCCTGCGCTTCGTCGAGCTCGACCCCTTCACGGGCGCGCCGCGCTACGTCAACACCGAGCTCGAGCTCGAGTTCACGAACGACGAGATCCGTGAGTTCGGGCTCGCCGACACGCCGCTGACCCGCGTCGAGGTCGGTCTGGTGTCCTTCGAGGATCCGCTCCCCCCGACGCGCTTCACGGCGGCGGTGGTCTTCGCGAACGAGTGCCTCGGCCTGCGGAACGACACGCCGCGCGCGCTCGAGGTCGCTGAGGAGCTGTTCCAGCGTGCGCAGGCGATCAACACCCAGGACTCGATCGAGCCGCGGCTCGGGCTCGCGCGCTGCTACGAGCTCGGCTTCCAGCTCGACCGCGCGTACGGCGTCTACGACGAGCTGATCGCGGGCGGCTTCGCGCAGAACGCCCTCGTGCACGCGCGGCTCGGCGCGCTCCAGGCTGTACTGCGCCTCGACGGGGACGCGCGGGGCTCGTTCGAGGAGGCCGTGCGCCTCGACGCGGGGAGCTGGGAGGTGCGCTGGCGCTTCGGCCGCTTCCTCGGCCAACGCGGCCTTTGGGAGGACGCCCTTGTGCACCTGTCGGCCGCGGTCCAGCGTGAGCCGCGCGGCCCCGAGTCGCGCCGCGCGCGCGTCGAGCTCCGGCTCGAGCGCGCGCGTGCGCTGCTCCAGCTCGGCCGCTCCGACGACGCGTACGACGCCGCGATGCGCTGCATGGCGGCGGATCCTGAGGGCGAGGAGGGCCTCGGCGACCTGCAGGCCGCGTGCCTGCTCTCGGCCTCCCTGTTCTCCGGGCGGCCCGGCGCCTCGGCCGTGCTCTCCGTGGCGGCGAGTGGCCCTGTCACCCGCAGCGACTTCGACGCGAAGCTCGCGCTCGGCCTCGCCGCGCTGAGGGCCGGAGCGTACGAGAAGGCAGCTGCGCTCCTCCTGGACGCGCGCGCCGACGATCCGTTCCGCGCCTGGGAGGCCGACCGCGCGCTGTCGCGTCTGGCTGAAGCGACCGACAATCCCGAGGAGGCCGACGCCTTCATCACCGCGGCGCTCGCGGGCAGCCCGCGCGACGCGTGGTCGCTGTTCCAGGCGGGCCGGCTCGCGCGGGCGGGCGGCGACGACGCACGCGCGCGCGCCGCATACCAGGCCGCGCTCGAGGTCGAACTCGACTTCGCACCGGCGATGGCGCGGCTCGCGGAGCTGCTCGAGGAGGCCGGCGATCTCGCGTCCGCCGAGCGCTACTACGAGCGGCTCGCGATGCTCGAGCCCGACAACGCGGCGCTCTGGGCGCGGCGTGGGTGGAACGCGCTCAGCCTGGGCGACGTCGACCTCGCGCGCACGAGCTTCGACCGCGCGCGCGACATCGACCTCGGGTCCGAGTCCGCGCGCGCCGGGCTCGCCTGGTGGCACTACGCGACCGGCGAGCCGGGTGAAGCGCTGACGCTCTTCGGCGAGATCGTCGACGACGCGCGCTCCGAGGACCGCGAGGGCCCGTGGTCGACCTTCGCCGAGACGGAGTCGGCGCGGATCCTCGACCACGAGTCGAAGGAGGTCTTCCGCGATCGCTTCGATCGCGCCGACGGCCGCATCGCCAACGGGTGGACCGAGGACAAGGGCGTCGGCCCGCTGTCGGACCTCTCGAAGGGCGCAGTGCGCATCGAGGGCAGCCACCAGAAGAGCGGACGCACGCGCGTGTTCCGCCAGCTTCCGCCCGACCGTTTCATCGCGTTCACCGCGGCGCTCACCGTCGGCGACGACGCGCGCGGGACGCGTTCCGGGCTGTTCGTCGCGAGCGAGCGGACCTCTCGCCGCGGAGAGGTCGAGGTACGGGCCGAGCTGGCGGTGTGCCGCAACCGGGACGGCGAGATCGAGGTCCGCATCCAGAAGAAGTCGACCGATGGCGACGCTGCGTTCCGCGCCGTTTCGGGCCCGGAGTGGCCGCAGGGCAAGGCCGTGCGCGTCTCGATCGAGCGTCGCGGCGAGGACCTCGACTCGCGCTTCACGCTGCTGGTCGACGGCGAGCCCGTCGAGACCGATCTGCAGATCGACGCGCTGTTCAGCTCGCGGCAGAACCTGAGCTTCGGCGCCTTCGTCGAAGGCGAGCCGGGCCGCGTCGCCGACCTCGTCGTGGACGACGTGCGCGTCGTCCGCCGCAAGTGAGCCCCGACCGAAGAGGCGACTCCCGCATGCGACTCCACCGATCGAATCGAGCGGCCCGCGCCGCAGGCTTCACCCTCATCGAGCTCCTGGCGGTGATCCTCATCATCGCCGTGCTCGCGGCGGCGCTCGTCCCGTCGCTGCTCGGCGCGTCCGAGTCCGTCGGCGCGAGCTCCACGCGCACGCTCATCACGCAGATCTCCACGGAGATCGAGGCGTACGAGCGCGAGAACGGCGACTACCCACCGTCGAGCTTCCCGAAGAGCCTCGACCCGCGGCCGTCCGCGCTCAACGAAGGCGCCGAGATGCTCGTGATCGCGCTCATGCCCGCGGACGGCTCGTACCGCGCCAGCTCGAGCTACGAGGACCAGCTGGTGAACTCGGACGGCGACGCGACGAAGGCGTCGTTGACGCGCTTCGAGAGCCCCGAGGTCTTCGAACTCGGAGACCACTGGGGCAACCCGATCGTCTACCTGCACCGGAGCGACTACGCCGAGGGCGCGGAGTACCGCTCCTACTCGGAGGCGGAGGGCGACGTGCTCGAGTTCACGGTGCGGGCCTCGATCAACCCGAAGACGGGCGACCCGTTCCGGGCCGATTCGTTCCAGCTCATCTCCGCGGGTGCGGACGGCGAGTTCGGCACCGAGGACGACATCGGTAACTTCAAGAAGGCGCGCTGAGTGGCACGGGCGGCCGGCAGTGCAGCGACGCGCGCGGACCGGAGCGGCTTCACGCTCTTCGAGCTCCTCGTGTCGCTCCTCATTCTCGGCGTCGTGCTCGGCGCGGGGATCGGCGCGATCTCGTCGTTCGACCCGACGTCGCACGCGGCGCGCGGCGTGGTCGCGAACGCACTCCGGCAGGCGCGCAATGACGCGCTCGCGTTCGGTGCGCCGTCCCGCGTCGCGTTCGAGCCTGAGGCGCGGACGATGCGCTCGACCGGTTTCCGCGTCGCGGGGACGTGGCGCTTCGAGCGCGGCTCGCTCGACGGCGCGGGCGGTCACCCCGCGTCGATCGAGGGCTTCGACGGCGAGCTCGACACACCCGACGGCTTCATCGGCGACGCGCTCGATCTGACGCTCGGTGGGGCCGTCGCGCGCGTCGAGTTCGATCCGACGTCCGACCCGGGCTTCCGCCTCGACGACGGGTTCCTGTTCACGATCGCCGCGCGCCCGGAGCTCGGCTCCGGCGCCGGTCGCATCCTCAGCTTCGGCGACGCGCTGACGCTCGACGTGCAGGCGAACGGCGCGCTCGACGCGCGGATCCGCATGCGCGGCGCGGACGAGCTCGGGCGGGTGCGCGAGGGCGAGCCCGTCAGGCTCCTCTCGAAGGCCGGCGCGCTCACGCCGGGCCGGTGGTCGGTCGTCGGCGTCGGACACGACGGAGCGGCGCTGCGGCTGACGGTGAACGGCGTGACGCTGGCCGAGCGCGCGGAGACGCGCCCCGCGAGCCGCAAGCAAGGCGCTCTCATCCTCGGTGGCGGGCGCCGGTCGTTCCAGGGCGCGCTCGACGACCTGGTGGTCTCCGTCGTGCGCGCCGATTCCGACGTGCCGCTCCCGAGCGGCGCGGAGTTCGTCGCGCGCGCGCCCTTCGAGGTGCGCTTCGACGTCCAGGGGCGCCTCGACCCCGTGTTCCACGGCGGGCCCGTCGACGTCGAGCTCGAGTACAGCGACGGCCGGCGCGCCACGGTTCGGATCTCGACGGCGGGGACGGTGCTGTGAGGGAGCGAAGGATCGATCGCGGCGCGCGCGGTGGTTTCGTGCTCCTCGCCGTCCTGCTGGTGATGCTGGCGCTGTTCGCGCTCTCCGCACCGTTCCTCGCGACGGCGCGCAACGCGGACGCCGCCAGCCACGCGACGGCGGACGCGGCGCGGCTCAGGTTCGCCCTCGACGCGGCCGAGGCCCACGCGCGCCATCGCCTGTACCGAACCCACCCCTCGCTCGACACGACGCGAGACAGCGACGGCGTGGACGAGCTGCGCGTCGACTTCGACCTGCCGGAGGAGTTCCTCGACCCGCACGATCCGAACGGCCCCGCCTTCGACGCGGAGACGTACGACCTGTCGGGACGCATCGATCTCTCGAGCGCCTCGCCCCAGGCCCTCGCGAATCTCCTCGGCCGGGTGACGCGACTCTCCGCGCCCATCGGCGTCGAGGACGAGACGGCACGTTTCGCCGCGCCGGGCGTCTTCGAGGAGGGTGAGGTCGTCGTGTGCGAGGGTGAGCTCATCGAGCTCGGGCCGCGCGGCAGCGACGGTACGGCGCTCGCGCGGCGCGGGCTCGGTGCGACGGGCGACGACGAAGGAGCGACCGAGACGAACGGCCCGCTGCCGCCCGGCACGCACGGCGTCGGCGCCTTCGTCGTCGAGCAGCGCATGTACGCGCCGGCGGTCCGGCGCACGCTGAGCGCTCCCGGGCTCCCCGTCGAGGTCGACGTGGTGGAGGAGATCGTGGCCGCGGAAGAGTTCGCGATCACCGGCGCGTTCACGCCCGACGAGATCTCGTTCCTGCGCCGTACGACCTACGCGCGCGACGTCGCGGGCAGCGGCGCGCGGTGGCAGCGCGCGACCCGGCTGACGATGCCCGTCGACGGGGGCGAGGACTATCGCATCTCCGTCGCGGACGGTCGCTGGCTGTGCCCGGGTGCGACGGTGAAGGTGGAGAGCCCGCTCGGCGTTGAGCTGCGGGTGGTGATGGCGCGCCTCGCGGGGGGGCGAGTCGCGCTCGATCGCGTCCTCGACCTCGACCACGAGGAGTTCACGGGGCAGGTGTCGGTCCTCGAGAAGCGCCCGGTGAACGTGAACACGGCCGATCCGGACGTGCTCGTCGCGCTCACCGCGAATCTCGGCCTGCGCGGGCAGAACCACCGCATCGACGACCGCGAGGCAGCTGCGCTTGCGGCGCAGATCGTGGCCTGTCGTCCGTTCGAGTCGTTCGAGGACTTCGTGCAGCGGCTCGTCCTGCCGTCGGCGGGAATCGTCGAGGCGGCTGCGGCGGGCGTCGACGGGAACCTCGCCGAGGCGGTGCTGAACGACCCGCGCGACGCGGTGGCGCTGCACGCCAACGCCCTCAACGCGAACGACGGGCGCCTCGCGTTCGCGACGATGCCGTTCTCGTTCCAGACGGCCGGCGTGTTCGAGCTCGAGCTGCGGGCAGCCGTGAACGGGAAGTCGGGCCACGAACGCACGAGCGGCGTCCGGACCGTCGCGCTCGACGTCGCGCCGGAGGGGGCGGAGCTCCTGCACGTCTTCACGCGCCAGGAGGACTTCGACGAGGCCCAGCGCCTCTCGCGCCGCGCGCCGTACTGGGTGACGGGGCCCGAGCCGACGGCGCGCTACGACGGTGTGACCGACCCGCCGTCGCGCCTCGTGCCGCACCTCGGCACGGTGCGCGGGCAGCGCTTCCTCCCCGGCATCGACGAGCCCGTGTACAGCGCGGACGGCACGCCCGTTCCGCCGGACCGCTCGTTCCCCGACCGCTCCGAGGTCGGCTACGCGCAGCTCGCCCCGATCCGGATCGGCCGCACCGCCCGGAACCAGGGCCGCGTGCTGCACTTCGACTACGAGAGCCGCTCGCTCGAGGGGCGCTACGCTCCGGACCAGTCGACCGTGCTCGACGCGACCGGGAACGCGGTTCGCTGGGCCGACTCCGGCGGCTTCGCACAGCCGCTCTCCGCGTCGATGTGGGTCCGACCCGAGTCGATCGGCAACGGCACGTACGCGTCGCTCGGAGGCGGGCAGCCGGACTCCGACCGCCTGTTCGTCGGGATGGAGGCCGGCGACGTCGTGCTCCGCATCTTCGACGGCTACGGCGATCACCCGCTCACGCCCGGCTTCGTCGAGGCCGCGGAGGCGCGCTTCGCCGTCGCGGGCAACGGCGCGACGACGGCGGGCGTGGCCGAGCCCGGCTTCCCGGCGCAGACCTGGAGCCACCTGTCGTTCGACGTGCGCGGCACGCGCCCCGACCAGTTCGGGATGCTCGTCAACGGAAGCGGCGTCGGCGTGCGTACGTTCGGCCGCACGCGCCTGGTGGGGGGCATCTCGCCGAACAGCACCACGATCAACGTCGAGTCCACCGAGGGCTTCCCGGACGTGTGCGTGCTGCGCATCGGGAACGAGCTCATCGAGGCCAAGCGCAACGGCTCTTCCTCCTTCACCGCGCTGCACGAGACCGGGGGCAGCGACAACCCCGGATTCGGCGGACGGCTCGCGCGCGTGCGCTTCGACGTCGAGGGATCGCAGACGGCGCTGCCGACCGCGGTCGCGGCGTCGACCTCGCTCACGTCGGGCGGCGCTTACCCCGACGGCACGACCGTCGAGCACTACGGCTACACGATCCCGCTGACCGTGGACGACGTCCCCGGCGGCGACGGGATCCTCACGAACGCGCTCGGGCCGTTCCGCGTCGGGCGCGTGTTCATCGGGACGAACGGTTCCGGCGGGTCGGCGTACGACGCGATTACCGTGCCCGTCGGCGCGAACTCGATCAACCTCGGGCTCGGCTGGCTGCCCGCGCGGACCGGCGTGCTGCCGCTCGTCGGCGCGGACCAGGGGGCGGCGAACCCTGTCCCGGGCGACGTGCTCGCCGCGTTCAACGCGCGCGGCGGATACGCGCTCCTCACGGGCCTCCTGAACTTCACCGTCGGCCTCGGCAACCAGCCGATCGGGCCGAACGGCGAGCAGATCGGCGGCTTCGAGATCGTGCGCTACGACAGCGTCACGGCCGAGGGCATCAACGTCGTCGAGCGCGGCGTGCAGCTGCCCGGGTTCACGTCCGGAGGGACGGGCAACACGGGGGCGAGCGCGTACGTCTTCGACTGGCAGGTCAACTTCGTCCAGGGCGCGGGCGCCGCGGTGCCCGGCAACTCGATCCTCGGCGCGAGCACGTTCTGCGTGCCGCTGTCGATCGCCGTCAACGCGGCGGATCCGACGACCTTCCCGCAGCCAGCCGTCGGCGGGCAGCAGCTCTCGCGCTTTGCCCAGATCACGCGGGCGAACGACCCGGCGAGCACCGAGTGGATCCGCTACGACGACTTCGACTCGACCAACGGCCAGCTCGTGCGGAGCGCCTTCCCCGCGCTCCAGGCCGTCGACACGCTGCTGCACCAGGGCGTCGGCGGTGACGCGACGCCGATCGGTGGGCCGGGCGGAGGGCCCGGCAGCGGCGGTAGCGGTCCCGGCAGCGGAGGAGTCGGCGCATTGGGCGGACGCGGGGCGATGCTCGAGGGCGCAGGAGCGCCCCGCCCGTCCGACGTCAGCGACGTCGCCCGCGCGAGTGGCGAGCCCCGCGCGCGGCTCGCAGCCCGCGGCGCTCCGCCCGCCCTGGGTCCCGACTGGGACCCGTTCCGCGGAGTCGATCCCTACGAGGGCCTGCCGCTGACTCGCGCGGTCGCGAGCACGCTCCACTTCCGCGGGGTGCTCGGGACGGAGTCCAGCGAGCACGGCGCTGGGAACGTGGTCGTCCCTGTCGTGCGGATCACCGCCGACATGACGAGCCTCGACATCGGGCGCCCCGGCGCCGACGACGCCGCGTTCGTGGTCGGGGACGGCCCGAACGACCTCGGTTTCGCGGCCTTCGTACACCGCGCGCACTATCCCGCGCCGTCGCGCGTCTACCACGCGTACACGTCCCCGAACGACGGCACTCTCAGCGTCGTCGCGGCGTCGGAGACGACCTCAGGCCAGGGGAACGGCTTCGACGTTCAGGCGGGCTACGTCGCCTTCGACCGCGGAATGCCCGCCCCGACGCCGGCCGGCGGCGCCGCCGCGGGCACCGTCCTCGTGACCGACCCGCGGCAGCTCTCGCGCATCGTCAAGTTCCCGACGGGCGAGCTCCCGCGCATCGCGCCGCAGGCCGCGATCGGATCCGGGGCGGGCGCCGCCGACCTCGGCGTCCCGGACGCGACGATCGACGAGGTCGAGTTCGGCAACCCCGTCGTCTTCGCCGGACTGGGCGGCGCGAACCCCGCCTCGCACACGGCCGGTGCGCCCCTGACGCTCGCCGGCGACTTCGGTCCGAACGCGCGATCGCTCACGGTCCTTCCGTCGAGCGTGCGCGCGAACTCGCAGCGCTTCTTCACGCAGCTCGGCCTTCTGCAGTTCTATCCGCAGGACGGAGGCATCGTCCGCATCGGCGACGAGCTGATGGCCTACCTGAGCGTCGACCAGGTGTCGGGTCAAATCCTGATCGCCGAGGGCGGGCGCGGCGCGCTCGGGACCGAGCCGCAGCCGCACTCCATCGGCGAGTCCGTCGTCCTGCTCGAGCACTGGACGGCGACGACGCTCGCCGCGCCGGTCGGCGCGGGGGACGCGCTCCTGCCGCTCGTCAGCACGCAGGATTTTCCGCGCGAGGGGACCGCGCTCGTCGACGGCGAGCTCATCCACTACACGCACCTGTTCGACGGCGCGCTCGCGATGCCGCCGACGGCGAGCGAGGACGGCGCCCAGGCCAGCGGCACGGGCGCCTTCCGCGGCCGGTTCGGCACCGACGCCGTGCAGCACGTCGCGGGCGCGCCGGTGATCCTCTTCCCCGCGCGCTACTGGGACCGCTACGCGCCGCGCTTCGACGGGCCCGAGCTCGGCTACTTCGGACTCGAGCGAGAGCAGGTCGGCGCGCTCTTCACCGGCGTGATCTGGGAGGCCGAGGACTCGAACCGCGGCGGACCCGAGACCGTCGTGCTGCAGCGCGTCGGCGACGCGCCCTGGGACGCGGACCCCGAGTCGACCCCGGGGCTGACGCTCCTCGAGGACGGCGCCTACCGGGGCGGGCTCATCCCCATCGGCCGCTTCTCGGACCGCGCCGAGTGGCGCGTGTTCGCGCGCTACGCGACCGGCGCGTTCGACCCCGTGCTGGGGCTGAGCCACGGCTGGAAGGAGACGCCGCGGTTCGGCCAGCTCGCCGTGACCTACCGCGCGCGGACCCGGACCCTGCGGAGCGTCGTGCGATGAGGACGCTCATCCATGTATCCAGGCTTCGCGCGGAGTCCGCCCACGCCAGATCCTTTCGCGCCGAGTCCTCCCGCGCCGAGTCCTCCCGCGCCGAGTCCTCCCGCGCAGGGGTCACGCTGATCGAGCTCATCTTTGCGACGACTCTCGCGGTGATCGTGCTGGGCGCGGTGCTCACGGTGACGCAGAGCGCGCTCCGGCTGTGGACGCGCGCGGAGACGGTCCGCGACGCGCGCGAGGTCGCGACCGTCGGACTCGGCGCGATCGCGGCCGACCTGCGGCAGCTGCACCCGAGCGCAGAGGGGGACCTCCTCGTCGACTGGCAGCCGTTCGACCTCGAGCGGGACGGCGCGACCGAGCGCGTCTGGCCGCGCATCCGCCTGGTGCGCGAGGTCTCGGGCGCCGAGCGCGACGCGATCGAGCGGCGCGCCGCCGCCGGCCGCGCGCGCGACATGCGCGGGAGCGGCAGGCTCCCGAACGGGGAGCCGATGCCGGAGGAGCTCGACGAGGAGGAGCTCCTGATGGCGCAGGGCGTCACCGCCTCACAGGCGAGTCAGGGCCTCCTGGGCCTCGACCGCGACGTGTGGGGCGGCGCGCTGGCCGAGGTGCTCTACGCCGTCGTGCCGGAGGGCAGCGAAGGATCCAACCGCCACACCGGCGTCCTCGTGCGGGCCGAGCGTCTGCACGTGCCGGGGACACCGCTCCGCTTCTTCGGGGACGGAGCG
Organism: Planctomycetota bacterium; assembly: GCA_039821985.1. Classification (GTDB taxonomy): domain Bacteria; phylum Planctomycetota; class UBA1135; order UBA1135; genus Saltatorellus. The sequence goes on from JBCBNC010000026.1 coordinate 39,095, forward strand.
TTCCTGCGGAGCGGCGTGCCCGCGCTCGAGCTCGGCGCGGAGGAACTCGTCTCCGGCGTCCTCTGGCTGGAGCCGCTGCTGGCGACGCAGACCACCGACCTCGTGGACGGCTGGCGCGTCCGCGCCGGCGCCGAGACGGCGGCGACGTCCTGGGACGCGTGGCGTCGGGCCCGTCCGGACGCCGACGTGGCCGGCCGGAACGAGCCCGCGCCGGGCATGGCCCCCGCCGGCCCGCGCCCGCTCCTGCCGCGCTCGGTGCGGCTCTCGATCGAGGTGGTGCGTCCCGCCGACCGCAAGCGCGCGCCGCGCCTCGTCGACGGCGCGGAGGCCGAGGCGACGTCGCTCTCCGTGTCGAGCACCAAGTGGCTGAAGGGTGCCGTCGGGCGCCACGTGCTGGTCGGCGGCGAGTGGATGCTCGTCCGCGCGCTTTCGGGCGACCGGGTCTCGGTCCAGCGCGGCCGCCGCGACACGCGCGCCGCGTTCCACGCTGCGGACACGCGCGTGCTGCTCGGGCAGCGCGCGGTCCTCGACGTGCCCATCGCGCTGCACGACGACGAGTGGATCTCGGACGGACGCTCGGGGGGACTGCGCTGATGCGCTCGACTCGAACGACCGCCGCCCGCCGCGCGTCGGCGGGCTTCACGCTGATCGAGGTCGTTCTCGCGGGCGCGCTCTTCGTCCTCGGCGTGTCGATGATCCTCGGCGTGTTCAACTTCGGCTCCGCGCTCACCCGCACGGCGGAGCTCCGCTCGGTGGGCTCGGCCGCCGTCGACGCCATCGCGCGCGACCTCGAGGAGAACCTGTTCCCCCTGCTACCAGACGGTTCGGTGGGGGAGCCGATCGAGATCGAGGACCGCGAGCTCGCCGGTTATCCGGGCCTGACCTATTCGGTGGAGACGACGCCCAACCTCGACTCGCTCGAGACGATGCCGGGCGACGTCGAGCCACTGGCGACGGAGTGGCTGGTCCGCGTGCTCGTCCGCTGGCGCACCGGCGGGGTGGAGCGTGACGCCGAGTGGACGACGATCATGCTGCGCGAGGTCCCGTTCGGGGCGCGCGTGCGTAGGCTCTTGCGCGGGGACCTGGACGGCCCCGCGGACGGCTCCGCGGCCGACTCCGTGGACGGATGAGGACGACGACGATGGATCGAACGATGCCCGCCGGAGGCGCCCTGCGCGCGCTCCGACGCCCCAGGACCCTCGCTCTGCTCGCGGCGCTGGCGCTCGCCGGCCCACTCGCGGCCGGAGCCGCGCAGGACGCCCTCGAGGGCGCAGGCGCCGCGCCTGCGGTCTCCGACGCGGACCCGTTCGCCGCCCCGCCGCCGCCCGCCGCCGACGAGGTCCGCATGCTGCGCTTCCCCGACGGGAGCGTCCGCTTCGCGGCGATCGTGGGACACGACCCGGACGGCCTCGACATCGTTCGCGTCGACACGAGCGGCCGCGCGCGCCTGACGTGGGACCTGCTCGACCAGGAGCAGGCCTCGGACCTGCGCGCCCAGTTCGGCTACGTCGACGTCGAGGCGGAGGAGGTCTTCGTCCAGGGCGAGCGGCTGCTCTTCGAGGGCGGCGGTTCGATGACCGGCGTCATCGTCTCGCGCGAGGGCGACCACTTCCTCGTCAAGACGTCGGGCAACCTGCAGAAGATCCCGAAGGTCCGCGTGCGGAGCATCGAGTCACGCGTGCAGATGCCGGCGCTCGACGTGTTCTCGCGCGACGAGATCTACGCGAAGCTCCTGTCCGAGGCGGACCTCGACACCGCGACGGGGCGCGTCGCGCTCGCGGAGAAGTGCGAGGGCATCCTCGACTTCGTGCACGCGGCCGAGCACTACGCGGCGGCGGTCGAGCTCGGCATCGAGCGGGGTGACGCGGCGCGCGTCGAGGGAGCGCTCGTGCGCGCCGAGGCGAAGGCGGAGGCCCAGGGCCAGCTCGAGGTGCTGCGCACCGCCGATCAGGAGCGCCGGCGCGGGAACTTCGACGCCGCGATCGCGATCGCGCGCGCCTTCCCCGAACAGTTCGCCGGGAGCCCGCTCGTCGAGGACGCGTTCAAGACCGAGAAGCGGCTCGAGGAGGCCCGCGACAAGGCCGCCACCGAGCTCGTGCGCAAGCGCTGGAACTTCTGGGCTCGGCGCCTCACGCGCGCGAAGGCGGCGACGGACGACACCTTCGACCAGCTCCAGAGCTGGGCCGTCGAGGCGCTGCCCGGCGAGATCGAGACCAAGGTGATGGAGGACCTCGTGAAGGGAGTCTCCGCTGCGTACCAGCCCGACGACGTGCGCGCGCTCTGGGACGCCCGGGACCGGCGCCGGTGGACCTCGGCGACGTACGGCACCTCTGGAACGTGGCTGCTCGGCCTCGAGGCGGCGCAGGCCGGGATCGAGGCCGAGGACGAGCGCGCCGCCCCGGTGTCCGCGGCGGACGCGCAGCGCCAGGCGATCGAGGAGCGCATCCGCCGCTACGCGCAGAACCAGCGGGCGGCCCAGCGGGGCGGCGCCGGCGCCGCGCAGGCGGAGGCGCGCCAGGAGTTCTGGTCGAGCTGGTCCGTCGCCGGCCGCGCGCAGTGGCTCCTCGCCTACTACGCCGAGAACGGCGGCGACTACGCGCTGCGCCCGAAGCCGTTCCTCCGGCCGTGCACGCGCTGCGCGGGGGAGGGCGCGATCAGCGTCGTGGCCTCCGGTACCGTTTCGCGCCAGGAACTCTCCGCCGTCGCCGCCTGCCCGCTGTGCCGCGGTGTGCAGGTCGTGCGGCGCATCAACTTCCGCTGACCGTTCCGGCCCAGGCCCGCCGCGCCGAACTCCGCGTCCGATGAACCGCACCTCCCTCTCCCTCGCCGCGCTCGGGGCGCTCGTGAGCGCCTGCGCGACCGCCGACAACCGTGACGTCGCCCGCGACGCCGTCCCGATCGGCCCCGCGCCCGAGACCCTCGAGCCGCCGCAGCCCGAGGCGCCCGAGTCCTCGCTCCCGACCGAGGCCGACCCCACGGGCGCCGGTCCCGCACCTCGCGTCGCCGGGGCGGGCGACGCGGCGGCCGCCGCACTGCGACCGACCGGCGACGTGAACTGGCCTTCCGGCGTCGACGCCCAGGACGGCGCCGTTCCCGTGGCGAGCGTCGGCGGACGGGACATCCTGCTCACCGACCTCGTGTCGAAGTGGATGCTGCGCGACCCGGACGGCGTGCGCGCGATCCTCGACGACCTCGTTCTGAGCCGCATCGTCGCGATGGAGTCGGGCGCGCTCGGCATCGAGCTCCCCAAGGGGTCCGTCGAGGGTGTCGTGCGCGACCGCGTCCGCGTGCTCGGCGAGCGCGCCCAGGCGGCGGGCGCGCCGGACCTCGAGTCGTTCGTCAAGGCGCGGCTCGGCATGGAGCCCACCGATTTCGAGCAGGAGCTCGTGCAGGAGGCCGCCGTCGACCTGCTCGCTCCGCGCTGCGTGCGCGCTTGGCTGCTCGGATCGGAGCGCCGCGAGTTCCGCGTGATCGTCGTCGAGACGCAGGCCGGTGCCGACGAGGTGCAGGCCCGCCTGGCCGCGGGCGAGGACTTCGCCGCTCTGGCCCGCGAGCTCTCGGTCGACCCCTCGAAGAGCGAAGGGGGGCGCATGCCGCCCGTCGTACGCGGGGACCAGCCTCTCGCGCGCACCGCGTTCGCGGCCAACCTCGGCGAGGTCGTCGGCCCGATCGAGGAGGGGGAGGGCTTCGTGTTCCTCGTCGTCGACGAGACGGGCGCACCCAGGACCGGGTCGTGGACGGATATCGGCGCCGAGGTCGAGGAGAGCCTCGAGCGGCGCGGGGTCGAGGACCCCGAGTTCTGGCAGTGGAAGGACGCGATGTTCCGCCGCTACGAGATCGACGTCTCACCCTTCCTACGCCTGACCGAGCGCTGAGCAGCGGGACGCGGCAGGCAGGCACCGGCGGATACGGGCTCCCGGGCTCCAGCCGGCCGTGCGCTACTCGAATCCGACGTGGTCGCCGTCGTACGGTGCGGCGAACTCGGTCAGCTCCATGACCACGTTGTGGATGTGCGGGAGCCCAATGGCGTCGTCCCGGGTCGCGCGCACGTGGACCGAGCCCTCGCCGCCGGGCTCCATCGAGCACGTGAAGCCGCGGACGCCCGCGACCTCGGCGAAGAGGTCCGCCGCCTCGGGCGAGGGCAGAGCCACGACGTGCGTGACCGGGCGCGCGGCGGACGGGTCCTGGCCGTCGGCGAGCGCGGCGCGGAGCCGCTCGGCGCACGCCTCCCAGTGCCCACGGGCGATCTCGGAGGAGCGGGCCAGCGCATTGGGGGGCGGAATCTCGGTCGAGCTCATGGCCTCGTCGCAGGGGGCGGGGGCGGGTGGCGGAGCGGCCGTGGCGGGATCGCGTCCTTTCGTGATTGAACGGGGCGGGGTCGGTTGCGACGCTTTCCCCATGGACGAGACGCCCGGGACCGAGCAGCTCATCGACGGGGGGACGGAGATCGACGACGCGACCGAAGACGCCGGCGCAGGACCGGCCGAAGGGGGGCGCGAGGGCGCTCCTGCCCACGGCTCCTCCGGGGAGAAGTTCGACGAGGACGCTCCCGGGGACGCAGGCGCGGGCGACGAGGCCGGTCGGAGCGAGGGGGAGGAGCGCGCCACCGGTGACGGTGCGGATCCTAACGAGAGCGCCGACGCGGACGAGGCCGAAGAGCAGCGCGGGCCCGGCCCCGGGGCCGACCTCTCGGACGACCAGCTCGACGAGCGCGTCGCGGCCCTGCTCTTCGCGTCCCCGGACCCTCTGTCCGTCGGGCGGCTCGTGTCGCTCCTGGAGCGGCCGCCGGCCGCGCGCGTGCGGACCTCGCTCGAGCGCCTCGCGGCGCGCCTGGAGGCGAGCGCCCTCCCCGTGCAACTGCGCGGCATCAAGGGCGGCCACACGCTCATGACCGTGCCGGAACTGGGTGAGGTCGTCGGTCGTCTCGCCAAGGGCAATCCGATCGAGCGCATCAGCCCCGCCGCGCTCGAGACGCTGTCGATCGTCGCCTACCGCCAGCCGGTGACGAAGGCCGAGATCGAGGCGATCCGCGGCGTGCAGGCCGGCCCGATCCTCCGCTCGCTCGTCGACCGCGGGCTCGTGCGGGTCACGGGCCGCGCGGACGTACCCGGCGCTCCGCTCCAGTACGGGACCACCAAGGACTTCCTGGATCGCTTCGGGCTGATGTCGCTGGACGACCTGCCGCGCGACGCGGAGCTCGCGAAGGACTGAGACTCCTGGGGGCGGGGCAGCGCCCCGTCTGCGCGCCGGAGCCTCGGAGCCCCTCCCCCGGGCTCGAATCGGCCCCTCGAGGCGCCCCTCGCGGTGGCCCCGGCCCCGCCCCAGCCGTAAGATCTTCGGCCCGCTCGCGCGGCGGAGAGACCCCCGCGCGCGCATCCCCGCATCCCGCCCGGCGGCGCAATCACGCCCGCCCGTACCCGGCGTCGCCCCTCCCATGGCCGATCCGACCCAAACCACCCAGCAGCCCGAGGACGGCGAGCTCATCCACGTCCCCGAGGGCCAGAGCCGTCTGCGCTACCTCCTCACGCTGGGGCTGGTGCTCTTCCTGCTGGTCATCTTCGTCGTGGCCGACAACTTCTCCGCCGCCATGACGGGCCGCGGCGGCGGCCGCGGTGACGACATCTACCTGCGCTGGACGGACCCGCTCTCGAGCGAGTCGGTCGAGGTCACGCAGATGAACTTCAGCCGGTCGGCGAAGGAGATCGAGCTCGGCATGCGGCTCGGTGTCTACCTGCCGCCGAGCTTCCGCTTCCAGGATCCGACCAAGCCGCAGTCGTCGCCGGACGTCGACCCCGACGACGTCGCCTCGTTCCTCATCTACGAGCGCATCGCGACCGGATCGGCCGTCGGCGTCTCCGACGAAGAGGTCAAGCAGCGCCTGCGCGCCATCGGTGACGAGAACACCCTCGCGGCCTTCGCGCGCAGCTACGACATGTCGCCGCGCGACGTGGCCGAGGCCGTCCGCCGCGTGCTCCGCGTCCAGAAGGTGATGGAGCTCGTCCAGACGCCGCTGCAGGTCAACGACTCGACCGCGGCGACCGAGCTCTGGCAGGAGCAGGTGCCCGAGTACAAGTTCCAGGTCGGAAGCCTCGATGTCGCGACCGTGACCGAGGACGCCGCCGCTCAGCTTCCGGCGGACGAGGAACTCCTCCGCTGGTTCCGCGAGGACCTCGACCCGCGCAGGCGTCAGGGCCTCTACACCAAGCCGCGCGCCGTGCCCGAGGTGATCTACCTCGACTTCGCCGACGAGGCCTTCGACCGCACCGCGCTGGTCGAGGCGTTCCCGCTGCCCGAGGGCGCGGACCGCGACACGCTCGCGCGCTCGTACTACGACTTCAACCGCTCGCGCCGCTTCATGCGCCCGACGGAGACCGAGGGCGAGGAGGGCGACGACCCCGCGCCCGCGACGCCGTACGAGTTCGAGGAGGTCAAGGACCAGGCGCTGGCCGAGGCCGAGCTCAAGTCCGCGCTCGACGCGCTCCTGACCGAGCTCCAGGACCAGGCCGCGGCTGCCGAGGAAGGGACCGTGCTCGACCTCGCTCCGTCCGCGGAGAAGTACGGCCTCCAGGTGGGCGAAGTGGATCCCGGCGGCTACCTGCGCGAAGACATCGCGGAGGTGCCCGGCTGGGGCAGCCGCGAGATCTCGGCGCAGCTCATGTTCACGCCGGTGGGGCAGCTCCTTCCGCGCGTCGTGGTGTCCGAGAGCGCGATCACGATCGCGCGCGTCGCGTCCAAGACGGAGGCCGCCGAGCCGGCCCTCGACGACGTGCGTGACGAGGTCACCGAGATGTGGGTCGACGGCCGCGCGGGTGAGCTCGCGCTGGAGCGCCTGACTGAGGTGCGCGACGCGTTCCCGAGGGAGGCGACCGACGACCCGGAGAGCGCCGAGGCCGTCCCCCCGACGGTGACCGCAGCCGCCTTCGAGGCCGCGGTGCGCGAGGCGGGCCTCGAGTTCTACGACCGCGAGTACTTCGGCCGCGGCGAGAAGGCCGGGGACGACGTCGAGGACCTCGGCGAGAAGTTCATCACGGCCCCCGGTTCGTTCACGGTCTACACGCTGGAGGAGGGCCAAGTCGCCGCGCCGACCCTCACGCGCGAGGGGGACTCGGTCCATCTCGCGCGCCTCGATTCGACCCGCGCGAAGGACCCGAAGGAGCTCACGCCGACCGTCCACAACGGCTACCGCTCGCGCGTGCGCGGCACCGCGTTCCAGGAGATCGGTGCTCGCCTGTTCCGCGGCGACAGCGCGTGGATGACCGAGCGTCTCGGGCTCGAGTGGCCGACGCGCGAGGCGCGCGCCGCCGAGGACGCCGCGGCCGCCGCCGCTGCGGAGGCCGAGGGCGCCGAGTAGCGCACTGCCATCGCTCCCGAGTCGGGAGCGGCGCATGAGAAGAGCGGAGTCCGGGCAGCGCCTCGGGCTCCGCTCTTCGCATTCGGACAGGAGGCGGCGCGTGTCGGTCCGAATCGAGGGGCGGATCCGGACGCCCTGCGCTCAGGCCTTCTTGAGCGCGACCTGGAAGACGCTTCCGCCGCCGGCGCGCGGTAGGGCCTGGACCTTGCCGCGCAGCGCGCGCGCCTGGAGGGCGACGAGGTGGAGGCCCAGGCCGGTGCCCTTGGTGCGCCGCGTGTGCTCGTCGCCCAGGCGCCGGAAGGCCTCGAAGATCCGGCCGCGGTCCTTCTCGTCGATCCCAGGTCCTCGGTCGAGGACCTCGAGCACGACGCCGCGTCGCCCGACGCGCCGCGTACGGACCAGGATGGGCTCGAGCGGGGCGCCGTCCGCGTCGCGCTCGACCGGCGCGTACTTGCGGGCGTTCTCGACGAGGTTCTGGAGGATCACGTGGATGCCCTCGGCGGTGAGGAGGACCTGCGGGAGGCCGTCCTCGAGCTCGAAGGCGAGGTCGTCCGCGGCTCGGCCACCGACCATCTCCAGGTCGGAGCGCTGCGCGAGCACGTGGGCATTGAGGTCCCCGGCGCCGACCTCGTCCAGCGTCCCGTCGTACAGGCGCCGGCGCAGGAGCACGCGGTCGACCAGGCCGTCGAGGCGGTCGGACTCCGACACGATCCGCCCGAGGTACTCGTCGCGGCGCTCTTCACCGGTCACCCAGCCGTCGCGCAGCATCTCGCCGTAAAGCTTCACCGCTGCGATGGGGGTGCGGAGCTCGTGCGTGACTGACGCGACGAAGTTGCGCGTGCGCTCGGCTTCGCCGCGGCTCGCGCGGATGCTGCCGAGCAGGAGCCGGATCCCGATCGTCATCGAGATCGTGAGCAGGAGCGCCATGCCCGCGAGCCACGCGTTCTGGATCGCGAACCCGCGGCGCAGTCCGCTGGCATCGGTGACGACGCGCACGCCGAAGCCCGACTCCGGCATGGCGCCGAGGTAGAGCCCGAGCGCGTCGAAGACGTCGACCTCCGCCACGGTCACCCCCGAGTCCTCGGGGACGGCCTCGCCCATGCTCGCGAGGCGCAGCGGCCGCCCCAGAACGCTGCGTGCTTCCTCGCGCGGAAGCGCGTCGAGCAGCCAGCGGTTGTCGAGCACGAAGCCCTGGATGAGGAACACGGGCCTCGCGATGCGTTCGATACAGGTCGGGATCGTAGGGACCGTCAGCCCTTCCATCACGACGTAGCGCGTCGCGACGACGGCCCACTGCGGCCCGTCGTTGAACGGCACGGGTTCGACCACCTGCAGATGGAAGTGGCTGACGTGGACGAGATGGTGCTCCTTGTCGAACAGCGCGGCGTTGTCACGGACCGCGTCGCGGCACTCGCGTTCCTCGCCCTGGCTCAGGTTCAGGACGCTCGTGCGGACGCGGCGCTGGCGCGTCTGTCCGAAACCCTCCATCTCCGCCGACTCGAGCGCGTCCTGAACGCCGTAGCCCTCGTCGTCGACGTACCACTGGATCGTCACCGCGTGCGCGATGCTCGAGAGGTGGGCCGAGTCGTTCCGGAGCCCGCGCTCGTCCGTGACGCCGGTGTAGATCTCGAGCGGCGGGAACGCGTCCTCGGGCCAGGTGACCGCGCGCTCCGGGTCGATCTCGCTGGCGTCGAACGCGAAGTAGCCGAGCACGCCCTCGCGCAGCGGCGCGGCGCCGAGCGGCGACGCGTCGCGCACGATCTCGTCGCCGTCGGGGCGGTACAGCGTTTCGCTGTACTCCTCGAATGGCCGCGCCATCTCGTCCTCGAGCAGCTCGGTGACGCGCTCCGTGATCGCCTGTCCGAGGCGGTCCGCGCCGTCCCGCGCGTCGGCGGGGAGCTCGTTCAGGAGGCGCGTCTGGTACGTGCGGAGCTGCTGAAGCAGGAGCAGCCCGAAGCACGCCGCCGGGAGCACGACGAGTACGACGTACAGGTAGAGGGCCTGCCGCCCCCGGATCCCCGCCGCTCGTCCCGCCTGCATGCGCTCGTCGCCAGCGTGCGCCGGCTCAGGCGTACCAGCGGTAGCCCTTGCCGCGCACCGTTTGGATGAGCTGCGGCTTGGCGGGCTCGGGTTCGACCTTGCGCCGGAGGCCGACGATGTGGATGTCGACGGTGCGCGTCTCGACGTTGGCGCTCTGGTAGTGCCAGACGTCGAGCAGGAGGTCCTCGCGCGTCACCACGCGGTCGTGGTGCTGGATGAGGTACGAGAGGATGTCGCCCTCGCGCGGGGTGAGCGGGATCGTCTCGCCGTCGCGGTGGACCTCGAGCCGGGCGAGGTCGACCTTGATGTCCCCCGGCAGCTCGAGCATCTCCGGCGGCGCGGAGTCGAGCTGTGCGCGTCGGAACTGCGCGTCGATCCGGGCCAAAAGCTCGCGCGGCGAGAACGGCTTCTTCATGTAGTCGTCCGCGCCCGCCTCCAGTCCGCGAACGAGGTCCTCCTCGTCCGCGAGCGCGCTCAGCACGACGACGCGCACGGTGTGCTTCTGCGCGCGCAGGGCGCGGAGCACGTCGAGCCCGCTCTGGCCGGGCAGCATCAGATCGAGGACGATCAGGTCGAACGGCGACCCGGTCTCGCTGGCGACCTCGAGCGCCGTGTCCCCGTCGTGGGCGACGTCGACCATGTAACCCGCGTGCTCGAGAGCGTCGCGGATCCCGATCGCGAGGGCTTCTTCGTCTTCGACGACGAGGATGTGGCGCTTCGTGCGGGCTTCGGCGGGTTCGACGGTCGTCATGGGGGAGTGGGGTGTTCGCGGAGGGAGACGGGAGTTTCGCAGACGCTGGAGCGCGGTGCCACCGCGCCTTAGGGCGGCCCACAGCGCGTTTCGGGTTGCATGCGGCCGGGGACCCGCTCTTGCGCGTAAGGAGTCGGCTAACGGGCGCGGGACGCTCCCCCCGACCGCCCCGAGGCGGCGTCAGCGCGGCGTCAGGGTCTCGGAAGGAAACGGGTCGACGCCCGCGTCCAGGAACGCCGAGCGCGCCGCGGCGCTCATCCGCTCGAGGTCCACGCGCGCGATCGGACCCTCGTCCAGGATCGCCTGCGCGTCTTCGGACCGGCCCTCACCCGCCAGCGCCGCCGCCTGCCGCAGCCGGATCGCACCGAGGTCGACCGAGGTGTCGTCCGCCTTCTGACGCGCGAACCGCGCCGAGAAACCGGCCTCCTGGAATTCCCCGGCCTCGAGCATCGAGCCTGCGAGCGCCATGCGGTACGCGGCCTCGAAGGCGAGCGCGAAGCGCGGGTCGTCGTCGCGTCGCGCGCCGTTCAGGGCATTGAGATCGCCGAGGTCGAGCGCGGGAAGTCCTTGCACCTCGCGGTATGCAGCGAGGATCGGCGCGGCGGTCTCGAGCCGTCCTCCGAGGAGCAGCTCGCGCGCCTGGGAGCCGAGCCGCTCGGCCGTTGCGCGGCCCGCGGCCCGCAGAGTGTTGATGGCGGCGCGCGCACGCTCGGGGTCGCGCAGGTCGGCGGCCAGCCGGAGCTGGTTGAGCTGCAGCCCGGGTGAGCCCGGGTCGAGCTCGAGCGCGCGGTCGAGGAGCGACGCTGCCCGGTCGACGTCTCCGCCGCGCGCGGCGAGCGCGCCGGCGTTCTGCAGCGCGGCGACGCTGTCGGGGCGACGGGCGAGCAGCCCCGCGAGCACCTCGCTCTGGTCCTTCGCGGGGGCGCCGACGCGGCGGAGGAGCTGAGCCTTCTTCTCGAGCGCGAGCGTCGAGTCCGAGCGCGCGTCGAGGGCCGCGTCGAGGATCGGCCCGAGGCGGTCGGGATCGAGCTGCTCCCGGCCGTCGGCGAGCCGGATGTACGCGTCGGGGATCCGCCGGAGCACACGGCCGTGTTCGACGAAGCTCCACGCGACCTGGGCGGTGAGGACGAGGAAGAGCGTCGGGACGGCGAGCCCGATCACGTCGGTGACGCGGCGCGTGCCCTCGGACGGGCGGTGCGCCAGCACGACGCCGAAGACGACGAAGGCAGCGACCTGGGACGCGACGCCGTAGAGCAGCGGCGCGTTGACGAGCGACACGAACAGGAGCGCGACGGCCGCGGTCCCGAAGTCGCGCCGCGTCGTGTCGTTGGCTGCGATCGATCGCGCGGCCTGGACGAGGACGATCAGCAGGAACAGCGCGAACGCGCCGCCGCCGACGTAGCCGAGCTCCGCGAGGACCGTCAGCGGCTCGGAGTGCGCGTGCTCGACCTCGACGGGCGTGGGCTCGCGGCGCTGGTGGGTGGAGAGCTCGATCTCCCGGGGATCGCGGTAGCGCGGAAACGCTGCCGCGAACTGTCCGGGCCCGGCGCCGAGGGCACCGTGGTCCGCGACGAGAGCCGGGACGCGCGCCCAGGTCAGGCGCCGGAACTCGAAGCCGCCCGTCTCGAGCGGCGCGCCCGGCGGGAGGAGCGGGTCGGCCGCGTCGTCGGGCGCGGTACGCGCGCTCTCGGGCTCGGTCTCCTGGGCCGTCGAAGGCCCGTCGTCGCTCGGCGTACGCTCCGCGACGCCCGCGATCCCTGCTGTGACGACCGCGACGAGCACCGTGATCAGGAGGAGGCGCGCCCGGCGGGCGGCCGACTGCCGTCCGCCCTCGCCGCCGCTGCGCCCGAACGCGGACGCCGCGAGCGCGAAGACCGCGGCGGCGCCGAGGCCGCCGATCCCCGCGTAGACCGGGACGAGTCCGACGTAGAGCGCGTATGCGAAGACGGCCGCGAAGCCGCCGAACGCGAGGCTGTTCGCGGCGTTCAGGAATGCGCCGGCACCGAGGACGGCGCCGGGCAGAGCGGCCTCGGACAGGTCTCCCGTGTTCCCGAGCGTGCCGGTGAGCTCGCGTTCGACGAGCGCCGACCCCAGGAGCGCGAGCGTCGCGAAGGGGAAGCCGCGCTGTACGACGCGGCGGCCGGCGTCGCTGAGGCTCGCGCCCGCCGCGACGAACCCGGACGCGGCGAGGAGGGCGAGCGTCGTCCGCCACGCCTGGAACGTGTCGGCGGCGCCCGCGACGCCCGCCGCCGCGACGCCCGCCACGAGGAGCAGCGCCGGGTACGCGAGTGGGACCCCCGGTCGGTGCCCGAACGCGACGCGCACGAGCGCGACGATCAGGGCGGGAACGGCGAGCAGCGCGGCGTATCCGGTCCCGAGACCCACGGCGTCCGGCGCTCCGGCGAAGGGGCTCCAGGGCGCCGGTGCGCAGAGCGCTCCGAACGCAGCGAGGATGCACCAGCCCTGGAGGGCGTCGAAGAGCGGATCGCGGTCGTCCATGGGGTCCAGATGCTACGACGCGGCCCCGGGGGACTGGGTCCACCCGGGGCCGCAGGGGATCGGCCTGGCCGATCGAGCGCGTGCGGCGCTGCTCGTCAGACGGCGGCCTTGGCGGCCGCGAAGCGGGCGGAGACCGCGTCGAAATCGACGACGTTCCACCAGGCCTTGAGGTACTCGGGGCGGCGGTTCTCGTAGGTGAGGTAGTACGCGTGCTCCCAGACGTCGTTGCCCATGATCACGTGGTGACCCTGGCTCATCGGCGTGCCCTGGTTCGGGGTCGCGACGACGTCGAGCTTGCCCTCGGGCGTCATGACCAGCCAGACCCAGCCCGAGCCGAACTGGCCGCCGCCGGCGCCGTTGAACTTCTCCTTGAAGTTGTCGAACGACCCGAAGGTGCTCTTGATCGCCTCGCCGAGCTCGCCCGCCGGCTCGCCGCCCTTGTTCGGGCCCATGATCGACCAGAAGATCGAGTGGTTGACGTGCCCGCCGCCGTTGTTGCGGACGGCCGTGCGGATGTTCTCCGGGACGGAGTCGAGGTCCTTGATGATCTCCTCGGCCGACTTCGAGGCGAGGTCGGTGCCCTCGACGGCCCCGTTGAACTTCGTCACGTAGGCGCGGTGGTGGAGTCCGTGGTGGAGCTCCATCGTCCGCTTGTTGATGTAGGGCTCGAGGGCGTCGAGCTCGAAGGGGAGGGCCGGGACTTCGAAGGCCATGGTGGGGCGTGGGTGGAGGTCGGTTCGCCGCGTCTCGGGTCGCACCAAGAGCGGGGTGGGAGGGGGCTCAGCCCCCTGCCGTTCGCCAAAAGGGGCGGAGAGGATCGCCGAGCGTCCCGCCTTTCTCAAGGGCCCGGGTCGGAATGGACCTGCGGTCGGGCGGCAGGCGGCTGGGATTGCGTTGTCCTAACGGTTCTTCGGGCCCCCTGCGACCTCGGTGGAGGGCCGTAGGTCCCCCTGGGCGGGTGGGGGTTGTGGATGGGAGGTCGGCGGACCTCGGGCCTCGGACCCAGGGCTTCGGACCCCGGAGATCAGGCTCCCGCGCCAAGGCCGCGGGTCCCCGGCGCGGGCCAAACGTGGACCCGCAGGAGGTGGTCGGGGATGCCGACGAGGCGGAGGACTCCGTGGGCGGTTCGAGCACCAACCCGGCCGGCGTCGCCATAGCGTCCGCTCGCCGGCCCCGCGTCCGCCGCGCGCTTCGGTGCCCTCCCGGCCAAGCCGTCGACCGGGGCGCCCGATCGCGCCCCCGCGCCGCAGCGCCTGGACGCCGCGATTCCAACCGCGCGTCCGCGGGGCTAGCCTGCGCGCATGGCCGCCTTCCGTTTCCTGGCGCTGTTCTCGACCGGCTTCGCGCTGCTGGTCTTCTGCTTCCTCCAGCACGCGAGCCTCGGGCGCTCGGAGCTCGAGGCCAGGCGGCGCGTCCGTGGTCCCGAGCTCGTGCTCGCGCCGGGGCAAGAGGTCACCTGGACCGTCGAGCTCGGCGCCGCGCGCGGCGACGACGCGTGGCCCGCGGCGCAGCGTCAGCCGCGGCTCGTGCTCGAGGGTTCGCGTGGGACCGACGCGCGGTGCGAAGCGGAGGCGACGTACCTCCTCCCCGAGGGGCCGCGCGCGGCTTTCGTCTCCGGCGCCGGGCCCCTGCAGTCACGCCCCGAGCCGAGGCGTCGTCGCGAGGTCCGGGCCGCGTCCGATCCGTTCGAGGGGGAGCTCGGCTTCGGGCCGCTCTGGCTCAACTGGGAGCATCCGCTCGAGGTGCGCGTGCGCGTGCTCGAGGGGGAGAGCGGGGCTACGGTACGGCCCGTGCTCGCGGGCCGCGTGTCGGACGATTTCGTCGCGGCGCGCGTCATCGCGCGCACCCTCTGGACCGTCTTCACGGTCATCGGTGCGGCGAGTTTCGCCGTGCTGATCGCGACCCTGCGGGGGACCTGGCCCAGCGCACGGCCCGGTGGCGAGGGCGAGCCGACCGCACCGGCGGCCTGACGGAGCACTAGGCGGCGCCCACCGTCTTCGACACGATCGCGTCGACGAACGCCTCGGGCTCGAAGGCCTCGAGCAGCTCCATCGACTCGCCCGTGCCGATGTAGCGCACGGGCAGATCCAGCTCACGCTGGATACCGAACACGGCTCCGCCGCGCGCCGTTCCGTCGAGCTTCGCCACGATCAGACCCGTCACTTCGACGGCGGCCGTGAACTCCTTGGCCTGGCGGATCGCGTTCTGGCCGTTCGTGCCGTCGATGACGAGCCAGGTCTCGTGCGGCGCGCCGTCGATCTTCTTGCCAAGCACGCCCCGGACCTTCTCGAGTTCGCGCATCAGGTTCGACTGCGTGTGGAGGCGGCCCGCCGTGTCCACGATCGCCACGTCGCAGTCGCGCGCGACGGCCGCGGCGCACGTATCGAAGGCCACCGCCGCGGGGTCGGCGTTGTCCTTGTGCTGGCGCACGATGTCGGCGCCGTTGCGCTCGGCCCAGATCTGGAGCTGGTCCGCCGCCGCCGCGCGGAACGTGTCGCCGGCGCCGAGGATCACCTTCTTGCCGAGCCCCTGGTAGCGGTGCGCGAGCTTCGCGATCGTCGTCGTCTTGCCGGATCCGTTGACGCCGACGATCAGGATGACGGTCGGTCGAGCCGTGAAATCCGGGTCTCCGCCGCCGCTGTTCGAGAGCTCTTCCAGGAGCCTGGTGCGAAGCGCCGCCCGCACGTCTTCCTCTCCCTTGAGCTCGCCGCGCTTGTGGAGGCGCGCGAGCTCCTCGGTCAGGTCCGACGCGACGGGGCCGAGGTCGCTCGTGTAGAGGAGCTCCTCGAGTTCTTCGAGGAGGGCGGCGTCGATCTTGCGTCCGCCGCGGAACAGGCCCGAGAGGCCGTCCGAGATGGCGCTGCGCGTCTTGGTCAGGCGCTGTTTGAAACGATCGAGGAGTCCCATGTGCGGTGCGGCGTCGTGGCTCGAGGAGGGGGGCGGTCGGGCCTCGCGCTCAGTCGGCGTTCGCGGCGGCGCGGTTCTTCACCTTGTCGAGGATGCCGTTGATGAACGCGCCCGAGTTCTGCGTCGAGAAGCGCTTGCCGAGCTCGATCCCCTCGTTGATCGCGACCTTCGGCGGGACCTCTTCGCAGTGGAGGAGTTCGAACGTCGCCATGCGCAGCACGTTCCGGTCGATCACCGCCATGCGCTCGATCTGCCAGTTCTGCGCGACCGACTGGATCGCTTCGTCCAGCTCGGGGCGCGCGTCGTAAACACCCTCGACCAGCTGCCGCGCGTAGCGCGTCGTCTCGGAGTCCGGCCCCTCCTCGCGGAGGAAGTCGGTCAGGCCGTCGAGTCCCTCGTCGTCGAGGAGATCGATCTGGTACAGGAACTGGAGAGCGAGCTCCCGCGAGCGCGTGCGCTTCTTCATCGGAGGGTCGGAGAGAGCCGGGCGGCGGCGCGTCGCGGTCGGAGCCGCTGCAGCCGGGGGGGGGACGGTCGGTCGGGTATTCGGTCCAAGGGGGGCGCGGTCCGCTGCGCGGCGCCGCGGGTGATCAGTGGAAGCCCATGCGCGCCTTGGCGTCGGGCGAGCGGTCGCACTCGTCGAGGGCGTTCAGGGCGCGGAGCGCGGCGCGGGCGACCTCGCGGCCCTTGTCCTCCTTGCCGCCCTCGTCCGCGGAGAGCGCGCGCGAGCGCGCCTGCTCGAGCGTCTGGCACGTGAGGACGCCAAAGAGGATCGGCTTGTCGGTCTCGAGGGACGCGAGCGTGATTCCCTGGGTCGCGCCCATCGACACCCAGTGGTCGTGGGTCGTCTCGCCGGTCAGGACGAGGCCGAAGCAGAGAACCGCGTCGATGTCCTTCCGCCGGGCGAGGCGCCGCGCGATCAGCGGCAGCTCGAACGCACCCGGAGCCCAGACCGTGTGGATGTCGTCCTCCATGCCCGACGCGCGCAGCTCGGCCTCGGCCGAGCGCAGCATCGCCCCCGTGAGCTCGTCGTGGAAGCGGCTCACCACCGCGCCGATGCGGACGCCGGGGCGCGACTCGGGTGCGCGGTCCGCGCTGTTCGGATCGAGGGCCATGGGTGTGGAGCGTGGTCCCTCTGGGGAGGGGGCCTGGGGGAGAGCGTCCTTCGGGGGGGCGACGTTGTCAGGGAGGGGCGTGCGCGGTGTCGGGCACGCCGTTCGGGCGCGTGAGTCTAGCCGCCGGCCGCGCACCGAGGGAGGCCGGACCCCGCCGGGGTGTCCATCGCGGGATCGCGGCCCGTGGATGCGCCGGACCGGTGCGGACCTTCCGTGGACCCGACCGTCCCGCGGCCGGGCCTCCTCGCGGCGCTCCGGCCGAGGGAAGTGCCGCCGCCCAAGGCGTCGGTCAGCGCAGACGGCGCCGCCCGGAGCGGAGCGCCCGGCGGATCCGCTGCGCCATCTCGATCACGACGATCGCTGCGATGCCGAGCACGACGATCCTGGGTCCACCCTCCAATCGGGTCGTGCCGAGCCCGATGAACACCGCGTAGAGGAGCGCCGCCCCGAGTCCACCGAGGAGTGGGACCGGGTGGAGGCAGCCCGGCCGTCCGGGGGGCCGTCGCCGCGTGATGAAGCGGCTCGCGTAGCCCAGCGCGAGCGCCGTGAGCATGCCGCCCACGATCGGGTACGCGATTGCGGGGTCGCCACCCTTGAGGTGGCGCCAGTGCTTGACGCAGAGGAAGAAGCACGCCCCGAGACCCAGTACGGACGTCACTTCGAGCGCCGTTTGCAGGCGCCTCGAGGAGGGCCGCAGGGTGTGGTACGTCCCGAGGTCGTCCTTGCGGTCGCCCCGGCCGCACACCCGGCAGCGGGTCAGGTCGTCCACGCGCCCGGTCCCGTGGACGTCCGGGAGCGGCGCGCCGCACCAGAGACAGTCGGGGATCGGGTTGGCGCGGGTGGACGTCATCGGACCCCGGAACGTACGGCCGTCTCGCGCCCGCATTCGGGCCGTCCTCCGAATCGGCCTCCGGTGCGGATGGGGTGCGGAACGTGCCCGAGCGCGCCGCCGCGACCCATGCGCACCGAGTCGTCGCGCCGGGACCGGGCCTCGCCCGGTCCCGGCGCCCTTCAGGCCGCCGCGCCGGCTGCCTCGCCCTTCCGCGCGTGCGCCCTCCGGCCGAACGCTCGGCCCGAGATCCACGACACGCGCGCGCCGAGGTCGTCCAGCAGCGTGTACGCGAGCGGCACGACCCAGAGCGTGAAGAAGGTGCAGACCGTCAGCCCACCCGCGACGCACGTCGCCAGCGCGCGGTAGTCGATGCCCTGGGTCGGGGCCTCGCCCAGCGCCATCGGGAGGAGCCCGACCACCGTCGTCAGCGCCGTCATCAGGATCGGGCGGACGCGCGCCGCGGCGCCCTCGAGGACCGCGGACCTCCGGTCGAGCCCGTCGTCGACGCGCAGGCGGTGGATCTTGTCGATCAGCACGATGCCGTTGTTCACGACGACTCCGACGAGAATGATGATCCCGATCCAGCCGATCGAGTCCATCGGGACGCCCGACAGGAACAGCGTCCAGAACGCGCCGAGCATCGCGAACGGGATCGTTGTCAGCACGCTGAACGGAAGCAGCAGCGACTCGAACAGGATCCCCATCAGCAGGAACACGAGTACGACCGAGCCCTTCATCGCGTTCTGCAGGTCGGCCATTTGCGCGGCGCTCTCGGCGGCGACGCTGTCGTCCTGGCCGAGGGAGTAGCCGCGCGGGAGCTCCATCGCACCCAGCGCCGAGTAGCCCGCCTTCACGAGCTCCGCCTGGCGCGTCGGGTCCGTGACGCGCGCGGTGATCGACGTGTTGATCTGGCCGTTCTTGCGGCGGATACGGCTCGGAGCGGGTTCGAAGCGCAGGGTGCTGAACGTCGCCAGCGGCACCTCGCCCTCGCCCGTCCAGACCCTGAGGTCCTTCACCGTGTCGAGGTCGGGCAGGTTCTTCGAGTCGTACTCGATGAGGAAGGGGAGCTCGCGGTCCTCCTCCTGGTAGCGGCGCAGCTGCACGCCGCGCAGCGCCCACGACACGTTCTGGAGCGCCGTCTCGGAGTTCACGCCGTAGGAGAACGCGGTCTCCGAGTCGATATCGAGCAGGAGCTGATCGGGGTCGTCCTCGACGTCGCCCGTCACGTCGGTGAGGCCGTCGACGCCCTCGAGGAGCCGCGCCGCCTCGAGCGACAGATCGGCGAGCACGTCGGGGTCGGGCCCACGGAGCTCGAAGCGCACGAACTGCTTCGACGAGTCGCTGATCTCGTCCTCGCCCCGGAAGCGGACGCGGTGCCCGGCGTAGGTCGGGAGCTCCTCGCGCAGGCGCTGGCGGTACTGTTCGAGCTGTTTGGGTGCGACGCGCGTCGGCCAGCGGAGCGAGACCTCGCCGCCGCCCGAGCGGAAGCGCGCCACGACGTTCTGGAAGCCGAACTCGTCCTCTGGCCTGTAGCGCTGGACGAAGTCCTCGTACTTCTTGAACTCCGCGCTGGCCTCGCCGAGCGTGAAGTTGTCCTCGAGGTCGACCCAGAACTCGAGCTCGCTCGTGTCCTCGTCCTCGCCGAACGCGGTCAGAGTCGTGTTGGCGGCGGGGATCGCGACGGAGAAGAGCGCGAGTCCGCTGAGGACGACCGCGAGGAAGCGGTGGCTCATCGTCCAGTCGAGCAGCGCGCGGTTCGCGTCCACCGCCCAGCCGACGATCGACGTGCCCGGCGGCACGAAGCGCTCAGGCCGCGCGGGCGCTGCGCGGCGCTGCTTGCGCAGCGGGGGCAGGAGCACGAAGAGGCCGAGCAGGGCAAGGCCCGCGCTCGTGAAGATCCGCGCGTTCGCGGCGCCGAGGGCGTCGGTCGTCCGGTCCGGCAGGGCCAGCGCGCGAAGCTCGTCCGCCAGCGGTGCGTCCGCGGCCGACGCGCCCATCGCGCGCCAGGCCAGGACCCCGATGCCAGCGGCCGCGACGAGGCGCACCGGCCACGGGAGCCCGAGCAGCGCCACCGACTCGATCGCGTGGAGCACCCGGAGTAGACCGAAGAAGACGGCGCGGACCGCGCCGATGACGAGCGCGAGGAGGCGCGCGGGGATCCCGGCCACCCACGCGAGCCCGGCGCCGACGCGGTCGACGACGGGGGGGCGATCGCCCAGCACGCGCGCGGACACCGTGGGAATGAAGACGAGCGCGACGATCAGGCTGAAGATCAGCGAGGCGCACAGCGGCATCCCGAGCGCCTTCAGTACGACGCCGAGGAATCCGTCGCCCATGAACATGAGCGGCACGAAGACGACGACCGACGTCATCGTCGCGAGCGCGACGGCCAGTCCGACGTCGCGGGCTCCGAGGACGGCGGCCTCTTTCGGTCCCTTCCCGAGCCCGCGCTGGCGCACGACGCTCTCGACGACGACGACCGCGTTGTCGACGAGCATGCCGAGCCCGAGGGTGAGCCCGGTCATCGTCATGATGTTGAACGACGACCCGCGGAAGGACTCGAAGGCGATGGCGAGGAGCGCGGAGACGGGGATGCAGAGCGCCACGCAGAGCGTCAGACGGGCCCGGCGCAGGAAGAGGAACAGCACCAGGATCGCGAGCCCGCCGCCCGTGACCGCGGTCGATCGGAGCTGATCGAGCGACGAGCGGATGAACTGAGCCTGATTGAAGAAGACCTCGGAGGTCAGCTTGCCGCCCAGCGCCGGGTCCGTCTCGAAGGAGGCCATGACGCGCTCGAGTTCCTCGCCGACCTCGACGACGTTCGCGCTGCTCTCCTTCTGGATCATCCCGTAGTAGGCGTAGCCTCCGTTGATGCGGGTGATCCGGTCGCGCACCGAGTTGACGCGCTCGACGGTGCCGAGGTCGCCCAGGCGCAGGCCGGGCCGGACCGGGTAGTTCTCGATCTCGGCGAGGTCCTTGAAGCGCATGTCGGACCGCAGGATGAACTGCGAGCCGCCTTCCTGAACCTCGCCGAGCGGCTGCGCGAAGTTGTCCGCGGCGAGCCGCTGGATCAGCGCGCCGAGGTCGACGCTCGCGCCGTAGACCTTCTCCTCGTCGAGGAAGATCCGGATCGACTCGTCGAGCGAGCCCCAGATGCTGACCCGGCTCACGCCGTCGACGCCCTCGAGCCGCTTCTGGACCACCTTGTCGATCAGGGTCGTCACGTCGCCGCCGCGTTCGGTCGCGACGATCGCGAACCACATCACCGGCGCGTCGCCATCGTCGTTCGCCCAGACCCACGTGCGCCCGACGGTGTCGGGCAGGTCCGGGCGCGCGCGCTCGATGCGGTCGCGGATCTCCGCCTTGGCGAGCTCCGCCTGCACCTCACCGCCGTACTTCAGGCGGATCGAGGCGTCCTCCTCGTCGGAGTATGAGCGGATCTCGACGATGCCGGGGATCGTCTCGAACTGCTCCTCGAGCACGCGCGCGACGCGGTCGGCGTTCTCCTGCGCGGTCGCGCCGTCGTTCTGCACGACGACCATGAAGCGCGAGCCCGAGATGCCCGACGGCATGAACTCGAGCGGGATCCGCCCGTACGCGATCATCCCGACGAGCACGAGCGTGACGAACAGCACGCCCATCGCGATGGGGCGTGAGACGGTCAGTCCGAAGAAGCCGCGCCGCGCAGCCGGGGCATCGGTTCGAGTGCGGTCGTCCATGGGTCAGGCGGCCGGTTGGGGGCGGCGGTCGCGCACCAGGAGGCGGTACACGGCCGGGATCACGAAGAGGGTCAGGAGGGTCGAGCTGAACAGGCCGCCGATGACGGCGATCGCCATCGGCGCGCGGAGCTCGGCGCCCTCGGTGCCGACGAATGCGTCTGCGCCGGGCAGCCCGACGAGCCAGCCGGTCAGCGGCACGAGGCCGAGGATCGTGGTGGCCGTCGTCATCAGGATCGGGCGCAGTCGAGCACGCCCGGCCTCCAGGATCGCGTCGTGGACGGTGAGGCCCTCCTCGCGCTTCTGGTTGATGCGATCGACCAGGACGATCGCGTTGTTCACGACGATGCCCGCGAGCAGGATCAGGCCGATGAACACGACGACCGACAGCGGCACGTTCAGGAAGGAGAGCGTGAACACCGCGCCGACGCCGGCGAGCGGCACGCTGAACAGAATCACGAACGGCTGCAGCAGCGACTCGAACTGGCACGCCATCACGACGTAGACGAGGAAAATCGCCAGGAGCAGCGCGAACCCGAGGCTCTTCGTGCCCTCGTCGAGCTCGCGCTTCTGCCCGCCGAGCCCGACGGTGACATCGCGGGGCGGCGTGAGCTCGGCGAGCGCCTCGGCCACGCGCACATTGACACCGCCGACGTCCTGCCCGGTCGAGGCGGCGGTCACGAGCACCGCGCGCTGACCGCCGATGCGGCGGATCTCGGCCGGTCCACGCGTACGTTCGATCGTCGCGACTGCGCTCAAGGGAACGGGCTCCGGCGCAGAGGGGTTGACGATCAGCTCCGACACGGCGTCGATGGACGACAGCACGCGGCGGTCGCCGCGCACGCGCACGTCGATGCGGTCGTCGCCGTCGACGAAGCGCGTGCTGACGCTCCCGAGCACCTGATCCCGCACGTACTGCGAGATCTGCGCGAGGTCGAGCTGGTAGGCGAGGGTCTTGTCGCGGTCGAACGTGACGCGCGCCTCGGGGAAGCCCGGCCGCACCGTCGTGCGGACGTCGGTCAGCCCCGTGATCCCGCGGAGCGCCGCGGCGACCTCGTCGGCCGTCGACGCGAGATCCTCGAGGTCGTAGCCCCGGACCTCGACCGACACTGCCGAGTCCAGGGCGAACGGAGTCGGCCGCCGCACGTCGACGAGCTCCATGTCGGGCTCGCCGCGCGTGAGCTCGCGGACCTGGGCGATGAGCGCCTCCTCGAAATCGGCGTCGGCGCGCGCCGCGCGGACCGTGAGGCGTGCCGTGTGCTCGTCCTCGATCTCGCGCGTGAGCGTATCCGCCTCAATGCCGACCGTGAGCGAGGTGAGCACGACGCCGTCGATGCGGCGGACGCGCTTCGCGAGTCCCGAATACACGACCTCGGAGTCCTCGATCGGGGTGCCGACGGGGAGCGAGAGGAACGCGGTGAACTCGCCCTGGTGGACCTCGGGGATCAGCTCGAGTCCGAGCGTCTGGGCGCGTTCGTAGCTGAGGTAGCCAAGGCCGGAGACCGCCAGCACCGTGACGATCGGCGCGGCGATCGCCGAGCGCAGGAGCCGCGGATACACGACGTCGAGAGCGCCCCAGAGGGCGTCGAATGCGCGGCGCAGGGGCCAGATCAGGACCGAGAACACGGCGGCGATCGGCACAAGGACGAGCACGCCGGCGCGCATCGCGAGGTAGGCGAAGAGCGACGCGAGGCCGCCTGCGAGACCGCCGACGAACGACCCGACGGAGCGCCGCATCTCCGGCGGGAAGAACTCGCGCCGCTGGACGCGCTTGCCCTTCACGAGCTCGAGCGGACTGCCGCCGCCTGCGAGGAACCGGCGCGAGGCGAGCATCGGGATGAACAGGACCGCGACGATCAGCGACACGATCAGCGACGAGACGACCGTCACCGCCTGGTCGCCGAAGATCTGGCCGGCGATCCCCTCGACGAAGACGATCGGTGCGAACACCGAGACCGTCGTCAGCGTCGAGGCCGTGATCGCACCGGCGACCTCGCGCACGCCGCGCACCGCCGCGTGGGCGAGGTCGTCGCCCTCCTCGCGGCAGCGTGTGATCGACTCGAGAACGACGATCGCGTTGTCGACGAGCATTCCGACGCCGAGCGCGAGGCCGCCCAGGGACATGATGTTGAGCGACACGTCGAACAGGTACATCGGCGCGAACGTGACGACGACCGAGATCGGGATCGCGACGCCGATGATCAGAGTCGCCGCGAGGCGCCGCAGGAACATCCACATCACCGCGACCGCGAGCAGCGCGCCGAGCAGCGCGGACTGCTTGACCTCGTCGACCGCGTCGGAGATGAACGTCGACTGGTCGGAGAGGAGCTCGATCGAGGCCTCGTCGCGCAGGCGCCAGCCGAGGTGGGAGAGCTTCCGGCGCTCGTCCATACGGAGCACGTCCGGCTTCGCGTCCTTCTTCTGTTCCGCCAGCGCGCGGCCTTCCTCGGTCCCGAGCACGCGGTCGCGCACCCGGGCGGCGACGTCGACGATGTTCGCGCCCGCCTCGCGGAACACGGCGACCTCGACGGCCTCGCGCCCGTTCAGCTTCGTCACGACCTCGCGCTCGGCGTGGGTCCGCGACACGGTCGCGACGTCCCGCACGCGGACCTTCGCATCGCCGACGTTCGCGATGCCGAGGTCCTCGAGCTCGTCGATCGTCTCGAATTCGTTGCGCGTCCGGACGAGGTAGTCGGTGGAGCCCTCGCGGATCTGGCCGCCCGACGCGTTCAGGTTCTCCTGCGCGAGGCGCTGCCCGATGATCGCCGGGTCGAGGTCGTAGGCGCCCATGCGGAAGGGATCCACGCTGACGCGGATCTCCTCCTCCATGCCGCCGCGGATCTGCACGGCGGCGACGCCCTTGATGCCCTCCAGGTCGCGCTTGATGCGTTTCTCGGCCAGCCACCGGAGCCGGATGAGCTGCTCCTCGTCGAGCCCCTCGAGCGCGCCCTCGGGCGCTGCGACCCCGAAGCGGAGGATCGGGTCGAGGTTGGGGTCGTAGCGCAGGATGAGCGGCTTCTCCGCGTCGTCCGGCAGGAACACGCCGTCGACGCGGTCGCGCACCTCCTGGACGGCGAAGGTCATCTCCGTACCCCAGTCGAACTCGAGCACGACGTCGCTGGTCCCCGCGCGGCTGATCGACGTCGTGTCGACGAGGTTGGGCAGCGTCGCGAGCGACTCCTGCAGTCGCACGGAGATCCGGTCCTCGACGTCCTCGGGCGCCGCGCCCGGGAACGTCGTCCGTACGGTCAGCGTCGGGTAGCTGATCTCGGGGAGGAGATCGACCGGCAGCTTCGCGAACGAGACCGCGCCGAAGAACGCGATCGCGATCATCAGCATCGAGATCGTGACCGGGCGCGTCGCGACGAAGCCGAGCGCGCCGGAGGACGCGCGTGCGAGGCCGTCGGACGGCGCAGCGTCGCCCGCGTCGATCCTCGTCGCGCCGGTCCCTTCGGAGGCGGACGCGCCAGAGGTGGACGCAGTGGGGGCGTCCGAGCCCGCGGACGGTGCGCCCTCGGGCTCCGCGTCGCTCCCGCTTTCGGACATCGGACTCACGCGTCTTCCGCGTCCGTGGCGCGCGCGGCGCCCGGCCAGACGACGGCGTCGACGGCTCCGCCGTCCTCCAGGTCGCGGTTCCCGACGACCACGACGTCCGCGCCCGGCTGCAGCGTCTCGCCCTCGGCCAGAAGGACCTCGACGTCATCGTCGGTCGAGAAGCCCTCCTCGACGCGCACACGCCGTGCGCGGCCGTCCAGGGCCTCGTAGACGAAGTACGCGTCGCCTTCGCGCACCAGCGCGCGCTTCGGCACGACGAGGGCGTCGGGGTGGCGCTCGGTCACGATCCGCACGCGGACCTGCATGCCGGGCAGCAGCGGCGGCCGGGGATCGTCGGCCCCGGGCTGGTCCACGCCGATCGTGACGCGGAACTGGCCGGACGCCGGATCGACGGTCGGGCTGACGAAGCGGATGTGTCCCGTGTAGACGGAGCCCGCGAGCGCGTCCGGCTCGAGGGTGATGTCGAGGCCGTCCGCGGAGCTGCCCGAGGCCCCTGGCCCGTCGCCGTTCGTCGCCCGGCGGAGCGCGCTCCGGCCGCTGAAGAACGTGAGTTCTCGCTGCGGCCGCGAGACGACGGCGCGCACGTTGTCGACGTCGCTGAGGACGAACGCCACGCTCGCGTTGGAGACGAGGTCGCCGACGCGGACGTCGCGGCGCGCGATCACGCCGTCGAACGGCGCGACGACCGTGGCGAAGGACAGATTGAGATCGGCCTGCGCGACGTCGTTCTCGGCGCGGTCGATCGCGATCCGGCCGGTGTTGACGGCGGCCCGGGCGCGCTCGACCGCGAACTCCTCGACGTTCACGTCGGCGGACGCGGTCGCGGCGGTGAGCCGGAGCTGGTCGAGCTCGTTCAGGGAGAGGACGTCGCCAGCCGCCTCCTTGCGCTCGAGCTCGCGGTTCGCCTGGTCGCGCGTGAGCTGCGCGCGGGTCAGGCGCGCCTCGGCCTCGGTGACGGCGATCTCGAGGCCGGGGATCGCTCCCCGCGCCTCGCGCTCGGCGATCCGCGCCTGCTCGACGGCGGTCTCGAGCTCGCGGGCGTCGAGGCGCATCAGCGGATCGCCGGTCTCGACGCGGTCGCCCTCCTCGACGAGGACGTGGATGACGACGCCGCCCGTCCGCGGGTAGAGCTCGATCTCGCGCTCCGACTCGGCGTTCACGATCGCGCTGATCTGCCGGACCATCTCACGCTGCACGAGCGGGGCGGTCTGGACCTTCGTCGCGCGCGGACGCTCCATCGCGCCCGCCATGGGCTCGGCCGGGGCCGCGTCGCCCGCGCCGTCGAGGCCGTCGGCGACGGCCTCCTCCGGCCGGCCGCAGGCGGCGGAGAGCATCAGCAGCGCGGCGGCAGCCGCGGAGAGGAGAGCGAGACCGCGCGGGGCGCGGTCGGTCGTGGAGGATCGCTGCAAGGCGGGAGCCCGGAGGGCGGCGCGCCGGCGGGAGCCAGCGCGGTGGATGGGGCGGGTGCGTGGGAGAGGAGGCGGTTCGGGATGCGCCGCGTGGTTCGCGCGACGCACGGTGCATGCGCGATGCGGGTCGACGGTTTTCGGAGAAACCGCGCCGAACTGTTTGGTGCCCGCGCTGTCCCGAGTGTGGGATCGCGCGGAACGCGGCCCCCAGTCTCCGCGGGGCGGTCCGCCGGCCGCGCGGGCGCGGCCGAAAAACGTCTGTAACGCGCGCCCTGGGCCGGCGCCACACCTCCGAACGAGACGCCCGCGCGCTCCACTTCGAGCCTCCACGATGACCGACCACTCGACGACGGAGGCCCGCGAGGCCGCGGCCCGACCCGACGGCTCCGGCGCGGGCGGTCCCGCTCCCGAGGCCGCGCCGACGCTCGGCTTCCTCCCGCGCCTCGCGTGCACACTCCTCACGTGGGGGTTGATCGCGCTCGCGCAGCCCGGCGTCGTCGCACCCGACGGCTTCGGGCACCTCGCCTTCTTCGCCGTCGGGCCCTGGGCCTACGCGGCGTCACGGCCCGGCCGCCGCGCGTTCCTCGCCGAGTGGTTGGGCCACGCCCTCGGACTTGCCAGCGTCTACGCGTGGATGGTCGAGTTCCTGCCTGCGATCCTCCCGCCGATGTCGATCGTCCCGGCGCTGTACCCCGCGCTGGCGGGCGTGGCTTTGCGGCGGGTCCGTGGCGCCGCGCCGCTCGCGCTGCTTGCGCCGGTGGCGTGGACCCTGGCCGAGGTCGTCCGCTGGACGCTCCCCGTCCCGCTCTCCTTCGGCTGGTTCCGGCTCGGGATGCTCATGCACGACACCGAGTGGCTCGTGGGCAGCGCCGCCTTCTTCGGAACGTGGGGACTGACGTACGGGATGGGGGCCCTCGGTGGGCTCGCCGCCGACCTCTTCGGACGCTTCGCAGCGGCGGGCCGGCCGGGGCCCGCGGCGCCCGCCCCCTCGCTCGCGCTGGCGGCCCTCCTCGGAGCGGGGCCGCTCGCGGGCCTCGTCGCCCTGGACCGCGCCGCCGACGCCGCCGTCCGCGCGCAGGAGTTCACGCCCGGACCCGACGTGCTCGCCGTGCAGCCCGCGATCGAGCAGCGACTCAAGAGCGCGCGCTCGGACTGGTTCACGGATCTCTACGTGCCGCAGGTCACGGCGACCCGCCGCGCGATCGTCGAGGGACGCGGC
Source organism: Planctomycetota bacterium (assembly GCA_039821985.1). Lineage (GTDB taxonomy): Bacteria > Planctomycetota > UBA1135 > UBA1135 > Saltatorellus. The sequence continues at coordinate 66,489 of JBCBNC010000026.1, forward strand.
CCGGAGAGCCCCGCGCTGCCCGACCTCGTCCTCTGGGGGGAGACCTTCCTCCCCGGCAAGCTGCTCGACGACGGCGTCCTCGAGGCGTTCGATGCAGGCGCCCGGCCGACCGCCTACGCGCGGTCCCGCGAGCTCGCCCGCCTCGAGCTCGAGGGCTACGACTTCCTCGGGCGTGACCTCGCCGCGGTCCTCTTCGGGCGCAGCCGGATGCGGACGGTCGACCCGCGCCGGTGGCGGACGACCTTCGGCGATCCGGCCCGCGCGCCGGAGTGGGCGGACCGGGTCGCGGCGGGTGAGCCGCTGCTGCCGCCCGGCACGAGCTTCCTCACCGGCGTCGAGGCCTGGACCGTGCGCAAGGAGGGCGGTGAACCGGTCCTGAAGAGCCTCAACGCCGTCGGTCTCTTCACCGAGGACGGCCTCTCCGCGCCGCTCGCCTCGAAGGTCCACATGGTGCCGGGGGGCGAGTCGGTCGAGCCGCTCAAGGGGGTCCCGTTCGTCGTCGACGCCATCCGCTCGGTCGCCCAGAACGTCCCGGATTTTGTCGGTGTCCCGGAGCCCGCCGTACTGCGCCTGCGCACGCGCGAGGGTCGCTCGTTCCGCATGGGCACGCTCGTCTGCTACGACAACGCCTTCGACGATGTCTTCTGCGCCCCCCTGCGGCGCGAGGACGTCGACCACTTCGTCGTGGTGAGCAACGAGGCCTGGTACGGCGCGTCGCCCGAGATGGACCACATGCTCGCGTTCACCCGGATCGCTGCGGCCCAGACCCAGCGCGCGGTGCTGCGCGCGACCAACTCGGGGGTCTCGGCGCTCGTCGGTCCGGACGGCGGGTTGCTCGAGGTCCTCGAGGTCGACGGTGTCCGCAAGATGGTTCCAGGGTCGCTCCGAGCGCGGGTGCCCGTGCCCGCATCGCCTCGGAAGACGTTCTTCGCGCGCACCGAGGCGCAGCAGCCGCTCGCGTGGGGGAGCGCCATGGCGGCTCTCCTCGGACTCGGCGTCGCCCTCGGCCGCCGTCGCCGGAGCGGCTGACCGGAACGCGCGTCGCCCCGGCTGCTTCCCCCGCGCTGGGCCGGGCCCTCGGAGGGGTCCTGCGCGGGGCTCCGGGGGCCCTAGGGGGCGCGGTGGATTCGGTCCCCGCCGCCGTCCGTCGGAATTCCCCGCTCAGCGGCGGTAACCGGGCCTCCCGGCCCGCTTAAAGGCCGGACCGAGTCGGGGGCCAGCGCGGCCCCGGCCCGCTCTGGCTGCTTGACCGCTCCGGTCCGGCACCCCTACACTCCCGCGCCCGGCAGCTAGGCGGTCCCCTCCGCACGGCTGTCCGACATCCCCCCAGCCCCAACCGCACGACCACGGCGCTCTGGCGCGGGTCCCCGGCGCGCTACGCCGGACGACCCGCACGACGCCGGACTGCGCTTCCCCGAGAACTCTCAATCGAGTTCCCCCCTAGAGCCACGTCATGAGCCCGATCGGACGGATCTTCGTCGTACTCAACATCGTCCTGGCCGCCGTCATCTTCGGCATCGCCGCGTCGTTCCTCGCCAAGAACGACAACTACCGTTTCCGGTACGAGGAGGCCGTCCGCGACAAGGACAAGACCACGGCCGACCTCGAGGCCGAGCGCGACGCGATCAACGAGCAGCGCCAGGCCGCCGAACGCCTCCGTGACCAGACGCTCACGGAGAAGACGCAGCTCGAGAACCAGAAGGCCGCGCTCGAGGACGACATCGCCGCCCTCAACACCGAGAAGGACGCTCTGCAGGCGTCGGTCGGGACCTACAACGACAAGCTGGACAGCCTCACGTCGTCGGTCGAGACCATGAACGGCACGGTCGAGAACACGAATGAGGCGCGCCTCGCCGCCGTCGAGAAGGCGAACGAGGAGACCCGCAAGGCCGAGCAGGCCATCGCCGCCCAGGCCGCGGCCGAGGACCGCGCGAACGCGCTCGAGAAGCAGCTCGCCGACGCCCGCGCGGAGAGCGCCTCGCTCGCCAGCCAGCTCCAGCAGACCGACGCCGCGCTCGACATCGCCGTCGCGCAGCTCGGCACGTCGCGCCAGGACATCGGCATGGCGGCTCCGCCGATCAGCGGCGCGGTGACAAGCGTCACCGATCTGAACGGCACTCCGATCATCCAGATCAACAAGGGCGCGCTCGACCAGGTCAAGGTCGGCTACAAGTTCGAGATCTACAACACGGCCACGAACGAGTACAAGGGCCAGGCGATCGTCGAGCTCCTGCACCCGAACACCTGCACGGCCGTCGTGACGCTGAAGAGCGACACCACCGCCGTCATGCAGGGCGACAAGGCCGCAACGGTCCTCTGATCCTCCCTTCTCCCCCGCATCCGTAGAAAGGAGGACACCAGATGGCACGTTCCAAAGGCCGCTCCGGCGGCAACCGCAAGGGCGGCGGCGGCGCCGCTCGCAAGAGCACCTCGCGCGCCAGCGCGCCGGTCGAGGTCGACGACGAGGTCGAGGTCGTCGAGGAAGAAGGCGGCATGGGCATCGATGACGGCATTGTCATCATGACCTTCCTGCTGCTCCTCGCGGGCTTCGTCTGCGTCGACTACGCCCGCGGCCAGTCCCACGGCGAAGGCATTCTCTTCAAGGGCAAGTACGAGTCCCCCGAGGGATTCGGCGGCGGCAGCGGCGAGTAGCCCGCCGACTGAGCCCACCGACTGAGCCCACCGACTGGGCCCCCCGCCTCACCCGCTCGGCGTCGAGCGGCCAGAGGCACCGGACCGCCCCGTCCCCGCACCTGCGGGGACGGGGCGGCTCCGTTGGGGCCCGATCTACGCGCCGGCGGCGGCGCAAGGCGCAGGACTTCTCTCCTGCGGCGTTTGAATTGGGTGCTCCCGGTTCCCCAAACTTGGGGCGCGAGGACTCGCGCGCGGTTGAGGGGCCGCGACGAGACGTCCGCGCCGGGACCGCACCCCCGGCGGGACTCGCACGCACCCACGCCGCACACGCACCATGAGGCCCAGCCGAACCCCGACCGCGCGCAGCGCGCAGCCGGTGAGTCCGCTCGACGAGCGCGCTCGATCCGTCCGCCACCGGACGGGAGGAGGCCGATGAGCCTCTTCAAGCCGATGGAGTGGGCCTTCGGTCACCTCTCCACCGACATGGGCATCGACCTGGGCACGGCGAACACCCTCGTCTGCACACGCGGGCGCGGGATCATCCTGAACGAGCCCAGCGTCGTCGCAGTCAAGAAGGGCACCAACGAGGTGCTGCTCGACGGCATGGCCGTCGGCAACACGGCCAAGGAGATGCTCGGCCGCACGCCGGGCACAATCCAGGCGATCCGCCCGCTCAAGCACGGCGTGATCGCGGACTTCGACGTGACGGAGAAGATGCTCCGTTACTTCATCACGAAGGTCCACGACGGCCGCCACTGGGTGAAGCCGCAGGTCGTCATCGCGGTCCCCGTCGGCATCACGGCCGTCGAGCGGCGCGCCGTGATCCACTCGGCCGAGCGCGCGGGCGCACGCCGCGTGTTCCTGATCGACGAGCCCATGGCCGCAGGCATCGGCTGCGACATGCCCGTCACCGAGGCGCGCGGCTCGCTCATCGTCGACATCGGCGGCGGCACGACCGAGATCGCAGTGCTGTCCCTCGCGGGCGCGGTCGTTTCGACCTCGCTGCGCATCGCTGGCGACGAGATGGACGAGGCGATCCTCGGGCACCTCCGGCGCCACCACAACCTGCTCATCGGCGAGCAGACCGCCGAGCGCATCAAGCTCACCATCGGCTCGGCGTGGGCGATGGAGCAGGAGCTCTCGATGGAGGTCAAGGGGCGCGATTCGGTCCAGGGCCTCCCGCGGCGTACGACGGTCACCTCGATCGAGATCCGCGAGGCGCTGAGTCACCCGGTGCGGCTCATCTGCGAGGCGATCCGCGGCATTCTCGAGGAGGCGCCGCCGGAGATCAGCGCGGACCTCGTCGACACGGGCATCACGCTCGTCGGCGGCGGCGCACTGCTGTACGGCATGGGCCAGGCGATCTCGGACCACCTCGGCGTGCCGGCACGGGTCGCGGAGGATCCGCTCACGGCCGTCGCACGCGGCACCGGTATCTTCCTCGAGAAACTCGACGTGTTCAGCCGCGTGCTGAGCACCGACGAAGACCACGCCTGACGGCGGCGGCGCGCCGAGCGCTGCCTCGACCGCGCTCCGGGCCGCACGCGCGGGCCGGCGCGCGCTCCAACCCGCGGGGCGCACGCGCCCCGCTCCATCGCGACCATGCACACGTGCTCGGGGGGGCTCTCGTGAATCGAACGGTTTCGGGGATGCGCGCGCCCCTGGCCCTCGCGCACGCCGAGAGCGCTGCGGAGGCGCCGCGGTGAGCGTCACGCGCAGCGCGCGCTCGCGCTCGACCGCTGGGCTCCTCGGAGCCTTGGCGCTCGGGTTCCTCGCACTCCGGCCTTCGGGCGGGCTCATCGAGCGCGTGGCGGAGGCCGCGCTGCTTCCCGCGCGCGCGCTCGGCCCGCTCGCGCTGCCAACGCGCGTCGTCGAGGCGGCGCGGGCGTCGGACGACCGGGGCAGCGACGCCGAGCGGTTCGCCGCGGAGAGCGCGCTCGCGCAGCGCCTCGAGGCCGCGATCCTGAAGTCCGCGTGGCCCGAGGACGTCGTGCTGCCGCGGGGCGCCGTGGCGACCCTCGGCGAGGTCGACGCGCGCAGCGGGACGCGGGACCGCGACATGGTCCGCGTTCGAGTCCTCGACCCCGGGCGCGTCCGCGTCGGCCAGGGGGTCGTGTCGGGCGACGTGTTCCTCGGTCGCGTCGCGCGCGTCCACTTCCGCGCGGAGCCGCCCCGGAAGCCCTCGCGCCTGACCCGCGCGCTGCGCGCGCTCCGCGTTCTGCCCGCGCCCGTCCTGCCGCCCCCGGACGCGATCGACGTCGCCCTCATCACGGGCGCGTCGGAGCGCATCGGCGCCGTCGTCGAGCCGATGCCGGAGGACGAGGCACTCGGCGTCCGCCCGTCGCGCCTCGTCGTCGGAGGCGTCGTGCCCGGCGCGCCGACGGTGCACCTCGGGACGCACGTTCCGGAGAGTCGTAGCGCCCGGCGCGGGGCCGTGCGCGTGAGCGAGCCCGACGTCCCTGGCGCCACCGGAGCGCTCGGTGCGGACGAGCTCCGGCTGTGCGACGGATTCCTCATCGGGCGGCTCCAGGAACTCGACATCGCACGGCGCGGCGCGCTCGGGACCGACGAGCGCGGGATCGTCCAGGAGATCCTCGGCGTGGCGCCGCCCGTCGACTTCCTCTCGGGTCTCAACCAGGTGCTCGTCCTCGGGCGCGCGCGACCCGGGGACCCGCCGTCCGTTCCGCTGCGCGCCAGCGTCCCCGCCCAGGCCGGCGTCTGGCGCAGCGCGAGCGTGCTCGGCGTCGGTGACGCCTGCCCGTGGCGTGACACGCTCCGGATCGGCGCCGGCGCGCGCAGCGGCGTCGCGCGCGGCGCCGCGGTCGTCGACGGCGCGCGCCTCCTCGGCCGCGTCACGCGTGCGGACGCCGCCGGGGCGACGGTCGCGCGCCTGTCGGATCCGGGCACGGAGATCGTCCTGCTCGCTTCCCATGCGGCCGCGCCGGACGCCGTCCCGCTCGTGCTCGGCCGGCTCGTCGCGCGCGGCGCGGGGGGCGGCGGCGAGCTCCTGCTCGAGTGGAGTCCGACGCCGGTCGAGCTCGACCGCGCCCGCGCATGGGCGGCGCGCCTCGGGCACGGTGGGGACTTTCTCGACGTGCGGCTCTTCACGGGGTCCGGCATGAGGCTGGTCCCGCGCGGGCTGCTCGTAGGGCGGACGCGCCTTCCCGTACACGTTCGCAGGACCGAAGAGCAGGGGCCGGGAGCGGAGGGTGAGCCCGCGCTCGACGCTCCCAGCGAGCCCGCGCTCGACGCTCCCAGCGAGCCTGCGCTCGACGCTGCCAGCGAGCCCACGCTCGACGCCGACGTCCAGCCAGGGTTCGACGTCCGGCTCCTGCGCGTCGGCGGGACTGCGAGCGCGCGCGGAGCGCTGCGCGTGTGGCTGGGTCCGGGGAAGGCGGCGGGGGCCGACGCATGAAGCGCGCGTTCGGCTACGCCGCCGTCGCGGTCTGGGGAGCGCTCGCGCAGACGCTGCAGCTCCTGCTCCAGGGGCTGTTCCCGGCGGTGGACGTCGCCTCGCCGGGCACGGTGCTCGTGCGCGCGCTCGCGCCCGACTTCGCCACGCTCGTGCTCGTCGCCGCGGTGGGGCGCCTTGCGCGCCGGGACGCGCTGCACCTCGCCCTCTTCGTCGCTCTCGGACGCGCCTCGTTCACGGCGGCGCCGCCCCTCGGCGTCGCGGCGGGCGCCCTCGTCGTCGCGGTCGTCGCGGACGGGCTGCGTGGGTTCGCGGAGCTCGATCGACCCGTCCTGCGCTTCCTCGCGGCGGCGGCGGGCGCCGCCCTCTTCTCGCTCTGGATCGGCTTCGTCGAGTACGTACGCTTCCAGGAGGCGAGCGCGGTCGGGGTGCTCGCAGCCGGGGGGCTCGGCCTCGGCGCGGTGGACCTTTCCGTCGCTGCCGGAGCAGCGGGCGTCACCGCCGTCACGACCGCGGTGATCGGCCTCGTCCTGTGGCGCGTGTTCGCAGGACTCCCGGGCCTCGTGCTCCTCGAGCGCCGCGCCTTCTGACTGCCATGGAACGCCGCTTCACACCGCTCGCCGTGATCTTCGGACTGTCCCTCGCTGCGCTCCTCGCGCGGCTCTGGGACATCCAGGTCGTGCAGCACGAGCTGTGGGCCGCTGAGTCCGCGAACCTCGTGCGCTCGTTCGAGGTCGACCCGTACGTCCGCGGCACCATCCGCGACGCGCGGGGCCGCGTGCTCGTCCAGGACGAGAAGGTCTACGCGCTCGAGTTCGTCTGGCGCGACTTCCGCCGCGGGCACCCGCTGGGACAGGTCGCGATGATGCGTTCGCTCGCGTGCATGCGGCCCGTCGGACTGGACGAGACGCGCCTCGAGCTGATCGACGCCGCGCTCGGCTACGCCGCGCTCACTCCGGACGAGGTCGAGGCGTTCGCGCGCGGCGAAGCCCTCGACGCAGGCGTCGACTTCGTGCCGGCGGTCCCTGCGCCGCGCGACGACCGCCGCGCGCGGGCGAAGCGTGCGCGCGCGGACCACCGAGGGCCGCGCGCGCGGGACATCTCGTTCTACATGCACCGCCTGCTCGGTCTGACGCCGGCGGAGCGGCGCGCTCTGCGCTCGCGCCTGCGCGAGGACGACGCCGAAGGTGCTCGCACGTTCCTCGAGCTCGCCGGGGCCGTCACCAACCAGCGCACCGAAGACGTGCGCGCGGAGCTCGAGGCGCGCGTGCTGGCCGCCGACGAGCGCCTCGCGCGCCTCGCGCAGCTCGTCGAGTGGGAGGACGGTGAGGATCGGCTCACCACCCTCTCTGCCGGGGACCGGCTCGTCGAGCTGATCGAGGAGCAGCGCCGCGCGGTCGACGACGACGCGGCCAACGCGCTCTTCGAGATGGCGGCGGGTTTCCGGCCCTCGCGCCTCGACGCGAGGAACCTCGCTCGGCTCGAGCTGGACTGGCTCCGCGCGTCCCTCGACTGGGACGGGTTCCGCTTCCAGGAGTGGCTCGAGTCCACCGGGAACGCCTTCGATCGCGAGGTGGAGGCTTGGCTCGCGCCTCACACCATCGCGCGGTCGAAGATCCGAGACGCGGTCGCGAGCTCGGGCGAGCGCGCCGCGCCCGCCGATCGGGTGGTGTCCGCCGTCGCGCACGCGTTCCGGGCGGACCCGGAGAGCTGGGAGCGCCAGCAGGCGGCGCCAGAGGACTGGCGCGCCGTGGACGAACTCGTCGTGCTGGCCTCGATGCCCGCGCGCATCGCGGGTTGGACGCGAGAGGCGAAGGAGCTCGCGCGCGCGCCGCTCTTCCCGTTCCAGGCGCCCGCTCTCAGGGAGTTGCTCCTCGAGGGCGACGCGCTCGTCGAGGCCGCGTTCGCGGGGACTCTGGGCGCCGAACCGCGCGCTGCGGCGCGCTTCCTCGTGGAGCTCGCCGCGTCGGCCGGCGATTGGAATCCGGAGGATCAGCCCCTCACCGCCGCGGTCCTCCGCGCGCACCACGCGCGCCTGCAGCAGCGGGTCGCCGAGGTGTTCGACGCGCTCGCCGCGGAGGACGGTGGGGAGAGCGACGGTGGGATCCGATTCGTAGATGCGGCGCTCGAGAAGGCCGAGGAGACGCTTCCCTACATCCTGCGGGACCGCGGCGGCCGCGCGCGCGTCGTCGGCGGGCGCCCGCCGATGGAACTCGTCCTGCTCGTCGGACGCTACGCGGAGGAGTTCGCGGGGTTCAGCGTACGCACGCGGACCGACCGGCGCCCGGTTGAGCTTGGGCCCGAAGGGGTCCCGCTCGCCCACGGGATCGTGGGGAAGGTTCGAAGCCCTCGCCTCGTCGACGTGTTGCGTCAACGGCCGAACGACGAGGAGCTCCGTGCACTCCGCAAGAAGCTCGTGCTCCCGGACGAGGACCGCGCGCGGATCCTCGGGCTCGTGGACGACGCGTTCCGGGACGGTGAGAAGATCGGCGGCCGCGGGATCGAGGCGTGGCTCGATCGGGATCTCTCGGGCGAGGATGGGTACATCGAGTGGCATGGCCTCCAGGATCGTGTCCAGGGCAACCGTGCGCCGATCTATCGCGGAGCGCGCGACGGTGAGGACGTCTGGCTCACGCTCGTGACCGACGTTCAATACGCGGCGGAAGAGGTCCTCCTGCGTCCGGTCTTCCCCCGCAGTGACCGTGAGACGGATCCCTTCTGGGCCGACCGCCCGGTGGGAGCGATCGTCCTCGCGCGAACGAACGGGGACATCATCGCCGCGGCGTCCGCGCCGAACCGCCCGGGCGAAGAGATCGCTCCCGGAACCGACGGTCAGTACCGGCAGGCGATCGAGAGGACCCTTCGGCGCCCGGAGTTCCAGCCGCCGGGGTCCGTCGTCAAGCCGCTCCTGGCGGCCTACGCGCTCGATCACTGCGGGCTCGATCCCGAGCACGCGCTCTGCTACTGCGACGCTGCGAGGCCTCGAGAGGGGGGCGACGCGCGGAACGTACGGCACGCGGGCTGGGGCGCCGTGAACTGCAACTCGCCGTCGGGGCACTCGTATCGTCTTGGCGGCGGCAGCCTGCGACTCGCCGAGTCGATCCACTGGTCGTGCAATACCTACTTCGCGGCGATGGCGGAGGAGTACTTCACCGTGGACTCCATGCGCGAGGCGTACGACATGTTCGGGTTCGGCCGTCCGACCGGAGTACGGTTCGACGACGACGGGACCCGCAGCGGGATCATGGATGCGTCCGCACATCCGTCGGGCGGTGTCCTCGACCCGAACCGCGAGCGCGCCGTGCGTCCGCAGGACCTGCAGCGACTGGGCAACGGCCTCTCCGAGATCGAGGCGAACGTCGTGCAGGTCGCGAGGGCCTACGCAGGGCTCGCGACCGGCGAGCTCCCGGAGATGCGCGTCCTCGATCGAATCGGCGGCACGCGCCTCGTTCGGCGCAGCGTTCCGCTCGGCCTGACCGAACCGACTCTCGACCGCATTCGTTCCGCGGTCCACGGCGTCGTCCATCTCAATGGCGGGACGGCGAACAAGAAGGGCCTCGGCCCCGATCCGCTCGGCTTCGAGCTCGCGGCGAAGACGGGCAGCGCCGACTACCGCCAAACGAAGAGCGCGCAGGAGGAGTTCGCGGAGCCGTTTCCGAAGCTCGTCGCCGACAAGCGCATGCGCAAGCACACGTGGCTCGCGGGCTGGTTCCCGTCGCGCGAACCGCGCTACGTCGTCGTCGTGTACTGTCACGACACGCTGACGACCGCGAGCCACTCGGCCGTTTACGTCGCCGGGCAGTTCCTGAGGCGTCCCGAGGTGCAGGCGCTCTTCGCCGAGGAGTCGACGCCAGAGGACTCAGGAACGCCGCCCCCGGTCCAGGGACCAGGCGCAGGGAGCAGGGCCGTTCCCGTCGAAGCGGCCAGTCCACGACCGGCGGCCACCTCGCAGGGCGGCGGCGTCCGATGATCGACGCCCTCCGCGAGCGGCTCGGGCGCGTGCTCGGGCGCGACCACCTGCGGCCCGAGGCGTTCCCGTTCGGCGCGCTGCTGCTCGCGGTGGGGGCGCTGCTCGTCGGGCTCCTGTTCGTGTCGACGATGGCCGACAGCCCGAGCAACCTCGACGGGCAGGAGATCGACTACCTCGGCCACCGGGAGAAGGTCCTCTTCGCCCTCCCGATGTTCTTCCTCGGGCTGTTCCTGCGGCCCGCGTGGCTGCGCCGCTACACGCCGCTCGTGTACCTCGGCTGCGTCGCGCTGCTGGCCCTCGTGCCGATCGTCGGGATCGAGCGCAACCAGGCGAAGCGCTGGATCCAGCTGCCGCGCTTCGATCTCCAGCCGTCCGAGCTCGCCAAGATCGGCGTGATCCTGATGCTCGCGGGGGTGCTGCACGCGAATCCGCTGCGGGGCGTCGTCGACTGGCTGAAGCCGCTCGTCGTCGTACTCGTTCCGATGGCGCTCGTGGCGGCGCAGCCGGACCTCGGGACCGCGCTCACCCTCGTGCCCGTCACGCTCGGGCTCATCTACCTGGCCGGCGGCAGCGGCCGGACGATCGTCGGCATGGCGGCGGCCGGAGCGCTCACCGCAATCATCGCGGTGCAGGGCGGTCTGATCCGCGGCTACCAGCTCGAGCGCATCGAGACCTGGGTCGAGTCCTTCGACGCCGACGAGCTCATCGCCGCCCGCAACGGCCCCGGATTCCACACGTACCACGCGCGTGCCTTCATCGGGAACGGCGGTCTGACCGGGCGCGGGCTCGGCGAGGGCGTCGCCAACGAGACGGGGCTCCTGCCCGAGCGCGACTGCGACTCGATCATCGCCGTCGTGGGGGAGGAGTGGGGCTTCCTCGGCACGAGCGCCGTGCTCCTCGGCTACGCGCTGATGGTGCTCGGGCTGTTCACGTCGGCGTCCCGCGTGCGCGACCGCTACGCGCGGCTCGTCGTCGGCGGCGTGGCGATCTACTTCGCGGCGCACCTCATCATCAACGTGTCGGTCAACGTTGGGCTCCTGCCGATGACCGGGCTGACGCTGCCCCTGCTCTCGACGGGCGGCAGCTCGCTGCTCGCGACGTTCCTCGGGCTCGGGATCGCGCTCGGCATGGCGTCGCACCACGAGCGGAACCTCGGGAGCGACGCGTTCCGGCGCTACTGATCCGCGCCGTGGCGCGGGATCACGTCGCAGAACACGAACCCACCGCGCTCGACGCGCTCGCCGAGAACGACGTCGATGGGCGAGCGGAACGCGGGGCACGCGTGCACGAAGGTGTGGAACTCGCCGTTCTCGCCGCACGGGTCGGCGCCATCCGGGAGCGCGTCGAGCAGCGCGGCGTCGAATGGGCGTCCAGCGAAGCTCGGGTCGAGCACCTTCGGGTCGACGCAGGTGAGGGTGGCCTCGAGGCCCGACGCGATCATCTCCTCGGCCAGCGCGCGGGTTTCGCGGCCCCAGAGCGGGAAGAGGTGCCCGAGTCCGACCTCCTCGCACTGGTCCTCGCGGAACTTGCGCACGTCGGGCAGGTAGAGGTCGCCGAACGCCATCGCGTCGACGCCGTCGCGGACGAGCGGCTCGAGCGCGTCGCGCACGCGTGCGAGGTACTCGTCGTTCGTGCACGGGGACGGCAGGTCGACCTCGAAGAGCGGGAGGCCCGCCGCTTCCGCCTGGGCGCGCAGGAGCGTACGGCGCACCGCGTGCATCGCGACGCGGTCCGCCTCGCCGTTCAGCGTCGTGAAGAGCCCGCGCAGCTCGACGGTCGGGTCGGCCTGCAGCGCCGCGAGCGCCGTCGCGGAGTCCTTGCCCGAACTCCAGGAGAGGACGACCTGTTGCTTCGCGGTCATCGCGCTGCGGCGCCGTCGATCTCGGCCCAGGTGCCGTCCGGCAGCACGCGACGCATCGCGGCCGCGTGCTTCGCGCCAAGGTCGGCGAGCGACTCGGGGTGGAGGCACGCCGCGAGGATCTCTGCCGACTCGACGAGGCGGGGGCCGGGCCGGTTGAAGTACGCGTTGCCGTCGGCGACGTAGACGCGGCCGCCCTTCGCGGCTCGCCACGACTCGAGCGGCAGCGTCCGCGCGAGCACTTCGGCCTCCTCGCGCGTGCGCTCGAGCTCGAAACCGCACGGCTTGATCAGCACGACGTCCGGATCGAGCGCCTCGAGCTCGGCCCGCGAGAGAGTGGGCGCGTGCTCGCCGGGCTTCGTCACGAGGGCGGTCCCTCCCGCGGCGTCGGCGAGCTCCGGCATCCAGGTGCCGCCGATCATCACGGGGTCGATCCACTCGACGGTGAGCACGGTCGGGCGCGATCCGAGGGCTGCGGTGCGCGCGGCGAGCTCGGCGATACGCCGCTCGAGTTCGGCGGCGGCGCGCTCGCCTTCCTCTGCGCGCCCGAGCGCCGTCCCGACCGCGCGCACGTCGTTCCAGACGTCGCCGAGGCGCGTGGGGGAGAGACTCACGATCTCGGCGTTCGCCTCGACCGCCTCGGCGAGCGCCTTGCGCACGTCGTCAATGCTGACCGCGCACACGTCGCACAGGTCCTGGGTCACGATGACGTCGGGCCGCGCCTCGCGCAGTCCGTCGACGTCGACCTCGTAGACGGTCAGCGCACCCTCGAGGATCTTGCGCACTTCCGCGTCGATGAGCGCGCTGGGGCGCGGCAGCTCGGTGCGGACGCGGGTGAGGCGGGGGAGCGACTCGACGCCAGCGGGGTGGTCGCACTCGTGGCTGACGCCGACGAGCCCGTCGCGGGCGCCGACGACGTCGACGATCTCGGTCGCGGAGGGGAGGAGGGAGACGATGCGCATGGGGGGTCGGGAGCGGGAGGGTTCGATTCCGCTGTCGCGGAGGATCGTACGCGCCCGGGCGGCGCCCGTTGCCTCTCTCCCGGGCGAGGCGCGGGCACATGACGGATCAACGAGCCCGGCCGCGTCGAGGCGACGCAGCCGAGCTCGATTCGTCCGCTCTCCCGAAGGGTCGAGCGCCGCTGCTCAGCGGAACTCGCGGCAAAGCGCGTCCGCGTCGACGTCGACCGCGTAGATCGTGAGCCACCCGTCCATGTCGGGGGTCAGCGCGGGCAGCTTCGCTTTCATGCGCTGCGTGATCTGGTCTTCGATACAGCGTCCAGTGAACGAAAGGCACTTCCCGCGGCTGAGGTAGGAGCGGAACGGTGAGTCATCACTGGCCATGTTCGACGATTCCAGGATCTCGACCACGTCGGTCCTGGCCATGGACGGCGCCGCCTTGGGATCGACCGCGGACTTCCTGAGGTTCGCGGCCTTCTCCTTGAGACTGGAGTCGAGTCTCTTCTTGGCGACCTGCGAATCCGGCGCGAGCGGAGCCGGGTAGTAGGCGCGTTGGACGCCCTCCAGGCTCCCGAAGTTCGACAGGCTCTTCAGGCTCTTCGCGACGTATGCGGCCTCGACCTTCTCGGTCTCGGAGAGTGCCTTCGAGACGTTCTCGAGTTGCTCATACGAAGCTTCGATCGCCAGTGAGACCTCTTCGGCGAGTTCCGCGTCTTGGAAGTACTGCACGCGTTTCGTCTGGAGCACGTGCGTCGTCAACCGGTAGTCGCCCTTGAACGTGCCGAGGTATGGGAACTTCATCGACGCGTAGACGAACGGGAACTCGAAGTCGAAGAGGACCCAGCGCCGCTTGAGGGGGTGGACGGCCTCCTTGATGTCCGGCCCGACGAAGAGAGTCATGAGACGAAGGCCCGAGAGGATCGCGAAACCGCTCGTGCGCTGAGAACGGCTTCGGCTGCCGCTGAACAACGGCGCGGCCGACGCGGAAGCTTCCGATGAGTCCGCAGCGTCCCAGCGTACGACGATAAAGCCCGAGTCCTTGATGAGCTTGGAGGCGGCAAGGAGCTTCGTGTCGAACTCTGCGCGCGCCTCTTCATACTTCTCCTTGGCTTCTTCGGCAGCCGTACGCAGTTCATCGATGTTGTCAGGCGGGTCCTCCTCCGCCTCCGCCTCCGCCTTCGCGAGGGCGGCACGGGCCTGCACCGAGCCCAACAGTCGCTCCAACGAGATCCGCGCAGCGGCGCGTACCTCCGTCACCTGATCCACGATCCGATTGGCGAGGCTGTCGTCGTTTGCGCGATGGACGTGGCTGCGATCCGTGTCGCTCTCGTCCTTCTCCGCACCCCCGCGCTCATCCGGTGCAGGGATCTTCGTCTCGATCAGGAACGTCCCGTCATCGCTGATCCCGATCGCCGTCGATGGCGCACGTTTCCGGTCGTATCGATAGAAAGTCCCGACCTGCGCCTGGGGCAGCAGGCCGGTGATGGAGACGATCCGGTTCTGGTTCGCGGCGCTGAGGCCCTGGCGGTCGGCCTCGGACGTCAGGTCCTCGAGCGAGGTCAGGATCGTCGGGGACGAGGAGCAGGCGGCGACGAGGGAGAGCGCAGCCGTTGCGAAGACGCGTTGGAGGTGCATCCGAGCGTGGGGCGATGAGCGGGGACGGTCGGGAGAGGGGGGACGGGCCCCGAGCGTACGCACGTGGCTCCGCCGTTCCACGCGCCGACGATCCGGAGGATTCCCGCGCGCTGCCCTAAACGCGCGTGGCGACGACCGCGATGTTGTCCTCGCCGCCCGGGCTACCGCGCACTCCGCGGAGCGCGAGCTCGGTCACGCGGCGCACGAGTTCCGGCGGGTCCGTCGCGTAGTCCGCGACGAGCCCGGCGAGGTCGTCCTCGGTCACCGACGTGTCGGGCGAGCGGTAGTGGCACTCGAACACGCCGTCCGAGCACGACAGCACGACGTCGCCCGGCGCGATCGGGCTTCGGAATGCGTGCACCTCGTGCCGCTCGAGGGGCGGCTGCGTGTGCGGCGCTGCGTAGGGCACGCGGGGCTCGGTCAGCCGCCGGGGGGCTTCGCCCGCGCGGAAGAGGAACACGGCGGAGTCGCCGGCGCTCCAGCCCTCGAGCGCGCCGGCGGCCCGGTCGATCGCGCACGCCACAATCGTCGTGCGGGAGCGGTCGGACGTCAGCGACGTGCCGCCCGTCCAGGAGAGCGAACGCACCGGCGCGAGCAGGTCGCCCGCCGCGCGCACCACGTCCGCGGCGCGCCGGGCCGCCTCATGGCTCGCCGCGTGGCCCCAGTGGCCGTCGGCGACGACGTGCAGCGTGCGTGTGCCGTCGTCGCCCGCGAAGAGCGCGTCCTCGTTCGGCACGTCCGCGCCGCGCTTCCGCTCGACCGCGGCCGGGCCGCCGACCGACAGCGCGCACGCCGACGCTCCGATCCGGCGCACCGCGATCGCCTCGGCGTCGCCGTGGTCCACGCCGAGGAGGAGGACGGAGCCCGCGGCGTCCTGGTCGTCGTCCGCGGGCTGCACGTCCAGCTGCTCCGCCGCTACGAGAGCAGGAACTCGAGGTCCTCGGCGTCCAGGTCGGAGAGCGATGTCGTGGCACCGCCCAGGACGGCCGCAGCGAGGTCGCGCTTCTTCTCCTGCAGCTCGCGCACGCGCTCCTCGATCGTGCCCTGCGCAATGATGCGGTACACGTGCACGGGGTGCTCGCGTCCGATCCGGTGCGCACGGTCGATCGCCTGCGCCTCGACGGCCGGGTTCCACCACGGGTCGAGCAGGAACACGTAGTCCGCGGCGGTCAGGTTGAGGCCCGTCCCGCCGGCCTTGAGGCTGACGAGGAACACGGGGCAGTCGGGATCCTCCTGGAACGCCTTCACCTCGTTCTCGCGCTTGCGCGTCGAGCCGTCGAGGTACGCGTAGCGCACGCCCGCGGCGTCGAGCGCGCGGCGCACGATGCCGAGGAAGCCGGTGAACTGCGAGAAGATGAGCGCCTTGTGCCCGGCCTCGATGAGCTCCTCGACGAGTGGCATGACGACCTCGAGCTTCGCGGAGCTCTCGCCCACGCGCGTCTCGTCGATGAGGCCGGGGTGGCACGCCGTCTGGCGCAGGCGCAGGAGCGCCTGGAGCACCTCGACGCCGCCGCGCGTGCCCGCCTGCGCGAAGCGCGAGCGGAAGTGGGCGCGGAGCTGGTCGTAGTCGTTCTGCTGGCGGCCGTCGAGGCGGCACTCGAGCACCTGCTCGGTCTTCGGCGGCAGGTCATCGAGGACCTCGTCCTTCGTTCGTCGGAGCAGGAACGGGCGCACCGCGCGCACGAGGATGCCGCGCGACTCGTCGTCGAGCTTCGGCGCGCGCCCCTTCGAGCGCAGGCGCTGGCCGAGGCGCGTGCCCTCGAGCGTCCCCGGGTTCAGGAACTCGAGCAGGCTGCCGAGCTCGCCCAGGTGGTTCTCGACGGGCGTGCCCGACAGCGCGAGCCGCTGGCGCGCCTTGAGTCGCCGCGCTGCGGCGGCCGTCTGACTGGCCGCGTTCTTGATCGCCTGGGCCTCGTCGAGCACGACCAGGTCGAACTCCATCTCGGCGAGGTCGTCGATGTCGCGCCGCAGCGTGCCGTACGTCGTCAGCACGATGTCCGGGTTCTCGGTCGACTCGAGCGCGTGCGTGCGGTCGGGGCCCGTGTAGTCGACGACGCCGAGGGTGGGGGCGAAGCGCTCGGCCTCCGCGCGCCAGTTGAATACCAGCGAGCGCGGCGCGACGACGAGCGTCGGGCGACGGTCCTCCTTGTTCGGACCCTCCGCGCGCACGACGAGGTACGCGAGGATCTGGACCGTCTTACCGAGCCCCATGTCGTCCGCGAGGCAGCCGCCGAGGCGCAGCGAGCTGAGCTGGTCGAGCCAGCCGAGGCCCTCGCGCTGGTACGGGCGGAGCTCGCCCTCGAAGTCCTCGGGCTCGCGCAGCGGTTCTGGAGTCGAAGCCTCGCTCAGCATCGCCCGCAGGTTCGCGAAGGGCTCGTCCACGGCCACGGTGTCGGCCGCGGGCGCCTTCTCGATCAGCGCGTTGAGCACCCAGCCCTGGTCCTTGCCGAAGCGGATCTTGCCGTCCTCGGAGAGCTCACCGACCTCGAGCAGCTTCCAGCGCGTGACCCAGTCCTTGGGGAGGAGACCCTGTGATCCGTCCGGGAGGGTCACGAAGCGCGCGCCGCGCTCGGCGGCCGCGAGCAGCTCGGGGAACGGGATCTCCTGTCCCTCGAAGACGACGTTGCCCTCGAGGTCGAACCAGTCGATGCCCGAGCGCACCGACGCGTTGCTGCCGGTGCTGGAGCGGACCTTCTTGCCGTCGGCCTCGACGGACCAGCCGAGGGTGAGGAGCTGCGCGATGAGGTACTCGAGGTCCTTCGCCGGGACGTGCGTCGAGCCGACCTCGTCCTCGGCGTCGAGCTTGCGCGTGCCGCCCGCCTCGAGGAACTGGCGCAGGGCGCTGCGCTCGGCGTCCAGGTCACGCGCGAACACGCGGCCGTTCTCGTCCTCGAGCGACCACCCGAACGTGTCGGCGGCGACGGAGCGGCCGCCGTAGCTGAACGAGATCGTGGCGTCGAGCGAACGGCGGTCGGCGCCCTCCTCCGTCGGCAGCGACACGACGAGCGACGGAACCATCCGGGGGCCGACCTCGAGCGATCCTGGCGCGATCGCTCCCTGGCCGAGCTGCGCGAGCGCGCGCCGCAGACGCGCCTCGCCGCCGGTGGGGGCGCGGAGCTCTCCGCGCTGGCGCAGCACCGCGGCGACTCCCGCGGCGCGCTCGGGCTCGACGCGCGTGAGCGCGCCGCCGATCACCGCGTGGCCGTCCGACGACAGCATCGTCGTCTGCGTGAGCGGGAGCTGGTCGTCGTCGCGCTCGAGCATCCCGGTGAGGATGAGCGGGGCGTCGTCCTCGTCGTCCTTCGACAGCGCGAGGCGCACGCGCCACGGCCGGTCGAGCTCGTTGGCCAGCGGCGCTTCCGCATCGGAGGCCGCCGCGTCCTCCGCGGGCGGCGGCGTCTCGGACGACCCCACGCGGCCCAGGAAGAGCCGGTCCGTCTTCGCGAGCACCTCGAGCGCAGCGTTCGTGCCGGGTCCGCCGAGGTGCCAGCTCGTCGGCGGCGCCTCGTAGCCGGTCGCGAGTCGCCCCGCGCCGCCGGGTCCGTCGAGCAGCGCGACGATCTCGACGTCCTCGGGCCGCGCGACGCGGATGTCGTCCCAGTCCTTGCGCCCGACCTCGAGCGCGGCGCCCCACGTTCCGTCCGCGCGGCGGCGGCGGCGCTGGATCAGGACGCTGAAGCCCGACGAGGTGCCGGCGGACGGCACGTCCAGGACGTACTCGACGCGCAGGAACGCCTCCTTCTCGAGGCTCTCCCACGGGCTGGCGCCGTCGTCGAGCCCGGCCGCCTCCACGACGGCGTCGAGGTGTTCACGGCGCTCGCGGTCGTCCTTGCGCACCTCGGTGCGCTCGGCCCGCCAGCCGCCCAGATTGAGCTGGCGCGCCGCCACCACGAGCGCAGCCCACACGTGCCGGCAGCCGCCCTCGATGGCGAACTTCTGGCACGTGCACTCGGCGTCGACGAGGCCGCCTCGTCCGATACGCACCGTTTCGGTAGCGCCGCGGTCCTCGATCTCGACGCTGAACCCGCGGGTCTCGAGTCGGATCTCACCGACGAGGCCGCGGCGCGCGAGGCCCTCGCCGCGCCCGCGCTCGGGGCCCTTGAGGCTGCGTAGCATCGCCTGGCGCGTGTCGCCGACGATCGTGCGGAGCTCTTCCGACACGTCGAGGGACGCCGCGACGTCGGCCAGGCTGGCGTCGTCGTCCAGCGCAGCTCCCGCGTTCGACGGGTCCACAGCCTCCGACGTGTCTACCGACGGCTGCCCGCCATCGGCCGCGTCCTCCAAGGTGGATTCCACCCCGTTCGGTGCGGCCCCCTCCTCGGGTATGCGTCGGTCCTGCGCGGACTCCTCGGCCTCGGTCGGCGCGGCGGAGCTGTCGATCTCGTCCTCGTGTTCGATCGGCACGAAATGCGCGCCCGGGCCTGCGGCGCCGGACGACTTCGGTGGGTGGTGGAGCGGGAAAACGGGTTTCGGCGGCTTCGGACGGGCGTCCCGCGGACTCTTGCGTGCGGTCGCTCAGGGCTTCGGACCGGTGCGGCGGTCGGAGGCATTGCGAGGGGCACGCGCCGCCCCGAGGGCCTGCGGGGGGCGCTCGAAGCGAACCCGCATTGTGGGCCTCTCGACCACCTCGGACCACCGGGGCGTCGTGAATTAATCGGGCCCGTCGCGCCGCAGCGTCAGCGCACCGCGCGCCGCATCAGGACGGGATACGCGAGCGCGCCGAGCGCGACCACCAGCACTCCGATCAGCACGACCTCGGGCTCGTCCGATCCGAGCTGTGTCCAGAGGTTGCCCACGACGACGAGGACCGCGAGGGCGGCGTAGAGGGCCGGGAAGAGGGGGAAGAGCGGGCTCTTGAACGGGCGCTCCGTCCCCGCCCGCCGTACGAGCACGATCAGCGCGGCGCCGGCGAGCCCGTGGAAGATCCACTCCGCGAACACGACCGCGCCCTGGAGCGACTGGACGAAGGCGCTGTCCCCATGACTCCATGCGAGATACCCGAGGGCGAACGCACACTGGGTGAGCAGCGCCGGGACCGGGGCACCGGTCGTGGCGTGCGTCCTCCCGAGCGCCGGCACGAAGAGCCCCTCTCGCGCCATCGCGACGTAGATGCCGGGCGTCGTGATCAGCGTCGCCACGAGGAATCCGAGGGCCGAGACGGCCATCGCCGCGTGTACGAAGGTGACGCCGGCCGCGTCCCCGAGCGTCGCGTTCGCCATGCGGACCGCCATCGGCGGGCCGTCGGAGCGCGCGAGCCCCTCGAGTCCGAGGACGCGCAGGTACGCGATGTTCAGTACCAGGTAGATCGCCAGGACCCCCGCGACGCCGACCACGATCGCGCGCGGGAGGTTCCGCTGCGGGTTGGAGACCGACGGCGCGACGTAGCCGATGAGCTGCCAGCCGCCGTAGGAGAACAGCACCGCGAGGGACGCGCCGAAGAGCCCTCCGAAGCCGCTGCCGTCCGGCGCGGCGTCGGCGGCGGTCTGCGCGACCGCGGCGTGCTCCGGGGCCCCCGCTACGAGCCCGAGCCCCGTCAGCACGAACGTGCCGATCGCCATCAGCTTGAGCGCCATGCACGCGTTCTGGAACAGTGCGCCGCTCTTCAGGCCGAGGACCCCGAGGCCCGTGACGAACACGATCGCTCCGCCGGCGACGAGCGAGACCCCGGCGCCGCCGGCCGAGCCACCGAACAGTGACAGCGCCTGCTCGGCGAAGAAGCGCGCGACGAGCGCGCACGCGCCGGTCGATACGACGAGGAGAACGGTCCACGCGAAGAGGAACGCGATCCTGCGTCCGAAGGCCTCGGACAGCCACACGTACCACCCGCCCGTCCGCGGGTACGCGGCGCTGAGCTCCGCGAACGTCATGGCTCCCGAGAGCGCCGCGAGCCCGCCCGCGAGCCAGAGCCCGAGGTACGCGGCCTCGCTGTCGACCGCGCGCGCGACGTCCGCCGGCGTGAAGAAGATCCCGACGCCGACGATGCCGCCCATCACCAGCATGGTGGCGTCAAAGAGGCTGAGCGAGCGGTTCGGCACGGGGCGAGGGTAGCGCGGCGCGCGGCGCGCGGCCGCACGCTCCCGTTCGCGCGGACCCGCGGCGCCCGGAAGGGCAGGGAGCGGCGACGCCGGGCCGGGCGCCGCAGGTGGGGGAGTCGACGGCCCGGGGAGCGGGGGCCCCGGGCGGACCGCGGGGCGCGCGCCCGATCGCGCGTCGGACCCGGTTTGCTGCGCCGCCCCGCGCGCCCGTACACTCTTCGGCCCGCGCGGCGACGGGGCCCCCTCCGGGCCTCCGTCGGACCGCGCGCCCGCTTCCTCCGACGCGTCCGCGCCGCGGACCGACTCCAGCCAAGAACCTCCCCCCATGGCGACGAAACCCGCCAAGCGTCCCGCGCGCTCCCTCGCGCTGGGCATGGTCGAGACCAAGGGCCTCGTGGGCGCCATCGAGGCCGCCGACGCGATGGTCAAGGCCGCGATGGTCGAGCTCTCCGGCCACGAGCGCGTGTCCGCCGGACTCGTGACCTTCTTCGTCCAGGGCGAGGTCGGCGCCGTCAAGGCCGCGACCGACGCCGGGGCCGCCGCCGCGCGCCGCGTCGGCGAGCTGGTCAGCGTGCACGTGATCCCGCGTCCGCACGAGCAGCTGATGAAGATCCTCCCGCCGATGGGGCCCCCGGGCACCAAGCCCAAGTGAGCCCGTTCCGCGCGCGCCGCCCGCGGCGCGCGTGACGGCCGCGTCCGTTCGGACGCCGACGGCAGGAGCCCTTGAGGGGAATCGATCCGGACCTGCGCGCCCTCCAGGAGGTGCGCGACGCGGTCGCCCGTGCGAAGAGCGCACAGGCGATCGCCGCTTCGTGGACGCAGGAGCAGACGGACTCCGTCTGCGCCGCGATGGCGCGCGCGGCGGCCAGCGCCGCGCACGATCTGGCGCGCCTCGCCGTCGACGAGACCGGCATCGGCCGCGTCCACTACAAGATCCTCAAGAACCTGTTCGGGTCCGAGGGCGTCTGGGAATCCATCCAGAACGAGCGCACCGTCGGCTTCGTGTCGCGCGACGAGCGCACGGGCGTCCACGAGGTCGCGACGCCCGTCGGGATCGTCGCGGGCATCGTTCCGACGACCAATCCGACGTCGACGGCGATGTACAAGGCGCTCATCAGCGTCAAGGGCCGCAACGCCGTCGTGATCTCGCCGCACCCGCGCGCGAAGCGCTGCATCGGCGAGACCGTCGAGGTCATGCGCCGTGCGATCGAGCGCGCAGGCGGGCCGCCCGACCTCGTCCAGTGCCTCTCGGAGCCGACGATCGACTCGACGGCCGAGCTGATGAAGCACCGGGACGTCGCGGTCATTCTCTCGACCGGAGGCAGCGGGCTCGTCAAGGCGGCCTACTCCAGCGGCAAGCCCGCGTACGGCGTCGGGCCCGGCAACGTGCCCGCGTACGTGGACCGCTCGGCTGACCTGGCGCAGACCGCCGAGGCCGTCGTCGCGAGCCAGAGCTTCGACAACGCCACGCTCTGCTGCTCCGAGCAGGCGCTCGTCCTCGACCGACCGATCGCCAGCCGTTTCCTCGCAGAGATGCAGGCGCGCGGCGCGCACGTCGCGTCGGACGCCGAGCGCAAGAAGCTCGAGCGCTTCTGCAACCAGGGCGGCCACATGAACGCGGACATCGTCGGGCTCGATCCCTGGCGTATCGCGGACATGGCGGGCTTCCAGGTGCCGCAGTCCACGACGGTGCTCCTCGCGTTCCAGGACGGCGTTGGCAAGGAACATCCGCTCTCGATCGAGATCCTCTGCCCGCTGCTGTCGGTGCACGTCGTCGACGGCTGGGAGGAGGGCTGCGGGGTGTGCAAGGCGACGCTCCACCGTGGCGGCCTCGGGCACACGATGGCGGTGCACGCGACGGACCGCGCCGTGCTCGACGCGTTCTTCCTGCAGAAGCCGGCCAGCCGCATCGTTGCGAACGGGCCGAGCTCGATGGGCGCGGTCGGGTTCTCGACGAACCTCGTGCCGTCGTTCTCGCTCGGCTGCGGCCCGCAAGCCGGCAACATCACGAGCGACAACATCACGGCGCGCCACCTCGTCAACCTCAAGCGCGTCGCGTTCCCGACGAACGACTGGAAGGAGCGCGAGCGCCGCGCGCACGAGCGCGCCGCCGAGATGACCGGTGCGGGCATGCCGCGCGGGTCGATGATGGACGGCGACCCCGGCGCCCGGAATCTGCAGGGCGGGGACGAGATCACGGTGCCGTCGGCGCCCCGGAGCGAGGCCCCGGTGATGTCCTCGCCGCCGCCCGCGCCGTACGTCGTCCCGCCGAAGCCGACGGTGCGTGCGCGCGTCGCGCGCCAGGAGAGCGCTCCGCCGCCCCCCGGCTTCGGGACCGGCTCCGCGCCCGGCGCGGGCGCGACGCCGCGCTTCACTCGACCGGCGTCGGGCGGCTCCGCGCCCCAGCGCGCCGCCGTTCCGACCCCGACCAGGCCTTCCGAGCCGCCCGCGCCCGAATCGGGCGTGATGCTCAGCCCCGCCGAGATCGAGGCGATGCTGAAGAACCGCGGCGCCGGCTGCCCGATGGGTCCCTGCCAGGGCTGCGCGCACCACGATCCGACCACGCACGAGTGCAACGCCTGACGCGGCGCTCGCGCGATCCCGAACACCCCACTCCCCACCCCGATAGCCACCCATGGCCACTGAATCCGAAATCGCGCTCGGCCTCGTCGAGACCAAGGGCCTCGTCGGCTCGGTCGAAGCCGCCGACGCCATGTGCAAAGCCGCCAAGGTCACTCTCCTCAAGAAGGAGAAGTCCGGCGCGGGCCTCGTCACCGTGATGGTGCGCGGCGAGGTCGGCGCGGTGAAGGCCGCCACCGAGGCCGGCGCCGCCGCGGCGCGGCGCGTCGGCGAGCTCGTCAGCGTGCACGTCATTCCGCGTCCGGCCAGCGACCTCGAGGGCTACCTGCCCGAGGGCGACTGAGTCCGTCGGGGAGCGCGCGCGCTCCTCCGACCGGCGGATCCGAACCGCTTTCCATGACGTCCCTGAAGTCCGTGGAACTCCGCGGCGCGGTGCATCTCGACCAGATGCAGCCGCAGTACGCCGCGATCAGCGCCATCAAGTCGGACGGCTACTTCCCCGTCGAGGGGGAGAGCGCGTTCTGGCTCGAGGTGCGCCCGGGCATCGTCGTCAACCGGCTGCTCGACGTGGCGCTCAAGCGCTGCGACGTGACGCCGGGCGCGCTCACGACCGAACGCCACTTCGGGAGCCTCGAGGTGCACGGACCCGACCAGGGCCAGGTGCTCGCCGCCGGCGCCGAGATCCTCCGCGCGCTCGGCAAGCGCTGGTCCGACCAGCCCGCGCCCGACGTCTTGACGGACGAGATCATCCGCAAGATCACCCCGCACCACGCCAACCTCCTGAACCAGGCGCGCGCGGGCATGCTCGTGCTCGGCGGGGACACGCTCTACACGCTCGAGGTCTCGCCGGCCGTGCACGTCGTGCGCTGTGCGAACGAGGCCGAGAAGGCGGCGCCGATCCGCATCGCTTCGATGCGGACGACGGGTGCGGTGGGGCGGCTGCGTATCGCCGGCGGCGACGCCGAGGTCGAGGCCGCGTCCGAGGCCGTCCGTCGCGCGCTCGAGACCTGCCGCGACGCGCCCGAGGGGGGGCAGTAGCGCCGTGTTCCTCGGCAGGGTCCTCGGCCAGGTCTGGGCGTCGCGCGCCAGCGCGGACCTCCGCTCCAAGCGACTGCTCGTCGTGCAAGCGTGCGACGATGCCAGCGATTTGGCCGCGCCGAAGGTGACGCCCGTCGTGGCGGTCGACCCGATCGGTGCCGACGTGGGCGAGCACGTGCTCGTCGCGTTCGGCAAGGCCGCGCGCGTTGCCTGCGGCGGCGACGGCGACCTTGCGTACGAGGCCGCGATCGTCGGCGTCGTCGACGACGTGCACGCCCCGGACGCGCCCGCGAGCTGGCGTCCGACCGGCCGGAGCGACGGAGGGAACGCCTGATGCACGTCGCGACCGTCATCGGCAACGTCTGGTCGACCCAGAAGGACGCGAGCCTCACGGGCGCGCGCTTCCTCGTCGTGCGCCCGTTCACGACCGACGGCGACGGATCGGCCGAGACCATGGTCGCGGTCGACACGATCGGCGCCGGCATCGGCGAGCGCGTGCTGGTGGTCCACGGCCGCGCCGCTCGCCACGCGATCGGCAAGGGCAACGACGTCGGCTTCCAGACCGCGATCGTCGGGATCATCGACTCCATGGACCTCGAGGACGGCCGGCGCATCGGCGGGCACGTCGACGGCGACGCATGACGGCGGACCGCCCCTCGCGCACGGACACAGCAGCGAATCGACTCGGCAGCGAACGGACCCAGATCACATGAAGCGAAACGACCACAACCCCGAGCTCGTCGGGACGGAGGACACCGCGATCGCGCTCCTCGAGACGAGCAGCGTCGCCGCCGGCATCGAGATGACGGACGCGATCCTGTGGGAGTCCGACATCGAGCTCCTGTTCGCGACGCCCGTGCAGCCCGGCAAGTACGTCGTTCTGTTCACGGGCTCCGTCGAGGATCTGCGGAGCGCACTCCGCCGCGGCGCCGAGATCGCGCGCGGAGACCTCGTCGACCAGCTCCTGATCCCCCAGGTGCACCCCGGCGTCTGCGAGGCGCTGCGGCGACACGACGGCGGATCGGGCGCGATCGAGGAGCTCGACGCGCTCGGCGTCGTCGAGACGACGACCGTGGCATCGTGCGTGCAGGCCGCCGACGTCGCGCTCAAGGAGGCGGACGTGCAGCTCCTGGAGCTTCGCATCGCGAACGGCCTCGGCGGCAAGAGCTACACGACGCTCATGGGCGAGGTCAGCGACGTGCGCTCGAGCGTCCAGGCGGGCGCGCGCAGCGCCGAGGCGGCGGGCCGTCTCGCGCGGCAGGTCGTGATCGCGAAGCCCAACGAGGGGCTCGCGGCGCACCTCTGATCGGAGTGCGCGGCCCCTCCGATGTCGAAGAAGCGCGAGCTCGTGACCGAAGCCGACGTGCGCCGCATGGCGGACGGGGCGCGGGAGCTCGTGCTCGGAGCGGGGCGCATCGCGACGCCGGCTGCGCTGGACCTCGCGTTCGCGCGCGGGATGCGCGTCGTGTACCGCGACGGAGCGGAGAGCGCGGCGACGGGCGGCCTGCCCTCCTCGCTCTGGGAGAAGATCAAGTCGAACGACGGCACCTACGTCGTCCAGGTGAGCGGCGGACGCGCCGTGGTCACGCGCATCGGCGACGCGGGACCGGAGCCCTTCGGGGCGGAGTGAGCGAGCTATGGCGAAGCGATTCCTGACGGCAGAAGACGTGCGGCGACTCGGCGGCCCCGAGATCCAGGTCGACGCGAGCACCGTGGTGACACCGCAGGCGGCCGAGGCCGCGGCGGCGGCGGGCGTCCGCATCGCAGGGCCCGCGGGCGCCTACGCGCCCCCCGTCCCGGACCGCGGCCCCGACGCCGCCCGCGCGCAGACGGTGCTACCGAACCTGCCCGAGCCCGTCAGCACGGACGGCATCGGCCTCGTGGTGACGGTCGTCGGCCGCAACCGGGCCGGCGTGCTCGCCGAGGTCACGAGCGCGCTCGCGAGCGCCGAGTGCGACGTGCGCGACATCAGCCAGCGGACCGTCGGCGACTTCTTCCACATGGTGCTGACGGCGGCCGTCCCTCCCGGGCGCGACTTCGCGCAGGTGAAGGACACGCTGCAGTGCCTCGGCGGCGAGGGGGACTACGTCGTGCGCGTCATGCACGAGAAGGTCTTCCGCTTCATGCACCGGGTCTGAGCCCGACCACCGCGCTCCCACGGGCTACGCCATGACCTTCGCCGACCAGGAGATCCTCGAGACGGTGAGGATGTTCGAACTGGAGACGTTCGATATCCGCACCACCACCCTTGGGATCAGCCTCCTCGACTGCGCCGATCCGGACCTGGAGTCGGCCTGCGAGAAGGTGTACGCCAAGATCGTCCACCACGGCCGTGGGCTCGTCGACGTCGCTGAGTCGATCAACGCCGACCTCGGCATCCCGATCATCAACAAGCGCGTCTCGACGACGCCGATCGCGGTGATCGCTGGTGCGTCGGGCTCGGACGACCTCGTGCCGTTCGCGCGCGCGATGGACGCCGCCGCCGCTGAGATCGGCATCGACTACATCGGTGGCTACACGGCGTACGTCCACAAGGGGTTCACCGGCGCCGACGCAGCGCTGTTCGACTCCATCCCCGAAGCGCTGGCCGAGACGAGCCGCGTGTGCTCGAGCGTCTCGCTCGCCACGACCAAGGCCGGCATCAACATGGACGCGATCGCGCGCTTCGCGCAGGTCGTCCTCGACACCGCGCGCCTGACCGCGGACGAGGGCGGGCTCGGCTGTGCGAAGCTCGTGTGCTTCGCCAACCCCGTCGAGGACAACCCGTTCATCGCGGGAGCGCACATCGGGATCGGCGAGCCCGAGACCGTCCTCAACGTCGGCGTCAGCGGGCCGGGTGTCGTGCGCTCGGCGCTCGAGCGCCTCGGCCCCGACCAGAGCCTGCTCGCGGTCGCGGAGACCATCAAACGGACCGCGTTCAAGATCACGCGCATGGGCGAGCTCGTTGGCCGCGAGGCCGCCCGCCGCCTCGGTACGGTCTTCGGCATCGTCGACGTGTCGCTGGCCCCGACGCCCGCCGTGGGGGATTCGGTCGCGGACATCCTCGAGCTGATCGGCGTGGACGTGACGGGCGCGCCGGGAACGACGGCCGCGCTCGCGCTCCTGACCGACGCCGTGAAGAAGGGCGGCGCGATGGCGTCGTCGAGCGTCGGTGGCCTGTCCGGCGCCTTCATCCCCGTGTCCGAGGACGCGGGCATGATCGACGCGGTCGCCAAGGGCGCGCTCTCGCTCGCGAAGCTCGAGGCGATGACGACCGTGTGCTCGGTCGGCCTCGACATGGTCGCGGTGCCGGGCGACACGAGCCCCGCCGTCCTCTCGGGGATCATCGCTGACGAGATGGCGATCGGCATGGTCAACCAGAAGACGACCGCCGTGCGCGCGATCCCGGTGCCGGGCAAGGGACCGGGCGAGACGCACGACTGGGGCGGGCTGCTCGGGACGGCGATCGTGCAGGACCCGGGCGCGTTCGGCTGCGACGTGCTCTGGCGCCGCGGCGGCCGGATCCCGGCTCCGCTGCAGTCGTACCGGAACTGACGCGCGCGCTCCGGCGCGGGCGGAGCCGCGCTGACGCATTCCGGGCAGCTGCTACGATCCGGCCAGTGCCCGACGATCCAGAACGGCGGCAGCGCGCGCGCGGGAGCCGCGGCGTGACGGAGGGCGCGGAGCCGGCCGTGCGTCATGGCTCGTACCGGCCGACCTTCGAGCGTCAGGTTCCCGGCGTCGACGCGCGCACCCTCGCCGGCCGGCTGCGCGAGGCCCTCGAGAGCACGCTCCCTTTCCGCCGCACCGAGAGCCACTTCCTCGTCTGGTTGCCCGACGTTGAGCGGCGGCTCTGGTCGCCGTGGCTCCATCTGGATCTCCTCGACACGGACGACGCCGAGCGCGGCTCCGACGCGTGCCGCATCTTCGGGCGCTTCCACCCTGCCCCGAGCCTCTGGACGGCGCTGATGCTCGGGAACCTGGCGCTCGGCGTGCTCCTGGCGGGGGGGCTGCTCTTCGCGTGGTCCCAGTCCATGGCTGGAGAGGAGCCGTGGGGGATCTGGATCGCGGTCGCCGCGGCGCTCGGGCTCGTCGCGACCCTCGTGGTGAGCCGGGTGGGCCAGGCGCGCGCCCGCGGCCAGATCGCGCGGCTCGTCGACGTGGTCGACCGCTGCGCCGGCGTTTGATCCGGCGGCGGCCGGTCCCACGCACGGCTCCGCTCCGTAGGTTCGGACCCATGCACGTCGCCCTCGCCGCCGCGCTCCTCGCCGCCCTCGCCGCGGCTCGCCCGTCCGCCTTCCAGGAAGGGACGGCCCGCCCGCCCGGCCCGCGCGTGCTCGACCCCTCCGTGTGGACCCAGCCAGGAGCACCGGTGCCGTCGCTGCGCCTCCACACCGTCGACGGCGCGGGCCCCTTCGACCTCGCGCAGCTCGTCCGGACCGCGGCGCCGGGCGCGCGACCGAAGAGGACGCTCCTGATCCGCTTCGCTTCCTGGTGAGCCGGCTGCCGCCGCGTCGTGCCGGTCTGGTACGAGAAGACGCGCGCGCTGAGAGAGAGCGGTGAGCTGCAGATCGTTGCGGTGACGCTCGAGCAGCACCCCGACCGCGCGCGGCTCTACGCGCAGTGGAAGGGCTACGACTTCCCGATCCTGTGGGACCCGTTCGGTCTGACCGGCCTTTCCGTCGTGCCCGTGATCACCGGCGTGGACGAGCACGGCATCACGCGCACCGGCCCCCTCGACGTGCGCGCGTTCGACGAGAACTTCGTGGAGGGCTTCATGGCCGCGGAGTTCAGGAGCGATGCGCCGCTCGGGTCCGAGGCGCAGGGACTGCCGCTCGGCCCGGCGGCCGCGGCGGTCGAGTCGCTCCTGGATCCGGCCGCCGGGCGCGCGAAGGAGGGCGGCGCGCGGGTTCTCGACGCCGCGGTCGAAGCGCTTTCGAAGTGGGCTTCTTCGGGCCGCGCGTCGTCCGGCGCCGCGCCGGCGGACGCGCACTTCCTCCACGGGGTCGCGCTGCGGCTCCGGTACGACTCACCCCACGCGCGCGCCGGTGACTTCCAGGCGGCGCTCGACGCGTGGGGGACGGCGCTCACGCTCCGGCCGAACCAGTACGTGTGGCGCCGCCGCATCCAGCAGTGGGGCCCGCGCCTCGACAAGCCGTACGCGTTCTACGACTGGGTCGAGGAGGCGCGCCGGGATCTCCGGGCGCGCGGCGAGGAGCCGACGCCGCTCGTCGCGCCGCTCTCGGGCTCGGAGGTCGCGGGCCGCGGGCGCGGCGCAGCGGCGGACGCTGCGGAGGGCTCGGCCGCGGAGCCCGACCCTTCCGGAGCGCTCACCCGCGACGCCGGAAAGCACGTGCGCCTCGGCGTCAGCGCGGTGCCGGCGACGGGAGGCGACGGAGGCGCGTGGCGCGTGCACGTCGAGCTCGAACCGCTTGAGGGGGCCGAGTGGACCCTCGACGCGGACCCGCCCGCGCTCTGGATCATCGACGTCGCCGGCGAGCGGCCGGCGCGCCCGCTCCGGACGCTCACCGCGCCGCGGACGAAGGTCGGCAGGAGCCGCGCCGACTTCGGGGCGACGCTCGCACCGGGCGAGCGGCTCCGCGGCTACGCCGTCTACGGCGTATGCCTCGACGGCTCGGGCGTGTGCATCTTTCGCCGGCAGGACTTCGATGATCCAGAGCGCGGGCGGGTCCGCGTCGAGGGTCCACTCGGCCCCCTCAAGCGGTTCGAGCTCGACGTGCACGCGCCACGCGCCTCCGTCGCCTCCCGTCGCCGGCAC
>JBCBNC010000027.1:0-84982 GCA_039821985.1 Planctomycetota bacterium
AGGGTCGTCCATTCCATGGACGACCCTGGCTGCTTCTAGCGCTGCTGGTGATCCTGGCACCGTATCTGCGTTCCGTCCGTCCGCTATCTTCGCGGCCATGCTGGGCCACTTCGCCATCGCGATCCCCGGAGACCGGTTCGACCTTGGGATGCTGCCGACCTTCCTGGCGACGCTCGCGGTCGCCGTCGTCGTCTCGGCACTCGCGCGCCGCGTCACGCTCGGTCGGCCGGAGCGCGGCGGCTACCGCGGGCAGCTCGCGCTGTTTCTCGTCGTCCTCGTGAGCGTGCTCGCGGTCGTCGTCACGGTTCCGCTGGAGAACGAGATCCGCAAGGAGCTGTTCCAGCTCGTCGGCATCGTGCTCTCGGCCGCCGTCGCGCTCTCGTCGACGACCTTCCTCGGCAACCTGATCGCGGGCGGGATGCTGCGCACGGTCAGCCACTTCGACCTCGGCGACTGGATCCGCGTCGGGGACCACTTCGGGCGCGTGACGGAGCGCGGCCTCCTGCACACCGAGATCCAGACCGCCGACCGCGACCTGACCACGCTGCCCAACCTCCTGCTCGCGACCGAGCCGGTGAAGGTCGTGCGGCAGTCGGGCACGATCGTCCAGGCCGAGGTTGGCCTCGGGTACGACGTGCCGCACGCGCGGGTGGAGGAAGCGCTGCTCGCCGCGGCCGCCGCCGTCGGGCTGACCGATCCGTACGTCGCCGTCGACGCGCTCGGGGACTACGCCGTGATGTACCGCGTCGCCGGCAAGCTGGCGGAGGTCGACGAGCTCCTCTCGCGGCGCTCGCGCCTGCGGCGCCAGATGCTCGATGAGCTGCACGAGCGCGGCATCGAGATCATGTCGCCCGCGTACCACGCGGTGTCGCAGCGCCGTGCGTCCGAGCCCGTCATCCCGGGCGAGACCGGCGGCGCGCGCGAGGGTCACCGGCCGCCCGAGGCCATCGCGTTCGACAAGGCCGACCGCGCGAAGGAGATCGCCGAGCGCCGCGCCACCGCTCAGGCGATGACCGAGAAGCTCGCCGAGATCGACGGTCGGCTCGACGCGCTCGAGGACGGCGAGGAGCGCGAGCAGCTCGACTGGGAGCGCGCGCGGATCAGCGGCGAGCTCAAGCGCATGCAGGCCGAGCTCACGGAGCTCGAGGCCGAGCTGCCCGAGCAGGACTGACCGCGCCGTCAGCGCTCCACGCGCCAGCGCAGCACGACGGACCGCAGCCGGTTCGGCTCGTCCGCCGGCTCGATCAGCACGCGCGGGTCCGACTCGAGCCGCAGCGTCCCGGTGCCGGTCGCCAGGTCGGCCAGCGTCACGCCGAGGTCGAGCGCGCCCACGCGCTTCGAGCGGAACGTCGGGCTGACGTCGGTGAGGACGATTGCGAGCGGAGCGTCGCCGCGCGCCTCGAGCGTGACCACGTTCCCCGTCGGCGGGTCCTCGAGCGCGTCCCCGACCAGCACGGGCGCGAGCCGCCCGTCCCCGCGCCCGAGCGTGTCGTCGCCGCTGTCGATCCGCAGCCGCAGGTCGACGCGGTCGCCGCCGTCGGCCCAGAGGCCGCCGCCCGTCTTCGGGTCGAGCGCGACGAGCTGAAGGGTGAACGTCGCGCGCGTGACGTTGCGTCCGAGCGCCTCTGCGAGCCCAGCGACCTCGCGGCGCGCAAAGCCGAGGTCGGGGTGAGCCGGAGCCTCGGCCTCGAGCCGCGCGAGGAGCGCACGCGCTCCGTTCAGCTCGCCGCGCTCACGCGCGAGGTCGAGCGCGCGCAGGAGCGCTTCGGGCGTCGACCCGTCGGCCGCATCGCTGGGCGCGCGGTCCGGGTGCAGACCGGGCGGCGGGATCGGGGCGATGCGGACCGTCGCGACCCCGCCCGCCATCGCGTTCGCCGCGCTGCCGAGCGCAAACTCGGTCGAGCCCGCGTTCGCCAGCGGGCTCAGCGCGAACGGACCGGCGGCGCGGTCGGGCCCGCCAAACATCCCGCCGCTCTCCATGAGCTCGAGCTCGAGCCCGTCGCGCAGCGACGTGCGCACCGCGAACGTCACGGGCGCGACGGCGTCGCCGCCCTCGGGCGCGTCGATCCACGGCGTCGCCCACACGCGCGTGTCGCGCACGGACGCGCGGGCGAAGACACTCTCGGGCCCGTCCTCCGCGGCGCGCAGGCCGGACAGCTCGACGAGGACCACGCGCAGCGCGCGCCGGTGCGCGTCCTCGCGCCGGTCGATGCGGGACGCGAGTGCGCCGTAGGCATCGTTCCAGCCCGCCTCCGCCTCGAGCGCGTCGAGGGCTGCGCGCGCGTCGGCGAACCGTCCGGCGGCGAGCGCGGCCTCCACGCCGTCGGTCGTCGGTGCGGTGTCCGGCCCGGACGGTGCGCCGCGCTCCGGTGCGGTGGCCGGGTCCGCGTCCGCAGCGGTGTCCGCGCTCGAAGCACCGACCGGCCGGGCGCCCTCCTCGGCGGCGCCTCCGTCGGCGGGATCGACCGCGCCCGCGCCCCGCGCGGACCACGCCCACCACGCGAGCCCGGCCAGGAGAACGAACCCCGCGAGCACGGCGAAGCGCCACGCCACGTGGCGCTCGTGCGGGGTGTCTGCAGTCGGATCGATCTCGGGCACGCGCACACGATTCCGCTTCGGTCCGCCGCCCGCAACCCCGAGGCGCTACGGTCGAGCGCGATGAGCGACGACGAGCGCACTCGCGCGGGCCGCGACGCCCACGCCGGCCCGGGCGCGGGCCCGGCCGACTCCGCCGCGGGCCGCTCCGCCGCGGCCGCGCCCGGAGCGACCTACCGCGCCTCGCGGGTCTGGACGCTCGAATCCGACGCGCCGCTCGAGGACCACGCCGTCGTCCTCGACGGCGCGGGCCGCATCGCCGCGGTCGTGCCGGCGGCCGACGTCCCGCACGCCACCGATCTCGGCGACGTGCACCTCGCGCCGGGCTTCGTCGACGCGCAGGTCAACGGCGGCGGCGGCGTGCTCTTCAACGAGGATCCGAGCCCCGAGGGCGTCCGCGCCATCGCCGCGGCCCACCGCCGCTTCGGCACGGTCGCGCTCCTCCCGACGCTCATCACCGACGCGCCGGCCGTCCTGCAGCGGGCCCGCGCGGCGGTCGACGCCTGCATCGAGGCCGGGGACGCCGGCGTGATCGGCGTCCACTTCGAGGGGCCGTTCCTCGACGAGGCCCGCCGCGGCGCGCACCCCGCCGAGCACCTTCGCGATCCCTCGGCGGCCGACCTCGACGCGCTCTTCGGTCCCGCCGCGCCCGGGGAACAAGGCCCGCGCGGCGTGACCCTCGTCACCGCGTCCCCGGCCCGCCTCCGGGGCGACGCCCTCCAGGCGCTCCTCGACCGCGGCGCCGTCGTCTCGCTCGGCCACGCGGACGCGACCTTCGAGGAGGCCACCCGCTCTCTCGACGCGGGCGCGCGCGGGGTCACGCACCTCTACAACGCGATGACCGGCCTGCACCACCGCGCTCCGGGCGTCGTCGGCGCGGCACTCGCGCACCCGACCGCGTTCGCCGGCCTCATCCTCGACGGAGTGCACGTCGCGGACGGCGCGGCGCTCACCGCGTACCGCGCGCTCGGCCCCGACCGCCTGTTCCTCGTCACCGATGCGGTGCAGCCGGTGGGGACGGACCTCGTCGAGTTCGAGCTCGGCGGTCAGCGCGCGCGGCGCGACGGCCTCCGCTGCGTGAACGAGGAAGGCAACCTCGCGGGCTCGGCGCTCGACATGGCGTCGGCGGTGCGTCGGGCGGTCCAGGTGCTCGGGCTCCCGCTCGGCGAGGCGCTCGCGATGGCTTCGCGCACCCCGGCGCGCTTCCTCGGAGTGGACGCCGACTACGGCTCGCTGCGACCGGGCGCGCGCGGTGCGCTCGTCGCGCTCTCGGAAGACCTCGAGGTCGTCCGCGTCATCGGCTGAAGCGGCGCGCCGGACGCTCCGCGCCGAACGCCGCGCCCAGCTCCGCGCGGGTCAGGCGCGCGAAGCGACCCGCAAAAGCAACGGACCGAGCCGCGCACACGCGCGAACTCGGTCCTGTACTGCTGGGGCCAACGTCACGCCGTGCGCGGCGTCGGCCCGTAGCTCGCGGGATCACCCGCGCGTACCGGGTCCCGATCGGGTCCCGGACAGGTGGCGATCTCAGTCGCGGCGCGGGGCGCGGTCACGCGCCTCGTTGATCCGGATCGGGCGGCCGTCGACATCGACGCCGTCCATCTGGGTCATTGCGTTCTGAGCGGCAGAGTCGTCGGCGAGCTCGACGAAGCCGAAGCCGCGGGGGCGGCCGGTTTCGCGGTCGAGCACGATGTGGACGTCGTTCACCTGGTGGCCGCCGGCCTCGAAGGCCTGGCGGAGAGAGTCGGCAGTCGTGTCCCAGGACAGGTTGCCGACGAAGAGTCGAGAAGTCATCGGAGTCTTTGGATCGGTCGACGCTCGTGGACCGGTCGAGACCCCGGGGCGAGGCGCGCGTCGCCGGAGGATTCCGGAGGGCGCGTCCCGTTGGGGAGTCGGGGCACAGGCAAGGTCGATCGCGCGCGTACTGCGCGTCTTGGAGAGCTCGGAGGGACGCGTCGCGAACGCCCGAGCGGAACAGTCATGCGTGGGGCAAACCCGCGCAGCCGAGATCTTCAGCGGGGCGCGCCTGGAACGCAAGAAAAGCTGGATATCGTCGAGAAATGACGACCGCGTGGTCCTTCTCGTCCGAGCGCCTGCGCGCGCGCCCGATGGCGCACGGCGACGAGCCCGCGATGCGTCAGGTCTACGGGGACCCCGTTTCCATGCGCTTCGTGGGGGATGGGACGCCGATCACCGAGGCCGAGATTGCGCTTTGGATCGAGCGCACGAGGGGAAACTTCCTCACCCGGGGGTACGGCATGTGGGCGCTCGTGGAGCGCTCCAGCGGCGCCACCGTCGGCTTCATGGGCATCGTGCACCCCGGCGACCCGCCCGCCGACGAGCCCGAGCTCAAGTACGCCTTCCTGCGCAGCCGCTGGGGCGAGGGCCTCGCGACGGAGGCCGGCCGCGCGTGCGTCGAGCACGCCCGAGCGGATCTCGGGCTCGAGCGCCTCATCGCCACGACCGACCCCGAGCACGTGGTCTCGCACCGTGTCCTGGCGAGGCTCGGGTTCACGCGGGCGCCGTCGCGCTTCGACGAGGACGGCGAGACCCGCGTGTTCGAGCTGCTGCTCGCGCGGGACTGAGCGCCGGGCCGTACGCCGGGCGGTCCGAGCACCTCGGGTCCCCCGCGCACGTCGATTCCTCCCGGCGCTTCGGAGCCTGCCGGGGCACCCCGGGCGCCCGGTCCGAAGCGAGCGGTCGGGGCGCTTTGCATGTGCTCGGCGCGGCCGGCGCCGCGCGCGCCCGGGAACGACGAAGAGCGCAGCCGCGGCCGCGCTCTTCGTCGTACGCGGGGAGGGTGCGCCGCGCCGTGCGGCGCACCCTCCCCGCGCGTCTCCCGTGATCCTCAGCCCTTCGCCGCCGCGAGCGCCGCGTCGTAGTTCGGCTCCTGCGCGATCTCGGGCACGAGCTCGGTGTAGGCGACCTTGCCCGCACCGTCGATCACGACGATCGCGCGCGCGCAGAGCCCCGCCAGCGGCCCGTCCTCGATCCGCACGCCGTAGTCGCTCGCGAACGACGAGCGGAAGGCGGACATCGTCACCGCGTTCTCGATGCCCTCGGCGCCGCAGAAGCGCTTCTGCGCGAACGGCAGGTCCATCGACACGTTGACGACGACCGCGTTGCCCGCGTCGGCGGCGCGTTCGGTGAACGTGCGGACGCTCATCGCGCAGACGGGCGTGTCGACGCTCGGGAAGATGCTCAGGACCACCGTCTTGCCGGCGTGGTCGGCGAGCGACTTCTCGGACAGGTCCTCCGCGACGAGCGTGAACGCGGGCGCGTCGCTGCCGACCGCGGGGAGGTCGCCGGAGGTGTGGAACGGGTTGCCTTTGAGGGTGATGTCGGCCATGGGGAGGGCGGTTGCCGGGAGGGCTGTTCGGGGGTCGAGTTCGAGAGTGCGTGCGGCCGGCGCCCGTGCGGGTCGCGCGGGGCCAGGACGCGCGTCGGGCGAGCCGGCGCGCGCGGGCGGGTTCGCGCGCAGCGCGTCCGCGGATCGCGGGGGTCGCCAGATTCAGAAGCGGCGGCCGCGGGCCGCCGGGAGCGTAGCCGCGGGGCGAGCCGGGCGGGGACGAACTGAGCGGCGCGTAGCCGTTCAGGGCATCTGGCGCGGTTGACGATCCGGCCCGCGCGTCCCACAACCGGGGCGTGCACCTGCTCGCGCCCCTCCTCGTCACGTCGCTTCTTGCGCCCGCGGACCTCCCCGCGCCCGACCAGGCGCGCGTTCCGGCGGCGGCCCCCGTCCGGGCCGCAGCGGCGCCCGCCCCGACGCTCCGGCTCCCCCGCGCGGCCGTCCAGGCGGCCCTCACGTCCGCGCTCGAGGAGCGCGGGCACCTGCGCCACTTCCAGCTCGGCACCTCGAAGTTCTCGGGCGGGCGCGCGCGGCTCGACGACCTGCGCCTCCTGCCCTCGACGCGGACCGGCGTCGCGCGCTTCGAGTTGCACGGCGCGCTCGACTACGCGCGCCGCCAGCTCGGCGTGAAGTGGCGCGGGCTCAAGAGCCACAAGAAGTGGTACGACCGCGGCCGCAAGGACGTCGCGCGTGTGCGGGTCACGGGAGAGGCGCGCCTCGTGCACCGCGCGGGCGCGCCCCCGGCGCTCGTGCTGGCGTCGCTGCGCGTGAAGCTCGTGTCGCGCCTGACGCCGGCGCGCGGACTCACCGCGCGCTTCGACCTCGACGACCGACGCTTCGAGGTCCCGGACGGCCTTGGTGCGCTCGTGCTCGACCGGCTCGTCATCGAGCGCTCGGAACCGGCGGCGATCGTCCTGCGCCCGCGGGCCGACGAGCGCCCTTGGCCGCGCCGCGCGCGCAGCCGCGGCCGCACGAAGCCGAAGTAGACGAGCGCGAGCGCAAGCACCGCGGCCGTCGTCCCGAAGCGCGGGAAGAGCGCCTCGCCGACGACCCCGGTGTCCTCGCGGGCGTCGTCGCGGAGCCCGGTGAGGCCACCCGCGCCGGCGGCCTCCGTGCCGTACTGGACGTTGTTGAAGACGAGGTCCGGGCCGGGCTGCACCGTCTGCGGTGCGACGGGAACGATGGGTGAGGCAAGCATGGTCATTCTCCCGATTCGCGCGCCGGATCAGCCCCGCCGCCGCTTGAGCCGCGGCCGCACGAACCCGAACCACGCCACCGCCAGGACGAGCGCGACGACCGTCGTCGTTCCCCGCGGGAAGAGCGCCTCGCCGACGATCCCCGTGTCCTCGCGCGCGTCCTCGCGGAGCTCGGAGAGGCCGCCGCTCGACGACGAGTTCGTGCCGTAGCTCGTGCGCTCGAACACGATCTCGGGGCCGGGGATGATCTCTTGGATGGGGACCGGTTGCATCGTCGGAAGAGGGAAGGTGTGCGTCAGGCGCGTCGCTTGAGCCGCGGCCGCACGAAGCCGAACCAGCTGACCGCGAGGACGAGCACCACCGCTGCGGTGCCCGCAGTGGGGAAGAGCGCCTGGCCGAGGAGGCCGTTCTCTTCCCGGCCTTCCTCCCGGACCGCGGCGAGGCCGTCCGCCTCGTGCTTGCCGTGGGCCGTCACGACCCCGACCACGTCCTCGGCGGGGACCTGCTGCTGCGTCGGGATCGGGACCGTCATCGTCGTCAAGGGGGGAAGGGAGCGCCGGGCGCGCCTGCCCCTACGACACGCGGCGATGCCCGAAGGCGGCAGGAATCCGCCGAGAATCTGCGCGCAGAGGATCGGAGCGAGGCGTGCCGGGCCGCGCGGAGCCCCGCTCAGCGCCCTCCGCCGTCCCCGAACCGCACCTCGAGCACGACCGGCCGGTGGTCCGACGCCAGCGCCTCGTCGACCACCGAGACCTCGGCCGCGTCCCGCCCCGGCGGCAGCACGAGGAAGTGGTCGATCGTCCGGTCCGGCACGTCTGCCGGGAACGTGGGCGCGTCGGGCCCGAGCCGCTCGAAGCCGCCTGCCCCCTCCGTGAACACGCCCAGCGCGGGGCTCCCGATCCGCGCATTCACGTCGCCCCCGAGCAGCGTGCGGTCCACCGCGTCCGCTCCCTCCTCGAGCGCCGCCCGCAGCACCCGCGCCTGCGCGATGCGCCGCGCCGGGTCGCTCTTCCAGTCGAGGTGACAGTTCACGATCCGCACCCGCTGCCCTCCCGGCGCGACCACGACGACGCCGAGCGCCGCCCGCGGCTCGTCCGTCCCATCGGGCAGATCGATCCGCGCCCACCCCTCGACCGGCAGCGCCGACAGCAGCGCCAGCCCGTACCGCCCGCCCTGGTAGTCCATGAACGAGCAGAAGCGCGCCTCCATCCCGAGCGCATCCCCGAGAGCGCGCGCCTGGTCGACGCCGCCGGAGCGCTCGCACACCTCGTCGACCTCCTGCAGCAGCACGACGTCCGCGTCGAGCGCCCGGAGCACGTCGCGCGTGCGGTCGAGGTCGACGCGCCCGTCGAGGCCGCGGCCGTGCTTGATGTTGTAGGAGACGACGCGCAGCGGCGCGGACGCGCGCGGCGCGGCCTGCATCGCCGTGCAGCCGAGGGAGAGGAGCGCGGGGAGCGCGAGCAGAGCGGCGAGGATTCGCATGAATGAGGGGCGGGCGCAAGCGCGCCCGCCCCTCGACTCTACAGCCGTGGCGAGGCGGCCGTCTCTCCCCCGGGACCGGCGCGCCTCGAACGGAACGCGTCCGTCAGCGGACGCCCTCCGAGGCCTCGGTGTAGCGCACGAGATCGGCCATGGTGAAGTCGTCCGGGGCGGGCC
This sequence comes from Planctomycetota bacterium, assembly GCA_039821985.1. Taxonomy (GTDB): domain Bacteria; phylum Planctomycetota; class UBA1135; order UBA1135; genus Saltatorellus. Next base: position 8,794 of record JBCBNC010000027.1, read on the forward strand.
CGAGGAACGGCTTCCACGCGCTGCGCCGACGCGCGACCGCCTCCGCAGGCTCGGGCTTCGTGGGCCCGCCCGCGGTCCTCGACTGAACGACCTCCAGCGCCGACTCGGTCAGCCGGTACTGGATGAGCTCCTCGGTCGTCTCGTCCGCGAGGAACGACAGTGGGTCGTGGGTCAGCATGCGCAGGAGCGTCGCCGCCACCAGCGTCCCGCCGACGTCGCCGAGGCGCCCGTCGAACGCCGACGCCTCGTGCAGGCAGTAGAACCAGAGCGGCGTGCCGTCGAGCTGCGCTTCCGTCACGGCCGGGTGCGTCGCGACCGGATCGGGCCGCGTCGTCAGCCCGCGCGCCTTCAGGAAGCCGTGCGCCTGCTCGCCCGTCGGGAGCTGGAACGTGAGCGAGCCGCGCTGGAGGTTCCGGAACGCGAGGTCGGCGTCGCCGCGCTCGATCGCGACCGGATCGCGCACGAACGGCAGGTCGAGCAGCTCGGGCGTCAGCAGCGGGTCGAGCGCACGCGACGGCTGCGGGTGCGCGATCGTCGTGCGGAAGAAGAGGCTCCAGTCGATCGTCTGGTCGCTCGGGATCGGACCGAAGTTCGACAGGCCGCCGGTGCGCGCGAAGAGCGGCCGCTCGGCCCCGCCGCGCTGCAGCCGCAGCCCTCCGCGGATCTGGCTGTGCCCGAAGCGGTACGCCGCCGCCGAGAACTCGATCGGGAACGCCGGCACGTCCGCGGTGCGGCACCAGCTGTTCGCCTCGCCCATGCCCATCCGGACCTTCGCCAGGACCTTCGCATCGACGACCGACGACAGGAACTCGCCCTGCACGATCCACTGGTAGTGCCAGCGCACGAGGCGGCGCGCGAACTCGAAGTCGTCCTCGTCCTCCTCGCGGTGCGCGTCGAAGACGCCGGCCTCGACGTCCGCCAGCACCGCGTTGTGGAAGCGCAGGAACATCAGATGCATCTGCGCGATCACCGTGTTCTCGTCGTTGCGCGGGTCGCCGATGATCGCCGTGTTCGCGCGGTTCCGCGGCAGGTCGAGCTCGTTTGCGTCCGTGCCCGTCAGGAGCCGCCCGTGGTGGTTCGGGTCGTACAGGAACGCGCTGGCCTCGGGCCCGTCGAGGTAGACCGAGTCGAGGTCGAGCCGCGGCGTGCGGATCGTGCGGACGTTGGCGGGATCGGTGGACTCGGCGAGGCGCGAGACCGCGTCCAGCGTCACGTCGTGGTCGATGAACTGGCCGAGGAAGATGAGCCCCGCGGGCGAGCGCGCGTCGTCGAGACCGGTGCCGCCGGCGGGCTCGCTCATCGCGTTTGCGAGCGTGCGCAGCGCGTCACGGTCGGGCAGCGGCCCGACGATCGAGATCGCGCGGCCGAAGGTCGACTGGAACGGCGCGTCCTCGACGAGGCCGGCGCGTCCCTCGGGCCCTGCGCCGACGCCGCACGCGACCTTGAGCACGTCCTCGTAGCGGTTGAGCCCCGCGCCGTGGTGAGGGCGCGGGAGCGGCGGGGCGGGCGGCGCCTGGGTGGCGTCGTCGCCCTCGGGCGCATGGGAGACGGCCGCCGCGGGCACAGCCACGGCGGGCACAGTCGCGGCGGGTTCCGAGACGGAGGTATCGGGGCGGAGAGCGGGCGCGCAGCCGGCGGGCAGGAAGCCGAGCAGCGCGGGCAGGGCGGCGATGTGCAGCATGGTTCGCGTTCGAAGGAGCGCGCGTGGGCGCGTCCCTCTCGCGTGCGCGGGGACTTCCGAATCGGCGCTCGTCGCGCGGCGGATCGATGTCCGGCGGGACGCGCGGGGCGCTCCTTCGGGGAGCAGCGAGAGGGGGGCAGGGCCCACGCGCGGCAGTGACGTGGGGAGCGGCGCGCGGTGGCACGCCCATCCGTCTGCACGGGGCGCGCTGCGATGCACCGCCAACGTTCGGTGGATTCTTCCGTCGCCTGCGGGGTGGCCCTCCGCGCCGGAGGGGAATCCGAGCCGCTGGAACGCGCATCCCCGGCGCTCGTCTGGCGCGGAGAGGCTCGCGCCGAGGGGGGCCGATCTCGCCCCTGCGGGTCCCACCGACACGATGCGAGCGCCGGGCATCGACCGCGGCGACGCCGAGCCGCTCTTCCCGGACCGTGCGCCAGGACTGCATCCGGTTCGTCCGTGCGCGCGTATCTCCCCGCAACGCGGCCGCATGCAGAGTTTCCGCGCTCACAGCCGGACCGACGACGATCCGGATCGGTGCACGGACGTGCGCGCCGGATCCAGCCAGCAAGCGAGTCTCGTCATGAGTGCACCCAACATCAGCGTCGGCGACCAGGTCCAGTGGAACTGGGGGAACGGAACCGCGGCCGGCAAGGTCGTCGAGCGCTTCGAGGACGACGTCGAGCGCACGATCGACGGCAACTCCCTCAAGCAGAACGCATCGAAGGACGAGCCCGCGTTCCTGATCGAGCAGGAGGACGGGCAGAAGGTGCTCAAGTCCTCGACCGAGCTCGAGCCGGCCTGACGGCCCGCCGCGCGTCGGCTGGCCGGTCCAGGACCGCAGGCCGGAAGCGATGCGGGTCATCCCGAGGCGCGCGTGCGCAGAGTCCGTCCGCGCGACGGACGCTCGTCAGGACGCAGTGACATGACCGCGCGACGCCGTCGGATCGACGCGACTGCGTCGACGCCGCATCCCGCCGTTCGCCTCAGAGTCACCGCCCGACTCAACGACGCACGAAGACATTCTCAAAAGCTCTTGAGATCGTTCGTGCCGCGCCGCACCGCTCGCGGCGCCACTCACACTGCGTGAATCTCTTCCGAGAGCGTGCGCGAACCCGGGTCGCCGCCACCGCGCGCATCCCCCGGTTTGAACGACCCCGACGACCCGACGGAGACCGACCTCCCCGTTCTCCACGCAAGCGCTTCGAGCGCCGGCCCGCGCTCCGTGCTCGGCGCGCTCGCGCGCCACGGCGCCGTCGTCCTGCGCGACAGGATCGAGGACGACGCGGCGCTCGTCGAGCTGCTCTCCGCGATCGGCGAACCGATGTTCACCGACGGCGAGACCGCGCTCGCCCACGCGCCGACGCTGAACGTGGTCAGCAACGTCGGGCGCTCCACCCCGCCGCGCAGCGTCTTCCACACCGACTCCAGCTACTTCGCGCGGCCTCCGGCCGTCACTGCGCTGCGCGCCGTCGAGGTCCCCGCACGCGGCGGCGACACGCTCATCACCGATCAGGTGCGCGCGCTCGAGACGCTGCCGTTCGCGCTCCGCGAGCTCATCGAGGAGCGCGACGCGCTCCACGTGTCCTCGGGCCTGCCGGACTCCGCCGGGCCTCAGCCCGAGACCTGGCACCCGCTCGTCCGCAGGCACCCGCTGACCGGCGCCCACGCGCTCTTCGTGTCGAATCCGCCGCGCATGTCCGCGGTGCGCGGCCTCGCGCCCGAGCGCGCCGCGGCCCTCGTCGACGCGCTCCACCGGCACTCGACCCGCCCCGAGAACGTGCGCCGCCACCGCTGGCGCACCGGCGACGTCCTGCTCATCGACGACCGCACCACGCTGCACCGCGCGGACCACTCCGCCGTCGTCGGCCGCCGCGTCCTCCACCGCGGGCTCGTGCGGGGCGAAGCGCCCCTCGCGGCCCGCGCTCCACGCCTCACCGCCCCCGCATCGCTCGACCCCGCGTCGCTCGGTGCCGTATCGACCGCGTCCGTATCGACGGCGCTCCTCTGAACCGATGTTCCAGCTCGAAGCCGTCACCCGCGAATGGGCGCGCCAGGTCTCCCTCGAGACGCGCGCCGAACTCTCCCCGACCGAGCTCCTCCGCGTCGTCGCGGACACGCCCGAGACCGTCTCCCTCCTGCGCGTCCTCGCCCGCATCCCGGCCTTCGAGGACACGGTCGACCGCGCGCTGGACGAGCGCGGCGCGCTCGCCTCGACGCCCGCGGTCCGCCAGCTCCGCTGCGCGCTCGGGCTGACCGTCGCGTCGTTCACCGGCGCGTTCGCCGAGCTCGCCCGCGCGCTCGAGCTGCCCGACGCCGGCCGCTGGCGCGCGCTGGCCGCATCCGTCGCGGGCGCTCCGATCGGCGCGCGCCGCCTCGCCGACGTGCTCCTGCAGGGCGCGCACGGCGAGAAGTACGAGGCGCTCATGGCGGACCTGACGGCCACGCACCCGCACGCCGTCTACCCGACCTCGACCTTCCGCGAGAGCGCGGGTTCGGTCACCGCCTCGCCCGACCACTCGGTCATCGAGGCGACGATGACCTCGCGCACCTACACCTCGATCCGCATCAGCGAGGGCGTCCTCGACCCTTCGTCGCTGCTGCTCGCCGACGTCTACCGGCCCTTCGGCCGCTGCGTGGCGCTGGTCGACTCGAACGTCGAGCGCCACTTCGGCCGCGCGCTCCGCGACTACTTCACGGCGCACGGGATCGAGCTCGAGCCCATCGTCGTGCGCGCGATGGAGGTCGACAAGGCGATCGGCAGCGTCGAGCGCATCCTCGGCGACTTCAAGGCGCGCGGCGTCTCGCGCAACGAGCCCGTACTCATCGTCGGCGGCGGCGTGCTCGCCGACATCGGCGGCCTGGCGTGCGCGCTCTACCACCGCAGCACGCCCTACGTGATGCTCGGCACGTCGATCGTGTCCGGCATCGACGCGGGCCCGTCGCCGCGGACGTGCTGCGACGGCTTCGGCTACAAGAACCTCTTCGGCGCGTACCACGCGCCGTCGCTCTCGATCACCGACCGCACGTTCTTCCGGACGCTGCGCGAGGGCTGGCTCCGGCACGGCGTCGCCGAGATCGTGAAGATGGCGGTCGTCAAGGACGAGGCGCTGTTCGAGGACCTCGAGTCCGCTGGGATCGACCTCGTCCGCACGCGCTTCGGGACGCACGGCGCGGGCGAGCGCTCCGACGTCACGGACCTCTCGCGCCGCATCCTCGGCGGCGCGATGAAGAGCTACGTCTCGGCCGAGTACGGCAACCTCTACGAGACCCACCAGGCGCGGCCGCACGCGTACGGACACACCTGGTCGCCTGGCTTCGAGATCGCCGCCGGCCTTCTGCACGGCCACGCGGTTGGCATCGGCATGGGCTTCGGCGCCTTCATGGCCGAGCGCCGCGGCTGGATCCGCCCCGCCGAACTCGACCGCATCGTCGGGCTCATCGAGCGCCTCGAGATCAGCCTCTGGCACGACGTGCTGCACGACACGAGCCTCGTGTGGGGCGCGCAGGAGAAGATGGTGCAGAAGCGCGGCGGAGTGCTCGCCGCGCCCGTGCCGCGCGGCGCCGTTGGCGCGTGCGGGTACATCGACCACGTGTCGCGGCCCGAGCTGGAGGGCGCGCTGCGCGACTACGCCGAGCTGTGCGCCGAGCGCGCCCGCGGCGGCCGGGGCGTCGAGCCGCTCTGCGCGGACGTCGGCCTCGAGGACCCGTCGACCGTGTTCGTCGACCCGGCGCGCGCCGCCGCCGAGGGCGCGGACGAGACGGCCGCGGAGGCCGCCGAGCTGGCCCGGGCGGTCTGAGGGCCGCCGCCCCGCGCGCCCTCGGGAACGCCCTCCTCCCCCCGCACTCGTGACCCCATAGCACCCCGCACGATGAACGCTGCCACCGAACCCGCCGCGGACCCCGCGGCGCTCCGCCCCGTCACCCCGAACGCGATCCTCGCGGCGCGGCTCGCCGCGGTCACGGCGCGGATCTCCGGCGCCGGCGCCGCGTCCCCCGAGGACCTGGCCGAGCTCGAGCGCTGCGTCGCGCTCAGCCGCGACCTCGACCCCTACCTCGAGCGCACGGCGACGCCCGCGTCGCCGGCCCTCGAGGCCCTCCAGCGCGCGACGGTCCTGGAGGACTGGGTGGGCCGCTTCGAGGACGGCGCGACGGCGGCCGAGCTCGAGGCCGAGATGCTGTCCGGCCACGTCGAGGGCCAGTTCCTGCGCATGCTCGTCCGGATCAGCGGCGCGACGGACGTCCTCGAGATCGGCATGTTCACAGGGTACGCGACGCTCGCGATGGCGGAGGCTCTCCCCGCGGGAGGGCGCGTCCTCGCGTGCGAGCTTGATCCCTTCGCCGCGCGCGTCGCCTCCGAGCAGTTCTCGAAGCACGCTGCCGGTGAGCGCATCGAGATCGCGATCGAGCCCGCGTCCGACACGCTGGAGCGGCTCGTCCAGGAGGGGCGCAGCTTCGACCTCGTCTTCATCGACGCCGACAAGAAGGGCTACGCGGCGTACTACGACGCGCTGCTCGACGGCGGCCTCGTTCCCGTCGGCGGGCTCGTGTGCGTCGACAACACGCTGTACCAGGGCCAGGTGTACGCCGCCGGCCTCGAGACGACGCCGAACGGGCGCGCGCTCGCCGATTTCAACGCGAACGTCGCCGCCGACGAGCGCGTCGAGCAGGTGATCCTGCCGCTGCGCGACGGCCTGACCCTGATCGAGCGGGTCCGCTGAGATGATCGCGGGTCCGGCCACCGCGCCCGCTCCGGCGGCGGAGCGCGCGACGCCGCGGGCCGCGGAGCGCCCGCCGTCCGCCGCTGCCGCGCCGCGGCCGCGCGGGGCCGGCTCGACGCTCGCGGTGCTGGCGGCGCTCGGCGTGACCGCGGTGCCGACCGGCGTCGTGACGGCGGTGGCGCTCGCCGCGGGCGGCGCGCTGCGGCTCGGCCGCCGGGCGCTCGGTCGAGGCGGGACCGCGGTCCCGCGCGGCCGCGTGCTGGTCACGGGCGCGCGCATGACGAAGGCGCTGGCGCTGGCCCGCGCGTTCCACGGCGCGGGCTACGAGGTCGTCCTCGTCGACACGGACCGCTACGCGCTGGCGCCGCACCGCTTCTCGCGGGCGGCCGCCGGGTTCGCGACGGTGCCCGACCCGCGCGCCGACCCGGCGGGCTACACGGACGCGCTCGTCGCGCTGGCCGAGCGGGCGGGCGTCACCGCCTTCGTGCCCGTGCCGAGCCCCGCGTCCGCCGTCCTCGACGCCGCTGCGGGCGAGTGCATGGGGGACGGCGTCGCCGTCGTCCACCCGACCGAGGCCGAGACCCGCGTCCTCGACGACAAGTTCGCGTTCTGCCGTCACGCGGCCGACCTCGGCCTCCCCGCGCCCGAGGTGCACCGGGTCACGTCCGAGGCCGACGTCCTCGGCTTCGACTTCGCGGATTCGGGCAAGCGCTTCGTCCTGAAGAGCATCGTCTACGACCCCGTCGCGCGCCTCGAGATGCTGCGGCTCCCGTGCGCGGACATGGACGCGCGCGTGCGCGGGCTCCCGATCTCCGAGGAGCGGCCGTGGGTCCTGCAGGAGCTGGTCGAGGGCGAGGAGTTCTGCACCCACGGCACGGCGCGCGACGGGCGGCTGACGCTCTTCTGCTGCTCGCGCTCGTCGCCGTTCCAGGTCAACTACGAGCACGTCGAGCACCCCGTCATCGAGCGCTGGTCGCGCGAGTACGTCGAGCGCTCCGGCGTCACCGGCCAGGTCTCGTTCGACTTCATCGAGGCGGCGGACGGCCGCGTGCTCCCGATCGAGTGCAACCCGCGGACGCACTCCGCCATCGCGGCGTTCGAGCGCGGCGTGGCGGACGCGTACCTCGGCGAGGTGGCTGCGACCGGCTGCGCGACGCCGGACCCCGGCGCGCGCCCCGCGCACTGGATCGCGCACGAGCTCGGCCGCCTCGCCCGGGCGCGCGATCTGGCGTCCGTCGCGCGCGTGCTCCGCACGATCGCCCGCGGCCGCGACGCGGTGTTCCGCTGGTCCGATCCGCTCCCGTTCTTCGCGCTCCACCACGTGTTCGTGCCGTGGCTGCTCGTCAAGAGCCTCGTCCGCGGCCGCCGCTGGCTCCGCATCGACTTCAACATCGGCAAGCTCGTCGAGGCGGGGGGCGACTGATGGCGCGCCTCCGCGTCCTGCACGTCGTCGGCTCCCCGACGTCGGAGTTCTACGCGCGCCTCTCCGCGTCGTACGCGGCGGATGTCGTCCGGCCCGCGGGCGTCGATGCGTCGTTCGCCGAGGTGCGGCCGGACGGGCGCTGGGCGATCGGCGACGGCGTCGGCCGGACCGGCCCCGCGCAGCGGCTCGAGGGCGTGACCGACGCCCTCCGCGCCCACGACGTCGTGGTCTCGCACCTCTTCTGCCACCGCGGGATGACCGCGTACCGCGCGCTGCTCGAGGACGTGCTCGGCGTCCCCCTCGTCGGCCCGGCGGCCGGCGCGGCGGAGCTCGCGACGGACAAGGCGCTGACGCGCGCCGTCGCCGCCGCGCACGGCGTGCGGGTCGCGGGGGCGGACGTCCTACGCGCAGGCGAGCGCCCGACGCGCGCGCTCCCCGTCGTCGTGAAGCCGTGCTGCGAGGACAACAGCCGCGGCGTGCACCTGGTGCGCGAGCCCGCGGAGCTCGAGCCCGCCCTCCGCGACGCGTTCCGCTACGGCGACCGCGTGCTCGTCGAAGACTTCGTGCCCGGCTGCGAGGTCCGCGCGGCGGTGCTCGAACGCGGCGGCCGCCTGCACGTGCCGTCGATGATCGAGTACGCGCTGCCGCCCGAGCGCCCGATCCGCGGCCTGGACGCCAAGCTCGAGCTCGGCGCCGAGGGCCTGCCGCGCGGCCAGTCCCGCACCGCGGACCACCGCTGCCCCGCGCCGCTCGACGCGCCCCTCCGCGCGCGGATCGAAGCGGCCGCGCGCCGCGGCCACGGAGCGCTCCGGAGCCGCGGCTTCTCGCTCTTCGACTTCCGCATCGACGCGCGCAGCGGCGAGCCCGTCCTCATCGAGGCGTGCCCGTTCTGGAGCTTCTCGCCGCGCAGCATGATCTCGCGCATGCTCGCCGCGGACGGCGAGTGCATCGAGGCCGCGGCGTTCGAGCAGTGGCGCGCGGCGGCCGCCCGCCGCGCACGCGGCGACGAACACGGGCGCGAGGCCGCGCCTGATCCCTCTCCCACCCAGAGCCGCGGCCACGTCGCGGCGACCCCCGTTCAGGAGACGACACCATGACCCTTCGCGCACTCCTCTTCGGTTCGATCGGCACGCTGGTCGAGACCTCGGAGCTCCAGAGGACCTCGTACAACCGCGCCTTCGAGACGGCCGGTCTCGGCTGGCGGTGGGAGCGCGACGAGTACCGCTCGCTCCTCTCGATCCCCGGCGGCCTCGCGCGCCTGCGCGCCTACCGCGACCTGCACGTCGACCGCAGCTTCGTGGACGAGGACCACCTCCGCCGCGTGCACCGGCTGAAGACCGAGAACTTCATCCAGTCGCTGACCTGGGACGCGATCCCACCGCGCCCGGGCGTGACGCGCATGATCCACGCCGCGCAGCGGACCGGCGTCCGCCTCGGCCTCGCGTCGACGACCGACCCCGTCACGGTCGAGACGATCCTGACGCGGATGGCGCCGCGCTGGGGCAACGCTCCGTTCGAGGTCGTGCTCGACCGCACGCAGGTCGCGCGCGAGAAGCCGATGGGGGACGTGTACCGCCTGGCGCTCGAGCGCCTCGGCCTCGAGCGCACGGAGGCGATCGCGGTCGAGGACACGCCCGAGAGCTTCGCCGCCGCCGACGCGGCGGGCGTGGCCTGCATCGCGCTCCCCGGCGCCTTCGCGGCGGACCGGGCCTTCCCCGCGGCGGCCGCGGTCGTGAGCGGCCTGGGGGACCCGGGCCTCGAGCCCGTGGCGTCCGACGCGGCGGAGGAGCTGGAGGACGGGATGGTCACGCTCGACTGGCTCGCCGCGGTGCTGGCGTCGCGGGTCGAGCAGGCGGCGCCGGCGGGTTGAGGCGGGTCGGCCGCGGGAGGGGCTGAGGCCGACGCGCCGCGGCCCCGTTCCCTCTCCCTAATCCGCCCTCTCCGCCTCGCCCCCGCCCTGCTGCGCGCGCGCGATCGCCCTCTCCGCCTGGACGAGGTGCCGGTCGGTGTGCGCGATGAGATAGCGCAGCACGTCCCCGATCCGCAGCCGCAGCACGTTCCCGAAGAACCCGGTGACGCGCGCGTTGAGGTCGACGCGCTCGGCGCGCTGCCCGAGGGCGCGGAGCTGCTCCATCTGCGCGTCGAACGCGTCGAGCGTCACCTCCTGCACGGGCGGCGTCGCATCCTTCGTCGGGTCGGCCTTGCCGACCGTGGGGAGCTTGAACTTGACGCGCGCGCGCCCGTCCGTGGCGGGCGGCCCGGGCTGCGGCCGGAGCTGCGCACGCATGCGGAGACCGACGCTGCCCGGCTCGAAGTGCTCGTCGGCGCGGACGCCCTTGGCCTCGCAGCGCTCGATCGCCTTCGTGAGCGGGCGCATGTAGAGCTTGTTGGCGCGCCGCGTGTGCTCGAGGCAGTCGAGGGCGGACCACTTGCGCGGCGCGGGGCGTTCGGCGAGGTGCGCGGGGGCGTGGGGGGCCCAGGAGTCCTGGACCGTGGATTGGATGCGGGCGACGTCGCTTTGGAAGTCGGCGAGGACGTCGGCGGAGCGGAGGGGGGGAGGCATGGAGTGACGATCGGGGGGGGAGCGCTGTGTCGTGTGATCGGGGCTAGAGCGTCGCGCGAGTTGCGCCGCCTCGTCCAGCGGCCTCGCGCGAGGATCACGGGCGGGTGTGAGTACAGGGCTCCTTTCGTACCTTGCGCGGATCCCACGGGCATCCTGAGGGCGACCAGAGACGGCATGGAAAGTCGCATTGCGCGGCCGTGCCTTGGTCTGGCGGGCAGTACTCCGCGGGACGGCCACACGGTGGCCGTGTGGATAACCGAGCGTCGAGGTCCGTCGATAGAACCGGGGAATTCAGTCGCCTCGAGCCCGGTCCAGGCGCCTGACGACGCCGGCAACGCGCTAGGAAGCGCGACACCTTGCCGAATCGGCGGATCCGCAGCATGGTGATCGAATGGCGACGCCTGCCGATCCACTCGTCCATCGAATGCTCCGGAAGGAGTTGCTCAGCGATACCGCCGAGACACTCACACCCGAGCACGTTCTCACCCGTCACGTAGGGTTCCTGCTCTTCGAGCAACGTTGGCTCGCGCCACGGGAGACTGTCGCCGAATACGCGGTCGATTCCATCCGCTTGCAGCTCGGATGGGAGTCCGAAGGCGCGGACCACCTGATGGCCCTCTTCCGCGAGACCGTCCACAGCGAGGCGAAACGCTTCGCCTACGACTTCGAATCCAACGGGACGGGAGCCGTCGCCCGGCAGTTCGGACTCGACCTGGCGGCAGCGTTCGGAGTGAACGACACGATGGCGCCCCTCGTCCTGGTCTCGTTTCACGAGGCCGAGACCGCAGACCGCCTGGGTCTACTCCTCCTCCTGGAAGAGTCTCGAGGCTTCACCTGGCTCACCGAGATCATCGACACGGCCCCGGGCGGGAATCCGATCACTCCCCCGCTGAAGGCCCTGTCGAACCTCATGCGGACGCTTCCCCGCAAGCGACGGAGGCGACGACCTCCTGTGCAGGACGAATGAGACAGATGCCGCATCGTTCGGATCTTGTGGAGGCGTTTCACCAGCTTGCGCCGCGATCAAGGAGATCACGTTGCGTAGCTGCAGCTGCAATCGGCGCCTCGCTCAAGGATTGGATCTGGGCACAGCCCGATGCCCCGCTGCTGTTCTCGGACGTGCCGGCCGCCAGGGCAGGTAACGGGCACGCTGTGCAATCGACCCCAGACGAGACTCGCTTGGCGGCCGAGCTTCTGTTCGCCGTTTCACGCAGATCGACCGAACGGGCGTGGTCTCTCACGGCCAGGTTCCTTCTCGGTGACTACAGCGACGTTGGTGAACTGGGCGATCTCGCGTCCTCGTCGAGCGGCCGAATCGAAGTTCAGATTGCGGCGCTCGGCTGGCGCGCAGCGGGCGAGGCTCAGCGGGCACTCGCATCGAGCATCACGGCAGCCTCTTCGGGTATTCCATCTGTCCGCGATAGCGCGCTGTTGAGCGGGATTCGCCTCGCAGAGTCACTAGGTTCACAAGCCCTGCGTCGCGATCTAACCAGACGCCTTAGAAAGCATCACGGTCGTGACGCTGAAGAAGTAGCCTCATCGCAGGCACTGCTAGCAGATAAGCGTGTTGAGGCAGGCGTTGTATTCGGAGCATTGGACAACGCTCCGGTTCATCTTCGATAGGCTCAGCGCGGACCATGTTGCACCTCCGACCGTGCTGGCTTCGTGCCACCCTACTACTAGCGCTACCGTTCTCAGCGCTCGCAGGATCTTCCTCTGCCGTCGGATCACGATGCTCAAGCGCTGGTCAACCGGATGAGTGCGCACTTGGTCCTTCGGCTCGCATGAGCGCTGGGATTGGCGTCAGCGGCACTGGGCGAGAGGATAGGAGAAAGCGAGGACTCGTGACTCCAGGTGGCTCTGGAGGTGGATCCGGTGGAGGCTCTGGGGGATGAGGAGCGTTCGACTGACTCTCGCGGTTGGTGTGGTCGCCGTTCTGAGTTTGGTGGTGGTCTTGCTTGCACGGCGGGATGGTCAACGAGACCCACGCGTAATCGGTGACTACATGCCGGCGAGCAGCGTTGGCGGACCAATACCTGCCGGCGCCGACCGGTATGGCGCACAAGTGCCCTCACTCAAGGAGCCATCCGTCGACGCCGCGCACTCGATGGCGACGCCAAACGGCGGGGAGAATCAACGGCGATACGTCGCAGGTCGGGACATCGTCGACGCTTCGAGTGTGGGGACGGAGGCAGATAGGATCTGTCAGGTAACTGTGATCCGCTCTGGGTCAGACAGTGGGGGAGCCGTCACCACCGGCGAGTCGATCCAGGTTCTACACATCGACTCTGGAGAGATCGTATTTCGGTCACCTGCGATCGAGCGGACGCTGGCGATTGAAGTTCCAGCTGGGCATTATGAGTTTGCTGTCGTTCGGGACGAATGCTGTTCTGGGCCGGCTCTGCGGCATCATGTGACGCCCGACTCAGCGACCATTAAGTTGCACGGCCCAAAGCGTTTCGATATTCGGTGGACTGTTGAGGACGGGACGGCAGGTGGGCTTGTCCCCGGTCTGTCAGTGCAGATGATGCGAACGGGCGAGTCGGCTGACGTCTGCTTCCAACCAATCCGGGCGAGTGCAGATGAGCTGGGGCGGCTGTCTGTCACCGATGTTTGCGCCGGCACGTATCGCGTTAGGCTTGAGGCAGTTGGATACGAGCCATTCGAGACAGAGGTTGAGCTGCCGGGAGTCTTCGAGTCCTTGTTGAGTGACGGCGTGCTTGACTGGACAGGCTGGACCCTCTTTCCGTTGGAGCGCTACTTGTTTGTGCTCGTCGGGGCGAGTGAATCGGAGGGTTTCGAATTATCCTCGTACTTGGCGGTCTCCGAGTCCAGCGCTCGATTTGATTCGAATGGCCACGCTTGGCTCGATTTCGCTGATCCGTTGCCACCAGTTGAGTTGCAGCTCGACTATCCCGGGGGAGACAGATCGATTCTCTATCTGCCGGATCTTCCGAAGGACCCAGCAACTCCGATCCAGATCGACGTCGGAGCCCGCGCGATCGTTGAGGTCGACGTGAGAGTGAATCCTTCACTCGGCGACGATCTTTTCGATCACGAGGTCTACGTGCAGGCTTCGTTTGCTCTGCCCGACGGCGGATCGCAGCAGCAGAACACGAGGATCTACAGTGAGGGGGTAGCCTCAATCTCGGGCCCACTTGCCAGTGATGTCATGATAAGTCTCACGACTGTTGACAAGTCTGGACGGATGTTTCCTCGGGCCGCTCGTGAGGTCACCGTGATTGGAGGAGAAACGACTCGCACGACACTCGTCGTCGATGACTTGCTCACATGGGTTGAGGTTCTTGACGAAAGTGGTTCGCCTGAGACAGAAGCACATGTGAACATTGGGACCGTACCGAATAGGACAAGATGGAGTGCAGGGGGGCGGACAGATGCAGAGGGTCGCGTTCCAGTCGTCTTGCCTCAGGGAAACGAATTGGTACTAAGCTGCTTTCGGGGATACGAGCCAGTCGCATTGGATTATCCGGTCGTGCCGATTGACAAGCGCGGCGTCATTCAGGTCCAGCTAAAGGCCCTCGTGAAGAGCGAGCTCAGTGTGCTTCTTGATGGGGCGCCTGACTACGACCGTGTCGTATGGGTTGAGGGTGAGCTCAGTGCCAGTGAGCAGCTGACCGAGTTCGAATTGATCCGGGGCCGATCGTTGCCGATGCTAAAACTGGTGCATGGCAGTCGTGCAGTCGCACGTGTTCCCCTACGTGACGGCGAATGGACCGACTCGCCTCGCACGCCGGTCTTACCCGGGCTCAATCAGCTCCGCGTGCGATCGACGGGGTTTATCCGTGCGCGTTCTCGAGCCGCGCTTACAGGAGTCATCGAACTTCAGTCCGGGACGTCCGTTATGGACTGGGTGCATAGTGGCCGAACCGGAGCCTCCGACGATGGCAGTGGTGTCGTCGTGGTGGAGGTGCCCGTCGGTGCCTATGAATTTGTTGCCTTGGACGGATCACGTTCGCGGGTCGTGGTGAACAAGGGCATGACTGCGTCTGCCTACTGAATGCCGGATCGCACCAAGACGCGCGCTGTCCTGGCCTAGCCGCGTGTTGTGACATCGGTCGCCGAGCGAGCCGAGCCAGCCCAGGCACTGGGTCTCCCAAGCCCGCGTCATCGCCCGGGGTCGGGGCCATTCATGGAGGGGCTTCCAGTTCCCCGAGTCCATGTGTCGTAGAGCACGAACGGTCGTGCTATTATGCCCCCGTGACCAAAGGCGACCACACCCGCATCCTCATCCTCGAGGCCGGCATGAACGTCGCCGGCGTCGAAGGGCTCGAGGCCCTCTCGATCGGCCGGCTCGCCGACCGTGTGGGCATGTCGAAGAGCGGGCTCTTCGCGCACTTCCGCTCCAAGGAGGGCCTCCAACTCGCGGTCCTCGCCTATACGCGCGACCACTTCATCCAGCACGTCGTCGTGCCGGCGATGTCGGCGCCGCGGGGTGAGCCGCGGCTGCGCGCGCTCCTCGACCGCTGGCTCGCCTGGGGCGCGCCCGACGCCGACTCGAGCCGCGAGGGGGGCTGCGTATTCCTCCAGGCCGCTGCCGAGTTCGACGACCGGCCCGGCTCCGTGCGCGAGGCCGTCGCCACCAGCCAGCGCGACTGGATCGACGCCCTCACCCGCGCCACTTCCATCGCGATCGAGGAGGGCCACCTCCGCGCCGACCTCGACCCGGCGCAGTTCGCCTTCGAGATGCACGGCGTGATCCTCTCGTTCCATTTCCAGCGCCGACTCCTCGACGAGCCCGAAGCGCTCCCGCGCACCCGCGCCGCATTCGAGCGGCTCCTCGCGTCGGCGCGGCCGGCGTAGCCGCTCGCAGCCGTACTCGCGTCGCGCTCACCGCACGCCTCGCTCGCCACGCCCGCGCACACGACCACCGCCCCGCGCGCCCTGCGCGCGCGCGGCCCACCACCGACCATGAAGAGCAACATCCCCCTCGCCCTCCGCGCCACGCGCGGCGCGTTCAGCCTCCTCTCCGGCGTCGCACCCGGAGCCGCCGCCCGCGCCGCGCACGAGCTCTTCTGCACACCGCGCCGCCGCAAGCGACCCGACCGCGAGGAGCGCGCGCTCTGCGCCGCCGAGCCCTTCCCCGTCCGCGACGGCCTCCGCCGGCTCGCCGGTTGGCGCTGGGGCGATCCCACGGCGCCAACGGTCCTACTCGCGCACGGGTGGGAGGGCCGCGGCTCGCAGCTCGGGGCCTTCGCCGAACCCCTCGTCGAGGCCGGCTTCAGCGCCGTCGCCTGGGACGCGCCGGGCCACGGCGACTCGCCGGGCCGCACGTCATCGCTCGTCGAGTTCGTCGACGCGCTCTGGTCCGCGCAGCGCGCGGTCGAGCGCGGTGGGGGCGAGGTCCGCGCGGTGGTCGCGCACTCTTTCGGTGCGGCGGCGACGGCGCTCGCGTTCGACGAGGGCCTCGACGTCGACGCGGCGGCGCTCATCGCCCCGCCGCCGAGCCTTGCGCCCTACTCCGAGCGCTTCCGCGACACGGTCCGCCTCTCACCCCGCGTGCACGAGCGCATGATCGACTCGATGGAGCGCCGCTTCAAAGTGCGCTTCTCCGACCTCGACGTCGAACACACGACGCCGCCCGCGTCGACGCGCCTGCTCGTCGTCAGCGACGAGGACGACCGCGAGGTTGCGCCCGCCGAGACCGAGCGCGTCGCGCGGCACTTCGCGGATGCGGAGCGGCTGGTGACGTCGGGGCTCGGGCACCGGCGCATCCTGCGCGACCCGGCGGTGCACCGGCGGGTGACGCGGTTCGTGCGCGGCTAGCCGGCGTCGGTCGCCCGCTAGGCGAGGTTGCAATGGTGGGAGCGGACCGGCACTCCGAACGAGGAGTCCGCTCGAGCCCCAGGGGTGACCCCGACCGGCCGCAGTTGGACGACGGGCCCGCGCGCCGCACCCGAGCTCATTCAGGTCGCATGACGATTTGATACCGGCCGTTCTCCGTCCAGCGGGTGGCCAGTGTTCCGACGTGCCCATCGGATCGGACCTCGACTTCGGCCGAGCCTTCGACCTGGAAGGCGACCTCGGCGCTGCAGAAGCGCTCTGCACTGTCGGCGCAGCTCACGGGGTCGACGCGAAGGTGGCCGATCTCGCCCCGGATCTTGCACCCGAACAGCCAGTCGGCCGAAGTCATCGAGAATGGGCTACCCGACGCATGGACGAGCTCGAGCGTGGCTGCCATTCCGAGCGGGAAGTTGATGACGCAGTCGTTCCAACCCGGCCGGAGATCCATCCGGTTGCCGGCGGACTGGCCCGTCGACACTGCCGTGACCATGGTCTCGTGGGGCATCGCGGTGAACATGCGGATCCCGCCCTCGATTTCCGTGACGGCGATGGTCGGGCTCAGTGCGGTCTCTCCTACAGAGGCATGGATCTGCGAGACGAAGAGCGCCTCCGGGGAGAGCGGCGAGCCGTCCCGTTCCAGGGTCAACGACACTGCGGCGAGTTCGGGGATCGGCGCGTCGAGGTGTGTGTTCTCGCCCTCGCGAACCTCGAACGGCACGAAGGCCCCGGTGGGCTCGATGTGCGCGATGTAGGTTCCGGCGGGGAAGTCGGGCGCGGACCAGACGTACGACGGGCTGCCCCCGAATCGAGTGGGGCCGGGCTTCATGGACGAGCGGCGCACGATCTTTCTGCCGACCGGCAGCGCGTCGAACGCGAGGTTCGGAGAGCCGCCGACAGGTTGGAATCGGATCCGCAGGCCGTGCGCGGCGACGACCGGCTCGACGAGCGGCCACGCCTCGAAGTGCAGCTCGCCGCTGACCGAGCCCAGGGACGGGGCTCCGACGCTCTCATAGAGCTCGAGCTCCACGCGCTCGGTGTTCCCCGCAACGACCTCGAACTCGACGACCTCGGTCGAGCGTCCGGTGACCGACAGGTCGCCGCCGAGCGAGATGTACGCCTGGTAGGGACCCGGTGTCCATCCCTCGACGACGGCGCCTTCGACCGCGTGGAACGGTGGCGTCATGACTTTCGTCCCGCCCGGTCCACGCACGACCATCCGGCCGCGCCGAGGAACCTCCGCCCCGCTCACGGTGAAGAGCACCGCGCCTCCCTCGGCGCAGGCAGGCGAGAGCACCTGTCCGACCTCGAGTGAGGTCGTGCTCCAGCGCTTCCAGGCCGTGCCCTCGGATCGGAGGAAGACGAACTCGGACGCGAAGTCCACGTCGCAGTAGTCGAGGTTCTCCCCGACGGACACCCGGGACGAAGCACGCAGGAGAGACGCCGCGTAGGGGACGTCGAACTGCTCGGACGACGTCGGGTCATCGTCCCGGACGAAGCACTCGACCGGCCCGCGCCGGCACGCGGACGAGTCGACGAGGAGACCGTCGTATCCGAACAGCCAGAGCGTTCCGCTGCTCGCGTCGAGCACTGAGGCCGCAATCTCGTACTCGCCCGACGTCGAGGAGACCGCCGTGCACGTGACGTCGGCGCGTGGCGCCTGTTCGATGCGCCCGTCCGCCACTGCGCGCGTCACGACGGCGCCCGAACTGGAGCGCAGCGTCAGGGTGCCCGTCCAATCCTGGACCACGGTTCCGCCGACCTCGGCGATGAGGGCCACGCGAATGCTCATGTCGGGCGCGGCGTCTTCCGTTCTCCGACCGCCGCCCGACGCTACGACGTCGGCGAGATGCCCCGGGGCGGGGTCTACGAGCGTAGGAAAGGCCTCGCGCTCGACCGATTCGTCCGGCGGAGTTGTCGCACCACCTCGGCCACCGAGGAGCGCGTATCCGATGGCGCCGGACAGGATCAGGACCGTGACGAGTACCGCTGGTTTGTACGACATGCGATGGGTGGGGGCTGACAGGGCGACGTGCATCCTTGCGAGTGCGGGAGGCCGGGTCCGGATGCCCCGCGGGCCGACGCTGCGGTCGACCCACGGGGCGCGACCCAGGCCCACTGGATTCCTCCAGCGGACCGGAGCGCGAAGTCGCTCAGGGGCAGGTGCAGTCGAGGCTCATGCCGTTCGCGTCGATTCCGACGGTGACCGTCACGAGCGGAGCCTGCCCCACGGGCGTGCCCGCGGCCGCACGGCGACCCGTGAAGTCCGTCGTGCCGACGCACACGCCTGCGCCTCCGGCGCAGGTCTCCGGGCACGAGTTCTGATAGCGGCTCGTGGCGTTGCTGCGGGCGGTGTCGAGGACAGAGCCGTCCGCGATCGCGGCATTCGCCTCGGCGATCGACGAGAATGTCACGGTCTCCCAGATGATCGCGTCAGCGATCGGCGTGCTGCTGGGGCACGCGAGTGAAGGCGATGCGTCTTCGTTGTCGATGTTCGCCTGCGATGGCACGACGAGGGTGGCGAGGAGCGCGATGGCTGCGAGCAGCTTGATGGTGGAGCGCATGGTTCGATGAAGCTCTTGGGTTTGGCATTGTTGCCGGTTCGGTTCGGCCGTCTACGAGGACGGTCCCAATGAGTGGCCGGTGCGATGGGGCGCTAACGAAACGAACGCCGTCTCGCTCGACCGGAGCCGAACATCGAGTGCATGCCTTGGTGAGGCGTGATCGTGTCACACATCTTTGCTCATGAACGTGGCGCGCGTTCTTTGTAAGTGGGCGTCGACGCTATGGGCGAAGTGTCAGCCATACAATCCGTCTCGAGCCCCGCTCCTATGACGGATAGACGGCCTAGCGTCGAGCGGAGGGAATGACCGACCGGGACGATCGGTCGAAGCGCCGCACCGCAGCGGCCATTAGCTGATTGTCATCGCGCCATGACGGGCTGCAGGTAGGCGCCACGGCGACGGCCCTTCGCGGGGTGCAACTCGACGATCTGCCGAACACGTGTGGCGTGCTCGCGTGGCGGATGGCGCGTGCAGTCGAACGCGCATCGCCGCCGGCGTGTCCCGCACGCCCACGCTGCGCATCGCTGGGCCGCACTAGGTCCCGCGCAGCTTCCGACCTATCGGATCGCCTCGTCCCCGAGCACCACGACCGCCCCCGACAGCCGCTCGATCCACAGCGCGCGCTCCGCATCGTTCAGCTCGCCGTACTTGTGCGTGTAGGCGACGCGGTGCATGCCCTCGTTGCCCTCGAGGAGCCGCGCGATCTCGTGCTGGTCGGGGTGGATCGGGTGGGCGAGGAGCGTCCACTCGTAGAGCACGCTGTGCTCGTCCTCGGCGATCACGCGGTGCGCGACGGCGTCGCCGTACTTGGTGCGCTGCTCCGCGAACAGGTCCGACGCCGTGGAGCCCGCGTCCTCCGTCCCGTCGCCGGCGACGAGCTGGATCGTCACCATCTCGGACCACGCCTGGACCGTCTGTCCCTCGGGCACGAGCTCGGTGATCGTGCCGACCCGGCGGCCGAGGTCGCGCCGGAACCCGACGCGCCAGCCGTCGGAGTCCATCGGGAGGAAGGTCGTCTCGACCGCGGTGCGGCACGAGGCGGTGAGGAGCGCGGCGGCGGCGCAGGCGGCGGGGAGATGGCGAGCCATGGGGCAGTGACGGGCGCTGGTGGAGGAGTGCGAAGGCGGTCTTCGGGACGAGCACGTCGGACGCGTGCAGCGTAACCCGCGGCGTCGGCGGCGCTCGCTCGGCGCACACGTCGTCCGAGCGCCCGCGCTCGGGCTCGATGCCGAACCCGCACCGGACTCTTACGACTTCTCCAAGGAGGTCCGACGCGCGTGAACTACATCCACCGATCCCGCACGCGGCGCGCCGGCGGATCCCCGTCGACCGTCCCAACGTCGATCGCGCCGCGGCTACCCTCAGACGGACGATGCCTCCCGAGTCTGCCCCTCCCGAACCGGCGACGCTGCGCGACACCTACCTCCGCACCCGCGCGAGCACGGTGGACTTCACGGCCGGCCTCGCTCGAGAGGACTTCGTCCTGCAGTCGATGCCCGACGCCTCGCCGATCGCGTGGCACCTCGCGCACACGACGTGGTTCTTCGAGGAGTTCGTCGTCCGTGCGGCCGACCTCGGCGCAGCGCCATTCCACCCGTGCTTCGGGTTCCTCTTCAACAGCTACTACGAAGCCGTCGGTGCGCGTGTCGCCCGCGCTCGTCGGGGGCTGATGAGCCGGCCCACCGTCAACGAGATCCTCGCCTTCCGCGCGGCCACGGACGAGCGCGTCGCGGCGCTCCTCGAGCGCCCGGACCTCGATCCCGAGCTCCTGCGGGGCATCGAGCTCGGAATCCACCACGAGCAGCAGCACCAGGAGCTCATGGCCACGGATCTGCTGCACGCGTTCGCGGCCAACCCGCTCGCTCCGGCGATCCTGCCCGGCGTGCCGGTCGAGGAGACACGCTCGGAGGACGTACCGCTCGTCTTCGTCGACCGCCCCGAGGGGCTGCGCGAGATCGGCGTCGGCGCCCCGGGCGCGCCGTTCCACTTCGACAACGAGGGCCCGCGGCACCGCGTGTTCGTCGGTGCCTTCGCGCTCGCGAGCCGCCCCGTGACCAACGCCGAGTGGCTCGCGTTCATGAAGGACGGCGGCTACAGGGCGCCCTCGCTCTGGCTCAGCGACGGATGGGCGCGCGTCCAGGGCGACGCCGCTTGGAGCGCGCCGCTCCACTGGCGCCAGGACGCGGACGCTCGGTGGGTCGAGTTCACGCCGCTCGGCGAGGTCGCGCTCGATCCGCACGCGCCCGTGCGGCACGTGAGCCAGTACGAGGCCGACGCGTACGCGCGCTGGGCAGGCGCGCGGCTGCCGACCGAGGCCGAGTGGGAGGTCGCCGCGGCCGAGCTCGACCACGCGGACGGAACCGCGCGCGAGGACGGGACGTTCGTCCCACGGCTCGTGCAGGCCAGCGCGCCGCTGCACTCGATGCGCGGCGGCGTGTGGGAGTGGACCTCCAGCCCTTACACGGCGTACCCCGGATACCGCCCGGCGGACGGCGCGCTCGGCGAGTACAACGGCAAGTTCATGTCGGGCCAGATGGTCCTCCGCGGCGGCTCGTGCGCCACGCCGCGGGACCACGTCCGCACCACGTATCGCAACTTCTTCCCGCCCTCGGCCCGCTGGCAGTTCAGCGGGCTCCGCCTCGCCCGCGACGCCCAGTGACCACGACCGAATCCGTCCGGAGCGCCGTCGCGCGCGCCGCCCTCGAGGGGCTGACGTCCACGCCTCGACGCCTGCCCGCCGCTCTCTTCTACGACGCCGCGGGGAGCGCTCTCTTCGAAGAGATCACCGCGCTGCCCGAGTACTACCAGACGCGGACGGAGCGCGGGATCCTCGAGCGGATCGCGCCCGAGCTGCGCGAGGCGCTCGGCGGGCCGCTCGACCTCGTCGAGCTGGGCGCGGGGTCGTCGGCGAAGACCGAGGTGCTCCTGGGCGGGCTCGACGTCCGGACGTACGTGCCGATCGATGTCAGTCCGGCGGCGCTCGAGGACGCGGCGGTGCGGCTGCGGGGACGCTTCCCCGACCTCGACGTGGCGCCGGTCGTCGGGAACTACCACGAGCCCGTCGATCTGCCGCCGCCCGCCGCCGGGCACGCGCGCGCCGCCTTCTTCCCCGGCAGCACGATCGGGAACCTCCAGCCAGCCGAGGCTGCGGCGCTGCTCCGCCGCGTGGCGCGGATGCTCGGGTCCGGAGGGGCGCTGGTGCTCGGCGTGGACCTCGTCAAGGATCCGCGCGTGCTCGAGGCCGCGTACGACGACGCGCAGGGTGTCACCGCGGCGTTCAACCTCAACGCGCTGCGGCACATCAACCGCGAGGCGCCGGCGGACTTCGACGACGACGCGTGGCGCCACCACGCGTTCTTCGACCCGAAGGCCTCGCGCATCGAGATGCACCTGGTCGCGACGCGGGCGCAGCGCGTCGAGGTGGCGGGGACGCGCCTCGAGTTCGAGGCGTTCGACTCGATCTGGACCGAGTCCAGCTACAAGTACACGCGCCGGTCGATCGGCGCGATCGCGCGCCACGGCGGCTTCCGGATCGAGTCCTTCTGGACCGACCCGAAGCAGTACTTCGGAGTCCTGCTGATGCGCGCCCGGTGATCGGGCGTCACCGCGAACGCGCCGCCCTCACTCGCGCACGGCGCGGTGCACGTCCGAGATCGCGACCGAGCCCTCGCCGACGGCCGACGCCACGCGCTTGACCGAACCCGATCGCACGTCGCCGACCGCGAAGATCCCGGGCAGGCTCGTTTCGTGCGCGTACGGCGGCCGATCGAGCGGCCACTTGAGCGCCTCAGAGCGGCAATGCTCCGACCGCGCGTCCATGCCCTCGAGCGCCGCGCCGGTCACGATGAATCCGCGCTCGTCCCGGCACACCACTCCGTCGAGCCAGTCGCAGTTCGGCATCGCGCCGATCATCAGGAAGACGTGCGGGATCGCGTGCTCGATCTCCTCCCCCGAGTCCTTGTTGCGCCAGCGCACGGTCTCGAGCCAGCCGTCGCCGCTGAGCCCGCTGATCTCGGTCCGCCGCAGAAGGTCGATGTTCGACGAGCGGTCGATGCGCTGGATCAGGTAGTCGCTCATGCTCGCAGCGAGCGACTCGCCGCGCACGAGCATGTAGACGTGCTTGACCTGGCCCGCCAGGAACACGGCGGCCTGGCCGGCGGAGTTGCCGCCGCCGACGACGATCACCTCGCTTTCGCGGCAGAGCTCGGCCTCGACCGTCGTCGCGGCGTAGTGAATGCCGCGCCCGTCGAACCGCTCGGCGCCGTCGAGGCCGAGCCTGCGCCACCGCGCGCCCGTGGCGACGACCGCGGTGCGCGTGAGGATCCGCTCGCCGCAGTCGAGGGTGAGCGTGTACTGGCGCCGGCCGTCGTCGCCCGTGCCGGACTCGAGTCCGGCCACGCGCCGCGGGAGCGTCAGCGTCGCGCCGAACTTCTGCGCCTGGACCATCGCGCGGCCGGCGAGCTCCTGGCCCGACAGGCCCGTCGGGAAGCCGAGGTAGTTCTCGATCCGGCTGCTCGTCCCCGCCTGCCCGCCGGGCGCCTCCGATTCGAGGATCAGGGTGCTGAGGCCCTCGCTCGCGCCGTAGACGGCCGCGGCGAGCCCGCCGGGCCCGGCGCCGACCACGACGGTGTCGTAGACGAGGCCGGGGACCGGGTCCTCGGTCAGCCCCAGGCATTGCGCGACTTCGGCGTTGTTTGGCGCGCGCATCGGGACATCGCCCGGGCACACGACCAGCGGCAGCTCGTCGACCTCAACGCCGTGGTGCGCGAGGACCGCCTCGGCCTCGCCCTGGTCCGGCCCGTCGACGAACAGCACGCGGTGGGGATGCGAGTTGCGTCGCAGGAAGCGCTGCAGCCGGAGCGTGTCGCCGGAGTCGCGGCGGCCGACGATCAGCGCGCCGCCCTGCGCGTGGTCGATGAGCCCGAGCCTCCGCTGGATGAACGCGCGGAGCACGAGCTCGCCGATGTCGGGCTCGGCGACGATCAGCTCGTTGAAGCCGTCCCGCGGGATGCGCAGCACCGCCCCGTCGCCCTTCATGCGGCCGCCGACGAGGATCTTGCGCGAGCTGAAGAGGTCGAGCTCGCCCGTGAAGCACCTCTGGCAGTGGACCGTGATGACGGTCTCGACCGGGTTCCCGTCGTCGCCCAGCACGGTGTCGTCGACGATCTCGATCTCACCCTCGAGGATGATGAAGAAGTCGACGCTGCGCTCGCCCGGAGTGAACAGCACGCCGCCGTGCGGCACCCGCTCGACCTGGCCGAAGGGGCGGGCGCGCTCGATCTGGTCGTCCCGCAGATGGGGGAACGCGATCCGGTCGTCGGGGGTCGCAGACCCGTTCACGCCGCTGAGGTTCTTGGTATCGCGCGCCGCGAGCGCGCCCGGGTCCATCGTTCCGCTCATGGCGGCCGAGCTTAAGTGGAAGCGGTGCGTTCCGCTGACTTGGCGAATCGTCGAAGCGTCGTTCGGCTGCGACGTCGCGACGTCTTACGAAACGCAAAGGGGGCGCCGGCCGAACGCCGACGCCCCTCGCCCGTTCACCTCTGCGCGTCGAGCGCCGCCTTCCGCGCCCGCGGAGGGCGAGCGGCGGACGCGGTCGCGTCCGGCGGGTCCACCAAACGCGGCGGCTCGACGTACTTCGGCGAGGACGACCAGTCGAAGAGCCACAGGAACGTGCGCTTCGTCTGCTTGCGGACACCGACCTGCGTGTCGATCTCCTCGCGGTGGACGCTGAAGAGACCCCACAGGTACGAGTCGTACTCGTGCCTCTCGTAGCACTCGTCCCGCTCGTCGTAGCGCGTCATCGTCGCGTCCACGAAGCCGAACAGGGGCAGGTACGCCTTCATGTCCATCTCCGTGTGGCCCTCGTCCACCCCGTCGTCCCCGGACTCGGAGTAGACGTGGAGGCGCGTGCGGGCGAGGGGGAACATGGCGACGTCGTAGAGCGTGTCCTCGTCCTGCTTCTCCGCCTCCTCGGCGGAGAGGCCCTCGGCGAGCTTCGCGCCGCGCGCGTCGCCGCGGAAGCTCGAGATCTCGGCGAAGTCGAAGTTGCTGAAGGCGCAGCCCGCGCCGTTCGCGGCCAGGAGGGTGATCGCGGCCGCGCGGAGGAGGCCCGCGCGCGCGCGCGCCTTGCGGGGGCGGGCGCAGCTCGTCGCCGCTGGAGACGCGGTGTCGAAGCTGCCCGGCAGGACGTCTTCGAGGGAAGGGTCGTGGGGGCGGGCCTGCACGGCGCGCCCGACGGAGTCGGATCGTGGGTTCATGGGTCGAATCGGTCTGGTGGGCCCGGGGCCCGCGCGGCGTCGTGCGGCGCAAGGCTCCGGGTGTTTCCGGGAAGGTTGAAGTCGTTCGGTCGGGTCGGTCGGTTCAGGCATGTGCGGGTTCGATCTCGGGCGGCGCGGCGCTCGTTCCGCGCCCGGGTCGGCGCAGGATCCACTCGACGAAGAGGAGGTTGAGCGCCCACGCGGCGCCCATCAGCCAGGCGCGGCGCTCGACGTCGAGCTCGCCCCCGAGCAGTCCGTACAGCACGAACACGACGACCTGCGTACCGGCGCCCATGCCGATGGCGTAGGTGCGCATCATCCACGCGCCGTGCGCGCGGTAGCGCCGCCGCACCAGCGCGCGCACGCCGAGGAGCGTCGTCGCGAGCATCGCGGCGCCGAACACGTGGCGGAACACCGACAGGAGCGGGCCGTCGTGGGGCGGGAGCTCGTACGTGGCCTCCATCCAGAGGCCCGTCGCCGCGGCGATGAGCGCGCACGGGACGAAGACCATGCCGCGCATGCGGTGGCGGCGCGTGTTGCGGCGCGACGCGGCCGTGAACTGGAACGCGCCGAGGAACACGAAGAGCGCTGAGGCGACGCCGTGCAGGAGCATCGGCACGGGGTCGTCGAAGAAACGCTGGCTGCTCGGCGACGCCTCGCCCGTCGACAGATCGAAGACGCGGTAGACGCCGCCGAGCGCGGGCACGAGGCCGAGGACGATCAGCGACGCCGGGACGAGCCAGGCGCGGCGCGAGGTCCGCGGAGGGGCGCTCGAGGAAGCGGCGGGGCGGGAAGGGCCCGCGTAGTCAGCGTCCGTGTGGGAGGGGCCCGCGTGGGAAGGGTCGGGGCGCGCGGCCTGCGCGCCCGCATCGGGGGTCGTCCGGTGCATGGGCGGGAAGGTAGGAGCGCCCCCGCGCGCCCACCATCGGCCGCGAGAGCGGTTCTGCCTCGCCCGAAGGGCCCATCCGCCCGTCGTACTTTCGGCCGATGCCGGCCGCGGGCGCGCGTCAGCCGCGCCCCATCCGCCGCGTCTCGTGCGCCCAGATCGCGATCTCGACGCGGTTCCGCGCGCCGAGCTTCGCCATGAGGTTCGCGACGTGCGTCTTCACCGTGCTGAGGCTGATGAAGAGCTCGCGCGAGATCTCCTGGTTCGTGCGGCCGCGCGCGACGGCGCGCAGGACCTCCTCCTCGCGTTCGGTCAGGGACTCGCGCGGCTGGGCGAGGTCGGCGTCGGCCTCCGCGCCGGCGAAACGTGCGAGGAGGCGCGCGGTGATGCTCGGCGCGATGAGCGCGTCGCCCGCGGCGGCGGCGCGGATCGCCTCGGCGAGCAGCTCGGGCCCCGCGTCCTTCAGGAGGAACCCGCGCGCGCCCGCCTTGAGCGCCGCGAACACGTACTCGTCGAGGTCGAAGGTCGTGATGACGACGACCGCGAGCGGATCGGCGACGTCCGGCCCCGCGAGCCGCGTCGTCGCCTCGATGCCGTCCATCCCCGGCATCCGCACGTCCATCAGGCACACGTCCGGCCGCAGCTCGAGCGCGCGCGCGACGGCCTCCTCGCCGTTCCCCGCCTGCGCGACGACCTCGATGCCGTCCTGCGCGTCGAGGATCAGCGTGAGGCCGGTGCGGACGATCTCCTGGTCGTCGGCGACGAGGACGCGGATGGTCATGGGCGGAGGGCGCAGCGGCGGGGGCTCGAGCCGCGCTCGGGGGGAGCGCCGGCGAATTCGTCGCCGCGCCGTGCTCCCGGGCGGGCCGTGAACGTACCGCCCGGGACCGCGCGACGCGTCAGTTGAACGCGATCCGGACGCCCGCCGTCAGGTTCGAGTCGCCGGGAAGCGTGTCGCGGTACCACGCCTGGAAGTGCCAGGTGTCGCCGGGCGCGGTCGCGACGAGCGCCGTGGGCGTCGGGATGCGCTGCAGGTCGAGCGCCCGCGATGCGCGGCCGCTCACGTCCGCCTGCCAGACGAGGCCGGGCTGGTCGAGCCGCCCGGTCGGCCCGGTCAGGCACAGCACTCCGCTGTTGACGGGGAGCGCGCCGGCGGCCCCCGGCGCGACCAGGAACAGACCGAACTGGCCGGGCGGGATGCGCTCGACGGCGAGCTCGACGTCGTTCGCCGCGGCGACCGTCGAACCCGTCGCGGAGAGCCGGCCTCCGAAGCCGGTCGAGTTGAAATTGGCGACGCAGAACGCGGTGCCGATGCTCGGACGCGGAGCGCCGACGCAGCGGAAGTCGTCGATGTAGACGCCGCCGAGGCCGCGGAACGGCTCGGGTGTCGAGATCTCGATCGCGACGTTGACCGTTTGCCCGCCGAAGGGCGCGACGTCGAGGTCGAGGGTCTGGAGCCCCGTGTCGGACACGGTCTCACCGGCGCGGGCGAGCGCGACCGTCGCGGAACGGAGGACGGCGCCGGCTGTGTCCCTGAGGATCACGCTGACGCGCCGGTCGGCGGTCGTCGGCCCGATCCCGAACAACGGCGTCGAGATCCAGAACGCGCGGTGGTCGAAGCGCAGCGCCGTCGTCCCCGGCTCGACGATGAAGTTCTGGTCGATCGAGTGCACTGCGGCGACCTCGGTGCGCAGCGAGCCGAAGACCTGTCGGAGTCCGTTCGTCGGCGTCGAGCCGAGTGTGAAGCTCGACGACGCAGTGGCCGGCAGCACGGACCAGATCGGCTGCGTCACCGTCTGCTCGACCACGGTCCAGGAGGCGAGGCTGCCGGTCTCGAAGCTCGGGTTGCCCAGGGAACCGGCGGCGCGCTGTGCGAGCGAAGCGGGTGCGAGGAGGAGGGCGGCCGCGGCGAGGAGCGCGGGCCGGGAGGGACGTCGGGTCATGCGGGGTGGATGGATGGGCGTGGCCGGCGCGGGGCTCTTCTTCGAGAGCCGCGCTGCGAAGGGCCTGGGGACCCGGGTACGAGCGGCCGCGTGCGAGGGGGGCGGGCGAGCGGATCCGACGGGGGAGGCGCGACGGATGCGCTCGGGCGCGTGGAGAGGTGCGCAGCCGAGAGCGCGCGCGCCTCAGCGTGCGGCGGGTCTTCTCGTCGCACGGAGAGCCTCGGAGCGGAGCGAAACCCGGGCGCGGAACGCAGGTACGGGCAGCGCGCCGCGCGGACGCGTTCGGCCTCAGCCCGCGGTGCCGAGCCCGCCGTGCGGCAGCGTCGCGGCGACGGTCCAGCCGCGCTCGGGCCCGGGCCCGGCGGTCAGCGTGCCGCCGAGCAGCGCGGCCCTCTCGGCCATCCCCGTCAGCCCGAAGCCCGCGCGCGGAGCCGCGCCGCGCCCCGTCGGTTCGCCGTCGTCCTCGACGCGCAGGCGCACGCCGTCGTCGTCGACCGACACCGACACCGACACGCGCGACGCGCCGCGCGCGTGCCGGCGCGCGTTGGTGACGGACTCCTGCGCGAGGCGGTAGACGGCGCCCGAGATCGCGGGCGACAGCCGCTCGGTGTCGCCGTCGAGGGAGAGCGCGACCTCGGGCGCGCCGCCGAGCCCCGCGGCGAGCTCGGCCAAGTCCTCGACGCGCGGAGCGGGCGCGAGCGCCGCCGCGTCGTCCTCGCGCAGAACGCGCACCATCTCGCGCATCTCGGACAGCGCGCGCGACGCCTCGTCCCCGATGACGCGCAGCGCGTCGGTGGCGGCGGCGGGGTCGTTGGCTCCGGTGACGACGCCCGCCTGCGCGCGGACGGCGATCGCGGAGACGTGGTGCGCGACGGTGTCGTGCAGCTCGCGCGCGAGGTTGAGGCGCTCGTTCGTGCGGACGTCGACGAGCTCGCGGATGCGGGCGGCCTCGCGGTACCGCGCCGCGATCCCGAGCGCGACCGGCACGAGCAGCACGCCGAAGCCCCCGATGACCTCGGCGGGCCTGACCGCGTCGGACGCCATGCCGAGCGCAGCCGAGGCGAGCACGATCGGCAGCCCGAGGAGCGCCTCCCGCCCCGATCCCCAGCGGAACAGCGCGTAGGGCAGCATCAGCACGACCGCCATCGAGTGCAGATCCTGCACGTCGCGCTCGATCGCGAGCCCGATCCCCTCGAGGACGCCGGTCGTGCCGAACGCGATCGCCGTCACGAGCAGCGGATGCGCGCGCCGCCAGTGGATGAGGGCCGCGAGGGCGAGCCCGAGGAGCGGCGACGGCGAGCCGAGCCCGACCTGGGGTGAGATGGCCGCCTCGACGAGCATCACCGCGGCGATGCCGACGGAGAGGCGCACGTCGAAGGCCGAGCGCGCCGGCGCGGGCGGCCGGGGCTCGGACCCGAAGGAGCGGAGGAGGCGTCGCACGCGGGGGATGGTAGGGATCGCCCGCGCGAACGTCTTCCCGGCTCCAGCGTCGTCCGGGCAGCGCCGTCCCCTACAGGAACAGGATCCGGCGGGCGTTCGTGAGGCTCGAGGTCGTCACGAGTCCGATCCTGTCCCGGTGCCACGCCTGGAAGTACCACGACTGTCCCGCCTGGACGGCGGCCAGCCCCGATGCGAGAGGGATCGCGTCCAGGTCGAGCCGCAGTGCCGCGGTTCCGAGGAGTCCGCTGCTCTGGACCGAGTCGTTGAAGCGCGCGATCGAGCCGCCGAGGCACAGACGCCCGACGCTTCCGCCGACGGGCGTCGGCCAGAGCAGCCCGGTCCCGCCGAGGAACAGCACCGGCTGATCCACCGGGAGACGGCTGGCGACGAGCGTCGCGTTCGCATCCGACGCGCGGCGCGAGCCGTACGCGCGGAGGAGTCCGGTCTCGCCCGTCGAGTTCGTCCACGTCGACTGACACCCCGGCTCGTCGTTCGGCGGCTCGACGAACACCTGCATCGCGTAGGCCTGCTGGATCCCGCCCTGGAGCTCGACGCGAAGCCCGTACCAGATGCTGCCGTCCGTGGCCGTCCGACCACGGCTCATGTACGTGACCTGCCCGCCGAAGAAGTCGAGTTGCACGACCTGCTGCTGCACGCCGTCACCGTCGAGCAGCTCCAGCCCTCCGTCGCGGTCCATCGGGTGGTTCGTGAGGGTCGCGACGATCCAGCCCTCGTCCGTCGTCGTGATCGTCCGGTACGAGGCGTTCGAGGGTTCGCGGAGGTGGGTCCAGAGCTGCGTCCCGTCCGTGTCGACCCGTGTGAGCCAGCAGCAGCTGACGTGGAGTAGGGCATCCCCGTCGGGCATCGGACCCCCGCCCGTGGACAGAGACGAGGGCAGGTCGAGATCGGACCGCCAGGCCACGTTGCCCGCCGGATCGAGCGAAGCGATGTCGTCGAAGTTGTCGCGCGCGATCAGCACCGTTCCGTCCGGCCGAACGTCGATGTAGTCGGGGTAGTAGGTCGCGGTGCCGGGCGTGAGCAGGGGATGGACGGTCGTTCGGTACACGACGTCGCCCGCGGCGTCGACGCGCGCGACGTACGCACCCACATCGTTCTGCGAGCTGACGAACGCGCCGAGCTTGCCGAGCGACACCGCGACATCGACGTCCTGGAACGAGCGCACGCGGTCGAACGAAGTCCGCCACAGCACACTTCCATCGCTCGGATCGAGGCCAATGACAACGAGGTCGGCGGGCGCGTAGACGGGGGGTGCGATCTCGACCTCGAGATAGGCCGCGTAGACGACGCCGCTCGCGTCCTCCCCGAGACCCATCGACTGAAGCTCGTACCTCGAGTCGAGAGGGCGGAGGGGAGCCGACCAAAGCACGTTGCCCGCGTCGTCGAGCCGCGTCACGAGCGTCCCCGCGTCGGTCCTGTTCATGAACGTCACCGACCCGTCGTCGGACACGTCCCACAGCTGGTGGAAGTGGTCGGTCTCGATCGAGCCCACGGACGGCTCGTGCGTCCAGAGCTCCTCGCCGAACTCGGAGACCCGGGTCAGTCGCCAGCGTCCCGGGCTGTTGGGAGGGACCGGGAAGCGTGTACGGACGAACACCATGCCGCCGTCCGGATGGGCGAGGGGAATGGGTGCACCTTGGACGTGGAGTCCGGGCTCGGAGAGCTGGATGGCGCGGGCGATGCGAATGCGCTGGCCGAGTGCGCCGGGGGCGAGTGCGATGGAGAGGAGCGCGAATGCGGCGAGGCGAGCGAGCGAGACAGGCTGCATGGGCTGAGATGGCGGAGAGGGGATTCGGTGGCAATGATCGCTACCCCTGCGCGGCCCGCGGGTCACCGCGCGCCGGCTCCTGGATCTGGCTGGCGGTCGCGGCTCATGCGCACGCCATGGACCGCGCAAGCGTCTTGTGCTCGGCAGGAACGCGGTCCTCGAGATTTGCGCTTTCGAACGGACGCGTTCAGGGCGCCAGTTCGTACGACACGCTGCGCCCGCCCGCTTCGCCCCGGCGGAAGAGACCCGCCGCCACGAGACCGTTCAAGTCCCGCAGCGCCGTGTCGCTCGACACGCCGGTCAGCTTCGCCGCCTTCGACGACGTCATCTTCCCGCGGAAGTCGCCGAGCAGGAGGGTGATCAGCTTCCGCTGTCGCTCGTTCAGCGCGTGGGCCGCGGCGCGGCTCCAGACCTCCGCCGATCGTCGCACGCGTTCGACAGCGCGCTCGGACCGTTCGATCGCACGCTCGAGGCATCCGAGGAACCAGGCGAGCCAGTCGGTGATGTCGAGCGCGCCCTTCTGCGCGCTCTCGAGCGCGTCGTAGTAGTCCGAGCGCTCCGCCTCGATCTGCGCCGACAGGCTGTAGTAGCGCTCGCGCGTTCCATCGCCTCGGGCGAGCGCGAGGTCCGCGATCGCGCGTCCGA
This sequence comes from Planctomycetota bacterium, assembly GCA_039821985.1. Lineage (GTDB taxonomy): Bacteria > Planctomycetota > UBA1135 > UBA1135 > Saltatorellus. The sequence continues at coordinate 40,499 of JBCBNC010000027.1, forward strand.
TGCGGCCGTTGCCGTCCTCGTACGGGTGCACCGTGAAGAACCAGAGATGCGCGACGCCCGCGCGCAGGACCGGGTCGAGTGCGGCCGCCTTCGCGCTCTCGAACCACGTGAGGAACGTGCGCATCTCGGAGGCGACGCGCGGGGCAGCGGGCGCCTCGAAGTGCACGCGCTCCCGTCCGATGCGGCCCGAAACGACCTGCATCGGGTCGACCTCGGCGCGGCGCCACGCGCCGACCTGGATCGACCGCAGTCCGCTGCGGCCGGTGGGGAAGAGCGCGCCGTGCCAGGAGTGCAGACGTTTCGCCGTGAGCGGCGCCGCGGCCTCGCGCGCGACGTCGAGCATGAGCTCGACCAGTCCTTCGACGTCGCGGCTCGCGGCGGGAAGTCCGCCGTCGTCGATGCCCAGTCGGTTCGCGAGCGACGAGCGGACCGCGTCCTCGTCGAGCGCCTCGCCCTCGATCGCCCAGGACCGGACGAGCTCCGAGGTCATCGCCTCGACCGCCGCCTCCGATCGGTGGGGAAGACCGAGCGAGTCCATCGCGCCGAGCAGGCGACCCTGCCGGTGGCGCGCCGACGCGAGCGCTTCCGCGAGCGCGGACGCGTCCCAGGCCAGGTCGGGCCAGTGGTCGAGCTGGTGGATGTAACTCACGGCGCGGGAGGGGGCCTCCAGGGGCCTCCGAAGGCAGGATCGGCGATTCGGGGGCTATTCGCCGCATGATTTGCGGTGAATATGGGCTCTATTCGCCGCACCAGGTGCGGTGAATAGGGCCGGAATCGCCGCACTGGGCTCGGACGGTGTGGATTCTGGCGCCCTCGAACGCCGCAGGCCGCCTCCGCGCTGAGCCTTGCGATCGGGGCTGCACGGCGGACGACGCCGAGGCGGCCCGGACCGCCGCAATCCCTCTCTCCGCAGCGGTCACCGACAGGCAGATCCACACCGTCCGAGCCCAGTTCCGAACGGAAGCGCCCCCCCTCCGCCGAGGCGGAGCGAGGGCGCCGGGCGGACGAGGGGACCGCCCGCCTGCTCCGCGCTCACTGGAACGTGATCGAGATCGCGTCCGTGAAGCCCGCCGACGTCATCCCCTGGCGGTGCCACGCCTGGAACGTCCACGTGTCTCCGGGGGCCACCGCCACGAGCGCGCTCGGCGTCGGGATCGCGTTCAGGTCGACGTGGATCGACGCCGTGCCCCACAGGTCCGCCTGGAAGATCTGGCTCGTGAAGCGGCCCGGCGCGGGGCCGACGCAGAGGTCGTTGTAGGCGACGCCGGGAGTCGGGATGAAGTCCTGCGCCGTGCCGTTCAAGAAGATCCCGAACTGCTGCGGGGGCATGTTGTAGGCGCGCAGCTCGAGGTCCTGGTCCGCGACGACGGGGCTACCGTAGGCCGTGATCCAGGACACGAGGCCGCTCGAGTTCTTCTCGAGCTGGCGGCAGTAGGGGACGTCGAAACGCTCCGGCGCGGGCGCGATTGCGATCTCGTCGCTGCTGGGCGTCGAGGACTGCGGGATGGATTGCGCGATCGTCCAGGTCGTCGTGTCGTACGCGGTCAGCGAGGTCGGGATACTCGAGCCGAAGCCCCACCGGTTCACCCACAGGAGCCCCGTCCCGTCCAGCGTCATGCCGCGCGCGCGCAGGATCGCACCGTCGTCGACGACGCGCGGCGTGACGCCGCCGGACACCGGGTCGAGCTCGGTCACGTTGCCCCCCTGCGTGCCGAGCGTGCGGTGCAGCACGAGGAGCGTCGCGCCGCCCGGCGCCACCTTCATGTCGTAGTAGGCGCCCGAGATCCCGATCGGCAGCGTGCGGCGCGCGCCGGAGACGAGATCGATCTCGATGACGCTGCCGCCCTCCAGCAGGACGAAGCCGTAGCGCCCGATCACCGCCGCGGCGCGGAAGCGGTCGGAGTACGGAACGGGCTCGTCCCAGTTCGCGATGGCGGCGCCGCTGCGCGCATCGACGATGTGGAACGAGGTCGGGTTGTTGAGCCCGCCCTGCCCGGCCATGAACAGGTTGTCGGTGCCGACAATGTGCGCCATGCGGCGCAGCGTCTGCGCGGTCGCCGGCAGCCCGCTGACCTGCACGAAACCCTCGGACCCCGACTGCAGGTCGAACGTCACGAACCCGGCGAAGTTCGACGCGATGCCGTAGAGCCGCCCGAAGGGCCCGGGCTCGAGCTCCTGCCACGGCCCGCTGCGCGCCTGCACGGCCAGCACGCGGTCGGTGCGGTCGAACCACTCGAGCGCGCCCTGTTCACCGAAGGACGGGTTGCGGCGCAGGATGAGCGCGTCGTACGGGTCGATGGTCAGACCGGCGTTCGGCGTCGGCACCGAGCCTCCGATCAGCGGGATGCCCTCGAGCCCTTCGGCGTCGCTGAACGTCACCGCGCCCGGCGCGCCGCCCGCGCCGTCGCCGACGCGCACGCCATACTCGGAATCCAGGTTGATCGCGGCCTCGTCGACGAGCAGCTCGACGCCGAGCTCCGCGCTCGCGGGGAAGGCGCCGCCGTAGTCGAGGACGACGCGGAAGTCGTCGCAGTCGTCCCGCTGCTGGTAGAGGTAGAAATCGACGGTGCCGTTGGAGCGCAGCACGACGTGCTCGGAGTGCGTGACCAGCTCGCTTCCGCGGCGCGGAGCGGAGTAGAGGTCGGGGTCCGCGCCGACGCCGAAGAGGTCGTCGCTCGCGCTCCAGACGCCGTCGTCGGTGCTGCCGCCGAGGTCGCTCTCCTAGAAGATCACGCCGATCACCGTGGCTCCGGCGGGCGGCACGATCCGGCCGCGCGTGACGTGGTTGAAGCCCACCGTCCCGTGGTTCGCGCGGACGTAGATCGACTGCACGAAGTCGTGCGTGCCGAGGATCCCGGCGGCGGTCAGGTCGACGCCGCCCGCTCCGTAGGCGCGCTCGCGCACGATCACGAGGTCCTGGTCGGAGGGCGGGGTCGTGTCGTCGAAGGTGACGTCCACGATCGGGACCTGGGCCGCCGCGGGGGCGGCGAGGGCCAGGGCGAGGGCCGCGCTCAGCGGGGCGGGGAGGCGGAGGAGGGGCGTTCGGGGGCTCGTCGAGGGGCGTCGCATGGCGGAGGGCCGTCGTTGGGGCGGGCAGGAGGGTGGGTGCAAGCCGCCGCGGCGGGCCCCCGCCCGGCCCGCCAGGAATCGCCGGGAAAACGCCTCGCGAGCCCCACCCGCCCCGCGGGATACGGAGGACGCACTACCATCGAACCCGTCCCCATGGAGCGTCCCTCCGAAGTCACGCGGCTCCTGCGCGCGGCGTCGACGGGCGACCGCGTCGCCCTCGACGAGCTCTTCCCCCTGGTCTACGACGAGCTGCGCGCCCTCGCGCGGTCGTGCCTGGTGGGGGACGGGGCGGCGACGTTGCAGCCCACCGCGCTGGTGCACGAGGCGTGGATGCGGCTCAGCCGCCAGGAGTCCCTCGGCGTCGAGCACGAGCGCGCCTTCTTCGGCGCGGCGGCGACCGTCATGCGGCGCATCCTCGTCGACGCCGCCCGCGCGCGCGGCACGCGCCGCCGCGGCGACGGCCAGCGCGACGAGCCGCTGCCCGACGAGGCGCACCTGGCCGCCGCGGTAGAGGCGTTCGAATCGCGCGGCGCCGATCTCGTGCGGCTCGAGGAGGCGCTCGAGAAGCTCGAGCACGTGGACGAGCGCAAGGCGCGCCTCGTCGAGCTGCGATTCTTCGCGGGCCTCGGGATGCGCGAGGCCGCCGCGGCGCTCGACGTATCCCTGCGCCAGGCCGAGCGCGACTGGACGATGGCGCGCGCGTGGCTGCACGGAGCGATCACGGACGGCGGCGCGGCGGACGACGCGAGGGTCGGTTCGCCGGCATGAGCGCGGACTTCCAGGCGGTCGAGGAGTCGTTCTTCGGAGCGCTCGACCTCGAGGGTCCGGAGCGGGCCGAGTTCCTCAGCGCGCTCGAACAGCGCGACGCAGCCCTCCACGCCGAGGTCGCGCGCCTGCTCGACGCGCACGCGACCCGCGACGGCGAGTTCCTCCTGCCGCCGGGCGAGGAGTCGCTCGAGGGCGTCGACATCGCGGGCTTCACGATCCGCCGCCTGCTCGGCGCGGGCGGGATGGGCGTCGTGTACGAGGCGGAGCAGACGGGCCCGACGCGGCGCGTTGCGCTCAAGCTCGTGCGCTCGCTCCCCGGCGTCGATCGAGACGCCGCGCGCATCCGCTACGAGGCCGAGACGCTCGCGGCGCTCGACCATCCGTCGATCGCGAAGGTGTTCGGCGCGGGCGCGTTCCAGCACGCGGGCCTCGACGGCGCGTGGTTCGCGATGGAGCTCGTGCAGGGCGCGCGCCCGGTCACGGAGTTCGCGGACGAGGAGGGCCTGGGGCGCGAGGCGCGCCTGGATCTCGTCGCCGAGGCCGCCCGCGCCGTCGGCCACGGCCATCGCCGCGGCGTGCTGCACCGCGACGTGAAGCCGGACAACCTCCTGGTCGACGGCCGCGGGCACCTGAAGGTCATCGACTTCGGCATCGCGCGGGCGGCGGGCCTCGAGCGCGACGCGACGCTCGCGACGCGGGCGGGCGAGTTGATCGGCTCGCTCGCGACGATGAGCCGCGAGCAGGCGCGCGGCGACCCGGACGCCATCGACGCGCGCACCGACGTGCACGGTCTGGGCGCGGTGGCGTACCAGCTCATCGGCGGCGTGCCGCTGCGCGAGGTCGAGGGCCGCGCGTTGGCCGACGTCCTGCGCTCGATCGAGGAGGACGCGCCGCGCCCGCTGCGCGCCGTGTCGCCCGGCGTGCCGCGCGACCTTGCGACGATCGTCGACACCGCCGTCGACCCCGACCCCGAGCGCCGCTACGCGGGCGTCGACGCCTTCGTCGCGGACCTCGAACGCTTCCGCGCACAGCGCCCGATCCTCGCGCGCCCGACGCCGTGGCTCCATCGCCTGCGCCTGTTCGCGGGCCGCAACCCGGCGGCGACGCGGCTGGCGGCGCTCCTCCTCGTCGTCGTCGGCACGGCGACGTGGTACGTGTCGCGCGCGGCCGACGAGACGGCGGAGGCGCGCGAGTCCGAGCACGCCGCGCGGACGACGGAGGAGATCGTGGCGGGCTTCCATCGCTCGCTCTTCGAGTCGGTGCGCCCGCGGCGCGCGCTCGGCAGCGAGGTGACCGTCCTCGACCTGCTCGAAGGAGCGGACGAGTCCGTGCGCGCAGAGCTGTCCGAATACCCGGCGGCGCTGGCCGAGGTCCTGGGCACCGTGGGGCAGACCTACCTGAGCCTGGGCGCAATGGAGCGCGCGGAGGCGAGCCTCGTGCGCGCGCTGGAGGTCGCGGGCGAGACCGACGCGATGCCCACGATCGAGCGCGCGCGCACGCTGGGCGCGGCGGGCATGACGGCGGCGTACCTCGGCCGGTACGAGTCCGCGGAGGAGCGCCTGCGCGAGGCGCTCCCCGTGCTCGCCGCGGCACCGAACACGGGCGACGGCCACCACACGAGCGCGCTCCTCGGCCTAGCGATGGTGTGCGAGCACGAGGGCCGCAAGGACGAGCAGGTGAAGCTTCTCGAACAGGTCGTCGCGGTCGCGAACAGCGCGCGGACGAACATCGTCGGCCTGGCGCACGCGTCGCTGGCCGCGCGCGCGCAGGCCGACAGGCGCTTCGAGGACGCGCTCGAGCAGGGCGCGCTCGCGGTCGAAGTGCTGGAGTCGTCGGGCCACCCGGACCAGCCGGACCTGGCGCGGGCGCGGGAGGCGTACGCGGGCGCGCTGATGTCGGCGGGTCGACTTGCGGAGTGCCGCGAGCAGCAGGCGCTGTCCCTGGCGAGCTTGTCGCGCGTGCTGCCGCCGGAGCACCCCGACCTCGACGCGGCGCGCTTCAACCACGCGCTCCTCCTGCAGCGACTGCGCGATCTGCCGGCGGCGGACGAGGCGTTCGCGGCGTCGGTGGAGACGCGGCGGGCGCTGCTGGGCGACGCGCACCCGCGCCTGGCGCACGTGCTGCACTACCACGGGTGGCTGCTGATGGACCTGGACGAGCACGACCGCGCGCGCGCGGCGCTCGACGAGGCGGTGGCGGTGCAGGGGCGGTATCTGGCGGGCCGCGGGAAGGAGAGCGACGCGAAGCTCGGGAGCTATCTGGCCGCGCGCGGGATGGTCGAGTCACGTGCGGGCGCGCCGGCCGATGCCGTTTCGTTCATCGAGCGTGGCCTCGCGCACCAGACCCGCGTGCTGCGCGCGAAGGACCCGGCGCTGGCGTCGACGCTGACGATGCTCGGCACGGTGCTGGTCGAGTCGAAGGAGTTCGAGCGCGCGCTCCCGCACCTCGAACGCGCGTACGACATTCGGGCGGGTCACCCGCAGCTTGCAGGGCACTGGATGACCGCGAACAGCCGCAGCGCGCTGGGAGGATGCGCGCTGGAGCTCGGGCGGGTCGAAGAGGCGCGCGCGCACCTCGAGGGCTCGATCGAGGTGGTGCGGGCGGCGCTGGGGGACGGGGACTTCCGGACGCAGACGTGCATCGAGCGGATGGTGGCGCTGTACGAGTGGACGGGGGAGGGGGAGCGGCTGGCGGAGTGGCGGGGGCTCTTGGCGGGGGACTGAGGGGGGCGCGGACGGCGCTTCGTCGGGACGGCGGTCTGGATTTGGCTACGTGCGAGCCTCGGACGCCTGAGTCGATGCGCGGTTGTCGGTCAGGTTCGCAGCCCGGGGCCGTGAGAGGACGACTCGAGCCCGCTCGGCCCGGCGTGCTGGCTGTCACCGCCACGTAACGTCGCACGCTCATCTCTGCGATGTGATCGACTGGCTGTGGGAGTCGAAGGCGCACCGGAATCAGCAGCTCACGGGACGAATGGCCATGGGAACGAAGACAAGAGTGTCCGCCGCGATCGTCGTGATGGCGGTGGGTCTGTTCTTCGTGACGCGAACGCCGGCGGTCGAGTCGACGCAGGTGGAGCGCGATGCGTTGGCGGTGGCTGTGGAGGACGCGGACGCGGAGCTCTCGTCGTTGGCGGAAGACCCGGCCGCGAAGGCTGCGCGACGGAGCCCAGTCGTAGAGGAGACGCTCGCCGGAGAGTCCGAGGACGAGGGAGCAAGAGTGCTGCGCGTGATCCTCGACGGAATCACGGAGGAGGAAGCGCGGAGCGCGACGGTCACCGCCACGGGCGTCAAGGTGGAGGGCGGGCGGCGCACGACGGTTCAGGACGCGTGGCCGTGCCAGGGGCTGACGACCGAGTTCGACCTCGACCCGTTCTTCGACCGTGTCGAGGAGCAGCCCGGAGCGTTGCGAGGCGACGAGTTGCGGGTCGTGGTCGACCATCCGCTCCACTTCTCGGAGAAGGCTTCGGTCGCGCTGTCGAGCGGCGTGGAGTCGACGAACGACCGAACCGTCTACGAGGTCACGGCATCGTTCGCCGAAGTGGTCTACTGGCCAGAGCTCACGTTGTCCGTGCGCGATGCGAGAACGCGGGAGCACCTCGAGGACGTGGAGCTGCGCTTCGCGCCGACCGCGTACATGGGCCTGGTCCAGCAGCCGGGGGCGAGCGGTCCGTTCACGGTCGTGGGCGAGAGCTTGGCCTCGCCGATCGTCATGCGGGGCGGGCGCAAGGCGGGCGAGCCGGAGGAGCTGGCCGCCGGCGTGGCCCTCCGACCGGCGGACGGCGATGCGCCGCGCCCGGTCGAGCTCGTGCAGCCGGAGGAGAACGCGCGCGGCGTGATGATGTACGCGCATGCGCCCGGCTATGCGTGGGGCCGCCTCGTGCTCGACGTCTCGAAGGGCTCGAAGCGCGAGTTGCTGCTGCATCAGGGGGCTGCGCTGAGCGTGCGCCTGGCGAACGTGCAGCCCGAGCGCTACGCCGCGCTCGAGAAGCAGGCGACGCTCTTCGTGCGGAGGGTCGAGCCTGATGGCGACGAGGCGACGGTCTGGTCGCGAGAGCTGGACGAGAGGCTCGACACCGAAGTGCTGCGGATCGAGGCCCTCGAGCCGGGCGAGTACGTGGCCCTGGTCGAGCTGACTGGATCGTGGCGCCGCAAGCCGGCGGAGCTCGGTCGCGAGACGATCCTCGTTCCGGCGGGGGAAGCGCGCGAACTGCTGCTGGTCGTACCCGACCCGCCGGAGCCGCCGGCGCACGCGAGTCTCGCGGGCAAGGTCTCCTTCCCGAGTTTCGGAGGCGAGGAGGACGTGCGGCTGGAGTTCTACGGGGCGGACTACCGCTATGGCGATCCGGACGCTGTGCTGTCGCTGAGCGAGCTGGAGCCGGTAGCAGCCGCGCGTCCGACGTGGTCGTTCCGCGTGGAGGACTTGGCCGTAGGCCGCTACCAGGTCCGCCTGCAGCCGTTCCTGAAGAGCTGGATGGTCGAGCTACCGGAGGGCGGCCGCGAAGACGCCGAACTGGTGATCCCGGAGCTCGCCGAAGCGCTCTTCGAAACCGTCGAGGCGCGGACCGGCGAGCGTGTCGCGATCGAAGCGCTCGCCTACAGAGAGCTGGAGGTTGTTCCAGGCCAGGTGACCCACGGGGGAAGCGGCCCGTGGCACGCAGTCGACTTCGAGGACGAACCGGGCCGCTTCCGCATCTGGATGGCACCGGGCCCGATGGCCGTCCGGCTCGGGAGTGCCCCGGAGGGCGTGGACTACAGCTTCCACTCGAAAGAGTTCCAGCTAACGGCGGGACTGCAGGCGTTGCGGCTCGAGCTCATGCGAGCCTGCACGATCCGCGTCGAGTTCCGCGTGGACGGGGCCGCGCTTCCGCACGAAGACGTGCTCTTCCACTCACTGAGCCAGCGCTTCCGCCCGGTTGGCCACGATAGTCGTGTGGGTGGCATGTACCCGTACTCACTCCTGGAGGCGAGCGCGCCGGGCCTCTACGAAGTCGAGTTCGGGGAGGTCGGCACGGACCGCTTCCGTGCGATCCCGACGCGGCAGGTCGAGGTGAACACCGGCGAGGTCACAGATGTGATCGTCGATCTGCAACGGCAGTAGGTTCGCGCGCAGGTCGCGCGACGAGCGACCGGACACGAAGTGTGCCTCTCGATACTCGCGCGAGGAAGAGGTTCCGAGTGAGAGGAGTCCAAAGCTCGGCGCGCGATCAGCTGGGATCTCAGGCCGCTAGGCCCGCAACGCCACCGACGTCAGCACCCGCGTGCCGTGGTCTGCTCATCGCTCAAGAGACCAGCAACGCGCAAGCAGACGTTGTGGCATTTATCAGACTCGTGAGCGCGTGCGACTAGCTTGGTGACGTCGGGTCTTCCACGGGTAGGAACTCAACGTCCAGTCGATATGCCATGAGATCAGACGCCTGGCTTCTTGTTTCTCCATCCACACTTGCCGCGATGGAACTGAATTTGAGCGACATCCCACCGCCGTAGCTACCTCCGACGGTTACGTGCACGCTCCCGCGTGTGCATGCGCCGAATCGACGAGCGTGAACAAGCGCTCGCCACTCGGGCTCGAAAGGGAGCCAGCGATACGCGTCTTCGGAGAAGGTCTTGATGGACTCTGCGCCCCTTCCAGGCAGCTCGAAGGAGATGCCCCGAGATACCTGCTCGCTGGCCTGCCGTGAGTACTCGGCGGACGCTTCCGTGCCGGACGCCGAATGGCCGACCCCGACACTCGCGCCAAACTCACGATCCACACTGATGACCTCCGATTGCCGAACTTGACTCGCACCCAGGTCGACAAGGATGCGGAGGATCTCGCATCGACGTTCATCGATGAGCAGTCGATCGAACGACTCCAGCGGGAGGTAGGTCTTCTCGAAACGATCATCGAGAGCGCCAAGCGGATGTCGCTGGTAAACCTGGCCGATCACCGGGTTGCCCGGCTCGAACTGAAAGCTCTGCCGCGCATCTGCCAGGCTGATCTTCGCGAGGTTCTTAGCTTTCTCTTGTTGCTCGAGAAACTCCGCGGCAGCCTTCTGGCTTGACTTGGTGCTGGGCTCGGAGAGCCAGGTGTAGATCGCTGCGAGACCGGGAGCGACGAAACGGCCGACCGGTCCGAGGACCGGCGCAAGCGATGCGGCGAGTAGCCAGGCATACATCGGGTCGATCCAGTCGTCGACAGTCGTGCCGGAGTCCTGATCTGAGGTCTCTGTCGGGCGGATGACCAGGTACTCGGGGGCGTGTGGCGTCGTCGTCATGGACGGTCGTGAAGTAGCGCCAAGCGGGTTCGGGCGACGGCGTCTGGCGAGAACGATACGGGCTCGATGGATTGGCTGCGCGATGTGCGGGTGTCGAGGCCAGAGCGGGTCGTCGCGGCTTGACCTTGGTAAGGGGGCGGTCAGTCGGGTCGGCTTGGAGAGGTCGGGATCGGCGCCGATTCGTCGGTTGAGCCAGGAACGGTCAGTCGGGTCGCGTCAGCGCGTGAGACGCAGAGCCAGCGAACTGCTCACGGGTCTCCTTGGCGCGCCGAAGGGAGGTCTCGAGGGTGTCGCAGAGCGTCATCAGCTCGTCGACCTTCGCGACGATCCGGTGCTGCTCGGCGATGGGTGGGAGTGGCACTCCTATCGGAGCCAATCGACCCGCACTGAGGTGAGCGATGTTCACCGTCTGCGTTGCTGCTGCGGCGAAGTGCCCTGCGTGGAGGTGGTAGCGGAAGACCAAGAGCAAGTACTCCGATGGGATCCCAGCCAAGGGCCTCACTCGAAGAAGCGTATTCTGAAAGCACGCTCCAGGGATCTCGTCTCGAAAGATCGCTGGACGCCCGACTAGTTCTCGTGACTGCCCCTCATTGAGGAGGAGGTCGCCGTAGCGGACTCTGTAGAGCTCTTGCTCTGCCGGTGTGAAATTCATCTGCTTCACGTCAGCGGTGTCGATCCGGTCCTCGTAGACATTCGCGACGCGAAGGTACGAACACATGTTCGGACCGGAGTGGTCCTTCGGAGAGCGCTGTCGCCCGAGACGAATCTCAGCAACAGCGCTCACAGGCAATATCGACCAGGAGGCAGGTACCTCCATGCCGAACGTCCGCACCTCGGTGACTCTCTTGGGCCTTCGCATTTCGCCCAAGCCGACGAGTCGCGTTATCTCCGAAGAGAGCTTGCGTGAAAGCGCGTGGACCCCGTCGTCTTCCACAGTGTGCGCGACCAGGCGGCCGCGGACCGCGAGTCGGAGAATGGTCTGGCGGAGGGGTTGGATGTCATCGGGTTCGGTGAAGAGGTCGTTGAAGTGCTCCTCGATCCTCGACCACGCGGTCTCGACCGCCTCGTGATCCTCGGCCTCGGTCAGGGCGTGCAGCGCCGCATTGCGGAGGTGCACCCGCGCACTCGTCGCCGCCAGGTGCCGCTCCTCGACCACCGCCGCGTGCTCCATCAACTCGTCGACCTTGGCAACGATCCGGTGCTGCTCAGCGAGGGGGGGAACCGGAAGAGGGAAAGGCCGAAGTCTCCCCATCGAGATATTCGCGATGTTAGTTGTCTGGGTTGCTGAGCCAATCAGCAGCCTTCGCGCATGGCCCGTTCGTAGCACCGCGATCAGGAACCCCGGGAGCATGACGAGTGGCCGAAGCGCAGTTAGAAATCCCCCGAATGCAGCATTCACTGGAGGCTCTCCAACGAGTGCGACCTTTCCAACGAGATCGCGGCTGTTCGCAGTCGACATCAGTAGATCGCCCGCGCGAACCCAATTTCGATCGGACTTGACGTAGTCGTCAGGCACGTAGAGGAGATCGTTCCACTCAACGGTCTCCTGGACATTCGTAGTCCGGAGGCAAGCGACTCGGCCCGGCTCAGGCTCTTTCGTCTTCGCTGATCCAGGGAACGTGATCCCTCGGTCAACCGAGACAATGTTGCCAAGCGGCACCACGCGCCAGGATTTTGGGGCCAATTGCCGTTCAGTTTCTGGGATCTCTTCCTCTGCGAGGGGAGCGGAGGCTCGGGTGAACTTACCTCCTGCCGCTTCGAGTCTGAGGCTCATCGACGACTCGACAAGGTTCCTTGCGCCTTCGATATCCTCTTTGTCCTGCGCCACCAGGCAGCCGCGGACAGCGAGTTCGGGCAGCAGGCTCCGCAGCCATGCGGTATCCCAGGGTGGGCCGTCGGCAAGCGTTTCAAGGGCGTCAGCCAGCTCTTCAGGCTTCACGAGAACTTCCCGGCTGCGGCGTCGCGGATGGCGGAGCTCAGTGTGTTCCGGAGACTCCGACGCGCTTCGATCGCGGCGTGGCGATCTTCGATGAACTGAGCGAGCAGGGTCTCGGGGTCAGGGACCTCCTCCTCCTTCGCGTTGGGGTTCTTGAAGTCGAGGTTGTAGCCCCTGGCAACGATGTCCTCGACTGGCACTCGCCAGGCCCGCTCGGTCTCTTCACGTTTGGACGGGTCCGCGCCCCACCACTCCTTGCAGTCCTTCAGTCCGTCAGCAGGGAAGGGGCGGGTCTTGCCGTAAGCCTGCATGTTCTCCGGCAGAGGCTGCTCGTAGTACCAGACCGCCTCGGTCGGCCGCCCCTTCTCGAAGAAGAGCACGTTCGTGTTGATCGATGTGTAGGGCGCAAAGACGCCCTTTGGGAGCCGCACGATGGTGTGCAGATCGCAGGTCTCGAGGAGGTTCTTCTTGACCCGCTCGAGTACCCCGTCACCGAACAGGGTCCCGTCCGGAAGGACGATCGCGCAGCGGCCGCCGTCTGTCAGGAGCTCGACGATCATCGCCAAGAAAAGGGTGGCAGTCTCCTTGGTCTGGAAGACCTTGGGGAAGTTGGTCTCGATCCCGTCCTCTTCCACGCCGCCGAACGGCGGGTTGGTCACGACAACGTTGACCTGATCGTCGTCTTCGATGTCCTTGATCGGTCGGGCAAGGGTGTTGCCATGCACGATCTTCGTAGGCAGGTCGACTCCGTGCAGGACCGCGTTGGTCATGCAGAGGAGGTGGGGCAGGCCCATTTTCTCGACCCCATGGATCGAGGCCTCGAGGGTGCGCTCATCCGCGCCGGTCTTGACGTCCTGAGCGCGGATGTGTTCGATCGCCGAGGTCAAAAAGCCCCCGGTTCCGCAGGCGGGATCGAGAACGGATTCGCCCAGGCGCGGGTTGGTCATCTCGACGGCGAAGGTGGTGACGGCGCGGGGCGTGTAGTACTCGCCGGCGTTGCCCGCGCTCTGGAGGTCCTGCAGGAACTTCTCGTAGACGTCGCCGAAGAGGTGACGGGACTTCAGGTCATTGACGCTGACCATAGCCTCGGCGCGGTTCAGCACCTTGCGAAGCTGGACGCCGTTCTTCATGTACTGGAAGTTGTCGCTGAAGATCTCGCGCAGGAGGGCCTTGCGGCGACGGAGTCGATCCGCGGCGGCGCTCTCTTCGTCGACCACCTGCACCTTGGGGCCAAGCTCGAGATTCTTGAGCGCGGGGAAGAGAGTGCCGTTGACAAAGGTGAGCAGCTCCTCTCCTGTTGCGCCTTCGGCATCGGCCGCCCAGGCCCGCCATCGGAGATCGTCTTGGGTGGAGCGACTGCCCGCGACCTCCCACGCGGCATCCATGAGCGGCGACACGTAGTTGCTCTCGAAGATCTCCAGCTCCTTCTCGCGTTCGTCCCAGACCTTGAGAAAGAAGATCCAGGCAAGCTGGCTGATGCGGTTGACGTCGGAGCCCGTGCCCGGGTCCTTGCGCATCTCGTCCTGGATGGACTTGACGGAGGTGCTGACGGCCATCAGGGGGGTGGTGATGGGGGAGAGAGATCAGGCCGCACCGTAGAGCGCGGACTCGAGCTTGCGGACCGCGCCGAGGTATCCGTCACGGCCACCGAAGGCCTCGACGAGCTCTACCGGAGCTCCGACGCGGTCGAAGGGAGGCGCAGAGAGGATGGTCATGTCCTCGACCGCTGCAAGCCCCTCGTCGGCGTACTTGTCGAGGAGGATTTCGATCACGCGGCGGGCCTGCTCACCGTACTGCGCGAACACGTGGCGCTTCTTCACGCTCTCGGCGCGCTCGCGGCGGGTGAGTGGGGGCTGGTCGAAGGCCACGTGGCAGACTAAGTCGAAGGGATCGAAGGCGCCCGGGTACTTCTTCGCCACGATCTCCGCGACCTCCTCGAAGAGGACGCCCTGGTTCTCAAGCTCCTCCACGATGACCTGCTTCTTGTCCGCGTCGCTCCAAGCTCGCAGGAAGCCGTCGAGGCTGTCGTACTGGCCGCGGATGCGGGAGCGGGAGTAGTCAGTCAGGCTCTCGGTAATGAGTTTGCCGTCGGCGCCGAGGTACTGGATGCGCTCGCCCAGAACGTCGACAGGAACGCCGCTGACCCGGTAGCGACGCGCTTTCTCATTCACTTCGCCGTCGCCCGGGTCGAACGGGTCGGGAGGCAGAATGGTGGACTCGTCTGGGTCGTCGCCATGGGTCCCATCGGGAGGCGTGCCGGGGTCGTCAGGATCGACAGGGTCGTCGATGCCGCTCGGCTCGTAGACCGTCTCGGGAAGGCCGTCGAACTCAGGGTTCGCGAAGTGCGCCGTTGCCCCGCGGAAGTCCATGATCGTGAACCAGGTCTTGCCGTTCCTCTCGTCGACTCGCGTGCCGCGGCCGACGATCTGCTTGAACTCGCCCATGGACCCGATCTCCTGATCGATCACGATGAGCTTGCAGTCCTTGGCGTCGACACCGGTGGAGAGGAGCTTCGAAGTCGTCGCGATGACCGGGTAGCGCTTCTTCGGATTGATGAAGTCGTCGAGCTTGGCCTTGCCCTCGGCGTTGTCGCCGGTGATCTGGACCACGTACTCCGCGGGGCATTCCCCGGGCAGCCGGGAGCCGACCTCGTTGATCAATGCCGTCCGCATCCGCGAGGCGTGGTCGATGTCGACGCAGAAGACGATCGTCCGGCAGTGCGAGTCGACCTTGAGGGCGTAGTCGAGGACGCACCTCGCCACGGTCTTCGTGCGGTGGTTCAGGACGAGCGTCTTCTCCATGTCCTTGCGGTTGTACTCGCGGTCCTCGATCTCTTCGCCGAGATCGTCGGTCATATCCGCTGTCGGACGCCATCCTTGAACGTCGCGATCGAGCTCGTAGCGTGCGACCTTGTAGGGGGCGAGGAAGCCGTCGGCGATGCCCTGCTTGAGGGAGTACTCGAAGATCGGGTCGCCGAAGTAGGTCTGGGTGGAGACATCGTTCGTCTCCTTCGGAGTGGCGGTCAGACCCAGGTGGATGGCCACGTCGAAGTACGTGAGCACTTCGCGCCATGTGCTCGTCTCCTTGGCACTGCCTCGGTGACACTCGTCGATGACGATGAGGTCGAAGAAATCGGAAGAGAACTCACGGAAGACATCGTCGGCTTCGTCGGTGCCGCTGATCGCCTGGTACAGCGCCAGGTAGATCTGGTAAGCGGGGTCAGCCTTGCGGTTCGTGATCTTGGTCATCACTGGTCCGAAGGGCTTGAAGTCGTTGTTGCGCGACTGGTCGACCAGGATGTTGCGGTCGGCAAGGAAGAGAACACGCTTGACCGCGCCGGACTTCCAGAGGCGGTGCATGATCTGGAACGCGGTGTAGGTCTTGCCTGTGCCCGTCGCCATGACCAAGAGGATGCGTCGATCTCCGCGGGCTACGGCCTCAATCGTTCGCTGGATCGCGATGCGCTGGTAGTAGCGGGGCTCCTTCTTCTCGGCTGGGTCCTCGTGGTATGGCTCGGTTGCGACAGCGGTCGAGCGATCGTCATCGAGGCCCCTCCACGCGCGATACCTCCGCCAGAGCTCATCCGGGCCGGGGATAGCGTCCATGCCAAGGGTGGTCTCCACCTCGGCGCTGGCGCCAGTACGGTCGTGGAAGTGGAACCCCGTGCCGTCCGAGGCAACGGCGAAGGGGACGTCGAGCTGCTCGGCGTAATCCAGCGCCTGCTGGATTCCATTCGCCGGTCCCAGGCCCTTCCTCTTCGCCTCGACGATGGCGAGCGGGATTGACCCCCGGAAGAGCACGTAGTCGGCCCGGAGAGGGTCGCCCCGATGTGTCAGTCGTCCGCGAACCTGGATCCGTCCGGCGGTGAATGAGTACTCCCGCCGGATCTGTGTCTGCACATCCCACCCTGCCTGCTCTAGGGCAGGCGTGATGAGTCTCATGCAGGTTTCGGTCTCGGTGAGGGGGGTGGTCATGGGCCTGGCAACCGCGAGCAGCGGGAGGCAAAAAGGAACAAGCGTTCTCCGAGGCGAGCTGTTGAACTCAGTGCTCTCTCTGTATCGCAGGGGCCTTACAAGCCTCTCGAGTCACAGGGAGAGGTTGGAGGATAGCGCGGATTTGACGCGACGGCCGCCTTCTATGGCCCACGGATGTCGACCTTGTTCTTGTCGTTCGCCAGAAAGCGGTTGGGCGAGTAGGCACAGTCAAGCGCGCGATAAGCCAACTGAAGTCGGTCGGGGACAATTTCGGGTTACCGTGGATCTGAAGGTCCTTACCGATCGCCAGTTCGCACACTGAACGCTCCGTGAGGAGGATCGTTTCACTAGCCTGTATTCCCATGCCGCTTAAGCCGTAGGCGCAAGCTGTGCCCAGCTCTAGCGAGGTGCTATTCGGTGAGCCGCTGCGAGCGTCCGTCGCATGCCAGGAGTCTCCTGCCCGAGTCCACGCTGGAGTCTACCCGGGCTACGGCGCCCATCACGAATGCCTACGAGCGGGTCGAGGCGACTCGATAACAACCGACGCGCTTCGAGAGTACGACGTACTTTGGACGAGCGCTGTGGCGGTCCTTGTGACCAGTGGCATGCTCGGATTGGCCAACCGGCTGGTCACCTGCAGCGGACGCTCCACTTGGATCCATCCTGTACCTAGAGGAGTGGAGCGGCCGAAGGGACTCGAACCCTCGACATTCAGCTTGGGAAGCTGACGCTCTACCAACTGAGCTACGGCCGCATCTTGCCTCGGTCGGATCCGATCGAACGATGTCGACCAGACCGCCGCGCGCGTGAGGCTCGCTGCGCGGCTCGGCGACGATACGGGAGGCGTCACAGGGGGGCAAGGGCTTCGCGCTTGCCTTTGACGCGGCTCACGGAGACCCGCGATCCGGCATCTCCGCACCCACTGCGGTCGCGCGCCCTCGCCCTACACCGATCGCGTGATCCCGCCATCCACCCGCAGATTCTGCCCCGTCACGTAGCTCGCCCGATCCGACGCGAGATACGCGATCACATCCGCCACCTCACCAACCCGCCCATACCGGCCCATCGGGATCAGCTCCCGCAGCTCCTCCTTCTCCGGGAAGCTGTCGATGTACCCGGGCAGCACGTTGTTCATCCGAACGCCCTTCGGCGCGTGCTCGTCCGCGAACAGCTTTGTGTACGCCGCCAGTCCCGCGCGGAACACGCCCGACGTCGGGAACGCTGCGTTCGGCTCGAAGGTTGCGAAGGTGGAGATGTTCACGATCGAGCCTGCGCCCTGCTCGAGCATCGTCGGCAGGACCGAGCGCGTCGCGCGCACCACGTTCAGGAGGTACGTCTCGAGGCCCTCGTGCCAGTCCTTGTCGGTTAGCTCCGCCACCGGCGCCCGCGGTCCGTGGCCCGCGCTGTTCACCAGGACGTCGATGCGGCCCCAGCGCTCCAGCGCAGCCTTCGCGAGCGCGTCGAGGCTCGACTGATCGCGGTTCGACCCCGTCACTCCGACGCCGCCGAGCTCCTTTGCCAGCGCCTCGCCCTTACCGGACGACGAGAGGACGGCCACTCGCAAGCCGTCCTCCGCCAAGCGGCGCGCCGCCGCCGCTCCCATTCCGCTCCCGCCCGCCGTGACCAGGGCCACCTTCGCTCCGCCGTCCGATGCTTGCATCGACGGAGCCTAGCGGGGCTTCGTCAGTTGCGCGCGGCCGGGGCCGGGACGTCGGCCTCGGCGGCCAGCGGCATCGTCGGCTCGGGCGTCTCGAGGGCGGCCGGCGTGCCCGTCTCTTCGAGATCGGACTCGAGGAGCTCCGCGAACGCCTCCATGTACTGGACGGCGTGCTCACGGTCTTGACGGCGCAGCCACTTCGCCGGCACGCGGCGCAGGACCTTCGGGTCCGACAGGTGCTCGAGGTGGCGGATGTCGCTCAAGGACAGACCCAGCGCCAGCATCTCGTCGATCACGTGGTCGATCGCGAGGCCCGAGGAGGGGCAGTGGTCGACGCTCTGCTGGCTCCAGTCGCCGTGGCGCTCGAGGGCGCGGCGGTGGATCTCCGCCGCCGGCAGTTCGCACACCGTCTGCGCCAGGTGTCCGCAGATGCACGCGCCCATGTGGCCCCACGAGAACGAGGAGCCCTCGCGCAGGCGGGAAGCGGTCGAGCGGAGTGCGGAAACGAGTTCGGGTGTCGCGCGTGCCATGCGGAGATCTTCGGCCAACGGGGGCGCGTGGGCGAGGGGGAAGGAGCGCGTTCGCGGTGCGGTTCTCCGTCACCCTGCGGCGTTGGGCGCGGGGGCTCGGTGCGCGTTGGCGGTGGGATCGGTCCGAGACGGTCGGCTGGGCGGTTGCGCTGCGTGGCGGACGAGGCAGAGGCGGCGGTGGGGGCGAGGGCTGCCGCGGCTGTCGGGCGCAGTGGGTCGTTGTGCTTGGACCCTTGCGGCCGGTGGACCGTGTCGCTCCGTGGCTCGCGGATCCGGGTGAGAGCCCGGGTCGTGCGCCCTCGAGCCCAGCGGGTGGGGTCGCTTGGAGGGGCGGAACCGAGTCGAGCACGGATCGTGCGGTCCGCACGGCGGCGGTCAGGCGCCACGGGCGCGTCCCGACAGCGAACGCCTCGCGCGCGCCGCGCCGGCCTTCACTCCACTCGGACCACGACCGAGTCCGAATCCGCGCTGGCGTGGCTCGCGGTGGCCGCTCCCCTGCGCCCGTCGCTCGTCGCCACCTCGACCTCGAGGTCGCCGAACGGTGCGATCGTCCAGTGTTCGAGCCGTCCGCCGTACGGCTCGACCCGGTCGTCGGCCACAAGGTCGCCGCCCGGGCGGCGCACGCGCACGCGGCCTGCGACCGAGACCGGGCGGTTCTGCGCGTCCACGACCTCGATGCCGATCCCCGCGCCCGGGTCCAGCGAGACCTCGATCCGCTCGAGTTCGCCCTGCCGGAGCGTCACCGGCCAGAGAGCGATCCCGCAGCCCTCCGCGATCACGCGGACGTTGTATCGGCCGGGCGGGACGCCGCGGATCTCGGCGTGGCTCGTCTGCTGGCTGCTGCCGGCGAAGCCGCCGTCGTCGGTCATCACGTCCACCATCACCATGTTCAGGTTCCCCGCGGAGCTCGTGACGAGCACGTCCAGCGGCGCATCCGGCCCCAGGTCGATCACGCCCAGGTCGCGGAGCTCGGCCGGTCCGAGCTTCGCGACCTCGATGAACTCCGATGCGTAGCCGTCCGCGTAGAGGCGGAGCTGGTACGCGCTCTCCGCCAGGCCCTCGATGCGCAGCACCGTCGATCCGGCCCCGACCTCGCCCTCCGTCCACCAGGAAAGCTGCGCGCTGTACAGACCCCAGCGAAGCGGCGCGTCGAGGGGCGTGAGCGTCGCCGTCAGCGTTCCCCAGGACGCCTCGCCCTCGGTCGCCTGGATCCGAACGGTCTGGTCGCGCGTGTGGACGTCGTCCAGGACCGCCACGGGGGATCCGCGCATGCCGTCGGTCGAGTGCGCGAACATCACGACCCGTGCCTTACCGTCGGGCAAGCGGCCGACCGTGAAGTGTCCGTCGGGGTCTGCGACGGCAGAGCGCGAGGGGAATGCGTTCCGGGGCACCGAGTGAACGGAGATGCGAGCGCCCTCGGCGGGCGTTCCGTCTGCGCGCAGCGCGACACCGCGCAGAGGTGGGTCTTTTGCGATCGTCGCGGTCCAGGTCTCGATCTCGCCGTCTTCCAGCGCGAACGTGCGCCGCGCTTCTCCGGTGCCGTCCGCCGTTCGCGCGGTGAGGTGCACGAGACCGGGCGCGAGGGAGTCGAACGCGAACGCTCCGTCTTCGCCCGTCGACGCGGACGGCCACCCGAAGGACGAGGGCACGGCCGGTACGTCGAGCGCCTCTTCGTCCACGTGCACCGTCGCGGCCGCGATCGGAGCGCCCGCCCCGTCGACGACGCGCCCGCGGACACGGCCTCCCGCGACGAGTTCGACGCGCACGGAACCCGTCGCCCCCGCCTCCACGCGAACGGAGCCCGCGCGCACCGCGTGCCCCGCGGCCTTCACCGCCCAGTGCACGTCGCCGGGGCGAGCGCGGTCGCACGCGAACCGTCCCTCGGCGTCCGTCACAGTTTCGATCGGCGGCGGTCGCCCTTCGAAGCCGCGCGGGCGCATTCTCCCGTAGTTCGACTGCGCCCCGACGCGCACGAGGGCGCCCGCGACGGGCGTCCCTCGCGCGCCCACGACCTGGCCGACGAGCGTCGAAGCCGGGCCCTCGAGCACGAGGTCGACCTCGATCGTGTCGCTGTCCGCGCCTGATTGCTCGTCCGACGCGAGGTGCGCCTTCGACGGTGCGCGGCCGCGTGCGTGCGCGCCGAACATGCACTCGGGCGCGATGTCTCGGAGTGCGTAGTTCCCGTCCGCGTCGGTGGTGAACGCGACCCGGTGTTCGGTTCGACTGAACGGTGCGTTGACCCACACGTCTGCGCGCGCGACGGGTCGCCCTGCGCCGTCGACGACGCGGCCGCGGACGTCGACGCCGTCGGGCACGCGGAAGATCCACTGCGCGTCACCGTCCGGGAGGCGCAGCAGGTCTCCGGGTCGGAGCGTGGCCTCTCCTCCGCGGCTGCTGCGTGCGACGAGCTCGCGATCGGGGATCGGGCGCAGGGTGCATCGGCCTCCGTCGTCCGTCGTGATGCTGAGCCGGGCGGAGCCGGTCCCGCGGGGCCGCAGGTCGAGGTGGACGAGCGGCGCGGGAGTGCCGTCCTCGAACACCGTCCGCACCTGGAGGGCGGGAACTTGGCCTTCGTCCCGGTCTCCCTCGGGCGCTGACGTCTGCGCCGGGTCCAACGCCGCGACCCGCTTCGCCGTCGCGCCGCGGTCTGTCCCGCCCTCCGCCGTCTCCACCGCGTCGAGACGCGCGGGCGCCGTTGGCCCCGTGGGCTCCACGTCGGGCCGCGCGGCCGTGAAGCTGCGCACGCCCAGCACCGAAACGAACAGGACGAGCGCTGCGAGGAAGAGTCGCTTGGCCATGACGAGCGGGGGCAGGAGGGCCGCGGCCGAGGCGGTGACCTTGGCGGCGGGGGCGAGCGTCGGGAGCGATCGCGCGTGGGCCAGGATCTCTCCGTGCACGTGGTCGAGCCCGCGCGCGTCGCCCGGCACACCGTCGAGGCGGGCGCGGAGCGACGCAGGGAGGGCGACCGCCGCGCCGCCTCCCAGGCGGTCGCGCAGCCGCGCGAGTCCGCGGTGCAGACGGACGCGCACCGTGCCCGCGGGCAGCGACAGGGCCGCCGCGATCTCGGACGGCTTCTCTTCGGCGACGAGGTGGCGTTCGAGGATCTCGCGGTAGCGCGCCGGTAGGCCGCCCAGCGCGCGCGCGATCGTCTCGCGCGCTTCGCGGCGCTCGAGCACCGCGGCCGGACGCTCGTTCCGCTCGCGCGTCGCGCGCCTCGCGTCCACATCGCGTGCGTCGAACGCGCGTCCTTCGCGCCGCCGCCAGTTCCGCGCCTCGTGCGCGAGGATGCCCGCGAGCCACGCCGTGACCGATCCCGTCCCGTTCCAGCGGCCGGGTTCTTCGATCGCGACGATGAGCGCCGCCTGGACGAGGTCCTCGGCGTCCGCGCCCCGGACGCCGAAGCGGTGCGCCACGCGCTCGAGGCTGGGCGAGACGGCGTCCAAGAACTGGCTGAGTGCCGTCAGGTCACCGCGCTCGCGGAAGCGCCGGAACAGTTCCTCCTTCTCGTCGTTGGCCATCCACCCGTGCTCGTCGCGAGCGAACCGGACGTTACAGGGAATGGCGAAGAAGTCCGGGACGGTGGGGCCGTCACCCTGTCGTGAGCGACGCGGGGACCTCGATCACTCCGGTGGGGGTGATCGCTCCGAGACGGTCGCCCGGGCGCGCGTCGACCGGGTGTGCGCCCGTGAAGCTCCCGAACGAGGGGAGGACGAGGGTCTCGCCGCGGCTCCAGAACGCGGGCAGCTTGACGCGGTCCGTGCCGTCGTCGAGGCGCACGCCCGGGTGGAGGTGGCCGGCGATCCAGGGATCCGGGTCTGCGTTCGCCGGGTCCGGGATCGGGTGGTGGCGGTAGGCGGGGCCCGGGGCCGGGGTCCACGGCTCGTCCTCGACGCGGAGGGGGAGGCGTGCGAGGAAGTCCTCCGCGTGGCGGTCGTGGTTGCCGCGCACGAGGACGAGCTCGACCGTCTGCGAGCGGTGGGCGAGCCACTCCTCGAAGCGGCGTGCGGTCGGGCTCTCCGGTTCGACGTCGGCATGAAACAGATCGCCGAGGATCGCGATCCGGCGCGCGCCCGTGCGCTCGACGAGGCGGTCGACGCGGGCGAGCTCCGACGTCGTCGTGCCCCTCGGGATCGGGCGGCCCGCCCTGCGGAACGTCGCGGCCTTGCCGAGGTGGACGTCGGAGAGGAGGAGCTCCGCGCGGTCGCGGCGGAATGCGGCGCGTTCAGGGCACAGCTCGAACTCGACGCCGGCGAGGGTCCAGACGGGGGCGGTCACGGCGGGAGCATCGGGGAGGCGCGGCTCGGGCTCAAGGGGGCGGCGCCTGAGTTCGGGACTGGGCTCGGACGGTGTGGATTCTTGCCGGTGCGAGAGCCTCAGGTCTCGCGGCGACATGCAGTTGCGCGCGTGGGGGAGGTGCCGCGGCCCTTCGGCGCACGGGTGCGCGCGGAGTGCGGGTGCGGAACACCGGTTGCAGAACCGATAGCGCTGTCGTGCAACACGGTCGGAGCCCAGTCCCGCCGCTCGGTCCACACCGTCCGAGCCCAGTCCCGCGCCGGACCCACACTGTCGGAGCCCAGCCCGGCGCTCGAGCAACACGCTCCGAGCCCAGTCGGGTTCGCCGCGCAACACGCCAGGAGCCCAGGCGCCCCGCTCTGCAACGCAACACGGTCCGAGCCCAGCCGACGGCAAACCCACAGGGTTCGAGCCCAGTCCGGTTCGCCGCGCAACACGCTCGGAGCCCAGGCATCCCGCTCTGCAACGCAACACGGTCCGAGCCCAATCGACGGCCAACCCACACGCTCCGACCCCGGTCTCGCTCACCCCGCAACACACTCCGAGCCCATCCCCCGCACGCCCCCAAACCCCCTCCACGACCCCGCCCGCCGCCCTCGCCCCCGACCCCGCGGCGATCCACCCCACCCCGCCGTAACCTGCATCGACCCCCTGCGTACGCAGGGAAGCCACCCGCGCAGCCGCGCGCTCCCCCCAGCGCCGCCTCTCTCCCCGCGCCTCCCATCCAGCGCACTGCCCGCCGCTCTCCCGCGGCCCCGCTCTAGATGATCGACCTCACCCTGGCCCTCGTGGCCGTCGCTCTGCCGCAGTCCTCCGTCGACCCCGGGATGATCCAGCGTGCGCTGCCCGTGAAGAACGCCGGCACGTACCACGTCGCCACCGGCACGATCACGCGACCCGGCCTCGCCGCGCGCGCGCTCGAACCCGACGTCATCTACGCCAACACGGCGGAGACGCGGTACTTCTCTCCGCTGACGGGCACGACCTACGACGAGGGGCGCATCCCCGGCACGTCGAACGCCGGCGAGTTCACGCCCGGAACGAACCGCGACGACTACGTGATCTCGGGCTTCCGCTTCTCGTACTGCGATCTCGACATCACGCCGATGCTCGCGGGCTTCGAGTTCCAGTTCTACTCGTCGTACGCGCCGTGCACGCCCCCGGCCGGTTCGGCCGACGCGACGATCCAGATCCTCGGGCTGCCGAGCGGAGGGTGCTGGACGTTCGACGTCGACCTCTCCGGTGGGTCCGAGTTCCTGCTCGTCGCCGACGGAGGGGACGCCGCTCCCGGGTTCAACGACGATCTCGACCTCGACTCGTTCGGATGGAGCTGGCGCAACCTCAACGACACGAGCCTCGCCGCCGGGCTCATCATCTCTGGCGATCCGCAGTCGACCGATCCGGGGTACGTGAACGCGTCGGCGGGCATCGGGTCGCCGGCCACTCCCGCGAGCGCCGGCACCGGCACGTACTACGGGCCCGACAGCCTCTGCCCGCCCGGATCGACCGGGCTCGGCACGCAGGACTTCTTCTACGTCGAGGGCGGATCCGGCGTCGACGGCTGCCTCTTCTTCGGCGGCTACGAGGGCGCCGCGTGCGGCGAGCCCGAGCCCGTCATCGGCGGCATCCCGCGCATCTTCGGCTCGTTCTCGATGGAGATCTCGTCGACGCCGTCGTTCGGCGAAGACATCGGCACGAACTTCTGCGGCGCGAACGCGAACAGCACCGGGCTGCCGGGGACGCTGAGCGCGGGCGGGTCCGCGACGATCGGGAACGACGACGTGACGCTCACCGCGGCGTGCCTGCCGACCGAGCAGTTCGGCATCTTCATCCACTCGTTCGACGTCCCGAACGCGGGCTTCCCGTCGGGCGACGGGCTCCTCTGCCTCGATCCGCTCGGGTCGTTCGGCATCGGGCGCTTCGACGGTGCGGGCCAGGTGAAGAACAGCGGGCTCGACGGCCGCGTCGACTTCTCAACCTCGATGGGGGAGTGGAGCACCGGCGGGCTGCCGACCTCGGTCGGCGTCATGGCCGCGATGGCGGGGCAGACGTCGAGCTTCCAGTTCTGGCACCGGGACGAGGTCGACGACGTGCAGTCGTTCAACCTGACCGAAGGGGTCGCCGTGACCTGGCAGTGAGAGCGCGCGCGCGGACCCGCTGATTCAACGGCCGGGGTCGTCCAGGGACTGGGCGGCTCCGGCCGTCGACTCGGTGCTGAGCTGCGCGCGTCACCGCCCGGCGCCGTCAACGCGCCGCCGCGCCGTCCTCGAGCTTCGCCGCCATCGCGCGCACGCGGTCCTCCCACGACTCGCTCGACACGCGCTCGCGCACGCGCTCCGCGAAGAGCGGGAACGCGAACGGCGTCAGCCGCGGCGGGCGCTCGACCCGGACCTCGCGCACGCGCAGCGACTCGAGCGCCCGCTGCAGCCGCCCGAACTCGAGCGTGCGCTCCAGGACCTCGCGCCGCGCCTGTTCCAGCAGCAGGTTCTCGGGGTCGTGCTCGACCAGCACGTCGAAGACGAGGCCCGCCGACGCCTGCAGCTGCCGCTGCCCCTTGCGCTGGCCCGGCAGCCCCTGACTCACGAGGCCCGCCACCCGCGCGATCTCGCGGAAGTGCCGCCGCGCGAGGCCCACCGCGTCCATGCACGCGAGGATGTCCTCGTAGAGGCCCTTGGGGCTCAGGAGCTGCGCCCAGCCGTCGTCCGGCACGGGGAAGTCGCGCCGCGCCGTCAGCTCGATGCCCCAGTCGCTCACCGCCTGGTGCACGGTGGTCGGCGCGAGGCGCGTCGCGCGGTACGCGAGGAGCGCCGCGAGGCCCTCGTGCACGAGGCGGCCCTCCAGCGGGAACAAGAACGCGTGGTCGCCGTCGCGGGTGCGGACGCGCTCGATCAAGAGCTCGCTCGGCCCGGGCACGCGGCTGAGCTCGGCCTGCAGCGCGAAGATCGGCAGCGCCGCGTCGAGCTCGGGCGCCGCCGTCGACTCGCCCGTCGTCACCGCGTGCGACGCGCGGTCAAGCGCGCGCCGCACCGCCGCCGACAGCTCGATCGAGAGCGGCATCCGCCCACCCATCCAGCGCGGCACCAGCGGCGACGCCGCTTTCGCGTTGCGCACGTACGCGCGGCCCTCCTTCACGTCGACGAGCTCGAGCGCCTTGCCGCCGAACGTGAACGCCTGGCCGGGCTTGAGCTTCGCGAGGAACAGCTCCTCGACGCTGCCGAGCTTCTTGCCGCCGCGGTACGCGACCTCGAGCGAGCCGTAGCCCGCGATCGTTCCGATGTTCAGCCGGTGGTCGCGCGCGACGCGCTTCGAGCGCACGGTCAGGCGGCCCGCGGCGTCGCGGACGACGCGCGCGTAGCGCTCGTACCCCGACAGCGCCTCGCCGCCGAAGGAACAGAACTCGAGGCACCACGCCCACTCCTCGTCGGTCACCGACTGGAACGCGCGCGTCTCGCGCACCTCGGCGAGGAGCGCTTCGGGGTTCGCCGGGCCCGACGCCGCCACCGTCACGATGTGCTGCGCGAGGACGTCGAGCGGGCGCTCCATGGGCTCCTTCGGCTCGGCCTCGCCGCGCGCGAGGCCGTCGCGCGCCGCCGCGAACTCGACCAGCTCGAGCGCGTTCGTCGGCACCTGCACGAGCCGGCTCGTCGCGCCGGGGCGGTGGCCGCTGCGGCCCGCGCGCTGCGCGAGGCGCGCGATGCCCTTGGGGCTGCCGACCTGCACGACGAGATCGACGGGCGTGAAGTCGACGCCGAGGTCGAGCGAGCTCGTCGCCACGACCGTCCACAGATCGCCGCGCGCGAGCCGCCCCTCGACGTCCGCGCGCGTCTCGCGGTCGAGGGAGCCGTGGTGCAGGCCGACCTCGTCGCGCCGCTCGTAGCGCGCGTACGAGATCGCCTGGTACCAGCGCTCGGCCTGCGCGCGGGTATTGGTGAAGACGATCGCAGCGCGCGCGCGGTCGAGCTCTGCGCACACCTCGTCGAGCAGGCGCAGGCCCATGTGGCCCGCCCACGGGAAGCGCTCGATCGAGTCGGGCACGACCGTCGAGATCTCGAGCGGGCGTTCGTGGTCGCCGCGCACGAGCGCGCCCGGGCGACCCGGGCCGACGAGCGCGTCCTTCGCCTCGTCGAGATTGCCGAGCGTCGCCGATAGGCCCCACGTCCGCGCGCCGGGCGCGAGGCGCCGCAGCCGCGCCAGCGCGAGCTCGGTCTGGACGCCGCGCTTGGTCCCGAACAGCTCGTGCCACTCGTCGACGACGATCGCGGACAGGTGCGCGAAGCGCTCGGGCGCGGCCTCGTGGGACAGGAGCAGCGTCAGCGATTCGGGCGTCGTGACGAGCGCGGTGGGGAGGCGGCGCGCCTGGCGGCCGCGCTCGGTGCTCGTCGTGTCGCCGGTGCGCGCCTCGACGAGCCAGCCGGGCGCGAGGTCGCGGGCGGGCTGCGCGAGGTTGCGGACGAGATCGGCGCCGAGCGCGCGCACGGGCGTGACCCAGACGACGGAGAGCGGCGGAGCGTCGGCGCGCTTGTCGGGCCGCTGCTGCGACGCCGGGTCGCTCTGCGCCTCGATCAGCGGCCCCATCCACGCGGAGAGGCTCTTGCCGAAGCCGGTCGGAGCGTGGACGAGCCCGCTCTCGCCCGCGAGGAAGCGGCGCCAAACCTCCTCCTGGAAGGGGAAGGGCTGCATCCCCCGGGTCTCGAACCAGTGCCGCGCGGCGTCCATCGCGGGCGGGTTCGCGCGGGAAAGGGAAAGGGGTGCAGACGTGCAGATCCGGTGCTGCGCCGCGGTCACCGAGCGGTTCGGATCGTCACCTGCTGATCGCCGGAGCCGCCGCCGGCTCGTACGACAGGTTGTCGATCGCGCCCGAGCCGAACAGGTCGACCGTGATGCCGATGACGTGCGTCTCGTCGAAGCCGACGAACTCGGTCGCCGTGGCCGTCGCCATGAAGCCGACCTGGTCCGCGATCGTCGTCAGGTCCAGCGTGCGGACGCCGGTGCCGCCCATCGCAGCGATGTCCTCGGTGAAGCCGCCGGGGACGAAGTAGATGCGCTGGCGCTTGTCCTCGTCGAACACGCGGATGATCGCCTGCTGCACGTCGATGAGGTCGATATCGATGAGGTCCAGCGAGCAGACGCTTACCGGGTTGTCGAAGCGGATCGTGAAGCGTCCGCCCGCGAGGTCGTCGTCGGGGTCGTCGTAGACGCCCGGGCTCGACTGCGCGCCGTTCTCCTGGAGGATCAGCGCGTTGCCGGTCCCGACCAGGAGGTCCTGGTCGCTCGACGCCGCGTTGGGTCCCATCGGGTCGGTGTCGAAGATCGCCGCGTTGAAGCCGGACACGGAGAACCCGCCGATCGCGACGCCGTCGAACACGTTGCTGCGCAGGATCAGCTCGGAGCCGTTCGGCACCTGGTCACCCATCGCGTCCATCTCGAAGTCGAGCGTGAAGCAGCCGGTGACCGGCTTGCAGCTGAACTCGACCGGGATCGTGCCGAACACCGCGCCGCTCGCGACGTCGCGGAACTCGAGGTCGAACGACGCGCCGTCGTAGCCCATCAGCGGGTCGAACGTGACGTCGAAGCACGCGGTCTCGTCCGGGCCCACGCCCGGGACGACCATCGGGTTCGACGAGAACGCGAGCGTGGCGGGCATGCCGGCCGGCGCGACGGTGAGGTCGAACTCGGTCGTCGTCGTCGTCGACACGGCGTCGACGATCGCGCTCGCGATCGGGCCCGCGCCGCCCGCGATGTTGAACACGAGCTCGTTGCCCATGTCGTCCACGGCGCCGGTGAGGCGCGCGAGGGCGGAGAGCATCACGCTCGGCGCCGAGCTCGGGCCCGGCGAGGAGGTCGGAGCGCCGCCCGGCGCGAGGCCGATGACGCGGATGCCCGCGGCGTTCAGGGCCGCGATCGACTCGGGCAGCGTCGCCGAGCCGACGGGGGCGATCGCGCCGGCGATCGTGTTGCCGCCGGTGTTGACGCTGTCGGACACGAAGCCGAAGCGGTCCGAGCCGGGCGTGGTCGACGAGCAGGCGAACGCCGAGACGGGCTCGCTGCTGCCGGTGCCGTCGATGGTGGCGGGGACGCCGATCGCCGCGTCGAACGTCGCGACCGAGCAGATGTCGGTCGCGAGGATCACGAGGCGCAGGGCGCCCGGCCGGAAGCCGACGCCGCCCTCGGTGCCCGAGCCGGTGCCGACGTACGACGCGTACGCGGGCACGTCGCCGCTGTTGCCCGGCGACACCTGCGTCGCGAGGGCGCCGGCCGGACCGGAGTCCGTGTTGAAACCATTGCCGTCGCCGTCGAAGCCGAGGCCGAGGGCCACCTGGTAGAGGGCCTCCGCCGCGGAGGACTCGGGCAGGTCACCGCCGAACCCGGGGGCCTCGTTGGCGAGCGCCGCCGCGATGTCCGCCGCGAACGTCGGCGCCGAGGTCGACAGCATCGCCTGGTTCAGGATGAACGGCCGGCCGTCGAGGTCCTCGTTCGAGAACGTCGCGCCCGGACCGCCGTAGTCCTCGAAGCGTCCGACGCCGAACGCGAAGTCGACCGACGGCAGCGCGGCCTGGAGGTCGGAGACGACCGAGTTGAAGACCGACGTCACGGCCGGCACCTGGCTGGCAAAGCTGCCCGTGTCGTCGAAGAGCAGGAAGACGTCGACCAGCTCGGTGGTCGAGTCGGGAGGGAACGTGATGCAGACGTTGTACGTCTCGGGCGAGCCGGAACAGAGGGGTCCGTTCTTCGACTCGATCATGGTCGGGCTCACCGTTTGGGCGAGAGCAGCGGGCGCGAGTACGACCGCGAGGGCAGGCAGGGTGCCCGTGAGTGCATTGCTCACTTTCATTGGAAGGGTGTCCTTTCGGACGGGGCAGGGGGGGGACGGAGCCGGCCCGCGAAGGAGATCGCGTTCGCAGCCGCAGGGCAGAAGCGGTGCGTTCGCGGACGCGATGCCTGCGTGGGCAGGGCAGCGCGGGCCGCTGCTGGGGGTACGAGTGGGGAACTTTCCGCGCGCCAACTATGGACAGGGTTTTTCCTTGGTCTTGATCGGGAGGGCCCGTTCATTGCTGCTTCCTGCCCAAGGCGCTCCCCCGCAGCGGTTTCCGGCCGTCTGGGACCGGCGAGACCGGGCTCCAGGGCCTGCCTGGCGGGTGCCCGCCCCGGCGATCGGCCGAATCTCTGCGGCTTCCGGGCCCGCTTTGCGCGTCACCGGACATGGCCGCCCAAGTCACTCTCACGCGTCTCGTCCCGTCCGCACTCCTCGCCTGCGCGGGCCTCGGACCCGCGCTTGCGCACTCCGCCGGCCCGGCGGTCGAGGCCACGCGCGCCCCGGCGGAGGCCGTGGCGGCGCCTCTCGTCCTCGGGGACCTGCCGGAGCTCGCGGGCACCGCGCTCGCCAGCTTCACGCTGCACGCGCCGGAGGAGCGCGCGGGCGGCGCCTGGTTCGGCGCGGTCGACCTCCTCGGCGGCCGCGCCGAGGCCGTCCTCCACCCCGTTCAGCCCGGCATCGACGGCGCGAACGAGGGCTGGTTGCTCAGCGTCGACGCGGCCTCACCGAAGCTCTCCGACCTCGTCCCGATCCTGCGCGGCACGGTGGTCGACAAGATCCATCTGCGTCGTACCGCGGTCGTGCTCTCGACCGCGGACGTCCGCGTCGACGCGGCGACGATGACCGACGATGTGCGCGGCTTCTACGGGACGTACTTCCGGAGCGCCCGTCCGATGCTCGAGGTCGCGCGTGGCGTCAATCTGCTGACGCGCTTCGAGCCGGACGACGGATCGCCGCTCGGGGCGGCGCTCGGGATGCTCGGCATCGAGACCGACGGTGTGCTGCTGCAGGGGACGGTCCTGAAGGGCGCGTCGTTCTCGGACCTCAAGAAGGCGTACAAGGACGATCGGCTCGCGGCCCGGATCCGCGAGTCGATGGAGCTCCGTGCGTACCTTCCCGCGGTCGATCTCGGCGGACTCCCGGACAGCTACGTCGCGGGCGAGACGAGCCTGATCGTCAACGCGCGCCCCGGCATCGGCCTCGCGTTCCGCCTGGTCGCAGACGGCGGAACGCCCGAGACCTCCCAGGCGTTCGAGTGCCGCGTCGACGTCGCCCAGGGCGACGGCCCGGTCGACGGCGTGCCCGCGCCGACCGAGGTCCAGGTCATGGGCACCGCGCTCGGCACGTGGGAGGACGCCTTCGGCATCCGCGGCTTCGACCTCGAGGACCCGCGCCTCCTGCTCGAGGTCGACACGGCCCAGCGCGTCGGTTTCGGCGTCCGCGCGGGCTTCGCGGTGGGGGAGCGCGACATGGCCGTCGCCGCCAAGCTGCAGCTGCACGCGGTCACGGGTGTGCCGGTCGGCGGCTTCTTCGAGGGCACGCTCGAGGGCGTCGGCGCCTCCGATCTCGTGGCCCTCGCCAACGGCATCGGCGCGGCCCGTGGGATGAAGCCGATCCCGAAGAGCGCGCTGCCCGAGTTCGAGCTGCGCGACCTGTACCTCAAGTTCGCGCCGACGGGCGGCGACGCCGACCTCGGGACGTCCGACGGCTTCGCGCTGCGCGGCGAGCTGCACGCGTTCGGCACGCAGCTCGCGCACGTGGACGGTTCGCTCAACCTCGGCGGCATCGTGCCGGACATCGCGCTCGAGGGGCGCTGCGCCGACGTCGACCTGGGGGCGCTCGCGCTCGAGGACGCGCTCGTCGACGTGCGCCTCGGGCTCGCGCTCGACCAGCACTTCCGCCTCCGGGGCCGTACGAAGCTCCTGTCGATGACGAAGGACGTCGACGTCGACTGCAGCCTGAAGAAGCTGCGCATCGACGTGTCCGAGGAGCTCGGCGGCGTGTACTCGGCGAGCTACCACCTGAGCTCGCCGTCATCGGGTCGCCCGACGTGGCGGGTCGCCGCCGCCTTCGAGAACCAGCTCTCGAATACGCTCGCCGATGACGTGTCCGGCAAGGTCCGCGCGTGGGCGGAGAAGGTCGAGCGCGACGCGCAGAAGACCCAGCGGGACCTCGACCGCGCGAAGGCCGAGGTGCGCAAGATCGACGGCGACATCGAGCGCGCGCTGCGCGAGGTCCGGGCGCGCCGCGACCGCCAGGGTGCGGGCCTGCGCCGCGCGCAGGCCGAGGTGCAGAAGATCCGGGGCGAGATGGACCAGGTCCGCGCGAAGATCCTCGCGAAGCGCAAGGAGCGCAAGCGCAAGGTCGACGCCAAGCGGCGCGCGCGCGACAGCGCCAAGTCGGCGTGGAAGAAGGCGAAGGCCGCGACGAAGCGCGCGAAGCTGCACAAGAAGCCGAAGCTGAAGGCGGCCGAGGCCGCGAAGTTCGCCGACTACCAGGCGAAGAACGCCGCGTACGGCACGGCCAACGCGGGCTACCAGGCGTTCCTGCGCGTGCCGATCGAGGCCGACGCGCGGATGGTCGCGCTCGCGGCGGCGATGGGGACGGCGACGGGTGCCTTGAAAGCGGCCGAGAAGCTCACCGAGACGTGGCCCGAGGAGACCGACCCGAAGGTGGCGGCGCTCTACACGGCGCGCGGGACGGCGCTCGCGGCGCTCAACGTCGCCAAGGGCGGCGTGTTCGTCGGCGGCGGAGTGCTGGCCGGCGCCGGCAAGGCGACCGCGTGGGCGGCCGAGCACAACGGCGAGCTGCTCATGGTCGACGCGGTGCGCTTCGACGCGCAGCTCGCCGGCTATCTCGCGGGCAACGCGGTCGAGGTCGTCGTCGACGGGCGGCTGCTCGGGAAACGTAAGACGCTCCGGGTCCGGGTCGCGCCTTCGTCGCTCGCGGGTGGCGGGCTGACGCGCGCCGTCGTCGAGGCGGTCAAGGAAGAGCTCGAGCGCGCCTGACGCGCCGGCGGAAGCCAGCGCTCACGGGCGCCGGGGAACCGATAACCTGGCGCCCGATGAGTGGCGCCCCCGACGATTCCCGCGACGCCGAGCCGCGGCGCGACGGGGCGCGGCCCGCCGGACGCCCGAGCGACGCGCCTCCGAGCGACGCGCCTCTCAGCGAGGGGTCCCCGAACGCCGGGCCCCCGATCGAAGGGCCCCGCACGGCCGACGCGGAGCCCGACGAGCCGCCGCCCGTCCGGCTGCGCTCGTACCGTCGCCTCTGGCGTATCGCCCACCCGCACCGCGGGCTGCTCTTCGGCGCGACGGCGCTGC
This sequence comes from Planctomycetota bacterium, assembly GCA_039821985.1. Taxonomy (GTDB): domain Bacteria; phylum Planctomycetota; class UBA1135; order UBA1135; genus Saltatorellus. The sequence continues at coordinate 73,116 of JBCBNC010000027.1, forward strand.
TCGGGCTGATGAGCCTCGGGGGCCTCGCCGTCCCGAAGCTCGCCGGGGACGTCGTCGACGTTGCGCTCGAGGGCGCCGACTCCGCGCGCCTGCGCTGGATCGTGGGCGGCATGGTCGGGCTCTTCGCCTTCATCGGCGTGATCGGCTTCCTCGAGTCCTGGATGCTCGGCCTCGCCCGCGCGCGCATCCAGGCCGACCTGCGCCGCCAGCTCTTCGGGCATCTCCTGCGCCTCTCGGCTGCGTTCTACGACAAGCGCCGGGTCGGCGAGCTGCTGTCGCGTCTGTCGTCCGACCTCGGCGTGATCGAGGGGTCGCTGACGACGCAGATCCCCTTCGGCCTGCAGGCGCTCCTGCGCTTCATCGGCACGATCGTCGTCCTGTTCGTGCTGCAGCCGAAGCTGACGCTCGTTGCGCTGCTCGTCGTGCCGCCGATCGTGCTGCTGGCGATGTTCGTCGGGAACCGCGTCGAGAAGCTGTCGACCGGAGTACGCGACGCGACGGCGGACTCGACCGCGCTGGCCGACGAGGTGCTCGTCGGACTGCGCACCGTGCAGGCCGCCGACGCGGGCGGCGCGCTGCGCGAGCGCTACGACGGCACGGTCGACGCGATCTACGACGTCCAGGTGAAGAGCGTCCGCATCGAGTCGATCTTCGCGGGTGCGGTCACGTTCGCGGGGTTCAGCGCATTCGCGCTCGTGCTGGGGTACGGCGGCGAGCTGATGCTCGCGAAGGAGCTCACGCCCGGCGAGCTGATGACGTTCTTGCTCTACACGTTCTCGATCGCGATGTCCGTCGGGCAGCTCGGGGGCCTGTACACGTCGCTCCGGGACCTCGCCGGAGCGAGCAAGCGCATGTTCGAGATCCTGGACACGGTGCCCGAGGTCGAGGATCCTGGCGAGGCCGACCCGCCGCCCGCGCCCTACGATCCGCGGGCCCGGAACGATGGCACGCGTCAGAGCGGCGCGCCGCGCGTCGCGTTCGAGGACCTGCGCTTCACCTACGAAGAGGCCACGGAGCCCGCGATCGACGGCGTCTCGTTCGAAGCGGAGCCCGGGTCGACGGTGGCGCTCGTCGGACCGAGCGGCTCGGGCAAGAGCACGCTCTTCGCGCTGCTCCAGCGCTTCTACGACCCGAGCGAGGGCGCGGTGCGGCTCGACGGCCGCGACGTGCGCTCGATGTCGCTCGGCGACCTGCGGCGCTCGATCGGCTACGTGCCGCAGGAAGTGTTCCTCTTCAGCGGCACGATCGCTGACAACCTGCGGCTCGGTCGCGCGGACGCCTCGGAGGACGAGCTGCGCGGCGCGCTCGAAGCGGCGGGCGCGCTCGAGTTCGTCGACGGGCTCGAGAAGGGTCTCGGCACCGAGATCGGCGAGCGCGGGCTGCGGCTGTCCGGCGGCCAGCGCCAGCGCCTCGCGATCGCGCGCGCGTTCGTGGAGGACCCGGCGCTGCTCCTCCTCGACGAGGCGACCAGCGCGCTCGACCCCGACTCGGAGGCGGTCGTCCAGGGCGCGCTCGGCCGGCTCTTCCGGGGCCGGACGACGTTCGTGATCGCGCATCGCCTGGCGACGGCCCGGCGCGCGGACGTCATCTACGTGCTGGAGGGCGGCCGCGTGCAGGACCGCGGGACGCACGACGAGCTGATCGAGTCGAACGAGCTCTACCGCCGCTACTGGACGCTGCAGTCGCTGGAGACGCGGGGCGACGGCCTGGGCAGCGCCGAGACCGCGGACGCGGCCGGGTCGGGCTGAGCGGGCCGGGTCTCGAACTGGGGCCCGCACGGGCGGAGCTCCAGGAGCACTCTCGGCCGCGGCACAACGCGCTGGGGGATAGCCTCTTAGGGAGGCGCCCCGGGCGGCCGAGTGCCCCGCCCCGTTTGCGTGCAAGGTGAGTGGGCGTCCCCCAGAGAAAGGGGTGAGCAACACGCCCGCCGAGCCCCCGTACAGAGAGTGATCCAAGCCCGCCCGATGACCGACCCCGCTCAGACGCGCCAGAGCCTGCTCCTCGAGCTCGGGCGGCGCAGCGACGACGCGTGGACCGAGTTCGTCGGGATCTACGAGACCGCGATCCTGGCGGCCTGCCGTGCGCGCGGTCTGCAGGACGCCGACGCCCGCGACGCGACCCAGGAGGTCCTCGCCGCGGTGCACCGGAAGATCGTGGAGGGCGGCGGCTTCGACCCCGAGAAGGGGCGTTTTCGGGCCTGGCTCGCGCGCGTCGCGCGGAACGTGTCCGTCGACGTTCTCACGGCCCGCGCGCGCCGCGCACCCTCCGGCGACCTCGTCGACGACCTCCCCGACCAGGGGACCGACGACGAGGAGGCCTTCGATCTCGAGGTCCGCCGCGCGCTGTTCGACCGCGCCGCCGTCCGCGTCCGCGGCGAGGTCAAGCCGACGACGTGGCGCGCGTTCGAGATGACCGCGGTCGAGGGCAAGAAGCCCGCCGAGGTCGCCGACGTCCTGGGCCTCACCGTCGGCAACGTCCACGTCGCCAAGTGCCGCGTCCTCGCTCGCATCGCCGAGCGCGTCGACGCTTTCCAGATCGAGGACTGACCTCGATCCTCCGCCGCCTGCCCGCACCCCTCGCGAACCCAGAGCCAGCGCCATGTCCGAACCCGAAGCCGCCGCCTGCTTCGCGCCCGAGCACCTCGCGCGCTTCCTCGACGAGCGCCTGGACGAGGCCGAGGGGCTGCGCATCACCGCGCACCTCGGCACGTGCGAGTCCTGCCGCACGACGCTCGAGCGCGTCGCGGGCGACCCCGACCACTGGGCCGGCGCGCGCGAGCACATCGAGACGGTGACCGCGTTCGACGCCGAGCCGATCCCCGAGAAGTCCGACCCCGACGGCCTCGAGGAGATCCGCCGCCTTTGCGATCCGACCGACGACCCGGCGAGCGTCGGGCGCATCGGCGCGTACGAGGTGCGCGGCTTCGTCGGCCGCGGGACGGCGGGCATCGTGCTGAAGGCATTCGAGCCGAGCCTCGACCGCTTCGTCGCCATCAAGCTGCTGTCGCCGGTGTTCCGCGGGCACGGCGCGACGCGCCAGCGCTTCGAGCGCGAGGCGCGGGCGATCGCCGCGGTGCGCGATCCGCACGTCGTGCCGGTGCACGGCGTCGATGAGCACCACGGGCTGCCGTTCCTCGTGATGGGCTACGTGCCGGGCGAGTCGCTCGAGGAGCGTATCAAGCGCACGGGGCCGCTTGGCACCGAGGCCGCCGCGCGCGTCGGCCTGCAGGTCGCGCGCGCGCTCGCCGCCGCGCACGCGCAGGGCGTCGTGCACCGCGACGTGAAGCCGGCGAACGTGCTGCTCGAGGGCACGGTCGAGCGGGCATTTGTGACCGACTTCGGTCTCGCGAGCGTCGCCGACGAGGCCGCGATCACGCTGAGCGGCATGATCTCGGGCACGCCGCACTACATGTCACCCGAGCAGGCGCGCGGCGAGGTGGTCGACGCGCGCTCGGACCTGTTCAGCCTCGGCAGCCTGCTCTACGCGGCGTGCGCGGGCGAGCCCCCGTTCAAGGCCGAGAACGTCTACGGCGTGCTGCGCCGCGTGACGGAGACCGAGCCGCTGCCCCTCGCGGAAACGGACGCCCGCGTCGACCCGTGGATGGCGGCGCTCGTCGACCGCCTGCTCAAAAAGGATCCGGCGGACCGCTTCCAAACGGCGGCCGAGGTCGCGGACGTACTGGCCGCGGAACTCGCGTTCGCGCAGAACCCGCTCGGCGTCGCGCCGCCGGCCCGGGACTGGATGCCGCCGGCCGAGGCCCCGGGCGGCGGCGGGCGTCGTCGCCGTGCGGCGGCCGCGCTCGCTTGCGCGGCCGCCGGCCTCGGTGCGCTGGCGGTCGCCGTGCTGCGCGAAGATCCGGAGACGGATCGGTCGGGCTCGGGCGCGGCGCTCCTCGGCGGGGTCGGGGTCCCGAGCGCGGGCGGCCTGCCCGAGGGTGTGGCGCTCGTGCCCGAGGACGAGGAGGAAGCGCCCGACGTGGGCGGCATCCGGCAGATCGGGCGGGCGAACCGCGGGATCCTCGTGCGCGCGGGCCAGATCGCCGACAAGACGCTGGGCGCCGTCCAGCGCCTGAATCTCGCCGACCTGGACAGGGCGCCGAGCGCGTTCGAGCTCGCCGAGGCCGACCTCGAGGAGTTCTTCGACGGTCAGGCCGTGGGCGAGATCGTCCGGGCTGCGACCCGGGAGGCGACGCGGTTCGACCCCGTCGCGTTGAAAGGCATCGACGACCTGCTGCCCGCGACCCTCACGAACGCCTTCCGCGTGCCCCCGCCCCCGCCCGTGCCGACGCCGGACGCGCAGCGGACCTTCGGCTTCGCGGCGATCGGGCCGCTCGACGGCGCACCGGAGATCTGCATCGACGCCGAGGTCAGCCCCGAGCTCGTGAACGCGTTCTGCGCGCCCGAGGACGAGGAGTGCGCGGCCGAACTCGAGTCCGGCGGGCTCTTCACCGTGTGCACGGACGACGAGGGCGCCTTCCTCGAGCGAGGGACAGGCCAAAACCCGGTGCGCTTCCTGGGCGCGGCTGCGCGCACGCTCGACGGGCTCGTCGGCGACACGGTCGACGCGTCCGAGCGCGGCACGCTCCGCTCCGTGCGCCTCGAGGCGCCGGTCGGCAACGTCGACGGCCTCTCGCTCTACCTGCCCGCCGATTACAGGGAAGGGCGCGAGCACCCGGTCATCGTCTACCTCCAGGGCTCGGCCGGCGTCGGCGGGGACCTCGAGGAGAGCGCGCGCGCCGGTCTGCTCGCCGAGCTCACTGGGGGTACGGCTGCCGACGCGCTGCGCGAGGACTTCATCGTCGTCGCGCCGCACATCACCGGCGGCCAGTACCACGACCACCCCGAGGTCATCGACGGCCTGCTCGACCGCGTGCTCGAGCACACGTCCGCCGACGCGTCGCGGGTGCACCTGACCGGGGCCTGCCTCGGCGGGCACGGGAGCTGGGGCCTCGTGCGCACGCTGCGCGGCCGCTTCGCGTCGGTCGCGCCGCTCGGCGCCGACCCCGAGGACCTCGACGGCGAACTCGACAGCCTCGAGGGCGTGTCGGTCTGGATCGGGCACAACGGGCGGGACACGTCCTATCCGCTCGAACACGTCGACGAGCTCGCGGGTGAGATCGAGGTCGCGCTGCGGGCCGAGTTCCTGCGCGGTGACGTCGGCGACCTCAGCGTCTGCGACGTCGACGGGGAGGAGTGGATCTTCACCTCCGATCCGCGCGGGGAACACGACGCGTGGAGCGCCGTGTACGCGAGCGACGCGTTCTACGGCTGGCTGCACGGCCAGGTGCACTGCCGGGACACCTGGGGGACGCCGCGCTTCGGCGGCCGGGTCGGGGCGGACGCCTGGGACGGGGAGGACGAGGGCGAAGGCGGCTGCAGCGGCTCCTGCGACGAGGACCACGACGAGGAGTGCGACGACGACTGCGAGGACTCGTGCGGCGAGAGCTGCGACGAGGAGCGCGGGTCGTCGTGCTCCGACGAGGCGCGCGCGTCGCGCAGCTGAGCGCCGGTCTCAGTCCTCGAGAAGGCGCTGGAGGTCGGCCAGCCGGTCGGCCTCGGCGGGCGCCTTGTCCTCGCGCCAGCGCGCGATGCGCGGGAAGCGCAGCGCCAGCCCCGCCTTGTGCCGCGTGCTCGGCGCGATCCCCTCGAACGCGATCTCGAAGACGAGCTGCGGCGTGACCGAACGCACGGGGCCGAAGCGCTCGACGATGTTCTGCCGCACGAAGCGGTCGACCCGGCGGATCTCGGCGTCGGTCAGGCCCGAGTACGCCTTCGCGACCGGTACGAGCGTCCCGTCGTCCGCCCACACCGCCAGCGTGTAGTCCGTGTAGAGCGACGCGCGCCGGCCGTGGCCGCGCTGTGCATGGACGAGGACGGTGTCGACGGTCAGCGGGTCGATCTTCCACTTCCACCATTCGCCGCGCGTGCGGCCGGCGCCGTAGGTGGCGTCGCGCCGCTTGAGCATCAGCCCCTCGACGCCGCGCTCGCGCGAGGTGGCCCGGAGCACGGCGAGATCGTCCCAGGTCTCGCCCTCGACGACGTCGGCGAGCCCGAGTCCGTCCAGCGGGTGCGCAGCCACGAATGCCTCCAGCCGCGCGCGACGCTCCTCCGTCGGCAGCGCGCGCAGATCCCCGCCGTTCTCCTCCAGGAGGTCGTACGCGACGAAGCGCACCGGCACCTCCTCGCGCAGCTTCTTGCCGACGCTCTTGCGCTGGATCCGCCGCTGCAGCGCGTGGAATCCGAGGGGGCGGTCGTCCTTCCAGGCCAGCAGCTCGCCGTCGAGGACGGTTCCGTCGGGGATCTCTCGGAACGAATCGACGAGCTCGGGGAAGCCGGAGTTCACGTGGTCCTCGCCGCGCGACCAGAGGAGCACCTCGCCCGCGCGCCGCACGACCTGCCCGCGGATGCCGTCCCACTTCCACTCGGCCTGGTAGTCGCGCGCGTCGCCGATCTCCGTGATGTCGTCCGGCACCGCGTACGCGAGGAAGAACGGGTAGGGGCGCAGCGCGTCCGCCGCCTCGTCCGCGCCGGACACGATCGCGTTCCACGCCTCGGGCGTCGGCTGCCAGCGGCCGCTCAGGCGGTGCAGCATCGCCGCCTTGGTGACGCCCGCGACCTCCGCGAGCGCGCGCGCGACGAGGCCCTTCGCCACGCCGACGCGGAACGCGCCGGAGATGAGCTTGTGGTAGAGGAAGCGCTCGAGCTCGTCGAGCTCGGCCCAGGTCGCGCGCACGCTCGCCTTCTTCTCTTCGTCGTCGAGCTCGGCGAGTCCGAGCACGCGTTCCTCGACGAACTGCGCGAGGGGCGGCGGCTCGATGCGCTCCTCCGCGGTCGGGACGAGCAGCGCGAGCGTCTCGGCGAGGTCGCCGACCGCGTCGTAGGACTCCTCCACGAGCCAGAGCGGCTGCCCGCTCGCCTCGGCTGCCCACGCGCGCAGGTCGCCCGTCCGAACCGCGCGCCGACCCTTGCGACCGAGCAGGAGGTGCGTCGCCCACGCCGCGTCCGCCGGTTCGGCCTCGCGGAAGTAGCGCACGAGCGCGGCCTCCTTGAGCGACGTGCGGCGCGTCGCGTCGAGTTCCGCGAAGAGCTGGGCGAAGCGCCTCATTCCGCCGTCTCCGGGTCGGGTGCCGGGCCTGCGGAGTCGTCGAGCTCTGCTCCGGACGCGCCGTCGTCCTCACCCTCGAAGCGGCTCTCCAGCGGCGCGGCGTCCAGCCCGCGTTCCTCGCAGAGGTAGCGGACGAGCGTGTCGACGTAGCCGTGCGTGACAAGCACGCGCGACGCGCCCGTCGCCTCGATCGCACCGAGCAGGCCGGCCCAGTCGGCGTGGTCGCTGACGACGAAACCGCGGTCGAAGTTGCGGCGGCGGCGCGGGCCGCGGAGCTGCATCCAGCCGGAGGCGAAGCCCGTGCTCATCTCGCCGAACTTGCGCATCCACGGCGTACCGTTCGCGGACGGGGGCGCGATGACGAGCCCGTGGCCGCGGATCTCCTTCGCGACGTCGACCGACGCGTAGCGCGTCTCGGGGAGAGCGACGCCCTGTGCGCGGTAGGGGGGCAGGAGCTTGTCGAGCGCGCCGTGCACGGCGATCGGCCCCGGGCCGCCGTCGAGCATCGCGAGCAGCCGCTGCGCTTTCCCGAGCGCGTACGCGCACAGGAGACTCGTGCGTTCCTCGCGCGCGTTCGCCTCCCACCAGCCGAGCACGTCGCGCGCGACCTCGGCGGGATCGGGCCAGCGGAAGACGGGCAGCCCGAACGTGCTCTCGGTCACGAACACGTCGCAGTCGACGGCCTCGAACGGGGCGGCCGTCGGGTCCGCGCCCGTCTTGTAGTCGCCGGCGACGACCCAGGTCTCTCCGTCCCGCGCGCGCACCCGGACCTGGGCCGAGCCAAGGACGTGGCCGGCGGGGAAGAACGTGACCTCGACTTCGCCGATGCGGCGCGCCTCGCCGTAGGGGAGGGTCTCGATCCTCGCTCCGGCCTGGGTGCGCAGCCGCACGAGCTCGGCACCCTCCGGCGTCGTCAGGTAAGCGCGGGAGCCGGGGCGCGTGTGGTCGGCGTGCGCGTGCGTGACGACGGCGAGGTCGACGGGCCGCCACGGGTCGATGTGGAAGCGGCCGGCCTCGCACAGGAGGCCGTCGGCGGTCGTGCGGACGAGGTCGTCCGCACGCGGGGCGGCGGTGGCGCTCACGGGCGCGGACGGGGTCAGGTGCGGGCGGCGGCGAGGACCGCCTCGGCGGCAGCGCGCCCCGAGTGCCACGCGCCCTGGACCTTCGAGCCCGCGAGCCAGTCGCCGGCGAGGAAGAGCCCCGAGGGATCCGCGAGCGCGCCGTCGGTGCGCGCGGGCGCGGCGAGGCTGTAGCGCCAGCGGTGCGCCTGCGACTCGGTGACCGCGGGCAGCGCGTCGAGCCCGAGCGCCTCGCGCAGCGCCTCGGTGAGCGCGCGGGCCGTGTCCTCGGGGGCGGCGTCGAAGCGCTCCTCGCTGAAGTCGGGGCTCGCGTGCAGGACCCACGCGTCGACCTCGGGACGGCCGGGCTTGCTGCTGTTGCGAGCCGCCCACGACAGCGGTCCGGCATTGACGAAGAGACCGTCGAACGGGACGTCGAGCGGCGTCTCGAAGGCGACCATCGCCGCGAGGCAGGGCTGCATCGGAACGCCGCGCGCCGCGCGCGCGAGCTCCGGCGCGTGCCCGTCGACCAGCGCGGCCGCCTGCTCGGTCGGAGCCGTCACGACGACCGCGTCGAAGCCGCCGATCGCGCTGCCGTCGTCGAGCCAGACCGACCACGCGTCGCCGGTGCGCTCGAGACGCTCGACGCGCGCACGGGCGCGGACGTCGAGCCCTTCGCTCATCGCGCGCGCCATCTGGTTCATGCCCGGGACGCCGACGAAGCGCTCTGTCCCGTCGTCCGCCTTCGGCGTGGGCTCGCCCGGCGCGTCGATGGCGCCGAGCCGGCCCTCCCAGCGGGCGACGTGCCCGGCCTCCAGCCAGGCGTCGACCTCCGCACGGAAGCGCGGGTCGCGCGCCGTGAAGTACTGCGCTCCGTGGTCGAACGTGGCGGCCTCGCCGCGGCGCAGCGAGGTGCGCCCGCCCACGCCGCGTGCCTTGTCGAAGACCGTCACCGGCCGTCCGGCGGCGGCTAGCGCGCGCGCGGCCGCGAGGCCGGCGATCCCGGCGCCGACGACGGCGACGGGGGAAGCGGGGTTCGACTGCATGGAACGCCGTTCGCCCCGGTGGGGGGCGCCGATGCGCGCGTGGCCTCAGCCCACGTGGGCCTTCCGGATCCGGATCGGGCCCTTGGCGGTGGACGGGTCGACGACCCGGCCCTTCTGGGTGATCTCGACCCGGCCTGCGGCCACCAGGCGCCGCGCGGCCCGGCGCGCGTCCTCCATGCGGTCCTGCCAGCCGTCCTCGTCGACGCGGCGTGCGGCCTCCGACGGGCAGAGGGTCGCGCCGTGCGCGCGCTCGTCGAGGAGCGCGAGGATCGCCTCCTCGAGCGCGCGGTCGATCGGACGGACGCGGCGCGTGCGGCAGGCCTTGCTGCAGTACTTCGCGGGCGTTCCGCGGTGGCTGCGCCGGGCCTCGATGCGCCGCCCGCAGGACGCGCAGGTCGCGTCCGTCAACGGACGGTCAGGACGAGGGAGTTCGAGAGGCCGGTGCCGAACACCGGGTCGCGGAACCACACCTGGCAGCGCCAGGTGGCGCCAGCCGAGCCGGCGAACGGTGCCTCGCCGAGCGGGAGGTCCGCCGCGAACGAGCCGTCGGGGCGCGTCGTGAGGCCCTCGGGGATCGCGCGCACGAACGGCGCGCCGAGGCACAGGACCGTCGACTCGCCCAGGAGCGGGAACGTGCCCTCCTGCGTCCCGGCGAGGACGACGGCCGGCTGCCGGGGCGGGAAGCCCTGGCCGGTGAGCGCGAGTCGGTCTGTTCCGAGGTCGAGCGAGCCGAGCGCGCCGAGGATCGCGGTCGCGCCGGTCGCGTTGGGCTGCGCGGTGCAGCCGAGCTCGCCGACCCGACCGTCGCAGTCGGGTCCGCACGCTGCGGGGTCGAAGGGGCGTGCGCCCATCTCGCGGCGGCTCCCGTCGGCGTCGAGTCCGTAGCTCTCCGGGAGCGCGTCGATCGCGGGGGAGCTCGGGCGGAGCGTGAGCTCGGAGGTGCCCCAGAAGCGCGGGTCGCTCTGGAGGACGCCGACGGTCTCGGACGCGGCGTCGAGAGTCCCGATCAGCGAGTCGCGCACGGCGCCGGTCGTCGTGACGTCGCTCGGCAGGTTGCGCCACGCGATGCTCGCGACGACGTCGAACCCGCCGGCGACCGCGGGGCTGCCGGCGACGTTGCCGAACACCGTGCAGCGCTCGAGTCGACCGAAGCCCTCGATGATCGAACCCGAGGACTGACCGTCGGAGTCGTTGCCGACGACGACGGTGTCGCGGATCACGGCGCTGCCGGCGACGGAAGAGACCGCCGCACCCGCGAACTGCGATCGGTTGCCGTCGAAGATGCAGCCGTCGAGCGTCGCGGTGGAACCGCTGCCGACGTCGAGGCCCGCGCCGACCTCGCTCTTGTTGCGGATGAACGCGGTGTCGCGCGCGACCAGGGTGCTGGTCTGGAGCGCGATCCCGCCGCCCTCGCGCGAGCCCAGGACCTCGTTGCGCTCGAATGCACAGCGGTCGAGGGAGATCTCGGTGTCGGACGCGAAGAGGCCCGCGCCGGGCGAGCCGAGAGCGATCGCGTCGCGCACGATCGACGCGCGCATCTCGAAGCGCCCGCCGGTGACGGCGATGCCGGCGCCCGCGTAGCCGACGGAGCCCGCAAAGACCGTGCGCTCGACGAGGACGTCGGCGTCGCGGCACCACAGGTGCCCGCCGAACAGCCTCGAAGCGTTGTCGAGGAAGAGCGAATCGCGGATCGCGACGGTCGAGTCGCGCAGGGCGACGGCGCTGCGCCCCTGGGGCACCTGGGCCGGCGTCGGGCGGAGGTCCTCGAAGCGGCAGCCGTCGACCGTGACCGTCGCGTTGCTGGCGTAGAGCGCCTCGCCGCGCGCGTCGGAGCCGGGCCCGAGGAATACGCAGTCGTCGAGGGCGAGGACCGCGTCGCGGACGTAGGCGGAGCCGCCGCGCTCGGCCGCGTTGGCGACGAAGACGCAGGAGCGGGCGACGACGTTCGCGCTCCCGCAGACGGAGAGCGCGCCGCCGACGGACTCGAACTGGGTCGAGCAGCCGGTGCCACCGCGGCCGCCGGAGAACTGCAGCCCGTCGAGAACGACGAGGCCCTCGCCGTCGTCGCAGGTCACGATCGGGTCCGTCGCGCCGAATGCGACGCCGTAGAGGCGTGTCGCGGCGGCGCCCTCGGTCCCGACGATCGTCAGGGACTTACCGTCGAGGTGGATGGACTCGTTGAGGTAGTCGCCGGGTGCGACGAGGATCGAGTCGCCGCTCTGCACCTCGTCCCGGGAAACCGCGAACGTCACGCTGACCCACGGGTCGTCGGCGGTGCCGGAGCCGAAGTCCGGCGCGACCGCGGCGTCGACGTACCAGCGCCTCGACGGGCCTGCGCCCTGCCGGACCGCCGGGACGGCGGGCAGGGGCGCGGCCGGCGGTGCCGGGGCCGCGATCAGGAGCGCTGCGGCGAGGGAGAGCATCGGTCGAGGAGGGCGCGGCAGGCGCCGATCGTGCGGGTGCGAGGGACGCCCGCGCGACCCGGGGAACGGCCCCCGGAACGCGCAGTGGAACGCCTTGATAACGACCGCACCATGAAAGCTCGGACACACCGCGACTCGGTGCCAGTGTTGTCTCGAACTGAGCGCAGATACGGAGCGCAGATACGGTGCCGGGATCACCAGCAGCAGGAGGAGCCAGGGACGTCCATTTGATGGAC
>JBCBNC010000028.1:0-83985 GCA_039821985.1 Planctomycetota bacterium
CATGCGCGCGCAGATACGGTGCCAGGATCACCAGCAGCCGAAGCAGCCAGGGTCGTCCATTTCTTGGACGACCCTGGCTGCTTCTGCTGCTGGTGATCCTGGCACCGTATCTGCGCTCAGCGGAACACCACGGCCACCGCGTTCGTGAAGTTCGACGTCGGCGTCCCGCTGCCGTCGACGTCGCGGAACCAGAGCTGGAACACGCGGCCCATGCCCGGCGTCGCCGACTCGAACCCGGTCGGGGTCGGCATCGAGGTCGGATCCACGAGGATCGACACGACTCCGTCCGCGCTCGCCTGCGTGATGCTCCCGTTGAAGCGCCCGACGGCGCCGCCGAGGCAGAGCGTCCCCGAGCTGTTCGTCACGGGGAAGACCTGCGTCGGCAGCCTCCCGATCCCGAGGAGGCTGAACTGCAGCGGCGGCACTCCGCTCGCGAGGAGCTGCTTCACCGTCGTCGTGTCGTTCGTCGCGCGCATCGTGAGGAACGCGCGCTCGCCGGTGCTGTTCGGCGTGCCGTAGCAGTACTGCGGCGCGACGGCCGACTGCGAGCTCGCGGCGTAGAGCGCCGAGCGCACGTTCCACGAGCTCGAGCCGGCGGCGGTCTCGAAGCGCGACCACGACGCCATCAGCCAGGTGCTCCCGAGCAGCCCACCGCTCGCGCGCGACGCCATCGCCGCGCCGCCCGAGAAGAGCACGCCCGTATCGCCGAGCTGGACGCGGCGCTCCGCGACGGCGAGGAGCGCGCCCTCGATCAGGTCGAGCGTCGAGACCACGACGCGGTACTGGGCGCCGACGCCCGTCTCCTCGAGGTAGCTCACGACGAAGCGGTCCCGCGTCGTGGCGAGGCGCGCGTGGCGCTGGTCCGCGGCCACGTCCGCGTGCTCGATCGTCTGGAGCGGCACGGTCACGATCTCCGCGCCTTCGCGCGAAACCACGAGCATCGTGTCCTCGCTGCCGGGCCCGAGGCGCTCGTACGAGACGAGGCACGTGGCCGGCAGCGGATTGCCCGCCCCGTCCTGGGCCGCGATCGCGTCCGAGACGTCGATGTCGTCGATCGTCGCGCCCGGCGCGAACGCCTTGAGAACGGTATCGGGCGTCCCCGGGCCCCCGCTCGGCGGGTACTCGCGCACGCGGATCGCCATGTCGCCGGTCGTGCGGTCGACGGCCTTCATCGCCACCGTCCAGAAGTTCGCCACGGCCGTGTCCCCGACCGACTTCGACACGACGATCTCGTCGATGTCCTCGTTCGAGGAGAGCGTCGTCAGGAAGGTCGGACCGACGGGGCCGCCCGCCGTGCTCACCGTCTGGCTCAGGCCCACGATGGCGGGAGAGCCGACGTCGTCCCGGTTCCACACGACCAGGAACCACGGCACGGGATTCGTGGACCCGTTCCCGCCCACGTCGGGCGGCCCGTTCTCGCGGAGCCCGTCGGCGTACTCCGCGAGCGGCAGGAGCGTCTGGGAGCCGAACGCGTACACCCGGCCGGCGATGGCCGCGTGCGGGTCCGTCGGGTTCTCGCGCAGGAAGGCGATGAGCGCTCGCCCCGACGCCCCGTTGGTCGCGACCGAGGGGCGGGTCGCCTCGAGCATGGTCATCGACGCATAGAACGAGTCCAGGACGTTTCCGTCGGTGTCGATGGCGCGCGCGAAGACGTCCGTGTCGGTCGCGCTGAAGAACTCCTCGTAGACGACGAGGAACCAATCGGTCGTCGAGTCGTAGGCCACGTCGGGTCGGAAGAGCGACGCGGGACGGGAGTCGGTGACGGACGTGTTGAGGAGCGGGTCCACCGTGATCCGGCCGACAGCCGCGCGGACGAACGCGGCGGGGACGCGCAGCACGATGCGCCCGTCCTTCAGGTCGGACGCGACGTCGACGGCGCGGCCGGCCTCGTCGAACGCGACGGCCGCGCCGTAGCGCGCGCCGCCCTCGGGGCCATCGAAGGCGAACGCTCCGCCGGCGAGGGGGCGCGGCTCGAGGTCGGTCTCGACGTCGAGCTCGAGCACGATCGCACCGCGCAGACCCGCGGCGTCGAACGTGAAGAGCTGCTCGACGGCGTCCGGGGCGAGATCGTAGTGGACGTCGACGGGGCCGCGGTCGAGCGTGACGCGCTCGCCGCGTCGCGCGACCTCGGCGCGCCCGTTGAGCGGCAGCGGCTCCCCGCCCACGGTCGCGCTCCGAAGGCGGAGCTCGAGGGGCCAGTTGCGCTCGGCGTCGGACCCCAGGAAGGGCACGAACGTGAACCCCTCGGGCGCCGCTGCGGCCTTGTAGGAGTCGCCTCGAACCCAGAGGGCGCCGTCCTCCTCGAGGTGATGGAGGCGCTTCGTGCCGTCGTCCTCGGGCGACGGGAGCGGGACGACCTGCGCGGTCGCGGCGGAAGCGAGCGCGAGCAGCGCGCCCGCGTGGACAAATCCGGCGTGGACGGGACCCGCGTGGAGGAATCCCGGGCGGAGGGAGGATCGGAGCATGGCAGCGTGTGGGACCGAGGGAGGCAGGGAGGAGCGGCCCCCGGCGCGGTCGCGCTCGGCGTGCTCCTCTCCACCGGTCCCTGCACGCGCGGCGCCACCACCACCGCCACGCGCCGGAGAACTCGGGGCGCCCGGATCGCGATCGACGCGCGGCCGCCGGCGCGAGCGGCCTCGCTCCCGCCCCACGCAGCCGTCCGAGGACCGCGAGGTCCTCGACGCGCTCCCTCCGCGGAGCGCTGCGCCGCCTCCCGGACCTACTCGGCCGGCTCGGGCTCGACCTCGTCCTGGGACGCGTACGGATTGGCGTCGTCCTTGCCGCCGAACACGAAGCGCTTCAGCGCGACGAACGCGCCGATCACGGCGACGACGATGAGCTTGCCGAACTTCGCGATCACCGCGAAGAAGCCGACCTTGGCCGCCATCTTGCCGGCGATCAGCCCGCCGATGCCGTACGCCGCCACCTTGTCCATGCCGGGGTCGAAGTCCGAGTAGCGGTGCCCCTCGTTGAACGACGTCGCGGCGAGCGCGACCTTCATCCCCTCCTGCACCTCGTCGAAGGCGGACATCGGGGCGACGGCCTGGAGCACGAGCGCGCCGCGGCGCCCGAGCACGCGGACGTCGTAGTTGAGCGTGTTCTCGGGGTAGTCGCCGATCGCGAGCTCCTTGGCCCAGTAGAGCTTCTTGCTCGCGGAGTCGTAGTGCGGCGGCTCGGCCCAGCCGACGAGCTCGAGCGAGTTGTAGCCCGCTGCGATGCGCTCGGGGTTGGCGGCCCGGGCGCCCTCCTGGAGCGACTCGAGCATCTCCCCGTAGTCGAGGTCCGCCGCGTCGTCGTCCTCGATGAAGCCGTCGAGCTCCATCGAGACGATGATCCCGTAGTCCGACTGCAGGCGACCCTCCGCGGCGGGGGGATCGATGAAGCCGATCGTGGTCGGGTCCGGCGGGTTGTCCCAGAGGTCCTCGACGACGCGCCGCGCGTCGCGTGCCTGGAGGAATGCCCAGCCTTCGGGGAGCGCGAACGCCGCCTCGCCCGAGGCGAGCGCGACGGAGCCCTCCTCGAACTCGAGCCTCTCGGCGAACTGGCGCGTGTAGGCGATCCGCGCCTCGAAGATCTCCTCGGGCGTCGGCTGGGTGGACCCGTCGTCGCCCGCCTCCTGCGGGGGCAGAGCCAGGGCTGGAGCGAGGAGCAGAGCGGCTGTGACGAAGGACATGGCGAAGGACGGCGCGAGAGCCGTGGCAGGTCCGCGGGCGCGGTGCGGTCGCGGCAGGGGAAGGGACGAGGGAAGTGCGCCGGGGAAGGCCGGCGGCCAGACGGTACTCTCCGTTTCCCATGAGCACGGCACCCGACTACGAGAAGCTCGGCGCGTTCTACCTCGGCCGCGAGGTCGACCGCGCGACCGGTGAGACGAGCCCCGGCCCCCTCCTCTACGACGCGAAGGACCTCACCACGCACGCGGTCATCGTCGGAATGACGGGCAGCGGCAAGACGGGCCTCGGCGTCGGACTGCTCGAGGAGGCCGCGATCGACGGCGTGCCCGCGATCATCGTCGACCCCAAGGGCGACATGGGGAACCTCGCGCTCAACTTCCCGAAGCTCCAGCCCACGGACTTCGAGCCCTGGGTCGACGCGGGCGCCGCGCAGCGCGCCGGCAAGTCGGTCGCCGACTTCGCGAAGGGCACCGCGGAGCTGTGGGAGAACGGGATCGGTCAGTGGGGCCAGCCCAAGGCGCGCATCCAGCGTCTCCGAAAGTCGGCCGAGGTCCGCATCTGGACGCCGGGCAGCACGGCGGGGCACGGGCTCACGATGCTCAAGAGCTTCGACGCGCCGCCGCAGGCCGTGCTCGACGACCCCGAGGCGCTCGGCGACAAGGTGCAGGCGACGACGGCAGGCCTGCTCGCTCTCGTCGGCATCGATCCCGACCCGGTGAAGAGCCGCGAGGCGATCCTCGTCGCGAACATCCTCCAGCACAGCTGGAGCCGCGGGCGGGGGCTCGGCGTGGGCGAGCTCATCGGCGCGATCCAAGCGCCGCCGTTCGACAAGCTCGGCGTGCTCGACCTCGAGACGTTCTACCCGCGCGGCGACCGCGCGGCGCTCGCGATGCGCCTCAATGGGCTGCTCGCCTCGCCGGGCTTCGCGGCGTGGCTCGAGGGCGAGCCGCTGGAGATCCAGCGGCTCCTGTACGCGCCCGACGGGCGCCCGCGGCTCAGCGTCCTCTCGATCAGCCATCTCTCCGACGACGAACGCATGTCGTTCGTCACGGTGCTGCTCGGCGAGCTCCTGTCGTGGATCCGCAGCCAGCCGGGCACGACGAGCCTGCGCGCGCTGCTCTACATGGACGAGATCTTCGGCTACTTCCCCCCCACGGCGAACCCGCCGTCGAAGAAGCCGATGCTCACGCTGCTCAAGCAAGCGCGCGCGTTCGGCGTCGGCGTCGTGCTCTCGACGCAGAACCCGGTCGACCTCGACTACAAGGGACTGTCGAACTGCGGCACGTGGTTCCTCGGACGACTGCAGACCGAGCGCGACAAGCTGCGGGTCCTCGACGGGCTGCAGGGTGCGCTGGACGGCGGCGGCGGCTTCGACCGCTCCGAGCTCGAGAAGGTCCTGAGCGGCATGGAGAAGCGCACGTTCCTCCTGCACAACGTGCACGAGGGGCGGCCCGCGCTCTTCAAGACGCGCTGGGTCCTGTCGTACCTGCGCGGGCCGATGACGCGGCCCGAGATCGAGCGCGTCACCGCGAAGGACAAGGAGGACCCCGTGTCCGAGGCCGCCGCGCGCATCGAGCGCACCGAGAAGGGCCTCGCGTCGGAGGCGGCGGCGAAGGCGAGCGCGCACGCGAAGGCGGCGGCACTGACCGAGATCGAGCCGCCCCCCGAGCTCCCAGACGAGGTCGCCCAGCGCTACCTCCCGCCGGAGGAAGAGCTCGACGAGGACACGGTCGTCGTCTACCGCCCGAGCCTCTACGTCGAGGCGCAGGCGCGCTTCGCGAACTCGTCGATGGGCGTCGACGAGTGGCGCACGTACTACGGCCTCTGCCCCATCGACGAGTCCGAGCCGGCCGTCGACTGGGAGTCCGCGCGCCTGGAGCGCTCGGAGGTACTCGAGTCGAAGCTCCGCAAGCGCCCGCGGCGCCGCGCGAGCTATCAGGATCTGCCGGGTACCGCTTCGCGGGTCACGACCTGGCGCCGCTGGCACAAGGACGTGCGCGACGTGCTCTACCAGAACGAGGCGCTCGTCATGTACAAGCACCGCGCGACGAAGCTGAAGTCCGAGGCGGGCGAGTCCGACGCGGCGTTCCGCGCGCGCGTGCGGCAGGCCTCGGTCGAGAAGCGCGACCTCGCCGTCGAGAAGGTCCGCACCCGCTACGAGAAGAAGTTCGACCGCGCCCAGGAGAAGATCCGCAAGGCGAAGGACAAGCTGGGCGTGCAGGAGGAGCAGCTCGACGCCGCGTCCGGAACGTCGTGGCTCGACGGCGCGACGTCGGTGTTCGGCAGCCTGTTCGGCCGCCGGAAGGTCTCGACCGCCGTGCGCTCGTTCGGGTCGAAGCGCGCGCGGGTCAAGCGCGAGAAGGCCGACGTCAAGCGCGCGGAGAGCGACCTGCGCGCCGCCGAGGACGCGCTCAAGGCCCTCGAGGCCGAGCTGACGTCGACCCTCGACGACATCGAACCGGTCCCGCCCGCGACGGAGATCGAGGTGCAGGAGGTCGTCGTGCGCCCGCGCAAGGGCGACTTCGACCTGAGCCCGATCACCGTCGTCTGGACGCCGGAGGTGTGACCGCGGGCGGCGGCCGATCGCGCCGAATGCAAAGGGGGGAGCAGGTCCGGTGGACCCGCTCCCTCCCTTTGTGACGTACGGCGCCGGCTATCGGTCGCCGGCTTTCGGCTCGCTCTTGTTCCCGTCGCCGTTCGATTCAGCTTCGACGGACTCGGGCTCGGGAGGGAGCGCTCCGGTCCAAGCGTACGTGGCGAGCTTCGTTTGATAGGACACGAGCTGGGCCTCGGTGGCGGACGCGGGAAGGCGTGCGCCCTCCTCGTACTGGACGCCCGAAGCCTTGAGCTTGAGCCCGCGGAGGGCGGATCGGCACTCTTCGATCTCAGGACCGATGTCGAAGTCCACTCGATCATCGAAGAAGATCGGCGCGAAGAGCGAGGCACGCAACCAGTGGATCAGTTTCGCATCGGCCCGGGGAGGCGGTCTGGGAAGATCGGTCGGCTGACAGGACCACATCACGACGCGCGGATCCGCCAGGAACGATCGAATGTTGCTGAGCACGATCGAGCGCGCCTCGGCGTACGCGAGGTACCCCGCAATTCGAGCGGCGAGTGCGGGGTCGGAGGCCGAAGCGGGGTCCAGCCTCTCGCCCGGATGGACCACGCGATCGAACCCGAGGAGGAACGCGTCATCGATCGCGTCGAGGACAGGATCGGACGGGTTCGCTCCGTCCGACTCGACCGTCCGCGGATCCACCGTCGACAGCCCCCGCCACCCGAGCTCCGGCCAGTCCTGCACGTAGACCGCCGGGAACACCGTCGCCTTGTCCTCGGGGTCGTAGTCCCCGAGCTGGAGCATCCGCGCCGCGCCGCGCGCCACGCCCTCCGGCCCCTTGCCCATGACCGCGAGGTGGTCGCCGTAGACCTCGATCGCGAAGCCCTCGTCGGTTGGCAGCCCTTCGACGTACGTACCACCGGTCGAGAGCACGAAGTCGCCCGACTTCGCCGTCCCGGAGACCGCCGGGACCTCGACCCCCATGCGCTTCGACAGCTCCTCCGCCAGGACGCCGGCGATCGCCTCGAGCTCGGGCTGGGTCGCGACGACCCGCGCCTCGACGGGCACGGCCCAGGGCGAGTAGCGCGGCTGGACGACGCGCGCGGGCGGGACGAGGACGGGCGGCTCCCAGGGGGGCGGGCCGCCCTGGGGAACGCAGGTGAGCGCGAGGCCGAGGAGGAGACTCATGCCCCGAACCTAAGCCCCTGCGCACCTCCGGTCACTCGCCGACCGGCCCGAGCCGCCCCGCGTTTTCGCGTAGGAACTCATCCTTCCACCGATAGGCGTCGAGCAGGTGCTCGATCCCGGTATGCCCCAGCATCCGGAGCGCCGCGTACAGCGCCTCGACACTCGCGAGGCCCTCGCTCGGGTCCTCGAAGTCACGCGACCTCCGCGGGTAGGCGGTGACCAGCGGAGGCAACCGCCGCGGCAGCACCTCCCCGACGACCTTCCCCCTGAGCTTCGGCAACCGCCGCCAGGACGAGTCGAGGACGAGAAGGCCGCGGCCCGCATCATCGGGCCCGATGAGCTCACCGGCGGGGTCGAGCAGGACACGCCCGCTGGCGTCGACGGGCTCCATGTCCGCCGCGTACGAGACGAACCGGCTCCCCGGCGTGCCCCGCAGCGGCACGAGCGAGCACTTCTTCGGCGACTCCTTGGGATCGCGGACGATGAGGACGTTGATGTCGGACATCGGGGGGGTGAGGGACGAGACGGTGGAGCGCTCGGTGATCGCGCCGCCGGTGGGCCGTGAGGGATCGGCTCTGCCGCGGTCGGAGCGCCGTGAGAGCTCGCGTTTGGAGGCGATACCGAGCCCGGTACGAATCCGTTGGGTATTCGACTCGACGGGCAACGGGGGGCTGTCAGCAACGGGGTCGAATACCCAACCGATTCGAACCGGGCTCGGATCGCCCCCAAACGCGAGCTCCCCCGCCCGACCGAAGCCAGACAGGGGAGCCGCATGTGCCGTGCGCGTAGGCACCGCGCCATCCGCGTAAGCGGATGGGCCAGAAACATCCAAAGCCTACAGGGCGCCGAAGGCGCCCCTTATCGCGCGAAGCGCGATCAGCGAGCGAAGTGAGCGTAGGCTTTGTTCGCTTCCGCCATCTTGTGGATGTTCTCCTTCCACGTGACGGACGCGCCGGTGCCGTTGTAGGCGTCGACGAGCTCTTCCGCGAGGCGGAGGTGCATCGGCTTGCCCTTCTTCTTGCGGCTGTTGTCGACGATCCAGCGGATCGCGAGCGACTGCTGGCGGGCCTTCTTGACCTCGCGCGGCACCTGGTAGTTCGCACCACCGACCCGCTTCGAGCGGACCTCGACCGTCGGCTTAGCGTTCTCGATCGCCTTGGTGAGGATGGTGACCATCTGCTCCTCCGGCCCCTCGCCCTCGACGTCGGTCAGCTTCTTGTGCGCCACGTCGAGCGCGCCGTAGACGATCGCCTGCGCGGTGCTCTTCTTGCCGTCCTGCATCACCTGGTTGATGAGCTTGGACGCCAGCGGCGAGTTGAACTTGGGGTCCGGCTTGATGAGGTCGGCCGTCGACTTGAAGTTGCGGGGCATCGTTGCTGCCTACTCTTTCTCTTTGGCTGCTGTGTTCGGTTCGGGGAGCGAGGGCCGTGAGCGGATGGACTCGACCGTGCGGGGCGCAGGCGGCGCGACGCGATGAAACGCGACGCCCGTGCGGGCTCGGTGCGAGTCGTTCAGCGGCCCGGCAGGATCACTTCTTCGGCTTCTTCGAACCGTACTTGGAGCGCGCCTGGGCGCGGCCGTCGACACCCGAGGTGTCGAGGGTGCCGCGGAGGATGTGGTAGCGGACGCCGGGGAGGTCGCGGACGCGACCGCCGCGCACGAGCACGACCGAGTGCTCCTGCAGGTTGTGGCCCTCGCCCGGGATGTACGCGGTGATCTCCTTGCCGTTCGAGAGGCGGACACGCGCGATCTTGCGGAGCGCGGAGTTCGGCTTCTTCGGCGTCTGGGTCTTCACCTGCAGACACACGCCGCGCTTCTGCGGGCACGAGTCGAGCACGGGGGACTTGGAGCGCTTGATCGGAGCCTTGCGGCCTTTCCGGATGAGCTGGTTGATGGTGGGCATCGCGTGATTGGGGTGGCCCTCGATCGGAGGAGCCGGTGGGTGCGCGGCGGTCGCCGCGCGAGCCCGGTGTCAGCCCGGGCGGTGTGTTCGACCGGACCGCTGGCCCCGCCGACGGGGGCCTGTGGTCAGGCGTGTGGGGATCGGCGGAGCGGGGACCGGGCGGGACCGGTCCCCGGCTCACAACCGGGCGGAAAAGTCTACGGGCGGGGCCTCGGGGGTCAACCCTCCGCGGCCACGGACCCGTCCTCGGGGCCCGGGGCGGTCTCGGTGGTGGCCGGAGCGGCCGGGGCCGTCCCCCCACTGAGGGTGGCCGGGTCCACGCCGAGGGCCGCGGCAGCCGCGTCGACGGACAGCATGTCCGCCATCGCGTCGTCGTGGCCGGCGCTGCCGAAGGTCACGGCGCCGGTGCCGGTGTTGATCTCGCCGAAGTCGATGTTCTTCTTCACGCGCGTCCGGTAATGGTCCCGGAAGCCCGTGCCCGTCGGGACCATGTGCCCGAGGATCACGTTCTCCTTCAGACCGACGAGCATGTCCCGCTTGCCGCCGATGGCGGCCTCGGTCAGGACCTTGGTCGTCTCCTGGAAGGACGCGGCGGAGATGAACGAGTCGCTCGAGAGCGACGCCTTCGTGATGCCGAGCAGAAGCGTCTGGCCGGTCGCCGGCTTGCGGCGGTCCTTGCGCAGGCGCTCGTTCTCGCGGCGGAAGCGGTACTTGTCGACGACCGCGCCCGGGAGGAACTCCGAGTCGCCCGGCTCGTTGACCTGAACCTTCCGCATCATCTGCGACAGGATCGTCTCGATGTGCTTGTCGTCGATCGTCACCGACTGCGAGCGGTAGACGTTCTGGACCTCGCCGAGCAGGTACTCCTGGACCGCCTCTTCGCCGTTGATGCGAAGGATGTCCTCGGGGTACAGCGGCCCGTCGACGAGCGGCTCGCCGGCGCGCACCTCGTCGCCCTTGTGGACGCGCAGGTGCTTGCCCTGGGGCACGGCGTGCTCGTGCTCCTCGATGACCTCACCGTTCGCACCGAGCGCGCGCACGATGACCGTGCGCTTGCCGCGCTTGCGGTCGCCGAGCTCCACGACGCCGTCGATCTCGCTCATGATCGCGGGCTCCTTCGGCTTGCGCGCCTCGAAGAGCTCGGTCACACGGGGCAGACCACCGGTGATGTCCTGCGTACCCGTCGCTTCACGCGACGACTTCGCGAGGAGCTCGCCGCGGCCGATCTTCTTGCCGTCGTCGATCTCGATGTAGGCCTTCTCGGGGATCGGGTAGACGGCCAGCGTCTCGCCCTTCGAGTCCTCGATCACGAGCTGCGGGTGCAGGTCGCCCTTGTGCTCGGTCACCTGACGACGGGCGGCCTTGCGGCGCGCGTCGCGCTCGACCTTGAGCGTCTTGCCCTCGACGAGGTCCTCGTAGCGGACCTTGCCGTCGAACTCACTGATGATCGGGACGTGGTGCGGGTCCCAGGTGCAGAGGGACGCGCCCGCGTCGGCGAACTTGCCCTCGTCGATCTTCAGCGTCGCGCCCGTCGGGATCGCGTAGCGGTCGATCTCGCGCTCCTTCTCGTCGAGGATGATGACCTCGCCGTTCCGGTTCAGGACGATCGTCTCGCCGGCCTTGTTGGTCACGGCGCGCAGGCTCTGGTACTTGACCGTGCCCTCGCGCTTGACCTTGATCTCGCTCTCCTCGATGGAGCGTGAGGCCGTGCCGCCGATGTGGAACGTCCGCATCGTGAGCTGGGTGCCCGGCTCACCGATCGACTGCGCCGCGATGATGCCGACGGCCAGGCCGCGCTCGCCGATCTGGTTGCGGGCGAGGTCCATGCCGTAGCAACGCGCGCAGACGCCGAGCGGCGCCTCACACGTGAGCGGGCTGCGCACGCGGATCTTCTCGTAGCCGTGGGCCTCGATCGACGCCGCGATGTCCTCGGTGATCATCTCGTTCTCGCGCACGATCACCTCGTCCGTCACCGGATCGACGATCGTGTCGCGGGCGATGCGACCCTTGATCCCCTGGGCGAGGGTGACCGCCACGCGGTCGCCCTTGTAGATGGCCGACTTGGTCGTGCCACCGACGGTGCCGCAGTCCTCGGTCGTCACCACGACGTTCTGCGCGACGTCCGTCAGCTTGCGCGTCAGGTAGCCGGCGTCCGCCGTCTTGAGGGCCGTGTCCGCGAGACCCTTCCGCGCGCCGTGCGTCGACGAGAAGTACTCGAGAACCTTCAGGCCTTCGCGGAAGTTCGCCTTGATCGGCGTCTCGATGATCTTGCCGGACGGCTTCGCCATCAGGCCGCGCATGCCGCCGAGCTGGCGGATCTGATCGACCGAACCACGCGCGCCCGAGTCCACCATGCAGTAGATCGGGTTGACGTAGCCGGTGTCCTCGTCCACGTCGTGGCTCAGCACGTCCATCAGGACGAGGCCGACCTTCTCGCGGGCCTGCGTCCAAAGGTCGATGATCTTCAGGTAGCGCTCGCCGTCCGTGATCACGCCCTTGTTGAAGCTGGCCTCGATCTTGTCGATCTCGGCCTGGCTCTCGTCGAGCATGTCCTGCTTGGAATCCGGGATCCGGACGTCGTCCTTGCCGAACGAGAGACCCGCGCGCGTCGACGACTTGAACCCGATGTTCTTGAGGTCGTCGAGCAGACGCAGCGTCGACTCGCGGCCGAGCAGGTGGTGGCAGTCGCTGATCAGCCCCTGGATCCCCTTCTTGTTGAGGCTGAAGTTGTAGTACGGCATCCCCGGGGGAAGGATGTCGTTGAAGATCGCGCGCCCGACCGTGGTGATCGCGTACTCGGACTCACCTGTCGGGTTGCCCTCTTCGTCGAGGACCGGGACCTTGCCCTTCTCGTCGACGACCACCGGGTCCGCGCCGCGCGCGAACTTGATCTCGAGGCCCGGCTCGAACCGCACGCGGACCGCGCGGTGCGTGCGCGTCTGGCGCTGGCCGTGCGCGGTGAAGAGCTCCTCCAGCGACGAGAACGTCGACAGGCTCTCCGGCACGCTCGGCGGGCTCATCATCATGTAGTAGATGCCGAGCACCATGTCCTGCGACGGCGAGATGATCGGCGAGCCGTTCGCTGGCGAGAAGACGTTGTTGCTGGACAGCATCAGCGTCGACGCCTCGATCTGCGCCTCGTACGACAGCGGCAGGTGGACCGCCATCTGGTCGCCGTCGAAGTCGGCGTTGAAGCCGCCGCAGACGAGCGGGTGGAGGCGGATCGCGTTGCCCTCGATGAGCTTCGGCTCGAACGCCTGGATGCCCATGCGGTGCAGCGTCGGCGCGCGGTTCAGCAGCACGGGGTGGTCACGGATGACCTCCTCGAGGATGTCCCACACGTCGTCGTCGCGGCGCTCGAGCATGCGCTTGGCCGACTTGATCGTGTCGGCCTGCCCGAGCTCCTTGAGACGCCGGATGATGAACGGCTGGAAGAGCTCCAGCGCGACCTTCTTGGGCAGACCGCACTGCGTCAGGCGCAGCTCGGGCCCGACGACGATGACCGAACGCGCGGAGTAGTCCACGCGCTTGCCGAGCAGGTTCTCGCGGAAGCGACCCTGCTTGCCCTTGATCATGTCCGTGAGGGACTTGAGCGGGCGGTTCGACGAGCCGAGCACCGGGCGGCGGCAGCGGCCGTTGTCGAACAGCGCGTCGACCGCCTGCTGCAGCATCCGCTTCTCGTTGCGGATGATGACCTCGGGTGCGTTGAGGTCGAGCAGCTTCTTGAGGCGGTTGTTGCGGTTGATCAGGCGCCGGTAGAGGTCGTTCAGGTCGCTCGTGGCGAAGTTGCCCGAGTCGAGGAGAACGAGCGGGCGCAAGTCCGGCGGAATGACCGGGATCACGTCCAGGATCATCCAGGTCGGGTCGTTCCCCGAGTCACGCAGCATCTCGACGGTGCCGAGGCGCTTCGTGATGTCCTTCATCCGCTGGCGCGAACGCGTCGCCTTGAGCTCCTCACGGAGCTCCTCCGACAGCATCTCGAGGTCGAGCGTGCGGAGGATCTTCTTGACGGCCTCGGCGCCCATATCGGCGTCGAACTCGGAGCCGTACTTCGCGCGCGCGGCGCGGTACTCCTCTTCCGTCAGGAGCTGGAACTGCTCCATGGGCGTGTCACCCGGTTCCACGACCATGTAGTCCTGGAAGTAGATGACGCGCTCGAGGTTCGAGACCTTGCACCCGAGCAGGTTGCCGAGGCGGCTCGGCATGGCCTTGAAGAACCAGATGTGCGCGACCGGGGCAGCGAGGTTGATGTGCCCCATGCGCTTCCGGCGCACGCGGCTGTGCGTGACCATCACGCCGCACTTGTCGCAGACGATGCCCTTGTGCTTGATGCCCTTGTACTTGCCGCACGAGCACTCCCAGTCCTTCTCGGGACCGAAGATGCGCTCGCAGAACAGACCGTCCCGCTCCGGGCGGTACGTCCGGTAGTTGATGGTCTCGGGCTTCTTGACCTCGCCGAACGACCACGACCGGATGTCCTCCGGCGAGGCGAGCGCGATCGTCACGCTGCCGTAGTCGTTGATGCGGTTGTATTTGGCGTCTGCGACGGTCATCTGTCAGATCTCAGGGTTGAGGGCCGGTCGTCACCAGCCAGCTCGGGATCCCCCACCGCGGCGCCACGATGGGAGTTGTGTGTGTTGAGGTTGGAAGGAAGCGACTTCGGGAGGCCGCCTTCTTGTCCGCTCCAACCGCGTCAGCGGTTGGGCCAGAAACATCTCCACCAAAAGGGCGTGCTGTCCAGCAGCCGCCCTTGGCGGCTGCTCACAGCACGGCCTTTTTGTGGAGCTCCATGTTGAGGCCGAGCCCGCGGATCTCGTTCGTGAGCACCTCGAAGGAGACGGGCGTACCCGGCTCGAGGATGTTCAGTCCCTTGACCATCGACTCGTAGATCTTCGTCCGGCCGTCGACGTCGTCCGACTTGACGGTGAGCTGCTCCTGCAGGATCGCCGCCGCGCCGTAGGCCTCGAGGGCCCAGACCTCCATCTCGCCGAAGCGCTGGCCGCCGAAGCGCGCCTTGCCGCCCAGCGGCTGCTGAGTGATGAGGCTGTAGGGGCCGGTCGCGCGGGCGTGCACCTTCTCGTCGACGAGGTGGTGCAGCTTCAGCATGTACATGACCCCGACGGTGACGTTCTGCTCGAACGCCTCGCCGCTGCGGCCGTCGTAGAGCTGGAACTTGCCGGACGTCGGCATGTCCGCCTCGGTGAGGAGACCCTCGATCTCCTCCTCCGGGGCGCCGTCGAACGCGGGGCACGCGCAGCGGACGTCGAGCTTCGCGGCGGCCATCCCGAGGTGCGTCTCGAGGATCTGACCGACGTTCATGCGAGACGGAACGCCGAGCGGGTTGAGCACGATGTCGACCGGAGTGCCGTCCTCGAGGTACGGCATGTCCTCGGCCGGGCAGATCTTGCTGATCACGCCCTTGTTGCCGTGGCGGCCGGCCATCTTGTCGCCCACCGAGAGGTTGCGCTTGGTGGCGACGTAGACCTTGACCATCTCGAGCACCCCGGTCGGGAGCTCGTCACCGCGGCTGAGGCGGTTGACGATCTTGTTCTTCTCCGCCTCCTTGTTGTCGATCTTGGCCTGGAAGTCGTGGACGAGCTGGAGCGCCTTGCCGCGCTTCGCCTTGTCCTCGCTCTCCTCGGCCGCCGCGAGGCAGAGGATCTTCACGCGGCGGAGCTCGTCGTACGTCGACGTGTCGTCGAGGTCGAACGGCTTGCCTGTGAGATCGTCCTCGATCGTCACGCTCAGCGCGCCCTGGACGTCGTCCAGGAGCGTGCGCGTGTAGGCGCGCAGCGCGCGCAGGAACTCTTTCTCCGCGTCACGGATGACGCCGAGAGCCTTGGTGCGCTCCGCGTCGGTCAGGTTCACGCGGCGCGAGAACTTGTGCGCGTCGATCACGACGCCGCGCGTGCCCGGGGGCATCGTCAGCGAAGCGTTCTTCACGTCGACGCCGGCCTTGCCGAAGATCGCGTGGAGCAGCTTCTCCTCGGGGGTGAGCTCGCTCTTCGACTTCGGCGCCACCTTGCCGACGAGCACGTCACCCGCCTCGACGAAGGTGCCGATGCGGACGATGCCGCCCTCGTCGAGGTTCGCCAGCGCCTTCTCCCCCACGTTGGGGATGTCGCGCGTGAACTCCTCCTTGCCGAGCTTGGTCTCGCGGATCTCGACCTCGTACTCCTCGATGTGGATCGAGGTGAAGACGTCGTCCTTGACGAGGCGTTCCGACACGAGGATCGCGTCCTCGTAGTTGAAGCCGTCCCAGGTCATGAACGCGACGAGGAGGTTCTTGCCGAGCGCGAGCTCGCCGCCCTCGGTCGAAGCGCCGTCCGCCAGGAGCTGGCCGGCCTCGACCTCGTCGCCGACCTGCACCACCGCGCGGTGGTTCTGGGTCGTGCGCTCGTTCATGCCGCGGAACTTCTGCTGGTGGTACTCGTCGTCGCCGACGATGATCACCCGGCTGTCCACGTACTCGACCGTGCCGGCGCGCTTGGCGAAGATCGGCATGTTCGAGTTCTGCGCGACGGACTTCTCCATCCCCGTGCCGACGATCGGCACCTCGGGGATGAGGAGCGGCACCGCCTGACGCTGCATGTTCGAGCCCATCAGCGCGCGGTTCGCGTCGTCGTGCTCGAGGAACGGGATGAGCGCCGCCGACACGCCGATGATCTGCTTGGGCGAGACGTCGACGTAGTCGACCTCGCCCGGCGGGACCTCGACGTTGTCCCCGTCCTTACGCGCCAGAACGCGCTTGGAGGTGATCTTGCCCTTCGCGTCGACGGTGACGTCGATCGGGGCCATGACCTTGCCGGTCTCTTCGTCCGCGCGGAGGAAGTCGACCTTGTCGCTCAGGACGCCCTTCTCGACGCGGCGGTACGGCGTCGTCAGGAAGCCGTAGTCGTCGAGCGTCGCGTAGAGCGCGAGCGACGAGATCAGACCGATGTTCGCGCCCTCCGGCGTCTCGATCGGGCAGAGGCGGCCGTAGTGCGACAGGTGCACGTCGCGGACGTCGAAGCCCGCGCGCTTGCGGTTGAGTCCGCCCGGGCCGAGCGCCGAGAGGCGCCGCTCGTGCGTGAGCTGGCTCAGGGGGTTCGCCTGGTCGACGACCTGACTGAGCTCGGACCGACCGAAGAAGTAGTCGACCGCGCTCGAGAACGTCTTCGAGTTGATGAGCGTCCGCGGCGACACCGTCTCCGGCGCCTCGAGGTTCATGCGCTCCTGCGCGGTGCGGCGCAGCTTGAGCAGGCCCTTGCGGAACTCCTCCCCGGCGAGCTCGGCGATCGTCCGCACGCGGCGGTTGCCGAGGTTGTCGATGTCGTCGATCTCGCCCTTGCCGGCGCGCAGGTCGAGGATGTACTTGACCGAGTTGACGATGTCCTCGGGCTTGAGGACCTGGACGTCGTCGACCGTGTCCGCGCCGAACTTGCGGTTCAGGCGGAAGCGACCGACCCGGCCGAGGCGGTAGCGCTGGATGTCGAAGAACTTCTCGTGGAAGAGCTCGCGCGCCTTCTCGATCTGCGGCGGGTTGCCCGGGCGCAGTCGCCCGTAGATCTTGATGAGCGCCTCCTCGTGGCTCTTCACCTGCGGCTCGTCGTGGAGCGTGTTGATGAGGAGCATGTCGAGGTCCTGCGGGTCGGAGTCGATGATCTCGACCTCCGCCAGGTCCCCGCCCGCGATCTCGAGCGCCGCGGTCTCCGGGATCGGCATGCCCGAGGGCACGAGCACCTCGCCCGTCTTCAGCACGACGATGTCCCCCACCGCGATGCGGTCGGTGATCTTCTTCGCGAACGCGTTGGCGGTTTGCGACTTCGTCTTCTTGACGACCTTCGTCGGGTAGAAGTGCCGCAGGAGCGCCTGGTCGGTCCCGAGCTCCTCGTCGAGGGCGCGCAGGAACGTGACCGCACTGAACTTGCCGCTCTGGTCGATGCGGACCGTGAGCGCCTCCTTCTTGGTGACGTTCAGCTCGACCCACGAGCCGCGCTCCGGGATGATCCAGCAGGAGTGGAGCATCCGGTCCGTCGTCGCGGTGTCGATCAGGAAGTCGACGCCCGGCGAGCGGTGGAGCTGGCTGACGATCACGCGCTCGGAGCCGTTGATCACGAACTCGCCGCCGCCGAGCATGATCGGGATCTCGCCGAGGTAGACCTCTTCCTCGATCGGCTCCGGCTTGACCAGGCGCAGGCGCACCTTGAACGGGTAGCCGTAGCTCATGCGGAGCTTGCGGCACTCGTCGATGTCGTAGCGCGGGCGCCCGAGCTCGTAGCCGACGTACTCGAGGCACATCGTCTTGTCGTACGAGTAGATCGGGAAGATCTCCCGCAGGAGTGCCTCGAGCCCCTGGTCCTCGCGGGAGCCCGACGCGACGTCGGGGGCGAGGAAGGCCTCGAAGGCCTTGGTCTGGATCTCCACCAGGTTGGGGAGCGGGACGATCTCGGAGACGCGGCCGAAGTGGCGAACCTCGGACGACTGCTCGACCATGCGGCCGGAACGTTCGACGATCATGTGGACGAAGGGGTGCTCGAGCAGCCGGAGCTGCCGGGTGAGCGGAGGGGCTGCGTCGCGTCGGGGTGATCGGGCAGTGCGCCTGCGGCGCGGGCCGGATCACCCGAACGGTCAGCGGGAAGAGCCCGCGGGCGAAGCGTCCGGCCCCGCAGGGCTGGGGACGCGACTCGGCGCGGGTCCGGAGAGGACACGAAGGCGCCCACGGGTGGCCTGGACGGGGCCACGACGGGGGCGAATGGGGCGCTGGGCGATCGGAAGATCGATCATCGAAGCGGGCGAGGCCCGTCGAGCCGCGTGCGCGGGAGGTGCGCGGGAGCGGTGGAGGTCAGGGGCGGCCGCGGCTCAGGGGACGGCGGCGCAGGGCGCTACCGGCCCATGAGTGTAGGGCGTCGGACACGGACCGGGAAGAGGGGATGGCGCGCGAATTGCACGTCACGGCCCTCCCCCGCCCGCGGTGGGTCGGGGGGCTCGGACTGGACGAACACGGCCCGCCGGGCCCCTCGCGCGGAGGGGCTCGGCGGGTCGAGTTCGGTTTCGGGGGTCGAGGGACGGCCTGCGCCGGTGTGACGCGGGGTGTCGCTCGGGGGGTGGGGCGCTGTGGGGCTCGGACCGGGCGGCGGGCCGGCCAGCCCCGGGGGGGCTGGGGGCCGGTGGGGCTGTCGGGTCCGTGGCCGGGCTCGGGGTCAGGTTGGTGGGCAGAGCGGGGGCTCTGCTTTCCTTCCTGGCCCAACGGCTCACGCCGTTGGAGCGTCTGGCCCAACGGCTCACGCCGTTGGAGCGTGGAGCTACTTCAGCTCCACAGTGGCGCCGGCGCCCTCGAGGGACTTCTTCATCTCCTCGGCCTCCTCCTTCGGGACGCCTTCCTTCACCGTCTCGGGCGCGCCGTCGACGATGGCCTTGGCTTCCTTGAGGCCCAGGCCGGTGATCGCGCGGACCTCCTTGATGACCTGGATCTTCTGGCCGCCGGCCTCCTTGAGGACGACGTCGAAGTCGGTCTTCTCCTCGGCCTCGTCGCCGCCGCCGCCACCGGCGGGAGCGGCCATCATCATGCCGCCGGCGGGAGCCGCGGCGCTGACGCCCCACTTGTCCTCGAGGGCCTTCACGAGCTTCGAGGCCTGCAGCAGGGTGAGGCCGTCGAGCTGGTCAGCGATGGTCTGGAGCTCGGGCTCGAGCTCAACGGTCGTCGTTTCTTCGGACATCGGTCTAGGGAGGGTTGGTGCGCCCGCTCGGCGAGCGCAGTGGTTCAGGGGTTTTGTGTTCGGTGTCCCCCGCCAGAGGGCGGAGGGATCTGATTCGGGGTCAGCCTTCGCCGCCTTCGCCGTCGTCGACGTGGGCCTGGATCACGCGAGCAACGCTGCTCGGGACCTGGTTGATGACGGTGGCGAGGCCACGCGCCGGTCCGGCGATGACGCCCAGGAGCTGAGCGTGGAGCGTCGCGCGGTCCGGGAGGTCGGCGAGCGCCTTCGCGCCGTCGGCGTCGAGGGAGTTTCCCTCGAGCACGCCGCCCTTGAACTTGACCTTGCCGGCCTTCTTGACGTCCTTCTCGTTGAAGACCTTCGCCGCGTCGATCGCGGCCTCGGCGTCGCCGTAGGCGATGCCGGTGTTGCCCTTGAGAGCGGCGTCGTCCGGGAAGACGATGTCGCGGTCCGCGAGCACCTTCTTCGCCAGCGAGTTCCGCACCATGCGGAAGCTCACGTTCTTCTCGGCGAGCTTCCCGCGGAGGTCCTCGTTCTCTTCGACGGTCAGACCGGCGTAGGAGACGACGACCATGCCCTCGGCGTCCTTGAACTCCTCTTGGAGCTCGGCGACGACCATCTTGTTGACCAGGTTCGGCATCGGATCAGCCTCCGTACTCGATGAAGGCGCCCGGGCTCATCGACGTCGAGACGCTCACGCGGCGGACGAAGTTGCCCTTGACCGCGGAGGGACGCATGCCCGTGAGGTGGTTGAGGAACGCGGTGAAGTTCGCGACCAGGTCGTCGCTCGAGAACGAGCGCTTGCCCAGCGGCGCGTGGACGTTCCCGCCCGCGTCGGTGCGGAACTCGACCTTGCCCGCCTTGAACTCCTCGACCGCCTTCGCGACGTTCGGAGTCACCGTGCCGGACTTCGGCGAGGGCATCTTGCCCTGCGGGCCGAGGACCTTACCCAGCTTGCCGACGTGCTTCATCATGTCGGGGCTGGCGATGACGATGTCGAAGTCCATCCAGCCGCCCTGGATACGCTCGGCGAGGTCGTCGGAGCCGACCACGTCCGCACCGGCGGCCTTCGCGGCCTCGGCCTTGTCGCCCTCGGCGAACACGACGACCGAGACGGTCTTGCCGAGGCCCTTGGGCAGCGAGACCGCGCCGCGGACGAGCTGGTCCGTCTTGCGCGGATCGATCCCGAGGCGGATCGCGACCTCGACGGTCTCGTCGAACTTCGCGGCGGGGAGGCTCTTCAGGAGGTCGAACGCCTCCTTGGCCCCGTACGTCTGATTGCGGTCGATCATCGCCGTCGCCTGGCGATACCGCTTGCTCTGCTTGGCCATGACGATCAGCCCTCCACCTGGATACCGGAGGAGCGGGCGGTGCCTTCGATGATGCGGCACGCCTGGTCGAGGTCCCGAGCGTTGAGGTCCGCCATCTTCAGCTTGGCGATCTCCTCGACCTGCTCGCGGGTGACCTTGCCGACGAGCTCGGTCCCGACCTCACCCGCGCCCTTCTCGACGCCAGCCGCCTTCTTGAGCAGCACGGCCGCCGGCGGCGACTTGAGGATGAAGTCGAAGGAGCGGTCCTTGTAGACCGAGATCTCGACGGGGATGATCATCCCCATCTGGTCCCGCGTGCGGTCGTTGAACTGCTTGACGAACTCGGCGATGTTGACGCCGTGCGCACCCAGGGCCGGACCGACGGGAGGCGCTGGTGTCGCCTGCCCGGCGGGGCACTGGAGCTTGATCTTGCCTGTGAGTTCTTTCGCCATGTCGCTCGGGTGTCGCGCCGGTTCTCCGCGGTAGAGCGGGCCTCTCGGGCCCTGCCGCTCGGACGGCGTGGGTTCGGTGCGCGGGCGGTGAGCCCGCGTTCGTGTTCGGGGTGGCGCCCTGCCGCTCGCCGGGCCGGTCGCCGTGTGTCTGTCGGATCGGTGTGCGCCGGGCCGGAAGGATCCGGAGCGGCGCGGGGAGGAGGCCCGGCAGCGCCGGGCGCGTCGGTCAGACGCTGTCGACCTCCCAGTACTTGAGGTCGACCGGGGTCGGCCGCCCGAAGATCGTGACCGTGACGCGCACGGTGCCCTTCTCCGGGTTGACCTCGTCGATGGAGCCGTCGAAGCCGTCGAACGGCCCCGTGTTGATCTTCACCTGGTCGCCCTTCTCGAGACCGATCGTCACCTGCGGGCGCGACTCGGAGTCGGTCATCAGGGACAGGATCTCGGTGACCTCGGCCTCGGAGATCGCCGTGGGCTCACCGGGCGCCCCGAGGAAGTCGCGCAGGCCGTCGACGCCGCGCAGCGTCGTGCGCGCCTTGATCACCTGCGGGTCCTCCGGGTTCTCGAGGTCCGCCTGGACCATGAGGTAGCCGGGGTAGAGCTTCTCCTCGACGGTGCGCTTCTTCCCGCGCTTCATGTCCGTGACGATTTTGAACGGCACGAGCACCTGCGGAATGATGTCCTCGACGCCGGCGATCTTGAGCCGGTGCAGCGCGTTGTCCCGGATCCGCTTCTCGCGGCCCGACTGACAGCGGAGGAAGTACCACTTGTACGCCATCTGGATGCTTTGCCGTTCCGAGCCGCTCAGGCCCCGCCGAGGATGATCCGCGAGAAGAACTCGCCGAGGACGTAGTCCGCGCCGGCCATGAAGGCCATGAGGAACAGCACGACCACCACCACGACGATCGAGCCGTCGATCGTCTCGTCGATGGTCGGCCACGTCACCTTGCGCAGCTCCGACTCGGTCTCGATGAGCAGGTCCGCGTTCTTCGGCGCCTCGAGGAAGCGGTTGAGGAAGAACAGACCCGCCGCGAAGACTCCCGCCGCGACCAGGAGCGCCAGCGAGAGCTGGAGACCGACGATCGGAACCGTGATCCCGCCCAGCGGTTCACCGAACGACTCCGGCTTCCAGGCGGTGAGCTCGCTCCGGATGCGGACGCAGCCGTAGGCGAGCAGGATCGCCAGCGACCAGAAGGTCGCCATGCGCGCCATGCGCCCTTGGTCCTTGCGATACGCCATGGTCGAGGGTCGGGGTCAGAGGGTGTGGGAGGAAGGGACAGCGTTCCGGCGGCGTTGCGCCGCCGGTGCACGGGGAATCAGCGGGACCCGCGAAGGGTCAGAGCTTCTTCTCGCGGTGCGGCTGATGGGTGCGGCAGCGCCGGCAGAACTTCTTCTTCTCGAGCTTGTAGGCGGCCTTCAGACGCTTGTGCGTCGTGTAGTTCCGCTCCTTGCACTCGGTGCACTCGAGGAAGACGTAGCGTTCCTTTGTCTTCATGGGGTCGTTCCGCGGGCCGTCGCCCGGAGGCGGTGGTGGTGTCCTGCGCTCGCGCGCAGCCGCAGGCCTCGGTTGCGCGGAGTGCGCGCCGGGGCCGTGCGTTGATCGGAGTGGATGGGTTCGGCGGCCGCGGCTCCCCCATCGTCGGGGAGCCGCGGCCGCCGGGCGGTCACTTGATGACCTTGGTGACGACGCCCGCACCGACGGTGCGGCCACCCTCACGGATCGCGAAACGGAGCTGCTCGTCCATCGCGACCGGGGTCTGCAGCTTGACGGTCAGCTTGACGTTGTCGCCCGGCATGCACATCTCGGCGCCGATCAGGTCGGCGGTGCCGGTCACGTCCGTCGTGCGGAAGTAGAACTGCGGGCGGTAGCCGGAGAAGAACGGCGTGTGACGGCCGCCCTCTTCCTTCGAGAGGACGTAGACCTCGCACTCGAACTCGGTGTGCGGGGTGACCGTGCCCGGCTTGGCCAGGACCTGGCCGCGCTTGAGGTCCTTCTTGTCGACGCCGCGCAGGAGGACGCCGACGTTCTCACCGGCGCGGCCCTCGTCGAGCGTCTTCTGGAACATCTCGACACCCGTGCAGGTGGTGTTGCCGATCTCTTCCTGCATGCCGACGATCTCGAGCGCGTCGCCGGTGCGGACGATGCCGCGCTCGACGCGACCGGTGCCGACCGTGCCGCGACCCTTGATCGAGAACACGTCCTCGACGGGCATCAGGAAGTCCT
This sequence comes from Planctomycetota bacterium, assembly GCA_039821985.1. Taxonomy (GTDB): domain Bacteria; phylum Planctomycetota; class UBA1135; order UBA1135; genus Saltatorellus. Next base: position 23,001 of record JBCBNC010000028.1, read on the forward strand.
TGTCGACGTCACGCTCGGGGAGCGGGATGTAGCTGTCGACCGCCTCCATGAGCTCGTCGATGCACTTGAACGCCGGGTCGTCGACGGGCTTGCCGTCGTTGAGGGCGTTCTCGGCGCCGAGGGCCGAGCCACGGATGATCGGGATGTCGTCGCCCGGGAACTCGTACTTCGAGAGGAGTTCGCGGATCTCCATCTCGACGAGGTCCAGGAGCTCGTCGTCGTCGACCTGGTCGACCTTGTTCATGAAGACCACGATCGCCGGCACGTTGACCTGGCGCGCGAGGAGGATGTGCTCGCGGGTCTGGGGCATCGGGCCGTCCGCCGCGGACACGACCAGGATCGCGCCGTCCATCTGGGCGGCACCCGTGATCATGTTCTTGACGTAGTCCGCGTGGCCGGGGCAGTCGACGTGGGCGTAGTGACGGGTGTCCGTCTCGTACTCGACGTGCGAGGTCGAGATCGTGATGCCGCGCGCCTTCTCCTCGGGGGCCTTGTCGATCTGGTCGAACTTCATCTCCTTCGCCAGGCCCTTGTTGGCCTGGTGGCGGCAGATGCAGGCGGTGAGGGTGGTCTTCCCGTGGTCGACGTGACCGATGGTCCCGACGTTCACGTGATCCTTGTTCCTCTCGAAAACTTCCTTGGCCATTTCTGGGTCTCGTCGAAGAAGGGTCCCGCCCCGCGGCCGACGAGACCGTGGAGAGGAGTTTGAACGGCCCGAGAGTCGGGACCGTGGTCGGTTTGTGCTCGGCCGAGGGTCGGCGTCGCGGGGAGGAGTCCACGCCTCGGGCGCGGAGCGGCCTCGGCGAGGGGAGCCGGCACAGCCGGAAGCGGCTGCACCGTGTGCTTGCACTCCGACGGAGGGGCGCCGTGCTTGCACGGCGGCGGCCCGAGGGAGCGGGAGATCGTGGGGGCGGCCAGGACGCCGAAGCGCGGGCGCCGAAGCGCGGGCGCCGAAGCGCGGGCGCCGAAGCGCGGGCGCCGAAGCGAAGGCGATGGAGCTGCTGACGGGACTTGAACCCGTGACCTCTTCCTTACCAAGGAAGTGCTCTACCACTGAGCTACAGCAGCATCGCCACCGGGGAGGAGGGACGCGACTTGCGTCCCCCACCCACGATCTGGGATCCCGACGACGATGGGCGCGCGGTCACCAGCGCTTGCCGGCCGCTCGATGGAGGGGCCGGCCGAGAAGGTGGAGCGGGTGGGGGGAATCGAACCCCCGCATACAGCTTGGAAGGCTGTCGTTCTACCACTGAACTACACCCGCACGGGTGTGCTCGGTCCGCGGAGGGATCCGCCCCAGCGTGGACGCGTGGCCCGCCGGGACGCCTCGACCAGGGACGCACTCCGTCGACCGCATCGGACCCGATCCAGACCACCGGTTTGGGACCGGCGCCCTGCACGTCGTTGGACGAACCTGCTCGACTGCGCGGAGCCTGGGCTCACGGCTGCAGCGTCGTAGCCGGACCAGCGGGCCAGGCCGACGGGCCAGACCAGCGGAACCGAGACTCACGGCACTGCAGGAATGGTGGGGGAAGCAGGATTCGAACCTGCGAAGGCAGAACCATCAGATTTACAGTCTGACCCCTTTGACCGCTCGGGAATTCCCCCTCCTGGCCGCCTCTCCGGGGAGAGCCACCCATGGACGTGCGATCCCCGGGCGAGGAGCCCGGAGACCTGCGGCTGCGCGCCCCGTAGGGCGCCTGCCGCGTCGGGTCCGACACGGCAACCGGTGCAGACGCGTGTCTCGCGCAGCAGCGCCCGAGGGCCGTGGTGGTTGGGCGCGGAATGGAAGCAGTGCGCGCTCCGATAGGCCGAAGCGCGGCCGTCCATCCGCAGGAAGGAAGGAACCACGGACACCCGAGCGGCGCGGCGAGCATCACGCTCCCGAGTCGTTCTCGTGTCGGAAATGCGTTTGGAAGGAGCGGCGCCCGGGACGTGGGGCCAAGAGTGGGGCCTGAAGTGGGGCCAGCGGCGGGACTCGAACCCGCAACCTGCTGATTACAAATCAGCTGCTCTAGCCATTGAGCCACGCTGGCGTGTGCCGTGGCGGCCGTCCCAAGGCGACCCTCGACGTGCACGGAGCACGCCCAGGGCGGCGAGTGGAGCGAGGAGGGTAGGGATGCGCGCGCGGGGGTCAAGCCCCCGTGCCCGAATTCGCACCGGAATCCGGTCCTGCGGGCAGGCCGTCCGTCGATTCGGCGTCGGTCGATCCCCCACTGCGCCCCAGCCGTGCGACCTCCGCGCGGTGGTGCTCGACGGCCGCGCGCACCTGGTCCATCGAGTCCCCGCCGTACTTGTCCAGGAACGCCTCGGCGAGCACCAGCGCGACCATCGCCTCCCCCACGACGGCGCAGGCAGGTACGGAGGTCACGTCCGAACGCTGGTACGTCGCCCGCGTCGCCTCCCCCGTGTGCAGATCGACGGAGGGCAGCCCGACGCGGATGGACGGGATGGGCTTCATCGCGGCGCGCACGACGAGTGGCTCACCGGTCGTCATGCCGCCCTCGAGCCCGCCCGAACGGTTCGTCGCCCGCGCAAAAGCGCTCGGGTCGGCCCCGTCCGCCGGAACGATCGCGTCGTGGACGTCGCTCCCCCTGCGCTCGGCCACCTCGAACCCGATCCCGAACTCGACGCCCTTGATCGCAGGGATCGAGAAGAGCGCCCCGCCGAGCCGGCCAGTGAGTCGCTCCGCCGCGCTCGCGCAGCTCCCGAGCCCGGGCGGGAGCCCGAGCGCCCGAATCTCGAACGTCCCGCCGAGGCTGTCCTTGTCCGCCTTGGCCCGGTCAACCTCCGCCCGCATCGCGATGTCCTTCTCCGGATCGAGGCTCAGGAAGTCGCTCGCGTCCCGGATCTCGGCCCGGCGCTCGCCCGCCCGCTCGAACGCGTGCTCGGAGCACCGGATCCCACCGAGCGAGGTGAGCGAGCCGAACACGTCGACGCCGAAGGCCTCGAGCACCTGCCGGGCGATCCCTGCGGCAGCGACCCGAGCCGCGGTCTCCCGGGCGCTCGCCCGCTCGAGCACCGCGCGCGGGTCGGCGTGGCCCCACTTCATGCAGCCGGCGAGGTCGGCGTGCCCCGGGCGGGGATTCGTGGGGATCGGAAGCCGCTCGATGACGTCGTCCTTGTTCACGACGCGGAACGCGATCGGGCTGCCGATCGTGATCCCGCCCTTCCAACCGGAGAGGATCTCCACGCGGTCGGTCTCGATCCGCATGCGGCCGCCGCGGCCGTAGCCCATCTGCCTGCGCGCGAGCTCGGCGTCCACGCGTTCCACGTCGAGGCGGAGGCCCGCGGGGATCCCCTCGACGATTCCGATCAGCGTCGGCCCGTGGGACTCCCCCGCCGTGCGCCACTGGAGTCTGGTCATGGCGGGAAGGTAGCCCCCACCGCTCAGCCTTGGGGCGTGATCTCGATCCAGCCGTCGTCGTCGGCCGGCGGCGAGCCCGGGCCGTCCGCCGTCGGAGGCGCGGGGTGGCCGTCCCGGGCCCCGGGCGGCCCCTCGGCGGCGACGCCCTCCGGAGCTCCCCCGGCCCCGCCCGGTGCCAGCGCTGCCGCGACCGCCTCTTCGAGCGCTTCGAACTCGAACGGCTTCGCGAGCGTCCCGACGACCTCGGGCACGGCGGCCAGCACGCCCTGGTTCGCGGCGTCGAGGAAGCCCGACACGACGAGGGTCCGCGGGAGGGTCCCCGCGGCGCTGCGCCGCGGCAGCTCGACGAGCGCGGACTCGGTCCCGAGGTCCACGTCCGACACGAGGAGGTCGCAGCCCGACGCGGCGAGCGCGGCGTCGAGCTCGGCGAAGGAGCGCGCCGTGCGCACCTCGTACCCCTTGGAGCCGAGGAACCACGCGACGAGCTCGACGATCTTCGCGTCGTTGTCGAGCAGCAGGATGCGGGGCGTGTCGCTCACGCCCGCATCGTAGGCGACTCGGGACCCCGGACGCGCTGGTTCCCGCTTCCGAGAGCGCCGCCCCGACGTCGCGGCCCCACTACTTCGGCCCGACGACCACGCGCGGGCGCGCCTCGAACGCGCCGTTGCGCGCGCGCCAGCGCGCCAGCGCGTCCACGAACCGGGCGCGCCCGACGACCTCGGGCCGGATCTCGTTGCGGTAGACGAGGTGCCCCGCAAGGGCGTCGTCCGCGCGCCAGTCGTCGAGGAGTGCGCGCGGGTCGCGACCTTCGATGGTGAACCCACCGAGCGGCGTGAGGACCGCCACGCCGCCGCCGAACGGCGCGAAGCCGCGCGCGACGTGCACGGCCCCGGCGCGCCCGTGCCGGAACGTCACGGCGAGGAGCTCTCCCTCGTCGGGCGCGCCCTGGAGCGAGCTCGGGCGCGCGTGCTCGGGGAGCGCGTCGAGCGCCGCCGCCTCGAGGAGCGTCGCGGGGACCGAGACCACGGCGCGGCCGAACGCGGCTCCGTCGGGCTCGGACGCAGCCGAGAACACGAGCGTGCTCGCGCACTCGGCCGGAGTCAGGTCCGGAACCTCGGCGTCCTTCGCCGCCGGCAGGTCGAGCGCGAGCACGAACGCGCCGGGCCGGCCCGCGAACGCCGCAAGTACGTCCGCGTCGGGACCGAGCGCGCCGTCGACGTGCACGTGCGCGACGGCCACGGCGGTCCCGGCGTCGACGCGCGCGAGCCACAGCACCGCGTCGCGCAGGCCCCCGGCCCGCTCGACCTGCTCGGCGCCGCGTGCCGCCCAGGCGGGGAGGCGCTCGCCGCCGAACGCGGCGGTGGCCGCTCCTTCGTCCCGGAACACCTCGAGCACGGTCCGCGCGCGGTCCGGCAGGGTGTCCCCGTCGAAGAGCACGCGGTGCTCGAGCACCTCGAGTCCCGTCAGCACGGACGCGAGCGCCGGATCGCGGCGGGGCGACGCGTGGACTCCGACGAGCGCGACGAGCACTCCCGGCGCAACGAGGTCGCCGAGCGCGGCTCCGGCCTCCGTTCCGGCCGGCGCGGGCCCCGTCGTGACGAGGAGGAGGCGCGAGGCGGCGGCTCCCGTTGGCGCCGAGGCCGTCCCCGAGCTCGGGCTGCGGCCCGAGGTGAGCTGGCGCATGAACGCGGTTCCGCGCACGACGAGCGAGACCGCGATCCCCGCCGCGACGACGAGCAGTCCCCCGCGCACCCGGCGCCAGCCGGCCGAGTCGGCGTGCTCGTCCGTCAGCCAGCCGGCCAGGAACCACGCCGTTCCGGCGAGGGCGAGGAGCGCGAGCCCCGCCGCGAGCGAGTCCACCTCGCGGCGGACCGCCGCCGAAGCCAGGAAGACGCACGCGAGCACGAGCGCCGCAGCGTGGATCCCGCCCAAGAGGGACTCTCGCACCGGCGGCGCAGGCCGGCCGCCGCCGCGTGCCCCGGCCCCCGTGTCGTCGCTCCGCTCTTCCCCCACGCCTCGACCATAGCAGCCGCCCCGAAGCACGCGGCGCGCCGCGCGCGTCCGCCTACGATCGGGCGCCCATGGCATCCCCCCGCGAGGAGCCCCCCGCCGAACCGGCCGCGCCCGCCGGAGTCCGCCTCCGATGCGGGCGCAGGACGTGCGCGCTCGCAGCGGTGGCGCTCGCCGCGGCCGCGGCGGACGCGCCCGCGCGGGCGTCGGGATTCCTGGGGTGGACGTTCGGCGCGCCCGCGCTCGATCCGGGAACGCTCGCGTGGACCGCCGCGGCGGCGTGCGCGGTGCGGGCCTGGCTCGACGGGGACGCGGCGAGAACGCGGGGACCGCTCCGCGCCGCAGTGGACGTGGCGCTGCGCCTCGCGCTGGGCGTCGCGTGGGTGCTCGCGGCGGCGCTGCTGCTCGAGCTCGAGGTCCCGCGCCGCCGGGCGGTCGCGGCGGCGCTGGCGGCGGCTCTCGTCGTCGAGGGGAGCATGTGGCTCGGCGCGCGGCGTCCGCGCGCGGCGGCGCTCGTACTCCTCGGCCTCGGCGCGGGCGCGCTCTCCCTGCAGCACCTCAGCCGGAGCGCCCCCTTGCGCGACGGGCCCCAGGCGCGCGGCGGCACCGGCGCGCCGATCGTCCTCGTCACGCTCGACACGACACGCCGGGACACGCTCGGGTGCTACGGCGCGGGCGAGGGGCGCACGCCTCACCTCGACGCCTTCGCCGCGCGCGCGACGCGCTACGGCCGCGCCGTCACGCCGTCACCGCACACGCACCCTGCGATGGCGTCGCTTCTGACCGGCGCGCCCCCGCTCGAGCACGGCTCGCTCGCGGGCGCTCCGTTCCTCGACCGGTCGCACGCGACGCTCGCCGAGCACTGCAGCGCGCACGGCTACGCGACGGCGGGGTTCCTCGACAACCCGTGGCTCCACGGAGGATTCGGGCTCGAGCGCGGCTACGCGTACGTCGAGTCCAGTGCGCGGCCCGAGCGCATCGAGCGCTGGCTCGACCGGCGCGGCGGCGGCCCGTTCCTCCTCCACGTCCACTTCTTCCACGCGCACGGCCCCTACGACGCCGCGCGCGCGGAGGCCGCCGCATTCGCGCCTCCGGGCGCGGCGGCGGAGCTCGTCGGGGAGCACGTCGCCGCGCGCACGATCCGCGCGGGCGAGGTTCCGCTCCACCACGGGTTCGCGCCGGCGGACGTCGATTGGATGCGGGCGATGCAGGCCGCCGAGGTCCGGCGCATGGACGAGGACTTCGGCGCGCTGGTGGCCGCGCTCGAGGCGCGCGGGCTCTTCGACCGCGCCGTCGTGGTCGTCGCCTCCGACCACGGCGAGGAGTTCGGCGAGCGCGGCGGGCTCCACCACTCGCACACGCTGTTCGGCGAGCTCGTCGACGTCCCGCTGCTCGTTCGGGCCCCGGGGCGCGCGGCCGGCGTCGACGCGCGTCCGATCTCGCTGGTCGACGTGCACACCCTCGTCACGCACGCGGCGGGACTGCCGCCGCTGGCGGACGCGCGTGCCCTCGACAGCGCGAGCGCTCAGACGCCCCTCGTCTCGGTGCGCGTGCGCCAATGCGGCCGGCACCTCCTGCGCGCGACCGACGGACGCTTCGCGCTCCACCTGCGCGTGACGCCGGGAGCCGCGTCGCCGGAGCGAGCACTGTACGACCTGGCCCTCGATCCGGCCGAAACGACGGACGTGCTCGCGAGCCATCCCGGCATCGCCGAGGGACTCTTCGGATCGGAGCGCGTTCAGAGCGCACTCGCCGCGCTGCGCGCTCTCGACGAGCGGCCGGTGAGCAGGAGCGCGGGCGCCGAAGTGCGCGCGGACCTGCGCGCGCTCGGATACGCGCGCTGAACGGCTCCGCCCGCCCGCGTCAGCGCAGACGGACGTCGAGATCCGCCGTCGCGTCGGCGAGTCGCGGCGCACCGATCGGCTGCTGCGTCGACAGCGCGTCGAAACGAGCCGTCAGGCCTCTCTCCCCCTCGAGCGCGCCGAGGCGCGCGACCGTGCCCGTGTCGAGGCGTAGCGTCAACACGTGTCCGTCGAGGAGGCCGATGCCCGCGAGCTCGCCGCGGGCGCCGTCGAAGAGGTCGCCGCCCGCGAGCCGGGACGGCGTCAGGAGGGGGCGTGCCGGATCGCCGGTGGGCGCGAGGACGCGGGCACGCGCGTCGTGCTCCGCGCGCACCAGGCGGATCGAGAGCTCGAAGCCCGCGTCCGCGTCGCGCTCGGACCGGAGGGTTCCGGTGACGCGAGCGCCGCCGTCCTCGAGCTCCTCGACGCGAGCACCGTCCTCGAACGTGAAGCGCCCGAGCGTCGCGCCGAGATCGAGCGCGCCCGCAGCCGAGCGGACGTCGACCGCGCGCGCGGGCGGCCCCTCGGGCAACCCGATCGGCGCGGGGCTCGGCAGCGCCGTCGCGCCGAGGATCGCCGCCGTCGCGAGCGCTGCCGCGAGCGGTCCAGCCTTCACCCGCGCGGGGCGGGCCGTGGGCCGGGCGTCCCCGCGGTCGGCGTGCCCCAAGGGGCTCCCTGCGTCCGGATCGAAGGCGTCCATCGTTCCCGGTATCGGGAGGATCGCCTCCGAGGTGGAGAGGAATCGCGGGCGGGTCGGTGCCGGCGGACGGACCGCTCCGGGGCGGGCGTCCGGGCCCTCCCACGGGCGGCGCCCGCCGGCCGGCCGGAGCGCCGCGAACCCGACGGGCGCGGCTACTCCGGCTTGGCCTCGAGCGTGACGAGCTTCTCGCCCGCCCCCACGGCCTGCCCACCGGACGCGTGGATCGACTTCACGACGCCCTCGCCGGGAGCGCCGATCTCGTTCTGCATCTTCATCGCCTCGAGGATCAGGAGCGGCTGCCCCTCCGTGACCTCGTCGCCCTCCTCGACGAGGAGCTCGACGACGACGCCCGGCATGACCGCCTTGACCGTGCCGCCGCCCTTCGAGGCTTCGCGCGCGGCGAGGTTCGCGGCGCGCTCGCGCTCGTCCTCGAGCGCGCAGTCGTAGCGGTAGCCGGCGACCGTCACGGACACGTCGTTCGCGTCCCCGCCCATCGACAGCGCGTAGCTGCGCCCGTCGAGGATCACGGTGACCTGGCCGTCACCGTCGGCCTCGGTGTACGTGACGTCGCACAGCTTGCCGTCGAGGAGCACCTCGAGTCGGCCGGCGCGCTCGACGATCTCGGTCTCGAACGTGCGCTCTCCGATCTGGACGAAGGTCTTCATCGGCCCGGGGTCTCCTCCGCGGCGGCCAGGGTCTCGGGGTAGTTGGCGAACGAGGCCGTCTCTGCGCGGCTGCGCGCGAGCCAGCCTCCGCGCGAAGCCTCGACGGGCGCGAGGGCGCGGCGGCGCGCGAGCCCGTTGCGGTAGAGGGCGGCGGCCACGGCCGCGAGCGCCGCGTAGTCGTCGGGCGGCTCGATGGTCAGCGCCTCGAGGAAGTGCGTATCGATATCGCCCCCCGCGAACTGCTCGTCGCGCAGCACCTGGAGCGCGGCCGGCAGCGCGGTGTGCACGCCGCCGACGTTCGTCTCGCCGATCGCGCGGATCATGCGCTGGATCGCGCGGTCGCGGTCGGGGCCCCAGACGATCAGCTTCGCGAGCATCGGGTCGTACTCGAGCCCGACCTCGAGGCCGTTGTACATCGCCGAGTCCATGCGGACCCAGGGGCCGCCCGGGTGGCGCAGGTTCGAGAGCGTGCCGATGGACGGCAGGAAGCCGTTGAACGGGTTCTCGGCGTTGATGCGCACCTCGATGGCGTGCCCGTGGATCGAGAGATCCTCCTGGCGGATCGGCAGCACCTCGCCGGCGGCGACGCGGAGCTGCTGCTCGACCAGGTCGACGCCGGTGATCATCTCCGTGATCGGGTGCTCGACCTGGAGGCGCGTGTTCATCTCCAGGAAGAAGATCTCGCCGCCGGACCAGAGGAACTCGACCGTGCCGGCGCCCTCGTAGTCGACGGCGCGCCCGGCGCGCAGCGCAATCTCGCCGATCTCGGCGCGCTTCGCGTCGTCGAGCACGACGGACGGCGCCTCCTCGACGAGCTTCTGGTGGCGGCGCTGGATGGAGCACTCGCGCTCGAACAGGTGCACGCCGTTGCCGTGCGCGTCGAACATGAGCTGGACCTCGATGTGGCGCGGGCGGTCCAGGTAGCGCTCGAGGTAGACGCGGCCGTCGCCGAAGGACGCGAGCGCCTCGCCCGACGCCGTCCGGAACGCGGACGCCATGTCCTCGGGCGCGCGACACACGCGGATGCCCTTGCCGCCGCCGCCGGCCGCCGCCTTGATCGCAATCGGGTAGCCGATGTCGGCCGCGGCTGCGACCGCAGCCTCGACGTCGTCGACCGGGTCGGTGAGGCCGGGGACGCACGGCACGCCGGCCGCCGTCATCGCGCGGCGGGAGACGATCTTGTCCCCCATCGTCTCGATCGCGCCCGAGGGCGGCCCGATCCAGGCGAGCCCCGCTTCCTTCACCCGGGCCGCGAAGACCGAGTTTTCGCTGAGGAAGCCGTAGCCCGGGTGGATCGCCTCGGCGCCGGACTCCTTCGCCGCGGCGAGCACCTTGTCCATGTCGAGATAGCTCTCGGCGGGCAGGCGGCCGCCGAGCGACACCGCCATGTCCGCCATCCGGACGTGGAGGGCGCTGGCGTCGACGTCCGAGTGGATCGCCACCGACTCGATGCCCATCTCCCGCGCGGTGCGGATGACGCGGAGGGCGATCTCGCCGCGGTTGGCGATGAGGATGCGCTTGAACATGGCGCGGGATTGTCGGGGAACGCCGGGCCGAGCGCCAGCGGTAGCGCCGCGCGCTCGCGCCGGGTGCGCTCCCGGGCGTAGGGTGTCGGCGCGGGCGAGCGCTCGCTCGCCCTCGAGCCCCATGCGACTCATCCTCCTCGCGCTGCTCGCGCTGACCGCCGCCTGCGTCGCGCCCGTCGTTCAATCCGCCGGGACCGTCGGACCGGACCTCCTGGGGCCGGACGGTGGCGCGATCCCCGTCGAGACCGTGACCGAGGACGGCGTGACGCTGCGCGGCGGATTCGTCGACGCGGGCCCCGGCGCGCCGGTCGTCCTGCACCTTCTGCCGTCCGCCGCGTCCACGTCGACGGGCGTGCCGGCCGGCATCGGACGTGTAGGACTCGCCGGCACGCTCGCGACGCTACGCGCGCTCGGGTGGTCCTCGCTCGTCCTCGACTACCGCGGCGTCGGTCGGTCCGGCGGCACCCGGGACGCGCGCCGACTCGTAGCGGACGGTCGCGCGATGTGGGGCGAGGCCGTGCGGAGAGCGGGCGGCGCGCCGGACCGCGTCGTGCTGCGGGCGACCTCGCTCGGCACGCTGGTCGCCGCGGAACTCCTGGCGACGGAGGGCGCGGGACAGGGCGCGCCGCGGGCGGCCGCCCTCGCCGCACCGGTGCGCGCGGCAACCGTGGTCAGGAACGGCGCCCGCGAGCGACATGGCGCCGTCGCCGCGTGGTGGGCGGGCCTCCTCCACTCCGCGCCCAACGTCCCCGAGCTCGAGGACGTCGTTGCGTCCGAGCGCGTGCCGCTCCTGCTCGTGCTGTCCGAGAACGACGGCTACCTGCCGCCCGCGGAGACCGAGCGCGTCCGCCGGGCCGCGCTCGAGGCGGGGCACGAGGCGGTCGTGCTCGACGGGGACCACGCGCGCACGGTTCTGCGTACGTGGGGCATGGACGTCGTTCAGGCGGGGTTCTCCGGAAGGCGGACGCCGGAGCTCCTGGACGCGGAGCGCCGATTCCTCGCCTGGGTCGCGCCGCCTGCGCCGGAGTGAGCCGTGGTCGGGGATCGCGTCACTCGTAGGTGACCGTCACCGCCGACGTAAGATTGCTCGTCGACGCGCCGCCGACGACGTCCCGGTGCCACGCCTGGAACGTCCAGGATAGCCCCGCCGTCGCGGTCACGGCCGACCCGCCGCTGCGCAGGTCGTCCGGCGCGACCTCGAGCTCGAATGCACCCGCCTCACCGGCCACTCCAATCTCGCCCGGGCCGATGTAGCGGCCGAGGTTCGGACCGAGGCAGAGCGAGCCGACCGAGCCGGGGATCACGACTGGCGGCGCAGATGTCGGTGCACCAATGAAGAAGCCGAAGACGTTCCGCGGCAGGCTCGACGCGAGGAGGCGGAGCGGTGCGCCGGCGGCCACGGGAGCGCCGTACACATCGAGGCGGCTGATCCGGCCCGTGCTGTTCTCGACGGTGGGCTCACAGGCGACGGTGCCGGAGCGCGGAACGACGAGGTTCTCCGCGTACTGGATCCGGTCGTTGTCGTCCGACTGTCCTCCCTCGGACCACACCTCCAGCAGATCGACATCGCCGTCTCCATCCAGATCGACGAGCGCGGGCGGCTGCGCATTCGCGCGGAGGGATCCGGGCACGGCGAACCCCTCGCGGATGCCGCCCATGCCGTCCCCCAAAAAGACACCGGTCGCGTCGTCGAAGACGAGCCGGGTCGGATGGAGGACGACGTCCAGCGCACCGTCCAGGTCGATGTCCGCGAACTCGAGCCAGCGCAGGACCGAGTCCGCAGCATCGTCGAAGAGGAAGACTTCTGCCCCGAAAGTCGTTGCGCTCGACCCAACGTGCAGGAAGAGATCACGGCCGAGTACGCGCAGCACGTCGAGCTGGCCGTCGCTGTCGAAGTCGACCACGAACCGCTCCCCGCCTCCGACGCCCGAGGTGGGCTGGCCTGCGCCGAACGTGCCGCCGCCGAGATTGGCGGCGAACCGAAGCGTCCAGTCCGAGGCAACGAAGTAGGCGTCCCGCCGGCCGTCCCCGTCGCCGTCCGCGAACTGGATGTCCTCGAACACAGAGCTGGCAAGCGCACTGACGATCGGGGTCGGATCGACGCCGCTCGGCCCTCCGCGATGGACCCGCACGGTCGTGCCGAAGTTCGGCACGACGACGAGGTCGTCGAAGCCGTCCAGGTCGACGTCGAACGCCTCAAGCGCCGGCGCCGCGAACGATCCGCCGCCCGTGGTCAGGCGGGCACGTTCGACCGGTTCGCCGCTTCCATCGAAGCCGTAGACGTAGGTGACACCGGAACCGTCCGCCGACGCTTCACCAAAGAGCGCGAGCTCGTCTCCTCCGTCGCCGTCGAAGTCGCCGGTCGTGGCTACACTCACAGTCTGGAAGGCGGGCCCCCAGTCGTACGTCGCTTCGAAACGTGATCCACCGAGGTTCTCGACGAGGGCGATGCCCGAAACGTTGGCGAAGCCGCTCCCTCCGCCCGTCACGTCCAGAAGAACGACGAAGTCGAGATCCCCGTCCCCGTCGACATCGATCGGCTCGCCCCGCTCGGCCATTGCGCCGGACCGCAGGTAGCCGAAGGGCACCGCGGGACCGAGGGCGCTCGGCGCGCCGGAGACAGGCCCGTACCGGACGACGGACTGGCTCCGCGCTCCGACGAAGTCGTCCGCTCCGTCCCCGTCGACGTCGAGGAAGAAGTCGAGCGCGTCGAGACTCGGCAGGAGGCTCGTCGCAGCCGCGACACCCGCACCGTACGGGAGGGTCCCATCGCCGAAGCTGAGCCGCGGGCCGGTCGAAGTCTGGTAGAGGACGTCGAGGCGGCCGTCACCGTCCGCGTCGAACGCGGCGCGGACGAAGGTCGCTCCCGCCGCAGGGTCGACCAGGTCGACGGATGTGAAGCCGAAGGCGCCGTCGCCGAGGAACACCTTCGCCCCCAACCCACTCGCGATCGGCAGGAGGTCGAGCCATCCGTCCAGGTTCACGTCCACGACGTTCGCCAGCTCCGCGACGAACCCGAAGTCCTCCTCGAAGTCGAACTCGAGCGGCCGGTCGAAGCCCTGGCCGCTGCTGCGCAGGAGGAAGGTCGTCCTGTCCGGGCCGCGCACCAGGAAGTCCATCAGACCGTCGCCGTCGAAGTCTGCCGCCCTCGACGAGCTCCCGCCGCCGGTGAGCGTGAGATCGTCGCGTCGAATGTCCGGCGTCCACTGCCCCTGGTCGAGGAACGCCGTGACAGGAGTGCCGAAGCCAAAGCCCTCGGTGAACAGCACGTCGAGATCACCGTCCCCGTCGGCGTCTCCGAGCTGGAGCGTTCCAACGAAAGGCAGCGGCGGGCTCAGGCGCTGGGTGAACGTCCCCTGCCCGTCGTTCACGAGGATCACTAGGACATCGGTCGTGCTCGAGTAGACGAGATCGAGGTCGCCGTCGCCTTCGAGATCGCCCACGGCTGGAGCTGTGAACCCCCAGGCGTCCGTGGCGAGGATCTCGATCGGAGCGAAGCTCCGGTCGCCGAGGCCCCGGAGAAGGTAGATCACGTTCCTCGAGGCGTGCCCGACGCGGTCTGGGATCCCATCGCCCGTCAGGTCGGCGATGAACGTGCTCTTCGGCGCGAGCTGGCCCAGATCGAAGTCCGTGAGCGCTTGGAAGGGTGCGAACGAAACCTGCGCGAGCGCGGCGGGCGCGGCGAGGAGCGCGACAGCCGCGGTCAGGTGCGTGGGATCGATGCGAGTCATGGGAGCGAGCGAGGGAGGCGTGTTCCACCCCATCGTATGGGCGCTCCGAGGGCCCCGCATCGACCGTGTGTGCCGCGCGGGATCCGGGGATCCCGGAACCGGGCACCGCCGGAGGCCTCGCTGTTACGCTCATGTCGCTCCCGCTCGCACGCCTCGCTCGCCATGGATTCGATCCCGTCCGCTCGCCGCTTTCTCGCCCCGCACCGCGCTCCCCGCTCTTCCGCGGGGCGTGCCCTCCTCCTGGTGGCGCCGGCCGCTGCCGTGACCGCCGCCGCCGTGTCCGCCGCCGCAACGACCACCGCGGCCTCGCCCCAGACGGCCCCGATCGCGTGGGACGTCGCGCTCGCGTTCCCTGGCGCCGAGTCGGTGCGTCCGGTGGATGCACTCGCGACTCCGGACGGCGGCGTCGTCGTCCTGGCGACCTCGTTCTCGGACGCTCTGTTGGGGAACGCGGGAGGACCCGCCACTGCACACGCGGTCGCGCTCTCTGCCAATGGGGACGAGCGTTGGCGCTGGAGCGGCGACTTGGTGGGCGGAAACACTGCTGCGTTCGGCAGCCGGTACATGCTCGCGGGGACCGTCGACGGCGACGGCGCTCTGCAGGTGACCTGGTCGTACGGCGCCACGTCGCAGCTCGCGAAGATCGGTCCCGACGGCGACGTGGTCTTCGAGCGAGCGCTGGACGACGGTGCTCCCGAGCTCGCGGACTGGGAGGCCTGTGGAATCGATCGGACTCCTGACGGGGATCTGCGCGTGGGCGGGACCTTTCGCAACTTCTTCCTCGCCTACGAATCCCACTTCACACGGGTGGATTCGATCGCCCCGGACGGCACCTTCAACTGGCAGTACGCGTCGATACCGATCGCGCTTCTTGCCAACGAACTGATCATCGACAGCAGCGGAACGACGTACCTCCTCGGCACGCGGGAGACCTCGGGGGTCTTCGGTGGCACGTGGTCGGCGGGCGTGACGGTGTTGACGGCACAGGGCTTCTACGCAGGGTTTGCGCCGGGACTGTCGCAGAACTCTACGTTCCAGCGCGCGGCGCTCTCGGACGACGGGGGTGTCGCTTGCCTCGGAGCGTCATTCGCGGCGGACCGTGCTGAGGTGCTCGTGCTCGACGGCGCCGTCACGCGTTGGAGCACGATGCTCCCGGCGGCGCTCGGCCATGGCTTCGACATCGGGATGACATCTGCGGGTGAGGTGCTCGTCGCGACCGGCGACTCGACCGTGACCCGCTACGACAGCGTGGGCAGCGCGCTGCCCGGCTTCGTGTTTCCGGACGGCACTCCCGGAGCGATGGGCGCCTACGCCCTGTCCGTGCGCGACGACGACTCCGTCCTCGTCCACGGCGGCGACTTGGACCGAGTAGCAACGACGCTCTTCGACCCCGTCGGCAACGTCGTCTGGACCACGATCCGCCCCGGGGACGGGACCGTGCCACCCAACGGGAGAGGCCAGGGCCTCGAGCTCGACGTCGTTGTCGGCGCGTTTGGCAACGTCTTCACGACGTACCGGGCGACGGTCGACGGGCCGAGCGGCCCCGTGCTCTCCGTCGGAGTCCAGAAGCTCCTCGACGGCGCCTCCGTCGGCCAGACCTACTGCGACCCCGCCGTCACGAACTCGACCGGCGTCCCCGGCCGCATCCAGGCCTTCGGCAGCGACGCCCGCGCCGACAACAACCTCTCCCTCGTCTCGTCGCAGCTCCCGCCGGGCTCGTTCGGACTGCTCCTCGCCAGCCGCACCGAGGCCTCGACCCCGCTCCCGGCGCCGTCGGTCGGCATCCTCTGCATCGGCGGCACGATCGGCCGCTACCTCGGGCCCGGCGAGGTCCGGCCCTCGACGCCGGACGGGCGCATCGTGCTGCGCGCCGACCTGGGCGCGATCCCCGAGGGCGGCGCCTTCGTGTCCGGCACCGCCGGCGAGACCTGGCACTTCCAGACCTGGTACCGGGACGTCGTCGGCGGGGCCCAGACCCCCAACGCGACCGACGGGGCTCGGGTGCTGCTGCGCTAGGAGCCCCCCCGCGGAGGACGTCCCGGGACCCGTCCGCCGCGACGTTCCCCGGGGATCCCGAAAACCTGAAGGCGCGGGACCGAATAATGCGTTGAGTGGAGCGTTCCACGCCGCTGCCCCCCACGCGTCCCCGCCCTCCCTTCCTCCTGCTCCGCGCCCCCGCACCGCCGGACGGCGCGCCCCGACATGCCCACCTCACTCTCCATCGCTGCCCCGATCGTCCTCCTCGCGCCCCTCGCCGTCACAGGCGGCCCGATGTTCGGGCCCGAGCCCGACGCCACGTCGTCGCGGACGTTCCGCGAGCGCACCTCCCTCGACCTGGAGAGCATCGAGGGCTCGATCGCCGGCAACCCGCTCCCGCTCGACCAGGTCGAGGTCGAGCTCGAACAGTCCCGCGTCGTCACCGCCGAGGACACCTACCAGCGCTGCGAGAAGGGGATGCCGTGCGAGCTCGTGCGCTCGTTCGGCGACGTCGCAGCGACACTGCGCTTCGACGTCACGACGCCCGAGGGCAAGGTCGAGCGCGCGGACCTGAGCTGCGACCACCCGCTCGCGAAGGAAGAAGTCGCCTTCGTGTGGGACGAGGACGAGGACGCGGCCCTCGCTCGCTTCGTCGACGGCAAGGACGACGACGCGGGTCTGCTCGACGCGCTCTCGATCGACATGGACATGGCGGCTTGCTTCGGCGCCGACGAACGCGCCGAGGGCGACCGCTGGGAGGTCGAGCCGGGCGACTTCCTCGCGCTCACGAACCCGAGCGGCATCGGCTGGGTCCCGCTCGAGCTGGGCGACGCGAAGCCCTCGATCGGCTTCCTCGTGACCGGCCTCATCTCGTGCCGCGACGCGTTCCTCGAGCCGGAGGGCACCGTTGAGCTCTGGTGGAAGTCGACCCGCGACGTCGACGGCAGGCGCTGCGCCGTGTTCGACCTCGACGTCGAACTGTCGTCGACCGCCGACCTGACCCGCGCGCTCGAAGAAGACATCCGTCCGCTGGTCGCGGACCTCGGCGAGGAGCTCCGCACGGTCGAGACCCTGCAGGCGTCGATCCTGCTGGCCGGAGAGGGCGAGCTGGTCTGGGACCTCGAGGGGCGCTGCCTGCACGCCATCGAGCTCGAGCTCGAGAACACGACCGAGCTCGCCATCACGGGCGACGCCGAGGGCAATCCCCTCGAGCTCGAGCTCGTGCTGAAGGGCGAGTCCGCCCTCTGGGTCGCGCCCGAGTAGCGCCGACGTGGCGCCGGGGGGGGCAGCGGCGCGGCCGCCGCCGTCAGGCGCCCGCGGGCACGCCGCCGAGCGTCGGCACGATCACGTTCGACAGATCGACGACGAGGTCGCCGGAGCGCGGCGACTCCGCCGAGCGGAGCCGCTGCGCCAGGTCCTCGATCGGCGCCGGGCCGATGCGCAGTCCGCGCGCGCGGCGCAGGAGGACCTCCTGGTCGGCGACGCAGTGGACGGACAGGGGGTCGCCGCCCGTGCCGCCGACGGGCCGGTCGCCGCTGACGTCCGCGGCCCGGCTGGCGAGGTCGCGCTCGAGCAGCGAGACGCCGCTCTTCGGACGACCGGTCACCTCGATCGGCGCGCCCGCGGCGCGCGCGAGGATCGCGTCGAGCGCCTCGGTCCGACGCTGGAGCAGCTCCGGGAGCTGGTCGACGCCGTCGAGCATGGCCTCCGCGCGCACCGAGCCCTCGAGCCCGTACCCGCGCGGCACGTGCACGAACGGAAGACCGTTGTTCCAAGCGGCGTCGCGGTCGCTCTGGCGGTCGCCGACGACGACGGCGCTGCGCGTGCCGAACGACAGCAGAAGGTCCTCGATCATGTCGGCCTTGTTGCGCACGCCGGGCGTCGCGAGGCAGCGCGCCTCGCTGATCCAGGAGTCGAGTCCGAGCCCGTCCATCATCGCGCCGAGGTAGTCGCGTCCGCAGTTCGACGCGACGCCCATCTGGACGCCGTCCGCGCGGAGCGCGTCGAGCGCCTGCTCGACGCCGGGCAGGACCTGCGCACGGCCGCGGCCGAGGAGCTTGTTCTGCTCCTCCTCGCAGAGCTCGATCAGTCGAGCGCGCGCGCCCTCGTCGAGCTCGGGGAACGACGCGGCGAACGCCTTCGGCAGCGGCAGCCCGATCATCTCGAGCCAGCCGTCGGCGCTCGGGATGTCGAAGCGAGTTGCCCCGGGTTCGGCGAGGAAACGAAGGGACGCCGCGCGCCCGGCGTCCGGCCAGGTGCGCTCGGTGGCGACGAGGGTCCCGTCGAGGTCGAAGACGACGACGTCGAAGTGGAAACGCTTCAAAGGGGAAGGGAGGACAGCAACCGACGTGCGGGAAGCGGCCCTAGGACCGTTAGAATGACCTCTATGGTCCTCCTTTCACTGCTCGTTTCCTTCCCTGCGGCGGCATGCCCGGCGCAGTCTGCCGCACCCCCCTCCGCACCGGCATCCGAGCGGCCCGTGGAGGCGGTGGACGCGCTCCTCTTCGAAGACGGAAACACTCCCTTTGCACTCGGAGGATTCCGCGAGCGCCGGCGGGTGACGGACCTCCCCGACGTGAAGGAGGTGACGGCCGTCTTCTGCCGACCGATCGAGGCGGACGTGCGCGCGGCCGTGGTCGACCTGGGGCGCGGGACGCTCGAGGACTTCGAGCGGCTGGACGCGCTCGGGATCGAGCTGACCGGCGCCGTGGGGATCGTGGAGCTCGCGCAGATCGACCCGGTCGCCCCTCACCCGAGCTGGGCGATGCTCGAGCCGGGCGAGGAGCTCGTCCCGCCCGCGATCACGGAGACGACCCGCTGGGCGGCCGCCCGCGGGGTCGTCGCTCTCCTCGTGGCTCCTCCGGAGACGGCGGGCCCGTTCGCCGTCGTCCAGGACCTCCCGGCGGAGCTCGAGTACGCGCCCGGCGGCCCCCTCGGCGTGGTTCCGCAGCCCGAGCTCCCCTGCCTCCGCGTCCGGCGCTCCCACCTCGAGCTCGTCCGCGACCGACTCCGCGCCAAGCGCGTCCGGGGCTCGGATGGAAAGACCGAGACCGTAAGGGTCGGACCCGGGCCCATCGAGGCCCATGTGGTCATCCGACGCGCGCCGGCGGGCGAATGATCGCGGCCCGGCGGTCACAGGATCGACCGTCCGGAGTTCGACCGCCCGGGCCCCGATCCCCCCGGCCGGCAGACTCCTGCCCGACGGCCCCCCGCGCGCCCGATCCCCGCGCGCTCCCTCCCCGCCCTTGTCCACGCTCCTCCACTACTTCGGGCGGTTCCTCCGCTACCGCACGTCCCTGCTGCTGGGCGTCCTCTGCATCCCGCTGGCACAGCTCGCCGACGTCGGGATCACGCTCCTGGTCGGCGACGCCCTCGACCGGGCCAAGGACGCGTCGGACTCCGAGTGGATCCGGCGCGTCGTACTGCTCATGGCGGCGTACGCGGTCGGGCACTCCGTCCTGCGCTTCTACCAGCGCTGGCTCATCGTCGTGGTGTCACGGCGCGTCGAGGTCGACCTCAAGCGCGAGCTGCTCCGCAAGCTGACGTCGCTCCCCTTCGCGTTCCACGACCGCAGCCGGTCCGGCGACGTCGTCTCCCGCCTGACGAGCGACGTCGAGGCGGTGCGGATGGTGCTCGGCCCGGGCCTCATGTACACGCTCGGCGCGGTCGTCATCGTGCCGATCAGCCTCGGCATCCTCTTCACGATCCAGCCGTGGCTCGCGGCGGCCATGGTGCTGCCGATGGTCGGCATGGGGCTCACGATGAAGCTCCTGTCCGGGCGCCTGCACCGGTACTCCGTGGCGGTGCAGGAGTCGATCGCCAGCATCAGCCACCGCGCGCAGGAGAACTTCGGCGGGATCCGCGTGGTCAAGGGCTACGCGCGAGAGGACCAGCAGGCGCGGCTCTTCGAGCGCACGAGCGCCGAGGCCCGGGACAACCAGGACCGCCTCGGCCGCGCGCGCGGGCTGACCCACGCCGCGATCCATGGCTCGTTCGACCTGACGTTCGCGGTGATCCTGCTCATCGGCGGGCTCGCGGCGGTCGACCGGACCCTCCCGGTCGGCGACCTCTTCAAGTTCATCGACCTCACCCTGAAGGTCTTCTGGCCGCTGATCGCCATTGGCTGGATCCTCGGCATGCTTCCGCGTGCCATCGCCAGCGCCGAGCGCATCTCCGAGCTGCTCGGCGAGGAGAACCCGATCGAGGACGGGGCGAGCGACCTCGCCGAGGTGCGCGGTGCGCTGCGCTTCGAGGGCGTCGGGTTCCAGTACGAGCGCGGCACCGTGCCGGCGCTGTCGGGTCTCACCTTCGACGTCGGCGCGGGCGAGACGCTGGGCGTCGTCGGACCGACCGGCTCGGGGAAGTCCACCCTGCTCAACCTCGTCGGCCGGCTCTTCGAGGCCGGCGAGGGCACGATCTCGCTCGACGGGACGCCGATCCGCGACCTGCCGCTGCGCACCCTCCGCGGCGCGCTCGGCTACGTCCCCCAGGACTCGTTCCTCTTCAGCGAGCGCTACGACGACAACATCCGGTTCGGCGCGGACGATGAACTCGCGGACGCCGATGTCGACGCGCTCATCGAGCGCGTCGCGATGAGGGACGAGGTCGCCGAGTTCCCGGACGGGAAGGCGACGGTGGTCGGCGAGCGCGGCGTGACCCTGTCGGGCGGCCAGCGCCAGCGGACGTGCATCGCGCGCGCCCTCGCCCGCGACCCGCGGGTGCTCGTGCTGGACGACTGCCTGTCGGCGGTCGACACCGAGACCGAGAAGGACCTGATGGCCAGCCTGCGCACCGCCGGCCAGGGCCGGACGGTCGTCGTCGCCGCGCACCGCCTCTCGACCGTGCGCGACGCGGACCGGATCGTGGTGCTCGCGTCGGACGGACGCCTCGAGTCGGTCGGCACCCACGCCGAGCTCATCGTCCGTGACGGCTGGTACCGCTCCACCTGGGAGCAGCAGCAGCGCACGCAGAGCCTGACCACCGCGGTGGCCGACGAAGTCGGAGGTGCCGCATGAGCTCCGTCTCCGAGATCGACAAGGACGAGCTCGTCGCGACGAAGGCGTGGGACACGTCGCTCTTCAAGCGCCTGCTCGGCTACGCGCGACCGCACGCCAAGCTGTTCCTCGCGAGCTTCGGGGTCCTGCTGCTGATCTTCGGCGGCGACGTCCTCGGCACGGAGATCTGGCGCCGAACGATCGACGGCCCGGTGACGGAGGCCGCCACCGCGACGGACAAGGCCCCGTTCGTCCGTGAGATGGTCCTGCTCGTCGGCGCGTACCTCGGCCTGATCGCCTTCATGGTTGTGCTGCGGTACTTCGAGACGTCGATGCTCATCCGCACGGGGCAGGCCGTCGTCCACGACCTGCGCGCGTCCGTGTTCCGCCACATCCAGGGCCTCGACCTCGGGTTCTTCGACAGCCGCCCGACCGGCGCGCTCGTCACGCGCGTCACGACGGACATCGAGAACCTGAGCGAGATGTTCACGTCGGGGGTCGTGTCGCTCCTGTTCGACCTCGTGAAGGTCGTCGTCGTGCTCGGGCTCCTGTTCGCCATCAACGCGCAGCTCGCGCTGATCACGGTGCTGACGACGCCGCTCCTGATCGGCGTCAGCCTCGCGTTCCGCGGCGGCGCGCGCCGCGCGCACCGCGAGGTCCGTGCCCGCCTCGCGCGGCTCAACGGCTACCTGCAGGAGGTGCTCAGCGGCATCCGCGTCGTGCAGGTCTTCCGCCGCGAGGAGCGCGTCAGCGACCGCTTCGACGAGGCGCTCGCGAAGTACTTCAAGGCGAACAAGCGGACGATCTTCCTGTTCGCGCTCTTCTACCCGTCGATGTCGCTCGCCGTGTACGTGATCCAGGGCACCGCGCTCTGGGCCGGCGTCCGCGCGATCGTCGGCGGCGAGCTCACCTACGGCGAGTTCGTCCAGTTCTGGCTGCTGCTCGCGATGCTCGTGCGCCCGATCCGCGAGCTCGGCGAGCGCTACAACGTCCTGCAGAGCGCGTTCGCCTCCGCAGAGCGTCTCTTCCAGATCCTCGACACCGCGCCCGCGGTCGCGACCCCGCCCGCCCCGTCCCCGCTCCCGAGCCCGGCCGGCACCCCGCCCCACGTCCGGTTCGAGGACGTGCGCTTCTCCTACGTCGAGGACTCCGAGATCCTGCGCGGCGTGAGCTTCGAGATCCCGCCGGGCAAGACGGTCGCCGTCGTCGGAGCGACGGGCGCGGGCAAGTCGACGCTCGTGAACCTGCTTCTGCGCTACTACGACGTCGACGCCGGCCGCATCTCGATGGACGGCGTCGACCTGCGCGAGCTCCCGATCGAGGACGTGCGCGGCCGCTTCGGCCTCGTGCTCCAGGAGGACTTCCTGTTCGAGGGCTCGGTCCGCGAGAACCTGGTGATGGAGCGCGAGGGCGTGAGCGAGCCGTCGCTCGGCGAGGCGCTCTCCGCCGCCCAGGCGACCGACCTCGTCGCGCGCCTCGACGGCGGGCTCGAGGCCCAGGTGGCCGAGCGCGGCGCGACGTTCTCCGGCGGCGAGCGCCAGCTCCTGGCGATCGCGCGCGCGCTGGCGGCCCGCCCCGATCTCGTCGTCCTTGACGAGGCGACCGCCGCCGTCGACAGCGCCACCGAGCACCGCATCGAGCTCGCGACGAAGGAGCTCCTCGAGGGCCGCAGCGCGCTGGTCATCGCACATCGCCTGTCCACGATCCGCGACGCCGACGAGATCCTCGTGATGGCGCGCGGCGAGATCCGCGAGCGCGGCACCCACGACGAGCTGCTGGCGAAGGGCGGCCTCTACGCGAAGCTGCACGCGCTCCAGTTCGAAGGCGCGGCGGCGGCGGGCTGAGCGGCATCGCGCGGCCAAAAGGGTCGCTCCGGCGGGGTCGGTAGCCGCCCCGCGCGGCGACGGTAGAGCGTGCGGCCCCACCCTTCGCGCCACTCCTGCCCCGCTCGCCTCATTGCGCCCCCTCCTAGCCCTCTGCCTCACGACAGCCGCGTGGCTCCCGTGCCTCGCGTGCGGCGAGCCTGCGCCCCCCGCCGCCGCTCCGACCCGCAGCGAGACCTCCCGGACACGTTCCGAACCAGTCGGGCCGGTCGAGCTCGCGTCCCTCGACTCCGCGGTCACCCGCGTCGCGGCCTCGGGCGAGCTCTATCGAGGCCTTCCCGGCGCGCGGCCGGACGATCCTCAGCCGATCCGCCTCGACCCCGAGCGTCCGCTCCGCGGCCGGGCGGTTTCGGAGTCTCCCCTCCCCGCGGACGAGACTCTCGTTGCCACGCTCCATGCGCTCCCCCACGCGTCCCCCTCCGACGAGACGCTGGGGTTCATCGAGCGGTACGAGTTCATGTCCGACTGGGATTCGACGGCCTACGAGGTCGCGCGCGTCGAGGTCGGGGCGGACGGGCGCTTCGACCTGCCGCGCCCGGTCGACGCCGCGCGCGTACGGGTTCGTCTCGAGGGCGACTACGCGCGCGGCGGATCGATCGAGTACGACCTCGGTTCTGACGACGAGCCAGCGGGCGACGTCTTCGAGGTGCCGGTTGAACTCGGCGCACACGTCACGCTGGCCCTGATCCCGCCGCCGGGCGCATCGCCATCGGAGTTCGCTCGGTTGACGGGTCG
The DNA here is from genome assembly GCA_039821985.1 of Planctomycetota bacterium. Taxonomy (GTDB): domain Bacteria; phylum Planctomycetota; class UBA1135; order UBA1135; genus Saltatorellus. The sequence goes on from JBCBNC010000028.1 coordinate 46,430, forward strand.
CGAGGCGTCGCTCCACTCGTCCACGGCCTATGTCGTAGGCCGCTCCGAGCACGCCGGCACCGTCGGCCCCGACGGGCAGGTGATTCTGCGTCGACTGCCGGAGGGCACGTGCGGCTTCACGAACAGCTACACCGGAGCAGCCCCGCTCGCGCCCTTCTTCGTCCCCAACGACTTCTCGTTCACCGCGGAGGCAGGGGTCCGTTCGGTCGTCGAGGTCCCGCTCCTGCGCGGGCGGGAGTTCTCCGGACGCGTGGAGACGGAGGACGGGACGCGGGTGCCCGGCGCCGAGATCACGCTCGAGTTCGCGGTGCGCTCGCCGAGCTCCGGCCGGAGCTGGTCGAGGCGCGAGACGAGCGACGTGACGGGGCACTTCTGGTTCGAGGCGATGCAGGCCGCTCCGCGCGCGTGCACCGTGAAGTTGGACCGCGGCCGGCCCGTCCTCGCCCTGGAGGGTGCCGCCCTGGAGGCCCTCCTGGCCGTCGACGACCCCGCCCTGGTCGTGCCCTCCACGCGCACCGTGCGGGTCCGCTTCCGCATGCCGGACGGGCGCGCCGCGCGGTTCCTTCACGTCGACATCCGCTTCCCCGAGGCGCCCGACCTGAACACCACTGCGCGCACCGCCGACGACGGCACAGTCCGCGTCGTGCTGCCCGTCGGCCGACGGGTGGAGGTGACGGCGCGCGGAGTCCGGGGGGACCGCGGTGCCGCGGGCTCCGAGGGCTCGGTCGACTTCGAACGGCCGGGGCCCGTCGCGCCGTTCGTTCGCGGGCCCGGAAGCGATCCGGCGGCCCCCTCGGAGAACACGATCGCGAGAGACGACCGCCCGCTTTGGTTCGCCACCGTGCCGGGCGAGCGGATCGCGGCCGCGCGCGAGGACACCCCTGTCGAGGTGGAGCTTGAGCCAGCGCCCATCGTGAGCGGCTTTGTCTCCGGCGCAGATCCTTCGGAGGCGCTGGGTCCTCGTGTCACGCTGCTCACGCTTGAAGAGGCACGCCGCCGCCGTCCCCGCGAGCTCGAAGGTCAGGAGGGCGTCGACTCGACGCGGTCCCTCGACCGCATGGCGCCGGCGTTCGCGTTCGCCGCCGTCCCGGGCGAATACGTGGCGTACGCATCGCGGGGTCGCGGAGCGTCCATGACGGTCTCTGAGCCGGTGACCGTCGCTGTCGGACCGGACGGTGCGACGGTCGGCCTGACGCTCCCGCCGAGGCGGCGCCTCGAGGGCCGACTCGTGGACACGACGAACGCGCCGCTGGCGGAGATCCACGTCGGCCTCCAGGGTACAGGCGACCGTCGCCTCTCCATCAACCGGGAGACGACCGACGAGCGCGGCGTGTTCCGCTTCGAGCGCGTGCTCCCCGGGACGTACACGTGCTGGCTCGACTCGGAGCGCTACGTGCTCGCGACGAAGCCGAGGGTCGTCATCGCCGCGGACTCACCGCCACCACCGGTCGAACTCGTCGCGTCACCCGCCGGTGCCATCCGAGCGCGGGCCGTTGGCCCCGACGGTCTCGAACGCCCGGAGTGCGGCTTCGACGTTCGCTCGGCGGAGGGCCGGCACTTCGGCCGGCGCATGATCAAGGACGATCGGGCCTGGAGGGGGGCGATCGGACCGCTCCTCCCGGGGACGTACACCGTGGAGGCGTACTGCGGTCCGGACGGCGCTCCCGACCGCTCGGGGAAGTCGCCGCTCGTCTCCGCCTCCGCGACCGTCGAGGTGCGCCCCGGCGCCCTGAGCACGGTAGAGGTCGTGGTCCCGACCGAGCTCGGCGCGTCGGTCCGCGGGAGGATCACCGCCGGCGGGTCACCGGTCCGCGAGGCGAACGCGTGGCTCGAACTCGACGGAGGCCCGACGGTCTCCTCTCGAACGGACGAGGACGGGCGCTTCGAACTTCCCGTGCCGGGCGCGGGCGCCGGGACCCTGCGCTGCAACGCCGAATGGGGCCGCGGGGGAGTAATCGTCGAGCGGAGGATCCAGGTCGGCGGCGGCGTGAACGAGCTCCAGCCGATCGAGTTCCCGGCGGCCGGCCTCCGCGGCGTCATCGTCGACCGGAGCGTCGAGCTAGATCCGTTCGACGCGATGCCGAACGTCTTCTCCCGCGGGGCGACGGAGGGTGACCCCGCGCTCCGCGTGTGCACCGGCTCGATGAACGGCCGGTTCGAGATTCCCTACCTGGCGGACGGCGCGTACGTCGTCGCGCTGGTGCGGCGGTCGGGGAAGTGGATCACCTCCGCGCCGTTCGAGATCCGCGGGGGCGCGGGGACCGACGAGGTCGAACTCGTGCTCGAGTGACGCCGCGTCCGGGCGACGCCGACCGGCGCTCGCGGATTCGAACGAGGAATCGATTTCGCCCCGGAGCGGTGGCGCGACTCGGACGATGGACAGGTAGCGGGGGGCGGCGCGCGGCCGGCCCCTGCGACCGCATCCTCTCCCGCCGTCCGACGCGTCGTCCCCTCGCGACCCCGCCCTCGCGACCCGTCCGGACGCCTCGCACCCCACCGCCGCCCATGAACCGCCGCCCCTACCCTCGGACCGGCCTCCGGAAGAGCCCGCACTCGGGCTCCGCGAAGCTCGTTGCGCTCCTCGCGCCGGCCGTGATTTTCCTGGCCGCCTGGTGGTGGTTCGACGCGCGACAGACCACGGCCGCGCCGGGGCCCGAGGTCGACGTCGCCGGGATCCGCGCGCGGGTCGCGACGCGCTACGCGGGCGCCGACGACGCCACGCTGCTGCGGGCGCACCGGGCGCTGGCCGAGCGCGAGCCCGCGCTCATCGAGCGCCTGCACGGCGCGCGCCTCTCGACGGCCCGCTACACGGAGCTCGAGGTGCCGCGGCACGTCGAGGGGACGCCGGTCGAGTACCCGAAGGTGCCCGAGCGCGCAGGGGCCCACGGGCTCGTGCGGGTGCACCTACTCGACGACGGGCGCTACGTGAAGACCGAGATCAACCTCGCCGAGCTCGGGGGCGACGCCGCCTGGGCGGTCGAGATGGCCTGGCTCGACGCGCAGATCGCGGCGTCCAGGTAGGGCGCGGTTCCAGGACCGCCCGCCGTGCCCCGGTTCCCCTGGCCTCCTCTCGTCGTCGCCGCGGCGCTTGCCGCGGCGTGGCTCCTCTCGCCGGCGCGCCTCGGGGACGCGGCGACGCTCGCGCTGCCGGGCGAGGCGTGGACCCGCGGCGCTGGCCTCGCGCTCGTCGCCCTCGCGCTCGCCGTCGAAGCGACGGCCGTGCGCGGACTCCTGGCGCGCGGGACGACGTTCCTCCCCCACCGCGAGGCCCGGGCGCTCGTCACCGGCGGGCTGCACGGCTTCAGCCGCAACCCGATCTACGTCGCGCACGTGACGCTCGTGCTGGGCTGCGCGCTCGCACTCCGGAGCGGCGCCGGCGCATGTGCTGCCGCGGCGACCCTCGTACTCCTGGACCGCCTCGCCGTCCGGCCCGAGGAGGCGTTCCTGAGCGCGCGGTTCGGTGCGGACTACGAGGCCTACCGGGCGCGCGTTCCGCGCTGGCTCGGGCTCCGCCGGTCCGCCTGACGCCGCGTACGGCGCGACGTCAGGCCGGGCGCTCGATGAGCCGGCGCTGACCCGAGCGCTGCTCGAGCACGCCGAGCGAAGCCGCGACCAGCCGCTCGATCGTGATGGTCGAGTTGTCCGCGTCCTTCGCGTACGAGCAGTAGTCGGGCGCCGTGCTGACGACCTTCTCGCCGAGGCCGTAGAGCTCGATCTCCGCCGCCGACGTCGGCGCGAAGAAGGCGACCGTGGGCACGTCCATCGCGACGCCGAGGTGCAGCGCGAGCGAGTCGCTCGTCACGAGCAGGTCGCACAGCCCCACGATGGCCGCAAAGGTCGCGATGTCGTTGTCGGTCCCCGCGTCGACCACGCGGATCCCGGGGACGGCCGTCGCGCCGATGCCCGCGAGGATCGCGCCGTTGCGCGCGCGCTCCGGCGGGCCGCCGAGGACCAGGAACGTGACGTCCCGCCCGCTCGCTGTGGCGAACGCGCCGGCGAAGCCGACGACGCGGTCGGGCGGCAGCCCCTTCGACGTCCAGCGGCCACCCGCGCCGGTGTTCAGACCGATCACGAGCGAATCGCGCGTCATGTCCTCGCGGGCCGCGAGCGCGAGCGCGCCCTCGATCGCTTCGCCCGGCAGCGGCAGCTCGGGCTTGCCCGGCGGGATGCCGAGCATGTCCGCGAAGATCTGGGGGTGCGTCCGCGCGTTCTCGCGCTTGCGGCGGTCGGCGGCCTCCTTGCCGTCGCGCGACAGGAGGCCCATGCCGAACCACGGCTCGACGTCGTCGGTGTAGGTGCGCGCGCCGGATGCGTCCATGAGCGCGCCCGAGACGCGGTCGGCCTCCAGGCTCGACGCCAGCGCGCAGAGAGGCTCCTCGTCGTCGAGGCTGAGCACCCAGTCCCAGCGCTGCACGCTGAACTCGCTGCGCGCGGTGTCCACCGACGCGGTGTCCTTGGGGTCACAGGTCACGACGTGCGCGACCTGGCGGTGCCGCTCGACGAGCGGAACCGCCGCCTCCGCGGTCAGCCACGTCACCTCCAGGTCCTCGAATCGGCTCTGGAGGCCGGGGAGGATCGAGGTCGTCCGGAGCACGTCGCCGAGCGCGCCCGTCTTGATCACGAGGATCTTCGTCACGGCGGTAGCGTCGCCCAGCGCGGGGGCGCGACTCAAGCGCGGGGTGCCCATTCCGGTCGCTGAGACGATGCGCCCCGGTGCGGGGCACGCGTCAACCTCCGGGAACGACCAGGAGGAGCTCGAGGAGGTCTCCTTCCGCGACGGCCGCGCTCGGCGAGAGCGCTCGACCGCCGCGGACGACCGCGGGCAGCGTGCCGCCGGAGGCGCTCACGAGCCAGTGGTCGGCGCCCGGACCGAGCGCGTCCCGCAGCGCGCGGACGGCGCCCCCCACGGTCGCGGCTCTCACCTCGAAGCGCGCGGCGGACGCGGGCTCCCCTGTCGGAGGCGGCGCGCCGCCCGCGGCCGCCCGGAGCCGCTCACCGAGGAGGCCGGGCGCGAGGAGCGTCACGAGTGGGCCCTGGCCGCCCGCGGACGGCGCTCCCCCGTCCGTGGGCGGAGCGGCGGCTGATGCGGCGGGGTCGAGCCCTCGCTCGAGGAATACGTTCGGGCCGAGCGCCACCGCGGCGTCGTAGCTCGCGGCTGCGCGCCGGAGCGCGTCCGGCGCTGCGATTTCCGCGCCGCGCAGCGCGCGGTGGCGTTCGAGGTGACGCGCTCCAGCGGCGAGCATGGCGGCGCTGGAGTGGACCGTGCCCGGCGAGACCACCTCCGCGAGCTCATCCACGGAGAGCACGCCGTCCGCCACGAGCGCGCCCGCGCTGAACGCGCAGAACCCGGTCAGATCGACCGCGGCCGCGAAGCACTCATGCCAGCGCGCGAGCGTACCCGCGTCGACATCGGGGTCCACGCCGCCGGTCCACGGGAGCGGCGCAACGAGCGCGGCCAGTCCCTCCTCGCCCACGCCCGACGCGCCGAGACCGAAGAGCGAAAGGGCCCGGAGCGGCTCGGGTCCGCGGGCGCCGCGCACCAGCGCGACGCGCGCCGCGAGGTCCGCGCCGTGGGCGCGGTCGAGCGCGAAGGCGCGGGCCGGCGCGCCGCTGCCGCCCTCGGCCACCATGCACTCGAGCGCGGCCGACGGATCGTCCGCGCCGGAGGTCCGCACGACGTAAGCCGCCGCCGCGCCCGCGTCGACGCCGAGTGCGTTGCAGCGCTCGACGAACGCCAAGGGGTCCTCGAAGGCGTCGAGGACGCCGCGGAGGGCGCTGAAGCGCAGGCCCACCGGCCGCGATCCATCGCCGTCGAGCGCCCAGCCGCACGGCGTCGGACATCCGCGGCAGCCGTGCCGCGCACGGCGCGGATCGTCCAGCGCCCGGCGCGTGTCGCCGACGCCGCGCACGAGCCCGAGCTCGAGCGTTCCACCGGCGGCGCGCGTGCGCAGGCGCGGCGAGCGCCCCAGCGCCGCGTGCAGCGGACCGGTCGCGCTCCCGCGCTCGGGCGCGCCCTGCGCGGGCGTCTCGGCGACGACGGCGACGACGCCCGCGCGCGCGAACGCGCGCCCGAGACCGCCGCGGCCGACGAAGCTCGGAACGGTGGCGCCCGGCTCCGTCGACGCCACGTTCGCGCAGTCGAGCCCGGCGTCCGCGCCGGGCCCGACGACGAGGGCGGGCGCGCCGCACGCGTCGGCGCGCGCCGGGATCTCGACGCGGGCGTCGAAGGGAGCATCGACGGCGCGCGGCACGCCCCCCGCGCCGACGAAGATCGAGCGGCGCGCGTCGGCCCCGAACCCCGACACCAGGAGCACGTCGAGCTCCGCCGCGAACGCGTGCGCGAAAGCGCCCCCGACCTGCGCCTCGGTCACGCCGTCGAAGCCGGGAGCGCGGCCGTAGAGCGCGACGCGCGCGGCGGTCGGTGTGCCGCGAGAAACCGCGGGCCCCGCGGCGACCGCGAGCGCCGGCCCGGCGCCGGGCGCGCCGGCGCCCCCGAGCACGAAGGCGATCATCGCGAGGGCCGGACCGCCCAGGGCGGCGTCGCGCGCGAGTGCCCGGTCCGCGTCGAGCGCGACCGCGAGACGGCGCAGGTCCGCCTCGGCGTCCGGTCCGACCCAGGCGACGCGGACGCCCCGGAGCGTCGCGGCAGCGGCGCCGGGCCCCGCGACCGGTATGGGCCCCGCGACCGACATGGGCCCGGCGACCGGGATGGCCCCGGCCCCCGGCCTGCGCCCGGGCCTCTGCGCGCCGTCGTCCTTCGTCCTCGCCATCGCTCCGATCGTAGGACGCGCGGCGCGCGCCGGGCCGCTGGCGGCGGGCCGCCCGGGCACGGCGTGGCCGGACGGGCCCCGCAGGCGGCCCGCCGCGCGCTGCGGCCGGTGGGAATCCCTCTCCGCCTGACTTACGCTCCTCCCCCGCCGCTGCCCGCCGCGACGCCCCCCCGCTGCCCGTGCTCGAGAACCACACCATCGCCCGGATCGCCGGCATCCCGATCCGCGCGAACCTGCTGCTCGGGTACCTCCTCGCGCTCTGGTTCATCTGGGGCGCCTCCCGCGGACAGGCGACGGCGACGCTCGTGCTGATCGTCCTCTCGACGCTACTCCTGCTCCTGCACGAGCTGGGGCACGCCGTCATGGCGCGGCGCTTCGGACTCGACGTCCTCGACATCGTCCTGTGGCCGCTGGGCGGCATGGCCCGCATCCGCGAGATGCCGGAGAACGCGCGGATGGAGGCCTGGGTTGCCGCGGCCGGACCGCTCGTGAACCTCGCCCTCGCAGCGATCAGCCTTCCGTTCGTCTTCGTCGGCGACCCCGAGACGCTCCTCGCGCGCGAGGTGTTCGGGCGGCGCATCGATATCCCCGGCGGCTTCCAGGGCGTCGCGTTCCTCTCGGTCGCGATCAACCTCTCGTACGGGCTGTTCAACCTGCTGCCCGCGTTCCCGATGGACGGCGGCCGGCTCCTGCGCGCGTTCCTCGCGCGCGGCGGCCGCAGCTGGCTCTCGGCGACCGACCGCGCCACGCGCGTCGGCAGCATCCTCGCGTGGGCGCTCATCCTCTGGTCGATCGCCGGCGGCGCGTGCATGCTCAGCCTCGTCGGGCTGTTCGTGCTCTGGGCCGGGCTGCGCGAGCGCTGGGTCGTGCGCATCCGTCACCAGGCCGAGGCGATGGGCGGCGCGCGCGGCCGCTTCGCCGGCTGGGAGGAGCTGCTGCGCCGGCGCGGCATGGGCGCCGCCGGGACGACTGGCGGCGTTCCGGGCTTCGGCCCCGGTCCGGGACTGGGGCCGGGTCCGGGCGACGGGCAGAGTCCGGGCCCGCCCTTCGGCGGCGCACCGACCGTCGACGTGGACGGCGGGGTGCCCGAGGGCGGCTCGGGGCCAGCGCCCTCCCGCGGCGGCAGCGGCTTCAGCGACGAGGACATCGAGCGGCTCGAGTCCTTCCGCGGCCGCCTCAAGCGTCCCGAGAGCGGCGACGCGTGACGCGCTTCGCGAAGCGCACGGCGTCCTCACTGCGCGCCGGTTCGATCCTGGCAGTCGTCCTCGGCGCGGTCGGATGCACGCTGCCCGGCCCGCGCGCCAGCAGCGACGCGCGCCGCGCCATCGAGACGTTCGACTACACCGCTCCGACGGGACGCGTGCACGCGCGGCGGCTCGAGGCGGGCGACGGGCCGCGCGAGATTTACGTCCACGGCAGCCCGGGCGACGCCACCGCCTGGGACGACTTCGTGCTCTCCCCCGCGCTCGACGGCGAGGCGGTCGCAATCGACCGGCCCGGCTTCGGGTGCAGCCAGCCGCGCGTCGCGGTCCACTCGCTCGCCCTGCAGGCGGCGGCGGTCGAGCCGCTGCTCGAGGCGCGGGGCGGCCGCTGGCCCGTGCTCGTCGGGCACTCGCTCGGCGGCCCGATCGTCGCGCGCGTCGCGGCGGAGCACCCCGGCCGCGTCGCGGGACTCGTGATCGTCGCGGGCTCCGTCGACCCGGGCCTCGAGGAGCTGCGCTGGTACAACCGCCTCGCGGCGGGCCTCGCCGTGCTCACTCCGCGACCGCTGCGGAACTCGAACGACGAGATGTACGGCCTGCGCCCCGAGCTCGAGGAGCTCGAGCCGCTGCTTGCGCGAATCACGTGCCCCGTGCTCGTCGTGCACGGGCGCGAAGACGGACTCGTCCCGTTCGCCAACGTCGCGTTCCTGCGCCGCGCGCTCGTGAACGCCGAGCGCGTCGAGGAACTGGTCTTCGACGACGCCGGGCACATGCTCATCTGGGAGCCCGAGCGCGCCGACGCGATCGCGACGCGCATGGCCGCGCTCTTCGGCGCGGAGCGGGGCTGACGCCGGACGGGCGCCGCGTCCTTCAGGGCATCAGGAACGGGCTGACAACACCGGGCGAGAACTCGAGTCCCGCGGGGATCGGGAACGCCGCCTGCAGGTGGATCTGGAGGCCGACGAGCGCCGGGTTCTGCGGCACCGGGAGCACGAGGTCGATGCGACCGCTCGCGTCGGCGGCCGCAGGGACGACGCGGATGCTGCCGCGCTCGAGCAGCAGCGGGTTCGTCGATCCGGGGAAGAGCAGCGGCGACTGCGCCAGCGGACCGGCGAGGAACCAGCCGCTCGTCGCGCCGGCGAAGCGCGCGCTCGCTTCGATCGCGCCGCCGACCGACGGGGTCGACGTGAGCTGGAGGTCGCGTTCGCCCGTGTCGTAGAGCAGCAGCTCGCCGTCCGCTCCGAACACCTGTGCGTGGACGCTCTTCGCTGCGACCGCGATCCGGGTCCCGGTCGCGTCGAATGCGAGGGAGCGGGCACTTCCGTCGGTGTCGATCGTGAGGACGGGCCCGGGCGCGCCCGCCTCGAGCACGCGGATCTCGTCGTCGGCGCCGTTGCCCCAGAGAGCGAACGCCGCGCGGCGTCCGTCGTCCGAGAGCCGCGCCGCCACCGGAAGGTTCTGCAGGCCGCCCGCGGCCGGCGGGATCGACTCGGACGCGAGAGGGAAGCCGAAGAGCAGGTCGACGAGCTCGAGGCGCGCCGCGCGCCCGTTCGCGTAGTTCCACCACGCGACCGCGATGAGCGTTCCGTCGGCCGAGAGGTCGAGGGCGGACGGGACCTCGGGCGCGCCCGCAGGCTGGTCGAAGGACACGCCGTAGCCGAAGCCGCCGAGGTCGCTCAGTACGGTGAGACCGCCGAGCCGGCCGTGCGCGACAACGGAGCCGTCGGCCGAGACGGCGAGCGCGCGCGTCGACGACGCGAGCGCGGACGCGTGCACGGTCTGCAGGTCGGTCCCCAGAATGTGCAGCTCGAGCGCCGCGGTCAGCGCGATCCGCGTGCCGTCGTCGCTGACGGCGAGCGCGTCGAGGCCGAGTCCGGCGAACGTTCGATCGGCCAGCACGTCGCCCGTCGTGCCGTCGAAGCGGCGCACGTGCACCGTGGCCGTGGCGTCGTCCCAGGTCGCGCTCACGACAGTGTCGCCCGCAGCGTCGGCGGCGAGCAGAGCGTTGGCGTTGACGTCGAGCCCGAGGTCGCGCGCCCAGACGGGGCTGAGGTCGGCGCCGCCGGTCGCGGCGAGCGGATCGAACGCGTAGACGATGGGCCTGCGGCGCGCCGCTCCGGTCGCGGGCAGGTCGAGCAGGCGGAGGGCAAACACGCGGTCGCCGCGGCGGCCGGCCGCGACGCGGGCCGTCCCCCACTCGTAGATGTGGCGCGGCACGACGCCCCGTGGACTGGCCGGGCCGCTCGCCACCGCGTCGTACAGGGCGAGCGAATCGTCGCTCCCCCTGAGCCCGGTCCATACGAAGCCGTCGTCGCCGGCGAAGACGACCTCCTCGGGCGTCCAGTCCAGGGCGGCGGGTGCGGCGCTCCAGCGCTCTCCGGCCGCGAACGGGTCCGCCTGGGCGAATACGGCGGGCGCAACGAGCGGGGGGAGGACGGCCAGGAGGAGCGTTCGAATCATGGGAGGGTCTGCGCGCGGTCGGTCGCGGTCCGCGGGGAGGGACCGCCACTCGAAACCTATCCCGCTCAGGGGGCCCGGCCGGGCCGTCTCCGGAGCGGACGCGCGTCCCTCCGCCGGTCCGCGCGCCAGCGCCCGCGGGCCCGCCTCCGGTGCCGCCGGCGTCCCGAATCCCTACACTCTTCCGCCCGAGTCCCAGCCCAGCCCCCGACCGATGAGCGACGCCCCCCTCCACAAGACCGCCCTCTGCAACGTCCACGTCGCGGCCGGAGCCAAGATGGTCCCGTTCGGCGGCTGGAGTATGCCGGTCCAGTACGCCTCGATCCTGGACGAGGTGAAGTGCGTCCGCGAGCGCACGGGGCTGTTCGACCTCGGGCACATGGGCCGGATCGACGTGAAGGGCCCGGACGCCGTGCCGTTCCTCGAGCGGCTCGTGACGACCTTCGTCGCGAAGATCCCCGAGAGCGGGATCCGCTACGGGCTCCTCTGCAAGGACGACGGCGGGCCGATCGACGACTTGCTGCTCTACAAGACAGATCCGACCGACGTCTTCGTCGTCGCGAACGCGTCGAACCACGCGAACGTAATGGCCTGGCTGACCGAGCACGCCGCGGGCGCGGACGTGACCGTGACGGACCGGACGAGCGAGCTCGCGATGCTCGCGCTGCAGGGCCAGGCGTCCGAGGCGGCGCTCCAGCCGCTCGTCGAGGGCCTCGATCTGTCGACGATCGGCTACTACAAGTTCGCGTTCGGCACCGTCTGCGGCATCGACGGCGTCCGCGTCAGCCGCACCGGCTACACCGGCGAGGACGGCTTCGAGATCTACTTCCCGAACGAGGACGCGCCGCGCGTCTGGGACGCGGTGCTGGAGAGCGGCGCGGCCGTCGGCATCCAGCCGATCGGGCTCGGCGCGCGCGACACGCTCCGCCTTGAGGCGGGCATGCCGCTCTACGGCCACGAGATCGACCGCGAGCACAACCCGGTCGAGGCCGGGCTCCACTTCGCGGTGTCCTTCAAGGAGGAGAAGGGCGACTGGATCGGGCGCGAGGCGCTCGCGGCGGTCAAGGCCGCGCCGACGCGCAAGCTCGTCGGCATCCAGACCGACGGCAAGCGCGTCCCGCGCCAGGGCTACGCGCTCTTCGACGGCGAGAACGAGGTCGGGGCCGTGTGCTCGGGCGCGGTCTCGCCGACCGTCGGCGCGAACATCGGCACGGCCTACCTGCCGGTCGAGCTGGCCGAGGCCGGCCGCGCGATCGACATGGACATCCGCGGGAAGCGCCAGGCGTGCGTCGTCCGCGACCTCCCCTTCTACTCCCGCACACGCAAGTGACCGAAGCGCGCCCCCTGCGCGCTCCGGACCACCGACCCCACTGAACCCAGCAAGCGAACATGCGCCCGGACGACTGCAAATACCTCGACACCCACGAGTGGGCTCGAATGGACGGCGACCTGGTCGTCGTCGGCATCACGGACTTCGCCGTCGAGGAGCTCTCGAACGGCAACGAGGGTGACCTCGTCTACGTCGACATGCCGGACATCGGCCGCGAGATCGAGCAGGGCGAGACGTTCGGCGAGATCGAGTCGGTGAAGGCCGTGTCGGACCTCAACGCGCCGGTCGGCGGCGAGATCGTCGAGATCAACCGCGACGTCGAAGAGCACCTCGAGATCCTGTCCGAGGACCCGTTCAAGAAGGGCTGGCTGATCAAGATCAAGCCCAGCTCGAAGAGCCTCGATCACCTGATGGACGCCGAGGCGTACGAGAAGCACGTGTCGTAGCGCCGGGCGCGACGGGCGACGCCGACACGGCTTCGCCCGCCCCCGTGCCCGGGTCATCAAGACCCTGCGCCCTGGTCACGAACGCAGCCGGGGCCTTCCAGTGAATGGACGGCCCCGGCTGCGTTCTTCAGGGTCACCCGGCGACTGGGCGGCTCCGGTCGGATCCTCGGCGGGCGCACGGGGGGCGCCGGCACGTCTCAGGGCTCGAACGTGACCCCCACCGCGGAGGACGTGTTCGACGTGACGCCGGGGTTCTGGTCCCGGGTCCAGTACTGGAAGTTCCACGTGTCGCCGGGCTGCACGGTCATGCCGAACGGCAGGTCAGTGTAGTCGGTGGTGCGCGACACCATGCCGGCCGCGCCCGAGTCGAAGATCGGGCTGTTCCAGCGCAGCACGGGCGCGCCGAGGCACAGGATGCCCTGGTTCCCGCCGACGAACGGCGTCGCGTCGCGCACCTCGGACGTGATGAAGAGCCCGAACTGGTTGGGCGGCAGGTCCGTGACCTGCAGCGTCAGGTTGGCGGCGCCGATGCTCGCCGAACCGCTCGCCGTGATCACCGCGCCCGCGCCCGTCGAGTTCGCGTTCGCCGGGCAGTACGACTCGAAGCCCGACCGCGGCACGATGCGCCACACCTCGGCGCTGTAGTGCTGCACGAACCAGATCTCGCCGTCGTTGTCGCGTCCGATGTCGGCGACGAAGCGCACGGGCTGCCCGCCGGGCGACAGCTGCGCGGTGTGGTCGACGTCGACGAGCGCGAGGTCCGGGCCCCGGATCCCGCGAATCGTCCCCGTGCAGAAGTCCGTGTACAGGTACTGCCCCTGGAGCCCGGGGATCGCGCTGCCGCGGTAGACCACTCCGCCCGTGATCGAGCAGAAGCTGTCCGGCGCCGAGTGCGCGCGCTGCGCGATCGGCGGGGTGTACGCCGGCGAGGGGCAGACGCAGCCCGTGATGCCCGGCGTGCATTCGTCGCCCTCGACGCAGGGCCAGCCGCCGTTGCCGCCGCCGATGCCGGCGGGGAAGCGCGTGACCTCCTCCCAGCGACTGGTGCCCACGTCGGCGACGTACAGGTCGCCCGTCAGCGGGTCGAGGTCGATGCGCCAGGGGTTCCGGAACCCGGTCGCCCAGATGTACGGGTTGGCGCCCGGCGTCCCCACGTACGGGTTGTCGGCGGGGATGTACGGCGCCGCGCTCACGTCGAAGCGCAGGATCTTGCCGCGCGGATCGCTCAGGTCCTGGCTCGGCAGGTCGATGCGCGCCGGGTCGCTGTCCCCGTACGCGAAGTACAGCATCCCGTCCGGTCCGAACTCGAGGTCGCCCGACTTGTGCTGCCCCGCGAACTGCGGCGACGGGCCGAAGAGGATCTCTTCCGAGTTCGGGTCCGCGACGTCGTCCGTGCCCGGGAGCGTCGTGTAGCGCGCGACGACGACGTCACCGAACGTCGTCCCCTCGAGGCCGTACGCGACGTAGAAGGCGCCGTTGTTCTGGAAGTCGGGGTCGAAGGTGAAGCCGACCATGCCGCCCTCCCCCGCGTCCTGCACGATCGACTGGATCGCGAGGAACGGCGTGGAGAGGTACGTGCCGTTCCGGAAGACCCAGATGCGACCCTGCTTGGTGGCGACGTAGGCCTGGTCGTCGACGCCCGGCGCGAACTCGATCGCGGTCGGGCGGCCGGCGGCGGCTCCGACGCGCACGGCCTCCATCAGCTGGGCCGAAGCGGAGGGCGCGGCCGCGAACGCGGCCAGGCCGAGGAGGAAGAAGGAGCGAAGCGCCGAGGCGGTGCGGTTCTCTCGAGCGAGCGGCATGTTCAGCCCAAGTCAGGGTGCGAAGGTGACCGCGACGGCGGACGAGGTGTTCGACGTCGGGATCGGGTTGAGGTCGCGGGTCCAGTACTGGAAGTTCCAGGTCTCCCCCGCCGCGATGGACACACCGAAGGGCAGGTCCGTGAAGTCGGTCGTGCGCGTGACGGTGCCGGCCGCGCCGGAGTCCGACACGACGTCGTTCCACCGGAAGATCGGCGCTCCGACGCAGAGGACGCCGTCGGAACCCGAGAAGTTCGGGTCGAGGCCGCGCTCGGGCGAAACGATGAAGAACCCGAAGCTGGACGGCGGGAGATCCGTGACCTCGAGGCTCATGTTCGCGTCGGCGAGGCTCGTCGAGCCCGTGACCGCGAGCGTCGCGACGGCGCCGCTGGAGTTCGGCAGCGAGTCGCAGTACGCCTCGGCCCCTGCCTTCGGAACGATCTTCCAGATGCGCGCGCTGTAGTGCTCGGCGATGTAGATCTCGCCGTCCGGCCCGCGCCCGATGTCGCCCGGCGTCGAGATCTGGAAGCCCGTACCGGGGTTCACGATCACGTCGGAGTAGTCGACCGGGATCGCCGCGCCTGCCGGGTCGATGATCCCGTGGACGCCCGCCGAGCAGAAGTCGCTGTAGATGTACTGCCCATAGAGGCCCGGTATGTCGTCGCCTCGGTAGACGACGCCGCCGATCATCGCGCAGAACTGATCCGGAGCGTTGTGCGACTTCGCCACGAGTGGCCCGGTGAGCGTCGGCGACGCGCACGAGCACGATGGATGGGTCACGCACTGCGGCCCTTCGGTGCACGGCCAGCCCGCGTTGATCGCGCCCTGCCCCGCGGGCAGGCGCGTGACCTCCTCCCAGCGACCGCCGCCGACGTCGCCGACGTAGAGATCGCCGGTCAGAGGATCGACGTCGATGCGGTACGGGTTGCGGAAGCCCGGCGCCCAGATGTAGGGGTCCGCGCCCGGCGTTCCGACGTACGGGTTGTCGGCGGGCACGTACGGAGCGGGGATCGACGGATCGATCCGGAGGACGGAGCCGCGCGGGTCCGACAGGTCCTGGGCGGCGCCGCTCATGGTCGACGAGCCCGCGTCCCCGTCCCCGAGCCCCACGTAGAGCATTCCGTCGAGGCCGATGGCGAGGTCGCCCGCCTTGTGCCCGAAGCTGGTCTGCGGATACGGACCGAAGAGGATCTCCTCCGAGTTCGGATCGGCGAAGTCGTCGGTGCCCGGCAGCATCTGCCAGCGCGACACGACCGAGTCGCCGAAGGCCGTGCCCTCGAGCGTGTACGAGAGGTAGAAGGTCCGGTTCGTCTCGAAGTCCGGGTCGAACGCCATCCCGAGCAGTCCGTTCTCGCCCTCGCCGTCCACGAGCCCGCGGATGTCGAGGCAAGGGGTGCTGACTATGCTGCCGTTCCGGAACACGAAGACGCGGCCGGTCTTCTCGGCCACGTACATCTGATCGGGGACACCGGGGGCCGCCAGGATCCCGGTCGGCCGGCCGCCTGCGTTGCCCAGCAGCACGGCCTCCATGAGCTGGGCGGAGGCGACGTTCGGGGCGGCGAATGCGAAGAGCGCGAGGGCGGCGAGTGTGCGCATGGGCAGGGGGAAGGGGCGGTGTGCGGGGGGAGTCGCTGACCGGGCAGGGGCGCGGGCGGGCCCGAGGAGCCGAGTACGCCGCGCGCAGACGCAGGACCGGGCGCGCCCGGACCCAGCGTCCCTAACCCGAGGATAGTGCAGCCGCTGGGCAGGCGTCGACAAACGCCGCGCGGCGGCCCCTGGGGACCGCCGCGCGCCGATCGGGGGTCGCGCCCCGTCCTATCGAGAGACAGTGCGGGCCGCCCGGCACGCCGCCCTCGGGAGCGCCCGGACCTGCAGCCCGAACCTCACCCCCCCATGCAGTGCTCCTTCAGCCACCCGAAGAACACGCGGTGCCACACCACGCCGTTCTGCGGCGACAGCACCCAGTGGCCCTCGTCGGGGAAGTAGAGGAAGCGCGAGGGCACGCCCTGGATCTGGGCCGCCTGGAAGGCCTCGATGCCCTGGGTCACCGGCACGCGGAAGTCGCGCTGGCCGTGCACCACGAGCAGTGGCGTCTTCCACTGGCCGACGAAGCGGTGCGGCGAGAAGCGGTCGTACTTCTCCTGGAGCGACTGCGAGGTCCAGTAGGGACCGCCGAGGTCGTGGTTCACGAAGAAGAGCTCCTCGGTCGAGCCGTACATCGACTCGAGGTTGAAGACGCCGCAGTGCGCGATCATCGCGTCGAAGCGGTCCTCGGCGTTCCCCATCAGCCAGTACACGGTGTAGCCGCCGAAGCTCGCGCCGACCGCGGCCGTGCGCTCGTTGTCGACCCAGGGTTCGGCCAGCATCGAGTCCGTCGCGCTCAGGATGTCCTGCATCGCCTGACCGCCCCAGTCGCCCGAGATCTGGTCGTTCCACGCGCGCCCGAAGCCGGGCAGGCCGCGCCGGTTCGGCGCGACGATCACGTAGCCCTGGGCCGCCATCAGGTGGAAGTTCCAGCGGAAGCTGAACCACTGGCCGATCTGACCCTGCGGGCCGCCCTGACAGTAGGTGATGAGCGGGTACTTCTTCTCAGGGTCGAAGCCCGGCGGCTTGATGACCCAGCAGTGGATGCTCTTGCCGTCGGTCGCCTCGACCCAGCGCTCCTCGACTGTCGGCAGCGCGAGGTCCGCGTAGTGCTCGGCGTTCACGTCGGTGAGCGCGCGCAGGCCCTTCGAGCCGAGGTCGAGCACGTGCAGCTCGCGCGGGCGCTTCATGTCCATCGCGGACACGAGCGCGGCGCGGCCGCCGGGCAGGAGCGACACGAGCCCGAAGTTCATCTGGCCCTCGGTGAGCTGCGCCGGCGCGCCGCCCGCGAGCGGAAGGCGGAAGAGCTGGTTGGTCCCCCGCCACTCCGACGCGAAGACGAAGGCGTCGCCGCCCTCCGTCCACGTGGCGCCGTGCACCGTCTGGTCGAGGCCGGCCGTCGGCTCGCTCACCTCGTCCGACGCGAGGTCGAGCACGAGGATGCGGTTGCGGTCCGACTCGAAGCCCGCGCGCTCCATTGAGTGCCACGCCAGCTTCGTCCCGTCGGGCGAGAACGCAGGATCGTTGTCGTAGCCCGGGCGCCCCTCGGAGACGTTGCGGTGCTTGGTCGGCGCGTCCAGCGAGACGACGTACACGTCGCTGTTCGTCGACTGCGCCCATTCCTCGACGTCCTTCATCGTGAAGGCGAGCGAGGCGCCGTCGGGCGACCAGGTGTACTGCTCCGAGCCCCCGAACGGCGGCACCGGGCAGTCGACGCGCATGCCCTCCATCAGGTCGACGTGGTCGCCGGCCGCACCGGACTCGTCGATCGGCGCCACGGCGAGGTGCGTGTACGCGTAGTCGTGCCACGCGTCCCAGTGGCGGTACATCAGCGCGTCGATGATCCGCGCGTCGGCCTCGGGCAGGTCCTCGTAGACCTCGGTGACCTCCGCATCGAGTTTGACGTCGATGGTGTACGCGACGTGCTTGCCATCCGGCGCGACCTTGACGTTCGCGACGCCGTCCTCGAGGTCGGTGACCTGGCGCACGCCACCGTCCTCGACGTTGACGGCGTAGAGCTGGGTGCGCGCGCCCTCGACGTCGGGCCGGCCCGCCAGCATCAGGCGCTCGCCGAACGGCGTCGGCGCGAACTGCAGCGCGCCCGCGCTCTTCCACCCGTCGAGCAGCACGCGCGACTCGCCGGTGGCGATGTCGACGACGTGGACCGTCGAGCGGCCGGAGTTCTGGCTCAGGTCGTAGTCGCGTACTGCGTACGCGGCGAGGACGCCGTCGGAGGAGACGGCGGTGGAGCCGACGCGGTCGAGCTCCCAGAGCAGCTCGGGCGTCATCGTCTGCTCCTGGACAGGAGCGGAGAGCGCGAGGAGGAGGAGGGTGGAGTGCAGCATGGTGCGCACGAGGTTAGCGTGGCGGCCCGCTCCGCGCCGGAGCCCCCCATGACGGCCCCCACCTGGCGACTCCTCCGCACCCCCGACGTTCCCGCCGCGTTCGCGATGGGACTCGACGAAGCGCTGCTCCTCGCGGCGGACGAGCCCCCCACCCTGCGGCTCTATACCTGGGCGCCGGACGCGCTGTCGCTCGGCTACTTCCAGCCGTCCGAGGAGGTCCCCGCCGCCTCCGCCCACCCGAACGTCGTGCGCCGCATCACGGGCGGCGGCGCGATCCACCACCACGCGGCCGAGCTGACGTTCTCGGTGACGCTCGGCGCGGAGGACCCCGCGTACGCCGGCTCGGTGCCCGAGTCCTACGGGCGCACGCACCGCGCCGTGGCGCTCGCGCTCCAGCGGCTCGGCGCCGACGGCGCGCGCGAGCGCGGGGACGAGGCGTGCCGGTCGGATCAAAAGGGCACCGGCATGTGCTTCCACGAGTCGACTCCGCTCGACGTCGGATGGGGTCCGGCCGGCGGCGGGTTCGCGAAGGGCGTCGGCACGGCGCAGCGCCGGACGCGCGGGCGCATCCTCCACCACGGTTCGATCAAGGTCGGCCCGTCGCCGCTCGAGCCCGGGGTGGCGACGCTCGCGGAGACGGACGGCGCGCGGCCCGACCTGGAGGCGCTCGGGGACGAGCTCGTGCGCGCCTTCGCGGAAGTGCACGGTGTCGCGCTCGTCCCCGGCGCGGTGAGCGAGGAACGCCTCACCGAGGCGGAGCGCCTGGGCGAGCGCTACGGCGCCCCCGAGTTCGTGAACCGGCGCATCCGGCGCTGACGGGGCCCATGGGCCCTGGACGGAGGACGGACCGGGTCAGGGCGCGGCGGCATGGCTCCGGCGGCCGGCGCGGAGGAGCGAGCGCCCTCCGCGGGAGGTCACCACTTCGAGACCCGCCCACGCGCGGTGTCTCGCTCCTGAACGCGGCCGCACCGCCCGCCGGCGCTCCGGCGCTCGGGACCGCACCCCCGGGCTACGCTGTCCGGCACGTCCGAGCGCGCTCCGCGCCGGGCGATCGGGGCCTCGCCCCCGCCGACCCCGCGCCCCGCGCGACCCGCCCATGAAGCTCGACCGCATCCTCCCCCTCGCCCTCGCGGCGTGCGTCCTCGCCTCCTGCGTCGAGAACAGCGGGTCGGGCTCGACGGGCCAGGGCGGCCCTGGGGCGGGCGGCGGCGGAGGCGGCGGGAACGGCGGCGGCGTCGGGCCGCTGACCTCCTGCCCCGCCCTCGACGCGCTGGACCTGGGCCCGAACGCGTCGAGCATCGTCGACCTGGACCCCGCCGTGGTGAGCCCGATCCTCACCGACGTCTTCGACCGCTACGCCGCGGTCGAAGCTCCGGGCGGACGCCGCGTCCACGTGCTCGCGCAGGCTGGCGTCAGCGATCCGAAGATCCGGCGCACGCGCGAGATCCTGCGCATGCAGCTCCGCGACCTGCCGGGGACGAGCGCGGGTGCCGCCAAGGCCGACGTCGCGGACGCGATCGCCGGCACGTGCGGAACGCTGGCGATCTTCTCGAACCCGAGCCAGTACGACCTGAGCGACCCGGCGGTCGAGCGCTTCGACGCCGACTTCGGCTCGGCCTACGTCCCGCTCTTCGGGGACCGCGTGATCGTGGAGGGCAGCCCCGGCTACCTCGCGCCGAGCCCGGCCAACGACGAGACCTTCGGCGCGGCGGCGGTGCTCGTGTTCCGGCACGGCCTCGTGACCGAGCGCCCGGCATGGGCCGCGCAGCTCATCGCCGCGCGGGAGAACGCGGTCGACGACCAGACCTTCCAGCCGATGGGCCCCGAGCCCTACCGGACCCTCGACGAGCGCTACCTCGCGATCGTGATGGACGCGCACTCCGGGGTGTGGGCGCACGACCCGAGCGGCGACGGCAGCGCGCAGAACGGCCTCTACGCGTTCGGCAGCCGCCCGTCGATGGTCGCGAGCGACGCGTCGACCGTCGCGCTGCTCGAGGACTTCTTCCCCGCGCGTCATCAGTTCGCCGCGGCCGTCGAGCCCGGGTTCTCGGGCACGTTCGACATGCTCCCCAACCCGGCGCGGCCCTACTCGAACCGCGCGCAGTACCTCGCCGCCGTGCAGCTGACCGGGAACAACCAGTCGGAGCTCTTCGGCACGAGCGAGGACGACCTGCTCGTCGGCAACTTCGGGAACAACAACCTGAAGGGCCGCGGCGGCGACGACTTCATCGACGGGGAGGAGGGCCTCGACGCCGCCGTGTTCGACGCCCCGCGGGCCGAGTTCACGATCCTCTTCAACGGAGACGGCTCGGTGAACGTGCGGCACGACGTCGTGCCAGGCCTCGGGAACGACCGGGTGGAGAGCTGCGAGGTCCTGGTCTTCAGCGACCAGAACGTCCAGCTCTAGCGATACCGTAGCGGTACCGAGCCGGGCTCGTTATCAACAGCCGATCTCGACGCGCCAGTCGGCGTTCGAGTCGAGGCGGACGGAGAGCCCAGTGATGCGGCTCCCGTCCAGGAGCCGGATCGGGCGCCACGCGCTGCCGCCGCGCCGCTCGGTCATCCAGGTCTTCTTCGCGGCCTCGAAGAGCGCAGTGGTGGCCTCCGCGGAGTTGGAGTCGCCGGACAGCTCGACGCCGAGCTGGGCGTGCCTGCGGAGCGGAGGCTGATCGTTGCGCCGGATGGCGGCGCTGGCCGTGACCATGACGACCGCAGGCCCGCGGTCGAGGGCGGTCGGCGGCTCGATCCGCACCGAGCTGGGCGGCCCCTCGGTGCAGGCGATCTCGGCCCCTAGGCCCGCACCGAGGCGGAGCCGGACGGCAGTGGCACCGTCGATCCAGAGGGAGGCGGCGGGCGCCTCACGGGGGGCCGTCACGGTGACCCCGGCGCCCGCGCGCTGGAGCCTGTGGGAGACGAGCTCGGCGAGCTCGGGAGCGCTCGTCCCGGAGGCCAGGTGCAGGTGGAGGACGGCCTCGACCGGGTCTTCGAGGGCGGGGTCCTGCCACGCGACCTCGACCTCGACCAGGTGCGCGGTGTCCAGCGCCCCCTCGAACCGCACCTGCACCAGCTGCTGGGCAGCAGCGCTCGTCCCCCCCGTGAGGATGAGGATGGCGATCAGGATGGCGCGGATGATCGGGTTCGGCATGGCAGTGCGGGAGGCTTGGTGGAGTTCTTCCTGCTACGGACGGCCTCAGCGGATATTCCCGATCGTCCACGATCCCTGGGCGCCCGTTCCGTTCGGGGGGGCGCTCGGGGCGCCGGAGGGAGCGCGCGCAGAGCCCCCGGAACGCACCGCGGGCCCCGGAACGCACCGCGCGCCGCCGCGAAGGACTCGCAGCGGCGCGCAGGAGGTGGTTACCCCGCCAGGACTCGAACCTGGAACGTCTGGACCAAAACCAGATGTGTTGCCAATTACACCACGGGGTAACGCGGTCCGCGGGCCTCCGCGAGGGGGCCCGTTTGGCGGGCGGGAGCATAGCCTCTCCGCCCGGGGCCGAGGAAGGCCCGGAGACCCGGATTTCGGTCGGTTCGGCGGGTGGGCGGCGAGGGCCCGGAGCGGGCGGCCCCCGGGCGCGAGCGTCACGCCGAGGGGTGGTTGGCCAATGGCTCCTCGGCCGCCGCGCGCGCCTCCTCCAGCAGGAGCAGCAGCGCGCGGTTCTTCGCCCAGTGCCGGATCCGGCCGCGGCCCGCCGGCGGCCAGCGGCGCTCGTAGGTCCGCACGACGGTTCCGCCGGGCCCCTGGCGCGCGACCCCGAACCAGACGAGCCCCACCGGCTTGGTCTCGGTCCCGCCGTCCGGGCCCGCCACGCCGCTGACGCTCACGGCGACGCGGGCACCGGAGCGCTCGAGCGCGCCGGCCGCCATCGCCCCCGCGCACTCGGCGGAGACCGCGCCGTGCCGTTCGATCACCCCTGAGGGCACCCCGAGGAGTTCGACCTTCGCCTCGTTCGCGTACGTGACCCAGGTGTTCCGCAGCACCGCGCTCAGCCCGGGCGCGTCGAGGACGGTCGCGGCGACGAGGCCGCCCGTGCACGACTCGGCGAGGGTGAACGTCACGCCGAGGCGGACGAGCTCCTCCCCCACGAAGCGGCCGAGGCCGCGGCCGATGTCGCCGCCGACGTGGTGGTCCGGGAAGAGCGCCGCGACGTCGGCGACGCGCGCTTCGGCGAGCGCGCGCGCCTCGGGCTCGGTCGCGGCGCTGCCGACGGCGCGAGCCGTCAGCACGCCGTCCTTGACCGTCACGCCGACGAGCGGATTCGCGTCGCGCTCCATCCACGCGCCGACGGCGTCGGCGAACTGGCTCTCGGAGAGGTCGGCGAAGGTGGCGATCGCCTTGACGCGCACGCGGCCATCGACCGGTCGGGCCGCGAGCCACGGCTCGACCTCGGCGGCGAAGACGCCCTGCATCTCGCGGGGCGGACCCGGCAAGACGAACACGGTCGCGCCCGTCGGGTGCTGTGCGCGGAAGCCGGGGGCCGTCCCGAACGCGTTCGGCACGACGTTGGCGCCGACCGGGCGCAGCGCCTGGCGACGGTTCGAGGGCTTGGTCTCGCGCCCGGCGCGCGCGAAGAAGGCCTGGATCTCCTCCCACGCCGCGTCGTCGACCTCGAGCTCGGCCTCGACCGAGCGCGCCACGCCGTGCCGCGTAACGTCGTCAAGGGTCGGCCCGAGCCCGCCGCTGACGAACACGAGCGACGCATCCTTGGCGGCACGCGTCACGGCCGCGGCGATGTCGTCCTCGTCGTCCCCGACGACGAACACGCGCCGGGTGCGGTACCCGAGCTCCTGCACGCGCGCCGCGATCCACGGCGAGTTCAGGTCGGGGTGAGCGCCGGCGAGCAGCTCGTCGCCCACGGCGACGATGCCGACCGTGCGCGGGTCGGGGTCGGTCATGCGGGTGCGACGTCGGTTGAGTCAGGCCCCTCGTCCTTCGCGACGGCGGCCCGCGAGATCCAGTAGCCGATCTCCCACAGGACGATCGCCGGACCAGCGAGCAGGACCTGCGTGATGACGTCGGGAGGGGTGATGATGCCGGCGAAGAGGAGGAGCGCGATCGCCATGTGACCTCGGTACTTCGCGTAGGTGGCGGGCTGGACGAGGCCGGCTTTCGAGAGGACGAGCTGGATCACGGGGATCTGAAACACCACGCCGAGCGCGATGCACAAGCCGCGCAGGAACGCCCAGTAGTGATCGAGCTGCAGGAAGCGCTGGACCGGCGGAGACTCGAGACCCAGGCCGTCCACCTGCAGGAAGTAGATCGCGTTCGGGACCATCGTCCGGAACCCGAAATAGAGCCCGAGGTAGAACAGCACGATGGAGGGCGGCAGGAGCTTGTAGACAGCCTTCCGCTCGTGCTTGTAGAGCCCCGCAGCGATGAAGCCCCAGAGCTCCCAGAGCACCACGGGCGCGCTGATCACGAGCGCGATCCAGAAGCAGACCTTGAGCGCGTAGAACATCGCGCCGTCGGAGCCACCCGCCATGAAGCCCTGGATGTAGCGCCTCTCGTCCTTGAGCTCCCCCACCACGGATCCGTCGTCGAGCAACTGGTAGTTACCCCCTACGAATTGCTCGGCCGCGACGAGCTCTCCCGCTTCGATGCGCTTCACGAGTCGCGGCTTGAGAACGGACTCGCGCAGCTCTTCGAAGACCACCTGCGGTTGGGCATGGAGGTAGGTCTTCAGGGGCTCGCGGTACGTGTACAGCGCGCTGAACACCAGCACGATCACGACCGTGGCCCGGAACAGGCGCACCCGAAGCTCGTTCAGGTGCTCGCCGAGCGTCATCCGAGAGCGCTCGATCTCGTCTTCGTCGTGCTCCGCCACGCGCGCATTCTCGCAGCCGACGCGCCGCGGCGATACCGAGCCCGATGTGATTCGTCACACAACGTTCTGCGGGCGGCAGCAACCTTCAGGGTTGCTGCCGCCCGCAGAACGTTGTGTGACGAATCACACCGGGTGACGAATCACCGGGCTCGGTTTCGCGGTCAGCGCCGGAAGTCCGACGCGTTGACCGGTCCCCGGTTCAACGCCGGAAATACTGCTGCACGTCGCGCATCGGCACGACGACGACGCCCTTGTCCTGGGCCTCGGCGAACTCGGTCAGGTCCTCGACCTTGCGCGGCTCCTCGAGCGCCTCGCCGTCCTCGTCCACGAAGACCGGGCCGCCCGTGATGAGGAAGTTGGTCGTGTTCGTGATCTCGTCCTGGACGTTGATCCCGATCTCGTTGAGGAGCACGCGGAGCTCTTCCTCGTTGTAGATGCCCGAGAACGTGCCGACGAGCACCGCGTCACGCTGCGCCTTCGGCTCGAAGAGCGGGTTGTAGAGCTTGTCGCCCGAGACAAGCGGCTGGCCCAGCGGGTCGGTCACGTCGAGGACGCGGACCTCGGAGACCACCGGTCCGACGTTGGTGACCTCGACGAGGCCCTTCGTCTTCGACGCGTCGGCGCCGAGGGCAGCGCTGACGACGCGGAAGCGGGCGCCTTCGGTGAGGCGGTCGCTCGCGTTGAGGTTGATGTAGGCGAGCTCGATGCCGCTGTCGACCGCGGTGATCTCACCGTCGGGCTTCTCCGCGCGGGCGATTACGTCCTTGCGCTCGATGTTGAACTTGAGGCGCTCGGTGGCGAGCGTCTTCGCGGAGCGGTCCGCAGTGCGCTCGGCGACGCGCTGCTCGTCGCGGGCCGCGGTGACCTGCTCGGTCAGGTTGCGCACCTGCGAGGAGAGCTGCTCGTTCGCGGCCTCGAGGCGCGCGATCTCGCTGTCCTTCTGCGAGGTGATGTCGGAGAGCTGGCTCTGCAGGTCGTCGATCGTCGAGTCCTTCTCGGACACGGCCGACGAGCGGCTCGTGCGCTCGGCCTCGTACTGGCTCTGGACCTCGGAGATGCGCGTGTCCTTCTGGCCGAGCGCGTCGAGCTTGGCGCGGTACGCCGTCACCATGCGCGGCATCGCGGCCTCGAAGGTCTCGACGCCCTCCATGTCCGGGAACGCCGCCTTCGCGTCGTCGAGCACCTTCTTCGCGGCCTCGGCGTCGGAGATCGTGGTCAGAGCGTCCGGCGTGAAGCCGAGGAGCGAGGAGACCGGGCGCTGCGCGCGAATGCGCTCGTCGAGCGCGTCCTTCGCGGCGGACTCGTTCGCCTGCGCCGTCGTCACCTCCGCGTCCTTCTTGGACGCCGCGTCCTGCGACGTGAAGGCGAGCACGGCCATGAGCAGCGCAAAGACGACGGCCGCGATGACCCAGATGGCGCTGAGGCGCGCCGCGCCGCGGCGGGAGGACGTCGAAAGAAGGAGGTTCGTTCGCATCGTGCGTGCTGGGAGCGATTGGGGCGCGCGCTCGGGCGGGACCCGGGGGGGCCGGCCGTCGGGGCCGAGTGGGGGGAGGTGCGCCCGGCCGAGGCCGGTGCGGTGTACGGGGTGCGTGGGCCGGTCCAGAGGGGGCCGCGCCAGGCCGGGGGGGCTGCCGCGGGACGATCTGGCGCCGGTCCTGGCGCCTGCGGGCGCCTGGGGGACGCTCGCGGGGCGGGATTTGATAACCGAGTCGCCGTCGGCGGACAAGGACGGGCCGCGATCCACGGGGGACTCGAGCGCTCGGTATTGCGCGGCCGGGGCGAGGTAACCCAAAGTTCCGGGGTGAGCAGCGAGCGCGTCGAGGGGGCCAGCGGGCGGTCGGCCGCGGACCGGGAGCCGAACCCAGGGCCCGGGGCCGGGTCCGGCGGAGGGCCGGGGGAGCCCGCTCCGGGGCCGGCCAACCCCGGTGGCGAGGCCCAGGAGCGGACCTGGGTCTACGCCGTCGTGGGCGGCATCGCGTCGGGCAAGTCGACGGTGGCGGCCGCGCTGGCCGGCCCCGGCGGCGTCGTCCTGGCGGCCGACGACTTGGCCCACGAGGCGCTCCGGGAACCCGAAGTCATCGCCCGGGTCCGCGAGCGCTTCGGCGACGGCGTCATCGGCGCAGACGCCGCCCCGGACCGGACCGCCCTCGCCCGCGTCGTCTTCGACGATCCGGGGGCGAGGAAGGCCCTCGAGGGCTGGATCCACGCCAGGGTTCGTGAGAGACTCCGCGCCGGCCTGGAAAACGCTGTCCGAGACGGCGCGCCCCGGGTCGTCCTCGACGTCCCCCTCCTCCTGGAGAACGCCGAGGAGCACGGTCTCCTGGACCGGATCGACCTCGTGGTCTTCGTCGACGCCCCCCTCGAACAGCGGGAGCGGCGGGCGACGCGGAACCGCGGCTGGGAGCCGGGCGAAGTCGCGCGGCGCGAAGCTGCGCAGATGCCCCTCGCGACCAAGCGCCAGCGCGCGGACGTCGTGATCGACAACCCCGACCCGGGCGAGCGGACGGCGGACGGATCCACCGACGACGCGCTCGCAGCGCGCGTGCAGATCGTACGCGTGACCCTGGGCGACGCCTGAGCGACCGACCAGCGACCGGCCCCGGCCGGACACGGGTCGGCCCGACACAACTCGGCCCGACACCACTCGACCTGACACGAACGGGCCCCCACGACCGAAAACGGACCGAACGAAGCGCCGCGATCCCGGTGCGCTCCGTTCGGCGCCGGACTCGGATCCCACGACGCCCCCCCATCCATGGCACAGCAGCAGCAGTCGAAGAAGAACCGCACCTTCAAGCAGAAGAAGCAGTTCGTGAAGCAGAAGCAGAGCGTGCAGAAGGGCACGGGCGTCTTCATCGACTTCGACGCCGTCCCGCGCGACCTGTCGGAGGACGAGGTCGAGGAGCTCTTCGAGGCGCAGCCCAAGACGCGCAAGAAGAAGCTCCCCACCCACGAGTTCGCGGACACGCAGGCGCTCAACCTCCACGAGCTGCACGAGCTGGCCGAGGAGGAGGGCTTCGACGACTTCGTCGGCCGCAACCGCCGCGACGCGCTGTGGGAGCTCGGCACCGGCTGGATGGCGCGCCGCGAGGGCGTCATCGCGGAGGGCATCCTCGACACCCAGACCGGTGGCCACCACTGGCTCCGCGTCCTCGCGAACGACTACACCCCGGCGGCGGACGACGTCTACGTGCCCGCCTCGCTCGTCGAGGAGTACGGCCTCGAGCGCGGCATGGTCGTGCGCGGTCCGGTCCGTCCGGCGCAGGAGGGCGACAAGTACTTCTCGATCCACGCGATCGAAACGATCGACGGCGGAGATCCGGACGAGGCGCGCGGACGCGCCCCCTTCAAGGAGCTGGTGCCGATCTATCCGGAGGACCGGATCCTGCTCGAGGGCACCGAGGAGAACCCCCTCGAGATGCGCATCGTCGACCTGATCACCCCCATCGGGCTCGGACAGCGCGGGCTGATCGTGGCGCCGCCGCGCACCGGCAAGACGGTTCTGCTGCACATGCTCGCGAAGTCGATCGTGCACTCGAAGCCGGACGCGAAGCTCATCATCCTGCTCGTCGACGAGCGCCCCGAGGAGGTCACCGACTTCTCGCGCTCGATCCAGGGCGAGAACGTCGAGGTCGTCTCGAGCACCTTCGACGAGCCTGCCGCGCGTCACATCCAGGTCGCCGAGATGGTGATGGAGAAGTCCAAGCACCTCGTCGAGGCGGGTGAGGACGTCGTCGTGCTCCTGGACTCCATCACCCGCCTCGCGCGCGCTGCGAACATCGAGGCGCCGAGCAACGGAAAGCTCCTCTCCGGCGGCCTGGAGGCGACGGCGCTGACCTTCCCCAAGCGCTTCTTCGGCGCGGCCCGCAACATCGAGCACGGCGGCTCGCTGACCGTCCTCGGCACCGCGCTGATCGAGACCGGATCGAAGATGGACGAGGTCATCTTCGAGGAGTTCAAGGGCACCGGCAACATGGAGATCGTGCTGGACCGGCGCCTCTCCGACCGCCGCATCTTCCCCGCGATCGACATCAACCGCTCGGGCACGCGGAAGGAGGAGCTCCTCTTCACCCACGAGGAGATCGAGCGCGTCTACGTGCTGCGCCGCGTGCTGAACGAGCTCGACCCCGTCGAGGCGATGGAGATGCTCATCACGAAGATGCGCAAGACGGGCGTCAACGCGGAGTTCCTGCTGACCGTCGGCGGGTAGCGATACCGGATACCGCGATACCGAGCCCGGTGTGACGAATCACACCGGGCTCGGTATCGCTCGGTATCGCTACTGCCCCAGCACCTCGCTCAGCTCGCGCGACGCGCCCTGCATGTTCGCGCGGGACGCCGTGACCTCGTTGAGTCGCTCGAACGCGAGGCAGACGCTCGCGAGCGTCTCGCGGTCGCCCGCGAGGCCGGCCTCCAGCACGCCGCGCCAGAGGCTCACCAGGTGCTCGGTCGCTTCGGCACGCGTCGCAAGGTGCTTCCAGCGCGTGAGCAGGCGGTTGCGCTCGGTCACGGCGCGCGCGAGGCCGTCCGGGACGTGGTCCCAGATGGACGGCAGGTGCGCGTGGTGCAGCACCGCCGCGCTCGGCACGCGGACGACGCGCTCGCCGCGCCGGCGCGCGCTCAGGCCGAGGTCCACGTCCTCCCACGAGAACGGTGCGAGGAGGGAGTCGAAGCCGCCCTGCTCGACGAAGCTCTTGCGGCGCAGCATCACGGCGGTCGCCGGGACGAAGGTCACCGGCACGGGGTCGACGTCGCCCTTGGGAACGTCGGCCGCGAGCTCGCGGACCTCGAGCCGGTCGTCGACGATGCGGACCTCGGGGGCCGCGTATTGATCCGCGTCGCGCCCGGCGCCGGCCTCGGGCTCCGCCGTCGACGCGAAGGGCCGCACCTGGGCGGCGAGCTCGATGCGCGGGCCGGCGGCGAAAACGTCGTCGCGCTTCATCGCCGAAGCGAGCGAACCGAGCGCCCCCGCGCCCAGCTCGACGTCGTCCTGCAGGACGAAGAGCAGCGACCCGCGCGCCTTCTGCGCCCCGAGGAGCACCGAAGCCGCGAACCCCGAGTTGACCGAGGTCGTGAGGACGTGGACGGAGTTCGAGCGCGGCGAGTCGATCTCCGCCAGGATCTCGGGCACGACGGTCGCGGCGCGCTCGGCACCGGAGTCGTCGACGACCAGGATCTCGTCGGGGTCGAAGCCGCGCGACTCGATCGCCGCCAGGGCGCCGGGCAGCGAGACGCGCAGCCGCTGGGCGTCGCCGAGCGTCGGAAGGACGATCGAGACCGTCGATGCGTGGGGGTCGGTCATGACGGGGGGGAAACGGGGCGCGGGGGGCGTCGGGTCAGCGGTCGGTCGAATCGCCGGGTGCGGCCTCGGCGGAGCCGGTCGCGGCCTCCGTCGATGCGCCCGCAGCGGGCTCGCCCCCGTCCTGCGACGGAAGCGCGGCGTCGGGCTCGGGCGGCCCCTCGGCAACGGCCACCGAGCCGGTGTCCGGCGCGGCGACGCGGTCGGCGGCCCCTGCCGCGGCCGCTCCATCGCCCTCCCTCGCTTCCGCCGCGCGGCGGTCGTCCGGCACGCTGCTGAAGCGGGACGCGGCCCGGTCCCAGTCCTTCACGCGGGCGACGAGCGGCCCCGCGAGCACCTTCGTGCGCAGACGCGAGCCCGCGGCACGCGCGGCCTCCATCTCGGTCCGGCGCCAGTCGAGCTCTCCGCGCAGCGCCTCGAGCGAGGCGATCCCGCGCTCGAACGCGGCGCGTTCGCCGCCTTCGTCGCTTCCACCGCCCGCGCCGTCCGGGGCCGCGGCGCCGAGCGCCTGGAAGATCCGGCCGGTCTCCTCGCGCATCCACTCGTCGTGGGTGCGGAGCGTGCGCGCGTCCTGCTCGAGGGCGACGCAGAACGCCTCGATGCCCTCGAGATCGCGCTCGAGCGCAGCGAGCCCCGGGGCCGCCGCGCCGTCGTCGTCCGCTTCGGCGAGCTCGGCTCCGAGTCGGTCGCGCAGCGCGCGCACGAGCGCGTCGCGCTCGGACAGCGTGGTCTCGAACGTGGCGCGCTCGTCCTCGGCCTTCGCCAGCGCGTCGCGCGTGCGCTCCGCCTCCTTGGCGAGCGTCTCGAAGCGGCCCGTCGCGGCATCGAGCTCCTCCGCCGCGGTCCGGCGCTTCTCGTCGAGCGCGCGCGCCGTCTCCTCGAGCTCTTCGACCTGCCCCTCGAGACCCTCGGTCCGCGAGACGTGGTCGCGCAGCTCCTTGACGGCCCGCGCGGTCTCTTCGCCGCGGCTCTGGACCTCGCGTTCGTACTGGCCGAGAAGGCCGTGCAGGTCGGCCACGCGGCCCTGGCGCTCGGCCTCCTCGCGGTGCATCGCCGCCCGCGTCAGCTCGAGGTTCTCGAGCGACTCGGTGAGCTCCTGGCGCAGCCCGGCGAGCTGGCCCGCGCGGTCGCGCGCGTCGCCTCCCCGCGCGATCACGCGCAGGAGCAGGTCCTCCGTCGAGTCGCCCAGGCCGAAGGCCTTCTTGAGCTTCGTGACGCCGTCCTGCGCGCGCTGGAAGAGCTCGGTCATCGACATGCGCTCGAGCGTCGCGAACGACTTCGCGACGTCGTGCAGGCCGGGCAGGACCTCGATCTCGCTGGAGCGCCGGCCGACGCCGCGGCGCGGGAGGGTCTCCTCCACGACCTTCGTGTACGTGTCGAGCCACTCGCGGGCCTCGTCGTCCGTCGACTTGGTCGAGCGCGAGCTGTCGACCGCCGCGCGCGCGAGGTCGGCGAAAGCCGTCCCGTCGCCCGCGAGGCGCGTGAGTTCGGCCGCCAGCTCCTCCGCGCTGCCCGGCGTCACGAAGCGCGCGCAGCTGGACGGGAGCGCCTCGACCGCGCCGGGCGTGCGCGACGCGACGACGGGACGCCCGGCGGCGAGCGCAACGCGGCAGAGCGACGTCTGCGTCTCGCCCCACAGCGCGGGCGCCACGAGCGCGTCGCAGTCGGCCAGCGCGCCGGCGACATCGACCGCGCCCCGGGTCCAGCGCGTGTCGACGCCGAGGAGATCCGCGCGCGCCGCGATCTCTGCGTCGCGCGCCGGGTCGTCTGCCTCGAGCAGCAGCGTGAGCTGC
The DNA here is from genome assembly GCA_039821985.1 of Planctomycetota bacterium. GTDB lineage: Bacteria > Planctomycetota > UBA1135 > UBA1135 > Saltatorellus. The sequence goes on from JBCBNC010000028.1 coordinate 77,277, forward strand.
ATCTGCGGCGCACCCTCGGCCGCGCGGGCCTCGCCGAACGCGTCGAGCAGCACGTCGACGCCGCCGGTCGGCGCCGTCGTCCCGAGGAAGACGTAGCGCGTCGGACCGGACGCCTCCGCCGGGACGGTCGGCGCGTTGAACAGGCTCGTGTCCACGCCGGCCGCGCGGAACGTGAACGCGCGCCCGACCGCCGCCGACAGCTCCTTGGAGAGCAGCCGCGAGGTCGCGAAGCGCCGGTCGACGCCCGAGAGCGCCACGCGCTTCGTCGCGCGCTGGTGCTCGACGCGCTCACGCGCGCTCCGCAGGCGCAGCACGTCGTCCATCGCCGTCAGCGGGTCGTGCAGCAGTTCCTTCAGTCGCGCGTCGCGCGCGGCGTCGTCGAAGCGACCGGAGGGAGGAACCTCGCCGAGCTCCTCGGTGGCCATGATCGAGCGCGCCTCGGCCTCACCGTCTCCGAGCTCGAACGGCGAAAGATCGGGCAGCGTCTGCGTCGTGCGGTCGTGCGCGGGCCACGTGTCGCTCGCGCAGTAGATCGACGCGATGCCGCGCGCGCGGACCTCGCGCACGAGCCCGGGTCCGAACGCGTCGAGCTGCTCGACGTGGACGACGTCCGGGCGCTCGCGGTCGAGGTACGCGCCGAACGCCGCCGCGATCGCGTCGGCGTCGGGCCCGCCCTCCGGACCCCCGACCTCCAGAGTGGTCACGCCGAACGGCACGCCGCTCACGTGGTCGAGCACCTCGATGCGACGCTGCGAGAGCGGCGCGAGGCCGGAACCACGGGTCGCGCAGAAGACCTCGGTCGAGACCCCGCTGCGCGCCAGCGCCGGCGCGATCGAGCGAACGTGCGACGACGGATCGAACGGGGTCCGCGGCCGGAAGGCGCGGGTGACGAGGGCGACACGCATGTCGCGGACTATAGGAAGCGCAGGGGGGTCAATGCACGCCTGGCGCGCCCTGCAGGGCGCCCGCGGGCGCCCTCCCCGGCGCGCTCAGGACATGTACGAACCGCAGTTGACGTCGAGCGTCTGCCCGGTCACTCCGGCGGCGTCGTCGGAGACCAGCCAGGCGATGAGCCCGGCGACCTCCTCCGGCGCCCCCATGCGGCCCAGCGGGACAGCCTTCATCGCCTCCTGGAGCGCTCCCTCGCGCGTCGTGCCGAGGGCCGCCGCGAAGCCGTCGATACCCTCCCAGGCCATCTCGGTGTCGACCCAGCCCGGCGCGACGGCATTGACCTGCACGCCGCGCGGGGCGAGCTCGGCCGCGAACGCGCGGACGAGGCCCGTGACGCCCGTCTTCGACGCGCAGTAGCCCGTGTAGCCGGCGACGCCGATCCGCGCGAGGACCGACGCGACGGCGACGAGATCGCGCCGCGGCCCGCCGTCCTCGGCGAAGTGGGCGAGCGCCCCGCGGAACGTGTGGTAGGTCCCGCCGAGGTTGGTCGCGACGAGGTCGTCGAAGCGGTCGGGCTCCCCCTCCGCCTGGGCGTCCGGGCCGTTCGGTCCCCCGACGCCGGCGTTTGCGACGGCGCAGTGGACCGGGCCGAAGCGCTCGGCGGCTGCGGCGATCGCGGCCGACGTGGAGGCCGCGTCGCGCACGTCGCAGGGGAACGCGGCGAGCGCGCCCGGCGCGTCGGCGCCGGCCGCGGCGGTCTCCTCGAGCGTGGAACCGGTGCGGCCGAGCAGCGCGACGTGCGCGCCCTCGGCCGCGAGCCGGAGCGCGATCGCGCGCCCGATGCCGGTGCCCGCACCGGTCACGACGGCGTGCCGCCCGGCGTGGCGCCCGACGACGGGCTTCACGACGACGCGACGTCGGCGGAGTCGAGCGTCGCGGGCTCGTCGAAGCCCTTCGACTCGAGCCAGCGCTCGGCGTCGATCGCGGCCATGCAGCCCGTGCCCGCGGCGGTGATCGCCTGGCGGTACTCGTGGTCCATCAGGTCGCCGCAGGCGAAGATGCCCTCGACCGACGTGTGGGTGCCCTTCGTGACGAGCACGTAGCCGTTGTCGTCCGTATCGAGCTGATCGCGGAAGTGCGACGAATTCGGCACGTGCCCGATCGCAACGAAGAGGCCGTCGCACCCGAACTCCTCGCGCTCGCCCGTCTGCGTGTCCTCGAGCAGAACGGCGCGGAGCTTGCCGTCGTCGCCGGCGAGCATGTCGATCGGCTTGGCGTTGAGCTTCCACTCGATCTTCGGGTTCGCGCGGGCGCGGTCGAGCATGATCTGCGACGCGCGGAACTCCTCGCGGCGGTGGACGACGGTCACCTTCGACGCGAAGCGCGTGAGGTAGTTCGCTTCCTCCATCGCGGAGTCGCCGCCGCCGACGACCACGACGTCCTTGTCCGGGAAGAACGCGCCGTCGCAGGTCGCGCACGCCGAGACGCCGTGGCCCATCAGCTTCGACTCGTTCTCCAGGCCGAGCAGGCGCGCCGACGCGCCGGTCGAGAGGATCACCGCGTTCGCCTTGTACTCGGCGAAGTCGGACTTGAGCGTGAACGGGTGGCTCGAGAAGTCGAAGTGGTTGATCTCCTCGAACTTGATCTCGGTCCCGAAGCGCTCGGCCTGCGCCTTGAACTGCTCCATCATCTCCGGGCCCATCACTCCGTCGGGGTAGCCCGGGAAGTTCTCGACGTCGGTCGTGATCGTGAGCTGGCCGCCGGGCTGCATGCCCTGGAACAGGAGCGGCTTCAGGTTGGCGCGGGCTGCGTAGATGGCCGCGGTGTAGCCCGCGGGGCCCGAGCCGACGATGATCACGTCGCGGACTTCGGTCATGGTTCGTGCCTGTTGGATGGAGGGAGGGGGCGCGTGTGAGGGAGGAGTGTAGGACGGCGGTGGGCGCCGACAACCGCCTCCTACGGCGGACGGCCGCGAAGCGTGACCGGGCCGAACGCTGCGATAGACTTCGGAAATGAGCCCGGGACGGAGACGAGCGCAAGGATGAGCATCCGGCCCGGGGCGCCCCGAGGAGACGGCCCCGCCGCGGGCGGGACGGGCGCCGAGCTCGAGACCCCGCTGCTCGACGTCTGCGCCCGGATCCGCGCCGCGGTCCTCGCCGCGACGGAGGGCGGAGCCACGGAGGCGCTCTCCGCGGTCGTGGGCGCCGGCGCTGGCGACCGGACGTTCGGGATCGACGTCGTGGCGGAGCGCGCAGCGGAGAAGTGGTTCGAGGAGTCCGCGCGGCGCGGCCCGCTGTCGCTCCTCACCGAGGACGCCGGCTGGCGGCACGCCGGCCCGGACGGCCCGCTCGACGGCTTCGACCACGGCGGGCCGCGGGTCGTCCTCGACCCGATCGACGGCACCCGGCACCTGATGCACGACCTGCGGCCCGCCTGGGTGGTCGCGGGGGCCGCGCCGCCGGGCCCGGGCGCTCCCCGGCTCGGGGACCTCGCCGTAGGAGCGCTGGCGGAACTCCCCTGCCGCGGCGCCGCGCGCGCGCGCGAGCTCGCCGCGGTGCGCGGGGGCGGCGCACGACTCCGTGAGGTGCGGCTCGGGACGAAAGCCTCCCCCACCCCGTGGTCCGCGCTCCGGATCGGCGCCCAAAACGCTCGGCTCGACGGCGGCTACCTCCCGTTCTTCGGGTTCGAACCGCGCTGCCGGGCGGCGGCCCAGGCGCTGGCGGCCCGCGTCTTCACGCGCCTCGAGGCCGAGCACGACATCGACACCGAGTCGGTGCTCGACGACCAGTACATCTCGAGCGGCGGGCAGCTCGCGCTGCTCGCGCTCGGGACCTACCACGCCGTCGTCGACGCGCGCGTTTCGCTCGGGCGCGCGCACGGCCTCGGGACCCGGACCGCGAAGCCGTACGACGTGGCGGGCGCGATCGTCGTCGCCGAAGAGGCCGGCGCCGTGGTGGCCGGCCTCGACGGCGCGCCGCTCGACTTCCTGCTCGACGCCGAGACCCACGTCGAGTTCGCGGGCTACGCGAACCGCGCGACGGCGGACGTCCTCGGCGCGGCGGTGCGCGCGGAGCTCAGCGGCCCGGCGGCGTCCGGCTGACGTCGTAGCGACGGAGCGCCCACGCTCCCAAGAGGGTCAGCAGCACGAGGCCCGCGGCGCCGACGACGACGGCCCAGAGGACGCCGAGCCAGAGCGCGGTCTCCGCGCCGACCGAGGGCCCGACGGCGCGCGTGAGCAGCGCCGCGCCGCCGCCCGCGACGAAGAGGTAGGCGACCAGCAGGGTGGCGCGCAGCAGCACGAGGAGGAAGCTGCGGCCGGCGTTCTGCACGGCGCTCCCCTGGCCCGGTACGAAGCGCACGGGGAACAGCAGGAACACCGCGTTGTCGACCGCGACCCACGCGTACGCGGCGGGCACGAGCGCGGGGAGGATCGGGCCCAGGTCGCCGAGCGGGTGCCCGAGCGCGAGCGACCGCGCGACGAGCACGCCGGCGATGACGACGCTCGCGAGCACCGCGCCGGGCAGCACCGACGCGACGAAGACGGTCCGCGGACCGACGGGCCACGCGCGGATGGACTCCATCCGGTCGAGGTCGGTGCGGAAGTCGGCGCGCAGGCCGCTCGTCAGGTAGACGACGCCCAGGACCGCGAGCGCCGCCGTCTCGCCGCCGGGCTCGTCGAGCACGCCCGTCCCGAACAGGAACCCGCCGACCGCGACGAGCGCGGTCATGAGGAGCGCGCCGCGCGCCTGGCGCACGAGCCACGTCACGCGCAGCCAGACGAGCGCGCCGAACGGGCCGCGTCCGAAGGCGCGCGGGACGCTGAGCCCGCGCGTGCGGCGCGACGTGCCGAGCGCAGACGCGCCGCCCTGCCCGCGCCGCATCCGCGCGAGGCGGCGCTCGACGTTCTCGGAGCTGCGGAGCGCGCTCTCCCGGAAGTCGACGGGCAGGCGCACGACGAGCTCGAAGGTGAGCGCGAGGATCGCGCCGGCGAGGAGGATCCAGGGAAGCGCCGCGGAGAGGCTCGGTGCGACGAGCGCCGACGCCCACGGGTGCAGCGGCGCGGTCAGGATCCGCACCGGGGCGGCCCCCGCGATGCGGTCGAGGAGCGGCACCTCGGGGACCGGTGGCGCGACCGTGCGCTCGCGCTGGTAGAGCTCGTCGATCGCGCGCTGGAGGTCGACCTCGGCTTCGGTCGCGACGCCTGGCCCGATGCTCACCCAGAGGAAGATCGAGATCACGCCGAGGGCGCCGACGACGCGGGGCGTCCCGGCGGGGAGCCGCTTGAGGACCCCGTCGAGCCGGCCGGTCGTCGGCGCGACCCCCAGCGAGACCGCCTGGCCGAAGACGGTCGACTGCACGACGAAGACCGCGAACGTGACGAGGACGACCGCCGTCGAGTGGAAGCGCGGGCCGAGCAGCACGCCCATCAGGACCGCGAACGGGAGCGTCGCGAGCATCGTCGAGCCGAGCCGGAACCGGACGATGGACGCGCGCGACACGGGCGCAGCGAAGAGCCGCTCGATCTCTGGCTTCGGCAGGTAGAGCCCGCGCACCTCGACGCTCGTCAGCGCGATGAACGCCAGGTAGGCGAGGAGCCCCAGCCGCACGACCTGGACGCTCGGCACGTCGCCGGTGCGCTCGAGCAGCTCGCTGCGCCACACGACCGACCCGATCCAGCCGCCGACGAGGGCGAGGCCGAGGACGGCGGTGAACGCGCCGAGCGGCGTCCGTACCCGGCGCGCGAGGTCGCGCGCGCGACCGCGCAGCTTGGCCCGCCACAGGTAGCGGAGCGGGGCGCCCGGGGAGCCGCTCACGCGTCGCGGTCGCCGGAGGCGGCGTCGTCTTCCGCGCTCGCCTCGCCCGTCGCGGCGAAGAACACGTCCTCGAGCGTGTCGCCCTCGCCCGCGGCGACCGCGGCGCGGGCCTCTTCCAGCGTTCCGACGAAGACGCGCCGGCCGCCGTCGAGGATGAGGATCCGGTCGGCGAGCGACTGCACGAGCTCGAGCAGGTGCGACGAGAGCACGACGGCTGCCCCCCGCTCGCGCTCCTCGAGAATCGCGGCGCGCGCGGCGCGGATGCCGCGCGGGTCGAGCCCGCTCAGCGGCTCGTCGAGCAGGATCACCGCGGGCTCGGGGAGCCACGCGCAGCAGAAGCTCAGCTTCTGGCGCATGCCGCGGGAGAGCTCGGAGCCGAGCGCGTCGCGGCGCTCCTTCAGCTCGAAGCGCTCGAGCAGCGCGTCGGCGCGCGCCGGCCAGTCGCCGTCGAGCCCGTACAGGCGTGCGGTGAACTCGAGGTGCTCGTCGACGGTGAGGACCTCGAACGGCGCGGGCTCGTCCTGGACGTAGGCGAGGCGGCGCTTGGCCTCGAGCTCGGCGCGCGCGAGGTCGTACCCGGCGACGCGCAGCTCGCCGGACGTCGGCGGCAGCACGCCGGACAGGCAGCGCAGCGTCGTGGTCTTGCCGGCCCCGTTCGGCCCGACGAGGCCGAGGATCTCACCGCCGAAGGCCTCGAGGTCGAGCCCGTCGACCGCGCGGCGCTCCTCGAACGTGCGCACGAGGCCCCGCGCGAGGAGCATCGGCTCTGATTCCGTGGACACGGAGGACTCGGGCGCTTCGGCCATGTCCCCATTGGAGCAGATGGACCGTGCCGAATCGCAGCCCTGAGCGTAGCGATCGAACCCAAGGCACGGGCGCCGCGCCAGATACCACCCGGCCCGCGGTCAGTCGGTGAACGCGATCCCCATGGCGTGCGTGAAGTTCTGGGTCGGTTGCACGCCCGTGAAGTCGCGGTACCAGACCTGGAAGTACCAGGTCTCCCC
>JBCBNC010000029.1:0-81154 GCA_039821985.1 Planctomycetota bacterium
ACGGCCTACGCAGGCTCCCTCGAGATCGGAGCGCCGGGAACGGCGACGGTCGAGGTGCGGGACGGCGGCACGCTGGTCGTCGCCGGAGGCGTCTCGATCGGTGCCTCGGGCCCGGGCGAGCTCCGGGTGTCCGGTGGCGTGCTACGCGTCGACGACGCGTCGAGCGGCGCGTTCGGCGTCACGAACGGCACCGTGCACGTCGGCCGCGGACGCATCCTCTGGAGCGGCGATCACGTCGACGACGTTCGCGCGCTGCACGCCGGTGGAAAGCTGACGTTCGGCGGTGGACGGCGCATCGCCGCGAACCCGAGGAACCGCGCGGGCCTCGTCGCGGCCGAGGGCCGCGGGCTGCTCTTCGCGGTCTACGACCCGGTCGGCGACCGCACGACCGTCCTCGCCGTGGAGATCGCCGCGCCGTCGCGACTCTAGGTCCGAGCGGGTCGCGCGAGACCTTCGGGCCGCCCTCCGCGTTCCAGCGCGGAGGGCGGCCCGTTCACTTCCGGTCGTCGCCGTCGCGCTCTCCGTCCGCCGCATCGACGGCGCCCGGGCCTCGATCGCTCCGGTGGTGCTCGAACATCTCGCCCGCGACCTTCAGGAGCCCGATCATCCCGATCCCCAGGACGACGAGGCCGAATGAGACCTGCGTCAGCTTCCCGTCGGTCGCGCCGACCACTCCGAGCAGGCCGAACCCGATGAAGAGCACCGTCGCGCCACCGAGCGCGGTGAGGAAGGCGCGTCCGAGCGTCGGGTTCGTCCAGACGCGTCGGGAGATCTCGTTCTGCGTCGTCGTGGTGTCCTGGAGCGTCGAGAGGCTCACGGAGAGCCCGATGAAGACGAGGGCCGTGTTCATCTCGTCGAGCATCCCCTCGCGCTCGGACAGCAGAGCGCGGATGACGAACAGGCCGGCGATGCCGACGGCGGGGTACTGGAGGTAGCTGAGGGTGTGGAAGACGGGTCGCGATCGGGCCATCGGAGCAGGGTAGTGCGGCCCCGCGCGCGGAGCGACGAGTTCCGATCCGCCTGTGACCCGAGGAGCCGTCGCTCTTACCGAGACGGACCGCGTTGCGCTCGGGACGCCGATGCGCCCCTCCCCGCATGCACACGAAACCCCTCCGCACGTTGACCCTTCGCGAGGTCGTCCGCTGTGGCGTCATCCACGGTGGGGTCGTTCACTGCGCGATCGTCCTCTGCGCAGCTCTCCTTGCGCCGCCGCTCCTGGCCCACGGCGGCATCCACCGAGGACCGGTCGATTTCGGTCCGCCGCCGGGCTCAGGCGCGCGGCCCGGACCACCGCCGTGGCCTGATCCTCTCTGCCCCCATCGCGTCGATGGTGGACGCGCAGCGCCGCCTCACTCGTGGCAGTACTGGTGGGGTCTCCACTTCGAGGAGTACGTCGCACGCGGCTTCGAACGCGCCCGGCGCCACCGGGTTCCACCGCTGTTCCTCGGCCCGCCCGAGAGCGCCGGCCGTCCCGGCGGCACGGCGCGCGCGGGACTCCGCCCGACGGTGGATCAGATGCGGGGCGACGTCGTCCCCGCGATCGACGGCCTCCTGGATCCGGACACGGACGAGGTGCTCCTCGCCGCCGCGCTGATCGCTCGAGCGAAGGTCGAACGGACGGTTCCGGGCCACGACCGCGCGCCCCTTCGAGCCCGGGTTTCGTCGTTCCTCCGCTGCGACCTGACGGGTGCCGACGCGCCTCGTGTCGCGGAGGCTGCGGCGCTCGCGCTCGGTCTCCTCGGCGACGCGGAGGCGACGAACACGCTCCTCGGCCTCGCGCTCGACGACGAGGAGGGACGCGCGCACGTCGGCGGCCCCGTTCCGTCGCGCCTCCGTGCGTTCGCGGCCTACGCGCTCGGTCTGCTCGGTGAGCGGACGCTGGACGTCGACGTGCGCGACGCGGTGAGGCGCGGCCTCCTCGAGGTCCTGGAGAGAGCGCCGTCGACCGAGCTCGACGTCAGGGTCGGAGCCGTCCGGGCGCTTGCGGTCGTACCGTTTCCACGGACCGAGCCGGCGGCGCGGTCGCGGACGGCGGGCGTCACGCGCCTCGATCCAGCGACGGTCGTCGCGCGACTCTGGCGCTTCGTCGACGAAGACGGATCGGTGCCGGCAGACCGCGGCAGCGCTCTTCTCCGCGCTCAGATCCCGATCGCAGCGTCGCGCATCGTCATGCGAGGCGGTCCTTCCACCAACGCGGCCGAGCGGTGTCGCGCCTGGCTCGTCCGCGAGTCGGTCGTGCTCGCACGGGCAACGGGCGGAGCCGAGGAGGTGCGCTGGTCGGCGCTGATCGCGCTCGGCGTCCTTTGCGGCGATTCGGCCGATCCGATCGCTCGCGAGGCTTCGGCCGCGCTCTTCGAGCGTGCGTGCTCGCCCGACGACGAGCAGGCGCGCTGCTTCGCGTCGATGGCGCTGGCCCGGGCGGCTGCGCGCGCAGGGAGCGCTCCTGAGCCGTTGCGGCTCCGCGAGGAGGCCGAGAGGTTTCTGCTGGGCGCGGTGACGAGCGAGCCCCTCGAGGTCGGCGCGTGGTCCGCGCTCGGCCTCGGTGTCATCGGGCGCGCGCGGCTCGACGCGGGAGGGCGTGTTTCGAATCGAACGCGTCGCGTGCTCCGGTCTGCGTTCCAGGAGCGCAGGTCTCCGGCCTTTCGGGGCGCGTACGCGCTGGCGCTCGGGCTCGTCGAGGACCGCGGCGCCTCGGGTCACCTGCTCGACGCGCTGCGCCGGATCGGTCACGGACAGGACGCACTGCGCGGCGACATCTGCCTCGCGCTCGGGCTGACGCGCGCGGACGACGCGGCGGACACGCTTGTCGAGCTCGTCGGCTCGTCGAGATACCGGATGCCCCTGATGAGGCACGCAGCGCTCGGGCTCGCGCTCGTGGGGGACCCGCGTGCCGCCGGCGTGCTCGAGGCGAGGCTCACCGATGCGGTCGGCCTCGCGTAGCTCACCGCGATCGCAGCCGGGATCGGCGGGCTCAGCGAGTCCACGAGCGTGAACCGGCTTCTCCCGCGGCTCCGTGCGGAGCCTGCCAACAACCGGACCGGCGCGGTTCGGCCGTTCGTCTGCGCCGCGATCGGCATCGCGTGCGACTGCGGTGACGTCCCGTGGCGCGCCGTCTACGCGGCTGGGTGGAACCACCGCGCGAGCGGGACGGCGCTCGTCGACCTCGAGCGTGCGACGGGCCTGCTCGACGTTCTCTGAGTCACGCGCGTGCGACGCGCGGCGTGACGGATCGAGCCTCGCGTCCTACGGGCAGCCCCGGTCCGCGACCCCGAGCCCTCCAGTGCGATGAACGCCAGGCCACTCCTCGCTGCCGCGCTGCTTGCGGCCACGCTCGCTCCCCCGCTTCGCGGACACGGCGGGAACTACCGCGGTCCCGGCGACACCGTGCCGTCCCCGGGGGGCCGCGGATGTTGCCTTGGGCTTCCCGTGGGAACGTCCGGACCCCATGGGCCGCCCGCACCGAAGTTCGGCTCGGGGCCCGGGGCTACGGGCCCGGGCGCGTGGTACGCGGTCGAGCGCCGCCTGCACTGGAGCCTCTGGTGGGACCGGAGTCGTGACGCGTACGTCGCGCAGCGTCTCGCGACCGTGCGCTCGCGGCGCCTGAGGGATCCGCTCGCCGCGTTCGAGGACGCGTTCGGGCTGGCCGCCGGCCGGCGTCTGCGCGCGGCGCATCCGTCGGGGCCAGCTGCGCGCGAGATCGGCGCGGAACTCGAGTCTGTCCTGCGATCGACGGCCGAGCCGGAGATCGCCTCGTCCGCGCTCGTCGCGCTGGCTAGGGCCGTCTCGGGGGGACCGCAGCGGCGCGTCGACGAGGTGCGCCGCACCCTCGTCGGCTTCCTCTCCGATGGTCGCGAGACCGTCGGCGAGCGCGCGGTTCTCGCGCTCGGCGTGCTCGGCGACGACGGAGCCGTACCGCTGCTGGCTGAGTTGGTCCTGGACGGTTCGAACGCACGTCGGGTGTCGGGGTCGCGTGTATCGCCCCGGAGGAGAGTCTTCGCTGCGTACGCGCTTGGTCTGATCGCCGCTCGTACGGAGGACGCCGACGTCCGCCGCACGATCGCACGAACCCTGCTCGGCGTTCTGGGTCAGGGTTCGGGCGAACGCCCGTTCGCCGAGCTGCAGATTGCCGCAGTCCGAGCCCTGGCGGCCGTCCCCCTCGAGTGGGAGCCTTCGGCGAGCGACGTGGACGGCGTCGAGGGCGCGGCGTCCGTCGATCGTGCGTCGGTGCTGGACGCGCTCACCGCGATCCTCGGGGCGCCCTCCGCACATCGAGGCGCGGCAGGTCGGGTCCGGGCGCAAACCCCGATCGCGATGGCCCGTCTTGCTGGCGGCGGCGGGTCTTCCCCTGCACTGCGGGCTTACCGCGCCCGGCTCGCGTCTGAACTGATCGAACGTGCGCGCGCGGCGGGCGAGACCGCCGCGGTCCGGCAGTCGCTCGTGATCGCGCTGGGGTGGCTCGGCTGCGCGGATGCACCGGACGCCGAACGGATCGTCTCCGCGCTCGAGGAGCTCTCGGAGGACCAGACGGACGCCCAGGTCGAGCACCTTGCGCTGATGGCGCTCGCGCGGATCGCCGCGTGTCCCGGACGAGCGGCGCTGAGCGCGCGCATCGTGGAATGTCTCGAGCGCGCGCTCGTCTCCGACGATGGAGGCAGGAGCAGCTGGGCCGCGCTCGCACTCGGAGTGGCCGGACGCGCGGCGCTGGACGAGGGCGGATCGGTCTCGCCGAGGACGCGCGCACTGCTGCGCCGGTGCTTCCGGCACAGGTGCGCTCCCGAGTTCCGCGGCGCGTACGCCGTTGCGCTCGGGCTGATCCGAGACGCGGGAGCGACGCCGCTCCTGCTGAACGCGCTGGAGGGCTACGGCGCCCGCGAGCACGAGCTGCGTGGACACCTGTGCATCGCGCTCGGCCTGATCGGAGCGCGGAGCGCGGGCGACGCCCTCGTCGAGATCGTGCGCCGGTCGATGTCGGCGACCGACCTGATGCGCCGCGCGCCGCTGGCGCTCGCGCTCCACGGGGATCCTCGCGGGCCGGAGGTCCTCGAGACCGCGCTGCTCGACGTGGAGGACCATGCGTCGCTCGCCGCGATCGCGGCCGGCCTGGGCGGGCTTCGTGAGCCGGCGAGCGTCGCGCGACTCGCGTCGCTCGCTGCGGGTGAGACGTACGAGTGGTTCCCCGCCGGGAAGCGTGGTCTCGTCTGGGCTGCGGTCGGTTCGGCCTCGGGCGACGCTTCGGGCTGGCGGCGCGCGCTCTTCGCGGACGGATGGAACGACGCTGCTGGCGTGGACACGCTGAGCCACCGCGAGACGGGCACGGGCGTCCTCGATGTGCTCTGAGACCCGCTGCGTGCGGTCGACGTGCCGATCACTGCACACGGTTAGAATTGCGGGCCCGGCGTGACCGCAGGGGCCCGATGAGCGAGACCCCCGATCCGCCGACCGAAGGCCCGTCGCGCGGGGTGGCTCCGTCCTCGACCACGAACGACAACGCGCCGACCCGGGTCGTGCGCGAGGTCCGGCGCGCCGCCGCCTGTGCGCTCGCGGGAGTCGCGTACTTCGCGCTCGTGTTCGCCCACCTCGTCGCGTCGGGTTTCGATCACGGTTCCGACGTGCCGGAGTGGCTCGTCCGGACCCCGGTCGTCTGCGGCGCGGCGGCGGCCATCTTCCTCGTGCGCGCGTGGGCCGCGCGGCGGAGCGGAAGGCTCGGCGCGTCGGGCCTGGCGCTGGCCGCCCTGGCCCTCGGCTACGCCGCGTTCGCCGCCGTCGGCTGGACGCAGGGCTGGTTCTGAGGCGACGGCCCGCTCAGAACCGAAGCCCGATGCCGATCGTTCCGATCAGCCCGTCGACGTCGACGTCCTCGGGCCCCACGTCGATCGAAGTCGAGTCGTACATGACGCGCGCGTTGAGGAAGAGCGACTCGCCGAGGTCGATCAGCGCGCCGAAGCCTGCGCTGTAGCCGAAGTAGTCCTCGGACACGTCCTGCGTGTCGAGGTCGAAGCCGTAGCGGAGCACGCCCTCGACGTAGCCCTGGACGATCGCGACGTCGAAGAGCCGCTTGCGCAGGCCGACGTTGAGCTCGGGCGTATCGCTGTCCTCGAACTCGCGCTGGTCGATGCCGCCGACGACGTCGACGACCGACGTCATGACAGCGAGGTGCGCGCCGTAGCCGGTGAGCTCGACGTCGTCCTCGGTGAGGTTCGAGAGGCGGCCCTCGGCGTCGTCGACGACGATGGCGCGCGCCTCGACGGAAACGAACTCGGACGGGACGAGCTGGCAGCTGGGGAGCGCGGTCGCAGCCAGGAGAACGGAGAGAAGGGTCTTCATTGCGGATCTCGTGTGCGGATGGGAGAGCCGGATCGGCGCAGCGCGCCGACCGTCGAGCCGGTGTAACACACTCGCGGCGAGGCGCGAGCGTCCTATCCGCCGCGCTGCACCCGCGCGTTCGCCTCGCGGCGAGCACGTGAGCAACATGCACGGGCGGATCGCCGGTCCGCTCGAGCCGGACGCGGCGGCCGCCGGGTAGATCCTCGGTCTCGCGCGAAGGCGGTCGTCGCCGCCCCCGCCTCGTCGCAGGCCGCTACTGCAGCGTGATCTCGATCCCTGACGTCAGGTTCGACGTCGGGCTCGGGTTCACGTCTCGGTGCCACGCCTGGAAGTTCCACGTGTCGCCGATCTGTCCGGCGACCTGTCCCGACGCGGTCGTGATCGCGCCGAGGTCCAGGTCGAGGAAGAGCGTGCCGGCCGCGCTCGACGTGCCGATCTGGTCGAGGAAACGGCCGATGCTGGGCCCAACGCACAGGTTCCCCTGCCCGCCGCTCAGGTTGGCGACGAAGGCCTGGCCGCGCGAGCCGACGAAGAACCCGAACTGGCCGGGCGGCAGACGACGCGCGACGAGCGTCAGGTCATTCGCCGCCAGCGCCTCGGTGCCCACCCCGACGACCTCGCCCGAGAGGCCCGTCGAGTTCGCGTTGGCCGCGCAGTAGGCGACGCCCACCGACGTGCCGCAGGCGACGTCGACAACGGAGAACTCGTCGATGCCGGCCTCGACGATCGTCGGCTCGCCCGTGTCGGACGCGATGAACCGCAGCCGCACCTGGGACGTCGGATCGATGTGGTCGCGGACGCGGAACGTGGCGCGGAACCAGCTCCCCTCGGCTTCGGGTCCCGTGGGACCGACACGTTCGAGGAGCCGCCACGTCGAGCCACCGTCGTTCGAGATCTCCACGTCGAAGGTGTCGTCGCGGTTGTCGTTCACGGCCGTGTGGAACCAGCGGTCGTAGGACACCACGGGTTCGGTCATCGAGGACATATCGACGACCGGGGAGAGCAGCGTCGTCCGCCCCGCGTCCACGTCCGCGAACGTGTTGTTCGGAACCGGCGACTGTCCGGTGAACCAGCACAGCTGCCCGTCCGGCGACGAGTCGGAGCCGGGGTTCGCGTCGGTCTCGGCCGGTGCACCGCGCTCCCAGAGACCGCGGACCGCCGTGTCGCCGACGACGTCGCGCGTCCAGCCCGCGTCGGTCTCCATGTCGTCGTCTCGCGCGACGGCGAGGGACGTTCCCGCGAGCGAGCGGAAGGGCTCGACGGGCGCGTTCGGCGGGAAGGTGCTCTCGACGCCGCCCGTCGTGCGCGCGCTGACCCACCACTGGACCTCCACTCCGCAGGGGAAGCCGGGGAAGTCCGCGGTGTAGCCGCCCGGTGCGCCCGCCGGATCCATCGGGATCGTGTACTCGAGCCCGAGCGCACGGACCTCGAGGGTCGGGCTCGCGGCGTCGAAGGTGCCCGGCGTGAACTCGGACACGTCGACCGAGAAGCTGCTACCGGTCTCCGAGACGACCGCCGGCGCGGGCACGGCGGCGGCGACGTCGAGCGGATCGAGGCGTAGGACGAAGAGCCCGCGCTCGAGGTCGCTCGCAATGATCGTCCCGCTCGGGAAGAACGGGTACACGTTCCAGCAGCCGTTGAACGTTGCGTCGGTCCGGTCGGGCGCGGTGTCGAAGAAGGCGATCTCCTCCGGCTGGTCCGGGTCCGCGGCGACGTCGAAGACGCGCACGCCCGACGTGTAGTTCGCCTGGAAGAGCAGCCCGTCGCGCTCGTACATGTTGTGGCTGATGCACCGGATCGGCGTCGTGAACTCGCCCGTGAACACGGCGTTGTTCAGATCCGTGACGTCGAACACGCGCGTCGTCTGCAGCGCGCCGGCGCGCTCGTCGAGCTCGTCCCCGAGATAGAAGCGCGTGCGGTCCTCGGACAGCCAGCCCTGGTGGCTGTACTCACGTCCGGGGTAGCCGAGCTGGCTCATCACCTGGATGTTCGACTTGTTCGTGACGTCGAGGATCGACAGCCCGGTGTCGCCGGCGCCGTTGTTGAGGCCGGCGCAGCAGAACGCGACCTGCTTGCCCGCGTACGGGCCGGACGTGTACGTGACGACCTGCGCGTCGTGGACGTAGCGGGGGAACCAGCCGCCGACGTACACCGGCTGAGAGGGGTTCGCCAGGCTGTAGATCCGCAGCCCGTTGCGGTCGCCGCCGCACCGGTAGAGGAAGCCGCTGTCCTCGTCGATGGCGACGTTGTGCGTCTCGTCGGTGCCCTGCCCGGTGATCGTGTTCACCAGCGTGACGACGCCGCTGTCGACCTGCGACAGGTCGAACACCTGGATGCCGCTGCCGCCCTCGCTCACCGCGTAGAAGTGGTCCTGGTAGACCTTGATGTCGCGCCAGAGGCTGCCCGGCCCGTCCATGCGTGCGACCACCGTCGGGTTGGCGGGATCGGTGATCTCGACGACGACGGACTGCGTGGTCACTCCGACGAGCGCGTACTCGCGGCCCGAGGGCGAGACGTACCCCCAGCAGTCGTTCCCGCCGCTGCCCTCGAAGCCGGTCAGGTCCTCGAGCGTGAGCCACGCCTCGACTTCCATCCCCTGCGCGGGGAAGCCCAGCGTCGCGGCGTTCGTCGCGCTGCCCGCGCCGCCCGCGCCGCGCGCGAGGCCCGCGCGGAAGCCCGGGCCCGGGTGCGCGGGGGCGCGGTCGAGGATCTTCGGGTCGTCCTCGTGGGCGAGAGCGGGGGAGGCGCCGAGGAGCGCAAGCGACGCCGCGGCGGCGGCAAGGAGGACGGTGGGGCGGTCTTGCATGGGCGGCTGGGCGGGTCGCGCGCGGGATCGGGCGCGCGGCGGGTCCGTCGAGGACGTGGCGGGGGACGGGCTCGTTCCCCGCCGCTACATCTAACCAGATGACCTCGCGCGGTTGCGGGGGAGGGGCGGCGATCGGCGAGGACTGCTGCGAGCCGTCCCCTGGGTCCACCCGCGCCGACGGTCCAAGCCACAGCGGGCCCGAGGTCGCTCCCACGACCCGCCCGGGGCCGTCCACCCCTCGCTCATTCACCTCCATGGGAATGCTCGCGCTCGCCCGCTCGCTCCTCTCCGCCTCGTGCGTCTCGCAGTGGGACGTACTCGACAACCGCATCGCCGGCATCGCTGAGCTGGTGAGCGAGGCCGCCCATCGCACGCTGCTGGACACTCCGGCGGGCGCTCGGATGGTGGCCGGTCAGGGCGTCGAGGTCGCGGTCGACGCGGCGCTGGTGAGCGTTCCGAGCACGACCGGTCGCGTGACGCGAACGAACCCCAGGGCCGGGCTCGTCCCGGACGAGCCCGGCGGGCTGTTTGCAGCGCAGCGCAGCCACTCGTCCTGGCGCCTGACGCACATCGAGGTCGATGGCCTCGTACGGGTCGCGCGCGGCGTCGACCCCGGCTTCTCGTTCCGATTCGACGCGGTCCCCGACGGCCGCTACGACCTCGTCGCTCGCGGGCAGCTCGTCCGCTCGGACGGGTTCGAGAACGTCGAGGCGCACGCATCGCCGCAGCGGCCGGGGAGGTCACGTCCGTGCAGTCGTCGGAGGTCGTCACGGAGTCGAAGCGTTTCCCCGAGTTGGACGCGTCGAGCAGGAGGATGGAGGAGCTCCTCTCTTCGAATGCCATCGGAAGCTGGTGGAACGAAGCGAGGGGCGCGCGCCGTCCGGCGCGCGCCCCTCACCGTGCGGTCGATGCCCGTGGCGAAGTGCTACGGGCGCCGTTCCGGTTTCGCGTCAGTTCGCAGCGAACGAGACGCTCACGTCGGACGGGCGGTCGTTCGCGTCGATCGTGATCGTCGCCGTCGTGGTGCCGACGCCTTCGGCGTTGCCCTGGTTCGTCGAGAACTGGCCCACGAACGCGCCGCCTGTCGTCGCCGTCGCGGTCAGGACGACCGGGACGCCGAAGGGGATAAAGACGCGCTCGTTGTTTGCCACCGTGACCGGGCCGTGGCCCAGGTCGTAGGACACCGTGCCGAACGTGCCGCTGCTGATGAAGAAGTCGAACGCGGTCGCACGCGCGGCGATCGAGTCGAGGCGACCGCCCTCGTCGAGCGTCGTCGCGCCGAAGACGCCCTTCTCGGACGACATGCGCGAGACGAACGTGTCGTAGCCGTTGACGCCCTCCTGGTCGAAGAACTCGAGGCTGAACTCGACGCGGTCCGAGGTGAACTGGGGCAGGCCCTTCGCCACCGGGAGCGTGATCGTCGTCCGCGTCGCCGGGAAGATGACCTCCCAGGTGCCGAGCGGGCCGCCGCGGCCGAAGCCGTACTCGGACGTCAGCACCGCGCGGCCGACGTCGAGCGACGAGGTCGACGCGCCCGTGAGCGACCAGTCGAGCGTGCCCGCGTTCGCGTTGAAGTCGACCTGATCGAGGCCGAGGCTTGCGAGCTCGACGCCCACCGACTCCGGAAGCGCGTCGAACCGGCGCTCCTGGCGCAGGCGCGAGAACGTGGCCGGGTCGAGCGACTCGAACGTGTAGCCGTAGCGCTCCGTGCCGTTCGGCGCGAAGAACGACATCGAGCCCGACGTCGAGGCAGCCGTCACACCGCTCGACTGGCGGTAGAAGCGGCCCTGGCGGCGGAAGCGGCTCTCGACGAACGTGACCGGGGTCCCGCTCGTGAAGGTGGCCGTTTGCACGTTCTCGCTCGAGAGCGTGCCCGAGAGGCCGACTCCGCGGCCCGCGAGCTCGGCGGAACTGTCGACGAAGGCACCCGCGACGATCCCTGCGCTGGTCGAGGTCGAGTCGTAGCCTGCCGCAAGGATGGCCGGCGACGAGAAGACTCGCGTCAAGAAGAAGATGTCCTCGGGGCTCTGCGAGACCGAATCGTCGACGAGCGTGCCTTCGACATCGTCACCACTCGAAGCCGTGATCGTGTCCACGCCCACCGGGAAGCTCGCGTCGAACTCGATGGCGGAGCCGGGGTTCGGCGTGTAGTTGAGCGTGCGGCGCCCGCGCGGGAGATCCATCACGGTCGTGTACGCGGTCGGGCCGGAGTCACCGCGGGGCGACGGGAGGAACTGCGACTCGTAGAAGGTCACGTGGACGCGCTCGACGTCGACGAAGCCGAAGTCGACCGTCAGGTCCGAATCGGTGCTGAGGCCGTCGAGGGACTGGCCCGTCGCAGCGTCGTGGAGGACCACGTCGAGCTGCGGGCTACCGAGTGCGGTCGAGTCACCGAGCTCGAAGCGGATCACCGTCGGCTCGAACGCGTACACGTCCAGGTCGGTCGTGCCGGTGACGTCCGTGCTGCCGACGGCGGTCGCCTGGATGGCGACCGTGCCGGAGCCGACGGCCGTGACCGCGCCCGTGGCGCTGACGGTCGCGATGCTCGTGTTCGAGCTCGACCAGGTGAAGGTCACGCCGGGGATGGCGGCCTGCATGCTGTCGAACGCGACGGCCTCCATCTGGAGCGACACGTCCGGGCCGATCGCGTCGGTCTCGGCCGTGACCGTGACGGCGTCGACGGCGGTCGGGTCGATGACCGTGATCGCGACGTTGGCGCTCTGGCCGCTGAACTGCTCGGTCGCCGTGATGGTCACCGGGCCACCGGCGAGGACACCGCGCACGACGCCGGCGGCGTCGACGGTCGCGATGGTCTCGTCGCTCGAGGTCCAGGCGAAGTCGAAGCCATCGAGCGGATTCGAGGAGGAGTCGCGCGCCGTGGCCACGAGCGCGAGGCTGGTCCCCGCGGCGAGGGCGGTCGTGCCGGCGGTGAGCGTCACCGAGTCGGCGACCGGAGTCGAGACCGAGTAGGTGACCTCGTCGAACGCATCGCCGAAGGTGCCGCGGATGGTCGTCGTGCCGGGGGCGAGCGTCGTGACGACGCCGGTCGCATCGATCTCGGCGACGGACGGGTCGCTGGTCGTCCACGTCACGGTCGCGCCCGCGACGGTATTCCCCGCCGCGTCGGTGACGGCCGCGGAGAGGGTCTCGGTGATGCCGGGGAATCCACCCGACGGGGAGTCCGGAGTGACGTCGACCGTCACGGTGCCGCCGGTCGCGTCGGCCTCGGTCGTGAAGGTGAACTCGAAGGCCTCGTCGAGGCCGTTGCCGAACGCGTCCATGGCCTCAGTCGTGACGCGGAAGCGGTACTCGCTCCCGGTCTCGAGCGGCGCGGACGGGACGAACGTCGCGGTGGTCTGGCCGAGGCTCGTCGACACGCCGATGAAGCCCGCCACGGCGTCGTCGCCGAGGAAGAGGCCGAGCGTGTCGCCGTTCAGGCTGCCGGTGCTCATCGTCTCGTCGAACGTGATCGAGACGGCGGCGTTGTCGGCGACGTCGGTCGCGTCGCTCGCGGGCGAGGTGCTTGCGACGGTCGGGGCGACGGCGTCCGTGGCGACGGTGTCGAGGCGGACGGTCCCGATGTCGGTCGTGGCCCCGCACTCGCCGGGATGGTCACCGCTCTCGTCGGCCTCGAAGCCGCCGCCCGCGGGCGGAGCGACCGTCACGAGGACGTCGAATCCGTTGGAGGGGAGCGGAACGCCCGCGAGCGCGAAGCGGCCCGCCGCGTCCGTCGTGCCGGTGACGCCGTTGAGCGAGGTCACCACGGCGCCCTCGATCGGCTGGCCCGAGTTGGTCGTGACGGTGCCGACGACCTCGGTCTCGCAGAAGGTGTCGACGACGATGGCGTGCCAGCCCGTCGCGGCGAGGCCCTGGCCCGCGCCGGAGAGGATGCGCGCGCCGTCGGCGGACGTGGTACCGGTGCCGGAGAGGACCCAGGCGCCGGTCTGGAAGTCGAGGCGGAAGATGCGGATCCCGGCGACGCCGCTCGGGAAGAGACCGTCGTTCTCGAAGTCGATCTGCGGACGCACGTCGAAGGTCGCGCCCGCGGGCTCGATGGCGACGAGCGCGCTCGCAGCGAGGCCGTTCGGCAGCGCCTGCGGGATCTGCTCGGACGGGACCGGCACGATCGATAGCGTGGTGTCGTTCGCGTCCGGGAAGGTCACGGTCGTCTCGGCCGCGAAGAAGACGGTGACGCCGTTCGACTCGAGGAGCGTCCCGGCCGGGATCGTGCCCGTGTTCGTGCCGCTGGTGTCAACGGTGAAGCCGATCGGACGCTCGGGCAGGAACGTCGGCTTGCGCTCGCCGTCGCCCGCGGTGACGGACACGGAGCGGAGCTCGAGGTCGATCTTGTCGGCGATCGGGTCGCCGTTGTCGTCGAACACGCCGTCCCCGTCGAAGGTGAACGTGTAGCTGCCGACGGGGACGTTGTCGATCGAGTACGTGCCCTGGTTGGATGTGGTCGTGTTGAACGTGCCGCCGGCGCCGGTCAGCGTGACTTCGACGCCGCCGACCCGGGTGGGCGAGTTGAGGACCGATCCGGAGACGGTCGTGGTCGGGGTCGTGTCGTTCGAGTCGTCGCTGCTGCTGCACGCAGCGAGCGCGCCCGCGAGGACGACGAGGGGCAGGGTGGTCGTGGCGCGCATGGGGAGCGCAGGGGCCTTGGCCATGTTCAGGGAGGGGAGGGCGCCAGGGGACTCGAGGCGCGAGGGACAGGACGGGTGGACTCCGCTGCGGTCGACGCATCGCGCGGGTTGCTTGAGCACCCGGACACCGTTTCCCTCCGCCTGAGGGGAATCCCGCGGGGCGGACCCGGCGCCGCAGGCGGTTCAGGGCGCCGGGAGCCGGTCGTTCCCGTCGCCGGCCGGGCCTCGGCTCCCGACCGGACCGCACCGGCTCTCGCTCACGGGAAGCACTTCCCGAACGCGACGAGCAGCTTGGCGGGCCCCTTGAGCCGCACCTTCCGCGTGAGGAGCAGGGGCACGATCCCCCGCTCCTTGCGCAGGAACGCGACCCAGGCGCGCGCGTCCGCAGTCACGACGAGGTCCGGTGCGTCGTGCAGCCCCTCGCGCACGGTCAGCGACCGGTCGCGGATCTCGATCGTCGCCTCGACCGCCTCCTCCCCCGTGAACCGGAAGTGGTAGGTGGCGTCGAGGCCCGCGGCCGCTTCCCGCTGGAAGACGAGCCGCATCCCGCGTAGGAACCCGGCGACGCTGTCCGGGCGCAGGCTGTTACCCACCGTGCGCGTCGACTTGTGCGGGAAGCGCCTGTGCGCGTAGCGCTCGGCGTCCGAGCCGTCGAGGACGTAGAGCGTCTCCTCCTTCGCCTGGAGAGGCTTCAGCACGTCCTTCACGAACCCCGAGCGGTCCTGGTCGAAGGGCGCGACGACCTCCTCGCCCGCGGGGCAGACTCCGAGGCAGTAGGCGGCCTTGTAGTTGGCGCCGTAGGAGAGCGACTGCCACCAGGACACGGACTCGGAGTCGGACACCTTCTTCCGGAGGTCGCGGGCGTTCTTCGCGTCCGCGACCTGCTCGACGTAGTCGGTGTAGCCGCCCATGAACTCGCGGTAGTTGTGGGTGTAGCAGGCCGAGAAGTCGAAGTAGCCGTCCGGGCGGATCGCGCCCACGGGGCACGCGGCGACGCACAGCTTGCAGCCCATGCAGGGATCGAAGTCGACGGGTTCGTCGTACGCGTCGAGCGTTTCGCCGACGACGATCGTCCCGAGGAGTACGAAGCTCCCGAACCTCGGATGAATGACCGAGCGGTGGATCCCCATGCGCCCGAGCCCCGCGGCGACGGCGACCGGCTTGTGGCTGACGGTCCAGAGCTTCCCGGGGAAGCGCTCGGTCTCCATCGGGAACCCCATCGCGGGGTTCGCGGCGCGCACACCGCGGGCCTCCAGAGCGCGGACGACCGCGCGACCCACGTCGTCGACGTCGTGTCCGGCCGAGTGGAACTCGAGGTTCGCGAGCGAACGCGCCGTGCTGCGGAGCGGCTCGCGGTTCATGCGGACCACGATGCTCAGGAGGCTCTTCGCCCACGGGTAGAAGTGCTCGAGGTCCTCGCGCTGGTCGTCGAGCGCGGCGCGTCCGATCTCGACGACGCCGGCGTCGTCGGCCCCCGCCTCGAGTGCGAGCGTGCGGAGTTCTTCCGCCGTGAGCGGGGCGAGTTCGGCGGTTGGCGTCTGCGGGCGGTGGCTCATGTTTGTATATACAAGTGTGATGGCGTGAGAGATCGTGCGGGGAGGGGGTTGAAGGAGACGCCTGAGGGGAGGGGTCTGTGGGCGGCGGCGATCACAGCAGCGGGCCGGCGATGCTTCGCCACCGACGCGTGCGTGCGTCGGGCCTCAGCCGCCGTGGCCCTCGTAAGGGCCCTCGTAAGGGCCCTCGTAGGGGCGCTCGCGCGCGAACGCGAGCAGCGCGCCGACGCCGTCGCCCCCGAGCAGCTTCTCGGCCCGCGCCTGCGCGCGCTTCCACCCGTCGAAGGCCTGCTCGATCAGCGCGCCGCCTTCGTCGGTCAGCACGTAGAGCTTTGAGCGGCCGTCGTCCACGGCCTCGACGTCCAGGAAACCGCTCGCGCGCAGCCGGTCCGCGTTGCGGCTGAGCGTGGAGCCCTCGAGGTTCAGCGCCCGCGCGACCCGCGCGGGCGGCGCGGGCTCGAGGCGCGCCACCGCGATCAGGACGTTGAGCTGGCTGAGCTTCACGCCGTGCTCCTGGAGCTCGGCGTTGAAGACGCCCGTGATCGCACGGTCCAGGAGGCGCGCTCGCATCCCGAGGCACTCCTCGGAGATGCGCCGGGCCTTGCGGTCGAGCGAGCGGCTGCGTCGTGCGGGCGGCATATGATGTATATGCAAGTCCATCGGCCAATGGGCAACCCCGAATCCAACGAATCGCCCGTTCTCGCGCCGGGCCCGCGGGCGGTCACCCCTCCTCGGAGCCCCGCACGCAGTCGTTGAGCACGAGCGCCATCAGCGCCGTCGCGTACACGCGGCCGCCCGAGTAGCCCCAGGCGCCGTTCGGGTCCCAGGACCCGGCGAAGGACCCGTCGTCTCGCATCCGCGCCAGTACGAGCGGCTCGACCGCCGTCCGCCAGCGGTCCCAGCGCGCTCCGCCCGCGGCGTGCATCGCGCGCGTCCCGAAGTGCCAGTACAGGTGGTCGGTGCTGCCGTCCGGGCTCGGCAGCGATGCCAGCAGGAGCTCGGTCTGCGCGTCCGAGTGCGGCATCGTGGCGAGCTCCTGCCCGAGCGCGAAGCGAGTCACCATCGCGCCCGCCGTCAGGGCCTCCGTGCTCTCGCGCGGGAACGCGTCGTTCTTCCCGGGCACGCGCGAGCTGCGGCTTCCCCGCTCGACGTACCCGACGCGGCCGGAGTCCGGTTCGGTCATCTCGTCCAGCCAGAGGAGTGTGTCGTCGAGGGCCGCGGCGTCCGTCCGGAGGCCGAGGTCCCGCACCGCGCGGGTCGCCAGGGCCATCCAGATCGTCACCGACGTGTCGTTCTCGCCGTTGGGCGGCATCGAGTAGCGCCAGACGCCGTACGGGTTGCGGGCTCGCGCGACGTACTCCGCCGCTTCACGCAGCGCTCCGTCGAGGCCTGGGGATCCGCCCGCGCGCTGGACCTCGGCCAGCGCGTACGTCGCGATCGCGTGGTCGTAGTGGTGGGTGACTCCGGCGCCGGAGCCGATCAGGCCGGTCTCCTCGTTCTGCTGCTCCAGGAGCCAGGCGACGGCGCGCTCGACGACGGCGCTGCGTTCGCCCTCCTGCGCGGTGTGCCCCGCCTCCACGTGCGCGAGGATCGCGAGCGCCGTCACGCCGATGTCGTTCAGGGGATGCCCCGCGCCGTCGGTGGGAGCCTCGGGCGGATCGTGGGACCAGAACGCGTCTACGTCCCAGCCTCCCTGCTCCTCCTGGTGGGCCGCGAGCCAGTCGAGCGCGGCGTCGCGCGCGCCCACGAGATCGTCCGCGGACGCGGCGTCGGCCGCGCCGTCCGCCTCCGGCCCGGGTGAGCTGCACGATGCGAACAGCGCCAGCGGCAGGACTGCGGACAGGGCGAGCGCTCTCCGGGAGCGCATCGGGCGGGCGGGAGTCTTCATGGCCGTGGGCCTCCGGTGTGGAACGAGGGACGCGGTCGCGAACGGGGCGGAGCGGCGCGCGGTTCATCGAATCCGCGGCGCCGGTCGCGTTCGGCGGGCGCCAGACGCCGTTCCGGGGCGTCCCGCTCCGCGGCGCGCCGGGTTCGAATCCCGCAACCCGCGCCTCCGCGCGGCGCTCGACCTCGAAGCGCCGCCCCATGCACCGCACTCGACGCGCGCTCGCCCTGCTGGGCCCTGCGGCCCTCGTTCTCGCGCCTCTCGCCTCGGGCCAGGGGAACCAGGACCGCCCCGTGGCGTCCGGCTCCGTCGTGATCGAGCTCGATCAGCCGATCACGGTCGGCACCGTGCGCGTCGCGCTCCACGCGGGCCCCGAGACCTTCCGCGGTGGCAGGCCGGCGTTCGGCGGCGCGTTCGCGCCCGGCCAGCCGATCCGGATCGAGGGCGTTGCGCCGGGGACGTACGGCCTCGTCGTCCACCACGACGAGGACGGCGACGGACAGGTCGCGCGCAACTTCCTCGGGATCCCAACGGAGCCGCTCGGGTTCGCGAACCAGTACCGCCCCACGGGGCCGCCTTCGTACGAGCGCTCCCTCGTGCGCGTCGAGGCCGGGGGGACGACCCTCGAGCGCATCGAGCTCGCGCGTCTGCTCGGCGAGAACGGATCGATCGGCGTCGGCGTCGGCGCGGTCGTCCAGGGGCTCCCGTACCGCGGCGCGTCGGGCGCGCGGATCAACCCGATCCCGATCGTGACGTACGTCTCGGAGAACCTCGCGGTGGTCGGCCCGCAGATCACCTACTCGATGGCGCGCTCCGGCCGGACACGCGTCGCCGCCACCCTGCGCGCCCGCTTCCCCGCCTACGACGAGGACGACGCCGACGTTCTCGAGGGGCTGGGCGATCGCGACATCGCCGCGCTCGCTGGCGTGCAGGTCGACGTCGGACTCACCGACACGGCGACCCTGCGCTTCTCCTACGAGCACGACATTCTCGACACGATCGGCGGCGGCGAGGCGACCGTCTCGCTGCGCCGCTCGTTCGACCTCGGAGCGATGAGCCTGACCCCGTCCTTCGGCGCGCGCTGGACCGCCGAGGACCTCGTCGCGCACGACTTCGGCGTGCCAACGTCCGCCGCGCTCCCCGGCCGCCCCGCGTACGCGCCCGGCGACGCGATCTACTTCGAGGCGGGCGTCGCGTCGCGGACGCAGCTCACCGACGACCTGCAGCTCGTGCTCAACGTCGGCGCGCAGTGGTTCGACGACGAGGTCACGGACAGCCCGATCGTGGAGGACGACGTGCGTCTCTCCGGCGTCCTCGGGCTCGTCTACTCGTTCTGAAGGCGTAGTCTGCGCACATGGAAACCTCGCGCGCAGCGGCCCGGCCCTCGATGGGCGAGATCCAGCGCCGCGTGACCGGCGTCCTGGTGACGCAGACCGGCGCGGACCCGTCGACCCTCCGGCCCGAGACCGACCTCGTCAGGGACCTCGGGATCGACAGCCTCGATCTCGTCGAGATCTTCATGGAGGTCGAGCAAGACCTCGGCGTGACTCTCCCCGAGGAGCGGCAATCGGCGGATCAGTTCTACAAGCGAGCGTTCACCGGGCCACTCACGCTGCGGACGCTCGTCGAGCTCGTCCACGTGCGCTGGGGTTCGGGTGCGCCCGAGCGGCGTCGCATCGACCCGGCCCCGCTCGTCGACCTCGACCGGGCGGGATTCGCCCAGCGAGGCTGGGATGCTGTCGACTCCGGCCCCGAGGTGCCCGTGTACGAGCACGTCGGCTCCAACCGGTCCGGCCTCGCCCTCCACCGACGCGAGCGCGACGGCATGCCGTGCGTGCTCGTGCCGGGCGGGCGAGCGACGATCGGCTCGAGTGGCGATGCCGCGGGCGACGACGAGCGGCCCCCGCACACGGTCCGGTTGAGCCCGTACCTTCTCGATCTCGAGCTCGTCTCCATCACGGCCTACTGCCGCTTCCTGAACTCGGTCGACGTCGCGGACGAGCGCACGCTGCGCCGCTGGTTCTTGCTCGAGCCAGGCGATCGACGGCAGCGTCACGCGTGCGTCGAGCGCAACGGAGCGGACTGGCGCCCGCGGCCCGGCGCGGCCGAGTGGCCGATGGTGCTCGTCTCGTGGCATGGCGCGCGGGCCTATGCGCGCTGGGCGCACGGGCTCGACCCGCTCGATCCGGACGGCCCCTCGCACCTGCCGACCGAGGCGCAGTGGGAGCACGCGGCGCGCGGCGGCGGTGCTTCCGATTGGCCCTGGGGCGACGCGCCGCCGGCGCCGGGCCGCCTGCGCGCCGGGCGTGCGCGCGAGGCGCAGCGCGCGGGAACGCTCCCCCTCGGCCCCGTGCACGCGCTCGACGGCGAACCGCCCTTCGAGCTGCGCGGGATGCTCGGACACGTCTGGCAGTGGTGCGCCGACACGTACGCGCCGGACGTTTACGCGGCGCGCGAGACGGACGCGATCGATCCCGTCGAAGAGCGTGACACCGGCCTGCGCGCGGAACGCGGCGGGAGCTGGGTCGGTCCCGAGTCGCTGTGCAGACCGTCCTACCGACGCGGACGAGCGGCAGGGGTGCGCGGGCGCTGCCTCGGCTTCCGCTGCGCGGCGCCGGCGCCCGAGGGGATCGGCTGAGCGAACGTCAGCCGTCGTTCGCGTCGGAGGCGTCCACCGACACGTCGTTCGGCGCGGGACCGACGAGGAGCGCCGCCACGAACGCCGGCCCGACGAGCAGCTGGACGATGTTGTCCTTGAACGCGGGCGCGCGTCGCTCGAAGCGCGCGTGCCCGACGAGCTGTGCGGCCCACGCGACCCCCGCGACCGTGACCACGGCCCACGTCGGCGTCGAGCGCCCGATCCAGAGGCACAGGACCGTGAATGGCACGACGACCGCGGCGAGGCGGGGTGACATCCACACGTACCAGAGCGCGGCGAGCACCACCACGACGGCGCCGAGGGTCACGGGCGCAGCGCCGAGCTGCACCCAGTCGAGCATGGCGACGACGTGGAACACGATCGCCGGGACCGCGACCTTGTGGATCGCGACGTTGACGGGATCGCGGTGGTACTCGACGTAGTCCGCGAAGAGCGCTCGGAGGGCGGGGCGCATCGCGCCAGCGTACCAGCCCGTCGCTGCGCCGCTGCGCGGCTCAGTCGAGCACGAGCCTGAGCTCCCGCTGGTCCCCGTCCGACAGGGTGATCGTCTCGGTGACGGAACCGAGCCCCGCGACCGACGCGGTCACCTCGTACGTGCCGGGCGGGAGCGGGCCCACGTGGCGGCGCTTCGAGTCGTTCGGGTAGACCTGCCACGACCACGGGTCGCGCGCGGCGCGCAGTCCGCTGTAGAGGCGGCCCTCGCGGTCGCGCACGCGAACGTGCGAGCGCACCGGAGCTCCATCGTGCACGAGCTCGGCGACGATCAGCGCGCCGGGCGCGAGCTGGAGGGCGATGGGATCGGGCGCGGCGTCGCCGACGACGACGTCGAGCGCGCTCGCCTGCGTGCGCTCGACGCGCGTCAGGATCCCGTACCGGCCGGGCGGCAGCGGCCGTGTCTTGAACGTGCCGTCGTTCGACGTCGCGGTGCGGGAGATCGGGTTCACGAGCGCTCCGTCCTCGGCGTAGACCCAGATCGGCGCGTAGCGCACGGGCGCTCCGTCCGCGTCGACGACCGAGCCGCGCACGCGCGTCCCCGCGCGGAGCGTCAGCACGACCTCGCCCGCGGGCGTTCCGTCGCCGACCTCCACCAGGACCGATGCGGCGATCCCGAGATCCGCGTGCTCCGCCCCGACGCGGTACGTCCCGGGGGTCAATCCGGTGAACTCGAAGGCTCCGTCCGCGTCGGTCGCGCGGCGGTCGTCCGCCATCCGCAGCGGGCTGCGGTGCCCGCGGCCCTCGACGAGCACGTGGCTCACGTCCACGCCCTCGAGAGCGGCGCCCTCCGCGTCGACGACGCGCCCTGACATCTGCCCCTCGGGCAGCGCGATGTCGTACGTGAACTCGGGCGCCGCCGGGACCTCGAGCAGGAACTCGCCGTGACCCGAGCTCCCCATGACGCGCATCCACCATGCGCCCGGAGTCGGCAGCTCGATCTCGTAGCTTCCGTCCGCGGCGACCTGCGTCGTCTGCTGGCTCGCCATCGGATCGTCGCACTCCGCCATCCACTGCATGAGCCCGCGGGGCGCGGGCGCGCCCCCGAGCGTGACCGTCCCGCGCACGACAACGGCGTCCGGGGACGACGCCCCGAGCGCGACGTACTCCTCGGCGCCGTCCTCGAGCACGACGGTGGCCTGGGACATGTGCTCGACGTCGCGGCCGCCGAGCTCCTTCAGCTCTTCGGCGTCGGGATAAGTGACGAGACCCCACGACGTCGGCGCCAGGTGCGGGGCGTCGAACGCCCCGGTTTCGTCGGTGCGCGCGTAGAGCATCCTGCGGGCCGTCGCGCCGGCGACGCGCGCGCTGCTCTCCATCAGGCGGATCTGTCGATCTGGCGCGACCGAGCCGTCCTTGCGCAGGACGACACCGTGGATCCGCCCACCGCGGCGGAGCCGCAGGACGAGATCGTCGCCGGATTCGAACGCGCCGGGTTCGCTCGGCGCTGCGGCCTCGGCGTCCGCGCACACGAAGCGCGCGCCGTCGGGCACGGCGGCGAACGCGAAGCGCCCGTCCGGCCCGGTCACGGCGACGGGTGCGTCCTCGTACGGCGACCCTCCGAGCTGGATCACGCCGAGCGCGTACGAGCGCCCGAAGCCGACGCTGGCGCTCTCCTTCGGCGTGCCGTCCACGTCCAGGACCATCCCCGTGAGAGCCGGCGGCGGCCCGGCCTTCTGCGCGACGTCGACGGTGGCTGCGGTCTCCGCCGCGTCCGCGTCCGGCGCCGGGACGCGCGACGACGCGCGGACCGACCCCTCGGACGCGACGTCGTCGAGCGCCTCCGTGTCGTCACCGGCGTCGGCGACGGGAAGCGTGGGCGTGGTGCCGGGTTCGGGGTCGCGGGCGAGCCGCTGCGCGCCGAGCGCGGCGACGACGACGAGGGAAACCGCCGCGGCGGTCTTCAGCTTGGCGCTCATGAGGAGGACGGCGGGAAGGGCGGCAGAAGGGGCCGCGTCGAGCGGCCGGAGGAGGGGAGTCAGGAGCGCGAGACCGCGGCGGCCCGAGCGATCGACGCGCTCGAGCCGCTCGCGCATCAGCACGTGGGCACGGGTCAGACGGCTGGTGACCGTCGCGGTCGGGACGCCCTCGCGGGCTGCGATTGCGCGCGGCGTCAGCCCCTCGAAGTAGCGGAGGAGCAGGGTCCGCCTGTACGGCTCGGGTACGGCGAGGACCTCGCGAACGACGAGCTGGTGCAGCTCGGCGCGCTCGACGACCTCGTCGGTGGATTCCGCGGGTGCGGCGTCCGTGCCCTCGCGGAGGCGCGGGCGACGGCGGTCCTGGCGCACGAGGTTCCGGACGACCGACCCGAGCCAGCCGCGCGGACTCTCTGCCGCGCGCGGCGGCCGCTCGAGCGCGATCGTGAGTGCCTCCTGGGCGAGGTCCTCGGCCTCGTGCGGGTCGCCGACGAGGCGCGCGCTCAGGCGTCGGACCCAGTCGCGCTCAGCGAGCAGGGCCTGGAGGCCCATTCCCTGGGAGCTCAGCCCGGGGAGGTCGGGGGGGGCGGCGTCGGACATCGCACGTGGGAATGCGCGGGGCGCGCGCGGCCACGCAGCGAATCCGAGGAAACTTCGCGCGCGGGCCACCGGCGGCCCGCCACGACGCGGCTACCCGTCGATCCGCTTCTTCCGCGCGAAGTTCGTCAGGATCCGGAACACGGACAGGTCGTTGACCTCGGCGGCGGCGCTCCCCGTCTTGGACCACCACTTCTCCTTCTGCGACGCGCGGAGCTCGAGCGGGGTGTAGCCCATGTGATTGACGGCGAACGCCTGGCGCTCGAGCGGACCGTCGAGGCCGGGCGCGGACCGGAACCCCTGCTCCTCGAAGTGGTTCGCCGAGTTGACGACGAGACCGTGCCCGACGCGGAACCAGGCGGCCAGATCGCCCGTGCCGTGACGGGCGGCCGCGCTCGGACTGTCGAGCAGAACCTCGGCGCGCTCGGGGTCGACGATCCGGAGGAGGTGCGCGCCCTGCAGCGCGTAGAAGGGCTGGACTCCGCCCTCGAACACGCCCTTCAGGAACGGCGACGCGAGCCCCGTTGCCGTCGGGTACGCGAACACGTTGTCGACGACTTCGCCCGGCGACGGGAAGCGCGCGAGGATCGCGGGGAACGACGCCTCGACGGTGTACGTCAGCGCCCAGCACGAGCTGAACAGCGCCCCGCCCGCGTTGACGTACCAGCGGATGGCCTCGAGGTCCTCCGGCGACACCTGCCCCGTGCACCCGACGAGCAGCAGCGCGCCGGGGTGCAGCCCCAGCTCGGCGACCTTGCCAGCGCGGACGGTGCGGTGCTCGATCCCGAGCCGCGCGAGCACCTTGTCGACGTTGTCGCCGATCGTCGAGCTCTGGACCACGATCACGTCGAGCCCCTTGTAGATCTCCTCGGGCGCGACGCGGTAGCCGTACTTGTCGCGGCGCGCCTTCTGCTCCTCGCGCGTCGTGAAGCGCGCGCGCTTCAGGTTCTTCTCCCACCACTCCGGCCACGTCGCGGGGTCGACCTTCGAGCGTTCGCGGCCGGACAGGCGGAGCAGCGCGTGGTGCGCCGTCACGCGGACCGTCGGTGTCTCGTCGTCGAGCAGCGCGAGCAGCGTCGGGACGGAAGCGGGTCCCGAGAGCTGCTTGAGTCCCTCGGCGGCCGCGGCGCGGAGCTCCCAGTCCTCGTCGCGGCCGAGCGCGTCGAGGACCGCCGCGCCCTCGGCGTCGCGCGTGCGGCCGAGCGCGATCGCGGCGGCGACGCGCGCCGGCACGCTGCGCTCCGGGTCGGACGCGAAGCGCCCCAGCGCAGCGGTCACGTCGCTGTGCTGCTCGGGCCGGCCAAGTGCGACGGCGGCGGCGCTCTGGACGCGCACGGCGCCCGATCCGTCGAGGATCTCCAGGAGCGCGGAGGCGGCGGGCGAGGGCGCGTTCTCTTCGACGCCGATCACCGCGTGCCTCTCGAGAACGCGCACGAGCTGGAGCTGCGACCGACCGCCCTTCGCTCCGCCGATCTCGCGCCGGGCGATCTCGGCCCCGTCGGTCCCGTACGCACCGAGGCCGCGCGCGGCGGCGGCACGCGTCGGCCCGTCCCCATTGCGCAGCATGAGGCGCAGCGACTCGAGGTGCAGCGGTGCAGGCGGGTCGAGGGAGGCGAGCACACGCGCGAGCCGCGGTCCGTACGGCGCCTCGGCGGCGTCGATCAGCGCACCGACGCGCTGCAGTCGCTCCTCGTGGCTCAGCGCGCCGAGCGCGCCCGCGAGAGCCTGCTCGAGCCTGCGCTCGACGACGGTGGTCAGGCGCTCCCTCTGGAGCAGCACGAGCAGCGCCTCCGCGTCCGCCGCGGTCGGCGCGGCGGCGACGGATTCGAGCATCGCGCAGATCCCGGGCGCTGCCTTGCGTTCATCGAGCAGCTCTTCGCCGATCCGCGCCAGGGCTTCCGCCCGCAGGCCGGGATCGCTGCGCCCGAGCGCAACGGTCGCGCGGAGCGCGAGCACGCGATCCTGTTCCCGCTTGGACTTCTCGCCCTTGGCGACCTTGCGCGCGTCCTTCTCGAACTTCTTGTCCGGTGCCGGCACCGACTCCAGCGCCTCGTAGCCGAACGCGAGGGCCTCCGCGGCGCGCGCGAACGTCTTGCCCGACGCCTTCTTCGCGAAGGCGGCGCGGCTGCCGTCCGGGTCGATGCGGAGCGCCGCGACCGCCGCACTCCTCCGCACGCGCGCGAAGGGTGATTCGAGCGCGGCCTCCTGCAGCGCCTTCAGCGTCCACTTGGAGGGCTCCGCCTCCGCGCCGCTCCACGCCTCGGCCCAGCCGCGCAGCGCGTCGATCGCGGCGAGGACCACGCGCACGTCCCGGTCCTTGGTCACCGCCTTCGCCAGCTCGGCCTCGCCGCGGACCTCGCCGCCCGCCAGCTCGAGGACGGCGGCCTCGCGCTGCGCAGGGTCCTTGGACCGCAGCGCCTGGACCGGGTCGTCCTCGACCTGCTGGACGGCGGCGGACAGCGCGAGCGGGGCGAGGAGCGCGAGGAGCGACAGCATGCGAGGAGCCTACCGCCGCGGGGGCCGCTCGGGGACGTGCGAACGCCGGGCCGCGGTACGGTGTCCCGCAGCCATGCTGCTCCCCCTCTGCGCGCTCCTCGTCGCCGCCCAGTCGCCCGCATCGCTCGAGGCGTCGATCGCACGTCTTCCCGTTCGCGTGGGCGAAGACGTCGCCCCGACAGCTGTCGATCCCCTGGCGCTCCCGCTGTCCGCGCCGCCGGCCCGCGCGCGCGTTGCCCGCAGCGCAGACGGCTCGGAGCTGTACCTCGAGAACGGCCTCGTGCGCCGCACCATCCGGCTCAGGCCCGGTTGTGCCACGGTCGCACTCGACGATCTCGTGACTCCCCGCTCGCTGCTGCGCGGGCCCTCCCCCGAAGCACGCCTGCGGATCGACGGGCGCGATCTCGCCGTCGGCGGCCTCGTCGGGCAGCCGAACCGCGCGTACCTGACGGACGCGTGGCTCGAGGAACTCGAGCGGGAGCCGGGCGCGCTGCGACTCGTCGGACTCGAGCTCGGTGTGCCGCAGGAACGCTTCGCGTGGGGGCGCAGGCGCCACTTCGCGCCCGGCGCGCAGTGGCCGCCGACGGGCGCGGCGCTGCGGCTGGACTTCGCGCCGTTGGAGCGTGAGCCCGACGTACTCGTCTCCGTGCACTACGAGCTCTACGACGGCGTCGGGGCCTTCGGGAAGTGGGTGACCGTCGAGAACCGCGCGGCGGAGCCGATCCTGCTCGAGCGCTTCCGGACGGACGAGCTCGCCGTCGTCGAGAGGGTGAACTGGGTCGAGACCCGTGCGGGCGTCCCGGTGCCGCCTCCCGACTCGATCGAGGTCGTGACCGACTTCGCGTTCGGGGGCTTCGACGCTCCGCAGTCGAACCGACACGTCGTGCGCTGGACGGAGGACCCGAGCTTCGCGACGCAGGTGAACTACATGCGGAGCACGCC
The DNA here is from genome assembly GCA_039821985.1 of Planctomycetota bacterium. Taxonomy (GTDB): domain Bacteria; phylum Planctomycetota; class UBA1135; order UBA1135; genus Saltatorellus. Next base: position 26,314 of record JBCBNC010000029.1, read on the forward strand.
GTGCCTGCTCACCGTCGAGCCAACGCGCGGGCCGGCGCAGCGCATCGCGCCGGGCGAGACGTTCGAGGGGTTTCGGGCGTTCGAACTCGTGCACGCGCGCGGCGACCGCGAGCGTCGCGGGCTCGAGTACCGCCGGCTGATGCGCACCGTAGCACCGTGGGTGACGGAGAATCCGCTGACGCACCATCTCCTGAGTTCGGATCCGGCGCGCGTCCGCGCCGCGATCGACGAAGCGGCCGAGGTGGGCTTCGAGGCGGTGATCCTGACCTTCGGCAGCGGGTTCGACATGGACGACGAGACGCCCGCATTCCTCGCGGAGTGGCGAGGCGTTGCGGAGCACGCTCAGCGGAGCGGAGTGGAGCTCGGCGCGTACAGCCTCTTCTCGTCCCGCGGCGTCGGCGCGGAGCACATGATCGTCTCGCCGGAGGGCGAGTCTCCGACGCACGGCAGGTGCCCCGCCGTCACGTCGGAGTGGGGCCTGGCGTGGCTCGATCGAGTCCGCGCCTTCTACGCGCGCACCGGCTTCGATCAGTTCGAGAACGATGGGCCGTACCCGGGAGACGTCGACGTGACGCCGCGGCCGCCGCTGCAGGCGGGCGCCCTCGATTCACGCTGGGTGCAGTGGCGTCTGACGCGCGACCTGTACCGCGACCTGCGCGCGGCGGGCGTCTACATCAACGCGCCGGACGACTACTACCTGAGCGGATCGAACAAGTGCGGCATGGGATACCGCGAGACGAACTGGTCGCTCCCGCGCGCGCAGCAGCTGATCCACACGCGCCAGAACGTGTACGACGGCACGTGGCGCAAGACGCCGAGCATGGGCTGGATGCACGTGCCGCTGGCCGAGTACCACGGCGGAGGCGCGGCCGCGACGATCGAGCCGCTGGCGGAGCACCTCGACCACTACCGGAGAATGCTCCGCGCCAATCTCGCGTTCGGCGTGCAGGCCCACTACCGGGGTCCCCGGCTGTTCGATGCGCCCACGACGCGCGACGTCGTCGCGGCGGAGGCTGCGTGGTTCACCGAGCATCGCGACATCCTCGAGTCGGACGTGATCCACGGGCGGCGCGCCGACGGTCGCAGCGTCGACTGGATCCTGCACGCGGGGCCCGGGCTCGGCACGCCGGGGATGCTCTGCGCGTGGAACCCGCGGGAGGAAGACGTGACGGTGACGCTGGTCGTCGACCTGACCTACACGGGCCTGAGTGGAGAGGTCGACGTGTCGATCGAGGGCGGGCCGCCTCGGCGTGCGGCGGTCGGCCCGCGGGGGCGCGTCGCGCTCGAGCTCACGATCGCCGGGAACGAGATGAGCTGGGCGACGTTCCGCGCGGTGGGCCGCTAGGTCGGCCGGGCTGCGGCCGGTGTCGTTCTCGTCGCGCCCGCCGCATTCAGGCGTCGCGCCCCGGCGCGCTCGGCCCGCGCTCTCCCACGGCGCTCCACCGCCGTCGCCGCGCTAGGATCCGCGCATGCGCTCCGCTCTCTTCGTCTGCCTCGGCAACATCTGCCGTTCCCCGGCGGCCGAGGCCGCCGTGCGCCAGCGGCTGCCCGATCTCGACCTCGATTCCGCCGGCACCGCGGGCTGGCACGCGGGCAAGCCGCCGTACGGGCCGATGCAGGAGGCCGCGCGAACGCGCGGGCTCGACCTCTCGGGCCTGCGCGCGCGCCCCTTCGTCGCGGCGGACTTCGACCGCTTCGACGTGATCGTCGTGATGGACGACGAGAACGCGCGCGACGTCGAGGACCTGCGGCCCGCCGGATCGACGACTCCCGTCGTCCTGTTCACCGACCACGCGGGCGGCGGCGGCGCGCCCGTCCCGGACCCGTACCACACGCGCGACTTCGAGGGCTGCCTCGACCTGATCGAGGCGTGCGCGGACGGCTTCGCGCGCGGCCTCGGGCGCTGATCGTCCGGGTCACCCGGTCCTTCGCCGCCACTCGAGGTCGACGACGACGGCGCCGTGGTCGCTCGGGAACGCGCGCTCTTCGCGCGGCAGCTCCGCCGGCTCGTGCGTGCGGGGCAGCACCTCGGCCGCGACGGGCACGAGCTCCCACGCGCCGCTCCTCGTCGGGAGCCGGTACAGCCGATCGATCCGATCGAGCGGCTCCGGCGCATCGACCGTTCCACGCGCCATCGGCGTCCACGTGAAACCCGGCCGGCGGAGCGGGTCGGGGTGCACTTCCCGGAAGGTGTCGACGAGTCCCTTCGAACGGGCGAGCGCGCTGACGGGCAGCTCGAGCGCGCGCTTGAAGCGATAGGCGCGCGCCGTGTCCTCGGTCCAGTCGAGGTGCGAGGGGCAGTTCCAGTCGCCGCCGACGAGGAGCGGCACGTCGCCCGCCATGCGGCCGGTCCCGGCGAGGTGTTCGAGGATCGCCGTCGCCTGCGCGAGCCGCTTCGAGCCCTTCGACTCGCACGCGAGCAGCGCGGCGTCGTCGATCGTCGGGTCGTCCCGCAGCGCATACGGCAGGTACTCGCGCCAGTCGATCCAGATCGAGTACACGTCGAGCGCACGCTCCTCCGCGTCGACCAGGCGCGCCCCGACGCCGTGCCAGACGGCGTGGAAGTAGCGCTCCTCGATCTCGAGCGGCGTCAGCACGCACAGGTGCGTGCTCTCCCCCTGCCACGAGTTCCACCCGAGCTCGCCGGCCATCCACGCGCCGAGCTCGGGGCGCTCGCCGTCGATGTCGTAGCTCTCCTGAAGCAGGCACACGTCGGGGCGGACGGACCGGACCAGCGCGAGCGCCTTCTCGGCGCCGTCCGTGTAGGGATTCGCGCCGCGCTCGATGTTCCACACGAGGACACGAAGAGCGTCGGGCCCGGCCGGACTCGCGGGGCCAGCGGCGTGGTCGGTGCCGGGGGCGGACGCGAGCGCAGCGGCGAGGGGAAGAACGAGGGTGATCATCGCTGGGCGGGGCGGGGCCGAACGGTTCGGGGCGGAGCGCGGAGCGCCGTACAGTCTCCCCATGCTGACGACGACGCTGCTGCTTGCACTGACGCCCCCCGCGATTCCGTCCCAGGACGCCTCCGAGCGTCCGATCCGCTGGGAGCTCCCGGTCCGCGTCGAAGAGGTCACGCCGAAGCGCAACGTCACGATGGACAACGAGGGCGAGACGCCCGAGCGGCGGCTCGGCGGCCGCGCGCGTGAGGTCGGGGGTCTCCTCGTCTTCGACGGGGCCGACGACGGGAACCGGCAGGTCGATCCGCAGGTCGCCGTCGGCCCCGAGCACGTCCTCACCGCGACGAACAACGGATTGATCGTCTACGACAAGAAGGGCGAGTACGTGCTCGGCGTCCACCAGCGGGCGTTCAAGAACGGCATCGATCCGAAGGTCTTCTTCGACCGCCACAGCGGCGTCTTCGGCTTCGATCTGTGGGTCTACTGGGACGACGGCAAGCGCAAGCCCGTGCACCTCTCGGTGTCCGAGACGAGCGACCCCACGGCCGCGTGGAACACCTACTCGGTCGACCTGCCCGCAGGCGTCGACGGCGGGGCGGTCTCGGCGAGCCGTGCGTGGATGGGGTATTCGTTCCCGGGCGGCGACGAGCGCACGTTCGTCCTGCCCATGGCGAAGCTCGTCGCGGGCGAGCCGGCTGCGGCGCACCACTTCCGCGGCAGCCTCGGCCACCCGGTCCTCTGCCAGGATCCGGTCGACGCGCTCTACTTCCTCCAGCTGACGGAGAGAGAGTTCGTCGTGCGCGCGGTCGAGGCTCACGGAGAGGATGGCGCGCCGGCGGCACGCGTCGTAGGCCGCGCCCCGCACGGCCTCGAGCACTTCGGCTGGCCGCCGCAGTCGCCGCAGAAGGGGACGGAACAGCGCACGGCCTCCGGCGACCGGAACCCTAAGAACGTCGTCCTGCAGGGCGGATTCCTCTGGTTCTCGCACACGGTCGAGTGCAACGGCCGCGCGGCGGTCCAGTGGCACCAGGTCCGACTCGACGGAACGACCGTCCAGTCGGGCCGGATCGCGAGCGAGACCTCGAGCTACATCCAGACGTCGCTCGCGGTGAACGAGCAGCTCGACGTCCTCGTCGGCTTCCAGGAGACGAGCCCGGACATGTTCATCTCACCGCGCCTCGCGTGGCGGCTCGGGGCGGACGCGCCCGGGACCCTGCGCCCGACTCTCTCGCTCGGCGAGGGCGAGGGCGCGACCGACGGCGTCTCCTGGGGCGACTACAGCGGGTCGTGCATCGACGGCGGCAACGGGCTCGACCTCTGGACCGTACAGAGCATCACGGGCAAGGACGGCAAGGGCGATACGGTGGTCGCGCGCGTGCCGTTCGAGCGCCGGTGAGCGTGCGCAGCGCGCCCACCGGCGTCGGGCGCTCAATGGAGGAGCGCTGCCTCCAGCTCATCGCGCGCGCGGAGGATGTCCGCGGTCCGCAGCTCGAAGCCGCGAACGGGCGAGCCGTGCTCGTTCCACGCGAACCGTCGCCAGAGGACGAGGGTCTCCGGGCCGACGTACTCGCCGCGGCACCGACGGATCAGCTCCTCGCCGTAGGCGGCGAGCGCCGCGGCGCGTGGCTCCGCGCGCGCCACCTCCAGCGCTCGCTCAGCCATCGCGCCGCAGCCTTCGGCGAGCCCGAGGACGTACCTCTCGACGAGCTGATCGGCCGTCGCGCGGTCGTGCCGATCCGGCTTTCTCCTTCGGAGCACTCGTCTCCGCTCGACGAAAAGCTGGAACCCGACGGGGAGCGACTCTTCGCGCGGATGGTCGTAGGACGTATCGAGCTCGAAGCTCGCCGCCAGGAACGACTCGAAGAACCGGCAGTACTCGGCGGTCGAGTCCGCGTCCGAATCGAGCGGTAGGGCATCGGGCGGGATCTGCGGTGCCGCTCTTTCGATCCAGACCGCGAGGTCGTCGATGCCCCGTAGAAGGGACGGATCGAAGCCGCTGCGAGCAGAGAGCTCGTCGTCGAGCCAGCGAAGGAGCGCGTACGTGCGTTTCTGGACCGCGATGGCGCGGCGGAGTTGGTGTTCGTCGAAGACGGAGTCCTTGGTGGTCAGGATGGAGCGTTCGCTCCCGGGTCGCGCGCTGCCCACTGGCAGCGCAGGCCCGCAGCGTACAGGCCATGGGGTGGCGGTGGACTCGGCCCTCGCTCAGAGCACCGACCGCGTCATGCGCTCGGAGAACGCGGACAGCTTCCAGTGTCCCGGGGCCCAGCCGGCCAGGAAGCGGTGGAAGTCGGCCCACGCGTACGGCCAGAGAACCCGCCATTCCGCCTCCACGGGCGCACCGTCGACGCCGCGCTCTGCGAGCTCCGCGTCGAGCGCCGTGAAGTAGCGGTCGAGCCAGGCGTCCGCGTCCGCAGTCAGCTCCCTGTCGTCGAGGCAGCTCCCGAGGAAGTACGCGAGGTCCTGCACCCCGACGCCGCCGCCCACGTACTGCAGGTCGACGGCGGAGACTTCGGCGCACCTCTCGTCGGGAGCCGGGAAGCAGAAGTTGGCGAGCTTCGCGTCGCCGTGTACGAGCGTTTGGTGGCGCGCCGCGCCGATCGCGAGGTCGAAGCGTGCGGCCGCGTCCTTCAGCGCCGGATCCTCGACCGCCGCGAGCTCGTCCGGGCGCGTCGCCAGATGCCAGTACGTCCCGCGCTCCCAGAGTCCGTCCGGGGTCCGGCCGAGGAAGGCGGCGTGGAACGAGGCGAGCCAGCGGACGCACGCGCCCACGTCGTCGTCCGACACCGCGCTCCGCCGCGCGGGGAAGCCCGCGGCGTCGAGGTCCTCGAGCAGCAGCAGCGCTCCTTCGGCCGACTCGTGTTCCGCGAGGAGTGCCGGCAGACGCGCGCGGTCCTCGGCGGCCCCCGCGAACGTCCGGTAGAAGGCGCGCTCGACCTCGTAACTCCGGCGCTTGCGCGCATCACTGCGGTCCGAGTCCCAGCCGCGCGGATGCGAGGAGCCGGCCGAGGGGAAGCGGATGCGCTTCAGGACGACCGAACGCGGGCCGCCCGCCGCCGACGGCGCGAGCCGCCAGCGCTCGATCGCGCCGTAGCCGCTCCACAGCTCCTGCACCCGCTCCGGCGGCCCGGCGACGTCCACGCCGAGCGACCGAGCGATCCACGCGCCGGTGTCCATGGCGCGTATTGAAGCGCCTGTCGAGGATGAGCGTAGGCCTGGAGTGGGCGTCCGGCGGCGTCCGGCACCTGACGCGGGTTCCTTTCCATTGGACGGGTGCGTCGCGCCCTCCTGGCCGTTGGGCCTCCGCTGCCGGCGGCCGGGGTCGAGCGCGATTTGTCCGGGGCCGCGCTCCCCGTGGGTGAGGGCAGCCCCCGAGTGTGTCGGACGGCGGGCGGGGTCGTCCCCTCATCGAGCCCGCGCGCCGTCCCAGTCCGTTCCCGTGCGCGCGACCTCGGCCTCGTGCGCCGCGATCTCGGCGAGGAGCGCCTCGACCACCTCGGGGTGCTCCTCCGACACGTCCCACCGCTCGCTCGGGTCGCGCTCGAGGTGGAAGAGCAGCGGGACGCGGCCGTCGAAGTGCTCGACTCCTGTCTGGCTGCTCGTGTGGACGTGGAGCTTCCACGGGCCCGAGCGCACCGCGTGCAGTTTCTTCGGGCCGTAGAAGAAGAGCGGGTCGCGCTGCGGCTCCTCGCCAGCGAGCACCGGGTGCAGGTCACGCCCGTCGACGGCGCGCCCATTCGGCAGCGGCTCGCCCGCCATCGCGAACGCCGTCGGCAACAGGTCCAGCGTGCTCGCAACGCTACGGATCACGCGCCCGGGCTCGATCGTGCCGGGCTGCCACAGGATCGCGGGCACGCGCACGCCGCCCTCCCAGGTGCTCCCTTTGCCGTCGCGCAGGAGCCCCGACGAGCCGCCCTCGTCATCCTTGATGATCCAGGGCCCGTTGTCGCTCGTGAACAGAACGAGCGTGTCCCCGGCGAGCCCGAGCTCGGTCAGCCGATCGAGCAGCCGGCCGACGTGGTGGTCGATCTCCTCGACGACGTCGCCGTACGTACCGCGCGTCGACGTACCCGCAAACTCCTCGCCCGGGTGCAGCGGCACGTGCGGCATCGCGTACGGCAGGTACACGAAGAACGGGCGGTCCCGGTGGCGCTCGATGAAGCCGAGCGCGCGGTCCGTGTAAAGCTCCGTGAGCCTGGTCTGGTCCGGGTCCAGCTCAACGACGTCGTTGCCCTCGATCAGCGGCAGGCTCACCCAGCGCGGCGGCTGCATGTCGTTGCTGTACGGCAGACCGAGGTACTCGTCGAAGCCGTGCGCCAGCGGCAGGTGGCGGTCCGGACGGCCGAGGTGCCACTTGCCGAAGACCGCCGTCGCGTAGCCCGCGCGCTGGAGCCCCTCGGCGACCGTCGTCTCGTTCTCGTGGAGACCGCGCGGCGACTTCGGACCGAGCACCCACGAGAAGCCCGAGCGCTTCGGAACGCGCCCCGTCATCAGCGCGTAGCGGCTCGCAGTGCACGCGGGCGAGCCTGAGTAGAACTGCGTGAAGCGCGCTCCCTCCGCCGCCATGCGGTCGAGCCGCGGCGTGCGGATCGTCGGGTGCCCGTAGCTCGCGAGGTCGCCCCAGCCGAGGTCGTCGCAGTACACGACCACGAGGTTGGGGCCGGTCGATGGCTGGGTGTGCCCGGCACTGGGTTCCGTTGCCGCGGCGCGCTCGGGTTCGGTCGCGCACGAGTTTGCGGCGCAGGCGGCGAGCAGAGTGGCGGCAAGGAGCCTCTGGGGGGAGGCGCGCGTCATCGACGCATCGTAGCCGCGCCGTCCCGCGCGACTTCTCGGCGGGTCTCGAGCGCCCGCGACCCGCTCCGCCGCCCGACGGAGCTGTATCGCTTCGGTCTGCATGGCCGCGAGCCCTGGCGCGACCCGTGTCGCGCGCGGAGACTCGGGGCATGCACGCGCTCCGCACCGCTCTTGTCGCCGCAGCCTTCGCCGCGTCCTGCTCGAGCAGCGCGCCTCCGCCGCCTCTGGTCTCGTTCGAGAGCACCGCGCTCGCCGGAACCGTCGTCGTCGCGCACGACGCGCAGCCGTTTCCCGAGGGCAAGGGCGCGATCTGGGCGGCGACGTCGCGCCTCGCCTGGGACGCGGTCCCGCGGCGTGCGGCCGATGCGCCGCTCGAGGTCGGGCCGCCCGCCAACGCAGAGCTGGTCGCGCTGATGAACAGGGAACCCTTCCCGAAGGAGGCGCTCGACCCGGACGCGTTCGTGGCCATCGGCGGGTTCGAGGAGCCCGGGCGCGACGGCGTCGTTGCCGAGATCCGAGACGCGATGCGCGCAAAATTCGGGCGCGCACCGCGCATCCCGGCGCTCCTGCCGGACGCCCCGTGGCACGCGATCGGCTACGCGTTCCTCGCCAAGGACCTGCCGTTCGAGCATCGATTCGAGCGCGCCGAGCGCCCGATGCGCTTCGACGGGAGCGAGCGCGGTGTTCTCTCCTTCCATCTGCCGGAGGACGGGCCGCCCGAGCACCGGCGGCGTGTGCGCGAGCAGGTCACGGTGCTCTTCGACCGCTGGGTCGACGCCGCGGACGGCGCGCGCGACTTCGAGGGTGCACTCTCGATCCGAACCAAAGGTGGAGCCGATCGCGTCGTGCTCGCGCTGGTTCCGCGTGCCGGGAGTCTCCACGAGACCTGGGAGGACGTCCTGGCCGCGTCCGCCAAGGCGACGCCACGTCCGCTCGAGTACGCGGCGCGCTTCCAGGTCCCGCTGGCGCACTTCGAGCTCGGGCACAGCTTTCGGTCGCTCGAGGGCGGAAGCGTCGACGTGGGACGCCCCGAGCCAGGCGTGCTCACTTCGTTCCGCCAGGACCTGCTCTTTCAGATGACGGAGTCCGGCGTGAAGCTCGAAGCCGAGTCGGTCGTGACCGTCGCAGGCCTCGCAGCGCCGCCGGAGGGGGACCCGCCGCCGCGCTTCGTCTTCGACCGCCCGTTCCTGCTCGCGCTCGTGCAGGAGGGCGCGACGGATCCGTACCTGCTCTGGTGGGTCGCGGACGAGGAGCTGCTCGCGGCATTCGAGGACTGATCCGGGAACGGGTCAGAGATCCTCGACGCCGACGACGCGGTCCCCTTCACCGGACCACGTGCGCAGGTCGAGCCGCGGGCAGCCGTTCGGATCGGTGAGCGCCTCCTCGAGCGCGCCTGCGCGTCCAAGGTCGAGCACATCGGTGTGCCCGAAGTAGGGGCCAGCGGCGTCGTCCGCCTGCACGAGTCGGTCGTCGAGGATCGCGCGCGCGATCCCAACGATCGCGTCGTCGCTGCCTTCGACGCCTGCATGCGTGTGCCAGTGAGGCCCGAAGCCGATGCTCGGCTCGTCGCCACCCTCCATCCAGATCTCGACGTCGAGGTCCGGGTCCTGGGTCGGTGATGGGATCGTGACGTGGAGGTCGCGGCCGTCCTCGCCCTCCTGGGTCGCGAACCGCTCGGCCTCCGGCACCGCGCGGAAGAGCGCTTCCGCGAACCGCGCGGAATCCTGCGAGATACGTGAGCGGTCGAGCGGCGCAGTCTCCCTCGCCGGTCGCGGCATCCACGTCCGGTCGACCCCTTCGAACTCAGATGCCGCCTGGCGCAGCGCGTCCGCAACCGTGGCGAAGAACGAGTTTGCGAAACCGCCCCACGTCTCGTCGCAGTGGAAGAGGTGGACGGATCGCTCGCGGTGCTGGCGCACGATCCGCAGGCCGCGCGCGGGTCCGAGCACACCGCCCGGCGCCCTGTGCACCGCGCGTCCCGTCGGCCGGTGCCGCGCGTCGATCGGAGTCCAGAGGAGTGTGCGCGCGTCGCCTTCGTCGCGGGGAGCGTCCATGTCGGAGGCGTTGATACCAAGTGGCGGCGTGTCGCGCTCCTCCCACGCCTGCGCGAGACCGCGTACCGGCGCGAGACGCGTGCGCGACGCGATCCGGGACACCCTTCAAGGCGCGCCGGAGGATCGCCGAACCGGCCCGGAGCGGCGCGTGTGCCGTTCGCCTCCATGCATGTTCGATCGAGCCTCTCGGTCCCGCTCCTCGCGGGTTCACTCCTCGTTCTTCCCGCGTGCTCCGGCGGCTCTGGCTCGGCCGGGCCCGACGGTCCCGCAGGCCCCGACATCGCGAGCGGCGCGTACCTCGCGGACGGCGGACTCGTCGTCGTCGAGTTCGAGTCCGGTCCGGCCCCCGGCTCATGGGCGACCGAGACGGGCCTCGCCGGGTTCACCGGCGCGAGCTACCTCACGTGGACGGGGCCGAACCTCTACTCGACGCCGGGGACCGATACGTTCGGCTTCGACCTCTGGATCGAAGAGGCGGGGACCTACGACTTCCGGATCCACAACCGGCACGACGACCCGGACAGCACTCTCTCGAACGATCTCTGGGCCCGCATGGACGGCGGGGACTGGGTCAAGGTCTTCTCGTGGGAGCGCGGCACCTGGACGTGGGCGACGCAGCACGAGTTCAGCGCGTCGAACAAGCCGCCGGCCGAGTACGAGCTGACGGCGGGCAATCACCGGATCGAGTTCTCGGGACGCAGCTCCGACTTCAGCGTCGACCGCTTCCACCTGTACCTCGACAGCGTGTCGAACCCGCTCGACACCTCGCACCCCGAGTCGCAGCGGCACGGCGCGTCGACGCTGCCGCCGCCGATGTCGAGCGCGACCCTCGACCCGTCGACGTCGCGCACGACGCTGGTCGAGCTCGACGCGGGCGACGCGGCGGACGTCGAGTGGCGCATCGGTGCGGGTGACTTCGCCGACGGCACGCGCGCGACCGATGCGCTCGTCCGCGTGGTCCTGCCGGGCGGCGTCGCCGTCCCCGTGGAGCGAACGGTGGACGGCGTCACCGAGTGGACGATCCTGCACCCCGAGGGCGCCACGCTGCGCTTCGCAGGCGAGCCAATCGTCGGCGGGCGCCTCGAGGTGAGCGGCGCAGGTACCGTGGAGTTCGTCGGTCCCGACGGATTCTCACGGGCTAGTGCCGCGCTCGAGCCGGACGTGCCGGGTCTCTGGACGGCGCGGCGGGAAGACGGTGGCACGCTGGGCGTCCACGTGCTGTCGCAGCGCTGAGCCCGCAGGAGCGGTCGATCTGGACGCGCCTACTGCCCCTCGCCGCGGATCACTCTTGATCCGGCCGGGGCATGGCGCTCGAGCGGAAGGGCGACACCCTGGAGCTGACTTGCGCCGCTTCCTCGCCCCGACACTGCTTCTCGTCCTCGCCGGTCCGGCGCTGCTCGCCTGGGGCCGTGGAGAAGGCTGGGTCGGTCCGTGGGGCGATGCACTGGCCATAGGGATCCAAATCGTCGCTATCTGCGCGGTCATCGGACCGGCGCTTGGCCTGTTCCTGTTCGCTCTCGAGCTCGCACAGAACGAACGGTACCGAGCGCGGGCCCGCGTCGGCCTCGTGCTCCTCGGCCTTGCGTTCGGAGCACAGGTCGGGAGCGTCGCTCTCCAGGGCGTAGTGCGTTCGATCCAGCAGGCGCGCGCGGTCGAGCGCGGCGATCGCGTCGTCGCTGCGATCCAACGACATGTCGAACGAACAGCTCAGCCGCCGACGAGCCTGGAGGACCTCGTTCCCGCGGAGATCGCAGCGCTTCCTGGCACCGGCTACGCTCCGTTCCCCGCGTTCTCGTACGAAGTCGAGGAGCGGAACGATGTCGGGCAGCGACGGTGGCGGCTTCGCGCGATCCTCCTTCCGAGCTTTGTCACGTCGGGTCGTACGTTCGAGATCTGCACAGGGTCCCTCGCCGACGAGGGGGACGGCGTGCTGTCGAGCGCCGGCGGAGCCTGGTGGTGCCGCTGGAGAGAGTGATCGTGACGCGTGTGCACGGCCGCCCCGACGGTCGCCGTTCCATCTGGAAAGCCCACCGCTCAAGAAGAACGCCTAGGGGGCGAGCCCCGCTCGATCAGGGGATCAATGTCCCCGCAGCGGCACCGTTGAAGGGCGCCTCACGCCGCGTGAGGTCGAGGCTATCTGGACGGATCCGTGCTGCGCGCGGCCTCCTACGCCGGACGCGCCGGGTCTCTGGATCGCGAGCGCCGCGTCGGGGCGCACGCTCGCGATCCACGTTCTGCCTCGTCGCTGAACGTTGGACGACCGGGTCGATCTCAGACCCGGTGCAGACCCGCAAGTGCGGCTCGGACCGAGTCCATGCGTCCAACGTCCGCGCGCATCGCGTCCGGACGCGGAATCAGCATCGACGTATCGAGGCCGCTGTCTCCGAGGATGCGCCGCAGGGTGTTGGTCCGCGTGTGGAGGTCGTTGTCGAATCCACCGTGCGTTCGCGCAGCGGACGCGCGTGGATCGTCGGAGGCGTACGCGTTCGGCGCCACGATGTGTTCGCAGTGCGGGCTCGCCAGGAGCGCGCTCAGCGCTTCGTCCTGCTCGATGAACGTCTCCATTCCGAGGAGAGGTGTGCCGTACTTCCGAATCCCGGGGATCCGCCGCCGCGACTCGAACGCATTCGACACGAGGTAGAGGAGGCTCTTGTTGTAGATCCTGGCGCAGTCGTCGTCGCGCTCGGCTTCGTCCGTGAGCGTGAAGAGGGCGAAGCGTTCGATCGACTGTTCTTCGATTAGAGGCCTGTAGGTCTCGTCGAACAGGTCCACCGTGCACGCGGGGGCCCAGAGCTGGCACGTTTGAACGAAATGATCCAGGCCGGTCTTTCCGCGCATCGGGCCGCCGGTGATCTTGCCGCGGGAGGCCAAGAGCTGGACCAGCGGGGCGAGGAGGACGGCGCCGGCGCTGTGTCCAACGACGTGCAGAGAAGACCACTTGTCCGCGTGTTCGTGGACGAGTCGCGCGACCTTCCCCGCACCGCCGGCTCGGGTCGTCGTCGCGCGTAGCGCGTTCTCCTTCATCTCGGCCCACTGCGCGCGACCCGTGAGCTTCGCCGCCATCACCTCGAGCATGTCGTCGAGGCGATCCAGCGCGAAGTCCTTGATCGCGGAGCCGAGGCCCTCTGCGCGACGCGCACGGACCGCATCGCTGAGGATGTTGCGCAGCGTGGACCAGTAGTCGCTGTTCCAGACGAACACGAGCGGGTAGATCTGGTTCGCGAGGAGTTCGTCGAGGTTCTCGACGAGGCTTGCGATTGCGGCTTTCTCGGGAACGAGACCTCCGTGCGCGTACAGGAGGAGCCGGACCTCGTCCCACCCCTCCGTGACGCTGGGCAGGTCGTTCTCGAAGATCTCGGTGAGACCCGCCTCCGTCGTCCCGAACGTCCCCGAGCCCTTGAGACGACCCTCGTTCCCGAGACTCACGATGTGGGGTCGGAGCTGCTCGAACGGCTTTCCGCCCGATCGTGCGAGGGCGCTGGCGCGGGTCCAGACGGCTCCAGCGGTCCGGTCGGTGCGCACGATCGGGACGCCCAGGCGGGCGACCCACACGTCGCGCGCGTTCTCGAGCCAGTCGTCGTAGGCGATGCGTGCGAAGCCGTCACGACCCCACGTCGGTCCCCACGAGTTTTGGATCCAGAAGCCCACTTCGTCGTAGCCGACGATCGCGAACGCATGGCCACCGATCGGAGTCGAGTCGTACGTGATGACACCGTCGGTGCCCACGTCGCTCCACCCTTGGTGGACCGTTGCCGAGGCGTAGAGGATCCCGACTTCGCTGAGCGCGGCATGCATCGCGACCAGGTCCTGCTGATCCACGCGGAGGTAGGCGCCCAGGGGCCGGCTGGCGGCGTCCGACGCCGTTTCGCGCGTGAAGCGCCTCCGCGTCCTCGACCACCGGGCGAGGCTTGCGACGCCGTGCTTGTGCCAGGCCTTCATCGCGCCGCGAGCGCTCGATCCGGAGTAGTCCTCGCCGTCCCACTCGTCGTACTTCTGCGCCATCCGGTAGAGCATCCAGGGACTCACGTCGACCTCGTCGGCGTTCGTGGTCCTCAGCAGATAGTGGGCGACGGTTGCAAGCGCGAAGCCGGTGCAGGCCCCTTCCTGCCCCTGATCGAGGATGGGGACGCCCAGCGCCTGGTAGTCCTCGAGACGACGTTCGCTCGGCACCGCGACGAGCGACGATTCGAACGCGCGGTCGCGGAAGTCGAGGGTGTCGGGGAGAGCATTGAGCTCGCGCGAGTCGAGTGTCACCGGGGTGGGCTTGGGCATGTCGAGGTTCCTCTGTCGGGGGGACGGCGGGCCGGGAAGAACAACGGCGAGCGCACAGGAGCGACGCCAGGTTTCTGCGTCCCTCTCGCCGAGAATCGAGGGCTGCCGGCTTCGCACGCGCGCGGCGCCGATAGGAAAACGCAGGGAGGCATGAAGAACGCCTAGGGGGGGCGAGCCTCGCTCCATCGGGGGATCAGCGCCCCCGCAACGGCACCGTTGAAGGACGCCTCACGCCTCGTGAGGTCGAAGTTATCTGGACGGAACCGCGCTGCGCGCGGCCTCCTGCGTCGGTCGCGCTCGCACGGAGCGCGCTTCCCACAGAGGAGGATCCATGTCGACTCGATCGATGGGTGCCGCGGCCGGGCGAGGCCCGGACCGCGAGTACCCCACGCGCCGGACGGTGGTCGCCGGCGCGGCCGCGCTGAGCGTTTCCGTTGCCGCGGCGCGCACCGCCCGCGCGCTGCCCGCGCCGAGCGCGGCCCCTGCCCTCACCGACCTCGAGCGCGCGCTGCTGTCGCGCGCCACGTTCGGCTGGACCGCGGAGGACGCGCAGCAGCTCGCGACGCTCGGCCACGAGACCTGGCTGCGTACGCAGCTCGTGCCGTCCTCGATCGACGACTCAGCCCTCGACGCGCGGCTCGCCGCCTACGACTGGATCCCGATGACGGGGCCCGAGATGTACGACCATCCGACGCTGTCTCCGTGGGAGATCGCACAGGAGGGGCGCTCCGTGCGGCTGCTCCGCGCGACCTACTCGAAGCGCCAGCTCCTCGAGCGCATCGTCGAGTTCTGGACCGACCACTTCAACATCTTCGGACAGACCGGGGACACCGACGTGCTCAAGCAGGTCGACGACCGCGAGGTCGTCCGCCGCCACGCGCTCGGCTCCTTCCGCGACCTCCTGCACGCGAGCGCCAAGAGCCCCGCGATGCTGCACTACCTCGACAACGACACGAACGAGGTCGGGGCGCCGCAGGAGAACTACGCGCGCGAGGTGATGGAGCTCCACACGCTCGGCGTTGACGGGCCGTACACCGAGAGCGACGTGCGCGAGCTCGCGCGCTGCTTCACGGGCTGGACGTACTACCCGGTGTGGCAGTTGAACGTCGGCGGCACGTTCCGGTTCCGCGCGGATCGGCACGACGACGGCGCGAAGACCGTGCTCGGCATCTCGATCCCGGCGGGCGGCGGGATGAGCGACGCCGAGACGGTGCTCGACGCGCTCGCGTCGCACCCGTCCACCGCGCGCTTCGTGTCGGGCAAGCTGGCTCGCTGGCTGCTCGGCTACGACCCGCCGCAGGCGGTCCTCGACCACGCCGAACGCGTGTGGCGCGGCACCGGCGGGCAGATCGCCGAGGTCGTCCGCGCGCTCCTCTCGCCGCGCGTGCTGAAAGCGGCGAACCCATGGGGCGAGCCGAAGCTCAAGCGGCCCTTCCACTGGGTCGTCTCGATGTACCGCGTCACCGGCGTCGACCTCGACGACCCGAGCGCGACGATCTGGGAGACGTGGCGCCTCGGCCAGACCCCGTTCCAGTGGGCGCCGCCGAACGGCTACCCCGACGTCGAGGGCGCGTGGGCGAGCAATCTGCTGCCGCGCTGGAGCAACGCAGCGGGCTACGCCGCCGGCTGGTCGTGGAGCACCGACTTCGAGCCCGATGAGCTGCGCGCGATGCTCGCAGGGGCCCCGAAAGATCAGTGGGCGCGCGCGATCCACGCCGCTCTCGGCGGCGGGTTCTCCGGCACCGACCTGGCCGTGATCCAGGCGCACGCCGACGGCTTCTCGTCGGAGTCGAACCAGGCGGTCTCCGAGTGCTTCGAGCTCGCCTTCTCCAGTCCTTCCTTCCTCCGCTACTGAACCGAGGTGCATCCCATGAACGAATCGAGCATCCACGGGCGCAGCGACGGCTGCGACGAGTACGTCGACGTCGAGCGGAGGGCCGCCCTCCACGCGCTTCGGCGCGGCGCGGCGGCGATGGTGGGGCGGCGTCGCCGAGGCGCGGCCGCTCTCGCGTCGAGCGCGGCGGCGCTCCCGCGCGTGGCCTTCGCAGGGGGCGGCGGCGCGCCGGCGCGCGACGTTCTCGTGTTCTGTTTCCTCCGCGGTGGCATGGACGGCCTCTCCCTCTGCCCGCCCTACGCGGACCCCGACTACGTCTCGATGCGGGGGCCGCTGGCCGTGCCGCCGCCGGGCGCGCTCGGTGGCGCGCTCGACCTCGACGGCACGTTCGGCCTGCACCCGGCGGCGGCGGCGCTCCTCCCCGCGTACCAGGCGGGCGACGTCGCGTTCGTCCAGGGCGCCGGGTCAACGGACCCGACGCGGTCGCACTTCGACGCGATGAAGCTCATCGAGGGCGGCGTACCGAACCAGGGCGCGTCGGCGGTCGAGACCGGCTGGCTCGGTCGGCACGTGGCCGCGATGCCTCCCGCGCAGCCGGGGGCGCTCCTGCGGGCAGCGGCGCTCGACGACGTGTTCCCGCTCACCCTCGCAGGGGCGCCGCAGTCGCTCGCGATCCCGAAGCTCGCGGAGTTCGACCTCGACGGCTACGGCAGCACGCGCGCGCTCCGGCAGTCTCGCCTGCGCACGATGTACGAGGCGATCGACGGCCCGCTGGCCGCGGGCGCGCTCAGCACCCTCGACAACATCGACGCTCTCTCGTCGATCGACTTCGACGGCTACGCGCCCTCGGGCGGCGCGGTCTATCCGGACTCCACGCTCGGCGAGGCGTTCCGGAACACGGCCGCGCTGATCAAGGCCGACCGCGGCGTCGAGGTCGTCGAGATCGACAAGGGCGGATGGGACCACCACGACAACCAGGGCGTGGGCGCGGGCCGCTTCTTCGACATGATCGGGGAGCTCTGCCAGTCCCTCGGCGCGCTCCACGCCGACCTGGGTTCGCTCATGGGCTCGGTCACCGTCGCTTGCATGACCGAGTTCGGCCGCCGCGTCGATGCGAACGGTTCCGCGGGCACCGACCACGGCCGAGCGAGCTGCATGGTGCTGATGGGCGGGAACGTCGTCGGTGGACGTGTCGTCCGCGACTGGATCGGGCTGGGGCCGGCGGCGCTGGACGACCTCGCGGTGCCCGTGCGCATCGACTACCGGGACGTGCTGGCGGAGCTGCTCACCGATCGGATGGGAGATCCGGCCGCGGCGTCGCGCTTCCCGAACCACGCGCCGACGGACCTCGGACTGTTCGACGGCTAGGGGTTCGAGGGGCGGGCGACGCGATGCGCGGCGCGGCACCCGCCCCGGTCCGCGCGGCTATCCTGCTGCGGCGCCCCGCGGCTTCCCGCTTCGGCGCGGCCAGCCAGACCCCCCTCGCGCCCGACGATGAACGCAACCGCACTCCTTCCGGCCCTCCTCCTCGCCTCCCTCGCTCCCGTCACGGGCCAGAAGACCGAAGCCACGGTCCCCGAGCTGAGCGTGGCGCCGATCCTGCGGCACGAACTCGACGTCTTCGCGGTGGAGGTCGGGCCCGCCGCGGACCGCCTCTTCACCGTGGACCGCATGGGGATCGTGCGCTCCTTCGAGGTCGGGGACGACGGCGCGGTCGGTGAGGAGCCCGCGTGGGAGTCGACGCCGAGCGAGTTCGGGACGGAGATGGTGTCCATCGTCTCCTTCGGTCTGTCGATCGGCGTCGACAGGGGCACCCGGATCGGGCCGGGCGCCGGGGGCGGCTTCGACGTCTTCGACCTGGCCGGGAGCGTCTTTCGCCAGAGCATGGGCGCCATGATCGGCGACGTCACCGACCTGAACGCCACGAAGGACGTCGCCGTCGATCCGAAGGATCGGTGGGCCTGGATCGCAGGAAAGCGCGGGGTCGCGCGGCTCATGCTGGACGGCTCGCTCCAGTGGAGCACGCGCGGGATGCCGAACGGTGGCTCGCGTGTGCTCGCGATCGGACCCAAGGGGAACGACCTCGCCGTGGGCGGTGAGGACGGCTCGGTACGCTTCGTGGGCAACAAGAGCTGCAAGCGCGACGACAAGACGGCGGCGGAGGGACACGCAGACCGCGTCGTGGCACTCGCGTGGCATCCCAAGGGCAAGCTCATCGCGTCGGCGAGCCGATCCGACAGCATCCTGATCCACAAGCGGAGCCGCGGACGCCTCGATGCGACGCTCACCGAGAAGGGTGCGAAGTTCGTCTCGCTCGCGATCGAGCCGAAGGGGAAGTGGCTCGCCGCGGGGACGACGGGAGGCGAGGTCCTCTTCTTCGAGCTGAAGAAGGGGACGCTCATCGCGCGCGCCGAACTGGAGAAACGCGCGGCCGTGCACTCCCTCGCGTTCGTCGGTGGCGGGAAGCGCCTCGTCGCGGCGAGCCTCAGCGCGGCCGGCCTGATCGACGTCGAGTCGGTCGGCAAGTAGCCCGTCTGTCGCGACGTGGCTGACGTCGCGCCGAGGCTTCGGCGTCGGAGCGCGATCGCCAGCTCGGTTCAGCCGAGCGTCCCGAGGTACACCCGCTTCGGGTCGACCGTCGCGCCCTGAACCCCGGAGCCCGCGAAGAACTCGGTGCGGAAGCCGATCCCGTCCGTGCTCTTCTGCGAGCTCAGGTACGTGATCCCGATGCGCTCTTTGCGCTCGTACGCCCACGCGAGGAATACGACGCTGTGT
This sequence comes from Planctomycetota bacterium, assembly GCA_039821985.1. Lineage (GTDB taxonomy): Bacteria > Planctomycetota > UBA1135 > UBA1135 > Saltatorellus. The sequence continues at coordinate 44,937 of JBCBNC010000029.1, forward strand.
CCGCTCGGCTTGCGGGTGCGGCGCCAGATCTGGGCGAAGTCGCCCGGGCGGGCCTCCTTCCACTTCACGGCGCTTCCGCCCGCGGCCTCGACGGCGAGCGCGCACTGCCGCTCGGTCTCGTCTCCGTCGCCGGTCGCGCCGTACCAGACGCGCTGCGCCGCGCGGAGCGCGTCCGCGTCGACGTCCTCCAGCCGTCCGAGACGGCGGGCCGCCTCGACGAACACCGCGAACGTGTAGCCGCAGCAGTACGTCGTGTCCCGGTCGGCGCGCAGGATCACCTTGCCGCGGTGCTCGACGTCGCGCGGGACCCCCGTCCCCTTCCAGGCGTACCCGCCGCCGAACCCGAAGCCGAGCGCGGATTCGAGCACGGTGCGCGTCGGGTCCGGGGAGTCGTCGGCGTCCGCCGAGCCTGCAGCGAGGGCCGCGAGCGGCGACGCTGCGGCGGCGAGGAGGAGGTTCCTGCGGTCCATGGGGTGGCCTTCGGAGTGCGTGGGCGGGCGCGCTGCACCGTAATCGGGTCGCGCGCTCCGCGCACGGGCCGAGGCTGCGGCCGGGCGCTGGCGTCCGCGGCGACCCGCGAGCGGTCGGGGCGTCCGGCGTGCCGGCCACGCACGACGCTCGGCCGGCGGCACCGATCGTGCGCTTGACCTGCGGTTTCCGCGAAGCGGAGTGGCGGATCGTCCCGGGTCCGGCACCTCCGGGCGGCCCCCGACGGCGCCGCTCCGGACCGCGAGTCGGGTCGATTCTCCCAACTCGCCATGTCGGGCTCGCCAGGTCGAGTCGTGCGTCGCCGGGGGCCGCACCGCGGCGGACGCGGGAGCAGCGGCCGGGTGCTGCTCCCGTCGCGCCCGATCCCGTTCTACGGAGAGGGGGGAGGTGGGACGGGGGCCGTGCACCGGACGGTCGGGCACTCGAAGCGCGTCGGTTTTGCGGCCTCCGTGGGCCCGAGAGCAACCCGGGTTGCGGGCCGCCGGACCGCGTGGTCGACTCGGATCGCCCATCCGGTCCCCTGGTCCCTTCCCAACCGAGAGCCATGCCCCTCCTGCTCGCCGCGCTCGCCCTCGCCGCGCAACAGCCCGCTCAGTCCACGTTCCCGCTGCCCCCTGGTCCGACGCCGGACGAGTTCGGCGTCCATCTGGCCATCGACGGAGACCGCGCTCTCGTCGGAATGCTCCACGGGGACGATGCCGCGATCTGGTCCTACCAGAGGAGCGGTGCCGGCTGGATCCCCGAGGCGCCCTTCCCTGCCGAAGCACTCGCCGACGCCCAGCAGCCGGCGTTCGTCAACAAGTGCCTCGAGCTCCACGGCGACGTCGCGCTCGTCGGGTACACGGCCACCGAGCTGACGTTCGACGGTGCGGCCTGGGTCGTGACGGACCAGCTCCTGGACGTCACGCTGTGGGACGCGGACCTCGAGAGCGGAGTCGCGATCGGACTCGGACCCGTGCCGAGCAGTCCTCACCACGGCCTGCTCATCGTCGAGCGGGGGCCGAGCGGATGGGAGACCAATCCCACGTCGACGAACCTTCCGCTCGCGCTGTTCACCTACACGGACATGGCGATCGAGGGCGACGTCGCTGTCGTGGGCGACGGCACGTGGTGGGCCCAGAGCCACTTCGCCTGGGACGGCGCATTCTCGATCGTCGAGCGCGACCCCGCCACCGGCAACTGGTCGATGACCGAGCGCATCGCGCTCCTCGGAGGCACCGAGTCTCTGCTCGGTTCGTCCGTCGACGTCTCGCTCGGCACGATCTACGCCACGCGTGAACTCCCGAACCGGATCGAGGTCTACGACCGGACGCCCGCAGGGAACTGGGAGATGACGAGTGCGATCACACACCCGGTCCACCCGCTGCACCTGCCCAGTCCGGGAGGATCTTTCGAGGGTGCGGTCGGCTCCAACGCGAGACCGGAGATCGTGGGGCGGACGGTGTTCGCGCCGTTCTCCGAGGGGCTCAGCGGGCCCGCGCGCGTCGGGCGGTTCGAACGGGACCCGTCGCTCGATGTTTGGGAGCACACGGAGACCTACGACGTGGCGGGCTATTCCGCGTGCTTGCTCGTCATCGGCGACGGGGATCGACACGGAACCATCGCGCCGTTCGGGATCGACGGTTCCGTCATCGGGCCAGCGGGCGCACTCATGCCCGTCCGCGGGCCGGACGGCTGCCTCGAGGGGGTCGCGGCTTTCGAGCCCAGCGTGTCAGGGCCCACGTGTGTCGGGCGCCCGACGAGCCTCGGCTCGAGCGCCGAGCTCGAGCTCGTGGGCAGCTTCCGCCGGGACGACGATCGCACGACCTTCGTGGCGCGCGGAATGCCCCCGGGCGTGCTCGCGCTCCCCTTGTTCAGCCAGGCTCCCGGATTCACCGTGCAGCCCGGCGGGAGCGCGGGGGACCTCTGCATCGGCCAGCCGATCACGCGTCTCCTCCACGAGGCGGGCCCGGTCGACGGGGCCGGCGCCTTCTCGTTCCCCGTCGACGTGGACGGCGGCCTGCTCGGCGCGGTCGTCCCCGTCGGAACGCCGACCTACTGGCAGCTGTGGTTCCGCGACTTCACCGCGGGTGGGCAGCCGACGAGCAACTTCACGAACGGCGCCGTGATGCGGGCCTGGTAGACGTGACTCGCGCGTCGTGCTCCCGCGGCAGGGGGTGCCGCCGCTCAGGTCCCGTCGGACATGCGCCGCGCGTCGTCCAGGAAGCGCAGGAACGCGAGTCTGCGCTCGCAGGATTCACAGACCCAGTCCCACTCGACACCGGGGTCACGAACGGGCGCGACGTCGACCAGCCCTCTCCCGTAGCCGTAGGGGCCGGGCGCGCCGCCTGGGCCGAACGTCGTCGGCTCGTACGAGCCGAAGTCGACCATGCAGAAGTTGCAGAGGACGATCTCCAGCCCGAACACGCGGCATCGCGCGTAGGTATGCACCCCTGCCTCGAGGTCGTCGAGCTCGCTCGGGTCATGCCCGCAGTCGTGACAGGGCGCGACCTGCCTCGCCACGAGGTGGTCGAAGCAGAGCGGACACTGCGGCGTTGAGCTCGGGCGGGGAGGCATCGGGCGCGCGGTCGCCCCGCGGGGTTCGAGCGTACACCGCCCGTCGCACGCGGCTACTCCCGCTCCGCCATCCGATTCAGGAACTGCTCGTCGCGGTCCTGGATCTCCGAGCGCAGCGCCTCCGCCTCTTCGAGTCGGCCCAACCGCTCGAGCGAGCCGCTCATGCGGTAGAGCGTGAGGAGGCTGTCGTCCCCCGCGTCGACCGCGCGCTCGTAGCGGGCAACGGCGCGCTCGTGCTGGCCGAGGCGGTGCGACTGGTGCGCGAGCTGCGTCAGGACCCAGGTGTCCGACTGCGCGGTCGCCAGCATCGGCTGGAGAAACGCGATGAGGCCCATGTTCAGCACCAGCAGGTAGGCCGGCACCCAGTCGCGGCGGAATCCGAAGGCGGCTCCGACCGCCGCGCCGCCGATCTGCGCCCCGTGGGAGACGGGGAGCATGCCCGTGAGGCCCACGAGCACGGAGAACGCGCAGTAGGCCACCAGGAGCTGGGCATTGGGCCGCGTCGCGATGCCCTCGAAGTCGGGCTCGGTTCGCGCGCGCGTGTACGCGTAGGCGACGAATGCGAACGACACGCCTTCCAGGCCGATCGGGCCATGGAACACGGCCGCTTCCAGACCGCCTCCGATCACCGCGGCCCAGAAGACCAGGTTGAGGGTGCGCCAGAAGTCGAGGGACAGCTCGACGCGGCGGCCGAAGGCCGCGATCAGGAGCACGAAGAGCCCGAACTGCACCGGGGTGAAGTGCGGCATGAGCGTCGTGAAGTAGCGCCACGGCTCGAACAGCTCGCGCCCCGGGAGCAGGAGGAGGTGATCGACGTTCTTGCGGGCTTCACACGCCGCGAAGCCGGCGATGCCGGCGGCGAGCAGTGACGTGCAAATAGGGGTTCGCATCAGGGCGGCCCAGATGCGCACGACAGGAGAGTCGGTCTGCATGTTGTTCGTCGACGAGGGAAGGGTGCGCGCACCTACGCGCAACTCCATTCTCGTCCAACTGCCCCTTCGCGCCCCTGTGGAACGTTGTCGCACATGGGCTTACGGCGCCCCACGCCCGACCGTTCTCCCTGCGACCGACGCTTCCGCAAATCGCGACACCCCGACTCGGTGCGCGACGCCCTCTTTCGCGCGCGGATTCGCCGCGGACGAGTTTTCCGCCGGGAATTCACTCGACATCAGGCATTCACTCAATTGCCGAATTTCCGTCTCCAGGCACGGGTCCGGCGGCGAAGACCACGCGGAATCTTTTTGGCGCCTCACCCACGCGTCGAACCGACGCAACCACCCATGCCCGAACTCAGTGCTGGCGAGTACCAACTCGTCTACAACCTTCTCTCCCTCACCATCGCGACGATGTTCGGCGCGGGCCTGTTCTTCTTCGGCTCGCGCGCGCACGTCGCCCATCGCTACCGCCCCGCCCTCCTCGTCTCGGCGCTCGTCGTCTGGATCGCGGGCTACCACTACTTCCGCATCTTCCAGAGCTGGGAGTCGGCGTACGCGGTCAGCGAAGCCGGCACCTACACGGCGAGCGGCAAGTTCTTCAACGACGCCTACCGCTACGCGGACTGGCTCATCACCGTGCCGCTGCTCCTCGTCGAGCTCGTCGCCGTGATGGCGCTCCCGAAGGGTGAGGGCCGCGCGCTGCTCAACAAGCTCGTCATCGCGTCGATCCTGATGATCGGCTTTGGCTACCCCGGCGAGATCAGCGAGAACACCACCACCAAGTTCATTTGGTGGGGCGCTGCGATGGTCCCGTACCTCTACATCTACGCGGCTCTCTTCAGCAAGATGCGCCCGGTGATCGAGGCCAACAAGGGCGAGGTAGGCAACCTGCTGACGCTCGCGCGCAACGTCCTCGTCGTGACGTGGCTGTTCTACCCGATCTCCTACCTCGCCCCGGTCCTCGGCCTCACGGGCGGCACCGGTGAGGTCGCGCTGCAGGTCGGCTACACGATCGCCGACATCACCGCGAAGGCCGGCTTCGGCGTCGTGATCTACAAGATCGCGGCGGCCCGCACCGCCGTCGAGGGTGAGACCACGGGCGACATGGCGACCGCCTGACGTCTGGACCGCTTCGACGGGAGCGCGGCCGCTCGCGCGGCCGCGCTCCCTCATCTCTGCCGCCCCCCTTCCCTCCCGGTACGGACACGAGACACATGTTGCAGCCCCAGCACCACAGCACGTCCGCTTCCGAAGAGGCCACGGTCGCCTATCCGTGGTCGCTGGCCACGCTGCACCTCGACGCCCTCGAGCGGGACATCGTCGAGTCGGTCGCCTATGGAGAGCGGCTCGGTGACGCCGCTGCGCACCACTTCTCCGGGCGCGGGAAGCGCCTCCGCGGACGCCTCGCGATCGCCGTCGGGCTCGCTCTCGACGCGCCGGAGGACCGGCTGCTCCCGACCGCGTCCGCGATCGAACTCCTGCACAACGCGTCGCTCGTTCACGACGACCTCCAGGACGCGGACCGCTACCGCCGCGGCACGCCGTCGGTCTGGGCGGAGTTCGACAAGCCGACCGCGCTCCTGCTCGGCGACGCTCTGATCGCGAGCGCCTTCGGTTCGCTCGGTCGCTCCAGCTCGCGCCACCTCGGCGCCGCGACCGCAACGCTCGCGCGCTGCGTCACCGGGCTGGCGGCCGGGCAGTGCGCGGATGGGACGGGGACTCCTCTCGAGCGCACCGTCGACGGCTACGAGCGCCTCGCGCGTGCGAAGACGGGGCTGCTCTTCGCGCTCGCCGGCGAGCTCCCGTGGATCCAGCACGGCGGCGACGCGCTCGGGCGCGTCGCGCTGCGCGACAGCCTCGCTCTGGTGGGCGTCGCGTTCCAGATCTTCGACGACCTCGCCGACGTCTTCGGACACAAGGGCCGCGCGGTGGGCAGCGATCTGCGCTGCGGACGCTTCTCCGCAGCGGCCCTCCACCACGATCTCGCGCAGTCGCGCGCGCCGCACCCGCGGCCTGCGGACGCCGGGCAGCGTCCGGGTGTCCCGGTCGAGGTCCTCGCGGAGGAGATCCGCATGGGTCCCGGCGTTCCGCTCGCGCAGCAGCACATGCGCGCCGTCCTCGAAGAGGCCGCCGAGGTCGCCGGATCGCTCCCCAAGCCCGTCCGCCAGGCGGTGCTCGGGATCGCGCAGGACGTCGAGGCGATGACGACGAACATGGTCGGCTCCACCGCGCCCGCCGCGGAACGCCGGCACTCTTTCCGCTGACCCGGCGGTCCCCGCGCCCGATGCGGGGAGCCGGCCCGGTTCGAGAACCGGATCGGCGGCGAGGACGACTGGAATCCGCGCGGGGGCGCGCGGCGAATCCGCGCAGGACGACCCCCTCCCGACACCGAGATGCCCTTCTTCCAGTCGACCAACGCGGGCCGCAGCAGCGGCGGTGACCTCCGGCGCGCAGTGGTCGTCGGCGCGGGCTTCGGGGGGATCGCGAGCGCGCTCCGACTCCGCGCCCGCGGCTACGAGGTCACGCTCCTCGACCGCAACGAGCGCCCCGGCGGGCGGGCGCAGGTCTACGAGCGCGACGGGTTCGTCTTCGACGCCGGGCCGACGGTCGTCACCGCCCCATTCCTCTTCGAGGAGCTCTTCGAGCTCTTCGGGAAGTCGCTCCACGACTACATCGATCTCGTCCCGGTCGAGCCCTGGTACCGCTACCAGTTCCCGGGCGGCGACACGTTCGACTACGGCGGCTCGCTCGAGGACACCCTGCGCGAGATCGAGAAGTTCGAGCCGCGGGACGCCGATGGCTACAAGCGCCTCGTGGACATGTCGGAGCGGATCTTCGACAAGGGCTTCACCGAGCTCTCCGACGTGCCGTTCCACCGCTTCGGCGCAATGCTCAAGACGGTGCCCGCGCTGCTCCGGCTGAAGAGCTACCGCACCGTCAGCCAGATGGTGGCGAAGTACATCAAGAACGACCGGCTGCGCCAGGCGTTCTGCATCCATCCGCTGCTCGTCGGCGGCAATCCGTTCGACACGACGTCGATCTACTCGCTCATCCACTTCCTGGAGCGCAAGTGGGGGATCCACTTCCCGATGGGCGGGACCGGTGCGATCGTCGACGCGCTCGGACGCCTGATGGCGGAGGAGGGGATCACGTTCCGCGGCGGCGCGACCGTCGGCGAGGTCTCGATCAAGGACGGCGTCGCAGACGGCGTGCGTCTCGTCGGCGGCGAGCGGCTCGACGCCGACGTCGTCGTGGTGAACGGCGATGCGCCGTTCCTCTACAAGAACATGGTCCCCGCGCCCGCACGGCGACGCTGGACCGACCGCCGCATCGACAAGCTCAAGTATTCGATGGGCCTGTTCGTCCTCTACTTCGGGACGTCGCGGAAGTACGAGGACGTGCCGCACCACACGATCGTGCTCGGCCCGCGCTTCAAGGGACTGCTCGACGACATCTTCCACCGCCAGCGCGTGACGGAGGACATGAGCGTCTACCTGCACCGGCCGACCGCCACCGATCCGTCGATGGCGCCCGAGGGCAAGGACTCGTTCTACGCGCTCGTGCCCGTTCCCAACCTGGACGCGGACGTCGACTGGGACGTCGAGGGACCGAAGCTGCGCGACCGTCTCGTCGCCTATCTCTCGGACCGCATCCTTCCCGGCCTCGAGGACACGATCGAGTCGGACTTCTACGTCACGCCGAAGACGTTCGAGTCGCGCTTCCTCTCGTACAAGGGCTCGGGTTTCTCGATCCAGCCGGTCTTCACGCAGTCGGCCTGGTTCCGCTTCCACAACGTCTCCGAGGACGTCGAGCGCCTGTACCTCGTGGGCGCAGGGACGCACCCGGGCGCCGGGATGCCGGGCGTGCTGTGCTCGGCGAAGGTGCTCGACCGCGTCGTTCCCGCACCGACGGGCGCGGCGGTCCGCGAGACGGCCGCGGAGGCCGCGTGCTGACCGCCGCGGCGATCGAGGACGAGGGCGCCGCCGCCCTGCGCTCGCACGGGCGGACGTTCCACGTCGCGCACCGTCTGCTTGGATCGCGCGCGGCCCGCGGCGTACATCTGCTCTACGGCTTCTGCCGCTACGTCGACGACGCCGTCGACGAGGCGACGCCCGAAGAGGGCGCCCGCGCACTCGCCGCGATCCGCGCGGACCTGACCCGCGGACACAGCGACGTCGAGGCGCTCCAGGGCTACATGCTCTTCCGCGAGAGGCACGGCGTCGACGACCGCATCACGCAGGAGTTCCTGCGCGGCGTCGAGCAGGACCTGCACGTCACCGTGTACCGGACGCAGCGCGAGCTCGATCGGTACTGCTACCGCGTGGCGGGGACCGTCGGGCTCCTCATGTGCGCGCTCTTCGGCGTCGACGATCCGCGCGCGCTCCCGTTCGCGGTCGATCTCGGCCTCGGGATGCAGCTCACGAACATCTGCCGCGACGTGCTCGAGGACGCGGAGCGCGGGCGGGTGTACCTGCCCCAGTCGGTCCTCGGGGTCGACGTGACGGCCGAGCGTCTCGCGGCGCGTGAACCCGACGCCCTCGCGCGCGCGCGGACCGTCGTGGAGGATCTCCTCGAGCGCGCGGAGTGCTTCTACCGCAGCGCCGACCTCGGCACGCCGATGCTCCCGGCCCGCGCGCGCTACGCGGTGCTCGCCGCGTCGCGCACGTACGAGGCCATCGGGGCCAGGATCCGGCGGTTCCCGGCGGGCGGCCTCCCCGAGCGCGCGTACGTCGGCGCGTCGGGCAAGGCGCTGCACGTGCTCCGCGGGGTCGCGGCCGGCGCGCTCCCGCGCCGGGGATCGCCCGTCCACGACGCGACGCTGCACACCGCGCTCCGCGGTCTGCCGGGGGCCGACCCGGGATGAGCGCGGACCCGGACCCGGCGTACGACCTCGCGATCGTGGGGGGCGGCTGCGCGGGGCTGAGTCTCGCGACCCTCCTCGCCGACGCGGGCGATGCGTGCCCGCGTGTTCTGGTCGTCGAGCGCCGGGCCGCGTACGAGCGCGACCGCACGTGGTGCGGCTGGTCGAGTGGAACCCATCGATTCAGCGCGTGCGCCGATCACTCCTGGTTGCGTTGGGCGGTGCGCGCCGGCGGAGAGACGGCGGTCCACACGGCGATCGATCACGTGTACGAGCACATTCCCTCGGACGCGTTCTACGCGGAGGCGCTCGGCGCGATCCGGGCCAATCCGCGCGTGCGGCTGGAGCTCGGGGCGCAGCTCGTCGACGTGCGGGAGCGCGGTGATCGCGTCGAGCTCGCGCTGCCCGAGGGCAGGGTCACCGCGCGCACCGTCGTCGACACGCGCCCCGTCCCACGCCCCGCGCACGGTGCGGCGCTGCTCCAGCACTTCACGGGCTGGGAGGTCGAGCTGGCCGCGCCGCTCGCCGATCCGGAGACCGTGACCCTCATGGACTTCGACGTCGATCAGGAGGGCGGCCTGCACTTCATGTACGTGCTCCCGCTCGGCCCGCGGCGCGCGCTGGTCGAGTCGACCGTCCTTTCCGCCAGCGTGCTCCCGCGCGAGCGGTACGAGCGTCGGATCGAGGCCTACGTCGCCGAGCGGCTCGGGACGTCGATCGCGCGCGTCGACTACAGCGAGTCCGGCGCGATCCCGATGTACGTCGCCGCTGCCGTGCCGGACGCTGCGGCGGGTGGATCGATCGTGCGCGCGGGAACGGCCGGCGGAGCCGTGCGCGCCAGCAGCGGCTATGCGTTCCACGCGATCCAGCGCGACGCGGCGTACCTCGCGGAGCAGGTGCTCAGAGGTGCTGTCGAGCTCCTCCCGCGCGCGCGCGGCGGCCTCGACGGCTGGATGGACCGCGTGTTCCTCGCGTTCCTCGAGCGTAGCCCCGAGCGGGCGCCCGAGGCCTTCCTGCGGCTGGCGCAGGGCGTCGACGCCGACGTGTTCGCACGCTTCATGATGGAGCGCTGCCGCCCGCTCGACCGCCTGCGTGTCGTCGGCTGCATGCCAAAGGTTCCCTTCGCGCGGGAGGCGCTCGCGATGGCATGCGCGTGACGGACGCACGGGCCGAGGCGGCGCTCGACGCGCACTGGCGCTGGGCGGCCGGCGGTACCGCCGTAGCCGTGCTGCTCCTCGCGGCGCTCCCGACGCCTTCGCCGTCGGCGCAGTTCGTCGTTCTGGCCGTCGGCGTCGCGCTGCTCGGCTTCCCGCACGGCGCACTCGATCCGCTCGTCGCCTCGATCGGCGGGGCGCTGCGCTCGCCCGCCCGACTGGCCGTGTTTCTCGCGTCGTACCTCGGTCTCGCGGGCCTCGCGTTCGCCCTCTGGCTCACCGCACCCGGCGTCGCGCTCGCCGCGTTCCTCGTCTACTCAGGCGTGCACTTCGGGCTCGGAGACGTGGACGCGTACGGCTCGAACCCGCCGCGCGCCCTTCGGCTCGCTCGCGTCGTCGTCCACGGCGCGGCTCCGATCCTGCACCCCGTCGCGGCGTACCCGGCGGAGGCCGCCGAGCTCTTCGGGATCCTCGCGGGGGCGGAGGCGACCCGCGTCCAGGCGCTCGTCGAGTCAGCGGCGCCCGTCGCGCTCGGCGCCTGGATCGCGCTCGCAGTGGCGAGCTACGCCTGGCCGGCCTGCTGGCCCGGTCGACGCCAGGAGTGGCGCGGCGCCGGCGAGCTCGCGCTCCTCGTCGCCGCGTTCTGGGTCGCGCCGCCGCTGGTGTCGTTCTCGATCTACTTCTGCGTCTGGCACTCGGTCCGGCACTTCGTCGCCGTCGACCGGGCCGTGCAGGGCGTGTTCTCACTGCGCGCGGTCGTCGTGGGCCTGGCCGTCCTCGCGGGCACGCTGCTGCTGCTCGGAGGAGGTCACCTGTCGGCGGGCCTCAGCGGGAACGCGACCGACGTCGTGCGCACGGTCTTCGTCGCGCTGGCGTGCCTGACGCCGCCGCACATGCTCGTGACGTCGATGCTGGGGCGCGTCGAGCGTCAGGGTGCTGCCGGGGCCTGAGCCGCGCGGAGGCGCGGTTCAGCGACCGGCCCCCCCGACGCTCTCGAGCTTCGGGTACTCATCGATCAGCCCTTCCGCCTTGGGCATCGCATCGACGAGGCTGCGGAGCTTCGTCCAGGCGCGCCTGCTGAGCTCCCGAGCGCGCGCCTCGCCGTGCGCCGAGAGCTCCTCGTGCTTGCCGATGGACTTGACCACCTCGTCGAAAAGAGCGGCCGACTCACGGCAGCGGGCGAGGGCCTCGTCGACGTCGGAGGACTCATCGATCGATTGAATCGACTCGATCGCCTCGACGATCTCCTCGACGCGGTCGAGGGCCTCCGCCTCGCGTGGGTCGGGCCCACAGGAATGGAGGAGCGGAAGCAGGCAAAGAAGCGAGGCTGCGAGCGAGCAGGTCATGCCGCGGAGCGTACGCGCTTGGACGCGGTTCGTGGAGCGGGCGCCGAACCGCCGCAGCCTTGCAACGGGCCCTACGGCGCGTTCCGCGCCTCGCCGATCGCGAGCGTCCAGAAGTTCTCGCGCGGGATCTCCAGCGAGCGGCACGCGTCGTCGAGTTCGGTCACCGGTGTCATGGGCCCCTCGTCCGCGAGCTCGAAGCAGCCGTAGTGCACGGCGAGGCTCGTGCGCGCGCCGAGCGTCAGGTGCGCCTCCGCGGCCTCGCGCGGATCGACGTGCACGGGCTGCATGAACCACGCGGGGCGGTAGGCGCCGATCGGCAGCACCGCGAGCCGGGGCGGCCCGAAGCGCTCCCTCACCTGCTCGAAGTGCGGCCCGACGCCCGTGTCCCCGGCGTAGTAGACGACGCCGTCGGGCGTCTCGATCACGAAGCCGCCCCAGAGGGTCGCCATGCGGTCGGACAGTCCGCGGCCCGAGAAGTGCTGCGCGGGGACGCACGTGATCGACACGCCGTCGTCGATGCGGTGCGTCTCCCACCAGTCGAGGTCGCGGGCGCCGGCGATGCCCTTGCGGTCGAGGAGTGACCTGTTCCCGAGCGGCGCGAGCACGAGCGGCACACCGCGGCGCGTGAGCTCGCGCAGGGTCGAGACGCTGAGGTGGTCGTAGTGGTTGTGGCTGACGACGACCGCGTCGATGGGGGGCAGCTCGTCGAGGTCGAGGCCGGGAGGCGCGAAGCGCTTCGGACCCGCCCAGGAGAGCGGGCTCGCGCGCTTCGCCCAGATCGGGTCGGTCAGCACGTTGAGTCCCGCGATCTGGATGAGCACGGTGGCGTGCCCGATGAACGTCACGCGCAGGTCTCCGCCGTCGACGCGCTCGACGACCGGGCTCTTCACGATCTCGGGTCGGTATCCCTTCCAGATCTCGGCCTTGCGCGAGAGGCGCCACCGCAGCACGTCGCCGAAGCCCCGATCCTCGATCGGGACCTGGTTCCGGAAGCGCTTGCCGTCGAAGTGGTCGGTTACGGGTCCGGCGTAGCGCGGAGCGGAGAAGCAGCCCTCGAGTGAGAAGCCGCCTGCGGCGACGGCGAGGACGAGCGCGGCGAGGCGGAGCAGTCGTTTCTTGGGAGGGAGGGAGCGGCGGGGCACGGCACCGGATCGTTCGGCGGCTCGCGCTGTGCGGATGCGACGGTGGGTCCTGCGGCCGAGACGCGCGCCGCTCGGGCCGAACGGCGCGCGCGCCTCAGGCGAAGTTGAGCAGCACGTGGTCCGTGTTCTGGCGCGCCGCCAGCCGCTTGTCGAGGTCGCTCTTGAAGAGCACGACGAGGCGGCCGCGCTCGTCCCGCGCCAGCAGCGAGTTCGTCGGCGCCTGGAACGACTCTTCGTTCGCCTCGATCCACGCGCTGCACTCGTAGGGAAGCACGGTCAGGTGGGTCTCGACGCCGTACTCGTCCGCGAGCCGGAACTGGAGGGACTCGAACTGCAGCTTGCCCACCGCTCCGATCATCGCGTCGCGCGGACCGGTCTCCGGCCATACCTGCTGCACCGCGCCCTCGGTGATCAGGTTCTTCATGCCCTTGTCGAAGCGCTTGCGCTCGGACGTCGTCTTCGGCGCGATGCGCGCGAAGATCTCGGGCTGGAAGGAGGGCAGCGGCTTGTGCTGGAAACCGCCGTCGAGCGAGACGGTGTCGCCGATCCGGTAGAGCCCCTTGCCCACGAGGCCGACGACGTCGCCCGCGAAGGCCTCGTCGATCCGGTGGCGCTCCTGCGCGACGATGCTCTGCGGTCGCGTCAGGCGGATCTTCTTGCCGAGGCGGTCGTGCGCCACGTGCATGTCGGGCGTGAAGCGGCCCGAGCACACGCGCATGAACGACACGCTGTCCCGGTGCCGCCGGTCCATGTTCGCCTGGATCTTGAAGATGAATGCGCTGAACGGCGCGTCGACGTCGAGGTGCGCCTCACTGCCGTCTCCCCGGTCGACCGCGCGCCCCGAGGGACTCGGCGCGAGCTCGACGAACGCGTCGAAGAAGGGCTCGAGCCCGAAGTTGGTGAGCGCAGAGCCGAAGAACGTCGGCGTGACCTCGCCCGCGAGGAAGCGCTCCTGGTCGAACGCGTTGCCCGCGACCTCGAGCAGCTCGAGCTCCTCGCGGAGCTGCGCGGCCACGTCGGCTCCGAGCCGCGCGTCAACGCCCGACGAGTCGACCGGCAGCCGCTCGACCTCCGCGCGCAGGCTGCCTCCCGCGGCGGCCTTCTCGAACAGCAGCAGCTCGTTCCCGGGCCGGTCCACGACGCCCCTGAACGAGCGTCCCGAGCCCACGGGCCAGTTCATCGCGCACGCCTGGATCCCGAGCACCTCCTCGACCTCGGTCATGAGGTCGAGCGGGTCGCGCCCCGGCAGGTCGAGCTTGTTGATAAACGTGAGGATTGGGATCCGGCGCAGGCGGCACACCTCGAAGAGCTTGCGCGTCTGCGCCTGCACGCCGCGCCCGGCGTCGAGGACCATGATCGCCGAGTCGGCGGCCGTCAGCGTGCGGAACGTGTCCTCGCAGAAGTCCTCGTGTCCGGGCGTGTCGAGCACGTTGATCACGTGGTCCCGGTACTCGAACTGCATCGCGGACGACGTGATCGAGATCCCGCGCGCCTGCTCCATCCCCATCCAGTCCGAGGTCGCCAGCTTGCCCTTGCGGTTCTTGACGAGGCCCGCGCTCTGCAGCACGCCGGAGTAGAGGAGGAGCTTCTCCGTCAGCGTGGTCTTGCCCGCGTCCGGGTGCGAGATGATCGCAAAGGTGCGGCGGCGAGCGATCTCGCGCGTGATCCGAGGGTCGCGCATGGGCGCGGAGTGTAAAGAGGCGCGAGCCGGGTGTGCCCGGCTCGCGCCTCCTTCGGGCCGCGGTGGCCCAGACGTCACGGCCGACCGGCCGAGCTCAGCAGCTCTCGCATCACGTGTCGGGCGGCGCGGCCTCCTCGGGCGTGGCCTCGCGCACTTCCACGATCTCCACCTCGTAGTGGAGGCGCTCCCCCGCGAGGGGATGGTTGCTCGTCACCGTGACCTCGTCGCCCGAGACCGAGGTGACCCAGAGCTGGATCGAGCCGTGGGGGGACTGACCCGAGAACGACACGCCCGGCTCGATCTCCGAGCCGTCCGGGAACATGGAGCGCTGGAAGGTCCGCACGGCGTCCGCGTCGCGCTCGCCGTAGCCGTCCTCCGGCTCCAGGACGACGGTGCAGGTCGCCCCGGCGCTCTTGCCCAGGAGCTCGCGCTCGAGGCCGGGTACGAGGAGTCCGCTCCCGTGCACGAAGACGACCGGCTCGTCCGGGAACGTGTCGCTGACGGTCGTTCCGTCGGAGAGCTTCAGCCGGTAGTGGAGCGTGACCGCGAGGCCGTCTGCGATGGTCAGGGTCATGGCGCCGGTAGCGTAGCCACGGAGCCCGCCCCCGGGCGCCGCTTCGTGGTGGATCCCCGGACCGTGCCTCAACGGCGGTCCGGACGAGGGCGGGCTCCTGTCGCGATCGGGCGGAGGCGCCTACGATCGAGCGCGGCGCATCCCCCCGACCCCTTCCCCGCCATGTCCGTCCTCACCGTCGAGACCCACGTCGCCGCACCGCAGGAGCGCGTCTTCGACGTCTACACCCAGGTCGACCGCCTCGCCGAGCGGATCCCCACGATCACGGCCGTCGAGGTGCTGACCGACGGCCCGTTCGGCGACGGGACACGCTGGCGTGAAACGCGCGTCGTGATGAAGAAGGAGGCGACCGAGGAGATGTGGGTCACCGGCTTCGAGCCGCCGCATCGCTACAACGTGGAGGCCGAGTCGAACGGCATGAAGTACTCGACGCTGATGTCGTTCACGCCGGAGCGCGACGGGACGACGGTCCGCTGGGAGTTCACGAGCACGCCGCAGAGCTTCGGCGCGCGCCTCCTGTCCGGCGTCTTCAGCGTCCTCCTCAAGGGGACGATGCGGAAGCACATGCTCGGAGACCTCGAGGCGCTGCGCGCCGTGGCAGAGAACGGCGAGGCTTCGTCGTGAGGCGCGGTCACCGGCGCGGCCCTGCGCGCGTCGAGCCTTGAGCGGCGATGTCCGAGCGCTACGGCTCGTCGTCATGCGCCACGCGAAGAGCGCGTGGGGGGACGAGAGCATGGACGACCACGAGCGCCCATTGAACGAGCGCGGCCGCGGCGACGCTCCGCGGATCGCCGCGCGCCTCGCCGAGCTCGGGTGGTCGCCGGACCTGATCTGGTCGAGCGATGCGGTGCGTACGAGAGAGACCGCGGAGCGCATGCTCCCCGCCTTCGACGACGCGCCGCAGGTGACCTTCGATCCGGGCCTCTACCTCGCTGGTTTCGGCGCGATCCAGGAGGCCGCCGAGCGCTGGCCGGGCGCCGCGCGCACGGTGCTCGTCCTCGGGCACAACCCCGGGTGGGAGCAGACGGCGAGCCTGCTCGCAGGTCGGTCGATCGGCATGACCACGGCGAACGCGGTGCTCTTCGAGGGCGCGGGCGACGAGGCCGCCTGGGCGACCGCGATCCAGGACGCCTGGACGCTCGTCGACGTGCTGCGACCGAAGGAGCTGTAGCGCGATCCGCGGTGCTGACGCCCGTTCTCCACGCCCGCGCGAGCCGTAGACTCGCGGGCAGACCCCGAGGGGTCGTCCGAGCATGCACGAAGACCCCATCGACTGGAGCGTCGACCCCGACGTCGCGCGCGCGGAGACCGTCGACGCGCGTCTGCACACGACGGCTGCGGGCCACGCGCTGGCGCTGGAGCGCGTCTTCGCGCCGTCGTGGCAGCTCGTGAACGTGCCCGACCCGTCGCACAGGATCGAGCCGTTCACTCTTCTGGAGGGCGGCCTCGACGAGCCGCTTGTGCTCGTTCGGGACGGGGACGGCGAGCGCGTTCTCTCGAACGTCTGCACGCATCGAGGGGCGCTCGTCGCCGATGCCCCGTCCGATGCACGCGGGCTGCGGTGCCGGTACCACGGACGCCGCTTCGGACTCGACGGCGCCCTCGGCACGTGCCCGGGGTTCGAGGGCGCAGAGGACTTCCCGCGTGAGAGGGACCATCTCGCGTCGGTCGAACTCCGCCGCGTCGGCCCGCTGCGCTTCGTTTCCATCGCTCCGCGGCTCGACTTCGAGGCGTGGGCCGCGCCGATGCGCGCGGCGCTCGCGGAGTTCGAAGGCGAGGATCTCGTCTACGACCCCGCGTCCTCGCGCGCGTACGACATCGAAGCGGGCTGGGCCGTCTACTGCGAGAACTACCTCGAAGGCTTCCACATCCCCTTCGTGCACCCGGGCCTCAACGCCGGCCTCGACTTCTCGAAGTACACGGTCGAGCTCGAGCCGCACGCCGTCCGGCAGCTCGGCGTCGGCTCGCGCGGAGAGCCCGAGCTGCGGCGCGGCGACGGCCTCGTGGCGGAGTACCTGTGGCTGCATCCGAACCTGATGGTGAACGTCTACGTGTGGGGGATCTCGGTGAACGTGGTCGAGCCCACCGGCGTCGGGCGCTGCCGCGTGCGCTACCTGCGCTGGGTCGCGCGGCCTGAGCACGTAGGAGAAGGCGTCGGGGGAGGCCTCGACGAGGTCGAGCTCGAGGACCAGGAGGTCGTCGTGAGCGTCCAGCGCGGGCTGCGCTCGCGCCTCTACCCCGGCGGCCGCTTCTCGCCCCGGCACGAGACCGGAACGCACCACTTCCAGCGTCTCCTTTCGAACGAGCTGTCCGAGGGCTGATCTCTCCCGCGGGAAGAAGTCGTCGCGCGCGCCGTCCGAGGCAAGCGCATGGATGCACGTCGACCCACGACCTCCCTCGGGCTCCGGCTCGTTCCGCTCGCGCTGCTCGGCGTCCTCGGCTCCGCGTTCGCGTACTCGCTCGTCCCCATCGCGGCCTCGCTGGTGGTCTCGGTGGCGCTGATCGCGCGCCACGTCCGCTGGCTGGGCCGCGAGGTCACCGTCGCGACGATCGTGATGTCCGTTCAGCTCGTCCGACCGCTGCGCGTGCTCGAGGACCCGATCGGCGACGTTGAGATCGAAGGACGGTTCGCGCTCGTCTGGCTGTCCGTACTTGGAGCGACAGCGCTCTACTTCAGCGCGGAGAACCTGCGCGCGTTCCTGCGGTTCGATCTGCCGGGCGCGATGATCCAGATGGCGGCCGCGGTCGTCGGCTGGGAGTGGGCGGCCGTGCTGTACACGTGGCTCGCAGGATCGCGGGCGATCGAGTTCGTGTGATCGCCGCAGCGCGTCGCGACCGTGAGCCGTTGAGAACGCATTCGGCCCGCGGTGACCCCGAACGCGGCGTCGCGGTCGGCGACGGCCCGCCGATGTGGAGCCATCGCGTGGGCGCGTGGGCGACGAACAAGTGCCCGTCCGCTCCGCCCGGCGGAGGACCGAACGCGCCGAGCCGCACTGCGGCGGCGATCCCTCCGGCCGCCGTTCGCGCCCAGCGGGCCGCCCTCGACGTCCACTCGATCCAACGAGGCAGAGTGCCCCGTTCCGTGGGTTCGAACGGCGGAACCGAGCGCGCGAGCGGGCAGCGCACGGCCGCGCGTGATTCCCACATCGCCGCGGGTATCGGGTCCGAGAAGAACGAGGTAGCGTCAGGATGTCGCGTACATCCTTCGCTCGCCGGGGCCCGCTCGAGCGCCCCCTCGCGTGACCTCACATCCGAAACGAGAACTATCCATGCGTACTTCCCTCTCGTGGTTCCTCGTCGCCCTCGCGTTCCTCTTCTCCGGCACCGCGCGCGCGCAGTGCATGGTCGATTCGCTCACGCCGACCATCCTCGGCTTCGGCGCGTCGGTCGAGGTGAACGGTGACTGGGCGTTCGTCGGTGCTCCTTCCGTCAGCTCCTCGAATCCACCGCCGCGGGTCGAGGTGTACCGCCGCACCGGCGGCGACTGGATCCCGGTGCAGACTCTGATGACTCCGATCCCGGGGTCGAGCTTCGGCAGGCAGCTCGTTTCGGACGGCGAGTGGCTCTTCGTCTGGGGGCGTGAGAACTCCGCGACCGGCTCCGAGCTCTTCGTGTACCGCCTCGTCGGCGGCACGTGGAGTCCGACGCAGACGATCCCGGCGCCTGCCGCGGGCACGCCGCTCCACGACCTCGCGCTCGAGGGCGGCGTCGCCGTCGTCGGCTGGCGCACGGGCACGGTCGGGTTCGGCTACGGCGACACCGTCCTCGTCTTCGAGGAGTCCGGCGGGACCTGGCTCGAGACGGCGCAGCTGCCCCCGTTCGGCGCGGGCGATCCGCGCGGGTTCGGCGCGACCGTCGCCGTCACCGACGGCTGGATCGGCGTCGGCACGCCGTTCCACTCCGAGCCCGGCGGACCGATCCGAACCGGTGGCGTCTACCTCTACGAGCGGGGCGCCGCGACCTGGGCCGGCCACTCCGTACTCGTACCCGTCGACGCCGGAGAGAGCGACGCGTACGGCACGAGCATCGCGGCTTCCGCGGGGCGCATCGCCTTCGGCGCGCAGACGTTCGCGGGGCGGGTCCAGGTCTACGCGCGGAGCGGCGGGGCGTGGATCCGCGAGGACGCGCTCGCGCCGGACGCGGACGCGTACTTCCCGTACTTCGGCCTCGGAGGCTTCGGCTACGCGCTCGATCTCGACGGCGGCCGACTCGTGGCGACCGCTCCGGAGTTCTTCGGGATCTCTTCGCGCACCGGCGCCGGGTTCGTGTTCGAGCGTGGCGCGGCCGGCTGGCAGCAGCGCGGGCGGTTCTTCAACGAGAACGGCGTCGGCAACGAGTTCTTCGGCGAGAGCATCGCGCTGTCCGGGGACGCGATCTTCGCGACGCTCAACTCGGCGTTCGACGACGTGATCGTGCACGACGTCTCGATGGGGGCGAACTTCCGCTACTGCGTCGCCGCGCCGAACTCCGACTTCCCCGAGGGCGCGCAGATGGAGTGGGAGGGTTCGCTCTCCGTCGGCACCAACGACTTCACGGTCCGCGTCTCGCGGACGCCGTTCAGTCAGTTCGGACTGTTCCTCTACGGCACGTCTCCGACCCAGACACCCCTCGCGGACGGCTTCCTCTGCGTCGGCGGGTCGATCGTGCGCCTCGGCGCGCCCGTGCTGATGAACGGCCTCGCGCCGACGCGCCTGGATCTCGACCTGACGGCGCTCCAGACCAACTCGGGGACCGTCACCGTCACGCCGGGGACGACGCTCTTCTTCCAGACGTGGTTCCGGGACACGCCCGCGGTCGGCTCGGGGGCGAACCTCTCGAACGGCCTGAGCGTTCAGTTCTGTCCGTGAGCGCCGGCGGCCCGGGGCGGCATGGCGCGCGCTCGCGCCGCGCCGGAGGATGCACGGTCCGTGGCCGGAGCTGCCGCCCGGCCTTTGGAACATGAGGAGAGCTTCCCCGGCCCCGTCGCCCGCCGAGGAGGACCTTCGGTGGGCGCGCGCGCTGGCGGCGCAGCTCACGGGCTCCTCGCACGCGTACGACGCGGATGACCTCGTGCAGGAGACGTACCTGCGTGCGATCCGCAACCCCGCGCCTGCGCACCTCGGGTCGAGACGCTGGCTCGGCGGCATCATGCGCAAGGTCTGGCTGCAGTTCCGTCGGCAGCACGTCCACAGGCTCGACCGTGAGTGCGCCTACGCCACCGAGCGCGGGATCGAGCAGGCCGCACCCCGCGACGAGGTGCTCGGTGAGCTCGTGACGCACGTGGACGCGATCGCGCCCGAGTTTGGACGCGCGCTGCGGCTGCGCTACGTCGACGGGCTCACGATCCCCGAGCTCGCCGAGCGCGAGGGACTCACCGTCACCGCAGCGAAGGCGCGGCTCCGGCGCGCGCACGACCGGCTGCGCGTGCGCGTCGACCGCCGCCCCGCTTCGCTCTGCGCGGCGTGGCTCGCGGCGCGTTCCGAGGCGTCGGCGGGATCGACGACGGGCGCTGCCCGTTCGGTCCGGCCGCGCGCTGCCCTGGGGCTGAAGGCGGCCGCCGTTGTGGGCGCGGTGTCGCTCGTCGCGTGGACGGTCACGTCGCACGCGGGCGGTGCGGCGGGGGTGCCTGGCGGTGGCCGCGTCGTACGAGCGGCAGACGCGGGTCGTGCGGACGTGCAGCCCGCGAACCTCGCTCGGGTCGGAGGTGCGCGCGTCGCACTGGAGAGCGCGTCCTCCGTCGCCTCACCGACGGGGACGGAGGATCTGGCGCGGGCCGAGGCTGCGGACGGAGCCCGGGTCGTCGTCGTCGGGCCGGACGGCGCGCCGGTCGACGGCGTGCCCGTCGCGCTCATCGCGCTCCGCCCGCGCTCGAACTACGTGTGGCGCGGCAACACGGGGCCGGACGGTGAGTCCGCGGTCGTGCCGCGCGGCGTTCTCGACCACGCGCTGATCGAGGGCGACGCGCGCGGGCTCTTCGCGGGGATCGATGCGCCGCAGGAGAACGCCGCGCTCGTACGCGTCGACGGTTCCTGGACGGAAGCCGGGCGGGTGGAGCTGCCGCTTCCCGCCCGCACCGAGACGATCCGCATCCGGCCCGAGACGCGCTACGGTGCCGCGCCCGCGCGCGGAACCGACGTCAAGGTGCTCGTGCAGCCCGCCGGCGAGCGCCGGCCGTGCTTCGTCTTCCGCGCCTGGGTTCCGCCCGGTGAGTCGATCGAGATTCCGTTCGCCACCCCAGACGTCGCGCTCACCGTGCAGGGGAGATCCGCACCGCGCTGGGCGCGGACGACGGTGCGCGTGGGCGGACCGCGCCCGTCCGGAGGCACGACAGAGGTACGCCTCGTCCTCGACAACGAGCGCGCGCAGCTCCGATTCCTGCCGCGCGATCGACGCGCGAGCGAGCTCGAGGCCCACGCGGTGCTGACGCCGCGCGACGGGGATGCGGAGGGGCCGGGACGCTTCCGCTTCAAGGGCGACGGTTCCGGTGGACTCAGGGCGTCGATCCCGCGCGTTCGGCTCGACGCAGCACGATCGCTCGACCTCGTGTTCACCGTTCCGGGTGCGTCCTCCGAGTCGCGATCCATCCCGCTGCCCGTGCAGTCCGTGGGTGGCGTGGTGGACCTCGGAGCGATCGACGTCACGACGACGGTCGAGGCGGCCGAGGGTTCCACGTCCGTGGGCGCCGACGAGGGATACGTCGTCGCGCTCGGGCGTGTCCTCGTCCCACCCGGAGTCGACCTCGCGGCGGTCCTCGTCGAGCTGCGTCCCTCGGGGGCCATGGACGCGGACCGTATCTCGACGACCTGGACCGGCCCCGACGGCGCGTATCGGCTGCGCGCGCGCGCGCCGGGCTCCTACGAAGTCGTCTTCCGCTCGGCGATCCGCGGGGAGCCGATGTGGATCCTCGACGACGTGCTCTCTGGAGGCGGCCCGAACGCGGCCCCAACCGAACTTCCCACGGTCGACCTGCGCGGCTGCTGGATCCCGCCCCAGCAGCGGTAGCCCGGCGCGCCGACGAGCGGGCGCGTGCCAGCCAGCGCCCCTTTAGGAGCGTCGATCCAGTGGATCGGCGCGAGCTGCGCCGGTCCGTGCTAGCGTCGAAGCATGACAACGCTCTGCCTGCTCGCGCTCGCCACGCCTGTCCCGCCCCAGCTCGAACCCTACGAACTCGTCAACCGCACCGTCGGGCATCGCCTGAAGCACGTGCGCGCGGCCGACTTCGACCACGACGGTCGGCTCGATCTGCTGAGCGCGTCGGAGACCGACGGTCGAGTTCTCTACCACCGCAATCTCGGCTCCGCGGGCTTCGAGACCGCGACGGAGATCGCGCGGAAGGACAAGGTCGGTGTTCCGGATCTCGAGGCACTCGACGCTGTGGACCTCGACGTCGACGGGAACGTCGACGCCGTCTACGTTTTTGCGGAGGTGCTGCACTGGCGGCAGGGACACGGGGACGGCACGTTCGCGCCCGAGGAGGAGCTCGGTCCGATGCTCGGGGCCGGCGGCCTCGAGTTCGTCGACTTCGACGGGGACGGGTGGCTCGACGTGTTCGGGTTCTCGAGAGGCGTCCGCACGCTTTGGGGGACGGGGCCAGGGGAGTTCATCCCAGGGCACATGAGCGGCGTTCCGTCCGCGCTCACTCCGGTCCGTCGACTCGCATTCGCGGACTTCGACGGGGATGGTGCCATGGACCTCGCCTTCCAGGCTGCGGATGAGTGGACGGGGGGGTTCCTGCCCACGCTCGTGGATGGCCTGGTCGGTGTTCGTTACCAGGTGGCCCCGCGGGCCCTCGGGGCCGTGGACGTGTTGTTTCCCCTCGGCGGCACCGAGGGAACGGACCTCTTCGCCGTGGACATCGACGATGATGGGCGGATCGATGTACTGCAGCAGTCCGGGTCACGGATCCATCTGTTCAGAAACTCGGCGGTTGGTTTCGAGTCGAGAACGATCCTTGCGGACCGCTATCGGACGCGCGAGCTCCTGGTCGCCGACGTCGATCTCGACGGAGACGACGAACTGGTCACGGTCGAGGGAGACCATCCTTACGGGTTCGGGCCGCAGGAGATCGTGACGCACGCCCAGGATCCGGCCGGGACGTTCTCGGTCGCACACGTGTTCACGAGCGTCGGCGAAGCCGCAACGAGTCCGTCGTTCGTGGACCTGGACGGAGACGGGAGGCTCGATCTGCTGCACGCGTCCTCGCATGACGACCTGCTGCTGTTCCACCAAGCCGAGGCGAGCGGCGGCTACGCGCCTCCCGTCGAGATCACCGATCGGTTCCGACTCTCGCCGAGCGACCCGAACGTCGGCGTGGTCGATCTCGACGCAGACGGCCTCGTCGACGTGGTCGCCCTCGGCCACGAGGACGTCCGCTTCGCGCTCCAGGAACCCGACGGTTCCTTCGGACGGACGCTTCCGACGGGCTGGCCCGCTCCTGAGCGCGGATTCCCAGAGCTCGCCGACGTCGACGGAGACGGCGATATCGACCTCGTCTCGGTGCCGGAGCCCGAGGACGGCGGGGAGTACGAGCTGCAGTGGGTTCCGTGGAGCGGCTCTGGATTTGGCGCACCGCGCACCATCGCGACGTCCCCTGTCGACCTGAACACACCGCGTTGTTTCGACTGGGACGGCGACGGCGATCTCGACGTGCTGGTCGCGTCGGTGACGCGCGGCGAGGTTTCCGTGCACGTGAACGTCGGCGGCGGGGTCTTCCAGCCGCTGCCGCGCACGCTCGACGTTCCAGGCGCAACGACACGCCCGAGCATGGACGTGGACGGCGATGGACTCCGGGAGCTTGTCGTCGAGTCGAGCGATGTCGACGGCATGCGGACCTTCATCCACGCAGTGCCGGGCACCGGCCGGTTCGGTCCGGCGGTGGAGATCGGTGCCGCCGTGGCGGCCGTGCGTGCGCTGTCGTTCTTCGACCTCGACGGGGACGGCGACCGAGAGGCCGTGCGCGTGGAATCCACGAGCTCGATCTCGAACGCGGGTGACAGCCGACTCTACGAGAACCTGGGGGGCGCAGGATTCGCCGCGGGAGCGGACCTCCCTCTCGGCGCGGGGGCGAGGGCGCGCTATCGCGGAATGGACTGGGACGGGGATGGGCGCGTCGACCTCATCCGGCTCCAGCAGATGGAGTGGAGTGGGGCCGTCACCGTTCTGTTCCAAACCGGACATCTCGCCTGGAGTACGCCCGCGCCCCTTTCGGACGAGCTCTTCCTGGGCGTCTCGCTCGATCTCGCCGATCTCGACGGGGACGGGCGCGACGAGCTGCTCATCGGCGACTACTGGCTCGACGCGCTGCGCATCCAATCGATCTCGGACGGACCGGAGTCGATCGCGTGCGAGGGGGCTCTGAACTCGGCGGGTCTTCGGGGGCGCGTCGAGGTGACCGGCTCCGGCGTCGCCGCCGCGAACGACACGTCGCTGATCGCATGGGGGCTCCCGCGCTATCGAATGGGGTTCTTCGTGAGCTCGGCCACGCTGGCTCCGTCGCCCGTTGCAGGACTCGGCGACGGTGCCCTCTGCCTCGGCGGAGTCATCGGCCGGCACGACCGGGCGGGAGAGGTTCGGTCCAGCTCCGACGAGGGGCGGTTCACCCTCGCGCTCGATCTCACGGACGTCCCGGCGGGCTCCAACATCGCGTCGATCGCAGCGGGCCAGACGTGGCACTTCCAGGCGTGGTACCGGGACCAGAACCCGGACGCGACGTCCAACCTGACCGACGCCGTTTCGGTCGACTTCCGCTAGGCGCGAGCCTCAGTCCATTCCGACGGGCCCTGGCCCGCAGCCGAGGCGGGTCCGGACCTCGCGGTCCATCTCGGCGACGGTCACGGACTCGAGCCGCGCGAGGAGCGCGCGCTCGGCTTCGCCGCACAGCTCGTCGAGGAAGCCCCACAGCGTCCGCGCGATGCGGCCGTGGCCGCCGCCCGCGGCGCGCGGGAGCAGCTCGGTGTCGTCGACCACCGCTTCGTAGACCGCGCGCAGGGGGATCGCGGCGGGGTCCTGCGCCAGCAGGCTCCCGCCGCCGACGCCGCGGCGCGTCGTGATCAGGCCGGCGTCCTGCAGCTGACGCAGGACGCGGCGCAGGACGACGGGGCTCGTTCCGTACGTCGCCGCGAGCGTGTCCGACGTGAGCGGTTCGCCCGCGCGCGCGGCCAGGAAGCCGACGACGTGGAGTGCGATGGGGAAGTTCTGGTTCACGCGGTGGAGGACACCTTCGTTCCACGGAAGTGCGCGACGAAGCTCAGCACGACCGCGGCCGTGGAGACGATCGTCATCACCGTACCGGGGACGAAGCGAACGAAGCCGCCGAGGTCGAGGAAGAGGAAGTAGCCGAGGTCAGCGAGCCAGCCCACCAGCGCGACGACGAACACGGCCGTGGCGGAGCCGCGCCAGACCCAGAAGGCGCCGATCAAGGTGGTCAGGCCGATCCAGCCGAGGTTGAAGCCGTGCTGGTTGATGATGGCGCCCGCCGCGGCCGGGTAGTCGAACGCGAGCGCTTCCGGATCGACCCCGTCGGCGATCCCGCGCACGGCGTCGGTCGTGCCCTGGGAGACCGTCATCACGCCGGCGAGGACGTGCACGAGGCCCCAGACGACCCAGAGGACGGCCGAGATGCGGAGGAGGAGGGTGGTGGTTTTGGGGGTCATGGCGGTGGGGCGGTGAGGGGTGGCAATTTGCAATCGACAGAGTAGCAAATAGGCCGACGTCGCTCCGGCCGATGCGACCGAGCGGACAACGCCCAGCCGGCGCGACGCGTGCGGGCCGTCGGCGGCGCGGTGCATCGAGTTCGTGCGGGCCCGCCTCGCTCCGGCGCGCGTCCTCGACCGCGCCTCGTTGAACTCGAGCCCTGCGCACGAGCTCCGCTCGATCGGCCGCTCGCACGCGGCGAATTCGGGTATCCCAGTGGTACGGGCGATCTACCCCTGGTCCCCATCCGTTGTTTCCGCGCGCCGACACGTCGACGCGCGGATCCGCTGAAAGCTCATTCGCCATGAAAGCTCGCCCCTCAGCGCGGCGCGCCGCGTTCCGCGGTCTCGCTCCGCTCGCATTCGCACTCGCCGGTTCCGCCCACGCGCAGGACCTCACCGTCGCCGTCGCCGTCGGTCAGGAGATCTCGCCGGGGCAGACGATCCTCCGCCTGTCCGAGCAGTTCGCAGTCGCGGACGACGGTCGCTGGACCGTGCTCGCCGCTGTGGACGGCGTCTCCGGACCCATCACCACCGATCCGTTCAACGCGCTGCTGAGCGACACGGGCCATCAGCTCGCGGGGGATCTGCTCGCGGGGGGCCTATTCATCGTGTCGGGGTTCCTCGACGCCGACATCAGCGGCGGCGGAACCGTCGCAGCGATCGTCGCCGCCGTGGACGGCGCGGGCACGACGTCGGAGCAGCTGGTCGTGGACGGTGTGCCCTACGCGTCGACGCTCGACTCCCTGCAGCCGCTCGGCTACTCGAACACGGCTCTCGTCGAGCGCTTCGCCGACGTCAAGGTCAACGACCGCGGCTCCGCCGTCGTTCTCGCCATCGTCACCGATCCCGCGTTCGGCGGGACTGGCAGGACGCAGGCGCTCCTGCGCTTCGACGCCCCCAGCGCCGGCGGCGTCGTCGTCGGGGAGCGCATCGTCGACCAGATCACGCTCGTGCCCGGCCAGTCCACTCCCGTGGAGTTCATCGGCGTGAGCACGGGCTCCGGCGCCAGCGCGCCCTGGCTCAACATCAACGACCTCGGGCAAGTCACCTACACGGTCCGGTTCAGCGCTCCCGCAGGCGGGAGCACGACGGACGCAGTGCTGGTGGACCAGGATGTCGTCCTCACGCCGTCGTCGCCCGCGCCCGTCGCGGGCCGCGCGTGGTCGACGCTCCTCTGGGAGCCCGTCGCGGACCTCTCGTCGAGCGGGACGCTCACGTACAAGGCGCGCCTCGACGAGAGCGACACGAGCAATAACGCCGTTCTCGTCGTCGACGACGAGATCGTTGCGCGCGAGGGCGAGTCGCTCCCGGCGTTCGCTCCGTTCGTCATCCCCGCCTTCGCGCTCGACTTCACGGGGCGTGTCGCGGTTGGAGACAGCCGGCTCCCCGTCTGGACGACCGACTGGGACGACCCCGATCCGGACCGGGGCCGCGGCCTCCTCGTCGGCCGCGAGCTCGTCGTCGAGCAGGGCGTGTCGACCGCGGGCGGGCGCGTCCTGACCCAGTTCTACTACGACCAGCTCGCGGCCTCCGAGAGCGGCCGCTACGTCGCCGTCCGGAGCTTCCTGTCCGGCGGGATCCGCGACGCGCTCGTGCTCGCGGACGCCTCGGTCGGGAGCGCCTACTGCGATCCAGCGCAGGTCAACTCGACCGGAGCCCCGGCGCGCGCATTCGCCTCGGCGGCGTCCGGCCTCGGCGGCTTCGACGTGCGCATCACGGCCGGCGGACTGCCGCCGGGCGCGACGGCGCTGCTGCTCGCGTCCCCGAACCAGGGGTTCGTGCCGCAGCCCGGCGGGAGCCAGGGCGACCTCTGCCTCGGCGGGCCGATCTTCCGACTGAACGCGCAGATGGGGCCGGCCGACGGCTCGGGCGCGACGAGCCAGGGCATCGACGCCGACGGCATCCTCGGTGCGGGACTCGTGCCGATCCCGGCGGGCGAGACGTGGAACTTCCAGTACTGGTACCGCGACAGCGCTCCGGGCCCGACGTCGAACTTCTCGAGCGCCGTCTCGGTAGCGTTCTGACGAGCCGGCCCGATCGAGCGTCGTGACGGACCCGGCCCTTCGATCGCGCGGTCGGCCGGTAACCTGACGAAGCCTCGCGCGATGAATGACGCCGAATGCACCGAGCTGCGCGCTGCGATCCGCGCCTATCTCGACCTGATCGAGGTGGGCGCCGGCTCCGTCGACGAGAACGAGGCGCGGCTTCCTCGCATTCTCGATCGGCTCGCGCTGGCGCAGCACGCGACGTCGGAGACCGTGCCGACCGCTGACGCTCCCAAGGCTCCCCGGAAGGACCAGGTCGACCTTCGCGCACAGATCTGCGAGCGGTTCCCGAACTACGGCTTCTACAACACCGCGCTCGCGCCGCTCGACGTGCCCAGCGAGGAATGGGGGCTGGCCGACGCGATCGACGATCTCCTCGACGTCGCCAACGACCTCTACGCGGTCGAATGGCACTGGGAACACACCGGCGAGGCAGACGCGGTCTGGAGCCTGAGGCACGACTACGAGGTGCACTGGGGACTGCATCTCCGCAGCCTCCAGCACTACCTCCAGGTGATTCAGAGCGGGATGTTCGAGTCGAACTGACGCTGGACCTGGCGCCGCGTCGTTCCTGACGGCGCGTCCGGGCGAGGCCGGCCGCCGCGCCCCGACGTTCGATCGCCGCGGAAACAAGGGCGCGGACGTTCGTATCCGGCCCCATGCGCCGTCTCCGCTCGGTCCCGCGCTGGACCCTCCGTCGCGTCCCGCGCGCCTTCTCACGCGTCGCCGGCGCTCTCGCCCTCCTCTTCGGCGTCCACGCGGCCGTCGCGTGCAGCTCGGCGGGCCTGATGCCGAATCTCGCTGTGCCGACCGCGGGCGGCCAGCAGCTCTGGACCGACGTCGCCTGGGACGGCGGGTGGCGGGTCCAGCAGCACGTCTGGACGGGGCACGCGCGCGTCCTCGACGGGAGCGACGTGCGCCGCGGCTGGGGGGGCGTCGACGCGTGCCTCGCGGCGTTCGACGAGGCGCGGCCGCGCCAAGGCAGCCAGCGACCGCTCGTCGTGGCGCTCCACGGACTCTGGCGCAGCCGCGGCTCGCTGGGGCCGATGAAGCGCGCGCTCGAGGGCGCCGGCTTCGAGGTCTTCGACGTGACCTACCCGAGCACGCGCGGCACGATCGAGGACCACGCGGAGAGCGTCGCGCGCGCCCTCGACCGGATGCGAGTGCCGAAGAGCGGCATCGGCGGTGAGCCGCGCGAGATCCACTTCGTCACGCACAGCCTCGGCGCGCTCGTGACGCGCGCGCTCCTCGCGCGGGAGGGCGACGCCTGGCGCGAGCGGCACCGCCTCGGACGTGCCGTGTTCATCGCGGCGCCGCACCAGGGCGCCGAGCTCGCGCGCGTCGCAGCGCGCATCCCCGGCGCGCTCTGCGTCTACGGCGCACCCGCGCGCCAGATCGCGGGGGGCGAGACACACGACCTCCCGGTGCCGCCGCTGCCGTTCCTGAACGTCGCGGCCGGCCACGGCGCGGACGGCTGGAACCCGTTCGTCGAGGGCGACGACGACGGCGTGGTCGCGGTGCGCGAGGCGCGGCTCGACGGAGAGGCGGCGTTCCTCCGCGTCGAGGGCGTGCACACGTTCGTCGCGCAGGACCCGGAGGTCGTGGAACGGACGGTCGAGTTCCTCGGCGCGGCCGCGGGCGACGCGCACTGAGCGGCGCGGAGCTGCCGCTAGCGGACCTCGACCTCGTACGCGCACGTGCCCGCGCGGACCTCGAACGTCCCGACGCGTCCATCGGGCAGCTCGATCCGGTAGCGCCCAACCGCCCAGCGCCCGCCGCCTCTGCCTTCCTGCATCGGCACGCGCAGACGGTGGCTCTCGATTCCCTCGAAGTCGGTGCGCGAGAGGAGCGCTCCGCCGTGTCGAACCGGCTCGCCCTTCGCGACCAGCTGGAGAGCGACGGACTCGCTTCTGCAGGCGTAGGAGTCACCGAGTACGCGGGCACCTCCCAGGACCTCGAAGCGCTGCTCTCGAACGCCGAAGTCGGGCCCGATGCTGCGCACGACGTAGCGGCCGTCGGGAAGGAGCGCCGAGGCCAGTCCTCCGTCGCCGAACTCGAACCCGAGAGGCGCGCCCGACGCGGAGAGGAGACAGGTCGCGACGGCCGTCCCGTCCGGGACGGGGACATCGACCGCGTACGCATCTGCGGCGGCGACGACCGTGACCGCGCCGTCCAGCGCACCCTTCGAGTCCACGCGCACGTTCAAGCGTCCCGACCGGTTGCCGCGGGTCCACCACAGCTCGTACGCGCCGGCCTCGAGGTGGGGAAAGCGCACGCCGTCCTGGGACGCCTCGTCGTCGAGCCGGACGGTGCGAGCCTCGAACGACGTCGAGTCGCTCGTCGAGAGCCAGAGCTCGATCGGGCCGGTGCCCGCACGCGCGGTCACCGCGCCGTCGAACTGGATCTCGAGCGACGAGGGCGGAAGCTGGATCGTCACGGCCCGCGGGACCTCGCGCGGCTCCGCGCACTCGATCGTGCGCGCTGCCACGCGCTGGCCGTCGACCTCGACGTAGAGCTGCATTGGGCAGCCGTGGAGTCCGACCGCGGCGGCGCCACCTCGGATCGGCGCGTGCTCCTCGAGGCGCGCCCCGTCGACGCGTGACTCCGCGACGAGAAGGGCGCCTGCAGCCGTGTCCGCGAGGCCCTCTATCTGCACCGCGAGAGTCCTCGTCGCTCGGGGAAACAGCTCCACATCCGTGTTCTCCCCGGGGTCGACCTGGACGCGGAGGTCGCGCACGACCCACGCGTGCCCGCCTGCCCCAGGCGTGGAGCGCGCGGTGACGACGTAGCTCGGCTGCCCCAGTCCTTCCAGGCGTAGGGTCGGGGCCCCCGGCGCGAACCGTTCCGGCACGGCCTGCTTCTCTCCAACGTCGCGCGCGAACACCGCGATCGAGTCCGACGCGGCGGCCGCGCCTCGGTCGAGTGTGATGGTCCCCGCGGCCGTCAGCTCGATGCGGATCGGATCCGGTCCGGACGCGGGCGTCCACATGCGGCTGAAGGGCCCGTAGCCGTCGCACTCCACGAGCACGTGCAGGCGCCCGCGGGCCTCGCGCCCCAGCGCAACCGTCCCATCGTGCTCCGTGCGTCGGGTGCGGTACCCGATGGCGGCGACCTCCTCGTCGGTCAGGTCGCCGTCGAGCTGCCCCGCTTCGGCGGTGGCAGCGAGCGCCCCGAGGTCGTCGCTCGCGGGCAGCACGTTCGGGAAGAGCCTGCGTGCGCTGTTCGCGGTGGGGCGTGCCGGGAGGTCGTCCAGCGCGATCCAGCGCACCCTCGCGCCGGGGATCGGCCGTCCGCTCTTGGCCTCCGCGATGGTGAGACGGACGGGGCCAGCGTCTCCGGCCGCGGTTCCGGCCGACGCGGCGCGGCCGCTTTCCGGGTTCGAGGACACCGGCTCGAGATCGGCCCGATCGCCTGCGGTGACCGGCCCCTCCGCGGCTGCGGTCCTGCTGAATGCGCCGCGTGCGTCGGCGTGGGAGAGGTGGAGGCCCGCCAGCACGAGCAGCGAGGCCGCTGCGGCGGTGGGGGCGATGAGGGTCGCCGAGTGCAGGCGCGCGCGATTCGGCCCGAACGCTCGTGCGGGGCTCGACGACGTCGCTCGCGTCCGTCCGAGAGAGCCGGCCCCAGAGGTGGCCCCAGAGGCGGACTCAGAGGCGGACTCAGAGGCGGCCGCAGAGCCGGCGCCCGTCGCGCCTCCCCCGCGATCGAGTGGAACGAGCGCGAGTCCGAGCAGCCAGTCGCTCCGATCGCCCAGACCGTCCTTCGACAGCTCCCTGCGCACACGGCGCAGGCCGCGGTGCAGCCTCGACTTCACGAGACTGACGCTCATCCCCTCCTGCGCCGCGATCTCCGACGGCTTCAGCCCGTCGAAGAACCGGAGCCGCAGCACCGTCTGCGTTCGCTCGGGAAGCGCTTCGAGGCGTCTCTGGAGCAGCTCGACCTGCTCCGTTCGAACGGCGAGCTCGTCGGCCGGCAAGAGGCTCGTGTCGAGCCATCGAGTGCTCGAGAGATCCGTCGTCTCCACGATGCGCGCGCTCCTGGCGGCCGACCGCTCTCGTCTCCGTTCGATCGATCGCGCGTGTCTTCGGCGTCCGTACGCGCGGACGATGTTCCGAACGACCACGGTGACCCACGCGCGGCGCTCGCCCTCGACCGGCGGCAGCTCACCGAGCGCCTCCTTCTCGAGGGCGATGAGGAGTGCGTCCTGGGCGACGTCCTCCGCCGCCGATCGGTCGGGCATCATGCGCCGTGAAACGGCGTGGACGAAGTCGGGGTCGACGGACGGACGAGATCGGGCACCGTCGGGCCCTTGGCTGGCAGGCTCGGACATCGGATCGGGCGCCGTGGGTGGGGTGCGACGCAGCGTCACTTAACGGTGTAAATGCACGGCCTGCAGCCTCCAATCGTGGGTTCGCAGCATCTTCTTTACATCATCGTAGGGAGCGAGCCGTCCGTGCGGCTCGATCACGCAGCCCTCATGTCCCCGACGCGTTCTGGGGCGCGGTCGACCCGGCCGACGCACCGGCCCCGGGCGGGCCGAACGGACAGGCGGCGG
This sequence comes from Planctomycetota bacterium, assembly GCA_039821985.1. Classification (GTDB taxonomy): domain Bacteria; phylum Planctomycetota; class UBA1135; order UBA1135; genus Saltatorellus. Next base: position 76,945 of record JBCBNC010000029.1, read on the forward strand.
CACGCTCCGTCCGCGCGCCGTGCCCCTGGGCCGCTGTCAACTCGGCCCGATCACCAGCACCGACGGGACGGAAGGGGCGGCCAGTCGCAGCAGGAAGTGCCCGACCCCCGCCACGCCGAGCATCAGGCTCGGCGACTCACCTCCGCCTTGGATCCCACACTCGATCGAGAGCCCGTGCTGTAGGCGGGCGAGGATGTTTGCACCCACGTGCTCGGCGACGGAACGCCAAGCGGGCTCTTCGAGCGTCTCCGCCGCGTGGAGCGCGAGCTCCGCATTGCCCGCGCTTCCGTGGCAGAGGCAATGGCTTCCCTGGCCGGACGCCACCGAGGCATGGAGCGCGTTCGAGGTGGTCCGGAGGGCGCTCTCCGCCTCCGCGCGAAGCGTCTCGTCCCGCGTCCGCCTCCAGATGCTCAATCGTCCGAGCCCCGATCCGGGCGCGCCGTGGCACCACGCGCACCCGAAGGTCGCGCTGCCCTGTGCGCCGTCCGCGCCCGCTTCGTCGAATCGAAAGTCGGGCCAGTTCCCGTGCTCGGGGCTGAAGTGCGCGCGTTCGTACCGCAGTGCCTCCCGTGCCGCGGCACCGTACTGTTCGCCGCCGACCACGTGATCGAGTTCGGCGAGCGCCCATGCGATGCCCGCCGTGCCGTGGGAGAAGCCGAGCAGGTTCGCGTGCGTGGCTCCCGGGAGCGTCGCCCAGGAGAGCCCGTCGGAAGAACGCTCCGCCGTCTCGAGAAGCCGATCGCCGAACCGTGCGGCGGCTTCGAGGATCGCGGACTCGTCGAGCGTCTCGTTCGCGCGAAGCAGCGCACCGATCGTCCCTGCGATGCCGCCCACGACGTCGAGTCCGCCAACGCTCGGATCCAGCGACGCGACCTCGAGCAGACCGTCCCGTCCTCGATGGAACCACTCGTCGTCCTGGAGCCGAGCGCCGAGCTCGAGGAGCACGTGCGCGACTCCCGTCTGTCCGGAGTAGACGCTCGCGCGCGCCTCCGGTGGAACGCGTGAGAGCGTGTCGAGCGCCTGACGTAGAGCGCCTCGCGCAACCCGTAGATGCTCGGATTCGCCCGTGTGTGCGTGCAGCTCTCCGAGGAACAGGGCGATCCCGCTCGTTCCCCCGTAGAGGTCGGGGCCACAGCTCTTCTGTGCGACGCGCCAGGCGCCGCCCAGCGCCTCCATCCAGTCGCCGGTCCAGTTGCACCGCTCTCCGTCCCAGTGCGCGTCGCGGCAGAGTCGCGAACCGATTCGGTCTGCACCGGCGAGGAATGCGCCCGACTCGATCCCGGGCCGTGCTTGGGTCATGAACTGCATGATTCGTTCTCCGAAAGGGGGCACGGCGCCAGGCCGCGGTAGGGGGACGACGGGTCGATCCCGGCGCGTTGAAAGGCGGCGTGAAGCTCGGCGATCCTCGACGTGAAGTCCGTGGCCGAACCGCGGAACGCCGCCAGGCAGGCGGCCGCAGTCGCGCGGCAACGGGTCATTCCGAAGCTCTCTCCCGACCCCGGGTCGACGGCGAAGCCGAGGCCGTCGCGGAGCCGAAGAGTGAAGAGAGGGACGGATGCGTCGAGTCCATCCGCAACGCTGTCGTGGACGTCGCCGAGCAGCCGAGCCACGAGGCGAGCGAAGCGCCGGTGGACGTAGAGGACGGCCGGATCGCGCCGCTCGAACTCATCCGGAGCCGTGGCGCACTTCAGCCGAAAGGGGACGCTGAATCGATTGAGCCGTGCGGTGGTGGCCCGGATCCAGGGAGCGCCGTCACGGGGTCCGCGGAGGTTCCAGTAGAAGCGCACGTGGTCGAGCTCGCTCTCCTCCGCGAGCCAGGTCGCGCCGAACGCGATGTAGAAGCCCGGCTGCTGATCGATGGACTCACGAAGTCCTCGCACGAGGACGGACGGGCCGCCGGAGGGATCCGCGCCGGACCGGATCGAAGCGAGCGGAACGCTGCGCTGCACGCCGTTGCGCACGACGAGCGCCCCACCGTCGGGCGACGGACCCACGTGCGTCCAGCCCGCTTCCCATCGATCGGGCGTGGCGTTCGCGGTCGAGAGCTCCTGGATCAGCGCCGCGTCCGGGACCGAGGGCGCTGGCTCCCGGCAGGACCCGTCGAAGGAGCGCGTGTACGCGTTCTCGTAGATCCGTGCCGCCAGATCGCTCACGAGCGCGGACCCCATGGCATCGTCCGGGCGCGCGCCCGGTCGGACGTCGAACCGCTGATCCCCGAAGCGGTACCGCGTCTCCGAGAGGATCTCGATCGCACCGAGCAGTCGTTCGATCTCCGCGCGATCGACCTCTTCGCATTCGATTCCGGCTTCGCCGCTCCTGGTCCGCTGCGCCAGACCCTCCGGCGGAGCGCCCGTGGCCGGCGGCGAGACCTCGTCGGACACGGGCCCTCGAGTTCGGTCCAGCGTCGGACCCATCGTGCTCGGATTCATCGCACCACCGCCAGGTCGCGGACGGCCCTCTCTGGATCGGCGAGAATGTTCGCGCTCACCTGAAGCTGTGCGATCGCGGCCGGCATGAGGTCGCCCGCGACCAGCGAGGACTCGTAGGCGGCCTGTACGAGACGTGCAGCCGCGAAGCGCATCGCCCGCGCGAGTCCGCTCCTTCGGTTCTCTGCGTCCATGCGAAGACCGTCGGCGTAGGCGTCCCAGAACGCGGCGATGGGTCGCCGCACGGCTGGAAGTTCGACCTGGCCGATCGTCCCGAACGGCTGCTGCTCGCTCGCCGAGCGGATCCACGGCGTGAGGTAGGCCTGGATCATCGAGCCAGTGTCCCAGGCGGGATCGCCGACATCGGCGAGCTCCCAGTCGACGAGTCGAACTTCCAGCGAGACGCCGTCGGAAGCCGTCGAGAGAACGCAGTTCTCCCACTTGATGTCGCCGTGCACGAGACGGCTGGGGGTCCACTCCCCTCGCAGCTCCTCGAGCGCACCGTGGAGCGCGGGGAAGCGCTCGAGCGCGGCCTGGACCGAGTCGCGCCCGCGCCCGTTCGAGATGGGGAACTGCGGGCGTGTTCGGTGAGCGGTCAGCACCCAGGGGGCGGCGCCCTGTGCACCGGGGATCCTTGAGAGCATCTCCTGCGTCGGGACCGGACCGTGGACGACCGCCAGGGCACGGCCGAGGCCCGCGGCGATCTCGGGGGGGAACGCGGACTGGCGCGCGTGGTACTCGGCCACGTTCTCCGAGCCCGGCATGAGCTCGCTCACCAGTAGGTTGCGCGCGTTGTCGTAGTGTCGAAACCTCGGCACGACGGAACTCAGGTTCCGCCAGTTCGGGTCGCTCGCCGCCAGATAGAGGCAGGTGGCCTCGCGCTGCAGCGTCCCGATGGACTGGGCGTCCGGCGTGCGCACCTGCTTCAGGAAGAACCCCGGACGTTCGCCCTGGGTGACCTTGAGGTTGACGTTCCGGCTGTCGGCCTCGACGGCCATGAACTGACCGTCCACGAGCCGCTCTCGGTCGAGGAGGTCGCGTGCGATCAGATAGTGCGCGACGTTCGTGCGGTTGATCTGCATGGAAGGAAAGGGCCGTGTTGGCGTCAGCGGTCGCGCCGCGCTCGAAGGCGTGGCGTCCTCACCGAAGGCGCTCGACGTGTGCGAAGGGAGGCCGAGGAAGGGCAGGGCGAGGGGCCGCGAGCCAGGACTGCTCCTGACGCGGCCGTCGCTCGTCGGAGGGCGCCCCACCCGCGCGTCGCGGATGGAACGCCCGAGGAGCGATCAGCAGAACGGCGGGACGTGCGTCACGTCACACACGGGCTGGATGGTGATGCTCTGCGGAGCCGCACCGCCCTGCGCCGCGGCGGCGCCGTTGCAGACGATCGGGACACCCGTCTGGCAGACGACCGGGACGTTGGTCACGTTGCAGAAGGGCGGGATCGTGAGGTTCTGCGGCGCAGCACCCGACTGCGGGGCGGCGGCGCCGTTGCACACGATCGGAAGGCCCGTCTGGCAGACGACCGGGATGTTGGTCACGTTGCAGAAGGGCGGGATCGTGAGGTTCTGCGGCGCGGCGCCCGCCTGCGGGGCGGCGGCGCCGTTGCACACGATCGGAAGGCCCGTCTGGCAGACGACCGGGATGTTGGTCACGTTGCAAAAGGGCGGGATCGTGAGGTTCTGCGGCGCGGCGCCCGCCTGCGGGGCGGCGGCGCTGTTGCACACGATCGGAAGGCCCGTCTGGCAGACGACCGGGATGTTGGTCACGTTGCAGAAGGGCGGGAT
>JBCBNC010000030.1:0-73404 GCA_039821985.1 Planctomycetota bacterium
AGCACCCTCAGCGCCTGAAGGCGGACTTCCCCGGGGAGATGAAGTTCAAGGAAGCGCACGTGCTCGACATCCCGGACGACTACCGGGAGATGGAGCCGGAACTGATCGAGGAGCTGCGCTCGGCGGTCGATCCGCTGCTGGTGATCCTGGCACCGTATCTGCGCTCAGAGACCGCGTGCTCGCCGGGGCGGCCACACGACCGCTTCGGCGCGACCGACCACCTGACGCACCGGGATCGGGCCGCGCTGGCGGCTGTCGCGGCTTCCGCGCGACGCGTCGCCCAGGACGAAGATCTCGTCCGGGCCGAGCTGGAGTGGCGCGTCGACTCCGAAGGTGCCGGCGCGCACGTAGTGCAGATCGCGCAGGACCCGCAGCCCGCGCACGTCGAGCGTGATCCGCGACGCGCCCACGCCGATCCGTTCGCCCGCGCTGTACGGAAGGCTCGACGGCGACGCGGGGTGGCGCGTGTTGCGCTCGCCGTAGCTGGCGTCGAAGGCCTGGCCGTCGAGCTCGAGCCGCAGGTGATTGTCGACGTTGGCGAAGCGCACGTCGAACCAGCGCCCGACGGGGACGTCCGCCTCGCCCACCGCGAGGAAGCGCGGGAGCCTCCCCGCCGTCGGACCCGGCAGATCGCGCTGCCGCAGGTAGACGCCGCTGGGCTCCCCCTCGCCGCGCACGAGCACCAGCGCGTCGAAGACGTCCCCCTGCTCGACGAGCTGCACGCGCAGCACGCCTCCGGGCGAACCGACGCGGGCCTCGAACTCGACCACGGCGTCGTGGACGGCGACGACGCCGGCGACGCGCTCGCCCGTCGGCTCGAGCCAGCCGTCGTCGATGCGCTCGCGGAAGCGCAGGAGCCCGAGGTCCGAATCCGTCGGCACGAGAGTGCCGTCGAGCCTCCAAACCTCGTCCGTCCCCGCCGGCGTGGTCCGCGTCCACGGATCGAGGAGCATCCGCGCGTCGTCGCCCTGCCCGTGGCTCCACGCCTCGCCGATCGAGCGCAGCGACGCGTCGAAGAGCACCGTCGGAGCCGGCCAGCCCTCCGCGGGATCGCGCAGCACGTTGTCGACGCGGAGGTCGCCCGCGACGTCGACCACGACGCGGTCCTCGGGCAGCGCCGCGACGCGCTTGATCGTTGCGCCCCCGTCGGGCTCGGCGAGCACCACGACGTCGTGCATGTCGGGGACGCCGCGCGCGTAGCGGACGAACACCCAGTCTCCCGGGCGCAGCGTCGGCGCCATCGACGAGGACGCGACCGGGAAGACCCAGCCGTAGGTCTCACGCACGACGAGTAGCAGCGCACCCAGCAGCGTCGCGCAGGCGACGGTCGCCACGCCGAGCCGCTTCAGTGTCCGCCTCCGCATCGTCTGCGCCTCCCGTCAGCCGAGCGCGATCGCGCGCGCGACCAGGATGTAGATCGCCGAGCCGGACACGTCCGACAGAGCGATGAGGAACGGGCCCGCGACGATGGCCGGGTCGATTCCGAGGCGGCGGCACGCGATCGGCACGAGGCCGCCGAGCAGCGCGGCCCACGCCACCGCGGCGACGACAGCGACGCCGACCGCGAGTCCGAGCCCCGACGGCCCCGCCGTCTCGACGACGCTGGCGACGATCCACGTGATGAGCCCGCAGAGGAGCCCGATCGTCGCGCCGGTCAGCCACTCGGCCGAGAACACGGACCACTCGCGCTCGGCGTCGATCTCGCCCGTCGCGAAGCCGCGCACGAAGATCGTCGACGACTGGATCCCGACGTTGCCCGCGAGCCCGACGATCAGCGGGATGTAGCGCAGGATCGCCTCGCCGGTGCCCTCGCCGCCGGCCTCAGCCGCGCCGGCGCCTAGCGCGAGAGCGATGATCTTCGCGCTCGCGAGCCCGGCGAGCACCGTGAAGCCCATCAGCGGCATGCGCTGCCGCACGCGCACGAGCACCGGCAGCCGCGTCTGCTCGCCGTCCGACCCCGTGCCCGTCAGTCGGGCGAAGTCCTCGGAGACCTCCTCCTCGAGGATGTCCGCCGCGTCGTCCGACGAGACGACCCCGAGCAGTACGCCGACGTCGTCGACGACGGCAAGCGCGTCGAGGCCGTACTTCGCGATCGTCTGCGCGGCGAGCTCCTGGTCGTCGTCGACGCGGACCACGAACGGCTCGACCATGACCTCCTCGACCGGCGTGTGGATCGAGTTCGTCAGCAGCGCGCGGTCCGAGATGTAGCCGATCGGCGCGCCCGCGCCGTCCAGCACGAAGACCCCGAGGTCTTCCTCCGCGTCCTCGCCCTCCTTGCGGATCTCCTTGACGACGTCGCCGATCCGCTCACCCTCGCGCGCCACGACGAACTCCGTCGCCATGACGCCGCCCGCCGAATCGGGGTCGTACGTGAGAAGCTGCCGGAGCTCGTCCGCCTGGTCGGGCGGCAGCTGCTCGAGCGCGTCGCCGGCGACCCGGTCGTCGGCCTCCGCGAGAACGTCGGCGGCCTCGTCGGACGGAAGCTGCTCGAGGACGTCGCCGAGGTCCTTCGCGTCGAGGCGCGCGACGAAGTCGTGGGTCAGGGTCTCGCTGGAGTGCTCGAGGATGTCCGCCTGGACCTCGCTCGAGAGCAGCGCGAAGACGCGGTGCCGGTCCTCATCCTCGACCTCCTGGAGCCACTCGACCGCGTCCGCGGGGTGGACGTCCGCGAGGAGCACGGCGGCCCGTACGACGGACTCGGCGAGCGCGTCGCGGAAGGCCAGCTCGGCGGCCTCTAGGTTCGAGTCTTGCGTGCCCATCGGGAGGATTCGGCGCCCACGATACGCACGCGCCGAGCCGGGTCCGAGCGGCGGCCCGCAGAAGAGACTCGGAATGCACCCCTTTTGCAGCAACGAGCGCGCGGAGCGTCCGCGGCCGTTCCGCGGAGGGCGGAGCGGCGGTAGACTCTTCGCCCGAAACGCCGCGGGTTCGACCGCCCGCGGCTGCGCTCGGAGGAGCGAGGATTTCGATGACGGACGCGGCCCACGACGACGATCCGGCGGAGAGCCGAGGCGACCTGATCCACGACTGGAACGAGGAGGAGGTCGGCGCCTTCCGCTCGATCCAGCTCGACGACGAGACGCTCCGCGACGGCCTCCAGAGCCCGAGCGCGCTCGACCCCGACCTCGACACGAAGCTGCGCCTGGTCGGGCTGATGAACGAGCTCGGCATCGACACCGCGAACATCGGTCTGCCGGGCGCCGGCGACCGCGCCCGCCAGCACATCGAGGAAATCGCCCGCGCGATGACCTCGATGGACATCACGCCCAACGTCGCGTGCCGCACCGTCATCACGGACATCGAGCCCGCGGTCGACATCAGCCAGCGCGTCGGCGCGCCGCTCGAGGTGTGCGCGTTCATCGGGTCCAGCCCGATCCGGTTCTACACCGAGAACTGGGAGCTCGACCGCATGGTCCAGCTGTCGCACGACGCGGTGAAGTTTGCGACCGACAACGGGCTCCCCGTGATGTTCGTGACCGAGGACACGACGCGCGCCAACCCCGACACGCTGCGCGCGCTGTACGGCGCGGCGATCGACGCGGGCGCGAAGCGGCTGTGCGTGTGCGACACGTGCGGCCACGCCTCGCCGACGGGCGTGCGGAACCTCCTGAAGTTCGTGCGCGGGATCGCGGACGAGAAGGGCGCGGACGTCGAGCTCGACTGGCACGGGCACCGCGACCGCGGGCTCGGGCTCATCAACGCGCTCGTCGCGATCGAGGCCGGCGCGACGCGCGTGCACGCGACGGCCCTCGGCGTCGGCGAGCGCGCCGGAAACACCGAGATGGATCTCCTGCTCGTCAACCTCGCGCTGACCGAGTGGATCGACCGCGACCTGACCAAGCTGGGCGAGTACGTGGGCACCGCGGCCGAGGCGATCGGGATCCCGTTCCCCGACAACTACCCGGTCTTCGGCAGCGACGCGTTCGAGACGGCGACCGGCGTCCACGCCGCGGCCGTCGTCAAGGCGTTCCGGAAGGGCGACGCCTGGCTCGCCGACCGCGTGTACTCGGGCGTTCCCGCCGGCATGTTCGGCCTCGAACAGCGCATCCTCGTCGGCCCGATGAGCGGCAAGTCCAACGTCGCCTGGGTCCTCGAGCAGAACGGCGTCCAGGCGACGGACGAGACCGTCCAGCGCGTCCTCGAGTTCGCCAAGAAGAGCTCTCGCAACCTGTCGGACTCCGAGGTCGTCGCCGCAGCGACCGGAGCCTGAGCCACCCCGCTTCCCGATTCTTCCCATGAGTGACTCCTCCGCACCGACCGGCCCCTGGTCCGAGCGCATGCCCGACGAGCAGTTCGCCTTTATGCGCGACCTGCTCGCCGCCCCGAGCCCCGTCAGCTACGAGGGTGCGATGACCTTCGGCGTGCTCGAGCCCTACTTCGACGCCTACCGTCCGTCCGGCTGGAAGACGCGCCGTTTCGTCGGCAACGCTTCGATCGTGCTCGACACGCACCCCGGCGACACGGACCGCCTGACGATCATGGTCTGCGGCCACGCGGACAAGATCCGCCTGATGGTCCGCAGCATCGGCGAGGACGGGAAGATCTGGGTCGACTCGGACTCGTTCCTCCCGATGACGCTGCTCGGGCAGGAGGTGCTCCTGTTCTCGCGCGTGCCCGGCGATCCGGCGCGTACGCGCGTGCTCAAGGGCGGCACGGTCGAGGCGCTGGGCGCGATCCACTTCGCGGACGCGGAGACGCGCTCGGGCAAGAAGGGCGTCAGGAAGGAGCAGCTCTACCTCGAGCTGCAGCTGACGGGCTCGGACCGCAAGCAGCAGGTGCTCGACCTCGGCATCCGCCCGGGCGACCCGCTGCTGATGGACCGCCCGATCCGGCGCGGCTTCGGCAAGGACAGCTTCGTCGGCGCGTACCTCGACAACGGCCTCGGCGTCTTCGTCGCGGCCGAGGTCGGACGCCTCCTCGCCGAGGGCGACGCGCTGAAGAACGTGCGCGTGCTCCTGGCGGCGGCGAGCCACGAAGAGATCGGCCGCATGGGTAGCCGCGTGCTGGCCGGTGAGCTGACGCCGGACGTGCTCATCGCCGTCGACGTCAACCACGACTACCAGGCGGCGCCGGGCATCGGCGACCGCCGGATGCCGCCGCTCGAGATGGGCAAGGGCTTCACGCTGACGACGGGCGCGATCGTGTCCGAGCAGCTGAACTCGATCATCGAGACCGCCGCGGTTGAATCCGGCATTCCGTACCAGGTCAGCCCGTCAGGCCGCGACACCGGTACCGACGGCATGGCCAGCGTGCTGGCGGGCCGCGACGCCGCAGCGACGTCGATCGGCTTTCCCATCCGCAACATGCACACGGCGTCCGAGTCCGGGCACACCGGCGACGTCCTGTGCGCGGTGCACGCCATCGAGCGCGCCATCCGCCGGATGGACTCCGCGAACATGACGCGCGAGGACTTCGCCAAGGGCCACGTGCGGCTCGACCGCGCGGAGCCGCTCGACGCGCAGCAGTGAAGCGGAGCGCCTCGCGCGCCGCACCCAACACGTGCCCCTCCACACGAGGGGCACCCGGCCTCCCTTCCCGCGATGTACCCCGTTCGAGTCCTTGCCGCCGCGGCGCTCGCGTCGGCCCCTGTCGTGTTCGGCGCGCTCGCGCCGGTGCCCTCCTCCGCGGTCCAGTCGGACGAAGTGCCGGGCCCCGGCATCGCGACCTCGCGGCGCTGCGCCATCTGCCACTCGTCCTCCACCGAGGCCGAGGCGATGCGCGATGCAAAGGGTCGCTCGGTCGCGCCGCACGACCTGTGGCGCTCGACGATGATGGCGAACGCGGCGCGGGACCCGTTCTTCCGCGCGGTGCTGAGCTACGAGGTCGCCGCCACGCCGGCCGCCGAGGACGCGATCGAGGCGACCTGCCTCAAGTGCCACGCCCCGCTCGCGGACCAGGTCGGCCTCGACCCGCACGGGACCGATGACGTCGCGCATGCGTTGGACTGCGACGGCGAACTGGGCGAGCTCGCGCGCGACGGCGCCTCCTGCACGATCTGCCACGGGATCCACCCCGAGGGCCTGGGCACCGACGCGAGCTTCGACGGCGGCTTCCGGCTGAACTCCGAGCACCTGCTCTACGGTCCGCACGACGAGGTGTTCGAGGGGCCGATGCGGAACATCGCCGGCTTCACGCCGCGCTACGGCGCGCACATCGCGCAGTCGAAGCTGTGCGCGACGTGCCACACGCTGACGACGCACACGGTCCTCGCCGACGGGAGCGCGACCGGCGCGGTCCACTACGAGCAGACGCCCTACCTCGAGTGGCGAAACTCGGCGTTCACGAACGAGGTTCCGGACGGCGCGCTGCTCGAGGACGGCGACGGCGCCCGCACGTGCCAGGCATGCCACATGCCGACGACGGACGCGGACGGCCGCCGCATCCGCACCGAGCTCGCCCACAACCCGGGCGGCTTCGACTTCCCCTTCCTGGACGAGCGCCGCCCCTTCGGCCGGCACCTGCTCGTGGGCGGCAATGCGGCGATGCTCGAGCTCATGCGCGACAACAGCGACGCGCTCGGCATCGAGGTGCCCGCAGAGGCGTTCGACGCGACGATCGCGGCGACGCGCGAACAGCTCTCCCAGCGTACGGCGAGTCTCGCGGTCCGCGCGGTCGAGGACGCGGGCGAGGACGCGCTCTTCGATGTCACGGTCACGAACCTCACAGGCCACAAGCTGCCGACCGGTCACCCGGTACGGCGGATGTGGATCGAGTTCGTCGCCACGGATGCAGCCGGCGAGACCCTGCTGGCGTCCGGCCGCGTCGACGAGGAGGGTCGCATCGTGAACACGGACGGCGCAGTCCTCCCGACCGAGCTGCGCGACGGCCCGGTCGAGCCGCACCGCAACACCGTGCGGGCCTCGAACGAGGTCGCCCGGTACCGCAGCGTCATGAAGGACCCGGACGGCGCCCCGACGTGGACCCTGATGCGCGCGGCGGGCTGGCACGTTGACGACCGCATCCTCCCCCGCGGCTGGCGCGCGGACCACGCTGACGCGGCACGCACGCGCCCGCACGGCACGGGCGACGACCCGGACTACGCGCCGGAGGGCGCGTCGACGGGCCGGGACCGCGTGCGCTACGTCGTGCTTGGAGCGAAGGGGCGCGTCGCGCGCGTGGAGGCGCGCCTGCTCTACCAGTCGATCGCGCCTCGCTACCGCGCGGAGATCGCGGCGCACGAGACGCCGGAGCTCGAGCGCTTCGAGACGATGTACGCGAGGTCGTCGAAAGCGCCCGAGGTGCTGGCGACGGCAACCTTCGAGCCCGTGCAGGAAGACGACGCGCGCTGAAGCAGGCGCGCGTCGCCGCCCGGAATCACCGGAACGTCACCAGCACCGAGTCCGTCACGCTCGCCGTCGGGTTCGGGTTCTGGTCGCGGAACCAGAACTGGAAGTGCCACGTGTCGCCCGGGCGCGCAGCGACCGTCGGTGACACGGGCAGCGCCAGCGTGTCCACGAAGAACGCGGCGGTGCCCGAGCCGGTGATCTGCTGCACCGCGCCGAGCCGGCCGATCGAGCCGCCGAGGCAGAGGCTGCCCTGGGTGCCCGGGTTGAAGATCGTGCCGGCCTCGCTGGCGACCGCGAAGAGGCCGAACTGGCCGGGCGGCAGGTCGCTCGCCGCGAGCCGCAGCTCGTGCCCGCCCGCGAGATCCGAACCCTGTGCCTGCAGTCGACCGATGCGACCCGAGCTGTTCGCGATGCTCTGCGAGCAGCCGAACCGACCGATGCTCAGCCGGCGACGGAGAAGCCCGACGCGGCCATCCGCGAGTTCGACGTGGTACAGGAAGAAGCCGCCGTTCTCGGGGAACGGCGTGATCTCCTCGTTGGTCGCCCCGAGGACGCGTACCAGGGTCGACCCCGCCACCGCGTCGCCCTGGCGCAGGTAGGGCTGGTCGCCGAGGTAGAGGGTCTTGGGGCTGCCGCCCTGTTCGAACCCGGACCAGAAGACGCGGCCGTCCGGCAGCGCGGAGGCGCCGTACGGGTCGATCTGGCCGAGCGGAGTCGTCTCGCCGGGGAGAGTGTCGCCGCCGCGCACGACGAGCGTGTCCCCGCGCGCGAGCGCGCGGCGGACGTTGCCCGGCTCCTCGAGCGTCCCGTACACGAGCACCTCGCCGGAAGCGTCGAGGTCGAAGTCGACCGTGGTGAGCCCGAAGATCGTGCCCTCGAGATCCCACGCCGCGCCGGTCGTCGGCTCGATGTCGCCGGTCTTCAGGACGAGCTCGCCGTCGAGACGGACGGCGCGGAGCGGGAATCCGCCGGCGGGGTCGACCTCGCGTCCGGAGGTCATGACCTGGCCGGCCGCGTTCACGTCGACGCGCTCCAAGCGCTCGAGCGCGGTCCCGTCGGGGTAGGTCGCGGCGCCGCCGAGCAAGAGCGTCGCCTCGTTCGGATTCGCCGGGTCGATCTCGACGAGCCGGTACTCGGGCGGGAGCGAGAACGGGCCGACGGTCACGATCGCGAGGATGCGCTCGGCGCCGTCGAGCGCGAACTCCTCGATCATGAGGATGGGCCCGACCGAGGCCCCCGCCGCGTCGACGATGGGCGTCCCGGTCGAAGCGAGGACGCTCCCGTTCCAGAGCAGCGCGTCGACGGAGCCCGCGCCCGACGGATTCTCGATCTCCGCGAGCACCGCGACGTCGCCCGCGGCCGTGAAGTCTGCGGCCGTCGCGCGAATGAACACGTTGCCGTCGGCGAGCGCTTCGCCGGAGCGGAAGAGCGTCGCGCCGTTCACGAACAGCAAGTCGCCGCCAGGGCTCGGCGCGCTGTAGCGCGCGGCGGCCCACCAGTCGCCGGTGGATGCGATGCCGTTTCCGGCGATCGAGCTGATCTCGACGCCGGGGAGGCCGTCGACGGGGTCCCCGCGCTCGAGAACGAGCGCGTCCTGGGCGGAGGCGGGTAGGACGAGCGGAGCGAGTGCGAGTAGAGAGTGTGCGAGGCGCATGGAGATGCCTGGGTGGATCGGGTTCGAGGCAGGTCGCCGACGGTATCCGGCCCCAGGCGCGAGGTAACGCCCTCTTGGCCTGCCTCGGCACCGGCTGCGACCACTCGCCCTCCGAGCCGCCGAACGGCCGGGCAATGCCCGACCTCGACCTTTAGAACCCGATCCAGACCGCGTACGCGATCCACGCCGCGAGCAGCGACGCCGCGCGCGGTCGCGCCATCCGGCCGCGGAAGATCGGCGGGCCGAGGATCAGCATCAGCGCGAACGCCAGGTTCACCGGCAGGTCGCGACTCATCGCCTGGCTCAGGCTCAGGGTCCACGCGTCGGAGTTCTCCGGGCCGAGGCCCGGTCCCCCGAACGGCGCCACGAGCGAAGCGATCCCGACGACCGCGAGCGTGTTGAACACGTTGCTGCCGACGACGTTGCCGAGTCCGATCTCGGCCTGGCCCTTCCGCGCGCTCGCGACGCCCGCGGCGAGCTCGGGAAGGCTCGTGCCCACCGCGAAGATCACGATGCCAACGAAACCATCGTCGAGCCCGAACGACTCCGCGAGCCCGTTCGCGCCGCGGATCACGAGGTTCGCCGCGAGCGCGATCGCCGCGCTCCCGCCGATCGTGCGCAGCCACGGGTGGGTCGCGTGGGTCTCCGTGTCGTCGAGCTCTGCGGGCGTCGACTGGTTGTTGCGGCCGCGCAGGAGGATCAGCTCGAGCGTGTACGCGATGAACAGCGCGAGCAGGACCGCGCCCTCGACGCGCGTCACCACGCCGTCGCCGAGCATCCACCAGAGGAGCCCGAGCGACGCGAGGAGCGGCGCGCTCTCGCGGATCGACAGGCGTCCGACGAGCGCGCGCGGGAGGATCAGGCCGACGGTCCCGAGCACGAGGCCCGCATTCGCGACGTTCGACCCCAGGACATTGCCGAGCGCCTGGCCCGGCTTGTCCGCGCTGGCCGCCATGCTCGAAACGACGATCTCGGGCAGCGACGTCCCCCAGGCGACGACCGTCAGTCCGACGACCCAGCGGTCCATCCCGAACTTGGTCGCGATCGTCGCAGCCCCTTCCACGAGCGCGTCCGCCCCCTTCGCGAGGAGGTAGAAGCCGAGGGCGAGGAAGAGGACGTCGAGGAGGAGGGGCATGGCCGGCGAGGGTACCGCTTTCGCACCGCGGGCCCGCGCCATTCGACGCGGCCCGCCAAGACGCCGCCCGCTCCGGGCACAATGGGCCCATGGCGGCCACGCCCCTCGTCGCGGTCAACGCGCTCTACCACGCCGAAGATCCCCAGCTCCGGCTGCGGCAGCGCTACGTCGACGCGGTCCGGCGGGCAGGTGGGCTGCCGGTGGCGGTCGCACCCCACCTCGGCGGCGCGGACGAACGCGACGCCGAGATCGATGCCTTGCTGACCCGCGTCGACGCCCTCGTGCTCACGGGCGGCGACGACTTCCATACGCCCGAGCTCGGGCTCGGCCCCACCCACCCCGCGGCCGACACGACGCCTGGGGCGAAGCAGGACTTCGACCTGGCGCTGACGCGCGCCGCCCTCGACCGCGATGTCCCCGTCCTCGGGATCTGCTTCGGGATGCAGTGCCTCGGGCTCGCGGGCGGCGCCACGCTGTGGCAGGACCTGCCGAGCCAGCGGCCCGGCGCCGTCGCCCACGCCGACTCCGCTCTCCACCCGGTCCGCGCCCGGGAGGGAACGAAACTGGCCCGCATCCTGGGCCTAGGGCCCGTCACGACCGTCTCACGGCACCACCAAGCGCTTCGAACGGTCCCGCCCCCTTGGATCGTGTCCGCCGTGGACGACGAGGGGCTGGTCGAGGCCATCGAGCGGCCCGACCGGCGCTTCGCCGTCGGCGTCCAGTGGCACCCCGAGATCGCCGTCCCGGACGGCGCGGCGACGCGCACGGCCCACGAACACGACTCCCATCCGGCCTCCCCCCACGAGGCCCTCCTGCGCGCGCTCGTCGAGGCGGCGCACACGTCCGCATGAAGTTCTCGAAGATGTCCCCCCAGGAGGCCGAGCGTCTCGCGCGCCGCGACCGCAATCGGCTCATTGCGATGACCGTTCTCGTCGCGCTCGTCGGCATCGCCTACCTGGTCGCGCGCGGCCAGTCCGCGTCGCAGGAGCAGGCCGCCGCCGATCGGTTCGCGTCCGAGATGGGGCAGGACCGGCCCACCGACCAGGACCGGACGGACGACATCTTCGTTCCGCCGTTCGAGGACGCGGATGGGCTCGCGGGTATCGCGGACGCGACCGAAGCCGAGCGCGAGACGCTCGACGAGACCTCGGTCGACGCGACGCTCACCTACGCGAAGCTCGTGTCGGCGGACAAGGTCCTGCGTGCGATGGGGCGCCGTGACTACGGGCCCGAGGTTGCCGCGGAGCTCGAGGGCGCCCCCGGGGACCAGCGCCTCGCGCCGCTGCGCGTGCGCGGGCGCGTGCTCACGGCCCAGCGCCAGCCGCGCCGCGGCGCCGACGACGCATGGGCCGGCACGCTCGAAGCGCTGGACGGGACGCGGGCGCACTTCATCGCGTCGCGCGCGCCGATGCGCGCCAACGGCCTGCGCTCGGTGACCGAAGGCGATTACCTGCGCATCGACGGGCTCTTCCACAGCCTCTACTCGAGCCCGGTCGAGGCGCCCGACGGCTCTTTCGAGACGATCACGGCGCCGCTCGTGGTCGGGCGCAGCCTGGTCGCCGCGCCGCCGCCCGTGTCGGACGACGCCGCGCTGTTGACGCCCGCGCTCGCGAGCGTCGTGGACGACTCGATCGACGACGTGCTGCCCGAGTCGGACTTCGACGAGGCGTACTGGCAGCTCATGGCCAAGGCACAGCGCATGGCCGAGACCGTCGACTGGGACACTGCGCCGGAGCTCAGCTCCGAGCTGCTCAAGCAGCTCTTCGAGAACGGCGACGAGCTGCGCGGCGCTGCCGTTCGCATTCCGGTCAGCATCAACATGGACACGTACTCGAAGTCCATCGACGACAACCCGCTGGGGCTCGAGCGCATCACCGAGGGCTGGATCGGCAACATGACGTGGCTCGGGCCCGTCAAGATGATCCGCTGGCGCGGTCCGTTCGAGCGCAGCGACATGGTGCGGACGCCGTCGACCGACGACCCGCAGCGCTACGTCACGGGCCGTGGCTTCTTCTTCCGCAACCACGTCTACAAGAAGGCGGACGGCCAGCCCGCGCGCGCACCGGAGTTCGTGCTGACCGGCATCGACGTGTTCCAGATCCAGCCGGACGTGGGCACGAAGTTCATCACCTACATCGTGCTCGGCGGAACCGTGCTGATGATCGCGGTCATCTTCACGCTGCTCCTCGCCGACCGGAAGAGGTCGCGCAAGCTGTACGAGGACATGGTGCGCCGCAAACGCGCGCGCCGCGGATCGGCGCCCGAGACGCCGGCGACGCCTGCGTGACGGACGCACGCACGATCGAGGTCTGCGCGGGCGACGCCCGCTACGGCGTTCACATCGACGGCCGCGGTCGCGCGCTCGAGGCGGCCCGCTCGCACCTCGCTGGCGTAGGCGACGCCGTCGCACTCGTCCAGGACGCGCGCGTGGCCGAACTCCACGGCGCACTGCTCACGGACACGCCAACGCTCGACCTCGACGGCGGCGAGGGTGTGAAGGAGCTCGATGTCCTCGGACGCGTGCTCGACTTCTGCGCGTCGGCGTCGCTCTCGCGGCGGAGCGCACTCGCCTCCTACGGCGGCGGCACGATCGGCGACCTCACGGGCCTCGCCGCGTCGCTGTTCAAGCGCGGCCTCGATGTCGTGCACGTACCAACGACGCTGCTTGCGCAGGTCGACTCGTCGGTCGGCGGCAAGACCGCGATCAACCTGCGCGCGGGCAAGAATCTCGCGGGCACGTTCCACCATCCGGGCGCTGTGTTCTGTGACACGTCCGTCCTCGCGACGCTCGAAGACGCGGACCTGCGCAGCGGATTCGGTGAAGTGGTGAAGACGATGCTGCTCGCGGGCGACGCCGATCTCGCCGCGCTCGAGGAGCGCACCAACGCTCTGATCCGCCGCGACGAGGACGCCCTCGGCGACGTCGTCGCGCGCTGCGTCGAGGTCAAGCGCGACGTTGTCGAGGCCGACCCGGACGAGCGCGGCCCGCGGCGCGCGCTCAACCTCGGGCACACGTTCGGGCACGCGATCGAGCGCGTCGCTGGCTTCGGGACCGTGCCGCACGGGGTCGCTGTCGCCGTGGGGCTCGGGCTCGCCGCGGACGCGAGCGCGGACGCGCTCGACGCGGACCCCGAACTCGCGGACCGCATCCGCACACTGCTGTCGCGGCTCGGTCTCCCGACTTCGCTCGACGCGCTGCGCGACGAGTACGGCGTCGCGCTCCCCGCGGACGGCCTGCGCGAGGCGCTGCGCCACGACAAGAAGGGGGCCGTGGGGCAGCCTGAGTTCGTGCTCCTGCGCGCGCCCGGCGACGCAGCGCTCGGTGTGCCGCTCGAGGACGCGCTGCTCGCGCGGCTCTTCGCGTAGCCTCCGGACGCGCCCACCGGCGCCGCCGTTCCATGAGCACGCAGTTCGACCCCGCCCAGGACGGGAACCTGTTCCCGCGCGAGGACCTGCTCGAGGCGGTCGCCGAGTCCGACTGGCGGGACCGGCCGGCGCCCTGGTACGCGTGGGCGCTGCTTGCGCTGGGCCTCGTCGCGCTGTGCCTCGGTCTGCCCCTCGAGCGCGTCGTGCACGTCGCTGAGACCGAGACCGCCGCAGGGCTGCAGGGCTTCCGCGCGCTCTCGGCGCCTCTGCTGATCGCGGTGAAGCGGATCGGTCAGGGCACGGGGATCGGAATCGAGGCGACGCTCTTCTTCACCTCGGCGCTGGGCGCGGGCCTCGCGTTCCTCCTGACGGGCGCGGCCCTGCGCGCCTTCGGGTTCCGCGGCCGTGTCGCCATCGTCTGCGCCCTCGCCGCGGCGCTGTGCCCCCTGTGCGTCGTCGCCAGCCGTCTGCCGTCCGCCGCAACGGCGACGGCCGCGGGCAGCGCTCTGCTGCTCGCCGCGTGCGCGGCGCCGTTCGACCCCGGCGCGCGCGGGGCACGCGGCCTCGCGCTCCGCGTTGGACTCGCGTACCTGTTCGCGACCTCGCTCGCGATCGAGGCGGTCGTGCTCGCGATCCCCGCCTGGTTCGCGCTGATCCGCCGGATCGAACCCGAGCACCGAGGCTTGGCGCTGCCGGCCGCGAGCCCGCTCTTCGTCGCGGCGGCCGCGATGGCCGCCGCTCCGCCGCTGCCGCCCGGACTCGAGCTGCCGGACATCGCCTTCTGGGGTCGCGCTCCGGAGACACCGTTCCCCGATCTCGCGGCGAACGGACTCGCGCCGTGGCTCGCGGCCGGCGCGCTCGTCCTCGCGTGGCCGCTCGCCCTCGCGCGCGAGAGCGAGGAGCAGGGCGCGCCCGCGTGGCTGCACGTCTGGGCGGCGCTCGGGCTCGGGCTCGGGTTCCTCACGTCGCGCGCGACAGCGCTCGCGCTGCCCGCGCTGGCCGTGTTCCTCGCGGACGCCCTCGTGCGCCGCGCGCGACCCGACGGGGCGGGGCGACGCGCGCTGCTGTTCGCGGCCGGACAGATCGCCCTCTGCGCGATCGTGCTTCTGCGGCTCGAGCGCACTCCGTCGCCCTTCGCGTCGCACTGGATCCCGAGCCCGACAACCGTTCTCCCCACGGACACGGTTGTGCTCGACGACACCGGGACGCCCGACGCCTACCTGCTGAGGCGGCGTATCGGCGCCCGCACCGTGACGCCGGGAGCGCTCCCGAGGGTCATCGACGGCCGCACGCTATGGGCGTCGAGCGCGTCCCCCGTTCCGGAGGGGACACTCGTCCTCTCCCTCGAGTCCGGATCGGTCGGCTGGCCCATCGAATGACCGACGCGCCGACGCGAACCGAGCGCCGACGCTCGCTCCTGCGGCTGCGGCGCGGGATGCGCATCCTCGAGCTGCGTGAGCGGATCATGGAGATCTGCTACGGCTGCCTCGCCGCCGCGCTTGCCCTCGCGTCGCCCGCCCGCGTCCCGTACGCGTGGGGCGGCGAGGCGGCCGCGCGCCTCGCGGGCGACGACGAGCGCATGACGCAGGGGCTCCTCTTCCCGGTCGCGAGCGGGTTCCAGTCGCTGTTCGACGTCGCGAACGGGACCGAGGTCGTGCGCCTGCTCGCCGCCGTTGCGCTGGGCGGCGCGGTGATCGCGACGCTCGTGTGCCTGCGCCGCCTCGGCTTCCGGCGCAGCGCGTCGCTTCCCGCGACGTTCGCCGCGTACGGCTCGGTCTTCGCGTGGCGCGGGAGCACCTCACCCGTGGACTACGCGTTCGGCCTGCTCGGCTCCGCTCTGCTGCTGCAGACGCTCTGCACGCAGGAGCAGACGACGCGCCGCGGCTACCACTGGCGCGCGGTGCTCTTCGCGGGTCTCGCGTACATGCTGCACCCCGAGACGGTCCTCCTCGTGCCCGCCGTCGCGATCGCGGTCGCCCGGCACCCGGCCTACCGCGACGAGCAGGCCGTCAATCTCATGGCGGTGCTCGTCGTCCTGGGCATGTCGATCGCGATCGGCCTCTCGGGCTCGAACGAGTTCGCGCAGGCAGGCCACCTCGCCGAGCGCGCGCTCGGCGGCGCGGACGGTTTCTCCCCCGCTGCACTCGTCCGCTGGATCCCGGCGCTGCTGCTCGGCTTCGGCGCGGTGCTGCTCGGCGTTTACGCGCTCGTGCTCGACACGCGCGCGGGCGATTCGAAGCGCGCGCCGCTCTGGATCGTGCCCTGGTGCTTCGCAGCGATCGCACCGCTCATCGCGGGAACGCCGACGGCGACCCCGATCGCGCCCTACCTCGTGCCCGCGGGCGCGCTGGGGCTCGCCGACTGGCTCAACCGGCGCGGCTCGCGCGCGCGGGAGCGCACGGCGGGCACCGCGGTGCTGCTGGCACAGCTCGCGCTGCTGGCGCTCGCCCTCAGTCGTCCTCTTCCAGCGTGAGAGTGAGCGGAAAACCCCGCGTGCGCGCGAGCGAGTGCGTGCGGTCGACCTTGCGCTGGGCGACCGATTCCGGCCACAGGCCCAGCACGGCGCTGCCCGTGTTGTGCACGCGCATCATGCGCTCGAAGGCTCTCGACGTCGGCATCCGGAACACGCCCGTGAACACGTCGACGACGAAGTCCATCGTCGTGAGCGGGTCGTCGTGGCAGATGACCCGCCATAGCCTTCCGACGCGCTCGTCCACGCGTTCGTCCGTGAGCTCCTCGGTGCCGGCGTCCGGCAACGTGCTTTCGGGCTGTGCGACCTGGCTCGACATGGGCATCGTTCTCCGACCTGCAGCATGACTCCGATCGCCGGACTGCGCCAGCGGACCGCACCGAGTTCGTTCCCAGCGGGTACATTCCCGTCCCTATGCTGCGCGCGCGCTGCGAGGCGCCGCCCACAGCTTTGACGAACCTCAAGACCCTCGACGAAGAGCTCCGCGCCCTGCGCGCAGCGGCCGAAGAACTGCGCGCGCGCCTCGGCGCCGACTTCATCGGACAGGAGCGCACGATCGAGCAGCTCGTGTGGGCGCTGTTCGCGGGCGGACACGTGCTGCTCGAGGGCGCGCCCGGGCTCGGCAAGACGACTCTCGTCAAGAGTCTGTCCGAGGCCGTCGTCCTGGACTTCACGCGCCTGCAGTGCACGCCGGACCTGATGCCGTCCGACGTGCTCGGCGCGCGCATCCTCGTCGGCGAGGAGGAGCGCGGGCGCGCCGGCGAGGCCTTCCGCTTCGAGCGCGGCCCGATCTTCACGCACGTGCTGCTCGCCGATGAGGTCAACCGCGCGACACCGCGGACGCAGAGCGCGCTCCTC
The DNA here is from genome assembly GCA_039821985.1 of Planctomycetota bacterium. GTDB lineage: Bacteria > Planctomycetota > UBA1135 > UBA1135 > Saltatorellus. Next base: position 16,770 of record JBCBNC010000030.1, read on the forward strand.
GAGGCCATGCAGGAAGCACAGGTGACCGCGTACGGCGAGCGCCACGTGCTCGAGCAGCCGTTCTTCGTGGTCGCGACGCAGAACCCGGTCGAGATGGAGGGCACGTACCCGCTGCCCGAAGCGCAGCTCGACCGCTTCCTCTTCAAGATCGATCTCGCGCTGCCCGCACGCGAGGACCTCGCGCGCATCCTCGGCGCGACGACCGGCGCCGAAAAGAAGACCGCGGCGCCCGCGCTCGAGCGCGCGCAGGTGCTCCGCCTTCGCGCGCTCGTGCGCGAGGTCGGCGCGGACAGCGAGGTCCTCGGCCTCGTGTCGCGCATCGTGCTGGCGACGCACCCGCGCGCCGAAGGCGCTCCCGAGTCCGTGGACGACCTCGTGCGCTACGGCTCCAGCCTGCGCGGCGGCCAGGCGATGCTCCTCGCAGGGAAGGCGCGCGCGCTGCTCGACGGAAGACTGTTCGTCGACGCGGCGGACGTGCTGGAGGTCGCGCCGCCCGCGCTGCGGCACCGGCTCATACCCAACTTCGAGGGCGAGGCGACGGGCTTCGACCCGAACGCGATCGTGGCGGACGTTCTCGACGCCGTCCGCTGACGCGCGCGCTCACTCCTCCTCGGTCTCGTCGACGCTGGCGCAGGTCGCGCGCAGCGTCGTGAGCTCGTCCTCGAGCGCCGCCAGGCGTTCGGCGCCCCGCTCGCGACGCCTCGGGTTCGACTCCTCCGCCAGCGTCTTCGCCCACATCGCGGCGAGTCGCTCCAGCCAGAGGACGGCGCGGTCGTGGTCACCGAGCTCGGCGCTGGTGCGGGAGAGCGTGCGCACGAGCAGCTCGGAGCGGTCTCCGAGCGCGTAGGCGTCCTCCAGGAAACGCAGCGCAAGCGCGGGGCGCCGTTCGCGCAGGAGGAAGCGCCCGACGTCCGCGTGCGCGGTCTCGAGACCCGACCCCGGCTCGACCGCAGCGAGGCTCGTCTCGAAGAGCTCGACCGCGTCTGTATCGCGCTCCTCGTCGAGCAGGAGCGTCGCGCGCCGCAGCACCGCCTCACCGAGGCCCGGGTAGAGATCGAGCGCGACGTCGAGCGCCGCGTGGGCCTCGCGCGCACCGCCGCGTTCGGCGCGCGCGTCCACGTAGTCGAGCACGAGGCGCACCTCGGGTGTTCCGACCCGCCAGCGCGTCGGTCGATCGTCGCGCTCGTGTAGCCTGTCGAGCGCCAGCGCGAGGCAGGCGATGCGCCGGTCGAGCTCGTGCTGCCGATCGAGGAACAGACTCCACTCGCGGTAGGCGCGCGGATCGAGCGGGTCCGTTTCGACGGCGAGCTCGTGCGCGCGCCGCGCGGCGTCGACGTCGCCCGCGCGCTCCGCCTCGCGTGCGCGCGCCAGCCAATCGTCGGCGGTGCAGTCGAAGCGCTCGGGGCGCAGGAGGTCGCACAGGCCGTAGGGCTGAACGGGTGCGCTCCGGTCGAAGTGGACGAGCGCGAGCGATCCGCACTCGAGCGGGACCGCGAGGCACGTGCCGTGGGCCGTCGGCATCGCCCGGAAAGGCGCGCTCGCGTGCGCGTGCGCGGCCACGGGGAGCAGCGGATCGAGCGTCGTCTCGGCGAGCGCCGAGCCCGCGGGCCCCACCGTCAGCAGCGAGAGAGCCGCATCGTCCCGGTAGACGAGGTGCAGCGTGTCGGCGTCGACAGCGACCGCGTCGACCGGCGCCTCGGCGCGCTGGAGCTGTCGCCACTCGACGAAGCCGCGCTCGCTCTGCAGAAGGGCGAACGCCGACAGCGGAGTGCCGTCCGCGCGGGACGTCGCCGTGACGACGCCTCGCAGCGCGCCGTCGGGCGACTCGAACGTCCGCGGAGTCCGCGTCTCGAACGCGGACTCCGTTCCCGTCCAGGCGGTCCCGGGCGCGAGCTGCGCGCAGGACGCGAGGACCATCCCCACGAGCGTGCCCATCCATCCAGCTATCGGCGTCGGCGCGCGATCGGCGGACGGTTATCCCGGGACTTCTCGCCCGCGCGGGCGCTGGAGGCGCGCGCTGCATCGATCCGCGACCGAGCCGCGCGATCCGGGGCGAATCGCCGGGCCAGGAGACGGGTCCGGGCCCATGGAGAGCCAGCGCCGGAGCGGCGTCAGCGCGCCGCGCGCGGAAGACCGAGCGCGCGCAGCCGGCGCGCGACCTCCTTCGAGTACGTCCCCGCCGCGTCGGGCGTCACGTGGAACGGATTCTCGAGCTCGTCCGCGGAAAAGCGCGGCGCGTCACCGGGGAGCACACGCGCACGCTCCGTCACCGCGCACGCCTCCTCGAGGAACGCGCGCACGCGGCCTTCGAAAGCGACGTGCTCGGGCCTCGTGGCCATTTCCTCCCAGATCGGACTCGTTGCGAACACGAGGTCGAAGCCGCGCTCGTCCGCCGCGCGCACGAGCGCGCGAGCCGCGGCGCGCTCGGCGCTCGAAGGAACGTCGCCCTCGACCGCTCCGTACTCCGCGATCGTCCGGTCGGCGAATCGCGGAACCGCGCGTGGGTTCGCCGCAGGGATGCGCGCGGTGCCGTCGTCCTCGATGACGAGGCGCGAGAGGTCGGGCTCCCACTCGCCCGTGCGCAGCGCGCGCCCAAACGACGTGGACTGTGCGAACAGCGGCAGCGCACGTGCGGCCACGAACTGCAGCGCGTGGCGCGCAGGGAGCGCCGGCGCGAGCGATCCGCCCCGGAAGGCCAGCGGGCCGAGCGGGAGCTGCGCGAAGGTGAACCCGTCGGGCGACAGCGCGAACGTCCGAGCACCGAGCACGACGAGGACGAGCGCGGGCGGGCGCTCGCGCGCATCGAGCACGCGCTCGAGCATCCAGGCGGCACCGCGGATCTGGAAGCGTCCGTACGTGCAGAGGTTGACCGCGTCGGCGCCGAGTTCGGAGCCGAGCACGGCGGCGTCCGCGCCGAAGTTGCCGCTCGAGTCGCCGACGACGACGATCTCGGCGTCGCTCGTCCCCGCGAGCTGCCACTTGCGCTCGACGACCATTCCATCGAACGAGCGCTTCGCCGGCGGCGAGAGGCGGACGGCGACGTAGTTCAGGGCCAGCGTCAGCAGAGCCGCGACGAGGAGCATTCGCGCAACGGCACCGCGGCCGACGCTCGGAACGCGCTCCCCGGGGAGTCGCTCGGCGAGGGTCTTGCCCGCCTGCTTCTTGGCTCCTTCCACGTCTCGCCTCAGAACTGGAAGTAGAAGAACTCGGCCGGCTCGCGCACGCCGAAGACGAGCATCCCGAGGAGCAGCGCTGCCAGGAGCGCGCCGCGCAGGGGCACCGGTGCGCGCAGCGGGACGAGCAGATCCTTCGACGCGTGCTGGAGGAGCTGCACGACGACGAGTGGCCAGGTGAAGAACGCGAGGTGCGCGAGCCCGTCCGCGGCGCGCGCCGTGAGCTCGGGACCGGAGTGCGTGATCAGCCCGACGAACTGGTCGACGGACGCACAGCGCACGATCGCCATCCCGATGAGCGTCGGGAACCAGAAGAGGACGATGCGGGTCCACTCCGCCGCGCGGCCGAGCGGGCGCCGCGGGTCGAGTCCGCGCACGTCGAGCCACGCTCGCTCGATCACGAGCAGCACGCCGTGGTAGCTGCCCCACAGGACGTAGGGCCACGCAGCGCCGTGCCACAGCCCGCCGAGGGCCATCACGAGGAACTGATTGCGGTACGTGGACAGGTGCCCGCCGCGGTTGCCGCCGAGGGGGATGTAGAGGTAGTCGCGGAGCCACGTCGAAAGGCTCACGTGCCACCGGTTCCAGAAGTCGCTCGGGCCCGTCGCGAAGTAGGGCAGCCGGAAGTTCAGCATGAACTCGAAGCCCATCAGCTTGGCGAGGCCGCGCGCGATGTCCGAGTACCCGGAGAAGTCGCAGTAGATGTGGATCGTGAACGCGAGCACGGCCGTGAACGGCTCGAGCCCCGACAGCGTCGACGCGTCCGCGGCGAAGAGCGGCCCGGCGATCACCTGCGCCTGATCGGCGATGACCGTCTTCTTGAAGTAGCCCCAGACGAGGAGCCACAGGCCCGCCTGGACCTTCGATGCCGTGACGCTGCGCGGAGATTCGATCTGCGGCAGGAGCCGCGACGCGCGCTCGATCGGGCCCGCGACGAGCTGCGGGAAGAAGCTGACGAAGAGCGCGAACCCGAGGAGGTCGCGCGTCGGCTCCATGCGCCGACGGTAGACGTCGAGCGTGTAGCTCAGCGTCTGGAACGTGTAGAAGCTGATCCCGACCGGGAGCAGGATGCGGAGCGTCGTGACGCTCGGCGACAGCCCCATCGCCTCGAGCAGCGTCGCCGTCTCGGTGATGAAGAAGTCGAAGTACTTGAAGAACCCGAGGATGCCCAGATTCACGAGCACCGACGCGGTGACGAGCCGCTTGCGGCGGCGCTCGTCGTCCGTCGCACGCGCGAGTGCGCGCCCGATCGTGAAGTCGACCGCGGTCGACACGGCGAGCAGCCCGAGGAAGCGCGGGTCCCAGTACCCGTAGAAGAGGTAGCTCGCCGCCAGCAGCCAGGCGTTCTGCGCGCGTACGCGACGGGCACCGAGGCCCAGGTACACCGCGTAGACGAGCGCGAAGAAGAGGGGGAAGACCCAGGAGTTGAACTGCATGGCCGGGCGGGGAGGCTAGCAGGCCGCGCGGACGGTCGGGCCGCGCCTGTCGATCGCCGCGCGCGCGGCGTCCGCCTCGGGCCATGGACGGGCGCCGATCACGGCCCTCTCATCCAGCGGTCCAGGCCGCGGACGGCGTCCCGGAAGGACGGCGCGCGAGCTCCCGTCCGGGAGCCCGCGCGCCGAGGGTCGCAAGGGGGCGACGTGGTCCGGGGGCGGCGCGGTGCTACTCCTGCAGCTTCGCGGCGAGGTCGTCCAGGTCGGCCGTGCTCAGCTCGTCCTGGGTGATCTTGCCCATGCGCTCAAAGCGGCGCTTCTCGTCGAGAGAGCTCATCTCGGCGCCGGAGCCGACCGGGAGGCGGCGGGGCAGCCGTGCCTTGGTGCCCGCGGAGCGGACGACCTCGGCGAGGTTCTCGGGGAGGCCGTCGGGGAGCGCTTCCCGGCGCTCCAGGGCGCGGCGCGCCCGTTTGCAGACCTCGAGCGTGCTGCTCAGGTTCGTGCGGATCTTGGAGAGCCGCTCGACGTCTGCGCTCGGCCCGTTGATCGTGCGGTCGACCTTGGCGCTCGCGACCTCGAGGACGGCGATCAGCGTGTTCAGCTTGCGCATCAACCGCTCTCGGTACTCGGGGGATTCGAGGTCGGCTTCGTTGAACGGCTCTTGCGGCTCTTGACTCATGTCGCGGTGTCTTGTCTCCAGTCGAGGCTCGAGCGCGACGGCCGTCGGCTCACCTCAATCTAGCCCACCGTCCGAGCGCGGGCGGGAGAGCGGGGCGACGAAGTGGGGCTTCCCCGGATGTGTCCCGGAACGGACCGAGGACCGCAGCCCCACGGCCCACCGCGGCGGGTTCGGCGCGGCGGTGTCCGCGCGACCGATCCCGTGCCGTCGCACCCGGCGAGATCCACCCAGCGTCACCCGTCGCAGCGGTCGCGCCAGAGCCGCCTCGACTCTCCACGGCGCGCGCGACAGAGCCGCCTCGGGCGCAGCGCGCGGGTCGCGCGACCCGCGGCCCGGGTCAGAAGGCCGACTCGACGATGAGGCGCAGGTCGCTCGGACCCACCCGGCCCGACACGATGATCGGGATCCCGCGCACCTCGCCGAACGCGATCGTCCAGGCGCCCTCGTCGAGCACCTGCAGCGTCGCGGGAGCGAGCGGCATCGTCTGCAGCGCGGCCATCGTGCGGTGCGCGAACGCCACGACCTCGACGCCGTCCGTCGCCACCATGCGAACCCACTGGCCCGCCGGGAGGAGCGATGCGCCCGTGTCCTGGATCGACTGCGGAACGGCGAACGACTTGCCGCGCTCGAGGTCGAAGCCGTCCGGCCAGAGGTTCGGGACGAGGGTGAGGGTTCCGACCTGCGGCTCGAGCGGCTGGGCGACGTCGAGCGTCGTCCCCGTGAAGACCGTATCGCGGAGGGTCAAACCGCTGAGATCGGGGTCGACCTCGAACGTCTGGTACGCGAACTCCTCGAGGATGCCCCCCGCCTCGTCGAGCTCGGACATGGCGAGCACGAACCCGGTCGACGGATCGATCTCGAGCACGTAGCGCCCCGGACGCTCGTCGAAGCCGTTGAAGCGCGCGAGGCCAACGCGCTCGCACTGGATGCCGGCGACCACATCGCCCGGACCCTGCAACGACACGCCGTAGCTGCCGTAGAGGCTGTCCACGTTGCGGATGCGGAACTCGCGCAGGCGCCATTGGGCGTCCACGCCCCGCTCGTGCTGCGTCGGGAACAGCAGGGGATCGACGCCGCTCGGCAGCGACGTCACGCTCTCGAGTTCGATCGTGAAGCGGCCCGCGCCGTCGCTCGCGAGGGTCTCCTCGATCTCGTAGATCTCGGACGTCGGGTCGACGCGCGCCTTGCCCAGGTCTCCCGTGCGCACGCGGACGCGGCTGGTCCGGGTGCCGCGGAACGCGATGCGGTCGATCACGTTCTCCGCATCGAGGACGATCTGCGGGATCGAGCTGCTGGCGGAGCGCGCCAGCGAGTCGGAGTCGACGCCCGCGGCCGGATCGACCGGCGCCCCGACGTCCGCGCAGGCGGCCGCGAGCGCGAGGAGCGCCGCGGCGGCAGCGCCGCGACGGATTCGGCTCGTCCGTGCGATCACGACCGACCTCCGCGCAGCTGCGCGCCGAAGCGCTGGAGGACCGCCCGGTCGGCGGGAGAGAGATCGCTCGCCTGCACGGGCACGAGCTCGATGAACGACGCGACGCGGGGCTGCGCGGGCTCGGCGCCACGCGGTGCCCGGTTCACCGCGAGGTACACGCCCGCCACAAGGGCGGCCGCGGCCGCCATCGAGACCCAGACCGCGCGCTGCTGGCGCCGTGCTGGCACCGCGCTGGAGGGGGCGGGCGCGGACCCGACGGCCTCGGCGACCATGCCGTCGAGGCGTGCCGGCGCACGCAGCGCCACCGGATCCGCCTCGACCGCGCGCTCGACCGCTGCGGCGACGGCCGCGTCCAGTGCCGCGGGCGCGGGGACCGGGCGGAGGGCGACGATCTGATCGCGTACCCGATCTTCCGTGTGCCCGGCGTGGAGCGCCGCCACCACCGCGCCCTCCAGGGACGCGGGCGCCTCGAGCCGCGGAAGCGACCGCAGCAGCCGAGCGTGGGCCCGGGCGCGCTCCAGCGCGCGCGCGCGCTCACCGTCCGCCACCGCCCCCTGGCTGGGGGCGCCGTCGGCACGATCGATCCACTCCACCCAATCGCTGGGCAGGGCGGGCTCGCCGTGGGGCTCGGGCAGGTCGGCGGACATGGCGGGTGGGACCGGTGGGCCTTCCCCTGCGGGGAGGGCCGAGTCGTCATTCCCCCAAGAGTGGGGGCGCGGTACGGGCGAAGAGGAGGACTTGGAGAGGCGTGGGAGAGGGGCGGACTCAGAGCTCGCCCTGTATGAAATGACGGTCGATCAATGGCGTGAGTTCCCTGTCGAGGGCCGCATGCGCCCGGGAAAGTCGCGATTTGACCGTTCCGAGAGAGATCGCGAGCGTCTCGGCGATCTCGTCGTAGCTCTGACCCTCGAGATACCGGAGCACGATGATCGTCCGCATCTTCGGCGAGAGGCGGTCGATCGAGCGCTGGACGTCCGCCTCGAGCTCGCCCCGGGTGGCCGCCGCAACGGGCGCCTCGGTGGACTCGTCCGAGATCTCGAGCAGGCGCGGGGGCCCCTCGGGTGTCGGCTTCAGCAGGGCATCGAGCGACGGCAGGGGTCGGCTCGACGAGCGGCGCTTCAGATCGATCGCCGAGTTGACGGCGATCCGATACAGCCAGCTGGAGAACTTCGACTCGAAGCGGAAGTCGCCGATCTTGCGGTACAGGATTCCGAAGGTCTCCTGGCTCGCGTCCAGTGCATCGCTGGGGTTGCCCGTGATGCGGTAGCAGGCGTTGTAGACGCGGTCCTTGTACAGCTCGTACAGATCGCGGAACGCACCGCGGAAGCCTCCGTCCGGGTCCGCCTGGCAGGCGAGGACGAGGTCGCGGTCGGGATCGGCGCGGAGAGGTCCGGTCATCGTGTCATGGACGCGCGGCAAGACGACTGGGTTCCGCGCGGCGAGGCCCCAAGATCGCAGAAAAGGGGCGAATCCGCTCGTTCTACGCCCGATTCCCTGCGGTTTCGTGCGCGCGCTGGGAACGATCCCGCGACGGGTCCCGGCGCGGAACGCGCGCGGTCTCGGAGCGAGAACGATCCAGGGCCATCCATCGGGCGGCCCGAGCACAGGCTCCACGCTGCGGAACGACGCAAAGTCGTGCGAGGGCACGAAGCGCCCACGTGTCTGCGGGGCGCTGTGGCGACCAGAGGGGGAGCGACCGGAGGGGACGGATCCGTCCGGCCGCGCTCAGCCCCCGAGCAGGGCCCAGGGGTCGACGGTCTCGTACGAGTCGCCGACGCTCGAGGAGCAATCACTCGAGCAGAAGCTGTCCCAGCCCTCGATGCAGTCGGCCTCGACGACCTGGTGCAGCATGCGCGCGCCGTTGACACCGATCACCTCGGTGCGCTGGAAGCACACGGCGCCCGCGACCCACTGGGCCGTCGGCGGCGGAACCGGCGCGACCGGGAGCGGCTGGCGGATCGTGCCGCCGCCCTGGCTGACCTGACGCGAGCCGCCGGCCGGGGCCGGCGTGACCTGGAGGACGAGCTGGCCCTCGTCCGAGTGCACGTCGATCTTCGACGCCGATCCCAGCGTCTGGGTCGAGAACGACCCGGTCGCGAGGAAGAAGGAGACCGTGCCGCTGGAGTGCACGAAGTTCGGATCGATCGGAACGTCGATGTACGTGACGCGCGAGCCCGAGGTTCCGGCGACCTCCATGCGCTCGCCGAGCAGCGCGAGACGCTCGGGCTGGATCGCGTGCACCTGCCCGCCCGCCAGGACTCCGAGACGCAGCATCGCGTCACCGATCTGGAACTCGGGCTCATGCAGCATCAGCACGAGCCGCAGCTTGCCGCCCTGCCCGCGCGCGGACAGCGCGGCCGACGGGATGTCCGAGGACGGAGTCGAGAAGTCGCGCAGCGGATCGGACTGACGCGCGAACTCCTCGCCGTCGTTGTACCCGTCGCCGTCCGTGTCGAACGAGTACGGGTCGGTCTGCAGAACGACCTCCTGCAGATCCGGGATGCCGTCGCGGTCCGAGTCCGTGAAGTCCGGGCCCGACTGGGCGCGGAGCACGGTGCCGGGGCGCAGCGTCGGCGCCGCGGCCGCAGAAACGTTCGGGCCGAGCTGGGGAGCCGCGGACCCAGAAGCTGCCGGCCCAGAAGCTGTCGACTCGGGCGACGCCGTATTGACGTGCAGCGCGACGTGCGCGACCGGGACGAGGACGAGCGCCGTGAGAGCGGATGCGCGCCAGGGGCGCCATCGCACCGCCGGCTTCGACGGTACGGAACCGGTGTGCGCGGCCGACCCCGTGGGGGTCTCGGTCGCGGACATGCTCTCGAACGGATCGCTCAACTCGTCTGTCATTTGCACCTCTCGGCCAACATGGGCTAGGGACGCGGCCCGCCCAGGTTACCCCAACGTTCCGGAATCGGGGAGAACCGGACCGCGCCCTGGGGCCTGCCATGAACGCGGTGACATACGCGGGTAGCCCCTCACCGGGACCGACCGCCTCGCCCTTTTGCGCGCCCGGCGGAGTGCCGCAGCGGCGCCCGGAATCGCCCGGCCGGCTGTCCGAAGCCGGGACGCGTGGGTAGACTCTCCGCCCCTCGGGCGCCCGTAGCTCAGCTGGATAGAGCGTTCGCCTCCGGAGCGAAAGGTCACAGGTTCGAATCCTGTCGGGCGTACCACCCTCCTCGCCGTCGCCGGTGGCCCCTCGCGCGGCCGTCGTGGAACGAGTGCGGAGGATCGCCGCAGCGGATCTGAGGACCGAGGCACTCCGGGCAATCGGTCGCACCCGCCCCGGGCGGGACCGCGCACGCCCCGTCGCGGCCACCGATGCCGCGCATCCGGAGCGATCGTCCGCCGACCGGGCGAGGCGTACCGCTGCGGGGCGCATCAGGACGCCCGAGCCCCGCCGCGGGCCCCGTCCAGCGACCCCGACTCAGCGGCTGGCCGCGTCAGCCGCCCCACCCGCCGGAAAGAGCGCGTCGAGCCGCTCCAGCGTCTCACTGTCGAGCTCGACCCCGACCGCCGCGACGTTCTCCTCGATCTGCTCCGGCCGCGTCGCGCCCGTGATCACCGCGCTGATCCCGTCCTGCGCCAGCACCCACGCGAGCGCAAGCTGCGCCGGCCGCACGCCGCGCTCCCGCGCCATCTCGCTGAATGCACGCAGCCTTTCGAGCGTCCTCTCGTTCAGGTGTTCGTCGAGCCAGCTCGACGTCGCGCCGCGGCTCGCCTCGGGCACTCCGCGGTCGTACTTGCTCGTCAGCAGACCGCCCGCGAGCGGGCTCCATACGACGACGCCCGTGCCGCTGCGCCGCGCGAACGGCAGCACCGACGCTTCGATCCCGCGCTGCAGGAGGCTGTACTCGGGCTGCTCGACGATCGGAGCGCGCAGCGCGCGGCGCTCGCACACGTCGTGCGTCCGATCGAGCAGCTCTGCGGGCCACACGCTCGTTCCCCAGTAGAGGACCTTCCCCATGCGCACGAGGTCGCTCATCGCCTCGGCCGTCTCGTGCAGGGGCGTCTCCGGATCCGCGCGGTGACAGAAGTACAGGTCGAGGTAGTCGGTCCCGAGCCGCTTCAGCGACGCGTCCACGCTCTCGAACAAGTGCTTGCGGCTAAGGCCGCGATCGTTCGGCCCGTCCCCCATCGGCCAGAACGCCTTGCTCGAGAGCACAAGGTCGCTGCGCCTCATTCCGCGGATCGCGCGCCCGACGGCCTCCTCTGCGCCGCCCCGCGCGTACGCGTCCGCGAGATCGATGAAGTTGACGCCCAGGTCGACGGCCCGTGCCACGATCGTCGCCGTCGTCGCATCGTCGACGGTGCCGCCGAAGGTCAGCCAGCCGCCCAGGGACACGGCGCTCACCCGAAGCCCGGAAGCGCCCAGATTGCGGTACTGCATGGCCGACGAGCCTACTTCCGGGCGCGGCGCCCCGGTCGAGCGCTAGGCTCTTGCCCGCGCCCGGGGAACGAACCGGGACACGAGGACCTCGGGACCCGGAGCAGCGGTGGAGACGGATACGACGAGCGGTGAGGACGAGGATCCGATCGCCGAGCGCCACGACGCCGTGCGCCGCGCGAACCGGACCGAGACCGCCGAGGACTACGTCGAGGCGATCGAAGCGCTCCAGCGCACCCACGGAGAGGCCCGCGTGCGCGACCTCGCGACGACGTTCGGCGTCAGCCACGTCACGGTCAGCCGCACGGTCGACCGGCTCCAGCGCGATGGCTGGGTCCAGACCGAGCCCTACCGCGCGATCGAACTGACCCAGCGCGGCGCCGAGCTCGCCGTGCGATCGCGGAAGCGCCACGCCGTCGTCCTCCGCTTCCTCCTCGCGCTCGGCATCTCGCCGCCCGCCGCGCTCGCCGACGCGGAGGGCATCGAGCACCACGTCAGCCCGACGACGCTCGACGTGCTCCGCGCCTTCGCGGACGAACGCCCCCTCGCACACGACCTCGAGGAGGTCGTCGCGACGCTCCAGGACTCCGCGACCGACGCGTCACGATTCGCGCGCGTCCGAGAGGCCCACGCGACGGAACTCGTGGAGGACTACGTCGAGGCGATCTCCGACGTCGGTGCGGACGGGACCGACGTGCGCGTCCGGGACCTCGCGGCGCGCTTCGGCGTGAGCCACGTCACGGTCAGCCGCACGCTCGGCCGCCTCCAGCGCGACGGTTACGTCGACACCGCGCCGTACCGCCCCGTCACGCTGACCGACCGCGGCCGGGCCCTCGCGGAGCGCTCCCGCGCGCGGCACGAAACCGTGCTCGCGTTCCTGCTCGCACTGGGCGTCGAGCGCGCCACCGCGGAGATCGACGCCGAGGGGGTCGAGCACCACGTGGGCGACGAGACGCTCGAGCGCTTCCGGACCTTCACGCAGCGCTGACCGCCACCGCCGACGGGCCATGGACCGTGCGCGAGACCCCCGGACGGAGTCGACCGCACGCTCCGGGCGGATTTTTGGGCCCCGAACGCGACCTGGGAGCCTCTCGATCGATCTTGGCTCCCCGGGGGCGGGGACTTGTAGCCGAAGCTACAATCTGCGCCCAAGACGGGCACGACCGGCGGAAGGAACGCTCCGTCCCACCCCCAGAGCACCAGCCTCGAGCGCCCCCGCGCGACCCCCATGCACACCCGCAAGACCCCGACGGCCCGACTCCTCCTCGGCGCGGCGCTCCTCACGGCCGCGTGCTCGAACGGCGCGAACGAGGACCCCCGTCCGCTCGTCGTCTGCACCACGGTCATGATCGGCGACCTCGCGCTCGACCTCGCAGGCGACGATGCGCGCGTCGAGGTGCTCTTCGGGCCGGACGTCGACCCCCACCTGTTCCGTCCAACCCGGGACGACGTCGCGCTGCTCCTCGACGCAGACCTCGTGCTCTGGAACGGCCTCCACCTCGAGAGCAATCTCCAGGAGACGCTCGAACGCGTCGAGACGGACGGCGCGCGCGTTGTCCCCGTCGCCGAGGTCGTCGCGAAGCGCGCCGACGCGGTCCTCATGGAGGGCGACGACGCGGAGGACCCGCACGTCTGGATGGACGTGCCCCTCTGGACACAGGTCGCCGAGCTCGTCGCCGACGAACTGGCCGCGCTCGTCCCCGGCGCGGACGCGGGGGCGCTGCTGGAGCGGCGCACCACCCTCATCGCGAAGCTCGAGGCGCTCGACGCCGAGGCGACGAACCTCCTGAACGGCGTCCCCGAGGACCGCCGGACGCTCGTCACCGCCCACGACGCCTTCGCGTACTTCGGACGTCGCCACGGCTTCGAGGTGCACGCGATCCAGGGCATCTCGACGGCGAGCGAGGCCGGACTGCGCGCCATCGAGGACCTGGTCACCCTCGTCGTGGAACGCGAGGTGCCCGCCGTATTCTTCGAGTCGACGGTGGCGGAGCGGAGCGTGCGCGCGCTCATCGAAGGTGCCGAAGCGCGCGGGCACCGGGTGACGGTCGGCGGCACGCTCCACTCCGACGCGCCTGGTGAGGCTGCGACCTACGTCGGCATGATCGCCCACAACGCCCGCACGATCTCCGCTGCGCTCGGCTCGACCAGCGCGGCGTCGAGCGCGCCTGCGGAGGTCCAGAAGTGAACGTCGCCCGCGGGCCGCGCGCCGCGTCGCCGTCCATCTCGACTCCGAGCGCCGCGCAGGCACCGCTCGAGATCCTGGACGCGACCGTCGTCTACCGCGCCGTGCGCGGGGACGCTTCGGACGCAGCGCTGCTCGAAGCCTCGGTCGCGTTCCAGTCCGGCCGGATGACGGCCATCGTCGGCCCGAACGGCGCGGGCAAGTCGACGCTGCTTCACGCGGCGCTCGGGCTCGTGCCGATGCTCCGCGGCGAGGCTCGTTTCTTCGGCGAGCCGCTCTCCGCCGTGCGCCGGCGGGTCGCCTTCCTCCCCCAGCGCGAGTCGATCGACTGGGACTTTCCGATCACGGCGGTCGAGGTGGTTCGGATGGGCGCGACGAGTGGGCTCGGCTGGTGGATGCCCGCCTGGCTCGACGGACTGCGCGGCGCGCAGGAGGGCCGCCGCGCCCGCGCGGCGCTCGAGGCGGTCGGCATGCACGAGTTCGCACGGCGACCGATCGGCGAGCTATCCGGGGGACAGCAGCAGCGGGTGTTCCTCGCGCGCGCGCTCGCCCAGGAGGCCGACCTCCTGCTGCTCGACGAGCCCTTCGCCGGCATCGATGCGACGAGCGAGGCCGTGCTGATGGCGGAGCTGCAGCGCATCGCGTCGGCCGGCGGGACCGTGATTGCCGTGCACCACGACCTCGAGGAGGTTGCGGCCCGCTTTGATCGCGCGGTGCTCGTCGATCGGACGATCCGCGCAGAAGGGCCCGCCGCCGAGGTCCTCGCGAGCGACGCGACGCGCGAGGTGTTCGGCGCGCGAGCGCACCGCGTCGGATGAGCTTCGCCTGCGGACTCGATGCCCTGACGCGCGCGGCTCGGCCGCTCGCGTCCGAGTCCGTCGGCGCAGAGCCCGTCGGCGCCGGGCCCGTCGCGGCGATGCAGCTCGAACGAGCGGCGACCGAGACGTCCGCGCTCGAAGCGTTCGTCGACGCGCTCCTCCTCGGCGGCGGCTACAACACGACGGTCGTCCTCATCGGCGCGGCCCTGCTGGGCGTTGCGGGGGGACTCGTCGGTGCGTTCACGATGCTCCACCGGCAGTCGCTCGTCGTCGACGCGTTCGCGCACGCGACACTGCCCGGCGTCGCGCTCGCGTTCCTCGTGCACTCGGGGATCGAGGGCGTCGCGTACGAGCGTAGCCTGCCCGTGCTCCTCGTCGGCGCGGGGCTCGCCGGCGTCGCGGCCGTCGGAGCCATCGCGTTCCTGACCGCGCGCACGCGGCTCTCGACCGACACCTCCACCGCAGCCGTCTCGAGCGCGTCCTTCGGACTCGGGATCGTGCTGCTCTCGATCGCGCGGCGACGGAGCGGCGCGGACCAGGCGGGGCTCGACGGGCTCATCTTCGGCGCGACGGCGTCGATGACGCGCGCCGACGCCGTTCTGATGGGAGCGCTCGCCGCCGTCTCGATCGCGCTCGCCGTCGTCCTCCACCGCCCGCTCATCGCCGCGGCCTTCAACCGGCGCTTCGCGCGCGCGAGCGGGCTGCCCCTCCGCATGATCGACGGCGGCCTCGCTGCGCTCGCAGCGGCCGTCGCCCTCGCCGGACTCCAGGCGGTCGGGATGCTCCTCGTCGTCGCGGTGCTCGTGATCCCGCCGACGGCGGCGCGCCTCTGGACCGCCACCACCGGACGGTTGCTCTGGCTGTCCGCCGCCCTCGGCGCGGTGTCCGCGTGGATCGGTGCGGCGCTCTCCGCCGCGCTGCCGAACGCACCCGCCGGCGCGATCATCGTCCTTGTCGCCGCCGCGCTCTTCACCGCGAGCCTCCTCGCCGCGCCCCGACGCGGGATCCTCGCGGGCTGGGCCCGGCGCCGTGCGCTCGGGCGCAGGCTCGGCGCGTCCGACCCATCGGGCCCGGAGGCGAGCCGTGGATGAGTTCCTCCGACTCGACCTCGCCCCGCTCTTGACCGTCTCGGCGGCCGCGGCGCTGCTCGCGCTCCTGGGCTCGCTCCTCGTGCTCGACCGGCGCGCGCTGATCGGCGATGCGATGGCGCACTCGGTGCTCCCTGGCCTCGTCGTCGCGTTCGCGTGGACCGGCTCGCGCGCGCCGCTGCCCATGTTCGTCGGAGCGCTCGCCGCGGCGCTCCTCGCCGCGCTCGCATCGCACGCGATCCAGCGCCACGGACGCACGGACCCGACGGCGGCGATCGGCGTCGTCTTCACGACGCTGTTCGCGCTCGGCGTCGCGCTCGTCGAGTTCACGGACGCGCGCAACGTCGACCTCGACCTCGACTGCGTGCTGTCCGGCCAGCTCGAGCTCCTGTTCTGGACGCCGCCCGCGTCGGCGGGTCCGCTCGAACTCGTCGCGAGCCTGCCGCGCGAGACGCGCACGCTGGGAGTCCTGGCGCTCCTCGTCCCGGCCGCGATCGCCTGGTTCTGGAGCCCGATCCGGGCGACGCTCTTCGACACCTCGTTCGCGCGCGTCGCGGGCGGCCGCCCGGGCCTCGTCCGGCCCGCGCTGCTCGCCGCGACCACGCTCGTTCTCGTCGCGAGCTTCGAAGCGCTGGGCTCGATCCTCGTGATCGCGCTGCTGACGTGCCCGGCGGCCGCGGCGCGCCTCTTCGCGCCGACGATGGGCCGGTACGTCCTCTGGAGCGCAGGCCTCGGCCTGGCGGCGGCGCTCGTCGGCTACGCGCTCTCGGCGTGGGCCGCACCCGCCACGCTCGGACACTCGATCGACGCGAGCGGAGCCGTCGCCACCACCGCAGGGCTGGTCCTCGCCGCGCTCGCGGTCGTACGCGGAGCGCGAGGCGCACGTCCGGTCGCCCTCGATCCGAAGCCCGATCGCTGATCGTCGCACCGGGTACGCTCGTGCAAGCGCGCGCCCGACGCCAGGAACCCGCGCACGCTCCCCCATCGCCATGTGCGGCCGCTACGCCCTCACGATCGAACCCGCCATCCTCGCGGGCCTCTTCGCGCTCGAGTCGCTGTTCGACTTCGTGCCGCGCTACAACCTCGCGCCGACCCAGGAGGCGCCCGTCGTGACCCGTCCGCCGGGCGAGGAGCGCCGCGCGACCGCCATGCGCTGGGGCCTCGTCCCGTCGTGGTCGAAGGACGCGAAGATCGCCGGCAGGACGATCAACGCGCGCTCGGAGACCGCCGCCGAGAAGCCCTCGTTCCGCGCTGCGTTCACGCGTCGCCGCGCGCTCGTGCCCGCGTCCTGGTTCTACGAGTGGCAGCGCGACGGCAAGGCGAAGATCCCGTTCCGGATCCAGCGCACGGACGGCGCGCCGCTTGCGCTAGCCGGTCTCTTCGAGCACTGGAAGGGATCGTCGTCGGAGGCTCCGCGGACGACGTTCACGATCCTGACGACGTCGGCGAACGAGGACCTCACGGACCTCCACGACCGCATGCCCTGCATCGTCGAGCCCGACGACTTCGACCGCTGGCTCGACCCCGAGCCGCGCGACGACGCCGCGCTCGCGCGGATCCTCGCACCGGCGCCGGCGGGCACGCTCGTCACCGATCGCGTCAGCACGCGCGTCAACAGCGTGAGGAACGAGGGGCCGACGCTCGTCGAGCCCGACACGCTCTTCTGACGGCGCGCCGTCCGTTTTCGGCGGCAGGACCCGAGCCGCTCCGCCCGGTACCTCGTCGCGCCGCTCAGCCCGGAGCGTCGAGCGGCGTGCCGCGGAACCGCGGCTGGTCGCGCTCCGGCGGACCCTGCAGCATGCGGCGCGCCTCCTCGGCGAGCTCCGGGGGGACCTCGCCCGTCTTCCGGAGTTCGACGTACCGCACGCGCCGCCCCTCGCGCAGCCAGCGCTCCTCGTACGCCGTGATGAACGACAGCGCGCGCGTCGTCTCTTCGTCGAAGCGGCCGGTCGCTGCGCCGTGGACGTCGTCGCACGCGTCGACGAGCTCGAGCCCCGCCGCGGGGCCGTCCTCCAGCGTGCGCTCGTAGAACTCGGGCGAGTCCGTCTTCACCAGCACGCGGCCGCCGAGCTCGAGCGTCTCCTGGTAGAGCCGCAGGTAGTACGGCGAGGTGAGGCGCTTCGTGCCCCGCTTGTCGTTCACCTGCGGGTCGGTGAACGTCAGCCAGACGTCGCGCACCTCGCCCGGGGCGAAGAAGCGGTCGAGCCACTGCACCCGCGCGCGCAGGAACGCCGCGTTCGGAAGGCCCGCCCGGTCCGCCGCGGCCGCCCCTCGCCAGAAGCGGTGCCCCTTGACGTCGATGCCGACGAACGACGCGTCGGGCCTGCGCGCCGCGAGATCGACGGTGAAGAGCCCCTGGCCGCAGCCGAGCTCGAGCGTGATCGGAGCGTCGCTCCCGAACACATCGCGGGCCCACGCTCCGCGCATGTACGCGTCGCCCTCCGCGACCGCGCGCAGGTCCGGTTCGTGGACGCAGCCGAGCGCCTTGTTGCGCTCCCAGCGCTCGAGCTTTCCCTTTCCGCGCGGCATGGGCGCGCGACGATAGTGCGCTCGGTTCCGCGTGGGAAGGGGCCGCGGCCGGCGCGAGAAGAAGGAGGGCCGGTGCGTGGCAGCGCACCGGCCCCCGGACGGCCGGAGCCGTCTGCGAGCGAGAGAGGCGGAAGGAAGAGTCTCCGGAGCGGTCCCGGGAACGCGGCGGTCAGCGGATCAGGCCGGGGATCCGCACCAGGCGCGTCTCCCCGCTGTTGTCGTCGACGCCGTCGTTGTCATTGACGAGGAAGCCACCGCCGCCCGGACGCACGGCGAGGCCCTCGACCTTCTCGAAGACGAAGCCGCGGAACGGGTCGAAGGCTCCGTCCTTGAGCAGGTCGCTCGCGAGGGTCTTCGTCAGCGTGGGCGGCATGCCGGCCTCGGCCGTCGTGAAGACGACCTCCAACGGATCGATGGTGTAGACGCGTTTCACCGCGGCGTCCGGACCGCCCTGGTTGTCGCGCTCGAGGACCGCGAGACGGCCGTCCGCCAGCGGCGCGAGGTCGCCGAGGCCGACCCAGCCGCCGTTCGCGGACTCGGGCGCGTCCAGCGGGTAGTACGCGAACGTCCAGGTGCGGTTCGTGAGGTCGAAGCGTCCGATGCGCGCGCGATCGGCCGGGTCGCCCGTCACTTGCCACGCGCGCTGGAAGGCGACGTACAGGCTGCCGTCCGCGCCCTCGGCGACGCCCTCGAGCCCGAAGCGGAACTGGTCGAGCGTGAGCGGGATCGGAACGGCGACGACGCCGACGATCTCGAGCGCGTCGCCAGAGGCGTTGCGCACGAGGCGGAGGATCAGATTCGGGCTCGTGAACGGACGGTCGTCCGCGTCGCTGACGCCCGCGGTGAGATTGCCGGCGCCCTCGGAGCAGACCCACAGCACACCGTCGGTCGCGCTCGTCGCGACGCCCTCGAGGTCGAGGTTCACCGTGCCGTCGGCGTGGACGATCGCGTCCGGATCGAAGTCCGGCGCGCCGGGGATCACGTCGGCGATGCGCCGGAGCCCGTCGGCGAGACGTCCGAACGAATCGACGATCGGGAGCTCGGCGGTGATCACCGCGGGGCGCGACGACGCGTCGATCTCGTAGACGCGCGACCGCCCGTAGAAGCTGTCGTGGACCGTGTAGAGCAGTTCGTCGTCGTGCCGATCGACCGCGAGCCCCGAGAGCGCGGCCCACGGGATGGGCGTGCCGTCGGCGCGGTCCACGGACTCGATGGACGGGTAGTTGCCGCCGACCGCGGTGCGTGCGTAGACCATGATCGACGAGCGGATCTTGTCGCCGCGGTCGTCAACCTCGCTCGCCACGACGAACAGGTCGCGCTCGGGGATCGCGACGAGCCCCTCGGGGCCGACGCCGGTCGGAAGGACCTGGACGAAGCGAGGCTCCGAGATTCCGAGGAAGCCGCGCTCGACCTCGTATACGAAGACGACGCTCGAACGCTCGGAGCCGACGAAGAGGTAGCGGTCGCCGCCGGGAAAGCGGGCGTACTCGATGCCCTCGGGCTCGTTGCCCTTGTTCTCGCTGCGGTCCTCGGGGTAGTGGCCGATCCGCGCGACGGCGTGCTCGAGCTCGTTCCCGGGCTCGTAGAGCGTCTGACCGAAAACGGTCCACGTCGTGAAGCCGCGGCTGCCGCCGTCGAGGTCGCCCTCGTCGGCCGTCCCGAGCGCGAAGTCGCCGATCCAGGTGACGGCGTCGGGCTCGCGCGGGACGGCGGTGAGGCTCGCCGTCTGCTCGACCAGGTCGTTCTCGTTCACGTCGACCTGCTCGAGGTCGACCGTGCCGGCGGAGAACGACGCGAGCACCACGCCGAGCTCGAGGCTCACCAGCACGACGTGGTTGTTCTCCTGGAGCGTGACCGCGGCGATGTTGAAGCGGTTGATGTCGACGAACTCGGGCTCGGGGTCCTCCGGGAAGAGGTCGGCGACGCCCGTCAGGTCGACGGCGCGCGTGCCCCAGTCCGCGGGATCGTCGCCGACGAGGTCGACAACGACGAGGAAGCCGGCGGGGAGCTGGGGCGGCGCACCGTCGCCCAGGTCCTCGTCGCGCTCGTTCTCGATCGCGACGGCCGCGAAGCGACCGTCGGGGCTCACCGCGATCGCGTCGGGCTGCCCGCCGAGGGGGAGCGAGCGCACGATCGTCTGCGTCTGGATGTCGACGACCTCGAGCGAGCCCGACGTGTCGACGAAGTCGACGCTCGTGTTCACCGACGCGAGGGCGAATCCTCCCACGACCGCGACCGAGGTCGGCTCGCCGGGCAGCGGCAGGTTGCCCGCCGGCGCGGGAGCGAGCGGGTTCGTGAGGTCGACGAAGCCGAGGCTCTCGTTCTCAGAGTCGGTGTAGACGAGCGTGTTCCCGTCCTCCGACGCGGTGACGATCTCGGCGACGGACTCGGTGTCGATGTCCGTGTTGAGGAAGACGGGGAAGGTGGCGATGCGGCGGAAGGGCCCCTGCTGGGGCTCGTCGCCGCCTGCGAGAGCGACGCCGGCGAGAGCGGCGAGCGCAGCGGCTCGGGCGAGGGTGCGTTGCATGGTTGGGTGCGGGGGTCGGACGCCGGCGGTGTGTGGAAAGGAGTCGGGCCGGCGCCTGAGCGAGGAGCATCCGCAGCGCGTTCAGGGGCCCGTTCGGCATGGATCAATCCGGGATGAATGGCGCTCGGACCCGTTCGCGGGAGTCGGACCCCACGGACCCGAACAAAGCACTACCATCCGGGACGTGCCGCTCCGCCCCCTGCAGTCCGCCGACGCGCCCGCGTCCGGCTCCTCGGACCTCGCTGCTGACCCCGCTTCTGGTCCCACTTCCGGGTCCTCGAGCGAGGGGTCCGGGTCGGTCGAGCGTGCCCCGACCGGCTGCGTGCCCACCGGCTGGAGCGCGGTGGACGCCGCCCTGACCGACCGGGGCGAGCGCGGCCGCGGGCTCGCCCGCCACGGGGTCCACGAGTGGTTCGGAACCTCGTTCGAGGGCGCCGCAGCGGGCCGTGCCGCGCCTTCTCGGAGGGACGCGGACCACGCGCCCCCGCTCCTGCTGCTCGCCCACCTGGCCGCGCGTGCCGTCGAGGACGCGCTCGAGCGCGGGGCCCCCGCCCACGTGCTCTGGATCGGACGCCGTGTCTGGCCCTACCCGCGGACGCTCGTCGACGGCTCGCGCCTCGTCGAGTGCGACGGGGCCGAGGACGCGGAGGGCGGCGCAGATCTGCTCCGGGGGGGCCTGCTCCGGACCGACCTCGCGCTCGACGAGCGGGCGGCGCACGCGAACGCGCGTTCGGCCCTGGTCGAGCGCTCCCTGTTCGTCGATCCGCCCGACGACGGGCAGCGGCTCTGGACGATCGACGCGGCCCTGCGCTGCCCCGACGTCACCGCCGTCGTGGCGGACGGCGCGCGCCTCGGCATGGCCGCGACGCGCAGGCTCCAGCTCGCCGCCTCCGGCGCGAACGGACGCGGCGCACTCGCGCTCCTCGCGCGCCCGCCGTCCGAGCTCGGCGAGATCTCCGCGGCCGCGACGCGCTGGGTGATCGCGCGCGCGCCGGCCCGGGGACACGCGCCGCGCTGGCGCGCGCGCCTCCTGCGGGTGAAGGGTGCACAGCTCTTCCGGGGTGCGCGCACCGCGCGCGCGCCGGGGAACGCCTGGGCCGTGCGCGGCGGGTCCGCGCTCGACCTCGCTGCGCTGGTGGATCGAACGACCGCGCGCGGCGTCGGCTGACGCGGCAGAACCGCCGCCGGACGCTCCGCGCGGAGCGCCCGCGCCACCCACCCCGGCACAGCACACACGCCGGGCTCCGCTCCGCCGCCGCGCGCGGCCGAGCGGGCGACCAGGGAAAGCCGTTCTGGAGGAGGGAACTTCCAGGAACGCCCGCCCGCGGGCCCCATCGCCGATGCGACGCGTCCTTGCACTCGTCCTCCCGTCCCTCTCGATCGACCTCGCCCAGCGCCGCCGGGACCGCGCCGCTCGCGTCCCCGGGCGGGCGCCGACGTCGTGCGTCCTCCTCACCGAGACGCGCGCCGGCCGCGCGCTCGTCGTCGAGCGCTGCAACGAGGCCGCGCGCCGCGGCGTCCGCGTCGGTCTGAGCCTCGCCGAGGCCCAGGCGCTCATCGACCCGCGCGTCCGCGCGCGCAGCGGACCGCCGTGGGTCGAGGAGCGCTCCGAAAGCCGCGACCTGCGCGCTCTCCACGGGCTCGGGAACTGGCTGATGGCGCGCTTCTCGCCCGTCGTCGCGCTCGATCCGCCCGACGCGCTGCTCGTCGACGTCGCCGGCACCGAGCGGCTCTTCGGCGAGGAGGACGCCCTGTGCCGCGCGCTCCTCCGCGCGATGCACGCCTTCGCGCTCGGAGCGCGCATCGGCGTCGCCGACACGCCGGGGTGCGCGCTCGCCGTCGCGCGCCACGGGCGGACGCCGCGCACGCTCGTCGAGTCCGGCGAGGAAGCCCGCGCGCTCGGCCCCCTGCCGGTCGAGGCGCTGCGCATCGCGGAGGCGACGGTCGAGGGCTTCGCCGAGCTCGGCGTCACGCGCGTCCAGGACCTCCTCGCGCTCGACCGCGACCGCGTCGCCGCGCGCTTCGGCGGCGACGTCGCGCTGCGCCTCGACCAGGCGCTCGGGCGCGCGTTCGAGCCCGTGACGCCGCTGCGCTTCGAGACGCCGCCCCAGACCGAGCGCGTGTTCGACGGACCGGTCCGCTCGCTCGAGGCGATCTCGCTCACCGCCGAGGAGCTCGTCGACGCGCTCGCCGTCGAGCTCGAGCGCGCGCGCCGCGGCGTGCTCGAAGCGGTCCTCGTCCTGCATCCCTCCGACATCGCGCCGCGCACGCTGCCCCTCGCGCTCGCGCGGCCGAGCGCGAACCCGCGTCACCTCTGGTCGATGCTGCGGCCCAAGGTCGAGACCGCCCACCTCGGGTTCGGGATCGAGCGCGTCCGCTTCACCGCGACGCGGACGGGGCGGCTGCCCGCGCGCCAGGTCCAGGCCTGGACGGACCCGGACGACGCTGCGAACGAGGGCTCGCTCGGACGCGCCCTCGGCGAGCTCGTCGACGCGCTCGGCGCGCGGCTCGGGCCCGATCGCATCGTGCGCCCGCACCCCGTCGCCACGCACCTGCCCGAGCGCGCGTTCACGCTCCGCCCGCCCGAGGAGGCGCCGCCGCGGCGCTCCGAACCTCCGGCGGCGCTCCCTCCGGCCGAACGCCCGTCGCGCCTGTTCTCACCGCCCGAACCCGCGTCGTTCGAGGCCCTCGACGAGCACAGCGCGCCGCGGCGCGTGCGCTGGCGCGGGATCGGCTACCGCATCCGCCACGCGCGCGGCCCCGAGCGCATCGCGCGGCCGTGGTGGGACGACGAGAGCGCCGGGCACAGCCCTGGATCCACGCCGACGCTGCGCGACTACTACCGGCTCGAGACGAGCTGCGGTCGCACCCTCTGGGCGTTCCGCGAGCCGCGCGACGGCCGCGCGTTCGTGCACGGCGAGTGGTGCTGAGCGTGCGTCAGCGCGTGAAGCGCGCGCGCGCCGAGTACGACGCCGCGCCCCAGAGCGGCCGGAAGGAGACGTCTTCGGGGAACACGGCCGTCACGTGCAGGTACGCGCGGCCGCACCAGAGCTCCACCGCGCCGGTCGGCGGCAGCGTCACGAGCTCGGAGCCGTCGCGCGTGACGAGCACCGACTCGATGCCCTTCACGTCGCGGGCGACGTCGAGCGGCACCTCTTCGCGGAGCCGCACGCGATGGGTCCAGCCGCCGCCCGAGTGCAGCACGTCGAACACCGCGCCGTGGCGCTCGAGCTTCTTGCCCTGGTACCAGACGAACTCGACCGCGTCGTCCGCCACCTGCACCTCGGCCTCGAACGGATAGGGCGCGCCGTCGGGGTAGGGCGTCCACGACGGGACGCCGAAGAGGACGCGACTGGCGCTCCCACCGAGGATCCGATCGAAGGCGCTGCCGTACGGACTCTTCTTCCCGTCCTCGTAGCGCGGGAGTCGCAGCGCGGGAGTGCCCGTCGCGAGCACGACGTCGTCGTAGACCGTCTTGGCCGCGTCCCCGAGCGAGCCGCTGCTGAGCACGCGCTCGAGCTGGTGACGGTTGGTCTCACCGCGGTTCGGCTCGAGGCCGCCGAAGAACGCGGCAGGAGTCCGCTCGAGCAGACCGAGGAGGAAGGACTCGCCCGGTTCGAGGGCCGCACGCTTCGCGCCGCCGAGGCGCGCGTCGTACCAGTGGATCGGGACCGCCGCGTGTGGGTGCGTCGCGAAGAGGATCGCGGACGACAGGTCGAGGTCGTCGGTCGCGGCGAGGTCCGCGCCCGTCAACCCGAACGCGATCCCGTCGGGCCCGCCGTTGCCCCACGACGAGAGCAGCCCATCGGGCTTGATCTCGGCCAGGGCGGACGCGAGACCCGCGCTCTCCTCGGGGTGGAACCACATGCGCGCCTTGAAGCCCTTCGCCCAGGCGTGGCGTCGGCGCTTGCTGAGCGGGGTGCGTGCGACCTTCGGGCCGAATTCCACGACGTCGCGCGCGAGCTTCGGATCCGCGGCCGCGCTCTGCGCGAAGCGCGCCGCCGCCTCGGGCGTCGCGCCGGTGACGTGCCCGAACGTGAAGTCGACGAAGGGATCGGAGTCGAGCCGCGTCGCCCGCTCGAGGAAGTCGAAGTGGAAGTTCACGTCGAGACGCGTTGGCGCAAGTACGAGCACGACGTGCTCGGGGGCGCGCTGGGCGAGCGCCTCGAACGCGGCGTCGACGTCCCAGGGCGCGACCGAAACGACGTCGTCGAAGCCCGCCTCGCCGAGCGCGCGGACCGGCGCGTACCACGCGTCGTCGGGCGCAAACTCGGTCAGCACGACCGTCTTCCCCGCACCCTCGGCCGACGGGGCGCCGCCGCCCTCCTCGGTCAGCGGGTGCAGGAGCGCTTCCTGGCGGTCGATCGCGCGCTGGGGCGGCGAAGCCGGGGCGACGGGCGCGGCGAGCGCCGGGGCAGCGAGGAGGGACGCCCACAGGAGGGACACCCTGTGGAAGGTCGCGGAGGGTTGGACGAGCATGTCTTGGGTCGGGATCCGGTGCGGGTCGACCAGGCTACGGACGGCGCGCGCGGACGTGGGCGCGCGTTCGAACCGATCGGGTCCGGAGCGATCCCGGGCCCTGTATCGTCTGCGCGTCCAGCCCTCCTGCGCCCCGTGTCCCGAAGTCCCCTCCCCCCGGCCCACACAGCCGCCGCGGCGCTTTGCGCGCTCGCGGCGCTGGGTCTCTCGGGGTGCGGCGAGGATGAACCCGTCGCGCCCGAGCGCCTGCTCGTGGTCGGCTGGGACGGTGCGGCGTGGGACCTGGCCGCGCCGCTGATGGCGGAGGGACGCCTGCCGAACCTCGCTGGTCTCGTGGCGCGCGGGCGCACCGCGGACCTCGAGTCGACGGCGATCCCGATCTCGAGCGCGGCCTGGACGACCGCAACGACGGGCCTCGAGCCCGGCGAGACGGGCATCTACTCGTTCCTGCAGCCGGTGGAGGGCTCGTACGAGCCGCGCCTCGTGTCCGCGCGCGACAACCGGGGCGTCCCGCTGTGGCGGATTCTCTCCGCGCGCGGCCGCGACGTGATCGTCTGGGGCGTGCCGCTGACGTGGCCGCCGGAACCCGTCCGCGGCGTGATGGTGTCGGGCATGCTGAGCCCGCTCGACGACGTGTGGACGCACCCGGCGCCGCTGACGCAGGTGCTGTCGGCGCGCGGCATGGTCCCGGACCTCGGTATCTGGCGCGACCGGACGCAGCTCACGCCGCAGCGCCTCGCGAGCCAGCTCGCGCTGAAGGAGAAGGCGCTGCTCGACACGTTCGAGAATCGCGACTGGTCCTTCGCGCTCGTCGTGTTCAAGAACCTCGACGTGCTCTCGCATCGCGCGTACACGCCGAATCCGCGCGGGGAGGTCGCGGCGCTGATGGAGCGCCTCGATCGGACGCTCGGCGCGCTCATCGAGGCGGCCGGCCCGAACGCGAACGTCGTCGTGATGAGCGATCACGGGTTCCACACGTACCCGCGCGTGTTCGACGTCGATACGTGGCTCGAAGGCGCCGGCTTCGCCGTCCGCAGGGACGACGCCGTGCTCGAGCCGGGCGCAACGGGGCCACTGGCGGAGGCCCGCGTTCTCCAGCGAGGCGCGCGCCTCGGGCGGCTCGACATGGCGCGGACGCGCGCATACGCGGACGCGGCAGAGGGCGGCTTCTGCGCGATCCGGCTCAACGTGGAGGGGCGCGAGGCCGAGGGCTCGGTCGCGGCCGACGAACGCGACGGCGTGATCGACGCGCTCGAGGGTGCGCTCGGAGAGATCCGCGACGCGGACGGTGCGCCCGTCGTACGCACGATCTGGCGGGGCGCCGAGCTCTACCCCGGCCCCGAACAGGAGCGCGTCGTTCCGGATCTCGTCGTCGAGCTCGAGGACGGCTGGCGCGCCGTCGCGCAGGGCCTCGGACCGGCGCTGCCAAGCGCGCCGCGCTCGTTCCCCGAGCACGACCGCACCGGGATCCTCGTTGCGGCCGGTCCGGCCATCGCGCACTCGAAGGAACGCGAGGCGTGGCGCATGCGCGACGTCGCGCCATTCGCACTGCGCCTCATGGGCGAGACGATCCCCACGACGATGCAGGGCGACCCGCACCACGAGGCCCTCATCGACGGGAAGCGCCTGCTCTACATCGACGCGATCGAGGACCCGAGCCTGCGCTCGACCGAGGAGGCGTTCGAGGGTCTCCCCGAGCCGGGCGAGTCGCAGGCCGTGCGTGAGCGCATCGGCGTCCTGGGGTACGGCCGTTGACACGGACCGCCCTCGTCCTCGTCGCGGCGGCCGTCGTTGCGGTCCTGACCGGACGCCTCGCGGTGCCCGGCGCGCTCTACGGCTGGGACGCGTATCCGCTGATCGCGGCGGCGCGCTTCGACTCGACCGGCGCGTTCTTCGGGACCTTCGCCGAGGAGCTCATGGACGGGCGCTATCCCGAGGGCTCGTTCTACCGGCCCGTGCTGCACCTGATGCTCGGTTTCGAGCACGCGGTGGGCGGGCTGGCGCCGGGCGTGTACGGCGCGGTCGACGCGCTGGTCGCGGTGCTGGCGGCGGGCGCGGTGGCGCTGGCCGCGCGGCGGCTCGGCGCGCACGACGTCGCTGCGGGGCTGGCCGGCGCGTTCGTGCTGCTGAACCCGGCAGCCGACCACGTCATGTGGTTCATGCCGCGCCGACCCGAGAGCCTCGCCGTGCTGTTCACCGCAGGGACGATCGCGGTACAGCGCGCGGCGTCGGACGAGCGCGCGCCGCGCCGCGCGCTCACGTTCGCACTCGCGCTGCTCGCGTGCGGCTCGAAGGAGTCCGGCGTGCTGGTCGCGCTGCTGGTCGTCGCGCTGCACGCGTGCGAGCGCGGCCTCGGCGCGGCGCTCCGCTCGTCGGCGCCGGTCCTCGCCGCCGTGGCGCTCTTCGTCGCGGTGCGGACCGCGGTGCTCGGTGGCCTCGGCGGGCACCCGGAGTCGTCGCTCGCCAACCTCTCTTCCGCGCCCGCGTTCTGTGCCAATCAGCTCCGCGTCGTGTTCGCGACGCTGTCGCCGGTCGTTCTCGCGGCGTCACTCGCGCCGCTGGTGCTCGCGTGCGTGCTCGGTGCGGGGAAGGCGAAGCGCCGCGCGGCGGTGCTCGTCCCGATCACGTGGCTCGCAGGCAACGTCGCGCTGAGCGCCGTGTCGGGCGTCGAGCGCCCGTGGTACGCGTTCCAGCTCCTCGCCCCGCTCGCGCTGATCGCGGCGTCGACGAGCGCCCTGCGCGGGCCTCGCGCGCTGATCCCCGCGGCCGCACTGATCGCGCTGGCCGCCCCGGTCGTACGCGGCGGCGCAGCCCCCGACCGGAGCGCAATCGACGCGTCGGCGAACGCATTCCTCGAGACGTTCGAGTCGGCCGTGACCGGCGCCCGACCCGGCCAGCTCCTCCGCGTGCAAGGCTGGAGCCCCGCGGAGTCGGACGGCGCGATGCGCGTCTTCCTGCACGCGCCGTACAGCCTCGACGCCTACGCCGAGCTGATCGGAGCGCCGCCGACGCGCTGCGCGCCAGCGGAGGCGCGGCCGACGCCG
This sequence comes from Planctomycetota bacterium, assembly GCA_039821985.1. GTDB lineage: Bacteria > Planctomycetota > UBA1135 > UBA1135 > Saltatorellus. The sequence continues at coordinate 44,538 of JBCBNC010000030.1, forward strand.
TCGGCGAGTGCGGTGACGGTTGCGCTGCAGCGCTAGCTAGCGCGGCCTACGCTCCGGAAGCCTGTCCGGGAACAGCGCGCACATCGGCTGCGAGCGCGTCCAGTCGAAGCAGCGGTCGGGGTCCTCTCCGATGGGAACGGGGACGCGGTTCCACTCCTCGCCGCCGGTGGAGATGGCGCCCGCCCCGTTCAGGAGCGCGCCGACGAGAGCGGCCGCGACGAGTGCCGTGTTCTCCAGGCGACGCGTGCGCGCGCTCGGTGAAGCGGCGGCCCGGGCCGCGAGTCCCAGCGCTCCGAGCAGCGCGAAGAGCGGCACGAGGTCCGTCGAGAAGCGCGCGCCGAAGCCGTGGCCGCCCCACCAGTTCCGGAAGGACGCCATTGTCGCCGTGTGCAGCACGACGCAGACGACGGCCGCCGCACACAGCGGACGCCGCGGCAGGTGGCGCCGGTAGCGCGCGACGAGGTACGCCACGCCGAGGCTGAGCGGCACGAGTACGAACAGCCCACGCGAGGGCGAGACCAGCTGCCCAGCGAGGCCCGTGAGATAGCCGCCCGCCTCGAAGCCGCTCCCGCGCGTGTAGTAGTCGGGCAGCCACGTTCCGAACACCGCGCGGCTGTAGCCGAAGAACGCCGCGAGCCAGGCGAGACCGGTCGCGATCGCCGCAACGCCCGCGCGCCGCTCGCGCGCGAGGACGTACACGGTCAGCGGGACGATGAAGAAGACGGCGGTCGGGCGAACGAAGAAGCACCACGAGAGGAGCGTGCCGATCCACATCCCGTGGGGGACGGCGCGCTCCGGTGCCGCGTCACGCGTCGCGCGCCGCGCCAGCGCGAGGCAAACGAGGCTCAGCAGCAGGACGGTCCAGGTGTGCGACTGGAGCGAGCGCGATGCGGTGCTCCAGAGCTGCGATGCGAACGCGGCGGACAGGGCCACGGCAGCGCTCGACCCGCGCCCGAGCATCTGGCGCGACGTGGCGAGAACCACCGCGGCCGCGAGCGCGATGAGCAGCGACGCCGCGATGCGCTGCACGCGCCGCTCGGCGGCCGGGTCGTAGGCGGCGTCGGAGTCGATCGTCGTGATGCCGGCCGCACGCGCCGCGAGCACGATGGGAATTGACAGCAGCGACGTCCCGTGCGGGTAGATGTAGAAGAGCGGGCCCTCGGTGACGCCACTGCGCTCCGCGCGCCGCACGCCGCCCGGCTGCACCTGGCGCGGCCAGCGCATCCCTGGCTTCATCCCGGGGAAGAAGCGCACCGGCTGGTTCGGCCAGAAGTAGGCGTCGAGCTCGAAGCTGCCCTCCGTCGCGATCTGCTCGGACAGCAGCACCGTGAACTCCGAGTCGCCCATCTTCTGGATCGGCGAGTGGAAGTAGGCGAGGAACGCGGCGAGCGCGATCACCGCACCGAGGAGGACATCGGCCGCGCGCATGGCGCGCAAGGCTATCGGCGCGCCGGAGCGGCCGCAACGCCGGCCGAGCGCGCGGCGGCGCGGTGTCCGTGGACGGGCGCGTGGGGTCGGGCTATCGTCCGCGCGTGCGTCACCTCTCGCTCTTCCTGCGCGCGCTCGCTCCACTGATCGCCGCCCTCACCGCGTTCGCGTGCGCGGACCCGGAGAGCCACCCTCCCGCCGCGCCGAACGTCGTCCTGTTCGTAGCCGACGACCAGGGCCTGTTCCTCGGCGCGTACGGATCGGACTGGGTCACGACTCCGCACCTCGACCGGCTCGCCGCGGGCGGCCTCGTGTTCGACGGCGCGTACGCTGTGACTGCGGTCTGCACTCCGTCGCGCGCGGCTCTGTACACCGGCCAGTTCCCAGCGGGGAACGGCTGCGCCGGCTTCGATCCGATCGGGGAAGGCGTGCCGGTCTGGGCCGACCTGCTCGGACCTGCGGGCTACCGGACAGGACTGATTGGAAAGCTGGGCGGGAAGCCGCTCGAACGGTTTCACTTCGACTTCTTCGCGCGTGCGCTGCCGAATGACGAAGGCGCGCGCTCGGCGTCGTGGTTCGACGAAAAGCTGCGCGCATTCCTCGCCCAGGACGACGGTCGGCCGTTCTGCCTCGTCGTCAACCTGCGCGACGCGCACTACCCGTTCCCCACCGACGGTGCACCGACCGGCGTGCCCGGCGAGGTTCCGCACGACCCGGCGCTCGTCCAGGTTCCGGGTTTCCTTCCGGATCTGCCGGCCGTGCGCGGCGAGCTCGCGCGCTACGCCGACTCGGTCCGACGGCTCGACGCGACCGTGGGCCGAATGCTCCAGACGCTCGACGGCTCGGTCGAGCGCGACGGGCTGCTCGTCCTGCACACGAGCGACCACGGCAGCCCGTTCCCGTTCGCGAAGACGACCCTCTACGAGGCCGGCGTACGCGTCCCGCTCGTGGCGCGCTGGCCTGGCACCGTTGAACCCGGCCGTCGCTCGGGCGCGCTCGTCAGTCTCGCCGACGTGCTCCCCACGCTGCTCGAGCTTGGGGGCGCGACGCCGCCTTCCGGCCTCGACGGGCGCTCGTTCGCGGAGCTGCTGCGCGGGGAGCGCGAGGACCACCGCGACTCGATCTTCCTCTCCCACACCTCGCACCGCGTGAAACCCGACGTGCCGTCGCGCGCTCTCCGGCGCGAGCGGTGGAAGTACGTGCGCAACCTGCGCCCCGGGGCGACGTTCCTGAACGCGGTCATGCGGACCTCGGCGTCGTGGCGCGCGATCGAGGCAGCCGCGGCGGGCGACGACGCACTCGCCGGCCGCATCGCGCGCCTGCGGCAGCGCCCGCCGGAGGAGCTCTACGACCTCGAGGTCGACCCGTTCGAGCTCTCGAACCTCGCAGGCGCTGCGGCGCACGCGGCCACGCTCGACGCGCTCCGCAAAGAGCTACGCGCCGAGCTGGAGCGCCAGTCCGACCCGCTCCTCGGAGAGTGGTAGCGGATGGGCGCGCTCACTCGCCGCGAAGCGCCGCCTCGATCCGATCGAGTTCGACGTCCGGGTCGCGCCACCAGTCGACCGCCCACACGCGGTGTAGACGCCACCCGAGCCCAGTCAGCACGTCGCTCCGCAGTCGATCGCGGTCGCGCGACGTCGCGGCTCGAGCGTAGTTGAGCCCGTCGGTCTCGATGCCCAGGGCGAAGCGCAGGGCGGCCGAGGACGCGTTCGGGTCGACGACACCGATGTCGACCCGCACCTCGGAGGCGCCGACGTCGATCCGCACGTCGTGCCCGCGCGCGCGCAGTCCCCGCGCGATCGCTGCGACGAGCACGTCCCGCTGGCGCGACGGATCGACCGTCTGCGCGTCGGCGTCGCCCCCCCCGCTCGCCGCGTTCCGCGAACGCGAGGAACGCGCGCAGGTCTGCGACGCCGCGCGCGCTCGTCCGACCGAGATCGATCTGGTCGGAGCGCAGCGACGTGAACACCACGACCTCGGCCCGCGCGCGCGTGATCGCGACGTTGAGGCGGCGCTCCCCGCCGTCCTTGTTGAGCGGTCCGAAGTTCATCGAGACGCGCCCGCGGTCGTCCGGGCCGTAGCCGATCGAGAACACGATCGTGTCGCGCTCGTCGCCCTGGACGTTCTCGAGGTTCTTGACGAAGACGCCGTCCGGAGCGTCGAGGGCGAGCGCACTCTCGAGCTCGGGACGCTCGCGCTGGGCGTCCTCCAGCGCGTCGAGGATCCGCGTCTGCTGCGCCTGGTTGAAAGTCACCACCCCGATCGAGTTCGACTCGGCCGGGTCCTCGATCCGGCGCACGATCTCGGCCACCACGGCCTCGGCCTCGCGCGGGTTGGTGCGCGTCGTGCCCTTCTCGTAGCACCCGTCCTCGACGAAACGTACCGACACTCCGCCACGCTCGACGCCGCTCGAGGGAAACGTGACGAGGTCGCCCCCGTAGTAGCGTGCGTTGCTGAACGCGATGAGCGACTCGTGCTTGCTGCGGTAGTGCCACGCGAGCCTGCGCACCGGCACACCCGCGGCGATGCACTCATCCAGGATGCTCTCGAGGTCTTCGACGGCGTCCTCGGGCAGGTCTTCGTCGCCGGTCTGGCGCGCGAAGAAGTTCGTTGGCGGGAGCTGCTTCGGGTCGCCGACGACGACCGCCTGCCTGCCGCGTGCGATCGCCCCCACGGCGTCCCACACGGGAATCTGCGAGGCCTCGTCGAACACGACGAGGTCGAAGGGCGGATGGTCGGGCTCGAGGAACTGCGCCACCGACATCGGGCTCATCAGGAAGCACGGCTTCAGGCGCTGCGCGTCCTCCCCGAGCTCGGCAAGGAGCCGGCGCGTCGCCACGTGGCGCGCCTTCTTCGCAAGCTCGCGCTGCAGGAGCCCAAGACCGGTCGTCGGCTTCGCGCGGCCGACCTGGGCCTCACTCTCCGGTTTCGACGGGCGGCGCCGCGCAACGCGCTGGATGACCTCCTCGCGCGCCGGCGAGAGCCGCTCGTCGTCGAGCGCGCGGAAGAGGGACACCGCGCGCTCGTGCTCGATCCCGTCGAACGCGCGCAGGTGCTCGTCGGCGGAGAGGCCGTGCAGCACCAGTTCGCCGGCGAGCAGGCGGTCGAAACGCGCGCGCAGCATCCCGGGCGCGGCGTCGCCCGACTCGACGGAGCGGACCACGTCGCCGAGCCCGACGTCAACGGCGTCACGCCGCGCGGACGCCCAGCGCGTCCATGGGCGATGGCCGCGCCAGGCGTCGGCCCAGAGGCGCGTCAGGTCGCGCCATGCCGCCGCGTCCGCCCAGGGATCGGGCGCCTCGGGGAGCGGAGCGACGGCCTCGACCGCGCCGCGCACGGATTCGGAATACGCCGGCAGCGCGTCGGCCAGCCGCGCGGCGGCGCCGCCGAGCCCCTCGCGCGAACGCTGTCCCGAGAGCACCGCCGACGCGGACGCCGCGAGCGACCCACGCGGCACGCCCGTCGCCCCGGCGCACCGCCCGACAGCGGACGCGGCCGTGCGCGCCTGGTCGAGCCGCGCGCGCGCCGCTTCGAGATCGAGCGAGGCCACGTCCTCGATCCGGCTCCAGGCGGGGCCGAGCACGTTGGCCGTCGGCGCGGCCGAGCGCGCGAGCGCAGCCTCGAGCTCGAGGAGACGCTGCGCTTCGTCGAGCACGCGCGCAGCGTCCTCGACCGTCGGCTTCGCTCCCGGGTCCACGGCGATGCCGCGCAGCGACGCACGGAGCGCCCGTGCAGAGCGCCAGCGCGCGAACCACCCGCCGCCGGCCCAGTCCCGCCGCACGAGCTCGAGCGCGGCGAGATCGAGCGTCTTCGGCGACACGCGGAACCGGTCGGCGTGCGACGCGACGAGTGCCGCCGCCTCGGACGCGCGCTCGAAGTCCTCCGCGCACGCGGCGAGGAGCGAGGGGTCCTCGAGCCAGGCCGCGGCGCCATCGCCGAACGACGCCTCGAGCCCGGCGAGTTCGCGGCCGAACGCCGCCGCCGCGCCCCAGGACTGCATCGTCGCGGGCCCGCCGGCGCCCCAGCGGTCGGGGTCGCCGAGCGCACGCTGGCCGCCCTCGTCCGGCGCCGCGTGAACGAGCGCGTCCGCGGCGGCGATGAACGCCGCGCACGGAGCGTCGAAGTCGAGCAGCGCCCTGCGGCTCGTCGCCTCGAGGAGCGGCGACGTGTCGGTCTGCCCGACGAGCAGCAGCGGATGGTGCGGGCCAGCGTCCTGCTCCGTCCCGTGCACGTCGAGGGCGTCGAGCGCGCTGCGCCATGCGTGGATCCGCTCGGCGTCCAGCGCGAGCGGGTCCCCCAGGTCGAACGCGAGAGGCTCGAGGTCCGCCGGCGCCCCCGCGAGCGCGCCGATGAGTCCGTGGAGCGAGTCGCCGCTCGAACGCTCGTCGTGCAGCGCGCCCACGTGGGCCTCGAGCCGCGCGCGCGCAGCGTCGAGCTCGGCGGCGAGCTCCTCCCACGGCCTGCGCCGCGCACCGCGCTGGCGCCCCGCGGAGAGCGCTTCTGCGAACTGGCCGAGGACCGCCTTCTTGCTGGCCTTGGCCGAGTGCAGCTCGAGGCAAGCGGGCCCGAGCCCGAGCCCGACCAACCGGTCGTGCACGACCTCGAGCGCCGCCGTCTTCTCGGACACGAACAGCACGGTCCGCTCGTTTGCGATCGCGTGCGCGACGAGGTTTGTGATCGTCTGGCTCTTGCCCGTCCCCGGCGGGCCCTCGAGCACGAACGTTGCGCCGCCCGCTGCGGCGAGGATCGCGCTGAGCTGGGTCGAGTCGTACGAGAGGGGTGCGAGCACCTCGGCCGCGCCGAACGCGTCGTCGAGCGCGGAGGGCTCGGGGAAGGCTCGGCTCTCCTCGAACGGTTCACCCGGCCGATCGAGCAAGTGCGCTGCGAGTGGACTCCGGCGCAGGTCGTCGCGACGTTCCTTGAGGTCGCGCCAGAGCAGGTACTTCGCGAACGAGAACAGCCCGATGCCGAGCGTGTCCGTAACGCGCCAGCGCGCCTCGCCCTTCACCGCCTCGCGGACGAGCCTGAGCACGAGCGGGACGTCGACGCCCGACTCGTCCTCCGGCAGCGGGTCGAGGCCCGGCACGTCGATGTCGTGGAGCGAGCGCAGCGCCTCGAGCAGCGTGACGTTGACGCGCGGCTCGCCCTGGCCCGCCTTGAACGAGAAGCCCGCGCGCGCCGATTCGCGCGTGAGTTCGAGCGGCAGCAGCAGGAGCGGCGCGCTGCGGGGCGTGTCGCTCGCGGGGGTCTCGTAGTAGACGAGCGTTCCGATCGTGAGATAGAGCCCGCTCGCGCCGCCCTCCTCGCGGGCCGTCCGCGCCTCGCGGAACAGGTGCAGGAGCCGCGCACCGAGCTCCTCGTGGCCGAGCGGCGCGAACAGCTCGCCGCGCGTCGCGCCGTCCGCGAGGAGCGCGCCGAGCGCCGCGATGTCCTCGGGACGCGGGCGCGCGAGGCCCGCAAGCTCGGCGGGCCGCGGCGCGACCGTCAGTACACCGCCGGCGGCGAGGTGGTCCTCGACGACCGCGCCGTCCGCGGGGAGCAGAGGCAGAACGCGCTTGGTCGCACGACCGGCGTTGAGCAGCCGGTTGCGCATCGTCAAGTCGAGCAGCTGCCGGAGCCACCGGTCGAGGCGGCCCTTCGGCGTCTCCTCTTCGAGCGCGCGCAGCCGCTCGGCGGCGAGATAGGTCTCGAGGTCCGCGTCGAGGTCCCGGGTGCGCGAGGCACCGGGCTCCGAAGAGGTCGCACCGCCGCTCGCCCCGGATCCGCCCAGCGGAGCCACGCCGCCGAGGCGCGCGCGTCGGACATCGACGCAGGCGAAGAGCTCCCCGGGCGCCTCGAGCCGCGCGTGCGCGGCCGCGCGCGCGTCCTCGAAGCTGCCGCCGCGCGCGGCGAGCGTCGGGTCGAAGGCGACGAGCTCCGTGAGCGCGGCACGCGCGACGACCTGGCGCGGATCGTCCGTCGCCGGAACGGGGAGGGTGCGCTCGACGAGCCACGCGCCCGCGAACGCGTGCCCCTCGACGACGAACACGAGCGGATGCAGCCCTGCCGCCTCGAGCGCGGCGGCGGAAACGAGCGCCAGATCGAGCGGAGTGCCGAGCCGGTGGGCCGCGACCTCGGAAGGGGTGCGCACGCGCTGGCCTGCGCGCTCGAAGCTCGTGGGCGGACTTTCGACGGCGGGCTCGAGCCGGGTGAGCGCGCCGAACACCCCGGCGAGCACGGCGAGCGGACGACGGGGATCGCCGGATCGATAGGCGTCGCGCGCACCGCCCTCGGACGAAGGTGCGGCCTCGCGCGCCATCGACGACGCGGCCTCGTCCGCGCCGAGCACGAACGCGGCGAGAGCCTCGGGCGCGGCCCCGAGCCCCGGCCACGCGCCGTTTGGGAGCAGGAGCCAGGGGGTCGAGGCCGACGCGAGCGCGCGCCCGTCCGCGCCAACGACCTCGGCGGTGATCTCGCCCGTGGTCGGCTCGTCGACCCGGTCGAGCTCCGTCCGGTCGTAGCGCACGAGCGCGGCGAGCCGCGGGCCGGAGAGCTCGACGTGATCCCCCGCGGCGAGCGGCGGGAGGTCCATCGTCGCCGGAACCACGAGCGGCGGAGTCGAGCGCAGCACCAGGCGCAGTCCGTCCTCCGCCTCACCTTCCGCGCAGTGCACGCGGACCTCGACGAGCGGCGAAGTGCTGCGCGCGAACGACGTCGCGTGCACGCGTCTCAGGGCGTCGAGGGTGACCTCGAGGCGAGCGGGCTCCGGCGGCGGAGGCGCGGCGAGTTCGGGCGCGTCGGGCTCGGGCGCGGGCACGAGGGATGCCTCGACGGGCGCGCCGCTCGACTCGACGCGCGCGCGCACTTCCGCGACCTGTTCTAGCAGCGCCTCGAGCTCGTCGCGGTCGCACGCACCGTCCTCGAGGCCGCCGTGCAGAACGCTCGCCGCCTCCTCGAGCTGCGCGATCTGGGCGGTCGCGTCCGGAGCTCCGGACGCGCGCTCGACCGCAGCGACGGCGGCGTGGACGCGCCAGGCCGTCGGGAAGCGCTCCTCGAGCTCGACCATGTGCGCACGGAGACCCGCGCGCACCTCGGCCGGCAGGTCGAGGCCGCGGAGGTCCGCGTGCACCGCGCGGGCGCGGTCCCGGGCAGCCCGAGCGACCGCAGGAACGCCCGAAGCGAGCGCTTCCTCGAGCGCCGACCGGAGCCGCGCGAAGAGCCGCTCGGCCTCGATCGGGCCGGTCGGCCCGGCGCCCTCGGCGCGGAGCCCGCTCCCTCCCGCCGATCCCGACCCTGCGCGCACGAGGAGCTCGGGACGGCGGGGGGCGGTTCCGGCCACGGGCTCCTCGGGCGCCGGGCTCGGACCCTCTTGTCGGCCGTCGTCCCCCATGCGTGCCGGAGAGCGTACGGCCGCCACACCCCGCCTGCACCGGGCCCCTCGACACTCGTGGACGGGCCTGACCGAACGTTCACGACCGTGCCGGAGTGCCGCAAGGGTTCACCAGCACGGACCGTTCGCACTTCGTTAGCCTAACGGGCCACGAATGCGGACGCGGCGCTTGGAGCCCATCGCCGAGCGCGCGTCGCCGCCCCCTCCTGCCCCGATGGACGTCCAGGCCAAGCTCACGATCCTCGCCGATGCCGCGAAGTACGACGCTTCGTGCGCGAGCAGCGGCGCCAAGCGCTCGAACGGCGGCAAGGGGATCGGGAACGCCACGGGGAGCGGCATCTGCCACAGCTACACGCCCGACGGCCGGTGCGTGTCGCTCTTGAAGATCCTGCTGACGAACAGCTGCATCCACGACTGCCGCTACTGCGTGAACCGCGTGTCGAACGACACGCCGCGCGCGGGCTTCACGGTCGAGGAGGTCGTGCGGCTCACGATCGAGTTCTACCGGCGCAACTACATCGAGGGGCTCTTCCTGAGCTCGGGCGTCGTCCGCGACGCGGACCACACGATGGACCGCCTCGCCGAGGTCGCGCGGCGGCTGCGCGAAGAGGAGGGCTTCCACGGGTACGTCCACCTGAAGGGCGTCGTCGGAGCCTCGCCGGAGGCGCTGGCCAAGGCCGGCCGCTGGGCGGACCGCGTCAGCGCCAACATCGAGCTGCCCGTGCAGTCGGACCTCGACCGCCTCGCGCCCGAGCGTTCGATCGCACGCGCGGAGGACGCGATGGGTGTGCTCAAGCGCGGGATCGACGAGTCGAAGAGCGAAGGCCGCGGGCGGCGCAGCGTGTCGACGCGCTCGACGACCGTCGCGCGGCCACGCGCGCGACGCTTCGCCCCCGCGGGCCAGAGCACGCAGATGATCGTCGGAGCCACGCCGTCGAGCGACATGACCGTGCTCGGTACGGCCAAGCGGCTCTACGACGCGCACCGCCTGCGCCGCGTCTACTACACGGCGTACAGCCCGATTCCGAAGGCGCACCAGGACCTGCCGACCGCGACGCCCGAGCTCGTGCGCGAGCACCGGCTGTACCAGGCGGACTGGCTCCTGCGCTTCTACGGATTCGAGCTCGACGAAGTGGTCGCGAAGGACGACGGGAACCTCGATCTAGACGTTGACCCGAAGATGGCCTGGGCGCTCGCGAACCGGGGCTTCTTCCCGGTCGACGTCAATCGTGCGAGCAAGGAGGAGCTGCTGCGCGTGCCGGGCTTCGGAACGCGTTCGGTGCAGCGCATCGTGCAGAGCCGTCGCCGCCGAAGGCTGCGCGTCGAAGACCTGAAGCGCCTGCGCTGTCCGCTGAAGAAGGTCCTCCCGTTCATCGTCGCCGCGGACTCCCACGAGACGGCGGCGCGCGCGCTGGACGCAGAGCGACTCGAGGAACGGGTGAAGCCCCGCTCGAAGCAGCTCCTTCTGTTCGACGCGGCGACGTCCGCTCGCACCGGACAGGTCTGACGTGCAGGACCTGTTCGGTGGCGGCGCAGCGGCGCGCAATCGCGTCGTCCTCGACGGGACGTTCGCCCACTTCCGAGAGCACGTGCGCGCGCTCGTCGCAGCGGACGTTCCGGCAGAGGACGTCGAGTACGTCGTCGCGGCGCCGTCCGCGCTGCGCGCTGACGAGGGCGGCGCGCTCTTCGAGACGCGCGAGCAGCCGACGCCAGCGCCGGACCCGGGCGGCGCGACGCTGTCGCTCCCGCGCGCCGCGGTCGCACGCATCGAGACGGCCTCACACCACCGGTCGGACGCGGTCTGGCGCACGCTGCACCGCGTCGTCGCTCGCATCGCGGGCGGCGAACGCGACCTGCTCGACGACTCCCTCGACCCCGACGTTGTGGCGCTGACGCGCTTCGAGAAAGCGATCCGGCGGGACGCGCACAAGATGCACGCGTTCGTGCGCTTCCGCCGCCTCGAGGACGACGATGCGCGGGGCGGTGAGCGCTTCGTGGCCTGGTACCAGCCGAGCCACCGCATCGTGGGGCGCGAAGCGCGCTTCTTCCGCGAGCGCTTCCCGTCGATGGACTGGTCGATCCTGACGCCGGACGGGTGCGCGCACTGGAACGGGGCGCGGGTGGTTCTCACTCCCGGGGTCGACCGGGACGCGGCGCCGAAAGACGACGACTGGGAGGCGCTCTGGTGCGACTACTACGCGTCGATCTTCAACCCGGCGCGCGTCAAGCTCGACGCGATGCGCGCGGAGATGCCGAAGAAGTTCTGGCACACGCTTCCGGAGACGCAGCAGATGGAGTCGCTCCTCGCGGACGTGCCTCGACGGCTGGAGGAGATGCGCCGCAACTCGCGCCGCATGGCGGACTCGGCGGCTGCGTTCGTGCCGGGTGGGGCAGACCTCTCCGCGCTGCGCGAGGCGCTCGCGAGCTGCGAGGGCTGCGAGCTCTGCACGAACGGCACGCGGGCCGTGGCGGGCGAGGGCCGCGCCAACGCGCGGATCGCGCTCCTGGGCGAGCAGCCGGGCGACGTGGAGGAGCGCAGCGGTCGACCCTTCGTCGGCCCCGCGGGAGAGGAGCTCGGCGAAGCGCTCCGCGCCGCGGGCCTCACGCGCGAAGATCTCTACGTGACCAACGCGGTCAAGCACTTCCGGCACGACCTCCGCGGCAAACGCCGGATCCACAAGCGACCGACGGTCGAGCACGTCTCGCGCTGCCAGCCCTGGGTCGACGCGGAACTCGCGGCCGTGGAACCGGAGGCGCTCGTGTGTCTCGGCGTGACCGCCGGCCGGGCGGTGTTCGGCCCGACCCACCGCGCGCCGGATCCGAACGCCGCGCCGACGCCGCGTTCCTCGCGCTACGCGCCGCGCACGTTCACGACCTTCCACCCCGCCGCGATCCTGCGCGCACCGGACGAGGCGCGAAGGGAACGCCTGCGCTCGCATCTTCTCGCGACGCTCCGACGCGCGTCGCAGGACCGGGGCGCCCCGGTCCGCTAACGACCGAACAGCCGCGCGGTCGCACGCGCGCCGTACCCGGTGCGACGCGAAAGGCCGGAACCGCGCCGCCGCTGCATCAAGAGGTCGAAGCGCACCGCCAGATCGGAGAGCTCGGACTCGAGCCGCGCGCGCTCATCCCCGTCCGTCGCGGCGTCGACGAGAGTCCGCAGTCGCACCATCGACTTCTTGAGCTCCATCTCCTCGGGCAGCATCCCCGCGGTCCGGAGCGCGATGTACGCGCCGCGCAGCTCGGCCGGGACGCGCGAGTCGTCCTCGAGCTGGAGCGGACGTCCCTTCCCGGGCAGGTCCTCGAAGAGCCCGTCGTCGATCGCGTCCTTGATCTTCGACTCGGCCATGCGATCGAGAGGGTCCATGCACGCTGTTGTCGGCGGAATCCCCCCGTCCGTCAACGGGTGCCTCGACGCCGCGCGTCATCGCGCTCCGACCGCCGGGCGGAGATTTCGGTCCCGCGTGCTCCCCGGGGCTCTTCCCGATCGTCCCCCTGGGGCGGGTGGGGGGTCGTGGTGGTCGGGCAGCGTCAGTTCGAGGCGTAGGCGCGCACGATCGGCAGGCCGTTCACGTGCTGGATCGCATGCACGATCGTGCTCTGATTTTGGATCACGAACAGCTCCCAGTACGACTCGTCCCAAGTGCGCAGGATGACCGCGTCGAAGGGCTCCCCCGCCGCCGAGACGTACGTCCCCGTCCCGTAGAAGCTGGGCGGGCCGACGATGGGCCCGGCGATGACGTCGAAGCCGGTGTAGCGGAACGCCCGGCCCCAGTTCGTGATCGGGTCGACGTCGTCGTAGAAGCGGTAGGTGTAGATGGGGTTGTCGGCGACCCACGTCTGGCCAGCGGCCAGGACGGCCCACATCTGATCACCGAGCGCGGCGGCGGAGACCGGATCGAGGTCGCCGATGAAGCGGTCGCCGCCCACGAGCAGGTCGGTCGCACTCCCTGTCAGCGCCGCGTCGTCGATCGCCCAGGGGCGCGCACTCGCGCCGGTCCCTGGACTGGCAGTGGCCCCGCCGCCGCCCCCGCCGCCGCTGCATCCGGAGGTGAGGAACAGGAGGAGGCCGAGGAGGACCTGGGGGACGAATCGCATGGCGGCAGTGGGGGTGGGGACTCGGGAGACGGGCTCGCTCTGCCGCCCTTGGGCGGCGCATGTCCTGCGCACACGGCGTGCCGCCCGACCGGACGGTCGCTGCCGGACGATCACGGCGGGAGCGGACGAGGCGTGACCTCGTGCGGATCGCGCGGGTGGCCCCGCGCGAGGACATGCGCCGGCCGGGTTTTTGCGCCGTCAGCGCGACCTCGGAGGGTGGCTGTTCGTCCCCCTGAGGCGGGCGGGGGCTGTGGACGGCCCGCGGGTGAGCCTCCCGGGCGGAGGCCCGCTTCCCTCAGCCCGTCGCGGTTCCGTCCGCGATCGCTCGGGCGAGCGCCTGCTCGACGGCCTCCACCAGCTCCGCAACGTGCTGCTCCCGCGTGCGCCAGCCGACGATGGCCGGCCGGAAGCAGACCACGCTCCTGAATCGGGTCGTCCCTACCGCGACCCGGCCTTCGGCCTCGACCTGCGCCGCCACGGCCTGGTTCAACGCGTCGAGATCTCGCTTCCGGAAGCCGCGTGGCGCGCAGCGGAAGGGGACGACCACCGACTCGGGGCGGCCGACGAGCTCGAGGTCGGGCGCCGACTCCACCCGACGTGCGAGGTCCCGGGCCAGCGCGAAGCAGCGCTCGAAGTGGGCGCGGTAGCCGCGGGCGCCCCACGCGCGCAGGGCTGCGTAGAGCGGGAGCGCGCGGGCGCGGCGGCTGCTCTCCGGCACGAGGTTCGCCGGGACGAGTCGGCGCCCGCCCTCGCGGGCGGGCGGCAGGTAGGCGGCACGCTGGCGGAACGTCTTCGCCGCGAACGAACGCTCGCGCACGTACGCGATCCCGGCGTCGTACGGCACGTTCAGCCATTTGTGCGCGTCGGTCGCCACCGAGCGGGCGCGCTCCACACCCACCACGAGGCGACGCTCGGGCGGGAGCGCACCCGCGAACAACCCGAACGCGCCATCCACGTGGAGCCAGTGGCCGTGTGCCTCGCAGGCCTCCGCCATCGCGTCCAGCGGATCGAACGCGCCGGCGTCCGCACAGCCCGCGGTCGCTACGACGATGGCGGGCGTTCCGTCGAGCGACGCGCACGCCGAGCGAAACGCGTCGAGGTCGAGCGCTCCGTCGTTGGCCGACGAGCAGCGCTCGACGCACCGGCGGCCGAGACCGAGGACGGCGAGGGCCTTCTCGACGCTCGCGTGCACGCGCCCGCTCGCGAGCACGGTCGGGCGCGGGAGGCCGGCGAGCCCCTGCTCCCCGACGTCCACCCCGTGGCGCTCCCCCCACCACTGCCGCGCGGCGCCGAGCCCCACCAGGTTCGCGGCGGTCGCGCCGCTCGTCAGCACGCCGGTGAAGCGCTCCGAGCCTTCGCCGAGACCAACGAGCTCGGCGACCCAGTCCGTCGACACGCGCTCGAGATCCACCGCGAGCGGCGAACCGGAGGCCGAGCTCGCGACCTGATCGAGCGCCGAGCTCACCCAGTCGGCGCCGAGCGCGGCAGGCGTCGCTCCGCCGACGACGTAGTGGAAGAAGCGCGGGCCCGGCGACGCCGCGGCGCGGTCCTCCGCGAGCGACCAGAGCTCCTCGAGCGCCGCCGCGTCGCCCACTCCCTCCTCCGGGAGGTTTCCGTGCTCGAGCGCGTCGCGCTCCGGCGCGAGGGCGTCGCGGGCCTCGAGCCGGGCGAGCCAGCGCTCCGCGCCGGCGACCGCCGCGTGCAGCGCGTCGTCGTATCCGCCGGGTTCCTCCAACGTGCTCAACCCGAGCGCTCCTCGCCGCGGTCGGCGCGGATCTCGGCGCGGAGCCAGTCGCGGAACGCGCGCAGCGACGCGAGCTCGAGGCTCCGGTCGGGGTAGACGAGCCAGTAGCTCGATCCCGTGCGCGCCCGCGTGCCCGGCAGTGGCTCGACGAGCCGGCCGTCGCGCAGCGCGCGCGCCGCGGCGAAGTCGGGGAGGAGCGCATAGCCGAGGCCCGCCGCGGCGGCCTCCACCACCATCGCATGGTGCTCGAAGCGCGGGCCGCGCCGACCGTCGGACACGTCGGAGTCGGTGACGCGCTCCTTCAGCCAGCGTCCCCACGCGCCGGGCCGGCCGACGAGGTGCAGGAGCGGCCCCCGCGCGACGTCCGCGGCCCCCTTCACCCCCTCCGCGCGGGACGGTGCGCAAACGACGACGACCTCCTCCTTCATCAGCCGCTCGGCGCGCGCTCCCGGCCACGCGCCCGCGCCGTAGTGGATCGCGGCGTCGATCTCGCCCTCCTCGAAGTCGAACGTGCGGAGGCTCGTCGTCAGCTCGACGGCGAGGCCCTCGTGGGCGTCGATGAAGCGCGGCAGGCGCGGGATCAGCCACGTCGTGCCGAAGGTCGGCAGCAGCGCGAGGTGCAGCGTCGACCCTTTCTCGCCGCCCTCGCGCGCGTCGGCAAGCGCGGAGCGCAGGCGCGCAAGCACGCGCCGGACGCGTGCGCCAAGGAGCTCCGCCGCGCCCGTCGGGCGCAGGCCGGCCTGCTCGCGGTGGAACAGCTCGGCGCCGACGTGCTGCTCGACGAGCGCGACCTGACGCGACACGGCGCCCTGCGTCCTGCCGAGCTCTCTCGCCGCAGCGGTGAAGCTCCGGTGGCGCAGCGACGCCTCGAACGAGGCGAGCGCCGTGAGCGAGGGCAGGTCCGCGTCCGCTCGCTCGGTGCCCTGACTCGGTTCCGGGCGGTGGCTCGGTTCGGGATCGTCGGTCGGCATCGCCCGAGATGATGGAGCGCGGCGCGCGCGGCCGCGGCGCAAAAACGACGCAGCCCCGTGGTCGATCCCGGGACGGCGGTGCGGCGCAGGCGCGCGCGCGGGCGCCATGCGTCGCGCGCATGGCGCCATGCGGATTCTTCGAGTGCGCGGACGGGCGCGCGAGCCGAAAAGAACCGCCGGAGCCGGTCGGCTCCCCACCCGCGCAGAGAAGAGCCCATGACCCGCCCCGAAGAGTCCGTCCGCCGCTCCACCGCCGCCAGCCCCGCCGTCGTCGAACGCCTCGTCGCCGAGGTCCTCGGCGAGGTCCGGGCGCACGCGGTCTGCCGCTCGTTCGTCCTTCCGCAGGGCCCCGAGGGCGCCGAGGTTCGGCGCGCGGAGCTCGCGCTGGCGCTCGCGGCGGTCCTCTTCGACGACGTCCAGCAGCGCGTTCCCATGGCCCGCGCCTACGTCGAGGACGCGGTGCGGGCAGGCGAGCCGCTCGTCCTCGACCATGGCGCGCTCCGGACGGTCCTCGGCCCCGACACCGGAGCTCTGCCGCCGGGGTCCGCGGCGTTCACGCGCATCCTCGAGCCGCTCGGCTACCGCCGCGCGGGCACGTATCCGCTCGACCGCCTCGGCATGACCGGCTACGCGTACGCGCACGTCGACGCGCCCGAGGCGGTGCCGCAGTACTTCGTGTCCGAGCTGCACCCCGAGCGCTTCTCCGGGCCGTTCCAGGCCGCGGTGGACCGCGTCATGGGGACGAGCGTCGACCCGCTCGTGCCGCGCGATGTCGACAAGCTCGAGGCCCTCGCCCGGCACGGAGCGCTCCCCCGCGAGGCGGCGGCGGCGCTGCTGCCCGCGCTGGTCCGCGCATTCGGTCGGCACCACGATGCCCCCGCGCTGGACGACTACGAGGCGCTGCGCGCCGAGAGCGCCGAGATGGCCTGGATCTCGACCGAGGGCAACGCTTTCAACCACGCGACCGATCGGGTGGCAGACGTGTTTGCCGTCGCCGACGCACAGAAGGCGCTCGGCCGGCCGATGAAGGAGGCGGTCGAGGTCTCGAACAACGGCAACGTGATGCAGACGGCGTTCCGCGCCGCGACGCGGCAGGCGCTCTTGCGCGGACCGGACGGGCACATGGTGGTGCGCGACGTACCCGGCTCGTTCCACGAGATGATCACGCGGAAGGCCCTGGTCGACGGTACGCTCGATCTCACCTTCGACGCGGGCAACGCAACGTCCATCTTCAAGATGACGGACGGTGCGGGCGACGGTGCGTCGAAGGAGACCGCCTGAGCGCGCCTCCCCCAGCCATGTCCGATTCCAGCTCGGCGCCCCAGTCGTCGGCGCAACAGTCGTCGGCGCGCCCGACCGCGGCGCCGTCCGGCGCGGTTCCGTCCAGCGCAGAACTCGCCCGCGCGCTCTCCGAGGCCCTGACGGACGGCGACGCCGTCGTCACCGAGCGCTCCGATCTCGTGCGCTACGAGAAGGGCTGGCGCTACGGGGAGGGCCGCGCGCTCCTCGCGTGCCGCCCGCGCACGACGGAAGAGGTCGCGTCGGTCGTACGCGTGTGCCGCGCGCACGGCGCACCCGTGCTCCCCGCGGGCGCGAACACCGGTCTCGTCGCCGCGTCGACGCCGGACTCGTCGGGCACGATGGTCGTGCTGTCGCTCGAGCGACTGAACGCGCGCATCGAGATCGACGAGGCGAACGGAAGCGTCCTCGTCGATGGAGGCGTGCTGCTGTCCGAGCTGAACGGGCGGCTGGCCGAGCACGGCCTCGTGTTCCCGATCGACCTCGGCGCGGATCCCCAGATCGGCGGCATGATCGTCACGAACACGGGCGGCTCGCGCCTCGTGAAGTACGGCGACGTTCGAGCGAACCTGCTCGGGATCGAAGCTGTGCTGCCGGACGGGCGCGTGTTCTCGGACCTGAAGGCGCTGCGTAAGAACAACACCGGGCTCGACGCCAAGCAGCTGTTCGTCGGCACGAGCGGCGTCCCGGGGATCGTCACCGCCGCGGTCCTGCGCACCTGGCGCCGGCCGACGCAGACGGCAGGCGCGCTCGTTCGCGCGACGAGCGGCGAGGCCGTCGTGCGCCTCTTCGGCGCACTCGAGCGCTCCGCGGGCGACCTCGTGACCGCGTTCGAGGCGATGTCCAGCGGCGCCGCCGAGGCGGTGCAGCGTCACGGTTCGCTCGAGCGGGATCCGTTCGGCGGCGCGGCCCCCGCGTACGCGGTCCTGGTGGAGCTCTCGACCACGCTGCCCACGGCGACCCTCGACCTGGATGAGGCGCTCGGCGGCGCGCTCGAAGCGGCATTCGAGGCGGATCCCGAAGGCATCGAGGACGTCGTGCTCGGTGACGTCGCCGACTTCTGGCACGTCCGGCATCAGATCTCGGAGTCGCTGCGCGAGGAGGGCTTCGTGCTCGGGCTCGACGTGTCCGTGCCGCGCTCCTCGATGGCGCGCTTCACCGACGACGTGCGCGCGCGCCTCGCCGCATCGCATCCGTTCGTCCGCGTCTGCGACTTCGGCCACTGGGGCGACGGCGGCTCGCACCTGAACCTCGTCTGGGACCCGGCCGCGACGCCCGACCCGGCCGCGACGAAGGCCGAGCTGCAGGCGCTCGTGTACGAGCGCTGCGTGACCGGATTCGGCGGCAGCTACAGCGCCGAGCACGGCGTGGGCCCGCACAACGAGTCCGCGTACGCGCGCTACACCGATGCGTGGGTCCGCGAGGTCGTGCAGCGCGTCGCGCCCGAGCCCTTCGGGACCGTGCGTCTCTGACCCGCGCGCGCCGCGGGCTCTCCCGGGCCGCGCCTTCCTGCAGGCCCGTTGCCGTGCGACGATGCGGCGATGCGAACGCGTGCGCAGGCGGGTCTCGAGTCGCTCGACGCGGAGCAGCGTGCGGCCGTGGAGGCGAAGGGCGCGCGCGTGCTCGTCCTCGCAGGCCCCGGCTCGGGCAAGACGCGTGTCCTGGGAGAGCGCGCGGTCCGGGCCGCTGCGCGTGCGCCCGGCCGGACGCTGTGCCTCTGCTTCACGCGCCGCGCGGCGGCGGAGCTCGCCGGACGCCTGGCCGGCCGAGTGAGCGCTCCACGGGACCTGCGCGTCGAGACCGTGCACTCCTTCTGCCTGCGCGTGCTGCGCGCGGAGCGTGAGCTGCCGTCCGGGCTCCCCGGCTCGTTCACGCTGCTCGGCGCAACATCGCAGCGCCGGCTCGT
This sequence comes from Planctomycetota bacterium, assembly GCA_039821985.1. Lineage (GTDB taxonomy): Bacteria > Planctomycetota > UBA1135 > UBA1135 > Saltatorellus. Next base: position 63,353 of record JBCBNC010000030.1, read on the forward strand.
GCGGGAGGCAGTGCGCGAGGCGGGCCTGGACGGTGCACAGTTCCCGGCGGCAGAGCTGTCCGGGCGCATCTCGCTCCGCCGGCTGACGGTTCGGGACGAGGACGGACGCTGGGGCGGGATCCGCGCTCGCGACGGTCGGGCGCGCGTACGAGGCGGTGCTCCGGCGCTCGGACGCGCTCGACTTCGACGGCCTCCTCATCGAGGCGCGGGCGCTCTTCGAAACGTCCGAAACGGCCCGCGAACGGTGGCGCTCGCGCGTGAGGGAGCTGCTGGTCGACGAGGCCCAGGACGTTGCCGCCATCGAGTGGGACGTGCTCGGCGCGCTCGTCGACAAGGACGGCGGCGCGCGCCTGTTCGCCGTCGGCGATCCCGACCAGGCGATCTACGAGTGGCGCGACGGCCCGAGCGGGCTCGGGCGGCTCGGCGAGCGCTTCGACGGGCTCGAGGTGCTCACTCTCGACGCGAACCGGCGCTCCAGCGCCAACATCGTCGAAGCGGCGGACGCGCTGATGGCGGGCGCGCTCGACCGCGTCGAACGCTCGACGGCTCCGACGCGCGAGAGCGGCCCGCCGATCTTCAGCATCGCCGCGCAGGACCCTGAGCACGAAGCGCGCGTCGTCGTACGCGTCGTCGCGAATGCGCTCAGTGACGGCGTCCGTGCCGACGAGATCGCGGTCCTGGCGCGGACGCACGCGGAGCTGCAGCCGGTCGAAGCGGCGCTCGCCCGCGCGCGGATCGCGTACGAGGTCCTGGGCGGCGTGCCGTTCCACGAGCGCGCCGAGATCCAGGACGTCCTGGCCTACCTGCGGCTTGTCGTGAATCCGCACGACGAGGACGCGTTCTGGCGCGCGGCCGGCGCGCCGAAGCGGGGCATCGGCCCGGTGAGCCGGGGGCGGCTCACCGGGTTCGTCCGTGAGGCGAACGAGGGCGTGCGCTTCGGCGACCGTACCTCGCTCGTCGACGCCGTCTCGTCCGAGCGCGTCCGGGCGCTCTTCCAGGGGCGGACGCGGAAGGGGCTCGAGGAGTTCTCTGCGCTCCTCGCCGAGCTGGGCGCGGAGCGCGCCGACGAGGCGCTGCCGCTGGTCGAGTCGGTCCTGGCTCGGCTGCGCCCGTCGGGCTGGCTGGACGAGCTGGACAGCCGCGTCGACGGAGGACGCCGGGAGGAAGCACTCGAGGCGCTCGTCCAGCTTGCGCGCGACCACGACGAGCAGCATGAGGGGAGCGGCGCCGCGGGCTTCGTCGCACGGCTCACGCTCGACGGGGGGCCGAACGAGGCGGCGAGCGAGAGCCGCACTGACGACCCGCGCGAGTCCTCGACGGCCGCGGTGCGCCTGTCGACCCTCCACGGCGCGAAGGGCGCGGAGTTCGACGTCGTGGCGATCGTCGGCGTCGCGGAGGGGTCGATCCCCCACGGACGGACGCTCTCCGAGCGGCCTGAGACAGGGCTCGACGAGGAGCGCCGCCTTCTCTTCGTCGGCCTGACGCGGGCGCGGGACCAGGTGTTCCTGACGTGGCCGAAGCGGCGGCGCTTCGGGGGCGAGGGCTGGGCGCCGGCGCGGGCGAGTCGCTTCTTCTCGGACCTGCCGACCGACCTCGTCGGCCGCGTGCCGCCCGAGCTCGTCGATTCGCTCGCGACGCAGGGCGGGCCCGAGACGCTCGGGCTCAGCGTCGGCGACCGCGTCGAGCACCTGCACTTCGGCGAGGGCGAGGTGGTCCTCTTCACCAGCCGCGACGCCGACGCGCGTGCCATCGTCGTGTTCGAGGGGTTCGGTCCGCGCGAGCTGTTCCTGCGGCACACGACGCTGCGACGCGTTCCGCGCTGACGGTCGCGGACCTGGCCGCGGCGCGCCACAATCGGCGGCATGCTGCACATCGCACTGCTGCTCGCCCTCGCCCAGGCGCCGCTCGCCGACCGCCCCTCCTCCTTCCGCTTCGATCCGTCCTCCTCCTTACCTGGACCGCAGGACGCTCAGATCCGGATCCGCGAGGGCGTGGGACGGGCGGTCGACGCCGCGATCCAAGACGGCGTGATCCCTGGCGCGGTCGTCGCCGTCCACTCGCGTGGAGAGCGCGTCGTAGAAAACGCCTGGGGACGGATCGGTGTCGACGACGCGCTCAGCGAATCGGACGGCGACGGTGCGCTGCGGACCGACGCGATCTTCGATCTGGCCTCCCTCACCAAGGTGGTCGCGACGGCGACATCGGTCATGAAGCTCGCCGACGATGGCCGCGTCGACCTGGCCGCACCCGTCGCGCGCTACCTGCCCGAGTTCGGCGCGAACGGCAAGGACGTGATCACGGTCGAACAGCTCCTCAGGCACCGCGGCGGCCTGATTCCGGACAACGCGCTCGCCGACTACGCCGACGGACCCGAGAAGGCGTGGGAGAAGATCTGTGCGCTCGGGACGCGCGAGGAGCCGGGCACGAAGTTCACGTACACGGACGTCGGGTTCATCGCGTTGGGTCGCCTGGTCGAGGCGGTCGACGGGCGTCCCCTGGACCGGTTCGCCTCCGAGGAGATCTTCGAGCCGCTCGGAATGTCGGACACGGGCTTCAATCCCCCGGGCCAGAGGCTCGAGCGCAGTGTCCCGACCGAGAAGCGGGGCGGCGTGTGGATGCGCGGAGAGGTGCACGATCCGCGCGCGTATGCGCTGGGGGGGGTCGCAGGACACGCGGGGCTGTTCTCCACCGCGCGGGACCTCACGCGCTGGTGCGACATGATCCTCGGGCTGGGTGAAGCTGAATTCGGTGGCAAGAAGGTGCGGATCCTCCGTTCGGGCACGGTGCGTGCGATGACCTCGCCGCGCTGGCTCCCGAAGGGCGGCGGCGGGCGTGGTCTCGGCTTCGACGTCGACACGGGCTACTCGTCGCCGCGCGGACAGCACTTCCCGCGCGGCGGCTCCTTCGGACACACCGGCTTCACCGGGACCTCGCTGTGGATCGATCCGTCCACCCGTACGTCCGTGGTCATCCTGACGAGCCGCGTGCACCCGGATGGCAAGGGCAGCGTGTCTCCTCTGCGCCGCGCAGTCGCGGACGCGGTGGCCCACGAACTCATCCACGGCCACTCCTTCGCCTGGACACCGACGACGCATACCGGCGTCGACGTCCTCGAGATGACGAGCTGCTCCGTGCTTGCCGGTAGGCGCGTGGCGCTCATTACGAACACGACGGGCCGCACGCGCAGCGGCCGGCGCACGATCGACGTCCTGCACGAGGCACCAAACGTGCAGCTCGTGCGCATCTTCTCCCCCGAGCACGGGCTCTACGCCAAGCTCGAGGGCGACGTCGGCGACGCGACCGACGAGGCGACGGGCCTCCCTGTGTTCAGCCTCTACGGCGACACACGTACGCCGACGGCCGAGATGATGGAGGGCATCGACGACGTCGTGTTCGACATCCAGGACATCGGCGTCCGCTACTACACGTACATCTCGACGCTCGGGAACACCATGCAGGCGTGCGCGGAGCACGGCGTGCGGACCGTGGTCCTCGACCGTCCGAACCCGATCGGCGGTGACCGGGTGGAGGGCCCGATCGTCGACGCCGACCGGCTGTCGTTCATCGGATGGCGTCCGCTGCCCCTGCGGCACGGGATGACGGTCGGCGAGATCGCCGGGATGTTCCGCGAGGAGTGGGGCGGCATCGACGCCGAGCTGCTCGTCGTGAAGATGGAGCACTGGGAGCGCTCGATGCACTTCGCCGAGACGGGGCAGGTCTGGGTCAACCCGTCCCCCAACATGCGCAACCCGACGCAGGCGGAGCTCTACCCGTGCATCGGGCTGCTCGAGGGATCGAACCTGTCGGTCGGGCGCGGGACGGACGAGCCGTTCGAGCGCTTCGGGGCGCCGTGGATCGACGGGGCGAGGCTGGCGTCGATGCTCTCTCTCGCGGATCTGCCCGGCGTCGAGTTCACGGCGATCGAGTTCGTTCCCGAAGCGTCGAAGTTCGAGGGCGAGCGCTGCCAGGGCGTGCACGTCACGCTGACGGACCGCGATGCGTTCCGGCCGGCCGAGGCGGGCCTCGCGATCGTCTGGCACCTCAACCGGCTCTTCCCGTCCGACTTCGACCTCGGCCGCGCCGACGCGCGGCTGCAGAACCGTGCCACATTCGAGGCGCTGCTGCGGGCGCCGGACTGGCGCGGGATCGAGACAAGCTGGGAACAGCCGCTCAGCCGCTTCCGCGCCCTGCGCGAGCGCTACCTGCTCTACTGAACGCGCCCCCCGCCGCTCCCTTCCCCCCGCCCCACGCGCGCCATGCCTCCGAAGAAGCCGACCACCGTCGCCGAGTATCTGGACTCCCTGCCGCCGGATCGACGCGAGGCGATCGAAGCGGTGCGGGCCGTCGTCAACGAGAACATCGACCCGCAGGTGAAGGAGGCGATCAGCTACGGGATGCTCGGCTGGGTCGTTCCACACGACGTGTACCCGGCGGGCTACCACTGCAGCCCCGAGCTGCCGCTGCCGTTCGCCAGCCTCGCGTCGCAGAAGAACCACATGGCGCTGTACCTGTTCTGCGTCTACTGCGATCCGGACACGGTCGAGTGGCTGAAGACCGCCTGGAAGGCGACGGGGAAGCGGCTCGACATGGGCAAGTCGTGCCTGCGCTTCAAGAAGCTCGAGGACGTGCCGCTCGACGTCGTCGCCGAGGTGGTGCGGCGGATGACGGTGGAGCACTTCGTCGAGGCGTACGAGGCGGGGCTCGCGGGGACGAAGTCGGCGAAGCGCCCGGTGCGGAAGAAGAGCGCGTCGAAGAAGGTGGCTGCGAAGAAAGGTCCGGCGCGGAAGAAGACGGCGACGCGCAAGGCCACTTCGACCGGCAAGAAGGCATCGAAGAAGAAGGCTGCAGCGACCAAGTCGCCCGCCCGCTCCAAGAAGGCGGCCGCGAAGAAGAGCCCGGTGCGCAAGAAAGCCGCGGCGCGCAAGGCAACGTCGACTGCCAAGAAGAGCGCGACCAAGAAGGCGTCGAAGAAGGCCGCTTCGACCAAGTCGCCCGCCCGCACCAAGAAGGTGGCCGCGAAGAAGGGCGCGGCGCGCAAGAAGACGACGGCGCGCAAGGCGACGTCGACCGCCAAGAACAGCGCGACCAAGAAGGCGTCGAAGAAGGCCGCGCCGACCAAGTCGCCCGCTCGCCCCAAGAAGGCGGCCGCGAAGAAGGGTGCGTCGCGCAAGAAGACGACGGCGCGCAAGGCCGCCACCAGCCGGAAGAAGACGGCGCGCAAGAAGCCCGCGCGGTGACTCGCGGTCGATAAGGGGCCGGCGCGCGGTTGAGTCGCGACCCACAGGAGCCCATGGGCGCGCCATGCCCCACACGCTCGAACTGCCCGCCGATCCTGCGGCGGCCCTGGAGGTCCTGCGCGAGCACTCGCGCCAAAGGGACGTCGTCGTCTTCAAGAAGAGTCCGATCTGCCCGGTCAGCACACGCGCCGAATTCGAGTTCCGGACGTGGCTACGCGGTGTCCCTGCGGACGCCGAGCTCACCGTCGCGGAGATCGACGTGATCGAGGACCGTGCGCTCGCACGCGGCCTCACCGCCGCGCTCGATGTGAAGCACGAGTCGCCGCAGGCCCTGTGGTTCCGCGGCGGCGACCTCGCGTGGCACGACAGCCACGGCGCGTTGAACCAAGCGCGTTTCGCTGCGGCGATGCGCCCGGGCACCGACGCAGTCGGTTGACGCGCCTGAGACACACCTCGTTCGAGTCGTGTTCAACGCGTCTCGAATCCGGTCTACCGCGCATGGAACTCGGGTTGGTCCCCAACCGTCTTTCCGTAGCGCCCTAGCTTTCGGCGCATCGGCAGTGCACTGCCGAAACCCACTTCCTAGCCAAACCAACGCCTCCATATGGAACGCACAGTCCTCACGCTCGCCGGTGCGCTCGCCCTCGCGAGCGTCTCCTTCGGGCAGATCGACGCCAGTAGCTCGATCGTCACCGTCCGCGGCGCCAAGGTCCAGTACCGCGGCGTCATCGACGCCTCGACCGGCAACCTGCTGTCCGCGCCGGCCCTGCGCGGCACTCTCGGCGACCCGATCTACAACAACACGGCGCTGACCAACTCCTTCGCCAACCTCGGCCTCGGCGGCAAGGTCATCGACGAGGGAGCGATCCCGCAATCGACCACCGCCGGGTTCCCCGGTGCGCTCGACAGCTACGACGTCTCGAGCATCCAGCTCATCTACGCGACGGATGCCCCCGACGCGTCGATCGGCGGCACGGGCCCGACCCTTCGATTCGAGCTCTTCGAGAGCTATCTCGCCTGTTCGGCGACCGAGGCCACCGAGGCGCCCATCTTTGCGGCGACCCTCGCCGGTCTCCCGGGTTCGACGACCGCCGGCGCGATCCAGCTGGTCGCCGTCGACCTCGACCTCTCCGCGGACGGCGTCTGCATCCGCGGCCTTGGCCGCGACGGGAACCCCAACAGCACGAGCCAGCGCTTCGGCTTCTCGCTGCAGGCGCTCGACCTCGGCGGCGGTACGGCCCTCGGCCCGATCCTCGCCGGCGACCCGCTCAACGTCCCGGAAGGAGACGGCACGGCGTTCATCAACCCCGGCGCCGCCGCGGGCACGGGTTTCGGCACCCTCGACCTGTTCCGCGCCGAGAACTTCGGGGCGATGGGCACCACGGGCTGCATCTTCTTCGGGGGCTACCCGGCGAACCCGTTCTCGTCCTTCGCGATCCTCGTCCGCAGCTCGCTCTCGGGTGAGTGCATCGGGTGCGGCATCGGCGACGACCGCTTCGAGGAGAACGACGACGACCTCTCGGCCGTCGCGATCGAGTACGGCTTCTACCCGTCGCTCATCAACGACGACGAAGAGGACTGGTACGAGATCAACGTCGCCGCCGGCACCACCGTCGACGTCGACCTGACCTTCAGCGACGACATCAGTGACATCGACCTCCGGATCGTCGACCTTGCGGGGTCGACCCTGGCGTCGAGCGGCAGCACGACCGACAACGAGTCCGCGAGCTACACGAACTGCGGCACGATGGACGAGACCGTCCGCATCCGCGTCTTCGAGTTCGGCAGCGCCTGCAACGAGTACGACATGAACGTCGCGCTCGGCGGGGTCACCGACGACGCGCTCGAGGACAACGACTCGTGCGCCACGCCGGCACCGCTGCCGACGGGCCTGACGCGTGACCTCGTCGTCCTCGTCGACCCGTGCACCGGCACGCAGGATCGCGACTACTACTCGGTCGCGCTCGCCGACGGCCGCACTCTCTCGGTCGACATCATCTTCGACGACGACGCCGGCGACCTCGACCTGTTCGCGTACGACAGCGCCATCGGCTGCGACGGCGGCACCGGGGACCCCGAGACGCTGGACTTCGGCTTCTCGAGCACCGACAACGAGTCGATCCGCGTCACCAACACGACGGGTGCGACGCTCGACATCATCATCCGCGTCGACGGCTTCGGTGGAACCTTCACCGACAACACCTACGACATGATCGTGCGCAACACGGCTGCCGAGACGTTCGGCGAGGTGATCTGCGTCGGTGAGCCGAACTCGGCAACCGACGGCGCGCGCCTCTTCGCGCGTGGCTCGGACGTCGCGACGGACAACAACCTGCAGCTCCGTCTGACGAACACGCCGCAGAACGTGTTCTCGCTGTACTTCACGAGTCAGGGCACCGCGCGCTTCACGCCCGCGGGCAGCGACGGGGTGCTCTGCATCACCGACGCGAACATCGCTCGCTTCAACGATTCGCTCGCCACGACGGACATCTCGGGGGCCCGGACCTACACGCCGGATCTCGCGAACATCCTGTTCCAGAACGCGGGCACGGCGACGCTGGTCTCGGTGATGGCCGGCGACACCTTCAACTTCCAGGTGTGGTACCGCGACGGCGCGACGACGAGCAACTTCTCGGACGCCATCAGCGTCACGTTCCAGTGATGTGAACCGGCCGCGGCGCGTGAAGCGTCGCGGTACGGAACGAGAGCGGCCCGCCGGTTCCAGGACCGGTGGGCCGCTCTCGTTCGGGGCTGGTTCCGTGCAGGCCCCGGTTGCGCGCAGGGCCAGCCGCCTTTCGGGCCCTCGTGCGTTCAGGACCGGACTCGGCCGGACGGGACTTGATCCCGAAGGGGCTCGAACGGGCGGGACCCGGGCGCAGCGGGCCGGCGGCACCGACGGGGCCAGAGCGGCCCGACGCTCCCAGACGGCCCCGCGCCCCGCTGAAGGGGCTCGAGCGGTCCGAGGTCCTGGCGCGCCACGGGGCCGCCCGCGCTCCGCACGCACCCGAGGAGCACAGGACCCGTCGGCAGACCGGGACGGTCGCGGAGATCCCGAGCGCCCGGGCTCCCGCGCCGCCTCTCGCCGGCGCCAGACCCGAAGCGGCGCTCACCTCACGAGCTCATCGCCTGGACCGCGTCGAGCGTTCCGCCGTAGAAGTACCGACCGAGCCCGACGGTGAAGACGGCCTGCCCGAGGAGGGCGTGCTCGACCACGACGAGCCGGAGGCTGCCCGTGCGCTGGTACGTCCAGGCGAAGAGCCCGCCCCCGATGAGAGTGAAGAGCACCGCGATCCAGTTCCAGAACAGGAGGTGCGCCAGCCCGAAGGCGACCGCCGAGACGGCGGGCGTCGCGCGCCCGAAGAGCGTCCCGTACCGATGCACCAGGAACGTGCGGTAGATGACCTCCTGCGGCACGACGGACAGGACCGGGTAGAGCAGCAGGACCGCCGCCCAAAGGCCCGGCCGCTCGAGCGGCAGGTCGAACGGCCTCGGCGCGCGCCACTGGGCGAACGCCGTGAGCGCGAGAGCGCCCACGAGAGCCCCCACGAGGACCCGCAGCCACTCGCGCCGCGGGGCCGACGCGCGGGCCTCCTCCCGCCACGAGAACGCCGGATCGCGGTGCAGGACGCCGGCCACGTACGCACCGAAGAGCACGAGCGTCAGGATCACCGGCGCGCCGCCGGGCACCTCCCAGGTCCATGCGGCGAGGCCGCACGGGATCAGGACGAAGAGGGTCGCGAACTCGAGCGCAAGGGAGCGGGAGGTGACGTGCATCGGATGGCGGTGTGTTCGCTCGCGCACCGCGATCGGGACGCAGCGCCCCGAGGAACGGTGGTCGCGGAACGGGGAAGCGTGGTCGCGGACGGCGGACCGTCGCCGCGGACGATCGCCAGAGGCGGGCCGAGGGCGCTCGGGCCCCTGCGGGCGGCGCGCGCCGACAATCCCGGTTTGGCCCATCGTCGGCCGCAGGTCGGTCGGCAGGATCGGGCGCATGGCCGACGAAATCGACTACGAGATCATCGGGGAGGACTTCCATGCGGTCGTCATCACCCTCGACCCCGGGGAAGCCGTGCAGGCGGAACCCGGCGCCCTCATGTTCATGGAGGACGAGATCGACATGGGGACATCCACCGGCGGCGGGCTCCTGTCCGGTCTGAAGCGGAAGATCGCCGGGGAACGGTTCTTCGTGACGCGCTTCGAGAACGAGGGGAGCACGCGCAGGCAGGTCGCCTTCGCCTCCGAGCACCCGGGCAACGTCCGCGCGCTCGATCTGTCCCGCGGGACCGTCTTCTGCCAGCGCGACGCCTTCCTGTGCTGCGCGCACGGCATCGAGGTCTCGGTCGCCTTCACGAAGAAGCTGGGGGCGGGCTTCTTCGGCGGCGAGGGGTTCGTCCTGCAGAAGCTGTCGGGCGACGGCCTCGCATTCGTCCACGCGGGCGGCCACATCGTCGAGCGAACCCTCCAGCGCGGTGAGCGGCTGCGCGTCGACACAGGCTGTCTCGTCGCGTTCGAGGAGACGGTCGACTACTCGATCAAGCTGGTGGGTGGCGTGACGTCGAAGATCTTCGGCGGTGAGGGGCTGTTCCTCGCGGCGCTGCAGGGCCCGGGCAAGGTTTGGATGCAGACGATGCCGTTCAGCCGATTCGCGGATCACGTGATCGCGGCGACGCAGAACGCGCGCGGCGAGACGTAGGCCGTGCATATAAGGTACCCCGAAAACCAACAGCGATTGAAGCAGACACGGGCCACGAAAACACGGACCGGACATGCCGGTTATAAAAATAAAGGTGATGCAAGCAACAGAAATAAACACAC
>JBCBNC010000031.1:0-73164 GCA_039821985.1 Planctomycetota bacterium
CCCTCTATCCGATGGCATATCCGGCGCCTGCACCACCCCCCGCTTCCCACCCCGCGTGGGCCGCCCACCCATGGGCCGCCCCCCCCTGCTTCTATCGCTGCTGGTGATCCTGGCTCCGTATCTGCGATCGGAGCTCGGCTGCGAACCACGCCTGGGCCGAGACGAAGCGGAGCGAGTACGCCCGGGCGCGGGGTTCGAGGCCGACCGCCCGCAGGTCCTCGGCGAGCTCGCTCCAGCGGCACGCCGTCCGCGTGCCGCGGCGCGCCTTCCGCGCGGCGCTCCTGCCGCGCAGGCTCGCCGCGTCCCACCAGCTCGCCAGCACCCAGCGCCGGGACGCGCGCGCGAGTTCCGCCAGCGCTGCGCGCCGCTCGCCCTGCTGTTCGGGCGCGCCGAGGTGGTGCAGGAAACGGCAGCAGACGACGGCGTCGAACGCGCCGTTCGCGCTGGGGAGCGCGAACACCGACGCTCGCACGCGGGCGGCTTCGGGGGCCTCAAAGGCCTCCAGCATCGAAGCCGAAACGTCCGCACCGACGTAGCGCGCGGCGGGCCCGAGCGCAGCCGCGGCGGCCGCCATGCGGCCAGTGCCGCACGGCACGTCGAGGACGGGGCTCGCCTCGGCGAGCCGGACGCCTGCGCGCGCGGCGACGCGGGCCAGCAGGCGGGCGTCGCGCTGCCGCGCGTTTCGCGATGAGAAGCGACTTCGCACGTAGTCGTCGCCCGCCCGGGAGCGCTGCCACTTCGCCCGGACCTCGCCCTCGCCGCCGCTCGTCTCGTCCTCGGTCACGCCGACAGGGTGAACGAACGCGGCCGGTGTCTCAATCGCTCGCATTCGGACCGAATCCGGCCAGGACCCCGAGCGACGTTCGGGCGCCGGGGCGCCGGTGCCCGATCAACCTGCCGTGCAGCTCCCCGCCCGACCCAGCCGCTCCCCCCGGCGGCTCGATCTCCTCGACCGGACCTCGAGTGCGGTCCACGTCCCCTGGCCCGTTCGCGTCGTCGCCGACGCGTCCGAGCGCCCCGCCCTCGGCGCCTTCGGCGGCACCGTCGTCGACGTGCCCGATCGGCCCTCGCGCGAGGCCCTCGACGCCGTCGGGGACCTGCTCGCGGCCGGGGCCCGGATCCAGCTGCGCGTGTTCGCGAGCTGGGACGGGGCTGCGGAGGGCGACTCCGCCTCCGACGACGAGGTGCTCCGCGCACTCGTCGGCGCCGCGGAGGAGGTCCTCGTCGGGAGCCGCGGACACCTGGTCCATCTCGCGAGCCGTCGCGCCTTCGCGGACGCGAGCGCCGTCCGGATCGTCGCGCCTCGGCCCGCGTTCGCGCCCGCGGCGGGCGCGGGCGGCGTCCTCGACTGCCGCATCGACGAGAGCCCCCTCTCGAGCGCCGACGAGGTGGCGCGCGACCGGGCCACGTTCGAGCGCGCGCTCCCGGGCGCGGGGGTCGTGCTCGTGTCCCACGATCGTCCCCTGGGTGGGAGCGCCTTCGTGGACGGCCTGCTCGAGACCGGTCGCGCCGTCGTCGCCTCCGGTGCCGCAGCGTGCGGGCTCGAGGGACCTGCGCGGGCGCGGCTCGTGCTCCTCGAGGACGGCGCGCTCGAATCCGACTGGCACCGGCTCGCCCAGACGGCCTGACCGGCGCGCGCCGGGCCGGGCCGGGTCCGCGCGCCGTCCTCGGGGCCCCGCGGTGCCGCTCGCCGGGCCCCCGGGGAAACCTCGCGCTGTCGGGCGCGGCACGCCGCCCGTCGCACGGGTAGGCTTCGCGGCCCCGCGCCCCGCCGTGACCCCAGCCCGGCCGCCCGACGTGACCCAGACTGGTTCGAGCCGACCCCCCGCCGATCCCGCGCCCCCTTCCGGAGCCACCGCCACCCTCTGCGTGCGGCTGCTCCCGTCCGACCCCGTGCCCGCGGCCGCGGATCGGGTCGTGACCCTTTTCGCGCCCGAGGGCGGCTCCGGCGACGACGCCGGGTGGGGCTTCGAGCCCGGTGCGCTCGGGCGCTCCCACGGTTTGATCGAGCGCATCGGGGACCTCCTGGACGAGGGCGAGATCGCGCGGGTCATTGCGCCCTCGTCCGACGGCGAGGACGACTGCCGCGCGGCCGCGTTCGCCGTTGCGTCCGCGGCGAGCGTGCGCTCCGTGGAGCTCGCCTTCGGGGAGGGGGACTTCGCACCCGCCGCCGACGCCTGGCGCGCGCTCGCGCGGGAAGCCCGCGCCGCGCGCCAGGGCGAGCCGACCGCGACGGCGGTGATCTCCGCCTGGAACAAGCGCGAGGACGTGCGCGCAAACCTCCTCGGGATCCGCGCGCAGACGCGGCCGTTCGACGACGTCGTGGTCGTCGACAACCACTCGAAGGACGGGACGCCCGAGATGATCCGCGCGGACTTCCCGGAGGTCCGTCTGGTCGTCATGCCGAACAGCGACTACGGCGCGTGCGAGACGTTCAACGTCGGCTTCTCGACGGCGCTGACCGACACGGTCGCGATCCTCGACGATGACGTGGTGCTGACGCCCTGGTGGCTCGAGCGGACGCTCGCGCGGATGGGGGACGAGCCCGAGACGACTGCGGTCGTGTCCACGAAGGTCGTCGAGCCGGGCATGCCGGACAGCTACCGGGACTCCGAGGCGGTCAACACCGAGCGCTACATGAGCACGTTCCGCGGGTGCGCGAGCCTCGCGAAGAAGAAGGCGCTCGACGAGGCGGGCGGCTACGACGAGCGGCTCTTCATCTACGGCAACGAGCGCGACCTGACCTGCCGCCTCCTGAACATCGGCTACCGCGTGCTGCAGTTCCCCGGCGCGGAGACGTGGCACCGCACGCCCTTCGGCGTCCAGATGGGCAAGCGCAGCCTCTTCTACCACGCGCGCAACGCGTGGCTCGGGATGCTGAAGTACGCGCCGGCGAAGGACCTCCTCAAGCTGCCCTTCCTGATCCTCACGAAGGTGCTGTTCCGCAGCTCCAAGAAGGAGGAGTCGGGCGAGATCAACGTTGCCGTCGGCACGATCGGCATCGGCAAGTCGATCAAGAACACGAAGGGCGCGTGGTGGGTGCTCACCAAGGCCGCGTTCAGCGTGCTCTACAACGTTCCTTACTGCCTGAAGCGGCGCGAGCCCGTGCGCGCGCCCGACTTCGAGCTGCCGATCGAATGAGGGGCCGGAACCGATGAGCGTCCCCTCCACCGAGTCCGCGGCCCAGTCCACCGCGGCCCAGTCCACGGCGCCCCAGTCCACGGCGGCCGAACCGTCGCCGGCCGCCGAAGGGGCGCGCGTTCTCGGACCGATCTCGGTCGTCGTCGTCAACTACCAGGGCGAGGACTACCTCGAACCGTGCCTGCGCTCGATCGAGGCGCAGACACACGCGCCGGACGAGGTCCTCGTCGTCGAGAACGCGAGCACGGACGGCAGCCTCAACGTGCTCAACACACACTTTCGCGGCGTCGAGATCGTGCGCATGCCGACGAACGTCGGGGCGTGCACGGCGCGCAACGTCGGGATGCGCGCGGCGAAGTACCGCTTCGTGCTGCTCGTCGACAACGACGTGATCCTCGCGCCCGACACGCTCGAGCGGCTCGTCGCGGCGATGTCCGCCGACCCCGACGCCGTCATGGCGCAGCCGCGCAGCGTCTACAAGGCGGACAACGCGCGCATCCACTACGACGGCGGCGACCTGCACTACGCGGGGCTCATCAGCCTCCACAACTTCGGGGCCGAGCGCCCCGCGGACCCGCCGCCGGTCGAGGAGATCGACGTTGCGATCTCGCTCGCGCTGCTCGTCGACAAGGCCGAGGTGATCCAGGCGGGCGGCTTCGACGAGGTGTTCTTCATCCTCTTCGAGGACCTGGATCTGTCGCACCGCCTGCGCCTCGCGGGCAAGCGCATCCTCAAGATCAACGACGCGGTCGTCCAGCACGATGCCGGCACGCCCGGCATCAGCTTCCGGGACGACTCCGACTACCCCGGGCGGCGCGTGTTCTTCCACTCGCGCAACCGCTGGCTGTACATGGTCAAGTGCTTCCGGCTGTGGACGCTCCTCGTCTCGCTTCCGGGGCTCCTCGTGTACGAGGCCGCGTGGTTCCTCTTCGCGCTGAAGGGGGGCAATGCCGGTCACTGGCTGAAGGGCAAGGTCGCGTTCTTCCGCGGCTTCAAGGAGGCCTGGCGCAAGCGCAAGCACATCCAGCGCCGGCGGACGGTCGGGGACCGCGCGCTGCTCGTCGGCGGTCCGCTGACGCTGAGCCCGAACCTCGCGGCCTCGAAGGGCCTCGGTGCGCGTATGCTCGACGGCGCACTGCGCGGCTGGTGGGCGATCTGCCGCTGGCTCGTGTTCTGATCCACGCGCGTCGGCCCCGTTCTTCGGCCCGCCCCGCGCGATCCCTTCCCCGCCAGCGGGCTGACGCTCGCACGACCCCGATTCTCCCATGGCCAAGTTCATCGGCATCGTCCTGGTCCTCGTCATCGTGCTCGGCTTCGTCGTGCCGAGCGTCTTCCTCTCGAGCTCCTTCGCCGCAGAGCGCGCGACGACGATCGCGGCCGAGCCCGCTTCGATCGCGGCCGAGGTCAACGACTTCAACACCTGGGAGTCGTGGACGCCGTGGAACCTCGAGTACGACGCGACGATGAAGCGCACGATCACGGGCGAGCCGGGCGCCGTCGGCCACAAGATGGCCTGGACCGGCGACGAGGGCGACGGTGTCATCGAGATCACCGCCGTCACGCCGGAGCGCACGACCTGCTCGCTCGTCTTCGGCGAGCAGGACCCGGTCACGACCAGCTTCTACTTCGAGCCGACGGGTACGGGGTCGACGAACGTGCGCTGGGACATGTCCGGCGACTTCGGCGGCATGCCGTACGAGCGGTGGTTCGGTCTGATGATGGACGGGATGATCGGCGCCGACTACGAGAAGGGCCTCGCAAACCTCAAGGCGAAGCTCGAGGGCGCCGCCGCGCCCGCCCCCGCCGGCGAGTAGCGTCCGAGCGCCCGCTTGCGGCTCCTCTTCGTCACGCACCGCTACCCGCCGGACGGAACGGCGGGGGTGGAGACGTACATCGCGCGGCTCTGCGCGCTCGCGCTGCAGCGCGGGCACGAGGTCTGCGTGTGGACGGCGGCCAAGGACGTCGCGCGGCGCGAGGCGACCGTGGTGCGGTCCGAGCGCGACGGCGTGCCGGTGCACGCCGTCGTCGAGAACCTCTACGGGACGGACTTCCGCGGCACCTGGGACGATGCGCGCAAACACGGCGCCTTCGGTGAGCTCCTGGACGCGTTCCGCCCCGACGCGGTCCACGTGCACCACCTCATGTACCAGTCCGTCGGGCTGCTCGAAGAGTGCGCGCGCCGGGGCGTCGCCGTCCTCTACACGCTGCACGACTTCTGGCTCGGCTGCGCGCGCTTCGGGCAGCTCCGGCACGCGGACGGCTCGCGCTGCGACCGGGTCGATCCCGCGCGCTGCGGCACGTGCCTCCCGAGTCTCGACTGGCGCCAGCCCGACGCGGCGCGGCGCGTCGGCAAGGGGCTCGCGCTGCTCCGGAGCGCCACCGGCCTCGATCTCTCGGGGCCGCTCGCGCGGCGCCACCGCCGGGGAGCGAGCGCGGCGCGCGCCGCGGCGCCTGCGTTCGCCGCGCCCGACGCGCAGTTGGCGGCGGGCTTCGAGAGCGCCGTCATGGAGCGCAACCGAGCGCTGCTCGAGGCGGTGAGCGCGCACGTCGATCTCGTCCTCCTCCCGTCGCGCTTCCAGGCACCGTGGTTCGAGGCGCACGGGCTCGACGCCGAGCGGCTGCGGGTCGTTCCGACCGGCCTCGACTGGGACGCGCTCGGCGCGGGCGTCGAGCGCGTTCGCGATCCCGACGGCCGCACGCGCTTCCTGTTCCTCGGAACGCTCGTGCCGCACAAGGGGGCGCACGTCCTGCTGGACGCGTTCGCAACCCTCGACGCGGCCGCGCGGGCGCGGTCGTCGCTCACGCTGCACGGGCCTGCGGACACGGACCCCGCCTACGTCGAAGGGCTGCGGGAGCAGGCGGCGGCGGTGGGCGCGACGCTCGGACCCAGGCTCGATCGCGCCGGTGTCGCGCGGGCGCTCGGCGCGGCCGACGTCCTCGTCGTTCCGAGCCTCTGGCTCGAGGTGCGGCCGCTCGTGATCGTCGAGGCCTACGCGGCGGGCCTGCGCGTCGTCGCCAGTGACCTCGGAGGCATGGCCGAGCTCCTGGGGGAGGGCATCGGCGGCCGCACGTTCGCGGCCGGGGACGCGGCAGCGCTGGCCGACGCGCTCGTGGCGGAGGTCGGCCTCGATGCGGCGGAGCCGGAGCCGGCACCGGCGCCCTCCGCGGCCTTCCCCACGTGGGACGCGATGTTCGACTCGGTGATCGAAGCGACGGAAGAGGCCCGGGCGCTCCGCCAAGACCGGGCCTGAGGGCCGCTCTTCGGCCGGAGTGGGGCCCTCCAGCGGGTTCTTCCAAGGGGCCCCCGCGCGAATCGCGCGAAATCACTGCGGGCCCGGAGCGGCGCCTCCGCAGGGGCGGGCGTGAACCCCTCGACCCTCCTCGCCATGCTCCCCATCCGCGCCAACCGTCCCGCCTTTCGTCCCGCCGACCTCGGCGGAACCGCCCTTCTCGCCGCGCTCGCGGCGTCCTCCTGCGCGCCGTCCGCGCCCGCGGGCACTCCGCCCGAGGGCGCGCCGCTCGCGAGCTTCACCCAGGGCGTGAACCAAGGCACGCTGACGCTCGACGACTTCCAGGGCGTCCAGGTGCCGCTGCCGCCGCACCCGCTCGGTCGCGACGAGATCACACTCGCCGCCCGCGGCGAGACGTTCTTCGCCATGGGGCAGACGAACGCGTCGTACATGACGGCGCAGCCGCGGTACGTCGTTCCGAGCTTCGTCGCAGACGACGAAGGTGCCGGCTACGGCGTTCTGCCGTCGACGGTCGACGACCTCGCGGCGGGCCCCGGCTTCATCGACGTTGCCAGCGGGCAGTTCGACGCGGACGCGGCCGACGAGCTCATCGGGGTCAGCCTCAACGCCGCTTTCAGCGGCCTCGTCCTCCACCTCGGCGAGCTCGACCCGGCGGGAGCGGTCTCGTGGACCGTCATCGGCGAGCGCTCGATCCCTGCGCTGTCACGGATCGTCACCGTCGACGTCGAGACGGGCGACTTCGACGAGGACGGACGCGACGAGATCGTGCTCATGGCGGGTCGCCCGTCAAGCAGTGCGCCCGTCTCCGTGATGGAGGTGCTGGACGATCCGGCGGCAGGGCTCGGGCCGATGCTCGAGACAGTTCGGTCTGCGGCTCACGTGCGGATGACCCCGCTCGTGGGAGACTTCAACGCGGATTCGGTCGATGACATCGTGCTCCTGCTGCTCGGCACGACCGCCGCGGACTACCTCTACTCCTTCCGCGTGTTCCTCGGGAGTCGCGGGGCGCAGAGCCTCGCGATGTCGAACGACTGGGTCGGTCGCAGCAGCGGATCCGACGCCAGGTCCTTCAAGTTCGCCGTGGGCAACTTCGACGGACTCCCTGGCGATGAAGTGGCCGCTGTCGCAACGCGCGGATGGTCGGGGGGCTTCCAGGGAAGCGCGAGCACGAGCGGCGTCCGGCTCGATCTCTACAAGTACAGCTCCGCCTCGAGCATGGAACGGGTCGGGGGCAGCGTGGGCACGTTCTCGATTCCGAGCCGCGGAGGCTTCGCCAACACCTACGTCCAAGCGGTCACAAGCGTGGACCGCTTTGGGGACGGCGTCGACGAGATCGCGTACCTGACGCCCGACGGGGGGCAGTACGCGGTGCACCTCTTCGAGTGGGATGGAGACACGACGAGCTACGGCCACGTCTCGGTCCCGACGGGGCTCTCGACGTCCGACTACTGGTTCGGCTTCGCCAGCGCGGGGATCCAGTCCGGCGACACGGATGCGGACGGCAAGGAAGAGCTCTCCTTTGCGCTTGGACGCAACACGGGGGGCATCTTCCAGCGCATGGCCCCCTGCTGGATGGAGAGCGGCGACTCGCTCGCGCTGCACTTCGGCGCGGAGAGGCAGTACGACCTCCTCTTCGACGACGGCGCGTTCGGCCATCGGCCGATCGTCGTGACGGGTGACCTCGACGCCGACGGGCTCGTGGTGCGCACGACCGGGCGCAGCCAGCTCAGCGTGAGCGACCCGGTGCCGATCGCGCTCCTGACGGCGGCCCCGACGCAGACGGGTATCGCGCAGAACTACGGCGCGACGTCGACGTCGTTCGCACAGAGCGACAGCAGCACGCAGTCGTTCGGCGTGACCGCACAGGTCACGTGGTCGGCTTCGCTCGGCTACGAGGTCAGCGACATGACCGACTTCTTCGGTGCGTCCGCACGCGCGTCCGTTTCGGGCGCGCTCGCACGGACCGATACGCAAGAGAGCACGACGACCTTCTCGACCGTCTACTCGGCCGGCGCGGACGCGGACCTCCTGCACTTCCAGGCGCTTCTCTACCGGAGCCACGAGTACGAGGTCCTCGCGGCCAACGAGCCCGGAATCGTCGGTGGCTACATCACGCTCGACGTCCCGCTCGGGGCGTCCGAGTACCTGTGGACGACCGACTTCTACAACCAGACCGTCGAGCCCGGGCAGCGCATCGACCCCGCGCTCCTGTCCCACACCGTCGGTGACGTCGCGAGCTACCCCGCGCGGGCCACGCTCGAGCAGCGCGTGCAGGACAACGTCGGCTGGGCCAATCCGACCCGCATGACGGTCGCCCAGGGCGCCACGAGCTCGTCGGGCCTCAGCATCGCGCTGAGCACGCAGGCGACGACCGAGACGCAGCGCGAGCAGTCCGTCACCGCGGAGGTCGAGTTCAAGGCGGGCGGCGTGACGGTCGGCGCGAGCGTGGGGGCGACCGGGGGCGAGACCTACTCCGTGACGACGAGCGAGGAGACCGAGTACGGCGGGACCGTCGGCGGGGTCGTCGACTTCCTCGAGTGGCAGTACCGCTGGGGCCTCTGCGTCTACCAGTGGCAGCGCCCGGCGGACCCCGCGACGAACGAGCCCCTGGAGGGAGCACCGGCCGCCCGGCCGCTGACCGTGATCGGGTACTGGACCGAGCCGCTGGGGAGCAGCTTCTGAGGAGAGTCCCCGAAGGGCGCCCGGCCGCGGGACCGTGCTCGGTCCCGCGGCCGGCCTCCGTTAAGCTCGGCCCCATGGGGACCACCTGGCAGATCTCGCGCCGCGCGGGCCAGTGCGCGGCGACCGAGCGGCCGTTCGAGGACGGCGAGCGGCACGCCTCCTTCCTCCGCGTGGAGGAGGGCGCGCTCGTGCGCGTCGACCTGTCGCTCGACGCCTGGAAGGAGGAGCGCCGCCGGATCGACGCGGAGGACGACGACGCCGAGGAGCCGCTGCTCTTCTGGTACACGCGCCACCACGTCGAGCCCAAGAAAACCGTCCAGCTCGACCTCGACTCGCTCGACCGGCTGTTCCTGAGCCTCGAGGGCCACGCGAGCCGCGAGGTGCGCGAGCTGCGCTACGTGCTGTGCCTGCTCCTGATGCGCAAACGCCGCGTGAAGGTCGAGAAGGTGCTGCGCGAGAACGGGGAGGAGTCGTTCCTCGTCAAGCGCCCGCGCGACGATCATCGCTACACCGTGTACGTCTACGACTTCGAGCCCGAGCGGCTGGAGGAGCTGCGCCACCAGCTCCAGGCCGTGTTCGACGGGGCCGAGGGTCCCGAGGGCATCCGCCTCGAGGCGGAGGACGAGGACGCGCTCGAGGGTACGACCGACGTGGAGCCGCTCGCTGAAGCCGGGGCGACCGCCGTCGCAGAGTCCCTCGAAGGAACGGATGACCCCGCGGCGGTCGACGCCGAGCCTGACGCGGACGAGGTCTAGCGGGCGAGATCTGGAGGGCACTCCGCGGAAGCTCCGAAGGGATCCGCGCCGCCGCTCGCCCATCCACAACCCCCGCCCACCCAGGGGGACCTCCGGCGCCTTCCGCAGGTCGCAGTGCCGGACGGAAATCGTGTGGCCACCGGGCGCGACCGCTCCGGCCGCTGGGCGTTCCAGGCGGATGGCGGACGGCGCAGGGCTGGCACGAAGGGTTGGCGCGCGGCGCCGCGCGGGAACGGAGCCCGCCCTGTGTGGGCAGGTCGAGCCTAGGTCGCGCGGGTGCCGTTTTCGGCGTCGGTCGCAGCATCCGACCGGACCCTTTCAGGCATCTGCTGTTCTCCAGCGCCCATCGCCGCCGGAGACCCCGCGCCGCGGAGGCGACCCGCTCCGCCGATGGGTCAGCACCGCTGGGCTCGGGCGGCCCACGCGCTAGGGGACCGTTGCCACACGGTGGGAGCCCAGCCCTGCGCCGGGCAGCGGGCCCCGGCATGGATCGGCAAGGCGCTCGCACCGAGCCGCGGGAGCATGAGCACGGCGCAGGCGATCCGTCTCCGGAGGCGGGTACCCCCAAGATCTTGTGTGTCGAGTCCCGCCGGAGGCCTTGGCCTACCCCATGTCGTAGGTGCTGCCGGGTGCCGGGCGCCACGCATAAGTACCTGCCCACCAGCTACATAGGCTTTTTCGGCCCGTGCCCTTGCCGACATGCCCGGCGGGACGTGAAGTGAGCCAGTGGCACGGATTGGCAAGCAGAGGCATCGGTTGGTGCGCGGGGGCAGGGCGTGAGTCCTGGCCAGCGACGCAAGCGATTCCTCGGCGAGACCAGCCACTCCGTGGACCCCGGCGGCCGTATGTCCCTTCCCAAGACCCACCATCCCAGCCTCGACGTCGACGAGTCGGGCCGCCCCGCGGGCGTGCTCCTGCTCGAGCCGACGCGGCAGGACTGCATCTGGGTGGTGAACGACGACGGCTTCGACCGCGAGCTCGCAGAGTTCGTGACGCCCGAGGCCGGCAGCTCGCCGGAGCACCGCGACAAGCAGCGCGCGCTGTACCGCTGGGTGACCAACTTCTCCCTCGACAAGTCCGGGCGGCTCACGCTGCCGGACGCGCTGCGGAAGAAGGTGGGCATCGAGGGCGACGCGATGGTCGTGGGCATGGACTCGCGCCTCGAGATCTGGCCCAAGGCAACGTGGGAGGAGCGCTATGGCGACGCGTCCCTCGTCTGAGCCTACCGCGGGCGCAGCGCGGGAACTCCGCGCGCGCCAGGCCACGCACCCCCGGAGCGTGCTGACCGCCATGACCGACCCCGCAAGCAGCGACGGTCCCGTACACGTCCCCGTCCTGGCCGAAGAGGTTGCGCGTCTGCTGGGGGGTGGACGCGCAGCGGAAGAACTCGACGGCCTCCTCGTGGACGTAACGCTGGGTGCCGGGGGGCACTCGGCTCTTCTGCTCGGGCGCTTCCCGCGTCTTCGCCTCCTAGGGGTGGATCAGGATCCCGAGATCCTGTCCATCGCGCGGGAGCGCCTCGGGCCCTTTCAAGACCGCGTCCGGACCGAGCATGCTCGCATGTCGGAACTCGACGCGCTCCTCGCCGAGATCGGCGAACGGCCGCTGGCGATCCTCATGGATCTCGGCGCCAGCTCCCTGCAGCTGGACCGCCCCGAGCGCGGCTTCTCGTTCGCTTGGGACGGTCCCCTCGATATGAGGATGGACCCGCGTCGCACCCGCACCGCGGCGGACATCGTCAACCGCTGGGACGAGAGCGACCTCGCCGATCTCTTCTTCCACGAGGGCGGTGAGCGCGGCGCGCGCAAGGTCGCACGCGCCATCGTCGAGGCCCGTCGGCGCACGCCGTTCCGCCGGACGCGCGGCCTCTCCGAGGTCGTCGCCATCAGCCTCGGACGGCCCGGCGGCGCGGCCCCGGGCGGCGGCCGCAAGGGCGCGATCCACCCCGCCACGCGGGTCTTCCAGGCGCTCCGGCGGGCGGTCAACGAAGAGGCCGAGGAGCTCGAGGCAGGGCTCCGGGCCGCCGAGGAGCACCTCGCGCCCGCGGGGCGTCTGCTCGCCATCTCCTTCCACAGCGGCGAGGACGGCGTGGTCAAGCGCTTCCTCGCCGACGGAGCCCGCCGCGGGGGCTGGTCGGTCCTGACCAAGCGCCCCGTCGAGGCCAGCCACAAAGAGGTCCGCACCAACCCGCGCGCGCGCTCCGCGAAGCTGCGCGTCGCCGAGAAGCTGGAGCCGAAGGCATGACTTCGACCGTCCGCACCGGGCTCGCTCTCCTGCTTTCGGCTTCGGCCCTCGGTCTGGCCGCGCACGTCGCCGCCCTCCAGTCCCAGAACTTCCGCGAGGCGGCCGAGCTCGACGAGCTCGCGGTGGCCGCCGAGTGGAACGCGCGCCGCACGAGCGGAATCAAACCCGAGCTCAGAAGGTTTGAATTCGACCTCGCAACGGAACAGACTCGGGCGCGCGGCATGAGAACACTTCGTGTCCGCCGTTGAGAGATAGGAGCCCCGCGCTCGGCCGCACCCGAGCGCACCACGGCTCCGCACCGCACACATGAACGACGACCGGCCGCGCTCCGCGGTGCCGGGCGTCCCACAGGCCGACGCCCTCCGGGGCCCGCTCCGCACGGCGGGCCGTCCTTCCGGTAGGCAGGCCGACGTGGGCTCGCCCGGCGGTGGGGTTCGTGGGCCGAGGTGGACCTAGTACGAGTCGCCCCGGGGAGGGGGGCAGCGCACGCAAGGTGCGCGAACCAGGCGATGGGGGGGCTCGAGCGACCGGGCAAAGGGGAGCGTCGCGAGGAGGGTGTGCCCTTCCCGCGCGCCTCTTCCGTGGTGCTGCCGGAGGCTGCGTCGGGGCTGCGTCCCGGGGCGATCTTCGTCGGCTTCGCGCTCGTGCTCGCCGTCGTGGTCGGTCGCGCCACCTGGATCCACGTCGCGCGCGCCGGCGAGCAGCCCGAGCCGACGGCGACGATCGAGGCGCCCGTCGGGGGCTTCGACATCGTCGACCGCGACGGCCGCGCGCTCGCGCTCAGCGTCGAGTGTTTCGACGTCACCGTCTCGCCCCGCGCGCTCTGGCGTTCGCACACGCCCGAGCGCATGGCGCAGAAGCTCGCCGACGTGCTTCGCGAGGCGCGAACGAGCCGCGAGGACGCGGAGCTCCTCGGGGACCCGCGCGAGATCCTGCGCCGCACGCTGCCCGAGACGTTCACCCATGGGCCGCTGCCCGGGCGCCTCGTACCCGTGGCGCCCCGGCTCCTGGACTTCGACGTCGCGCAGGCCGAACGCGTACGTTCGTGGCTCGACCGCGGCGTGCTGCCCGGCGCGGACGAGGCCACGGACGACGGCGAGCCCGACGGACCCGCGCGCGGTCCGATCCGCGGACTGGGTCTCGTGCGGACGTCCCCCGACGGCGCGACGCCGCGCTACTCGCTCGCGATGGACCCCGTCCAGGCGCTCGGGCGGCCGGCGCGCGTCGACCGCTTCGGCGAGTGGGAGAACGCACGCGGCCAGAAGCGCACCGCGCCGCCCGACCGCTGGACCCGCCGCCTGCTGTTCGACCTGCTCGAGCTCGTGGGGCCCGAGCGCGCGCGCGCCGTCCTCACGGACTCGGAGCGCGCCGAGCTCGCGCGCCTCGCGCCGACCGACGCCGACGAGAAGCTCGCGGACGCGATCTGGGCCGAGCTCGTGCCGACGCGCTTCCGCGTGCTCGCGCGCGCGGTGGATCCCGAGACCGCGCACCGCATCGAGGCGCTGATGGCGTCCGAGGCGGTCTCGCCCTATCAGATCCGGCTCCTCCCGCGCATCGAGCGCCGGCACCCGACCCGGCCCGGTGGGCTGGCCGTCGCGCCGCGCGCACACGGGGAGGACGCGGCGGGCGCCCTCGACGACCTCGCGGTGGCGGGCGCCGACGACGCATTCACGCTGCTCGGGCACTGGGGGCACCTCGACGTCGAGCGCGCCGACGCCCGCGCGCGACGCGACCTCGTCGCACGACCGCACGTGTTCTCGTGGGACGAGTCCGAGGACCCGTTCGGCGCGTACCGCGAGGCGCTCGTCGTCGAGCGCCGCCCGTGGAGCGGGATCGAGCTCCTTTGCCAGACCCAGCTCGAGGACGGCGCCTGGGCCCCGCTCGCGCAGCGCATCTTCGGGCGGCGCTACGACCGGCGCGTGCGGCACGTCGCCCGCGACCGGCGCCGCGAGCACGACGGCCCCGTGCCCAACTACTTCCACGGCGCGCGCGAGGGCTCGGGGGAGCCGATCGTCCGCTCGACCCTCGACGCGCGCCTGCAGGAGGTCCTGCACGCGGAGCTCGGCGCGCTCCTCGACGAGCACGTGCCCGCGCTCGCCATGGGCATCGTCGTCGACGTGCCCACGGGCGACGTCCTCGCCCTCGACGCGCGCTCGCTCTACGGCTACTCGGGCTACGCGCCGCTCCTGCACCAGTTCACGCCGGGTTCGACGTTCAAGGCCGTCGTGATGGCCCAGGCGCTCGACGCGGGGCACGTGCGGCCCGGTGACATGTTCCCGACCTACGCGCCCCGCGGCATCGAGCTGCGCGAGGGGCGCGCGTACCGCCTCGTCGAGGAGGCCGACGGCGCGCCGACCGCGGGCGAGATCAGCGCCGCGGAGGGACTCGCCCAGTCCTGCAACGCCGTGCTCATCCAGGTCGCGCACCGATTCGCGGCCGCGGACCTCGAGCGGCGGCTGCGCGCGCTCGGCTACGGCGAACGCCCCGGCGCGGGCCTCGGCCCGGAGCGGCCCGGCACGCTGCCGCCGCTCGACCGTGGGACGTGGAGCCGGATCTACACGCACGCGTCGGTCGCGTTCGGTCACGAGCTGACCGTGACGCTCTGGCAGCACGCGGGCGCCCTCGCGACGATCCTGCGCGGCGGTGAGCGCCGCCCGCTCCGGCTCCTCTCCTCCATCGAGCGGGATGGCGAGGTGCACGCGCTGCCCGCGCAGTCGCCCGTGCGCGTGCTGTCCGAGCGCGCGTGCGCCGACGTCCGCGCGATGCTCGCGCTCGGCGCCGAGACGGGCACGGGCGACCGCGTCGCGCGGCGCGAGCAGCACCCCGAGTTCTCGTGGATCGGAACGAAAACGGGTACGACCGAGAAGGTGCCGACCGAGGTCTGCGCGCACGTCGAGCTCGAGGCGCTGGCCGAGCACGCGCTGGGCAACCGCCTGCGCGAGCAGCTCACGCGCGCGGCGCTCCTGGCCGAGCCCCGCCCGCACAGCCGGGGCAGCTGCTACACGTCGTCGATGATGGCGTCGGCGAAGTGCACGGTCGACGGCGTCGAGCGGCACCTGATGGTGCTCGTCGTCGCCGAGGACCCCGCCGGATCCGAGCGCTTCGGCTCGCGCGTGTCCGGCCCGACGGCGATCGCCGTGCTGCGCCAGGCCTTCGGCCTGTCGCGCGAGCGCGCCGACGAGTCCGAGGACGACGCGCCCGCGGAGGCGCCGCGCCCCGCCGCGCGCGGGCCCGTGCTGTTCACCGCGTCGCGCGCGGGAACCGGCAACTCCGGCGCGTACGACGCGCGCTGGCTCGACGAGGGCCGGCCGTGGGCGCCCGCGCGGGCGATGCGCGAGGACCGGACCGGGGAGGAACGATGAGCTTCCCGGCTCTCGACGACCTGATCGCCGCCCACGGCGGCGTCGCGTTCAGCCTCGGACTCGACCGGCCGGGCGCCGCGCACACCGACGGCGGTTCTGTCATTCGCCCGTTGCGGCGCGGCTCGGCCGAGCTCAGGTCCGCGCCGGTCCGGCTCACGCTTTCGTCCAGCGACGTCCGCCGCGGCGATCTGTTCGCGGCGCTGCGCGGCCTCCGCGCCGACGGCCTCCAGTACGTGCCGGACGCGCTCGCGCGCGGCGCGTCGGCCGTGCTCGTTCCCGCCGACCGACCGCTCCTCGGGCTGCGCGAGCGCTGCGTCGCCGCGCTCGGACGTTCGGGCGGACTGCCCGAGTCCGCCGGCCCCGGCGTCGCGTGGGTGCACCCGGCACCCCGCCGCACCGCAGGACGGGCGGCGTCGACGCTGGCCGGAGACCCCAGCGGCACGCTCCGCCTCGCCGCGGTCACGGGCACCAACGGCAAGACGTCCGTCTGCCACCTGACCCACGGGCTGCTCGTGCGCAGCAGCATCGCGGCGGGTCTCCTCGGCACATCCGGTCACCGCATCCTGGGCCCGCGCGGGCCGCTGAGCCTCGGGACGACGCACACGACGCCCGACGCGCCCGCGCTGCAGGACCTCTTCGGCCGCCATCGGGCCGGGGGCGGGACGTCGCTCGTCTTCGAGGCCAGCTCCCACGCGCTCGATCAGGAGCGCCTCGCCGGCACGCAGCTCGCCGCCGCGGGCTTCACGAACCTGTCGCGTGACCACCTCGACTACCACGGCACGCTTCGGCGGTACCTCGCCGCGAAGGCGCGGCTCTGGGACCACCTCGTGCCCGGCGGCGTCGCCGTCGTGCACGGCTCGGACGCGGCCTCGGACGAGATGGCCGCGCGCGCTGCGGCGGTCGGCGCGCGGGTCGTCCGCGCGCGCGTCGACGCGGATGCCGATCTCGTCGCCGCGGATCTCGCGCGGACCGAGGACGGAACGTCGTTCCGGCTGGAGGGGCTCGGCGGCGGCGCGCGGCGCGTCGCGATCCCGCTCGCCGGTCGCTTCAACGTCGAGAACACCCTCGTCGCGATCGGTCTCGCGCGGGCGCTCGGCGCGACCGACGACGCGATCGCGCAGGCACTCGAGGTCCTGACGCCGCCGCCCGGGCGGCTCGAGCGGGTGCTCGGACGCTCCGGCGGCCCCGACGTCTACGTCGACTACGCCCACACGCCCGACGCGCTCGTCCGTGCGCTGGGCACTCTGCGCGAAGAGCTCGACGCGCGCGGCGCTGCACGTTTCGGCGCTGCTGCCTCCCGGTCCGCGCGCGGTCGCATCCTCTGCGTATTTGGCTGCGGCGGCGACCGCGACCGCGGGAAGCGCTTTCCGATGGGGGAGGCCGCGGGCCGGCTCGCAGACGTCTCGATCGTGACGAGCGACAACCCGCGCAGCGAGGATCCCGGCGACATCGCGCACGAGGTCGTTCTTGGCGTCGACGCGGTCGGCGGACGTCGCCTCGTCGAGACGGACCGCAGGCGCGCGATCGAGCGCGCGCTCGACCTCGCGCGACCGGGCGACGTTGTCCTTGTCGCGGGCAAGGGGCACGAGAACACCCAGGTCGGGCCGCAGGGTGCCGTGCCGTTCGACGACCGGGTTGTCGCGGTCGAGGCGCTGCGCGGCCGTGCGACCGCACGAAGAGGTGCGACGCGATGATCCCGATGTCCCTCTCCGCAGCCTTCGACGCCGCGGGCGTGCTCTGGTGTGAGCGTGCGCCGGTCGGCGGCGAGCACCGCCGCGTGACGTCGATCTCGACCGACACGCGCGAGCTCGAGCGCGGCGCGCTCTTCGTCGGGCTCGAGGGCCCGAACTTCGACGGTGCCTCGTTCGCGCAGCGGGCCGTGGAGGCCGGGGCGACCTCGGTTCTCGCGCGCGACGGAGACGCGACGCGCGCGGCGCTCGCGCGCCTCGCGGCCGAGCACGGCGTCGCCGTCGGCACGGTCCCCAGCGGCCGCGCCGCGCTCGCCGGCATCGCGCGCCTCGTGCGCTCGCGCATCCAGGCTCCGGTCGTCGGCATCACCGGATCGGTCGGCAAGACCTCGACCAAGGACGCGCTCCGAACGCTCGGCGAGGCGGCCGGCGTTCGCGTCGCAGCCAGCCGCGCCTCGTTCAACAACGACGTCGGCGTGCCGCGGACGCTGTTCGCCGTGGACCCGCGCGACGAGCTCGTGGTCGTCGAGATCGGAACGAACGCGCCGGGCGAGATCGCGTCGCTCGCTGGCGTAGCGTCGCCGACCGTCGCGGTGCTCACGCGCGTCGGACGCTCGCACCTCGAGGGCCTCGGCTCGCTGAAGGGGGTCGCGCAGGAGAAAGGAGCGCTCTTCGAGAGCCTCGCCGGGGTCCCCGGCGCCGTCTGCGTTCTCGGCCACGACACTCCGCTGCGCGAGCGTATCGTCGCGCGCGTTCCCCACGGCGCCCGGCTCGTCACCGTGTCGGTCGACGGGGACCCGACGGCGTCCCTCATCGCGCGGAACGTCCGATCGGACGGCGACGGGACGCGCTTCGAGGTGGGAGGTGATGCCGCGGGCGCGCTCTCCGGACACGAGCTCCGCGTGCCGCTTCTCGGCCGCCACGCCGTTCTGAACGTGCTGCTCGCGCTCGCTGCGCTGGACGCGGCGGGTTTCGCGCCCGAGGCCTCTCTCGACGGACTCGAGCGCCTCGAGCCCGCCGCCCACCGCCTCGCCGCGCGACGCGTCGGCGGAGTTACGGTCATCGACGACGCCTACAACGCGAACCCGGACTCGTTCCGCGCCGCCGTCCGCGTGCTCGCCGACCAGGACGGGCCGCGGACGCTCGTCGCGGGACCCATGGGCGAACTCGGCGACGACGCCGAGCGGCTCCACGCCGAGCTCGGGCTCGACGTCGTGGCGGCGGGCATCGAACGCGCCGTGCTCGTCGACCCGGACGGCGCGCCGGTCGACGTGCGCCTCGACGCGCTCGAGCGAGCGCTGGGCGCAACCGTCGAGGTCGTGCGCGCGGCCTCCGTCGACGAGGCCGCGGACGCCGCGGCGGCCGCGCGCAGGGGCACGATCCTCGTCAAGGCCAGCCGCGCGGCTCGGCTCGAGCGCGTCGTCGACGGGCTCCACGAGCGGTTCGCGCAGGTCCACGGGGCGAGCGCGGCGCACGCCGGCGCCGGAGGGGCAGGCGCATGATCTTCGACCTCGTGGAGCGTTGGACCGCCCTCGGCGGCCTCGACTCGATCTCCGCGCGCGCGGCGCTCGCGGCGCTGACGGCGTTCCTCGTCGCGCTGTTCGCGGGCGGTCCCACGATCGCCTGGCTGAAGCGCCGGCGCGTCGGCGAGAACACCCAGAAGACTGACGCCGCCGAGCTTGCGCGCCTCGCGGAGGAGTCCGGCAAGAACGGCACGCCGACGATGGGGGGCAGCTTCCTGATCGCGGCCCTCTGCATCAGCGTCGTTCTCTGGTGCGACCTGTCGAACCTGCAGGTCGTCCTCGGACTTGTGCTCGTCGTGGGCCTCAGCGCGGTCGGCTTCGTCGACGACTACCTCAAGCTGGCGGTGGAGGGCTCGAGCGGGCTCAGCGCGAAGGCGAAGCTCGTCGGGCAAACCGTCGCGACGCTCTTCGTCGTCGTCGGCTTCGCCTGGTACGCGCACGCCTCGGGCCGCGCGTCGCTGCTCGACATTCATCCGCCGTTCCTGAAGGACGTCGAGATTCCGCTCGGTGGGACCGTCGTCGGCACGCTCTGCTTCGTGGCGTTCGGCTGGCTCGTGATCGCCGGCACGGCGAACGCGACGAACATCACCGACGGTATGGACGGGCTCCTCGCGGGCTGCGTGCTCCTGTCGGGCTCGGCGCTCGCGATCTTCTGCTACGTGACAGGGCGCTCCGACTGGACGTTCTACCTCGACCTGCCGTACATCCCCGAAGCGGGCGAGATGGCGGTGATGGGAGCTGCGCTCGTCGGTGCGTGCCTCGGGTTCCTCTACCACAACTCGTACCCGGCGGCCGTCTTCATGGGCGACTCGGGCTCGCTGCCGGTGGGGGGGCTGCTCGCCTGGATGGCGTTCGTCGCCAAGCAGGAGCTCGTGCTCCCGCTGCTCGGCTTCGTCTTCTTCGCGGAGCTCGGGTCGAGCGCGCTCCAGCGCTTCTGGTACCGGCGGACGGGCGGAAAGCGCCTGTTCACGATGGCTCCGATCCACCACGGCCTGCAGACGAAGGGCGGGATCTTCCGGCCCGGCGCCGCGCCGTGGCACGAGGTCAAGGTCGTGACGCGGGCGTGGATCGTCGCCGCCGTCTGCGCTGTTGCGAGCCTCGCGCTCATGAAGGTGCGCTGATGGTGTCGACGCCGCGGGAGAGCGCCTCCGAACCGCGCGCGGGCGCGTCCGAGGGCCAGGGGCTCCTCGGGGTCCTGCGCGATGCCGCCGCTGCGTGGCAGGACCGCGCGCGCGCCGCGCACCCCGCGGGTCCGCGCAACGCCATCCTGCTCGTCACCCTCGGCCTCATCGCCTTCGGGATGGTGGTGCAGCTCGGGCACGCGTCGACGACGCTTCCGCCCGACGCGTTCCGCGCGCAGATGACCGAGCAGGTCGGTTTCCGGCTCGCCGGCGTCGCGATCCTCGTCGCGCTGATGGGGCTCGGACCGCGGCGCATCGAGCCGCTCATCCCGGCGCTGGCCGTCGGCTCGTTCGTCCTTCTCGTCCTGTGCTTCGTGCCGGGCGTCGAGCGCTCGATCAACGGCTCGAACCGCTGGATCAAGATCCCGGGCCTGCCGTCCGTGCAGCCGTCCGAGATCGCGCGCGTCGTGCTCGTCCTCTGGGTCGCGCGGCGCTGCGCGCTCTCCCCGACGCTGTCGCTCGACCTCCGGACCGGCTTCCTGCCCTCGCTCGCTCTCGGGATCGGCGCCGCGGCGCTCATCTTCCTCGAGCCGGACCTCGGCGGCACGCTGCTGTTCCTCGCGAGCTTCGGCGTCACGCTGTTCGTCGGCGGAGCGCGTCCCAAGCACGTCGGCGCGGTCGCCGCGTGCGCGCTGCTCGCCGTCGCGATCGCGCTGCAGGTCTTCGGCCACGTCGCGGAGCGCTTCGCCGTCTGGACCGGCGGGGCCACGAACTCACAGGTCTCGCGCGCCGCCGAGGCGATGGCGTCGGGCGACCTCTTCGGCGTCGGCTTCGCCCAGGGCGGGTTCCGCAACGACGGCGTCCAGTACATGCAGACCGACTACGCGCTGGCCCAGGTCGGCGAGGAGTTCGGTCTGTTCGGCGTCGCCGTCGTCGTGCTCCTGTTCGGCGCGTTCGTCTACCACGCCCTGCGCCTCGTTCTCTGCCTGCGAGACCGGTTCTCCGGTCTCGTCGTCTTCGGTCTCTCGATGACGGTCGCGCTGCAGGCGCTCATCCACCTCCAGGTCGTCACCGGGCTCAGCCCGCCCAAGGGGATGGCCCTCCCTTTCCTCTCGGACGGAGGGAGCGCGCTGCTCTCCTCGTCCGTCGCCGTCGGGCTCGTTCTCGGCGCCGCACGCTCCTCCGTGGAGGAGCTCCAGCTCTCATGAACTCCGCACAAGAACGCTACGCATTCATCGCGCTCCTGTTCCTCGTCGTCGTCGTGTCCGTCGTGGCCTTCTGGGACGACGGGGACGGTCAGGATCCGGTCCAGGCCGCATCGCGGGACGACGCGGTGCACGTCGATCCGGGCGCGTACGCCGTCGATCCGGGCGCGACCGACCCGCGGCCCTGGGACGCGGCTCCCGCAAGCGGCGGCCTCGCAGCGGAAACAGGCTCGATCGCGCTGGCCGGTCTCGACGAGGACGTCCCCGTCCTCGATCCGGTCTCGACGCGCGGGCAGTCGTACGCGGACCACGCACAGGCCCCGCGCGACGGCCTCCGGGACGCAGGTCGGGACGCGTACCTGGCCGGCGCAGACCCCTACGGTGACGATCCGTACGGGGACGATTCGATCGGGGACGGCCAGGGTGCGGCGTTCGAGGACGACCGCGCGCCCGTTTCGAGCGAGCCGATGCGCCCGACGCGGGGCGACAGCCTGGCGCTGTCGGGCGCCGGTGAACGTCGGCCCATGCGCCTCTCGCGCGACGAGACCGTGAACCCGCCCGCGGCGCGCGAATCCGTCGCGCCGGTCCCGGCGCCGGTCACCGCCGCACCCGCCGGGAGCTCCGCGACGCGCGACTACGTCGTGCGCGCCGGCGACGTG
Source organism: Planctomycetota bacterium (assembly GCA_039821985.1). GTDB lineage: Bacteria > Planctomycetota > UBA1135 > UBA1135 > Saltatorellus. The sequence continues at coordinate 21,632 of JBCBNC010000031.1, forward strand.
CTGTCGACGATCGCGTCGCGCGAGTGCGGAACCGCGTCGCTCGTGAACGAGATCGTTCGCTTGAACGGCCTGTCGAACCCCGACAAGATCTTCGAGGGGATGAAGCTGCAACTGCCCGCGCGCAAGGCGAACGACGCCGTGGCCTCCGTGCCGACCGTGCGCTCGCCGAAGGCGGGCACTGCACGCGCGGACGGGCGGCCGGTGGTGACCGTCCAGCGCGGCCAGATGCTCGGGGTCCTGCTCGAGGACCGTTACGGCACCGTCAAGCGCTCCCTCCCGCTGGTCGTCCAGCTCAATCCCGGCCTGAATCCGGACCGCGTGCGCGAGGGGCAGACCCTGGTGCTCCCGCGCTTCGACGAGGTCGAGGGCGCGAACAGGCGCCGCTCCACGGGCGCGGCCGAAGAGCCGCGTCTCGCGCGTTCCGACTCCCCTTCCCAGGCGAAGCGCGGTGCCGCCACAAAAGGCGACCGTCCCTACGTTCGATGACCCGACACTTCCGAATCGGACTCTTCGTGGCCCTCAGTGGCCTGGTCGGCCTGCACGTGCGGCCCTTCATCGGCTGCGCGGTGGACGCGCTGCTGGGTCGGGCCGACCTGGCCTCCTGTGCCGCGCTCGACGCCGTGGCGAGCGCTCCGGCGGGCGTCGCGCTCGCGGGTGCCTTCCGTGGCGTTGCCCGGGACGGCGGCGAGCTCGTCGCAGCCGCCGAGCCCGCGCCCGTTTCCGTCCGGCCTGCGCTGTGCGTACTCGCCGCCGAGGCGCGCGCACTGCCGTCGCCGGCGGCGAGCGTCACGTCCTCGTTCGAGAGTCGCTGAGTCGGCGCGTGTCCGAGCCCACCTACGAGATCCCCCGGCCGGCCCGGCCGCTGCGCCTCGCCGTCGCGGGCGGCGGCACCGGCGGCCACGTCGTGCCCGGGCTGCACCTCCTGGACTCGCTCTCGGCCGAGCTGAATGCGAATCCCAGCGTCGCCGCGCTCGACGATCTGCTCTGGTTCCACAGCGGGCGCCGCGCGGAGGATCGGTGTCTGCTCGAGGTGGACCGCCATCCGGTCGTCGGCTCGTTGGAGCGCGTCGTGCTCCCGATCGAGCCCCCCGGCGGCGGCGCTCCGACCCTTCGCCGCCTCGGCTCGCGCCTGCTGCCGGCGTTCGTGCGCGCGCGGCGGGCGCTGGTGCGCCACCGCTCGCAGGTCCTGCTCGGCCTCGGCGGCTTCACGACGGCACCCGCGGCGCTCGCAGCGCGCAGCCTCCGGATCCCCGTCGTCCTGCTCGAGATCAACGCGACGGCCGGCAAGGCGACCCGCACCCTGGGACCGCTGGCCGCGCGCGTTCTGCACGCCTGGCGCGAGACGCTGCCGCCCGAGCGCGAGGGCGAGAAGCACCAGCTCGTCGGTCCGCCGATCGCTCCGCGTTTCCTCGCGCCGGAGGACGGCGACGCCGCCCGCACGATCGCGAAGGACGAGCTCGGTTTCCGCGCGGACCGGCCGCTGCTCGTCGTGCTCGGCGGAAGCCAGGGGGCGCGCGGATTGAACGACTTCGTGCGACGGCACATCAGCTACCTGCTCGGCTCCGGCGTCCAGGTCCTGCACCAGGTGGGGCCCGGCCGGCGGCAGGAGGGCGCGGACGATCTCGAGGGGTACGCCGCCGTCGAGTACCTCGACGACGTCCAGCTCGCGCTCCTCGCCGCGGACGGCGTGCTCTGCCGCGGCGGTGCGTCGACCCTCGCTGAGCTCGGTGCGATCGGGACGCCTGCGTGGGTCGTGCCGTACCCGCACCACACCGACCGTCACCAGGTCCGGAACGCGCGCCAGCTCTCGGGCGGCGTGCGGATCGTGGAGGAGTCCGACCTCGACCACGGACGCTGCGAGGAGCTCGTCGACTTCCTTGGCACGGACGGCCACGAGGAGCGCGAGCGCATGCGTGCCAGCCTGCGCGCCGCCGTTCCGACGGACGCCGCGCACCGGGTCTGGGAGGAGCTCCGCAGTCTCGCCACGGGCCGCTTCGGCGCCGTCGGCGCGCGTACCCGCTGCGCGAGCGAGGCCGCGCGCGCCTGACCGGCCGACCTCGCGCGCTCGGAAGCCTGCGCATCGAACGACCCAGGGCCCATGCTTCGGACCGTTCCGCGCCCACACCTCGGATGATCGCCGCGCTCCCGCTTTCCATCGGTGGCGCGGGCGCGCTCTACCTTTCGCCCGCGCTCCTCAAGCGGCGCGCCATCGCGCGCCTCCGGAAGGCCTGTGTCCGGCACGGCGCGCTCTGCCTCACCTACGACGACGGGCCCGGCCCCGGCGTCACCGAGGCGCTGCTCGAACTCCTGGGTGCGTTCGACGCCCGCGCGACGTTCTACGCGCCCGGGCGACGCCTCGAACCGCACCGGGCCGCCGCGGAGCGGACGGTCGCGCGCGGCCACGAGCTCGCGAGCCACGGGTACGGTCATCTGCACGCGTGGAAGAGCGCGCCGTGGGCGCTCGGCGCGGACCTCGAGCGCGGTGCGCGGGCCGTGCGCGACGTGGCCGGTCCGGACGCCGTCGGTTTCCGCCCGCCCTACGGCAAGCTCGTCCTACCGACCCTCCTCCGCGCACGCGGACTCGGCCTGCGCGTCGACTGGTGGACGGACGATTCCGGAGACTCTTTCGCAGAGCTCCCGGAGACGTCGCCGGCGCTCGGGCTCTTGGACCGCGGCGGGGGAGTGGCGCTCCTGCACGACCTCGACCGCTCGGAACCGCGCAACCGCTTCGTCCTTGAAACGACACGCGCGCTCCTCGAGGGAGCGCGCGAAAGGGGGCTCCGCACCTGGACGATGGCGGAGCTCGCGGCGGCGGAGGCCAGCTAGAAGCCGAAGCGCAGGCCGATGTAGTACCCCTCGAGGCCGAGGTCGGCGTCGATGCGGGCGTCGGAGTCGTCGTACACCGCGTCGATGCGCGTGACGCGGTAGCCGGCCGTGAGCTGTCCGGTCTGCAGCACGTCGACCGCCGCCGAGATCTCACCGTCGAGGACCGTGGCCTCGTTGCCGTCGTACTCGGCGATGAGTCCGCCCGCGTCGGCGCGGAGCTTGACCGGTCCCCAGGTCCAGGCGGCGCGCGCTCCGAGGAGCGGCACGGGGATCAGCTGGTCGGTCTCGATCGTCTCGCCGGTTGTCACGTCCCTGAGCCGGAAGTCGAGGTCGATGAGCGTCGCGCCGAGGCCGAGCCCGAGGTCGACGCCGGGGAGCGGCAGGACGTCCCACGTGAACAGCGCGCGGGCCATCTGGAGACCGATGTCGGTCTCGACGTCGGTGTCGGCGTTGATCGTGATGCCCTCGAAGTCGAACTCGCTGTTCGTCGTGCCGCGGCCGGAGAAGTCGACGCCGATGCCGGCGACGGACAGCTCGGCGCCGGCGAAACCGACGCGTACGAGCGCTCCGATCGCCGCCTCGTCGTCGAGTCCTAGCTCGTCGAACGTCGAGTTGGCGGACGCGCCGCCGACGAGGCTCGACTGGTCCTGGATCGACAGGTCCCCGGAAATGCCGAGACTGCCGATCAGCGGCATGACGGAGGCGCTCGGGGCGGAGCAGGCGGCCAGCGTGGCGCTGGCGGCGACGGCGAGGAGTACGCGAATCATGGGTCGGGGCTCGGTGGTCTGGCTCAGCTGCTGGGGCGCGGGGCCCGTGGATGGACGGGAGCGCTCCCTCCGTCGATCGGAGCGCCCGGCCCCGTGCTTGAGCACTCTCCGCCGGGTTCGGGCGCCTGGGCCACCCGGGGGCCGAGGGGGCGGGCGCGCGGCGCCGGTGGGAGGTGATCCAGGGGGCGGCCCGGGCCGGTCAGCCGTCCTCGTCGCTGCCGCTCTTGGCCTCCCAGGCGGCGACGATGTCGAGCGCGCGCTCGGAGTCCGCGCGCCGCACGACGACGGTCCCCGTGCCGAGCTTCTGCGCCAATCCGAACTCGTCGACGAGGCCGTCGCCCGGCACGAGGGCGTCGATGCCCTCGGACTGCAGGAGACCCGCGACGATCTTCGCCGCGTGGAAGGACGGAGCCGTGTGCACGATCACGTGCTCGGATGCCTGATCGCTCATGGAGTGAGGATCGGCTTCCGGACGGGGCCCTTCAAGCGCCCCCCCTCCATTTGGTCAGATGGGCCCGTGAGCGATTCGACTTCTGCTGAAGGCGGCGCCCCCGGGGCGATCACGGCCGGCGAGGCGCGCCAGCGCGCGGCCCTGCCCGATCACATCCACCTCCTCGGCGCGGGCGGCGCGGGGCTGTCGGGCGCGGGACGGATCCTGCGCGCGCGCGGTCACCGGATCACGGGCCACGACCGCGAGGCGTCGCCGTTCACGGCCGCGCTCGCGGACGACGGCGTGTTCGTCGACGTCGGGGAGAGCGTCGCCGACCGGCTGCCCGCCGACGCGCAGCTGGTCGTGCGCTCGGCGGCGGTCGCGGACGACGACCCGCAGGTCGTCGAGGCCGAGGAGCGCGGCGTGCGCGTCCTCAAGTACGCCGAGCTCGTTGCGCGCCTCGCGCCCGAGGGCCGCACGCTCGCCGTGGCGGGCACGCACGGCAAGACCACGACCTCGTGGATGCTGCACGGCGCGCTCGACGCGATGGGGGGGCCGCGCCCCGGCGCGCTCGTCGGCGGACTGCACACGGGGCTCGGAACGAACGCGGTCCCCGGCGGTCCCGGCGGCTGGTTCGCGCTCGAGGCGTGCGAGTACGACCGCTCGTTCCTGCACCTCGCGCCGACCGGCGCGATCGTCACGAACGTCGAGGCGGACCACCTCGACTGCTACGGGACCTACGAAGAGCTGGAGCGTGCGTTCTGCCGCTTCGTCGCCGCGGTCGAGCCCTCGGGGCTCGTCGTGCTCGGGCCCGACGTGCCCGATGCGCTGGCCCACGCGGCGCGCGCGCGGGTGTGGCGCATGGGGCGGGAGCTCCACGTCGACCTCCTCGCCGAGGACCGCGGCGTGTTCCGCTTCCGGCTGCGCGGCCCCGGCTGGGCGACACCCGCGATCGAGCTCATGCTGCCGGGCCGCTTCAACGTGGACGACGCGGCGATGGCGATGGCGCTCGCGGTCGGCACGGCGCAGGTCACGCCGGCGGGCGCCGCGCGCGGCGTCGCAGAATTCCCCGGGACGGCACGGCGCTTCGAGTCGTGGGGCGAGCCCGCGGGCGTTCCGTTCGTGCACGACTACGCGCACCATCCGACCGAGCTGCGCGTGACGCTCGAGGCCGCGCGCCGGGCGTTCCCGGGCCGCGAGCTCCATGTCCTGTTCCAGCCGCACCAGGCCAGCCGCACCGCGCGCCTCATGGACGACTTCGTCGAGTCGCTGCGCGGGCTCGCGCGCGTCGTCGTCGCGGACGTCTACGGCGCGCGCAAGCACATCGACGCGCGCAACGGCGCCGACGCGGAGACGCTCGTCACGCGCCTGGTGCGCGCGCGCGTCGACGCCGTCGTGGGCGGCCCGCCGGCCGAGGCCGCGCGCGTCTTCGCGGAGGGCATCACGCCGGACGCCGCGGCGTTCGTGCTCGGCGCCGGTGACATCGACCGCGTGCGAGAGGACCTGATCCATGCAGTGGCCCTGCGCCTCCCTCCGCGGGGCTAGCCTCCGCGATCGGACGACGATCGCCGTCGGCGGACCGGTCGAGTGGCTGCTGGAGCCAGCGGATCCGGACCAGCTCCGCGAGGCGATCGCGCTCGCGCGCGAGCGCGGGATGGACGTGCGCGTGCTCGGCGGCGGCGCGAACCTGATCGTCGACGACGCGGGTCTCGCCGGCGTCGTGGTGGCGACGGAGCGCATGAACCGCGTCTTCCGTCCGACCGAGCTCGCCGGTGACGGGGACGCTCTCGACGGAGAGCTCCCCTCCGCGCGGACGGCGCTGCCGCCGGCCGCCGACGACCCGCGACTCATTGCGTGGGCGGGCGCGCCGCTCCCGAAGCTCTGCCGCACGGCGCGCGATCTCGGACTCTCCGGCCTCGAGAAGATGTCCGGCGTACCGGGGCACCTGGGCGGCGGGATCGCGATGAACGCGGGCGGCAAGGACCCGGACGGCACGCTCTGGCAGATGAGCGACGTGGTCGAGCACATCCGGGTCGTCGACGAGGACGGCGCGTTCGTGGACATCCCCGCCGAGGACTGGTCGCCCAAGTACCGCGATGGCCGCCTCGGTGCGCGCATCGTCGCGGGCGCCGTGCTGCGCTTCCGACCGCGGCCGAAGCACGAGGTCATCGAGCAGTCGAAGGACTACCTCCGCAAGAAGAACGCCGTGCAGCCGGTGTCCGAGAAGAGCGCCGGCTGCGTCTGGAAGAACCCCGACCCCGAGGTCTCGGGCGGGCGCACGGCGGGCCTGCTCGTCGACGAGGCGGGCGGCAAGGGAACGCGTGTCGGCGGCGCCGTCATCTCCGAGCGGCACGGCAACTTCCTCGTGAACGCGGGCGACGCGAGCGCGACGGACGTGTTCACGGTGATCGAGCGCGTCGAAGCGCTCGTCGCCGAGCGCACGGGCGTCGAGCTCGAGCGCGAGGTCAAGCTCTGGCGCGCGCGCTGACGCGGGCGCCCTTCCGTCTCGGCGGGGTACGCGAGCCGCGGGGAGCCCGCGCCGGGTCCCCGTCCGGATCGCGGCGTCGCGAGCCTTACGCGCTCACACCGTCGCCGCGCCCGAAGAACGGCAGCGGCCCCTGGCCGAGACCGAGCACCGGATGGCGGAATGGAGGCTCCCATGTTCAACCTCGAAGGAAAGGTCGCCCTGGTCACGGGATCGACGACGGGCCTCGGCAAGGCCATGGCCCTGCACCTCGGCCGCGCGGGCGCGAAGGTCGCGGTCAACTACGCGAACGACGAGCGACGCGCGGAGCGAGCGCTGGCGCAGCTGCGTGAGGAGGGCGTCACGGCCGAGCTCTTCCGTGCGAGCGCCGTCGATCCGGAGGCCGTGGAGGAACTGGTCGCCGACGTCGACGAGCGGCTCGGCCCGATCGACGTCCTCGTGCTCAACGCCACACCGGACCAGCCCATCCGGCCGATCGAGGAGTACGACTGGGAGTTCCACCAGTCGATGCTCGAGTTCTTCGTGAAGAGCCCGTTCCTGCTCACGCGCGCGGTGCTCCCGGGCATGAAGGCGCGCCGGTACGGACGGATCATCAACATCGGCTCCGAGGTCTACGACCGCGGCGTGCCGAACTTCAGCCCCTACGTCGCGGCGAAGGGAGCGCAGCGCGGCTGGACGCGCTCGATGTCCCAGGAACTCGCGCCCTTCGGGATCACGGTGAACATGATCTCTCCCGGCTGGATCCCGGTGGAGCGCCACGCGGACGATCCGGAGGAGGACAAGCAGGCCTACCTGTCGCTGATTCCGGTGGGGCACTGGGGCGAGCCCGCAGACATCGGAGCGGCCGCCGTCTACTTCGCGAGCGACGAGGCCAAGTTCGTGACGGGGCAGACGCTCGTGGTGAATGGCGGGCTCACGGTGAGCTGAGCCGGGTGGGCGCCGCGGGCGGTCGTGGGAGGCACGGCGCGCGTCTCCGGCAACGCCCCGTCCGCCGCTCTTCGCCCTAGGCCCCGAACGCCGCTCATCGCCCTGGGCTCGATCCACCGCTCTTCGCCCTAGGCCCGATTCGCCGCTTTTCGCCCTAGGCTCGGGGAGTGAACGCCCGCACCGCGCTGCCCGTCGTCGTCCTTTCGGCTCTCCTCGGCACCTGCGCCGCGCCGGAGGGCGGCGCGGTGCGCACCGGCCGATCGAAGCGTCCGAACATCGTCTACGTCCTCGCCGACGACGTCGGCTACGGCGACGTCGGGTGCAACGGCCCCGACGGCCGGATCCCGACGCCGCGCCTCGACCGTCTCGCGTCCGAGGGGATGCGCTTCGTCGACGCGCACAGCGGCTCCGCGGTCTGCACGCCCACCCGCTACGGGGTGCTCACCGGCCGCTACGCGTGGCGCTCTCGTCTCGCGCGCGGTGTGCTCGACGGCTGGAGCGTACCGCTGATCCCCGCCGAGCGTCCGACCGTCGCCTCGTACCTCGCGGGGATCGGGTATCGCACGGCGATGATCGGGAAGTGGCACCTCGGGTGGAACTTCTCGCGCCGAGAGGGTCCGGAGACGGCCGGGCGCACCGCCGTCGACTTCGATGGACCGGTGACGGGCGGTCCCGACGCAAACGGCTTCGGGACCTACTACGCGCACAGCGGCTCGCTCGACATGGCGCCCTACGTCTACGTGGAGGACGGGCGGGTCACGGCGGTGCCGGATCGGGTGACCGTCGGCGCGCACCCCGGATTCTGGCGGGAGGGGCCGACGGGCGCGGACTTCGAACACGAGGACGTCCTGCCGAACTTCGTGCGGCGCGCGCGCTCTTTCATCGAGGAGTCGGCGGCCGGGGACGCGCCGTTCTTCCTCTACCTAGCGCTGCCCGCGCCGCACACTCCGATCCTGCCGACGGAGGCGTTCCGGGGCCGGAGCGGCCTGAACGCGTACGGCGACTTCATGGTGCAGGTCGACCACCACGTGGGCGAGATCCTCGACGCGCTCGAGGAGGCAGGCGTCGCCGACGACACGCTCGTCGTGTTCACGGCCGACAACGGCTGCGCACCGCCGGCGCGGATCGAGGAGCTCCGGTCGATGGGGCACGACCCGAGCGCCGGCTACCGCGGGCACAAGGCGGACATCTTCGAGGGCGGCCACCGCGTGCCCTTCATCGCGCGCTGGCCGGAGCGGGTGGAGGCCGGCAGCGTCTCGACGGCAACGGTGTGCCTGACGGATCTTTTTGCGACGCTCGCCGAGGTCTCGGGCGTGCCGCTGCCCGCGGGCGCGGCGGAGGACTCGATCGGCATGCTGCCCGCGCTCGCGGGCGAGGGCGCCGCGCGCAGCTCGATCGTGCACCACTCGATCAACGGCAGCTTTGCGATCCGGCGCGGGTGCTGGAAGCTGATCCTGTGCCCGGGGAGCGGCGGCTGGAGCGCGCCGCGGCCGGGGCCCGCGCGCGAGGACGCGTCGCTGCCGCTCGTGCAGCTCTACGACCTGAACGAGGACCCCGGCGAGACGCGCAATCTCGAGGCGGAGCGGCCCGAGGTGGTGGGGGCGCTGACCGAGCTGCTCGCGACCCAGGTGCGCGAGGGCCGTTCGACGCCAGGACCGCCGGCCGCGAACGACCGCGAGGTGGTGTTCCTGCCGAGGCCGCGGGACTAGCGCAGCGTCGATGGCTCGCGTCGCGACGATCGCCATCCCCCGCGCCGGTGTGGCCTGGTGCGCCGGACCGGATGAACGCGGCGTGCGCACGGTCCGCCCGTCGCTCGTTCCAGGAACAGCAAAGGGAGCGCGGGAGGCGTCGTGACGCCGCCCGCGCTCCCTGTGTCGGTCGCGCGGTCGGGCCTCAGAGCGCGTTCAGGTCGATTTCGAAGACCAGCTGGTGCTCGTCAACGTGCTGGACCTTGAGGACCACCATGTCGCCTGCCGGCGAGATCGCGTACGCGCTGTCCTGAGAGGCCTTCACGGCCGCTTCGGCGTCGTCCGCGCTCATGGTTCCGGTCCAGGCGATGGCGTGCAGCGAGGGTGACCCTGAGGTCAAAGCGACGCCCGCGTACGTATGCCCCGGCATCGGCTCGAAGCGGTAGACGGACTCGAACATGTCCGGCATCTGAAGGAACACCGGCGCGTCTTCGACGAAGAATTCCAGCATGTTGAGGCTCGGAAAGTCCGGGGTCGGATCCCCAGCACACACAGGGGTAGAGAGCTGCAGCCACTCCATCGAGTAGCGGAAGCCGGGGTCGAGGAGTACCGGGAACGCGCGAGTATTCAGGCTGTCGACGAGTGCATGGTGTTCGAGTTCAAGCGTCCGGACGCTGGGGCCGCCCGTGTCCGTCCACTCCCGAACGATCGTCATCGCGGGGACCATCTTGTCCTTCAGGATGCCTACTTGTGGATCTGTCGACCAATGCCGGATCTTCACGAATGCGAAGTCGTCCTCAGTCATCCAGATGTTCGTACTCTCATCACACGGCATGCTCGAGGAGTTCGTATCCATCGCTAGATACACGGAGTCCAGCCGCTCCGAGAACGGCGCGACCTTCATGCCGTCGCGCCGGAGCCACGGGTGGTTCGCCGTGAGCGTTCGGTAGACGGGAGACATCCCTGAAGCGTGGAAGATCGAATCGTCCGTGAGCTTCAACACCCGGCCCCATTGCCTCGGCTGGGTCGTGTTCGCCACGTGGCATGGATTGAGGGTGCTCGTGCCCGTGCTCGTGATCACGGTGACATCTGCGGGCTCGATCCGGTACCGGTTCGGCCCGACGCTCTCGAACGAGCCGGGCGGCGGTGAGAAGTCTCCCCACTTGAACTGCATGTCGTCGATCGGGTCCATACCCACCGAGTCGAACTTGACGTTGGTGAATCGGCTGTTCGGATGAAGCTGAGCTGCACCCCTGTGGGCGACGATCGATCGATCGAGTTCCCCACAGCCCGATACGTCGAAGTTGACGAGTAGGGAGTCTCTAAAGGTGAACGCGCCGTCGTAGATCTCGAGCGCGTCGAACGAGTCCACGGCCGGGCCGGATGAAGGGAGGAGGTGGTCGTTCTCCGTCGTCGCAACGACGATCGAGTCGCGAATGGTGTGGTAGGCGGCAAAGTCCAGCGCGAGTGAGCAGTCGGCGATGAACAGCGACTTGAACTCGAGCGGGAAGGTCGAGACTCCTGCGTACACGGCCGTTCCGCAGCTGTACGCGTCGAACGGGCCGAACTCGTTCGAACCGGGGACGTTGAGGTCAGGGCGGTACGCGATGTTGGTCTGGAGATCGGGCAGCGGCATGTCTTCCTGCAATGTGCCTGGGACCGCTGTCGCAGTCGCTTCGTCGTTCACGTCGAATCCGAGCCGGACGCTATGCGCGACGTTCCCGCTGAAGGCCCCCAGAGGCATCGTGTTCGGAACGATCCCGCTGAAGCGCGGGTCGCCCATCGAGAGGCCCACCGGCCCTTCCGCAGGAAGTGCGAACCAGAATCCAGACCCCGGCGAACCCGCCGCGACGTTGTCGACGATCGTGTTGGCGGGGTTCGTGATCCAGAAACTCGCGGGCGAGAAGTTCTGGATCGAGTTGAAGTCGTGGTCGCTCTCCAGGATCGCGTGCGAGTAGAGTTCATTGACCTTGTCGTGACCCGGTCGAATCGTGTCGAGCACGAGGTTGCCGCGGATCACGTTGTCGATTTCGGAGCCGTCCTCGAGGAACACGGCGTGACCGAGCGTGCGGTAGACGACGTTGTCCCGTACCACAACACCGTGCGTGCCGTGGAGGGTGATGGCTCGGTTGAAGTTCTCGTGCACGCTGCAGTTGCGGACGAACTGCCCGAAGCCGTCGCTGGCCTGCATGTGGTAGTGGATCGGGTAGCGCCCAACTGCGCGGGTCTGGCCCAGGTTCGTGAACTCGACGTTCGAGAACCGCCCGCGGCCCGCGGGCTGGGGCCCCGCCTCATCCATGTCCATCAGCATCACATGGCCACCGACCTTGGCGAGGCCTTCGCTCTGTGCACCATGGCTATCGAAGACCCGTGCGTCGCTCGTGACGACGATGTTCCGCGTCAGGAGCGCGACCTCCGCTCGTTGGTCGAGCGTGTCATTTGCGATGGGGTAGGTGAACTCCGCCGAGGTGATCACGGACTCGCCTTCGTGGTAGTGGTCGAGACTGCTCAGGAGCTTGAGGTCGGGCGGCGCACCCGCGGCATTGGCCCGAAAGTAGACGATTCGCTTCTCGCACTGCGTCTCGTACGCCGAGCGTCGGACCTCGATGTGCGAGGCGGCGAGCACGATCTCGTCGCCTCGGTCCCAGTCGACATCGTCCAGGATCGCGATGATCGTGTCGTTCTCGTCGACGCTCTCACGTAGGCGCGACCAGCTCCTCCGCGGCGCGCCGTGCAGATCGATGGCGCCGCCGTTCATCGCGCGCAGGGCCTGGTCGTCGTCCGCGATGCCCTTGGGCGGAGCCAAGAGCATGATCTCGCAGGCCTCGCGGTAAACCGCGTCGGGACGACCCACCTGGATCCGTGCGTCGGGACCGCGCGCGTCGAACATCGTGGTCTCGATGGTCAACGGCGCCTCCAGAGCGAGGAGCTCGCCCTGCACGACGATGCTCTGCGCCTGGATCGTGCCCGTGCCTCCGCTGCGCGTAGTCATCGAGACACCGGACGGAATCACTGCGCCATCGGACGCCGCCGGGATCACGGACGTCGATCCCACGCTCGCCAGGTCGTCGGTCCAGGTGAGCGCCTCGCCCCACGAGGCGAGACGCTCGAGGCGCACGTCGTCCAGCAAGCAGATGGACTCCTGGAGCCCCACGTTCGGGTCGGAGCTGAATCGCAGTACGAGGCCCGCGCCCGCGGTGCCGTCCAGGTAGAACGGCCGTGTCGTGTACTCCTCGAAGGTTCCCTGGGCGAGGCGTGGGACGCCGAGGTACAGCTCCGCATTGCTCGGATCGGACGCGTCGTCCGCGACCTCACGGCGTACCTGTGATCCGAGCTCGACGCCGTCGAGCGTGACGCTCAGCGCCTGGTCGTCGACCACCGGGGTTGCCGTCGCGTCGTGCGCGCGCGCCCCCGCGCGGTAGCGGACCCGGTACGTGCCCTCCGGATACGGCGTGTCACTGGTCCCGCCGAACGTGTACGTCACGGCGCCAGTCCCTGCGGAGGTTCCGCTGGAGAGGAACGCTGCACGTCCTCCGGCGGGCGCGCCGCCCAGCGTGCCCGTCCCGTCGTTCATGTACGTCAGGTGGGAGTGTCCTTCGGACACGAGTCCGCTCTGGGCCTCGAAGCCCCAGGCTCCGTACTGGTTGCCGCCCAGCGTGAGGGCACCGCTGACGGGAAAGTCCAGCAACGGAAACTCGAAGTTGCCGTCGTAGACGGGCGTCCCCGGTGTGCCCCCGGGATGTCGCCCGAGGTGGGTTGTCGGGACCCGCTCCACGATCACGCGGTCGATGAGGTTCGTGCGGATGCCTGGGTCGATGAAGTCGTTGCTGAATCGAATCGAGCGGGGCTCTTCCTGAAGAACCTCGAACGTATCCGTCGTGACCTCGCTGAACCCGTACGAGATCTCGTCGACCGTGTGCAGCAGGTCGCCGTCGACGTAGACCTTCAGGGTGTGATCACCGGCCGGGATCTCCCCGGGGAACCACGGGCGCGAGTAGAGGAATCGCAGACGCCACGTGCCTGGAGCCAGGTCCACGTTGGTTTCCACGTGCGAAGCGTCCCCTTGCAGGTAGCAGAAGCGGCTGCCGTCCACGCCGCTCACGTTTCCCAACGTCGATCCACTGATCGAGACCCCGACGGTCCCGACCGCCGACCACCCGTTCCAGGAGGGCACGATGCTCTGGTTGGGCGGTGCGGAACTCGGGAGCTCGAAGCTCTAGTCCGCTTCCACCGGGCAAGCCAGCGCCTGATCCACGGGGAACGCCGTCCGGATCGTGTCACCGAACGGAGGCTGTGGGCTCTGGGCCGGTGCGATGCCAGCCGCTGCCAGCAGGAGGAGCGAGGTGGGAAGGAAGTGCCGGTGGCACGCACGGAGGTGGGTCGCGTCGATTCTTTGGCGCATGGTCGAGGCCGTATGGGGGAGAAGGCGCGGCGCGTCGGCCCGGGGCCACCGGGACAGCGCTCGCCGCGGCGCGGTGCCGTTCCGAGAAGAGGGCGGGCTCGCGCTCCGGGGAACCGAAGCCGTGGCACCCCCTCGTTGCACCGATCCCCGAAAAAGTGCGGCTGATTGACGCGCCGGCCCCGGGCGGAGCCAAGACGCGGGCGCGGATGCTCTCGCGTCCCGCGACGCCGGTCCGCGGGCCCCGTCTCGCCCGCGCGGCCCATGCCCCGGCCCGACCTCCGATCCGCCCACCGGCCTGAGGCGACCACCGGCGGCCGAGGTGCCCGGAGCGGGCTGCCCCAGGGCGGGAGCGCCGCCCCAGCTCGGAGGCCCCTCGCGGGCCACGGCGAAGCCAGGGGCGGCGGTCGACCGGGCCGGACCGAGTCCCTCTCCACTGCGGGCCGACCCTGCTCCACCGTGCCCGTGAGCGACACTCTCTCAGGGCCACGGCCCGGGCGTGCCGTCAGCGCGCGGGCCGCGGCCCCTGCCTCAATGCGGGCGCACCCTCCGCCCGACGAGCAGGAGCGCCAACGGGCCCTACCGTCGCCCGGTGCAAGCGCGGGCATGGAGCGCCGACGCCGGGAGTTGAGACACACGGACCAGCGCGCGCGACGGGCCCGCCGCGCCGCGCCCAGGCCGAGCATCCCGCGCTATCGTGTAGCGGCGGAGCTCCGCACCGGGGCCAGCCCAATCCCTTCCCCAACGAATGGACACCACGACCACACACGTCACGCCCGAGCAGCGCACGAAGTTCTGGGACGACGGTTACTTCGTCTTCGACACCGGCGTTCCGCACGAGACCCTCGACCGGATCGTCGAGCAGCTCGCCAGCAAGTACCCGCCCGACGACATGCCCCACGGGTACGTCACCCCGACGCGCCTCCAGGACGCGTGGGAGTTCAACGACGACGTGCGGGACCTGGCGACGAACCCGCACGTCCTCGGGGTGCTCCAGGGACTCTACGGGCGCAAGCCGCTCCCGTTCCAGACGCTCAACTTCCCGACTGGGACGCGTCAGGCGGCGCACTCGGACACGATCCACTTCAACTCTCTGCCGCACACGTTCATGTGCGGCGTGTGGGTCGCGTTCGAGGACATCGACATGGACAACGGTCCGCTCATCTACTACCCGGGGAGCAACAAACTACCCGAGTTCACGATGGCGGACGCGGGCGTCAAGAAGGCCAGCTCGAAGCACTATCCGGTCTACGAGAAGTTCATCCAGCAGGTCATCCAGGAGTTCGGGCTCCAGCCGAGCTACGGGACGATCAAGAAGGGGCAGGCGCTCGTCTGGTCCTCGAACCTCCTGCACGGCGGGGCACCGCAGAACGACCCCGCGCGGAGCCGGCACAGTCAGGTGACGCACTTCTACTTCGAGGGCTGCCGCTACTACACGCCCCTCGACAGCCAGGGGCTCAACATTCACTGGCGCGACCCGCGCTGGATCGAGCCGCGGTGACGCGCGCCGCTCGGCCGGTGGGTTTCCGCCCCCGGCCGGGCGCACGGTCCGGCTCCGAAGCGGCCCCGTTGCGCAGCGGCGCGCCGCGGCGAGGCTCGTCGTCCGAGGCGCCCTGGTAGTCTCTCCGCCGTGCCCGAGACCCCCCGCCCGCGCCCGAACCGACCCGTCCTCACCGCGGCTTCTCTCCGCCTGGCGCCCCTTTGGCTCGCGCTTGGCCTCGTTGGGCCTGCAGCGCCCAGACTGGAGGATCCGCTGGACGTGCTCGAAGAGGCCGAGGCCTCGCTCGAGCTGAGGCCGAGGGACCACGACCTCCTCGCGGCCGCGTCGGAGGCCGCTCTGGGCGCGGACGAGACGGACCTCGCGCTCTGGTACGCGGCGCTCGCTCTCATGGGTTCGAACGCGACGTCGGCCGACCGGTCCCTCGCGGAGCGCACACCCGCCGACCGGGCCCGCGACGAGCGCATGGACGCGTTCCTGCGCGAGGCCGCGGGGGACGCGCCGCTGCCCGCGGACCTCGAGCGCGAGCAGGCCGAGCAGCTGCTCGCGCTGGCCCGGGCGGCCGAGCGCAAGAAGCTCTACGTGAACGCGGTCGATCTGCTCGACCGCGCGCGCGCGACGCCGGTGGCGGACCAGGCGACCGCGCGCCTCGACAAGCTCCTCTCCAAGAAGAAGGCCGTCGCCGCGCTGCTGGCATCCGGCGTCGACGTGCCCGTCGAGCCGCGCCGGAAGAAGAAGCCCGCAGAGATCGCGCGCTTCGACGCGAAGCACTCGAGCTGGGACGATCCGGCCGAGTTCAAGGGCAAGTACTACACCGTGCGAACGGACATGGGCTACGCCTACGGCACGGCGTTCCTGGAGGCGATGGAGCAGATGAACTCGTTCTACCGCCAGGTCTTCGACTACAAGACCGGCGGGCAGACGATGCGACGCTGCGTGCTGCACGTGTACGGATCGCGCGCGACCTTCGAGAGCCAAGAGCCGTCCATGCAGGGACGGCCGACGACGAAGGGGTTCTTCGTCCCGGGGGAGAACCGCGTCGCGGCGTACGACCAGAGCACCGACGGCGGGTCGATCGACGACCTGTGGTCGACGCTGTTCCACGAGGCGAGCCACCAGTTCACGCACGCGGTGTGGCCCGCGCTCATCCCGACCTGGCTCAACGAGGGCACCGCGTCGTACTTCGAGGGCGCCGCGCTCATGCCGGGCGGTCGCGTCGAGAAGAACCTCGTTCCGCGCACGAGGCTCCTGAATCTGCGCCGACAGCTCCTGGATGGAGACCTCGGGCTCAAGGACGTCGTCACGTACTTCAGACCCGGCAGCTACCCGGGCGAGTACTACCCGTTCGGCTGGGGCCTCGTGTACTTCTGCCACAACTACGAGGACGAGAACGCGAACCGGCCGTACCTGCCCGTGTACCGCGCGCTGATGGAGAGCTACGTCGGAGCAGCGAAGCACGACGTCTTCGCCCGCTTCGTCGAGTACTTCGTGACGCGCGCCGACGTCGAGGGCGTGGCGAGCTTCGAAGACTTCGAGGCGCTGTGGCGGGCTTGGATCCTCGAGCTGGCGGAGACCACGTACGGCGGCCCCGAGAAGGACGACGTCTACCTGGAGCGGGGCCTCCGGCAGCAGGGCGCAGGCCGCTCCGACGCCGCCGCGGAGAGCGCGCGGCGCGCGCTCGAAAAGCGACCGGGCGATCCCGACGCGCTCGCGCTCCTCGCCGAGTCGCTGGTGGCGCTCGAGCGACCCGACGGCGCGCTGCTCGCGTGGCGTCAGCTCGAGTCGAGGGCGCTGGAGGTGGGCGAGCTGAACCCGGAGCGCGGCGCGGAGCTCTTCCAGCGCGCGCGGGCCGGGATCGAGGCCGTCGACGAGGCGTTCGCGAAGACGCTCGCCGAAGGAGAGGCCGCCCTGGCCGAGCGCGTGGGCTCGGGCGCGCGCGCCTGGGTCGAGGCCGGTTCGCCGCGCGTTGCGCTCGAGGTGCTGGAGCGCGCGCAGCGGCTGCTCGGCCGCTCCGAGGCCCTTACGGCCCAGGCCCGGGCGATCCGCGACGAGCACGGCGTCACGCTCGCGCGGTGGCAGGCGCTCCCGTTCACGCTCGCGGAGGACGTCGGCCGCGGTCGTGCCGACGAGGCCCCGGTCTGGCGCGTCCCCGTCGGCTGGTCGGTCGTGTTCGACGCGCTCCTGCCCGAGAGCCGCGGCCTCGGGTGGTGCCACTGGGGCGAGTCGATCGAAGCACCGTTCGAGCTCGAGCTCGTCGCCGACGTTCCCGCCGAGCGCGCCGGGGCGTTCCTTGGACTCGCCTACAGCGGGGACTTCAACAGCCGCCCGATGGCCTTCGTCGTCGACTTCCAGAACGCGCGCATCGGCGTGCTCGGCGACACGATCCTGCCCTCGCTCGTTCCGCGCGAGAGCGTCGCGCTCGACGGCATCGAGTTCTCGCTGCTCGTCGAGGTCGACGCGACCGGGGCGCGTCTGTTCGTCGACGGGGCCGAGACCGCGTTCGAGGCCGCGCCGGATGCGTCGACCGTGCTCGGTGGAGCGGTGGGGGTGGTCGCGCAGGGTGAGGGTCTGCGCGTCACCTCGATGCGGGTCCGGCGCCGGATCGACTGAGCGCACTTGGGCGGGGTCCGGGACTCGACGCCGCAGCGCGCCCCGTCGGCGGCGCGCCGTGTCGGTTAGCCTCCTCGCATGCTCGGATCCCTCGCTCTCTGCGCCGCGCTCCAGGCGGCGCCGCTGCTCGACGACTCCGCGGCGCCGGCCGCCGACGCCTGGCCCTCCTTCGTCGCACGCGCGTCCGAGCGCCACGGTGCCTTCGGCGCCCGCTGCGCCGCGTTCCTCGCCGAGCACCGCCCGCCCGGCGACGAGGCGCTCGAGCTCGCGCTCCTCGAGGAGAACCTGACGGTCGCCCTTGCGGCGCGCGGCGCGTTCCCGTGGGCACGCGACGTCTCGGAGGAGCTCTTCCTCAACGACGTGCTGCCGTACGCGGTCCTCGACGAGACGCGCGAGCGCTGGCGCGCGGAGATGTTCGCACGCACCGTCCCGCTCGTCCTCGAGGCGGCGACGCTCGAGGAGGCCGCGCAGCGCATCAACGAGCGTCTCTTCGACGTCGTCGACGTGCACTACAACACCGGCCGCAAGCGGCCGAACGCCTCGCCGTCCGAGTCCATCGCACAGGGGCGCGCGACGTGCACCGGGCTCACGATTCTGATGGTCGATGCGTGTCGCTCTGTTGGGATCCCTGCGCGGGCGGCCGGCGTGCAGCAATGGCACGACGACCGCGGCAACCACACCTGGGTCGAGGTCTGGGACGGTGCGCGGTGGCGCTTCTGCGGCGCCGACGAGCACGATCCGGCGGGCCTCGACCGCGGCTGGTTCACGGCCGACGCCGCGAAGGCGACCGCGGGCGACCGGGCGCACGCCGTCTGGGCGTCGTCGTGGCGGCGCGACGGCGGCACGTTCCCGCTCGCGTGGGCACCGGACAGCGCGCGGGTCGGCGCCGTCGAGGTCACCTCGCGCTACGCCCGGGCCACCGCGGACGCGGAGCTCGAGATGCTCGGCGACGACGGCGCCGCGCTCGGCGAGGAGGCCGCGGGGCGCCTCGTGCAGGAGCTCTGGTCGGAGCGGCGCGTCGCGCTCGCCGAGGAGCTGCGCGCGGAGGACGAGTCCGACGCGTTCGTCGTCGGCGAGCACACGCTCCGGGTCAAGGAGCGCCGTTTCGGCGACGCGCCGGAGGGCGCGCGGTCGCTCTGGATCTCGATGCACGGCGGCGGCGGCGCGCCGCCCGAGCTCAACGACCGTCAGTGGGACAATCAGATCCGGCTGTACGAGCCGGCCGAGGGCTTCTACGTCGCACCGCGCGCGCCGACGAACACCTGGAACCTCTGGCACCAGGCGCACATCGATCCGCTCTTCGATCGGCTGATCACGAGCTACGTGACGCGCCACGGCGTCGATCCGAACCGCGTGTACCTCATGGGCTACTCGGCGGGCGGAGACGGCGTCTACCAGCTCGCGCCGCGCCTGGCGGACCGATTCGCAGCGGCTGCGATGATGGCGGGCCACCCGAACGAGACGCGCCCCGACGGGCTGCGGAACCTGCCGTTCCGGCTCTTCATGGGCGGCGACGACGCCGCGTACGACCGGAACAAGAAGGCCGCCGATTGGAAGGCGGAGCTGGCGCGCCTGCGGGACGCGGACCCTTCCGGCTACCCGCACGAGGTCACGATCTACCCGGGCAAGGGGCACTGGATGGACGGCGAGGACCGGGAGGCGCTGCCGTGGATGGCGGAGCGTGCCCGCGATCCGTGGCCGTCGAAAGTCGTGTGGCTCCAGGACGACGTGCGGCGTACGCGCTTCTACTGGCTCGAGCTCGTCGAGCCCGGCGACGGCGCCGACCGCGCGCGCGTCGTGGCCGAGGTGGTGGGGCAGACGATCGCCGTCGGAGCGGAGGGACTCGACCGGATCGCGCTGCGCCTCCGGGACACGCTGATCGATCTCGACCGCGAGATCGTGGTGACGTTTGGCGGCGCCGAGGTCTTCCGTGGGACGGTGCCGCGCACGCGCGCGGCGATCGAGGCTTCGCTCGAGGGCCGGGCCGACCCGTGGAGCGCCGCAACAGCCCGCCTCGTGGTGGAGCGGCCGTGACTCTACCCGGGCCTGGGCCTGAATCTGGGCCAGGGCCGGCGGGCGCTCAGCGTCGCTCGCGCAGCTGCTCCTCCAGCTCGTCCACGCGCGCACGCAGCAACGCGTTCTCCTGCTTGAGCAGAGTGCGCTTCCGGCGTCCGCCCGCGTGGGCGATGCCACCCGGCGTCACGTAGACCCCGCCGAGCATGGAGGTCTTGACGAACGCAGTCCCAGCCTCTCCGCCGCGCTCCATCCACTCGACGCGGTAGATGCGCGAGTAGAGGTTCCCGTACCAACCGGGCCCGAAGGGAACCCAGCGACACGCCACGACGCGGCGGCCGCTGCCCTCGAAGTGCCCGAGGATCCGCATCCGGTCGAGCCGGCCGGCCGCCAGGCGCGCGAGCACCGCGAGAGCGATGACACCGGCGACGCAGTACGCCGGATGGCGGGCGAGGAAGTCGATCAGCTGGAGCATGGGGCGGGCTACGGCGGTGGGGCGTCGCCCATTCGACGGGATCTGGGCCACGGTCGCACGCCGCGGGACCGAATGCGCGACGTGGGTTCCGCTTCTTCTCGCCGGTGCGCTCCTGTGCGCGGTCCCCGATCCCGCAGTCGCTCCGCGCCCCGCGCTGCTCGAGCGCTCCTTCCTCGGCGAATCTGCGACAGATGTAACACCCGCGCCGAGCGGTCTGCTACAAACGTCGCAGTCATGCGGCTCAGCGACGCGGAATGGACGGTGATGGCGGCACTCTGGGAGGAGAGTCCGCGCACCGCGCGCGACGTGCACTCCGCGGTCTCGGGCGACACGGACTGGTCCTACAGCACCGTCCGAACGCTGCTCGGGCGCCTCGCCGAGAAGGACGCCGTTCGCTTCGATCGCGACGGAAACCGGCTCCTCTACCGCGCGACGTTGACCGAGGACGACGCGCAGCGCTCGGCGCTGCGTTCCCTCGTGGACCGCGCGTTCGGCGGCCGCTTCGGCTCGCTCGTGCAGCACATGGTCGACGACCGCGAGCTGTCCGACGGCGAGCGCCGCGCGCTGGCCCGCATGCTCGAGGACGAGGCGCGCCCGCGGCGGAAGGGTCGTCGTGTCCGCTCGCGTGGGACGGGGAGGAAGCGTCGATGAGCGACATCGCCTCGGCGCTGGAGCACTGGGTCTGGACGTGCTGGGGCGGGTCGCTCCTGCTCGGCGCGCTCGGACTCCTGCTCGAATGGATCGGGCGCGCTGCGCCGCGCGTCGTCCCTGTGCGCGCGCTGGCGGAGGGACTCTGGTGGGGTGCGCTCGCGCGGCTCGTGCTGTCGCCCTCGATCGCGTCGCCGTTCGGTCTCGTTCCCGGGGCCAGCGCGGCCGCCGCAGGGATCGAGGGTGCGTCGACGGCGAGCGGCGCCTCGGCGCCGGGCGCATCGGTCTTCGTGTGGACCGCCGCCGTGACTGCCGTCTGGGCGGCGGGCTTCGCCGCGGCGCTGCTGGCGGCGTTCCGCACGTACCGATTCGAGCGCCTCGCCTGGCCGCGGGCGCTCGCCGGCGCATCCTCCTCGGACACGCGGGACGCGGCGGCACGGGCCGCGCGCGCCGTCGGGCTCCGCAGCGCTCCGTGCGTTCGCGTCTTCGACGCCGCGCCGGCCTGCGTCGGGCTCCGCGCGCCGTGGATCTCCATCCCACCGGAGCTCGAGCGGCAGGAGCGCGCGCGCGATCTCGAGGTCGTTCTGCTGCACGAGTGCGCGCACCTCGCGCGGCGCGACGGGCTCAGGCGCGCCGTCGTCGTCGCCCTCGCGTGCGTCTTCTGGTTCCACCCGGTCCCGCACCTCGCGCGGCGTCGGCTCGACGCGCTCGCCGAGTTCGCGTGCGACCGCGTCGCAGCGCGCCGTGCAGCCGGCGGCGCCGAGGCGTGCCGCGCGGCGCTCGTCCGCGCAGCGCTCGCTGTGGGGTCGGCCGGACGCGATCCCGCCCTCGGATTCCAACCGCGGCGCTCGATGGTGCGAGCGCGGCTCCGTGCTCTCGCGGCGCCGGAGCTCGGGGCGCGGCCTGCGCCTGCGCTCGGGTTCGCCGCGGCCCTCGCGCTCGTCGGCGGAGCGCGCACCGCAGAGGGCCTCGCGGCTTCGGACGCGCCCGTCCCGCCGGCCGCGGCGCCGCTCGCCGCTCCGCTCGCACAAGGACACCCGCCCTTCGACGCGCTCGAGGGGTGCCTTCAGAAGCGCTACGTGGTTCTCGCCGCGCTCGCGCAGTCCCCACCCGCGGCCGACGCCGCTCCGAAGCGATGAAGTTCCTCCTGGCCCTGATCCCTCTCTCCGCCCTTCCGCTCACCCTCTTCCCGGCCTCCGTCGATCCCGCGGCAGCGCAGACGGACGCACCGGCGCCCGAAGCGGCGCCGGACGCCGCCTTCGCCGAGGCGATGCAGAAGGCCGCGAAGCTCACGTCGCCGGGGGAGCGCCATGCCCTCCTCGAGCGCTTCGTGGGGGAGTGGGAGACCAGCTCCTCGGTCTTCTTCGGCGGGCAGAGCGGCGGCGCCGCGCCGGGGACCGCCGAATTCCACTGGAAGGTGCCGGGCCGCTGGATCGAGGGCTCGTTCCAGGGCGCGATGATGGGGATGTCCTTCGAGACGCACTCCTGGCTCGGCTACGACAACTTCAAGCAGAGCTACGTCTGGACGGGGATCTCGTCCGCGGACACCGCGATGAACCATGCGGAGGGGGACCTCACCCAGCACGGGTCGTCCCTGCTCCTGTACGGGACGCTCGACGAGTACCTCACCGGCGAGCACGACAAGATGGTCAAGTACGCCTGGCGCTTCCTCTCGGACGACGAGATGGTCCTCGAGGTCCACGATCTGCCCATCGGCGAGGTGAACACCAAGGTCGTCGAGTTCCGATACCGGCGGAAGGACGCCGGAAAGTAGGGGGCCGTGGCACGCGGCCGGCGGACTACACTTCCGGCCGATCCAAGATCCGGCGGGCGGCGCCCCGCCGGCGCGGCGGCCCTCAGGTGGAGGACCGCCGTCCCCCGAGCGCCCGCGGGCGACCCCCGCGCAAAAGCCTAGAGACGATCCGATGATCCAGGCCGAAGCGGCCCCTCAGGTCGAGGGACCCTACCCCCTGTCGACGCTCCGTCATTCGACCGCCCACCTGATGGCGTCCGCGGTCCAGAAGCTCTTCCCCGAGGCGCAATTCGGCTTCGGGCCCGCCATCGAGCACGGCTTCTACTACGACTTCGATCTGCCGGAGCCGTTGACCGACAAGGACCTCCGCAAGATCGAGAAGGAGATGCGCCGCATCGCGAAGCGCTCGCCCTCGATCGACAAGGAGATCCTCTCGCGCGGTGAGGCGACCGAGCGCCTCCAGGCGTGGGGGCAGACGTTCAAGATCGAGGCGCTCGGGCTCATCCCCGACGGCGACGAGATCTCCTTCTACTACCACGGTGAGGGCGACGACCGCTGGGGCGACCTCTGCCGCGGTCCTCACATCGACTCGATGAAGGAGCGGGAGTTCCACTTCAAGCTCCAACACGTGGCGGGCGCCTATTGGCGCGGCGACGAGAAGAACCCGATGATGCAGCGCATCTACGGGACGGCGTTCTGGTCGAAGGAGGACCTGACGGCGCACCTCGAGTGGCTCGAGGAGGTCAAGAAGCGCGACCACCGCAAGCTCGGCACGGACCTCGACCTCTTCAGCACGCCCGGTGAAGAAGCGGGCGCGGGCTTCGTGTTCTGGCACCCGAACCTCGGCGTCGTCCGGCGCGAGATCGAGCAGTTCTGGTGGGACCTGCACACGCGCGGCGGCTACAAGCCCGTCTACACGCCGCACATCTCGCGCGAGAGCCTGTTCGCCGTCTCGGGTCACCTCGAGAACTACGGCGAGATGATGTACGCGCCCATGGACCTCGACGCGCTCCCGTACCGCGTCAAGCCCATGAACTGCCCGGGCCACACGCTCATCTACAAGAGCCACGGCCGCAGCTACCGCGAACTGCCGCTGCGCTGGGCCGAGCTCGGCACGGTGTACCGCTACGAGCGCTCGGGCGTCGTGCACGGGATGCTGCGCGTCCGCGGCTTCACGCAGGACGACGCGCACATCTTCTGCACGCCGGACCAGCTGGCGGCGGAGATCGCGGGCGTGTGCCGCCTCGTCGACACGGTGCTGAAGACCTTCGGCTTCGAGTACAAGGCGTACCTCGCGACGCGGCCGTCGGAGAAGACGATCGGCGAGGACGCGATCTGGGCCGAGGCGACGAAGGCGCTGGAGGAGGCGGCGAAGGCCGTCGATCTGCCGCTCGAGCTCGACGAGGGCGGCGGCGCGTTCTACGGCCCGAAGATCGACTACAAGATCAAGGACGCGCTCGGGCGCGAGTGGCAGAACAGCACGATCCAGTGCGACTTCAACCTGCCCGAGCGCTTCGACCTCGTGTACACCGCGCCGGACGGCTCGCAGCGCCGTCCGATCATGGTGCACCGCGCGATCCTGGGCAGCCTCGAGCGCTTCGTCGGCGGTCTTATCGAGCACTTCGGCGGCAAGTTCCCGCTGTGGATCGCGCCGACGCAGGTCGCCGTGATCCCGATCCGCGAGGAGCACGTCGAGTACGCGCGCGGCCTCGCCGATCAGCTCACGTCCGAGCTTTTCCGCGTGGACGCGATGCTCGAGGACGGCCACATGAACAAGAAGATCAAGGCCGCTCAGAAGGACCAGACGCCGTACATGCTGATCGTCGGGGGCGACGAGGTCGAGGCCGGCACCGTCGCGGTGCGCCGACGCGGCACGCGCGAGCAGACGGTCGTTCCGTTCGAGCGCTTCCTTGAGATGGCCAAGGAGCTCCGGGCGACCAAGTCGCTCGAGGTCCCCGCGCCCTGAGGCCACGTGTCCAACGGGACGCCCGACTTCGACGAGGAGTACGCGCGCGCCTCACCGGCGCTCGCGACGTGGCTGTCCCTGCGCATCCACGGGGCGCTCCGCCAGGAGCTCTCCGTGCAGGACGCGCTCCAGGAGGTCGCGTGCCGCGCGTACGCGGCGCGCGCCTCCTTCGACCCCGGGCGCGGACCGTTCCGCGCCTGGGTGTTCGGCATCGCGCGCAACGTGCTCCGGCAGGCGCTCGAGGAGCTCGCGCGCGGCGGCTCCCCCGGCGCGGTCGGGCAGTCGCGCCCCGACGGAGTGCAGGCGCTGCCGGACCACGCGACGAGCGTGACGCAGCGCGTCGCGCGCAGCGAGGAGCTCGCGCGGCTCCTGGAGAGGATCGACGAGCTGAGCGACGACGAGCGCGCGCTCGTGGTGGGGCGAGGACTCGAGGGGCTCGATTACGAGGACATCGCCGCGCGTCTCGGCATCGAGCCGCGCGCCGCGGCCAAGCGCTGGGAGCGCCTCCGCGAGCGGCTCGCGGTCCACTGGTCGGCGCTCGAGCTCCTGCGCTGAGCCCACGGCGCTCTACGCCGAGCCCGATCGCTCAGCGCTCGAGGCGCCGCGCGGCGCGCGCTCCGCCGTAGCTGTTCTGCACGTGCGCCTTCTCCGGGACGCGGTAGGACGAACGCGCCGCGAACGTCGAGTACACGCACGCCGCGCCGCGCAGCGGCATGCGCGTCTGGACCCCGTTCGGGATGCGCCCCTCGGGCGGGACGGGCAGGACGTGGTGCCAGTCCTCGAGCGTGTCCGCGCAGTACTCGAGGACGTTGCCCGCGACGTCGTGCAGGCCCCACGGGTTCGCGCGGAACGAGCCGACGGGCGAGGTCCCGATCCAGCCGTCGTCGATGAACGTCTCGTAGTTCTGCCCCTGCGGCCCGACGGCGGCCTTCGCCGTCTTGTCCGCGAGGTTCTCGGCGCCGTTGAGCGACGCGGGCTCGTTCCCGGTCCACCAGATCGTCGACGTGCCAGCGCGCGCCCCGTACTCCCACTGCGTCTCGGTCGGGAACGCGAGGTCGAGCCGCGCGAGGAAGGTGCCGATCTGATCGCCGCTGACGGACTCGACCGGGAGCGAGAGCTGCGTGTCCTCGTCCGTCATCTTCTCGAGGTCCTTCGTCAGCTTCAGCGTGTGCTGGCTCGGATTGACGCCCATCTGCCGGAGCCACTGACCCTGCGTGACCTCGTACTTCCCGAGCAGGAACGGCTCCAGCTCGCACGAGTGGTGGGGCCCTTCCTGGTAGAGGCCGTGGGGGTCGACGAACGGACCGCCGAGCGGACGCTCTTCGATCGGGCGGTCCGAGCCGCAGGCCGCGACACCGCCGGGCAAGAGGACCAGCACGACCGCCATCTCGCCGCTTCGCTCCAGCGTCCCGTCGTCCGCGCGCGTGGGCACGGCGCCGCTCGAGGCGACCGCGAACTCTTCGAGGCCCGACGCAGGGTCGGGGCCGAGCGGCACGAGACCGACCTGCGGCGCCAGCTCGACGCCCTCGAAGCGCGGGTCTGCGGCGAGCCGCGCGCGAGCAGCCTCCCATTCGGCCGTCTTGGATTCGACCGTGCGCGCCGCCAGCGTCGTCGATGCGCCGTGGCGCGCGCGCACCGAGTCCAGCCGCTCGCGCAGGACCTCGAGGTCGGCGAGGTGCAGGTCGACGAGGCCCAGGAGCCACGCGCCCGTCTGATCGTCGATGCGCCCGCGCCCGAGCGCTCGCTGGACGCGCTCGTCGGTCGGGTCCTCCGCCTCGACGGCCCGCTCGAACACGGCGCGCGCCTCGCGGTGGTCGTCCTCGCGTCCGAGGACCTCCTCGGCGCGCTCGATCCAGCGCGCCATGTCGTCGGTCCGGCGCGGGTGGACGGGCCAAAGCCCCGGCTCCTCCGACAGGAGCGCGGCCGTCGCATCGCGGTCCGCGAGCCGGGTGACCTCGGACAGGAGCCCCTCGACCTTTTCGAGGGCGAGGTTCCGGCGGTCGAGCGCGTCGCGCCGGTCGGTCAACAGCACGAGGGCGGCCGCGAGCCCGCCGGCGAGAGACAGCACGAGGGCCGCCGCGAGGGCGGACTGGGCCGGCCGTCGGCGCGCCCAGCGCGCCGCGCGTCCAAGCGGCCCGACCGGCCGGGCCGCGATCGGGCGGCCGTCGAGGAGCGCTTCGAGGTCGCTCGCCGCTGCAGCCGCCGAGCCGTAGCGCTCGGCCGGGTCCTTCGCGAGCAGCGTCTCCACGATGACCTCGAGGTCGCGCGGCGCGTCGGCGCAGCGGGTCCGCAGCCGCTCGGGTTCTTCCTGGGCGATGGCGCGCAGCACGCCGGTGCGCGTCGGCGCGTCGAACGGGCGCCTTCCGGTCAGCAGCTCGTACAGGCACACGCCCAGCGCCCAGACGTCCACGCCCGGTCCAGGATCCGCGCCGTTCAGCTCGAACTCCTCGGGCGCCATGTACGCGGGCGTTCCCACGGCCGCGCCGGTCTCCGTGAGCGGCGCGGCGCCGTCGCGGTCGATGCTCGCCACTCCGAAGTCGACGAGGACCGGCTGGTCGAGCGCGGACACGAGCACGTTGACCGGCTTGATGTCACGGTGCACGACGCCGCTCTCGTGCGCGTGGTCGACGGCCCGCGCCACGCGGGCGATGGCGCGGGCAACCTCGCGCCAGCCGCGCGACCGAGCCCAGTCGGCGAGGTGGACCCCGTCGACGTGACGCATCGCGATCCAGCTGGAGTGCGCGTCCGAACCGACGTCGAGGACCGGACAGAGGCCGGGGTGATCCCAGTCGGCGCCGACGAGCGCCTCCCGCAGGAGGCGCGCCGGGGCGGACGCGCCCGGCGGACGGCGCGTCACCTTGAGCGCGACGTTGCGATCGAGCCGCGTGTCCCGCGCGAGCCACACGACCCCCTGGCTTCCGCGCCCGAGCTCTTCGAGGAGCTCGAAGTGTCCGACGTGCGAGTCCTCCGCCTGCGCGGACGTGGCCGCATTCGCGTCCGCGTCGACGAGCTCGAGGTACGAGCGCGCGAGCGCGGCGGCGTCGACGCCGGGCGCCGACACGTAGCGCTCGAGGGGGAGGAGCTCCCCGCGGCGGTGGTCCGCGACCATCCCCGCGAGGGCCTCCAGGTGCGCACTCTCCGAAGCGGCGTCCGACATCTGCATCAGGCTACGGCATCTCGGCCGGACGGTTCGAGTTCGCTGGATACGGGGCCCACGGGCTCAGAACCCGATCGCGACGGCTTCGCTGAAGTTGCTCGTGGGGGCTCCGCCCGGCGTCCGGTCGCGGAACCAGCACTGGAAGTACCAGGTCTCGCCGGGCTGCACGCTGCGCGTGGGGATCGTCGGGAGCGCCGACAGGTCGACGCCGAGCGAGCCCCCGGGCCCGCGCACGAACTGCTCGGCTCGATTGAAGCGCCCGAGCGTCGTGCCACCGACGCAGAGCGTGCCGATCGTGTTCGGGGGGACGACGCTCGCCGGCCCGTCGCCGACCACGAAGTAGCCGAACTCGCCGGGAACGAAGCCGCTTACCGTGAGCGTGAGGCAGTTGTCGAGCGGGTCCGTCGAGCCGTACGCGCGGATCGTGGCGGCGCGCCCCGAGGAGCCGACGGTGGCGGGGCTGCAGTACACGGTCCCGATGGGCGGCTGCGGCGAGTGGATCGTGACCCGGCCGGCGTTCCCGATCGTCGGCGTATCGAAGCCGGTCGCGCCGATCCCGAACTCGTCGATCCCGTCGCCGTCGAGGTCGCCGACGGAGCCGAGCCCGCGGCCATACGAGTGGTTCTGGTTGATCCAGGTCAGCACGTAGAGCTCGTCGCCCGTCGCGCCCGAGTGCACGCGCACCTGTCCCTGCACGTACGCGGTCCGGTCGGCGATCGCGTAGTCGCCGAGTCCGTCGCCGTCGATGTCGCCGAGGGTCGCGACCGAGCGCCCGTACGCGCCCGTTCCGCCGCCCGAGTCGAACTGGTCGTGGGTGCGCAGGGTCGAACCGCTGGCGCCCGAGAGCACGAGCGCGTAGTTCGAGTCCTCCGTACCCACGACGACGTCCGGCACGCCGTCGCCGCTCATATCGGCGCCGGACGCGTCGAGCGTCGCGCCGAAGCGATCGCCCGCCGCGAGCCCGGACCGTGTCCAGAGCGTCGAGCCGTCGAGACCGGAGAGCATGAACACGACGCCGGACATGGAGCCGTTGTCGTCGTCGTCCGTCGCCGCGACGAGGAGGTCGCCGCGCCCGTCACCGTTCACGTCGCCGGCGCCGCGGACGCGCGTACCGAAGCGGTCGTTCGAGGACGCGCCGAAGCGCGTGAAGCGGAGCGCGCCGGTCGCGCCCGAGTACACGCGGACGGCGCCGCTCGTGCCGTTCGGGCCCGTGTTGTCGCGGTCGGCGGACACGGCGAAGTCGGGGACGCCGTCGAGGTCGGTGTCGCCGAGGAGCGCCACGTCTTCGCCGAGGTCGTCGAGGGACGAGGCCGCCGCGTACGCGTACAGCACGGTGCCGTCGATCCCGCGGAAGACGTACGCCTCGCCGCCGGTGCCCGCACCCGGTGCACCCACGAGGAGCTCGCTCCTCCCGTCGCCGTCCAGGTCACCGAGGCCGACGGCCGCGTCGCCGAGCGCGTCGCCGGCCGACGCTCCCTGGAGCACGCGGATCGAAGCGCCGGTCGCGCCCGAGAAGAGGCGCGCCTCGCCCGACGACTGCCCGCTCGGGTCCGCCCGCGGCGCGCCGAGGACGAAGTCGCCGAACCCGTCGCCGTCGACGTCGCCGGCGGGGCGGATCTCGCTGGAGAGACTGAGCTGGTTGGAGTCGCCGATGTACTCGTAGAGCTGCTTCTGGGCGGCGGCGGGGAGGGCGAGGATCGCGAAGAGGGAGGCCGTGCGGCCGAAACGGGCGTGGGTCGACATGGGGAGGCGGGGTCTTTGGGGGTCGTGGGGAGGCCGCGCGCTCCGTGCGTCGCGGTCCACGGGCCTCTTCAGGGGCATCGGGGCCTTGCGACGGGGATCTCGGATTTCTCGGTGCGTCGGTGACGTGGCCGAGGACGCCGTGAGGCGGGTGCTAGGCTCGTCGACGTGGTTCGCCCGCTCTTCTCTGTGATCTGTCTCCTCGCCTGCGCGTGCGATGGCGCGGAGGGTCCCCGTCTCGATGTCGATCGAATGGAGCTACCGGTGAGCGTCCCAGCGACACCGGCGGCTCTTGAGGGCGTATCCACGGACCGTGCGATCAGCAGTGGTCGTGCGGATGGCGACACGGTTGACGCGGGTGTTCCGCCGTCGCGGGTACTGCTCGCTGGCAGAGTCCTGGACGCGGACGGTGTGCCCCTCACCAAGGAACGCGCCGGGCTCTACTACGCGACTCTGAGCGGCGATCCGAGACGAGATACAGGGGTGATCACACCCTCGCTCAAGCCGGTCTTCGGGGCGTTTGCAACGACCGACCGAAGGGGCGTCTTCGAAATCCTGGCACCCGCGGACTTCGAAGAGCGGGCCGGTGCCGCGTACTGCTTGCGGGTGGGGGACGCATTGGTAGAAGACGCGAGCCACTTTCCGGTCGAGCTCGGCGACAAGGGGCGTGAGTTCCGTGTAGGTGGGCTCGGTGTCCTTGTCACGGATCTTCAGACCCTCCCGCGAGCATTGCGCCCGCTCCTCATCACGAGGGCGAGCTCGCGCGAGGTTCCAGGTGTGAGGGCCCCGTTGCGCGGATTCCGTGGCGCGCGACGGGCGCGCTTGCCTGAAGGTCTGTACGACCTCGAGTTCCTGATTGGAGCGCGCGTCGTAGGCCGTCTCGAGGGCCTGCTCGTCGAGGCTGGCAAGGAGTGTCCCGACACGCGGCTTGCTCCACTCAGGCTCGCGCCGGGTATGGAGGTTCGTGAAGTTCGCGTCCTCGATGCCAGCGGGCGCACGCTCGAGACCGCGCGTGTCCACTATCTTTCCAACAAGCAATCGGGCGCCGGCGTCGAGGGCTGGGCGCTCTTCCCGGTCGACCGTGCGGACGACGGTTCCTTGCGCTGGCTCCACGCGGGGGACCCGCCGCTCCGCATGGCCGTCAAGGCCCCGGGCTACGGGGCTCAGGAGATCA
Source organism: Planctomycetota bacterium (assembly GCA_039821985.1). Classification (GTDB taxonomy): domain Bacteria; phylum Planctomycetota; class UBA1135; order UBA1135; genus Saltatorellus. The sequence goes on from JBCBNC010000031.1 coordinate 52,188, forward strand.
CGGGTTCCCCGAGCGGCGTCACTGTCCGGCTGGAGCAAGAGCTGTGGGTCGACCTCTGCATTCCCGGTGTCACGCTCGAGTCTGGCTGGCGCATCGTCGTACGTCCGCATGCGATCCCGCTCCCGGTGGACGCCGCGGAGCGCACGGTCATCGTTGACGCGGATGGCCACGCTCGTCTGCCGCTCGCGCCGGGCCGCGCCTATCGCGCGGTCGTGTACACCGAGCCTGGACACCGTGCCGGATACATGTTCGAGGTCCATGATGGCGACATGGACGTCATCATGGAGCCGACGGGACGCAGCTGGTGACCGGTGACCGGTGACCGGTGCCCGGGGCGCCGGATCGGCATCTGGAGTCCGGATCGGCGGATTCGCGCGGAAAGCCGGTCCTGCGCCCGCGGGCGGCGCAGGGAGACGTGCATGCGACCCCTCCGCTCCCTCGCGTTCGCTCTCGCCTGCGCGCTGCCGATCCCGACCGCCCTCGCCCAGGCCCCCTGCGCCGACGCGCGTGCGCTCCTCGACGCCCTCTCGATCCCGAAGGGCGGCGACAGGCTCATGTTCGTCGGCGGCTACGGCGCGTTCTTCCCCGAGGACGCGCACTACGACGGGAGCGCGCGCATGGGGAAGGACTTCCGGTGCCACCTCGTCATCGACCGCGCGGGCCAGGAGGTTGGCCGCTGGCCGATGCTGGTCCAGCCGGCGTCGAAGGTCTTCCAGCGCTTCCAGCCCTTCGGCGCGTCGCCGGTGCTCCAGGTCACGGGACCGGGCACGTTCACGATGTCCGTCGAGTTCGACGGGGAAGACGTGACCTCGGTGCTGTTCGAGATCGCCGCCCAGGCGTCGGGCGATCCGTTCGACCCGGCAACCACGTACTCGATCGACGCCGACCTCTGCGACTGGGCCCAGCTCGTCGTGCGGCACGGCGGCTCCCAGGAGTCGATCAGCGCCAGCTTCCGCCTGCGCGGGCTCGACCTCGTGGCGCACGCCGGCAAGGACATGGAGGTGACCGTCGAGCGCCAGGGGCGCGTCGTGTACGCGGGCGGATCCATCGGGCGCACCGCGCTCGGCGACGGCGTGAACTGGCAGACGTTCAACAAACAGCTCCGCTACCCCGACCAGAAGGGCGGCGGCTTCCTCCCGGCGAGCGATTTCACCAAGGTCGACGGAACCTACCGGCTCGTCGTGCGCTGCGAGGGGAAGGCCGTGCGGGCGTGGGAGTTCACGGTCCAGGGCAACGCGATCCAGCCCCACGCCCGCTCGTCGTTCGATCACGCGCCGCGGACCGACTACCTCCTCAGCCGCGTCGTGCTCCCCGAGAACGAGGGCTACGAGAGCCTCTTCTGGCTCGAGCCGCTCGCCGACCCCGCGGCGGCGCCCGAGGCGATCCCGGCGAGCGCCCCGGTGTCCGCGGCGGCGCGCGCGCTGTGGAAGCCGAAGACGGCCGCGCCCGCCCGCGCGCCCCGCGTCGTCGTCACCGACATCGCCGCGCGCGTCGACGCACACATCGCGGCCGGAGACGGCGTGGTCGCCTACGGCACGGGCCCGAACACCGGCGTCGCGTACGTCGTGTGCGGCGACGACGCCGAGCGCTCGATCCCCGGCGGCGCGCAGTTCTCGTCCAAGGCGTTCTTCTTCGCGGGCAAGAAGCTCGTGCTCGTCCGGAAGAACGAGGTCTGCGTGTTCGACACGGAGAGCGGCGTGCTGACCGAGCTGCGCGCGGACGAGGTCTGGCTCTCGCGCTCGCCCTACGACGCGCTCAAGGGGCGGCACATCGACGTCGACGGCAACCTCGTCGCGGTGCTCTGCGACCCGAAGAAGACGTCGGACCGCCGGGTCGCAAAGGTGATCGACCTCAGCGGCGCCGAGCCGCGGATCATCGGTCTCGGGTTCCCCGACGCGACGCCCTCCGAGCTCGTCTCGATCGCCGTGGACGCCGAGGGCGGCCGGGTCGTGCTCGCCTCGGACCGCAAGGACTGCCTCTTCCACGCTCCGATCGCCGAGGACGCGCAGTTCACGAAGGTCGACCTCTCGGGCCACGACAGCATCGACAAGAGCTGCGCGCCGATCGTGCGCCGCGGCGTCGCGGCGACCTTCGACGCCACGGGCTCGCGCAAGCTGCGTCTCGTCGACCTCGACGCGGGGACGGTGCGGACGCTGTGCGGCATGGGCAAGTCGCTCCGCTACTTCGACTTCGACGGGGACCGCGTCGCGCTGGCGAGCGACGTCTCCTACGGCTCGTCCTACGAGGTCCGTGTCGGCGAAGCCAGCGGCCAGCCTGCAGCGCCCGCGGGCGCCGGCGAGTCCGCGAAGTACGGCAAGGCGGGCTACGCGCAGCGCGTCGCGCTGTACGGCAGCGACCTGGTGTTCGCGAGCGGCAGCGGGGCGGGCGGCATCGGCAAGGACGAGGTCCTGTTGGTCACCGACGGAAAGGCGTGGCACGAGGTCCAGCGGGACGGCGCGCCGCTGCCGGCGGTCGACGTGACGCTCGGCCAGCACGTGCTCGCGTTCAAGACGGGCAAGTCGCGCGACGCGCGGATCGGCTACGTGCTGCTCAGGAAGGGGATGGGGCCGGCGGGGCTGAGCGTCGCCGCTTCGGCTCGTTAGGCGGCGGGTGTGCCCGCGGATACGCGCGCGATGCGGCGAGCGCGTGCCGGGCGGTACCGCATTCGCGGAATAGGGCGTAGTCTCGGTCGTCCTCGCGTTACCCCGCTCGCTCGCCCACCCTCGCCCAGGGGTCATGCTTCGCTCGCTCGCCGGTCGCCCGCTCGCGATCGCCCTCCTCCGACTCGCTCCGCTCGCCCTCGCCGCCTGTTCCGGCGAACACTCCACGGTCGACGGCATTGCGCGCGCCGAGTCCGTCCGCCGCACGCAGCCAGCGGAAGGCACAGCGCTCGACGCGACAGCGCACGAGGGCACAGCGCTCGATGCCGTAGCGGTCGACGCCCCCGTCGCTCCCGATCGAGTACCGATCGAACGGCCGACCGGCTCCGCCTCCCCGGACGCGGAGGTCGTCGTCGAGGTTCTCGGTCGCGACAACGAACCGCTGTCCGGACTGCGCGTCGTCGGCTGTGAACGGGGCGCCGACGGTTCGTACCGCTACAGCGGCAGATTCAAGCGGGGCGCGCGGACCGGATCGGACGGACGCGCCGTTCTGCCGAAGGTCCGCGCGGCGCCCCTCTACGCCGCGGCGTCCTTCGGAGAGCCCGTCGCCCACAGCACGCCAGCGGCGCCGACGCGCATTGTCGTTCCCGTGCACGGCACGATCCGACTCGATTTCCGCGAGCACGATGCCTCGGGGGAGGTCCGGATCGGACGCGGCTCTCCGAAGAAGACCCGCTCGTACCCGTTCGCGCCGGGCGAGGTCGTGGACGTTCTCGGCGTACCGCTCGGCCAGTCGTTTCTCGTCCGCGTGAAGGGGGAAGTCTCCAGCAGCGCCGAGCGGATCGACGGCCCGACCGAGGACGGTGAGACGGTCATGCACGCGCCGCCGGCGAATCCGCTCATCCAGGTGGCACTCCGTCTCGTCGACGAGGCGGGGGGAGCGCTCCCGGTCGGCCGGACCGAGCTCGGTCCGCCGCTGCATCGCGCCCGGCTCACCGCGCTGGACGCGTCGGGCGGGACCGAGGCGGCCCGCTTCGAGGTGCGGGCGCTCGAATGGGCGGCGTTCGCAGGCGAGGAGGTCGACCTCGTGCAGCGTATCGAGCCGCGTGGGGGATCCGAGCCCGGCGACAGTGCCGGTGCCATGCTGAGCGCGGGCCGCGCCGGTCGCTTCCTCGTCCCGGCGTGGACGGGAGAGCAGCGAGTTGACCTCGGAGCGGTCTCGATGACGACGCTCCCGCTGCTCGCCGGGGGGCGCGTGATCGGGCCCGACGGCGAGCCGGCTTCGGGCGCGGTGGTCCGTGTGCAGCGCTCGGCGGACGCACCCGTGCTCGGGCGCGGAGGCGGGAGTCGAACGACGCCCGGCGACATCGGCGGCGCGTGGGTGCGCACCGACCGCGAGGGGAGGTTCGAGATCCGCGCCAGGTGGGACGCGTTCGACCGCCGCCACCTCGAGCTCGCCGTGCGGCTGGCGAAGCGGCGGGCCGCACGCGGGTCAAATCGCGGCCGCAGCGACCTCGATCCCTACGCGCCGCCCGCGGGGACCGTATTCACGCGCCCGCTCACCGCGGGCGACGACGGCGTCGAGGTGGTGATCGAGGCGATGGGGACGCTGGCGGTCGAGCTTTACGGCCTCCCCAAGTCCTTGCTCGCTGTCACCTCGCTCAGCTATCGAGCGCGCCGAGAGGTCGCGGCGCAAGAGCTCGGCGCGGGAGACCGAGCGTCTTCCGGCGTGACGTCGACCGAGACGTGGCTGCCGCTCCCGTTGGAGTCCAGCGACTCCGGCTCGCCCCGCACGGAGCGCGTGCTGCTGGAGCCAGGGCGGTACGACGTGCGCGCTCTGTACGCCGGCAGCGTCATCGCACTCGTGGAACGCGTCGAGGTCGTCCCGCGCGGTCCGAGCCCCGACGCTCGGATCCGGCCCCTCGATCTGATGCCGGAGATCCGCTCCGGCCGCGTCGTGGACGAGAACGGCAAGCCGATCGACGGGGCGCGCCTGAGTGTCCTGGCCGCGTCGGGCTCCTGGTCGGCCGTGGACGCCGGAATCGCGTCGTACCTCCGCGGTCTGGCGGCAGAAGGCGAAGAGCTGGCACCCGGACGAGTGGGATGGCCGGTCTTCGAGGGCGTGTCGATGCGACTTGCGGTCACCAGTCCCTACAGCGAGAGCCTCGAGATCACGGACGCGCCGGACGGCTCGGTCTTCGTACTGGAGTCGTACGTCGCCGTGGCGGTCGAGCTTCCGCTGGTCTCCGGAGGGTCCAGTGCGGGGGAGTCCGTGGCTCCGGACGTATCCCGCGCGATTCTCGTGATCGAGCCCTTGGACGGCGGACCGCCCCCGGCCGTTCGCACGTTCGAACGCACGGAGTCGGACGGATCGGCGTTCCAGGTCGGGCATGTTCGTCTTCCCGCGGGCGCGCGTGTCAAGATCATGAGCGACCACGTGCTGTGGAACGATCGCACGTTCGTCGTGCCCGAGGGGGGAGGGCGTGTTCGACTGCAGAGTCGCTAGCGCCGTCCACGCCGCTGTCCCCGCACCCTCCTCGCGATGAGCATCTCACTCCGTCAACGCTCGCAGCGTTTCGGCCTCACGGCGCTGGCCGCGCTCGCGGCGATTTCGTGCCACGACGAGCCCGCGCCCGCAGAGTCGGTCGTGCGCGCCGAGGCGGAGGCTCCAGCTCGCGCCGTGGACCAGGTCGGCCTCGCGTCGGTGTCGGCGCAGGCCGATCCGGTGGAGCAGCGCGCCCCTGTCGACGCGGCCGACCAGGTCGAGGTCGAAGCCGGAGAGGTCCTCGTCCAGGTCGTCGACCGGAGCGGAGCGCCGGTCGCGGACGTGCGCGTCGTGGAGTGTGAGCGCGCCGTGGACGGCGAGTGGACCTACCGAGGCCAGCTCGGCCACGGGCCCACCACCGACGTGAACGGGCACCTGTCCGTCCCGGCGGAGGCCGAAGCGCCGCGCTTCGCGGCCGCGACGTTCGGCCTCGCGCTCGCCCACAGCACGGTCGAGGACCCGACCCGTATCGTCCTGCCGGAGCACGGCTCGTTCCGCATCGACTTTCGCGAGCACACGGCTCCTGGCAAGGTCTGGATCGGGCGCGGGGAGCCCGGGACGTCGCGGTACTTCGAGGTCGAGGCGGGTGGAACCGTCGACGTGCCCGCGGTGCCGCTCGACACGTCGTTCCTCGTGACGGCCTCGGGCACCACGGCGGAGAGCGCGGAGACGCTCGACGGCCCAACCGTCGACGGAGAGGTGGTCACCTACGCGCCGCGGACGAATCCGATGCTCGAGGTCGTGTTCCGGCTCGTCGACGAGGCCGGCGATCCGCTGTCGGTCGGACGGACCACGGTGCACGTCAACGGGGCGGACGAGCGACTCCCGCTGCAGCGACCGCGGAACCGGGATGTGGCACGGCTCGACGTGCGAGCCTTCGACTGGGCGGCGCTCGCGGGCGAGCAGCTCACCGTCGTCCGGCGCTCGAGTGGACGGGGATCCGTGCTCGGTGGGCCACGTCACGTCTCGGTGAACGCCGGGCGGTTCGGACGTGTTGTCGTGCCCGAGTGGGACGGCGAGCGGAGGGTCCACCTTGGAACCATCGCGATGCGTCGGCTGCCGCTGTTCGTCGCCGGGCGCGTCGTCGACTCGGGCGGAGAGGCCCTCGAGGGCGCGGAGGTCCGAGTGGGCAGGGTCCGGAGCGCCCCGCCGCTGGGCCGCGGCGGCGGAAGTCGAGGCGTGTTCGGTGATCTACGCAGCGCGTGGGCGAGGGCCGACCGTGACGGGCGCTTCGAGATCCGCGTCGCGGAGTCCGAGTTCGACCGAACGGACCTCGAGCTGGTCGCTCGGCTGCGGGAGGGAGGTCGCGCGCGCCGCGGTTCGCGAGCCGGCGAATCGCTCGACCCCTACGCCCCGCCCGCGGGGACGGTCGTCCGGCGCCCCTTCGAGCCTGGCGACGACTCGGTCGAGATCAGGTTCGAAGCGATGGGGGCGATCGAGGTCGAACTTCGCGGCCTGCCTCCTGCGCTTCTTGCGGGGACGAAGGTAAGCGCTCGGCGCAGGCGCGCGACGGGAGCGACTCGAACGTGGTCGCTGGACGGGGTTGGAAGCCCCGAACCCACCGGGCCGCGCTGGACGCCCCTCGAATGGCGGACCGGGACGGTCGGCCCCGCGCGCGTCGCGCACGGGCTGGTGCGGCCGGGTCGATACGACGTCGGGGTGTGGTTCACCGACACGCGGATCGCCGTCGTCGAGGACGTCGAGGTCATTCCCCGCGCGCCGAGCCCGGACGCGCGGATCCGGCCGCTCGTGCTGATTGCAGGAATCCGGAAAGGTCGCGCCGTCGACGCTTTCGGTGAGCCCGTCGAAGGCGTCGTGCTGCGCGTCCTCAGATCGGACGGGAACTGGACGCAGATCGATCCTGCGGCGGAACAGAAGCTGCACGGCTGGACGTCCGGCAACGCGCCACGCGAGCCGGGTGAGGTCGCGTGGCCCGTGTTCGACGGCGTCGACCTGCGCTACGGCGTCTCTGCTCCGGGGCACGCTGCCGTCGAGATCACGGCCGCGAAGGACGGTTCAACATTCGTGCTCAAGAGGTTCGTGCAGGTGATCGTCGAGCTCCCGGCTTCCGAATCGGACGAGCCGAGCGCCCCGCAGCTGATCCGATTGGCCGTCGATTCACCGGACGGCGGGCCGCCGCCGGGCGTGACCTTCTTCGAGCGCGTGGAGCCGGGCGGCGATGGGCTCGTGCTGGGCCACGTGAGCCTTCCCGAGGGGGTGCGCGTCACGATCAAGGATCGGGACCGGAAGCGGAACGGCCTTACCTTCGTGGTCCCCGAGGGTGGCGGGCGCGTCGAGGCCTCGCGCTGAGAGGCCGGCGAACGGCCCGTCGCCGCGCTCGGTGCTGAACGAGATAGGCTGACGGGATGCTCGCTCGCTGCTGCCGGACGGTGCTCGCACTCGCCGCTTCCGCCGCTCTCGTCACGCTCACTCCTGCCTGCTCGCACCCTCCGCACGCAGAGGGCCCCGAGGTCGTGCGCACGGAGGAGCGGGGGTCGCCCGGAGCGTCGCCCGGGCCCGCGCTCGAGCGTGTGGTCGCGCGCGCTCCCGTCGATCGACCCCGCGTGCCCGGTGCGAGCGGCGTATTCGTCTCCGTCGTGGCGAGGGACGGTGAGCCCGTGTGCGGTGTCCCCGTCCTCGGGGACCACTCCACCGACGCCCCCCCGACGCTCGGCGATTCGATCTGGCGCGACGCGCCGCGCACCGACGAGGACGGGCGCGCGCTCGTGCCCGAGAGCGAGCGCTACTGCGCCGGTGCGCTCGGTCGCGTCGTCGCGACGAGCACGGACGCGGAACCGACGACCATCGTCCTGCCGCCGCACGGCGCGCTCGAGGTCGACTTCGGAGAGCACGCCGAGGGCGGCACGCTGCACGTCCGGGCGGGACGGGAGCGCGAGGTCCATGCGTTCGCCGCCGGCGAGATCCTGCGGGTACCCGTCGTTCCGCTCGGCGAAGAGCTCGTCCTGAGCGCGACCGGCCCGACCGCGTACGTGTCGGAGCCACTTCAGGGCCCGGCCGCAGAGGGCGAGGTCGTCACCTGGGCCCCGCGCGTCGATCCGTTCGTGACGGTCGCTGCGCGCTTCGTCGACGCGGAGGGCGTGCCGCTGGCCGGCCACACGGTGCGGTTCCCCGAGGTCCCCGGGCGACGCCGGACCGCCGAACCCCTCGAGCTCGACGCGGACGGAGCCGCGGAGGTCCGGATGCGCTCGCGGGCCTGGGAGCCGTACGCGGGTTCGAGCTTCGAGTTCCGGACGAAGGTGCCGCCGAAGACTCCGCGGAACGACGCCCTCGTCGGGTCCGGGTTCGCACCCATCTGGAGCGGCGACGCCCGCATTGATCTGGGGACCGTCACGCTGAGGGAGCTCCCGCTCCTGGTCGCCGGACGCGTCCTCGGTCCGGACGGACGCGCGCGGCCCGGCGCGCGGGTTTCGGTCGAGCAACAGCGCACGTCGAAGAGCGACGGAGCTCGGTCGAGCGGAGCCGTCCGGTACGAATCCGTGGCAGGAACGAGCGTGAAGACGGGCCCCGACGGGCGCTTCGAGATCCGTGCGCCAACGGCGGACTTCGCGGCAGGCGGTGCTCCGCTCCGGCTCGAAGCCAGGCCCGTTGACTTCGCCGCGATGCCTTCCCTTCGAGCGGTCGACGAGTTCCCATTCCACGCGAGGCAGACCCTGCGCGTCGATGTCGAGGTCGGTCGGACAGACTTGGAACTGCGCTTCGAGACCCCGGGGTCGATCGAGGTCGACGTCGCACACGTTCCGCCCGTCCTCCGGATCGAGTTGGCGTTCCGGCTCGTGCCCGAGGACTCCGGTACGTGGCTGGCTCCGACGGGCGTCGAGGCCTGGAGCCCAGGCTGCGTCCGCATGGAAGGGGAAGCCACCGTGCGCGACTTCGTGCTTCCCGGCTCCTACACGCTGGAGGTCCGCTGGGCAGGCTGCGTCGTACGGAGGCTCGAGGGCATCCAGGTCCCCTCGGGCGGGGCCTGCACCGACCCGCGCCTCGCCCCACTCGATCTCGGCGTCGAGACCCGCTCGGCGCGCGTCGTGAGCGTTTCGGGGGAAGCGATCGGCGCACCGGTTTTGATCCGGCGTGGCTGGAACGATGTCTGGCAACCGATCGACGGATCGTGGGCGCGCCGGATCGCGGCGCAGGGTCTTCCCAGTCCCGAGGACGCAGAGCTGTGCTGGCTCGCGCTCCCCACCGACGCCGTACGGCTCGCGGTCACCGCGCCCGGGCACGGCGCGGTCGAGATCGCGGGCGCTGCGGACGGCGCGCGAATCGCGCTTCCAGAGCTCGTCCCCGTGACGCTCACGTTCGAGGCGGACGAGGAGGAGGTCGACGCGCTCCAGGACGGCAAGATCGAGCGCTTCCGCGTCGCGGCGGCCGACCCCGACGTCCCCTTCGCTCCACGGCGCGTCCGGTCGCTCACGAGGATCGACGGTCGGCACGCGGAAGCGACGGTCCACGTGCCTCCGGGCGTGGAGTGCGTTCTGCGCACCCGTTTCGCCGGCTGGGAGGAGGAGGTCACGTGGACCGCGCCCGGCGGCGGGGACGGGGCCGGGACGGTGACGGTGCGAAGGCCGTGATTCCCAGGCGTGCGGAGCGAGAGGACCCGGGAAGACGCAGCGCCCCCGCCGCGCTCCGGCGGCAACGCTCGCACGCCGTAGCCCTACAGTGACGACATGATCGGCCCCCGGCTCCTGCTCCTCCTCGTTGCCTGCCTCGCCGCCTGCTCGGACCCCGCCGCCGACCCACCGACGACCGACGCCCCGACGCGGACGTCGACCGCCGCGACCGAGCCGTCGCCCGAGCGCGTCGAGCTCGACGACGTCCAGGCCGCACAGGCCGCGGCCGAGACGCGCGTCGAGCCCGCGCCGGCACCGATCCCGACCGGGACCGACGTCGTGGTCACGGTCGTCGACCCAGAGGGTGCGCCCGCGCCCGGCATCCTCGTCACGGGCTGTGAGGTCGACGCGGACGGCGCCGTGGCGGGCCGGGTCAAGTGGGGTTTCGCCGTCGAGACCGACGCGACCGGCACCGCGCTGGTCCCCGCCAAGCGAGCGGGGCCGCGCTTCGTCGCGGAGCTGTTCGGTCGCGCGTACGCCCTGAGCGAGCCCGGCGACCCGACCCGGATCGTGCTGCCGCCGACGGGCGCGCTCGAGATCGATCTCGGAGCGCTCGATGCGAAGGCGAAGGTCCGCATCACGCCGCACGGCAAGAAGCGGCGCGCCGCGCGCTTCGACGCCGAGGCGGGCTCGGTGCTCGGAGTCCCCGGCGTCACGCTGGGGGAGCGACTGACCGTGCTCGTCACGTCCAAGGCCGGCCGCGCGTCGGTCGAGGTCGATGGTCCGACGCGCGCGGGCGAGGTCGTCCGCGTCGCACCGGAGTTCGAGCCGATGATCGAGCTGCGGGCGCGGCTCGTCGACGCTTCGGGGGCGCCGCTGCGCGGAGCCCAGGTCCTCGCGTCCCAGGGTGGCATGCTCGGCAAGCCGCCGATCTCGCTCGGACCGGCGGACGACGACGGTCGCGTGAGCAAGCACGTTCGCCGCGAGGCGTTCTTCGAGTCGATCGGGGAGACGGTCCGCCTGCGTGAGGTCCCGAACTTCCCCGTCGTGCGCACCGGGGCCCGGCAGGGATCGGCGGTGCTCGCGCCGGCGGCGCCGGCCCGGGTCCATGACCTGGGCGACGTCGTGCTGGAGCTGCCGCCTCTGCTCGTCTCCGGTCGCATCGTCGACGCGGTGGGCGGGGGCCTCGAGGGAGCGGAGGTCGAGGTCGAGGTGCCTTACATCGGCCTCGACATGGACGACCCGGACATGGCGCTGCTGGCCGAGCTCATCCGGCTCCCGGCGCTCTCGACGGACGGCGACGGCGCGTACTCGTTCCGCTCGCCCCTGCCGCTCGAGGAGATCCCGGAAGCGAAGCTCACCCTCGCGGTGCAGCGAGACGGGGTGGCTTCGACCCTCCACGTGCCGTTCGAAGTGGGGCAGCACGAGCTCGTCGTTACGGTCGTCGAGCCTGGAACGCTCCGCATCGACGGGGCGAACGTCCCCCGTGCGCTCTGGTCCCAGCTGTCCTTCGACGTGTCCCCGGCGGACGACGGCGAAGGGGACGCGGGAGGCCCGCGGATCCGCGTTCAGGACGGGGACGAGGCGGAGGCCCGCCCGTCCGGGGACCCGGAGACGCAGCTCTGGGAGCGCCGCCTCGACCCCGGCACGTACGACGTCGCCGTGGAGCTCGGGGACAGCACGCTTCACCGGGTGACCGATGTGCGCGTCCCCGCCGGCGCGGCGTCCAACGACCCGCGCCTCGCGCCGCTCTCCCTCGAGGGGCTCGTGTCGGTCCGGACGGTCTACGTGCAGCGGCCCGACGGGACGCCGATCGCCGGCGCGCGCGCGGTCTACGCCGAGTCGTCCCTCCAGTTCGCCGCCGACTTCCTCGGCCTGCCGGGGACGCTGCCAGGCGCGCCGCCGGGTTCGTCGCCAGGATCGTCGACTGGATCGTCGACTGGGCCCGCCGACCTGCCCGAGGACGACCTCGTCCGCCAGGCGCTGGAGCGAGCCGGGGCCAGGCGCGGCGAGCGTCCCGTGCGCTGGTACTGGGGCGACGCCGTCGGTGAACCGTCGGGTTCGGACGGTGCGCTTGCGGTCGTGCTCGGGCGCACGAACCTGCGCTCCGCCGCGGTCACGGCGAAGGGCTACCTGCCTCGCGTGCTTGGGGACGTCGACGACGGGGAGGCCGTGGTACTCGAGCCGCTCGTCGACGTGACGGTCGTCTTCGCCCTGGCCGAGAGCGCGGAGGGCGCCGTCGACGGGACGATCACGTTCCGGCGTGGACAGGAGCTCGAGCTCAGCCCCGTGGACTGCTCGATCCCGTGGGTCGACGGGCCGACGATCCGGTTCAGGAAGGCGCCGCACGAGGCGATCGTGGCCCTGCCGTCCGGCGTGGAGTTCGAGGTGGACGGTTGGGGCTCGCCCTGGGAGGACCAGACGTTCGTCGTGCCGCCCGCGGGCGGGCGCGTCGTCGTACGGAGCGCGGACGACGACGAGTAGGTCCCCGGCGGCAGGCTTCGCGCGCGTGGTCCGGACCGCCTCGCGCGCGGGGCTGCCCGATCGTGGCCGAGGGCTAGAATCGAGGCATGACCGCTCGCGCGCTCCTCGCACTGCTCGTTCTCCCCGCGCTCTTCGCCTCCGCCTGCTCGGACCCCGCGGACTCGAACACGCACGACCTCGGCGTCACGCGCGCGCCCGACACCTCGTCGCCCACGGCGCCGGCGCGGACCGAGCTCGCCGAGGTCGAAGCCGCTCAGGCATCCCCTGCGCGCACCGAGGTCCAGGCCGCACCGCGGCCGGCGGCGCCGGTCGACACCGTCGTGACCGTCGTCGACCCGGGCGGCGCTCCCGTCGAGGGTGTCCCCGTGGTCGGCTGCGACGTGGACGATGAGGGACGAGCGAAGGGCCGCGTCCGCTGGACGTTCGCAGTCGAGACGGACGCGCGCGGCGAGGCGACCGTGCCGGCGCGCCGCGTCGGGCCGCGCTTCGCCGCAGGGCTGTTCGGTCGCGCTGCGGCGCTCAGCACCGAGGACGATCCCTACCGGATCGTGCTGCCCGAGTGCGGCGCGCTCGAGATCGACCTCACCGCCCTCACGGCGAAGGCAAGGGTGCGCATCGCGCCGAAGGAGAAGCGCCGCAAGCCGGAGCGCTTCGATGTGGCGGCGGGCGGGACGCTGCTCGTGGAGCGCGTGCTCCTCGGCGAGTCGTTCCAGGTGCGGGTCCAGTCCGACGCGGGCCGCGCGTCGCTCGACGTCGAGGGCCCCAGGGTGGCGGAGCAGACGGTCACCGTGCGGCCCGAATTCGAGCCGATGGTGGAGCTGCGCGCCGCCCTTGTCGACGAGAAGGGGGAGCCGCTCGAGCGGATGGCCGTGATCGTGAACCAGGCGGGCGACGACGACGGCCCCGTACTGAGCATGCCGCCGTCGGACCCGCAGGGCGTGGTGTCCAAGCACTACCGGAGGTCGAGCTTCCTCGCCGAGCCCGAAGCCGACGTCACGTTCGAGGAGTTCGCCGTCCAGATGGGCGTCGCCGAGGTGGGGCGGACCGGCGTGGCTCCGCTGCCCGCGCCGAGCGCCGACGGCGCGTACGACTTCGGCGAGGTCGTCATGCGAAAGCCGCCGATCGTCGTCGCGGGCGTCGTCCGCGACGCGGACGGCGAGCCGGTCGCCGGCGCTTCGCTCAGCGTGGAGACCCGCGATCTCGATCCCTACGTCGAACTCGAGTCGATCGGTCTCGGTGGCCTGGACGACCTCATCTACGAGGGCGGCACGTCGCGGACGAACGGTCGCTTCGAGATCCGCTATCCCTATCCCGAGGAGATGCGCGGGAAGCCCGGGCTCGTCGTGTCCGTGGGGAGGCCGGGGGTCACCGGCGGGCTGTACGTGCCGTTCGAGCTCGGCGCGGAGGACGTCGTGATCGAGCTGGAGGAGCCCGGAACGCTCTTCGTCGACGGCTCCGACCTGTGGCAGGACGTGTGGGACCAGCTCGAGATCGACGTGTCCCCAGCGTACGTCGAGGGCGAACCCACTCGCATCGACGAGTTCCAGAACATGTCCGAGGGCGCGCTGGGGGACGCGTTGCCGCGGACGTGGGCACAGCGCCTGGTGCCCGGGACCTACGACGTCTCCGTGTCGCTCGGCTGGCGCACGGTTGCGAGCGTGGAGGGGGTGGTCGTCGAACCCGGTGAGGTCTCCTCCGACGCGCGTCTCGCGCCGCTCGTGCTCGACCGGGTCTACACGCCGAAGACGGTTGTGGTCCAGCGCGCGGACGGTACGCCGATCGTCGGGGCGTACGCCGCTTACGCCGATCCGGTCGTGATCGAGATCCGCTCGGAGATCGAACGGATGCGCACGACGGCCGAGGGGAAGGGCGAGGGGCGGGAGGAGCTCGAGCGCCTCGAGTTCTACGACCGGACGTGGAGCGATCCGATCGGCGATCCCTCGGGGAAGGACGGCAAGGTGACACTGCTCACCTGCGACGACCCGATGCACGAAGTGGCGGTCTTCGCGGAGGGGTATCTCGGCCAGGGGGCCACCAATACGGCGGACGGCGCGACGATCGTGCTCGATCCTCTCGTTCCGGTGACGGTCGTCTTCGAGGACGCGTCCGTCGACCAGGTCGGCGAGTACTACTACGAGGAGCTGACCCTGGAACCGATGTCGAGGGACATCGTCTGGGACAGCGTTCCGTGGATCGAGATCGAGGCCCTGCCGTACGAAGAGGAAGTGCTGCTTCCGCCCGGCGTCACGATCCGGGTGGATGGCGAGGACTCGCCCTGGAGCGACCAGCGCTTCGCGGTGCCCCAGGGCGGAGGGCGCATCGTGCTCGAGGCGGCCGAGGACGAGTCTTGACGTTCACACGGACGTCGGGCGTGCGCGGAAACCGGGGAGGGTTCGGGATGCTCGCGCGTCGATCCGGCGCGATGCGTCTCCCCGTGCTCACGGTCGTCCTCCTCTCGCTCGCCGCATGCGCGGAGAGTGAAGGGCCTCGGGTCGAGGCCGAGCGACGCGAGAGGGCCGTACAGGCCGCGCCTGTTGGCCGTACGGTGCTCGACGACGTCTCGCACCCGTCGGCGGACGGAGGCTCGACGCCCGCGCGGCTCCCCGGGGGCGCCGTGGCGACCGTGGTCGACGCGCAGGGGCTCCCGGTCCAGGGACTCGAGGTCGCCGCGTGCGTCCTCGATCCGGACGGAGCGCTCCTCGGATCGATCGCGTGGGATGGAGCCGCGCGGACCGCGGTCGACGGGACGGTGCCCCTGCCCGACGGGGCCGATCACGTCGCGACGCGCCTCTTCTCGGGCGTCGTCGTCACGAGTGATCACATTGATCCTCACCGCATCCAGCTGCCGCCGACCGGTGCGATCCACCTCGACCTGGTCGCCTGGCCCGCAGGACTCCGCGTCCTGCTGACGAGGGAGGCGCCGGACAAGGCGATCGAGATGCTCGACGTGGACGACGGACACCAGGTGCACGTGGACCGCGTCCCGCTGGGGGAGGAGTTCGTCGTCACGCTCCAGGCCCTCAGCGCGAACGGGTTCGAGCGGTTCCGCGGGCCGGCGCAGGAGGGCGAGACGGTGCACCTCGAGCCCCGGCCGAACTACCGCTTCAACGTCCGGATCAAGGCCGTCGACGAGGGCGGGGCGCCCGTCGACGGGTACAGCGTGGATCTCACCTGCGAGAACGCCGGCCCGTCGCTCGTGCTGAAGGCGGAGCGGAACGCGCCGGGGATCTTCCGCCGCTCCACGCGGCGCTCCGCGTGGGATCCGCCCACCGGAGCTTCGATCGACGTCGTCGTCTCGGGCCGGTGGGACGAGGACACGCCGACGCTCTACGGGTCCGTCGTTGCTCCGGAAGGCGCGCCGAACGAGGCCGTCGACCTCGGCACGGTCGTGGTGAAACAGTCCGATCTTCTCGTCGCGGGTGTCGTGCTCGACGCGGAGCGGTTCCCCGTGCCGAACGCCAGCCTTTGGGTCAACGACGAGGCGGGGCCGAAGAGCCAGCGTCCGTTGGCAAGGGGGCAGTCGGCAGCCGACGGCACCTTCGAGCTCCGCGTGCCGGGGCCTCCGGGGCATGCGTTGCCGGCGGCCCTCGTCCTCGGCGTGCTGCCGGTCGGCGCTCCGGCGGAGATGACGCGGTCGATCACGCTCGGGCAGCGAGGCGTCGAGATCGTGCTGCCCGGCGACGGAACGATCGCGGTCGACCCATCGGCCGTGGAGGACCGGCTGGCAGAGCGCGTGCGCGTGGCGGTCGTCCGTGCGGATCTGCCGGGGAGACGGATCGACGCGGGACGACTCAAGGAAGTGTCCGAGATCGAGGTTCCGCCCTGCGAGTACTACCTGTCGATCCACTCCGGCAACCAGGAGCTCGCCCGTTCGCCCGATTTCGTCGTGCGCTCCGGTCAAGTGACCCGCCTGTCCGCCGACCTGTTTCGCGAGCTGAATCGTCGCTTCGAGGTCGTCGACCTTCGCGTCGTCGACAGTGCGGCGGATCCCGTTGCCGGCGCGGCGGCGCACCACCGTCCGGTGGGCGGTCGGGGTTGGTCGGCGGACGGGACGGCGCGAAGCGACGGCAATGGGATGCTGAACTGCATCCTGGCACGGGACGGTACCTCGGAGTCGATGGTCACGGCCCCAGAGCACGGGATCACACTTCTCTCCGGCGTTACGTCCGGGGACACCGTCACGCTGCCGTCCATGGTCGAGATCGAACTGGTGTTCGACGGGCCGCAGCCTCCGGGGGCGCCGGCCAAGTTGATCGTCAACTGCAATCTCGCCGGCAAGTCGAAGGGCACAGGCTGGCGACGAGCCGTGTCGCGCACGGTGGATGGTCGCTACGTCGTCCAGATCCCCGGTGCCGGCACGTTCGGCGTGGGCATCGAGTACGGCGCGGAAGACGATTGGCCATGGCGCTTCTTCGAGGTGCCGGCGGGCGCGAGTCGCGTCGTCGTACCCGTACCGCGTCAGTAGCGGAGGGCGCGCGCTGGACGCCGCCCGCGCTCAGCCCTCCCACGGCGCCCGGTACGAGCGCCCCAGCGTCACGATCTTCTGCACGAGCTCGGGGTAGCCGTACCCGCAGCGCTCGAACCCCTCGGCGAAGTCCTCGCCGAAGCAGAGGTCGGGGTTCGGGTTCGCCTCCAGCACGAAGACGCGGCCCTCGCGGTCCATTCGCATGTCGATCCGCGCGTAGCCGGACAGCCCGAGCGCGCGGTAGATGCGCCGCGCCATGCGCCGGATCTCGGCCTCCTTCGCCTCGTCGAGATCCTTCGCCGGCCCCGTGCGCAGGCCGATCTTCTTCTGGTAGGCGTGGTCCCACTTCACACGGCTCGTCGTGATGTTCGCGACGCCCGGGCTGAGCTGGTCCATGAAGATCTCCCAGACCGGCGTGACCTCGAGGCGCTGATTGCCGAGGACGCCGATCGTGAGCTCGCGGCCCTCGACGTACTCCTCGCACATGGCGGCGGTGCCGACCTGTTCGTGCACGAACTGCACGCGCGCCTCGAGCTGCTCGAGGTCGTGGACGATCGACGCCTGGCTGATGCCGGTCGACGCGTGCTCGCTCCGCGACTTGACGAAGAGCGGCCACTCGAGCCTCTTGGGCAGCCCCTTGGGCTTCTTGCCGCGCGGCACGACGAAGAAGCGCGGCGCGCGGATGCGGTGGTAGGCGAGGACCTTCTTCGACAGTGCCTTGTCGTTCGCCGTCAGGAGCCCGCGCGGGTTGCAGCCGGTGTAGCGCTGCTTGCGCAGCTCGAGCCACGCCACGATCGCCGAGTCGAGGATGCCCGCGTCGTGGAAGTGCGTCATCAGGTTGAAGACGACGTGGGGGCGGCGCTCGGTCAGCGCGACGCGGATCGGCTTGAGCTCGTCCTCGACGCCGATCTGGATCACCTCGTGCCCGAGGTTCTCGAGCGCCGTGCAGACGTCGTACTCCATCTTGAAGACGTCGATCTCCTCGTCGCTCATCCCCTCGATCGACGGCGGCGGCAGGAGCGGCGCGTGCATCAGGACGGCGACGCGCAGCGGTTTCTTCGCGCGCGCCTTCGGGGCGGGGGAGCTCTTCGCGTTCATCGCTGGAACTTCGGGTGGCCGCCGTAGAGGAACTGTGAGGTGAGCGATGTGAGCACGATCGCCGCGTCGATCATCCCGGCGCCCTCGTCGGCGGGCAGGCGCAGGTCGCGGCGCTTGGCGCGCGCGACCATCTCGGACACGACGTGGTCGACGAGGTAGCGGTGCTGGCCCGTCGCGCCGGATACGTGCCCGACGAGGACGCGCCGCTTCTTGCCGAGCAGCGTCGCGAGCCGCGGCCGCGGGTCGCCCTTCGCGTCCGCGCCGGGGAACGTGCGCGCGAGCTGGCCGTCGAACGCGGGCGTGCCCTCGTCCGCGTAGTAGCGCTTCTTGCGGTCGTAGTAGGTCCCGAGCGTCATGCCGACGCGGGCGACCTGCTCCTCGCGGGCGCGGGTCCGGAGTTTTGGCTTGCGCCCGCCGATCTCGGCCATGAGCCGGTCGACGTACTCGAGCTTCTTCATCGCCGGCCAGCCCGCGTAGCGCCTGCGCCAGCGCGAACCGGGCGCGAGCCACACGGCGAAGGTCTCCGCGAAGTCCTCGAGCGGGTGGCTCTGGCTGTACCAGTCGTTGAGGTGCAGGACGGACGCGCGGCTCGTCGGGTCGGGCGAGTACGAGGCCCGGTAGGGCTCCCCGGCGCGCCCGAACGTCTCGCGCCAGTCGCGCCGGCGGCGCAGCCCGTACGCGTTGTCGATCGCGTGCGCGGCCTCGTGCCGCATGAGCTTCATGCACTGCGCGGCCGAGCCCCCCTCGACCTCCAGCATCTGGCTGCGCTCCAGCCGGACGAGCCGCGGATGCGCCAGGAAGAACGGGATCGCGAAGCCCGTGAGCCCGTCCGGGCAGAACCAGTCGGTCGAGAGCCAGGCGTAGGGCCGGAACGCGATGCCCTTCGCGTCGAACTCGGACAGGAGCTGGTCGAGGCGCGCCTGGAGCGGCGAGCTCGCGAGGTCGAGCCCGAGGTCCTTGACGCGGACCCGGAGGAGTTCGTCGCGCTCGAGCTCGGACCACGGACGCGCGCGGCGCGTCATCGGGCCTCCGCGCGCGTGCGCACGGGTGTCGAGCGGTTCGGCGTCATGGGCAGGGCGATCCCCGGGAGATCCCGGACCCGTGCACGTTACGGGCTGCGCGGACCGCCCACCAGATCACTATCCTGTGGGCCGGATGCGCCGAGCCGACGGGTGTCCCGTCCAGGGTCGATCCGGCCCGATCGGCGCAACCGACGCGGCCCGCGGGGCGATTCCCGCGGCGCGGAAGAAACCACCTCTCCACCAGACCCTTGGCGGGGGCGGCGGCCGTGCACGGTGCACGGCGGCCTGAGAAGCACCCCTCGAACCTGATCCGGTTCGCACCGGCGTAGGAAGCACCATGGCAAACACGATCGACAGCGCAAGCGACACCGACACCGGCCGGCTCGAGCCGTTCGAGGTCTCGTTCCCCTCCTCCCACAAGGTCTTCGACGAGATCGAGTGGAACGGCCACACGCTGCGCGTCCCGCGCCGGCGGATCCACCTCTCGAACGACGACGCGCCCGTCGACGTGTACGACACGTCCGGCCCGCAGGGCTGTGACGTACGCAAGGGCGTTCCGGCCGTGCGCTCCGAATGGATCGCGGCCCGCAAGGCGGCGGACGAGACGGGCAACTTCAGCCAGATGCACTTCGCCCGCCGCGGCGTCGTGACCGAGGAGATGCGCTACGTCGCCGCGCGCGAGGGGGTGGACCCCGAGTTCGTGCGCTCCGAGGTCGCGCGCGGCCGCGCCGTCATCCCGGCGAACGTCAACCACCCCGAGATCGAGCCGATGATCATCGGCACGAAGTTCCTCACCAAGATCAACGCGAACATCGGCAACTCCGCCGTGACGAGCTCGATCGAGGAGGAGGTCGAGAAGCTCCAGCGCTCGATCCGCTGGGGGTCCGACACGGTGATGGACCTCTCGACGGGCGACAACATCCACGAGACGCGCGAGCACATCATCCGCAACAGCCCCGTGCCGATCGGTACGGTTCCGATCTACCAGTGCCTCGAGAAGGTCAACGGCAAGATCGAGGAGCTCACGATCGACCTCTTCATCGACACGCTGATCGAGCAGGCCGAGCAGGGCGTCGACTACTTCACGATCCACGCCGGCGTGCTGCTGCGCTACGTTCCGCTGACCGCGAACCGCGTCACCGGCATCGTCAGCCGCGGCGGCTCGATCATGGCCAAGTGGTGCCTGGCGCATCACAAGGAGAACTTCCTCTACACGCACTTCGAGCGCATCTGCGAGGTGATGAAGAAGTACGACGTCACCTTCAGTCTGGGTGACGGCCTGCGCCCGGGCTCGATCGCGGACGCGAACGACGAGGCGCAGTTCGGCGAGCTCGAGACGCTCGGCGAGCTCACGAAGATCGCGTGGGAGCACGACGTCCAGGTCATGATCGAGGGCCCGGGCCACGTCCCGATGCACAAGATCAAGGAGAACGTCGAGAAGCAGATGGAGGTCTGCCACGAGGCGCCCTTCTACACGCTCGGGCCCCTCACGACCGACATCGCGCCGGGCTACGACCACATCACGTCGGCGATCGGCGCCGCGATGATCGGCTGGTTCGGCACGGCGATGCTCTGCTACGTGACGCCGAAGGAGCACCTCGGGCTCCCGAACGCGAAGGACGTCAAGGACGGCGTGATCGCGTACAAGATCGCGGCGCACGCGGCGGATCTCGCAAAGGGTCACCCCGGCGCGCAGGCGTGGGACGACGCGCTCAGCAAGGCGCGCTTCGAGTTCCGCTGGGAGGACCAGTTCAACCTGTCGCTCGACCCGGTGACGGCGCGCGAGTACCACGACGAAACGCTGCCCGCCGACGGCGCCAAGGTCGCGCACTTCTGCAGCATGTGCGGTCCGCACTTCTGCTCGATGCGCATCACCGAGGACGTCCGGAACTACGCGAAGGAGAAGGGCCTCGAGACGACGGAGGCGATCGAGCAGGGCATGGCCGAGAAGGCCTCGGAGTTCACCGAGAAGGGCGGCGAGATCTACTCGTAGCGCGACAGCGCCCGAACGCAGATACGGTGCCAGGATCACCGCCTGCAATCGAAGCAGCCAGGGACGTCCATGGAATGGACGTCCCTGGCTGCTTCGATGGCAGGCGGTGATCCTGGCACCGTATCTGCGTTCGCGATACCGAGCCCGGTGTTATTCGTCACACAACTACCCCCGGCGGCAGCAGCCTGCATGGCTGCTGCCGCCG
>JBCBNC010000032.1:0-67750 GCA_039821985.1 Planctomycetota bacterium
AGCCAGGGTCGTCCATCCAATGGACGACCCTGGCTGCTTCTGCTGCTGGTGATCCAGGCACCGTATCTGCGCGGCACCGTGTCTCCGCTCAGAGGATGTCCTCGCGGTACACGAACGGCTTCGTGCGCAGGAGGTCGCGGCGGTAGGCGGCGAGCTTCCAAAGCTCCGTCGGTCCGGCCACGGCCAGGTAACGCCGCAGGCCGTTTCCGCGCTGGAGCTGCACCTTTCCAACGACCAGCCCGACGAGCTCGCGCTCGCGCTTGCCGAGCGTGCGGAACACACCGGCGCCGACCTGGTCCGGGTCGTCGGGGAATCCGGAGGGGATCTCGAGCAGCAGTCCGAACACGCGCGGGTCCGTCCGCACGCGCGCAAGCGTCGACCAGCGGCGCGCACCGCGGCGCCCCATGACCTGGAGCATCTCGCCGTCGTACGGCTCCTTGAAGCCGATCGAAACCTCAGGCGCCTCGATGTCGATCTCGCCCGTGAAGAGGAGGGCCACGTCGGACGCCGTCTGGCGGTTGTCCTTCGACGTATTGATGACGGGCTCGATGACCGTGCGCTCGATGCTCGGTCCGTCGCCGTACCAGATTTCGAACTCGGCCTCGCCGCGCTTGGCGGTCGCGCCCGTGAAGACGATGCCGTACTCGGTCGACACACCGAGCTCGCGCCCGCCGTCGGTCTGGACGACGACGATCGGGTCGACGAGCTTGCGCTGGCCCGAGCAGGACGCGACGAAGGGGAGCGCCAGGAGGGCGGCGAGCAGCGCGGGGAGCGCGCGGAAACGCGGCGAGGTGGGGAAGGCCATCGGGTCGGAGCGGAGCGCGGAGCGGGTCGAAGGCGCCGGTCCGGAGCAGGGACCCGGGCACCGGTGGGGATTATCGTCGCGGCGGGCCGATCTCCGCACGGGTGGGCGCCGAAACCGGCGCGGACCGCGCGCGCAGGGCCTGGCGCAGGCCGTCGCACGAGGTTCGCGCAGCGGCGGACGTCCCCTGCGCGGCCCGTGTCGTCTGCTATCGTCCCGGCCCATGGCACGGAACTACGACGCGATCCTCCTCGACCTCGACGGGACGCTGCTCGGCCCCGACGACCGGGTCTCGGACCGGACCCTCGCAGCGCTCCACGCCGCGCGCGAGGCCGGTGTCCTCGTGATGGTCGCCACGGGTCGCTCGAAGATCTCGGCGCGCCCCGTCCTCGAGTCTCTGGGCATGGACGCGCCCGCCTCGATCTTCAACGGCTGCGCGGTCTGGAGCCCGAGCGAGGGACGCATGCTCGAGGAGCGCCTCCTCGCCAACCGCACCAACGCGCGCCTCCACGCCTGGGGCGCGGAGCGCGACGTGCAGATGATCGTCATGACCGCCGACGAGAAGCTTGCGCTCCGCCCGCGCAACGCCGAGGAGGAGCGCAACCTCGAGGGCTTCATCGATATCGAGTACGTCGAGCGCGCTCAGCTCCAGCGCGAGAACACGATCCGGCTCAGCTTCCTGATGAAGTGCGACGCCGCCGGTTCGAAGGCCGTCTCGGAAGAGCTCGAAGCGGTCGCGAGCGGTCCGATCTACGTTTCGCACTTCCCGCTCTCGATCCTGCCGCGCCATCGCACCAACCCGTACAGCGCGATCGACGTGCACGCGCCGTGCCGCGGCAAGGCGGAGGCGCTGCGCTTCCTCGAGGAGACCCACGGCATCGCGCCCGAGCGCGTCGTTGCGGTGGGGGACGCGGACAACGACGTTCCGATGCTGCGGGCGGCGGGACTCGGCGTCGCGATGGGGAACGCGTTCCCCGAGGTCCAGGCGGAGGCCGACCGCGTGATCGGCGACCACGGGACCGACGCGATCGCGGAGCTCGTGGGCGAGCTCCTTCTATAGCAGCAGCAGCAGCGGACCGAGGCGATGCAGCCCGAGCGGGGTGGCCGTCCGTCGGCCGGCCTGTACGGTGGGGCGCCCGCTCTTCCCGCCCCGCTCGCACGCCCGATGCCGAACGACACGACCCGCTCGCAGAGCACATCCGTCCGTCGCCCTCGATCCGTCCGCCTCGCCGCCCGCGCTAGAGCCACAGCGGCCCTCTTCGGCGCCCTCACCGCGGTCGGCTCCGCGCAGGCCGTTCTCCACGTCGACGCCGACCTCACGACCGGCGCGAACGACGGTTCGTCCTGGGTCGACGCGTACCAGGGCTCTGCTGGACTCCACCTCGCGCTCGCGGCCGCGGCGCCCGGCGACGAGATCTGGCTGAAGGTCGGCACGTACCGCCCTTCCGCGACGCCGGACGTCTCCGCGCGTTTCGTGCTCGACACGGACGACGTGGCTCTCCGCGGGGGCTTCGAGGGGACCGAGCTCTCCCCGCTCGAGCGGGTTTTGGACCCCGGCCGCGAGACCGTGCTCTCGGGCGACCTCCTCGGGAACGACGACGGCACTCCGTCCTCGTCGGCCGACAACAGCGCGCGTGTCCTCGACGTCGCTGCGAACGGGCCCGTTCTCGAGGACCTGCGCATCACGGCCGGTGGCAACGAGACCTTCGGCTACAGCCTCTCGGTCGTCCGGAACTTCGGGGCCCCCGCGACGCGCGGGGCCAGGATCCGCCGCTGCGTCCTCGACGAGGGTGTCGGGTCGGGGGCCGCCATCTCGTCGAACGGGTTCACGTGGAACGACACGACCACGAAGGTGGTGGATTGCACCTTTCGCGCCAACGCCGGGAACGGGCTCGCCATGTTCTCCCGTGAGCGCGGGATCGAGGTCGACCGCTGCTGGACCGTGGACAACGGCGGCGACGGGCTCGTGTTGACGACCAACGACTTCGGACCCCCCGTGAGCAACGTCGTTTCTGCCCGCAACGGCGGTCGCGGGATCGTAGTGCAGTTCGTGGACAGCGAAGGATTCGGCGGCACCGGGTTCGATCACTGCACCGTAGCGTTCAATGGGGGGTACGCGATCGAAGTCGACTGCACGACCTGCTTCGCCGCGATCACGAGGTTCGAGAGCAGCATCGCGCGGGGGAACAACGGCGGGCTCATTCAGTTCTCCAACGGCGGCTCGAACGCGTCTCTGCCCTCGGTGATCAACTCGCTCGTCCAGGGCGTCCCGGGCGCGGACGCCGACCCGCGGTTCCTGGATCCCGCGAACGGCGACTACCGGCCAGGGCCGGGCTCCCCCGCGATCGACGCCGTCGCGCTGCCGGATGGAATCCCCTTCGACGCGGCCCGTCAGTACCGCGCGGTCGACGTGGCGGGTGTCGGCGCGCCCGGCAGCGAGTCCGATCTCGGCGCGCTCGAGTCCACGGGAACGGTCGGTCGTCACGACGAGTGCACATCGGTGCCGAACTCCACCGGCTCGCCCGGGCGGCTCTTCGCGCGCGGGAGTGACGTGGCCACGGACAACGATCTGAGTCTAGCCGCGGATCGCCTGCCCGCGAATCGATTCGGCATGCTGCTCGCAAGCCGTCAGCGTGGCTTCGCGCCCGGCGTCGGCGGCCTCGGTGCCCTCTGCCTCGGCGGCGCGATCGGGCGCTTCAACGGGCCCGGTCAGATCCTCCCGACCTCGGCGGCCGGCGTGTTCGTGCTGCCCGTCGACCTGACGGCCCTTCCACAGCCCTCGTCCTTCGTCGCGGTGCAGCCGGGCGAGACGTGGCGCTTCCAGCTCTGGCATCGCGACGTGCCGGGCCCGAGTCAGTTCTCGGGCGTGGTCACGGTCGCGTTCCGTTGAGTCGTGTGCCGCCCGCGGTGCGTTCGCGAGGACGCCTCGAATCCGTCTATTCGCCGCCCGACGGGCCGCAGCCGGTCGGTCCTCAGGTCGGAGCGGACGGCTTCTCGGCGCTCTCGCCGGCGCGGTAGGAGTCCGAGCGGTTGTCCGTGACGTAGTAGCCCGAGCCCTTGAAGAGGAAGCCGGCGCCGCCGCCGATCAGGCGCTCGAGCTTGGCCTCGCCGCACTCGGGGCAGTGCGTCAGGACCGGCTCGGACATCGACTGGAACTCCTCGAAGGTGTGTTCGCACGCGCGGCACGCGTAGTCGTAGGTCGGCATCGTCCGGGCCCTCCGCGGGGTCAGTCTTCGTCGTCCGAAGAGTCGTCGTCGTCGGAGTCCGTGTCGTCGTCGTCCTCGTCGTCCGGCTCGCCCTCGCCGCTCCCGAGGGCAGCCGCCGCCAGCGCCACGTCCACGAGGTCGGTCTCGTCGTCGTTCTCGTCGGCGTCCGGTGCGGCTGCAACGCGGACCTGCGCGAAGCGCAGCACGTCCTCGCCGAGCATCCAGCCCTTGCGCACGACCTCGACGATCGTGCCGGGCTCGTGCTCCTCGGTCTCGACCGCCGAGACCGCCTGGTGCAGCGCGGGGTCGAAGGTGCCCTCGGCGTCGATCGGGCGGACGGACAGCCGGTCGAACAGCCCCTGGAGCTGCCCGCGGGTCATCTCGATCCCGATCTTGAGGTTCTTGGCGTCCTCGGACTCGACCGGCGCGGCGAGCGCCATGTCGAGGTAGTCGAGCACCGTGAGCGCCTCGGCCAGCACGTCCGACTTCGCGCGCGAGACCGCGGCGTCGATGTCGGACTGGGTGCGGCGGCGCAGGTTCTGGTAGTCGGCCTGGGCGCGCAGCGCGCGCTCCTCGGCGTCCGCCAGCGCGGCGCGCGCGGCGTCGACCTCGTCGACCTCGTCGACCTCGGGCGCGTCCTCAACGGTCGCGCCGTCCGGGGCCTCGACGTCCGTCTGCGCCTCGGACTCGGCGCTCTTCTTTCTTCCGAAGGCGGTCATGACGACTCTTCTGAGCTCACTCGGGGGCTCACTCGGGGGCTCACTGGAAGTACTCGGTCACGCGCTCGAAGAACGAGCGCTTTCCGTGCTTCTCACCGTCGATCTCCTGGAACTCCTCGAGGAGCTCCTTCTGGCGGTCGGTGAGCTTGGACGGGATCTCGCAGAACACGCGGACGAGCTGGTCGCCCTTCCCCGAGCCTTCCATCCGGGGGAGGCCCTGGCCGCGCAGGCGGAAGACCTTGCCGCTCTGGGTGCCGGACGGGACGCTCATCAGGGCCTTGCCGCGCAGGGTCGGGATCTCGACCTTGTCGCCCAGGGCGAGCTGCGCGAACGAGAACGGGACCTCGGTCAGGACGTCGGGGCCGGAGCGCTGGAACACGTTGTGCTCCTTCTCGCGGATGACGCAGTAGAGGTCGCCGCGTGGCGCGCCCTCCGGGCCCGCGTCGCCCTCGCCGGCGACGCGCAGCTGCACGCCCTCCTCGATGCCCGCCGGGACCTTGATCTCGATCTCGGTCCGCTTCTGGCGCTGGCCCGAGCCGCTGCAGTCCTGGCACGGGGACTCGATGACCTCGCCGCTGCCACGGCAGGTGGGGCAGGTCGTGGCCATCTGGAAGAAGCCGGCATTGCGCGCGACCTGGCCGGTGCCGCCGCACGTCCCGCAGCGGGTCTTGCCGGTGCCCGGGCGGCAGCCCGTGCCGCTGCAGGTCTCGCAGCCGTCCATGCGCTTGAGTGCGACCGTCTTCGTGACGCCCTCGTCGATCTCCTCGAGGGTGAGGTCGAGGACGATGCGCAGATCGCGTCCGCGGCGCGGCCCGCGGCGCCGCCCGCCGCCGCCGAACATGCCGCCGAAGCCGCCTCCGCCGCCGCCGAAGATGTCCTGGAACGCCGAGAAGATGTCCTCGACGTTCGAGAACCCGCCGCCGGCCGCAGCGCCTTCGAACGCCTGGTGCCCGAAGCGGTCGTAGCGCGCGCGCTTCTCGTCGTCCGAGAGGACGTCGTACGCCTCGGCGGCCTCCTTGAACTTGGACTCGGCCTCCGGGTCGTCCGGGTTCTGGTCCGGGTGGTACTGGAGGGCGAGCTTCCGGTACGCCTTCTTGATCGCCGAACCGTCCGCCTCGCGCGAGACGCCGAGGACCTCGTAGTAGTCGCGCTTGTCGGCCATGCGTGTGCGGTGGGGCGGTGCCGGGAAGGCGTGGGAGAGGAGGGGCCTGGAAGGGGTGCGGGGCCCCGCCCGGCCGAGCTCATCGGCTCGGCGAGGACGAGGCCCCGTGGTCGGAGCGCGGGGCCGGTCGGTCCCCGCGCCGCCGCGGATCAGGCGATCGAGCCGTCGATCGCCGTGTCGTCCTTGAGGTCGGTGATCATCGAGTCCGTCGTGAGGAGCAGACCCGAGATCGACGCGGCGTTCTGCAGCGCGGAGCGCACGACCTTCGCGGGGTCGATGACGCCGGCCTTGAACATGTCCTCGTACTCGCCGGTGAGGGCGTTGTAGCCGACGGCCTTCGCCTTCTCGCGGATCGTCTCGGCGACGACGGAACCGTCAACGCCGGCATTCTCCGCGATCTGGCGGACCGGCGCCTCGAGCGCGCGCTGGACGATCAGCGCGCCGAACTTCTCGTCGTTCTTGTAGCGGCCCTCGGCCACGGCGCCCGCGGCGCGCAGGAGCGCGACGCCGCCGCCGGGCACGATGCCCTCCTGGATCGCGGCGCGGGTCGCGTTGAGCGCGTCCTCGACGCGGTCCTTCTTCTCCTTCATCTCGGCCTCGGTCTTGCCGCCGACCTTGATGACGGCGACGCCGCCGGTGAGCTTCGCGAGGCGCTCCTCGAGCTTCTCCTTGTCGTAGTCCGAGGTGGACTTCTCGATCTGGACGCGGATCTGCGCGGCGCGCTCGTCCACGGCCTTCTTCTTGCCGCCGCCCTCGACGATCGTCGTCGAGTCCTTGGAGACGACGACGCGCGCGGCGCTGCCGAAGTGCTCCTCGGTCACGTTCTCGAGGCTGACGCCGAGCTCATCCGTGAGCGCGACGCCGCCGGTCAGCGCGGCGATGTCCTCGAGGTACGCCTTGCGTCGCTCGCCGAAGCCGGGCGCCTTGACGGCGACGACGTTCAGCACGTTCTTGAGGCGGTTGATGACGAGCGCGGTGAGCGCCTCGCCCTCGATGTCCTCGGCGATGATGAGCAGCGGGCGCCCGGTGCGCATGGCGCCCTCGAGGGCCGGAACGAGCTCACGCACGGTCGAGATCTTCTTGTTGCAGATCAGGATGTGCGCGTCCTCGTACTCGGCGATGAGCTTGCCGAGGTCGGTCGCGAAGTACGGGGACAGGTAGCCCTTGTCGAACTCCATGCCCTCGACGTGGTCCATCAGGGTGTCGACGCCTTTGTTGTCCTCGACGGTGATGACGCCCTCGTCGCCGACCTTGTCGAAGGCCTCGGCGAGGAGTTCGCCGATCTCCGGGTCGTTGTTGGCGCTGATCGTGGCGACGGCGCCCTTGTCGTCCTTGGTCTTGACCTTGCGCGACTGGCCCTCGATCGCCTCGACGGCGTTCGCGACGGCCTTGTCGATGCCCGCGCGGAGCTCGATGGTCGAGACGCCGGTCGCGGCGTACTTGAGGCCCTCGTTGAAGATCGCCGACGCGAGGACCGTCGCCGTCGTGGTGCCGTCACCGGCGACGTCGTTGGTCTTGTTGGCGACCTCGAGGACGAGCTTGGCGCCCATGTTCTCGAAGGGGTCGACGTGCTCGATCTCCTTCGCGACCGAGACCCCGTCCTTCGTGACGTGGGGCGAGCCGAAGCTCTTCTGGAGGATGACGTTCCGGCCCGCGGGGCCGAGGGTGACGCGCACCGTCTTGGCGAGCTTCTCGATGCCGGCCTTCATCTTCTGGCGGGCGGCATCGTCGAACATGATCTGCTTGGCCATGGCGTGTGTTGGGTCGTGGGTTGTGCTGTGTGTTCGGTGAGGGAGGGGAGGCGCTGCTGCTGCGGGCTCAGAAGCCCATTCCGCCCATGTCGTCCATGCCCATGCCGCCCATGCCATCCATGCCGTCCATGTCACCGCCGCCGGCGGCGGGCTTCGGATCGGGCTTGTTGGCGATGAGAGCGTCCGTCGTGAGCAGGAGCGTCGCGACGCTGACCGCGTTCTGGAGCGCGGACTTGGTCACCTTGGCCGGGTCGATGATGCCCATGTCGAGCATGTCGCCGTAGGTGTCGGTGAGCGCGTTGTAGCCGTGGCTCTGCTTGCGCTCGCGGAGGATGCGGTGCGCGACGACCGTGCCGTCCTGGCCCGCGTTCTCGGCGATCTGCACGACCGGGCGCGTGAGCGCCTCGTACAGGGTGTCGAGGCCGAGGTTGTAGTCGACGTCGTCCTTGAGCTTGAGGTCGTGGACGACCTCGCGGGCGCGCAGGAGCGCGACCCCGCCGCCGGGGAGAACACCCTCTTCGACGGCCGCACGCGTCGCCGCGAGCGCGTCCTCGATGAGGTCCTTCTTCTCCTTGGCCTCGGTCTCGGTCGCGCCGCCGACGTTGATCTGGGCGATGCCGCCGACGAGCTTCGCGAGGCGCTCCTGGAGCTTCTCGCGGTCGTAGTCCGAGGTCGTGGACTCGATCTCGGAGCGGATCTGGGCGACGCGCGCCTCGACGTCCGCCTTCTTGCCCTTGCCGCCGACGATCGTCGTCGTGTCGTTGTCGACGGTGAGGCGACGGGCCAGGCCGAGGTGCTGCGGCGTGACCTGCTCGAGCTCCATGCCCGTGTCCTTCATGATCGCGGTCGCGCCGGTGAGTGCGGCGATGTCGAGGAGCATCTGCTTGCGGCGGTCGCCGTAGCCCGGCGCCTTGACCGCACAGATCGACAGGATGCCGCGCATCTTGTTCACGACGAGCGTCGCGAGCGCCTCGCTCTCCACGTCCTCGGCGATGATCAGGAGCGACTTGCCGCTGTCCTTGATCTGCTCGAGCAGCGGCAGGAGCGCCTGCGCGTTCGAGATCTTGCCCTCGTGGATCAGGAGGAGGCCGCCCTCGAACTGGACCTCCATCTCCTCGGGCGAGGTGACGAAGTGCGGCGACAGGTAGCCGCGGTCGAACTGCATGCCCTCGACGACGTCGACGGTCGTGTCCATGCTCTTGCCGGTCTCGACGGTGATGACGCCGTCCTGGCCGACCTTCTTCATGGCGTCGGCGATGAGCTTGCCGACGACCGGGTCGTTGTTCGCCGAGACGGTCGCGATCTGCTTGATCTCGTCGTTGCCGCCGACCTTGTTCGACATCTGCTCGAGCTTGTCGATCACCTTGGCCGCGCCGTCCTGCATGGCGGCGTTGAGGCGCGCCGGGGCCGCGCCCGCGGTGATCGCCTTGAGGCCACCCGCGAAGATGGTGCGGGTGAGCAGGGTCGCGGTCGTCGTGCCGTCGCCGGCGACGTCGCTGGTCTTGCTGGCGACCTCCTTGACGAGCTGGGCGCCCATCTGCTCGTAGGGGTCCTGGAGCTGGATCTCCTCGGCCACGGTGACGCCGTCCTTGGTCACCGACGGAGCCCCCCA
Organism: Planctomycetota bacterium; assembly: GCA_039821985.1. GTDB lineage: Bacteria > Planctomycetota > UBA1135 > UBA1135 > Saltatorellus. The sequence continues at coordinate 9,253 of JBCBNC010000032.1, forward strand.
GCCCTTGTCGATCACGGCGTTGCGGCCGCGGGGCCCGAGGGTCGTGGTGACGGCTTTGGCGAGTTTGTCGACGCCGCGGAGGACCGCTTCGCGGGCGTCGGACTCGAAGACCATTTGCTTGGCCATGGGAACTTCGTCGGGGGATCGAGTGGGATCGGAGCGGCGCCGCTCGGGGGTCCCGCGAGCCGCCGGGGTCCCGGGGGCTGCGGCCGCGCGGGGAGCGCGGCCCGGACCGTCGATACGGCGCCTTGGATGTGCGTGTCGCCGAGGCAGCAAACGGTGTGCCGCGGCGCGGAGTACGCCCCACCCCGGCCGCAGGGGCCTCTCGGCCGCCTTCGCCTGCCCATGTGGCAGCGCCCCGGGCCGCGGCGGCTCCCCACGCTGCCATTCCGACGCCGGGTCCCGGGCCGCGACGCGGCGCGGTGGCCGGGCGGCCGGCGCGGCCCGTCGCCGCAGGCCCGGCCCGGCGGTGGCGCCCGCTCCGGGGACTCCTCCGCGGACCGAGCTTCGGGGCGGCCGGGGGCCCCGCCCCGTCAGCGCCGCGTCCGGAGCAGGCCCCGCGCTCCTCGTACCGACCGGACCAGCGCATGCTTCGCGCGCTCCGACCAGCCGGCGCCGCCGTACGCGCGCGGCGAGAGCCCCAGCTGCCGCAGCCGGTGGTTGACCAGGAGGACCGCGCGCTCCGCGTCCGAGGTCGGGGTCTGGAACGTCACGCTCAGTGAGATCGAGACTTCGTCCCCGTTCTGCACGACGTGCGGCGCGTGCAAGGGGACGTGGACGCCGGCGCCCGGCGTGAGCTGCCAGGAGACCGGCGCCTCCTGCGATTCGAGATCGAAGTCGACGTTCCGGTGCCCGCCCGCCGCGAACCGCTCGAGGTCCACCTCGTGGACGATGCCGCGGTCCGTACGGTCGTAGACGGTGATCGCCTTCGTCCCGCGGACCTGCAGGAGGAAGTTGAGCTCGGGATCGAGGTGCAGCGGCGTCACGGCGCCGGGCGACGAAAGGAAGATGAAGCCGCGCGTCCGGAAGCGGCGCTCCCCGAGCGGTTCGAGCCCCGCGTCCAGATCGCGCAGGCAGTGCGCCAGCAGTTCGGCGTATTCGGGGTCGCGCTCGATGCGCTTCAGCACGATCCAGGAACCGCACGCGTCGATGCTCTCGACCGTCTCCGCGGCGCTCAGCCCGTTCGGTCGCTCGTTCGCCGGGTCGTGCACGAGCCCGACGTCGCCCGCGTTCCACTCCATGTCGCCGTCCGGGAGCGTGCGCGCGAGCTGCGCGAGGCGCTCCCGGGACAGCAGCGCGTGGTGCTCGAGGTCGTGCTCGACGGGGAACGCCTCGCGCCCGAAGGAGCGCGCGAAGCGGTCGCCGTCGAAGCGGACGAGCGGGTCCGTCACGGCGTCCTCCCCCCGCGCCCGCGCGGCTTCAGGCCCGAGCGGACCCAGCGCGCCGCGGGGAGCGCGCCGAGCAGCGCGCGGCTCCGGACGCCCCGGCCCGCGACCCACAGCGTCTGCACGAGGCGTCGCTCGCCCCAGATGCGCTCGATCATCGGATGTCCGGGCTCTGCACAAGAGTCGATCGTCGCGGGCGCCCCGGGTCGGTGCAGATGGTCGAGCAGCTCCTGCTGCAGGAGCGCGCCCACCGAGTGTTCCGCGTGCGCCTCGTCGTACGCCGTCTTGAAGTACGAGCCGTGCGAGCCGCTCGGGTCGGTGAAGTAGACGCCCATCGCCGCGGGTCGCTCGGCCAGCCGCAGCGCGGCGCCCAGCGCGCGGCCGTCGCGCGCGAGGTCCGCAAGGACGCCCCGGAACCAGCGCGCGTCGGAGCCGCTCGAGCCCAGCGCGGTGCCGCGGCGCCCCTTCCATCCGCGCGCCTCCAGCTCGAGGAACTCGGCTGCGAATCGATCGACGTCCGCCGAGGCGATCGGACCGGCCTCGAGCCCGAGCTCCGCGCGCGCCGCCAGGAGCCGGCGCGCACGGCGCAGGTTGCGACGCACCTTCCGAGTCTGCGCCTCCAGCCGGTACGCGGCGCCGTCCCCGTCCTCGCGCCGCACGAACAGCGCGCGCAGGTGCTGATCCTGCACCCACGTCCTCCGCTCCGATCGGAGGAGTTCTCCGACCAGCGACCGGAACACCGGCCCGTCCGCGTTGAGCTGGGGGAGCTGCAGGAGTCCCCCGCCGCGCGCGTCGAGGCTCCACTCGAGGAAAGCGCGCCACGTTCGCCCGAGCGCGTCCGCGCGGATCAACGGCGTGCCGGTGAACGCGTAGCGGTGGAGCCAGATCCGCGTCCGCGCACCGGTTCCGGCGATGGGGAAGAGGCCTGCGACGACCGGCTCACCCGAGTCCGTGGCGCGCGGAGTGCCGAGCACGAGCGCGACGCGCGCACGGTCCGCGCCGAGGTGCTCGAGCGCGCGTCCGAGGACCGCCCGCGAGAAGAAGGGGTTCGGCTCGGCGGCGACCTCCTCGAGGCGTACGAGCTCGTCCGCCAGCCCTGCGAGTTCGGCCGCGCTCTGGACCACGCGCACCTCGAGCCGCTCCCCGGGGAGGTCGGGCGCTGCGTGGCCGCCGTGCGCGTCCGCCGCAGCCGGCCCGTACGGCCGGTCCCCACGGTGCGGACCCCCGGAACCGCCGCCCGGCCACGCGGGCCCATCCGGCCGCGTCGTGCGCTCCGGCCAGCTCGTCACGGCATCACCCTCGCTGCGACGAGCCTCGCGCGCACGATGCCGGGCGCCGTGTCGGGGCCGACCGGAACACGGGGGATCTCGAACGGGGCGCGGCCGTCGACCCGGAAGAGCCCCTGACGCGTCGTCACGGCGGCGGCAGCGCGCGTGCGCTCGACCACGGTCCGCACGTTCTCGTCGTACTGCCCCGCCGGGTAGGCGAGGATCGGGAGCGCGCCGGGGAGCTCCCGCTCCAGCTCTTCGAAGCCGCGCTCGACCTCGCCCTCGACGTCTTCGGCGGGGATGCGGTCGAGCATCGGGTGCGCGTGCGTGTGCCCGCCGAACTCGAACCCACGGGCGCCGAGCGAGCGCAGCTCCGACCAGTCGAGCACGCGAACGGCTGGCGCGGGCGCGTCCCCGAGCAGCGCAATCGTGGATTCCACCCACTCCATCGCCTCGGCGTGCTCGGTCGCCTTGACGCGCTCGCGCACCGTGCGGAACGCGCGTCCGCGGCCGCGGGCGGAGCGCAGGTCGATCGGCAGCGCTCCACCCGGCGCGTCCAGCGAGAACACGTCGTCGCGGTCCGTCGAATCGAACGCGGCCTCGAGGCGGTCCCACCAGTAGTCCGCGGGAGTGCTTCCGACGAAGCGTGTCGAGACGAACATCGTCGCGGGAACCCCGCGTCGCTCGAGAGCGTCGGCCGCGACCTCGAGGAAGTCGCCGTACGCGTCGTCGAAGGTCGTCCAGACCGCCCCGCGCGGGAGCGCGCGCTCCGCGCGCAGCGCCGCGAGCACGTCCGTTCCGGATACCGGAGTTCCGCCGTCGAGCAGCGCGTCCAGCTGCGCCTCGAACAGGACCCGGTCGGGCGTCCGGTGGAACATCGGCACGACGAGCGAGCCCGCGCGACGCGGCAGCCGTCGCAGCGCAGCGCCGAGCACGCGGTCGACGGCCGGGCTCGCCAGCGCGCGCCGCAGCGCGCCGTGCCGCCTCGGATGGACGCTCATACGGCACCTCCCACGCTCGCCCCGAGGGGCCGCGGCCCGCCGGGAGCCGGCCCGCTCGTCGCGCTCTCGGGCGCGCGGAGCGGTCGCGCCGCCATGGCCGCGCTCGCCGCGACGAGGAACCAGAAGTAGCGGACGAACGCCATGTGGAGGAAGAGCCCGCAGAGCAGGTAGGCGACGAGCGCGGAGAAGTACCCGCGCGCGAGCTCGCGCTCGACCTCCGTCTCCGCGCGCCGCGAGAGCAGCCACAGGCGGTGCATCACCGCGGCGAGCAGGAGCCCGAAAGCCCCGAGACCGAGGGTCCCGCCCTCCGCCGCGATGTGGGGGAACAGCATGTGGGCCTCGCGCTCGGTGCGCAGGCGCCGGAGCCCCAGCGAGTTGCCGTACTCCTGCGAGTACGACGAGAACAGGCTCGGGCCCACGCCGAGCACGGGGTGATCGACGTACACGAGCACCGCGGCGATGACCTCGGTCGCGCGCCCGAGGATCGCGTTGTCGGGCTTGGTTGCGCTCGCGCGCGGGCCGGTGAGCGCGAGGACGTCGACGACCGTCGCGAGCCGCGCGCGGTACTGCGGGAGGGCGAGAAGGAGCGCGGCGCCGACGACGGCCATCGGCACGAGGGCGCGGAGCCGCACCATCCCGAATGCGCCCATCACGACGGTGAGCGCCGCGGCCGCGACGGCGAATCCGCGCGAGAACGTCAGCGCGCCGCCGGCGAGGCTGAGGCCGGCGGCGACCAGCGCCACGGTCCGGAGCGTCCGCGACGTTTCCGCCCGAGCGAGACCGACGCCGAGGCCCGCCGCGACGAGCATCGCCTGCCCGAAGCGGTTCTTCTCGCCGATCGGGCCGGCGAGGCGCGGCTGCGTGACCTCGCCCGCGGTGAAGCCCGAGTCGACGAGCGCGAAGCCACCGAACGTCGAGTCGAAGCGGCCCGTGATCTGCTGCAGGAGCGCGACCGCGCCCATGAACGCGCCCGCCGCCACGAGGCCGCGCGCGACGTTCCGCAGCGTGTTCGTCCCTTGGATCGCGAAGCCCGTCAGCACGAACACGACGCCGCCCTCGAGGCCGTACTCCTTCGCTCCCTCGATCGCGCGCGCAGGATCGCGCGCGAAGGCGGCGGACAGGAGGCTGAACGCCATGAACGCGAGAGCCCACGGCAGCCCGACCGGCGCCCGCAGCCCGTCTTCGGCTCGACCGGCGCCGCGCCGCGCGACGCTCCGCACGATCGGGAGGAGCAGCAGGAGCAGGTACGCCGACGCGATCGTCTTCGGCACTCCGTGGTCGCGCATGGCGACGACCGGAACGTTCGCCCAGAGCAGGAAGGCCACCGCCGGCGCCGCGAGGTCGGGGCGCCATGCGAGCGCGAGCGCGCCCCACGCGCCCACGGCGACGAGCGCGCCGAGTGCGGGTACGGCGCCCGCCAAGACGCCCGCAGCGACGGCGGCGCCGAGCGCCACGGCGACGGTAAGGGTCAGGGGCCCCGGTCGGTGCGCGCCAGGCTCGATCGTTCCCGCGCGCGTCACGTGATCCACCTCCCGACGACCGGGAGTCCGGCGAGCTCGGGGAACCACTCGCGCAGCTCGAGCGAGCGCCGCGTCCGCGCGAACGCGATGAGGATCGCGGCGCCGACCGCGGGCACGGCGATGTGCGCGGACGGCCGGGCCAGGGTCACACCGGCGAAAAGGGCTCCGGATGCAGCGGCGACCCAGAGGAACGGGCGAGCGGCGGCGCGCCCCGGGCCGACCAGGAGGCCGCTGCGCCACACGAGCACGAGGCTCGCCGCATCGTGCGCGACGAGCGTCAGCACGCACGCGACCGCGGCGCCGACCGCGCCGTACCGCGGCACGAGGATGAGGTTCGCCGCCACGGACGCGCCGATCCCGGCGGCGGCCGTCCAGACCAGGTCGCGGCTGCGGCCGAGCGCCTGCAGCGTCAGCGCGTGCACGCCGAGCACGGCGTGCAGGTAGTAGCCGAGCGCCATGATCGACGCGAGCGGCGCCGCCTCGGCGTAGCGTGCACCGAAGAGAAGCGGCACGACCTGCTCCGGCAGGAATGCGGCGACGGCGAACACGGGGAACGAGAGGATCCCGATCCAGCGCACGGCCGCCCAGTGGACGGCGCTGAGCTCCTCCAGGCCCTGCTCCTCGTTCGTCCGGGTCGCGAGCGGCACGTACAGCAGCCGGAAGCTGTGCATCACCACCATCACCAGCGTGGCGAGCGGCAGGACCGCGCGCAGCCCGGCGACCGCGGCGGAGCCGTGGAAGCGCTCGAGCGCGATGGCCGGGAGGTGGAGGATCGAGACGCCAGCGAGGTCGACCACCAGCATGGGCGCGGCGTAGCCCCAGACGCTCCGCAGCGGAAGGTCGGCGCGCCCGGGACGCGGCACGTCGCGCTCGCGGAGGGCGCGGCGCAGGATCAGGGCGTACGCGGCGACGCCGACGGCGCCCGCGGCGACGTAGCCGAGCGCGAGGGTCTCCACGCTCCAGCCGAGGAGCCCCGCCAGCAGCACGAGACCGAGCCGCAGGAGCGGCGTCATCAGGTGCCTGCGGAAGAAGACCGCGCGCGCGCCGGCCGTCGCGGCGGCGACGACTTCGAGCATCGCGTCGACGGCCGTGAGCGGCACGAGGACGAGGAGCAGCGTCAAGAGCCGCGCCGAGGTGTCGTTCGACGCGAAGAGCGGCTGCCAGCGGCCGTCGAAGGCGAACCCGAGCGTGAGCAGTACGGCACCCAGGAGTGCGATCGTGCCGACGGCGACTGCGAGCGCCCCGCCGAGGCGAGCGCGCGTCCCCGGCGCATCGAACAGCGGCACGAGGCGGCTCATCGCACGCGCGAGGCCCATCAGGTTCACGTTCGCGACGAGTCCCGTCAGCGCCAGCGCGAAGCTCAGGCTGCCGTAGTCCTCCGGCACGAGCACGCGCACGAGCGCGACGTGCGACGCAAGGTTGAGGACGATTGCGACGAGTCTCCCCGCGAGGAGCAGGCTCGAGCCGCGGACCTGGCGCCGGAGCGCGGGCGCGACGTCGCTCTGGCCTGGGCTGTCGGCTCGGTCGGTCAAGGTCGCTCCTGTCCGTACGCTTCGTACCTGCGGTCGAGGGGAGGCCGGATCAGGCCTCCGCGCGGCTCGCCTCTTCGAGGAGGTGCGCGCCGAGCGCGCTGGCGACGCCGAGCAGCAGCCCGACCATGCCGCCGAGTACGACCTTCACCGAGAGCGACAGTCCGAGGGGGGAGAGCGGGAGCGTGGGGGGATCGAAGACCCGCACGCTCGACACGCGCTCATCGCTGAGCAGCGAGTCGGTTTCGGCGGAGGCGAGCTCGGCGTGGGCCGCGGCGACGCGCAGGTCGGCGTTCGTGACCCGACGTGCGAGGTCGCGGAGGGCCTGGCCGTGGGTGCGAAGCTCCTCGAGCTCGGACTCGATCGAGCCGAGCTCGTCATCGAGGCCGGCGATCTCGCCGTCGAGCGCCGTGCCGCGCGCCTCGCGCTCGCGCTCGAGCTGGAGCTCCAGCGCGAAGATCTGCGCGCGGACCGCCTGGACCGCCGCGCTCGTCGAGTAGTAGTTGCTGAGCAGCCGGGTCTCCTCGGCGCGCAGCGTGACGAGGTTCGTCTCGGTGTCCGACGGCTCGGTCGCGCCCGGGCGCGGCGGTTCGTCCGGGTCCGTCGGCCGATCGAGGCGGGCGCGCTCGGCGGCCAGCGTGCGCCTCTGTGTGGCGATGGCCTCGCGCCGTTCGAGGAGCAGCCCGCGCTCCTGAACCGGATCGAAGATCCCCTGCGCGCTCCAGAACGCCGCCTCGGCCGCCTCCGCGGCGGCGGCCTCGGCGAGCGCGCGGTCCAGCACCTGGCGCGCGACCTCGATCTCGCGGGTCTTGAAGACGTCGATGTGGCTCTCGAGGAACGCTTCGAGCAGGGTCTCGAGCGCGTCGCGCGCGAGCCCGGCGTCGCTGTGGCCGAGGGCGATCCGGAGCACGCTGGACTCCGCGATCGCGGTCACGTCCATCGCCTTCAGGAGCTTCTCCGCCGCGGAGGCGAGCCGGGCCTCCTCGGTCTTGTCCGAGGCTGCGACCTTGGGGAAGAGCGCGGCGACGCCGACCTCCTCGACGACCTGGGCCGCGAGCCGGTGGCTCGTGAGGATCTCGACCTCCGAGTTCAGGGCCTCAGCGAGCCGGTACATGGAGCTCGAGCTCCCGCCGCGCCCACCGTCCCCCTGGAACTCGCGGCCCAGCATCATCAGGACACGCGCCTGGCTGACGTAGACCTTGGGGAGCACGAGGTGGGCGACGGCCGCCATCAGCGGAGCGACGAGCGCGCAGAGCGCGATGAGCCGCGCGTGACGGAGCAGGACCGCGCCGCCGGGCGCCGAGCGCACGAGCTGCGCGAGCGCGCCGCCGCCGGGCCGTTCGTCGCGCGGCGGCCCGACCTCGCCCTCGGGCCTCCCGCCCGATTCGTCCGTTCCGTCGCTCATCGCTGGGGTCCGATGTCCGGACGGAAGGCGAGGTTCACGGGGATGTTCTGGCGGATGTACTGATCGATCCAGACGTTGACGTCCGCCACGCCGCTGCGCGGCACGAAGACGACGTCCGTCGGCTGCAGGCGGAGGTTGTGGGCGTCGGGGTCGCCGCCGAGGATCTTCGACGCGTCGACGACGTAGCTGCGCCACTCCTCCCCGCCGACGTCCGACGCCTCGTACCGGCGCAGGAGCACGACGGTCTGGGTGGCCGCCGTGGGCAGGAAGCCGCCCGCGGCCATGAGTGCTTCGAGCAGCGTCGTCGGCCGGTTGAGGAGCACCGGACCGGGCTCGTTCACTTCACCGCCGACGAGCGCGGTGCGTCCCGCGTACTCCGTGACGATCACCGCCACGTCGGGCTTCCTGACCTCGGCACGGCAACGGTCTTCGATGAGCTCCTCGAGCTCCGTCGTGAGGCGCCCCGCGGCTTGCATCTCGCCCGCGAGGGGCACCTGGATGCCGCCGTCCGGGCGCACGGTCACGATCGCGTCGAGCTCGGGCGTATTCCGGTGGCGGACCTCGATCACGTCGCCCGGCCAGATCTCGGCGTGGACGCGGGGGTCCACGGGCTGCCGGTGGAGCAGCTCCGAGGGAAGAGCGGTGTCGGCCACGCTGGCGCACGCGCTCGTGAGCGCGGCCAGCGCACCCAGGAGGAGGAGGGGGGCGGTCCGGGGCATTGTCGCGGAGTGACTTCGAGGACGCCGCTCCAGGCGCTGGGGGGAGGACGATCCGAGCGCTCGGAAGGGGAGTCCGAACCGAACCGTAGTCCGTCGAGAGGGGCGAGGCGGAGGGCGCGCGCGCGGCGTGGCGCCGACGCATCGGCATGGTGCACAAGTGGTCCGGGATGAGACGTGCCGCGCAACCTGGCTGCGCTGTCACGTCGCGGACGCGGAACCCGGCGCACGCGGCGCGCGCGTGGCCCTAACCTCGCAACCCGCCCGTCGCTTCGAGCGTTCCCCCTTGCCCCCCCCCGACTTCGAATCCAGCGGCGGCCCCGACCCGGTGGTTCCGAGCTCCGGCTCGTGCCTGCCCGCTCCGCCCGCTACTGGCGCGCCCGTCCCCGGCGCTCCCGTCCTGGGTGCACCCACGAAGGTGCCCCCGGTACACGTCGAGGGCGGAGCGCCCACCGCGTCCGGCCGCGGCGTCGAGCTCACCGCCAGCGAGCTCGTCCGACCCAGCAGAGCTTCACGCGCGCTGGAGGTGGCGGTCGCGTCCACGCTCTCGCTCGCGGCGCTCCCGCTCCTCACGGCGACGTACCTGCTCGTGCGCGTCGTGGACGGCCGGCCCGTGCTCTACCGCGGGGAGCGCCTCGGCCACGGCGCGCGCCCCTTCGCGATCGCCAAGTTCCGGACGCTTCGTACCGACGCCCAGGCCCGGATCGGAGGACAGCTCCTCAGCCCGAAGCACGGCCTGAAGACGCGCTGCGGCGACTTCCTGCGCGAGACCCGGCTCGACGAGCTTCCGCAGCTTCTCCTCGTCCTCAAGGGCGACATGGCGCTCTTCGGACCGCGCCCCGAGCGGCGCGAGGTGTACGAGTCCCACTGCCGCGAGATCCCCGGCTACGAGGAGCGCTTCCGCGTCCGGCCGGGTGTGTTCGGCTACTCGCAGATCCTGACGCCGCACAGCGCGCCGAAGCGGCTGCGCTCGGCCATCGACCGCCGTTTCGCGGCGCGGCGCTCGTCCGCCCTCTTCGACCTCGCTCTCATCGGGCTCACGATCGGCTCGCTCCTCGGCACGACCGGTGGACGGCTCGTGCGTGCGACCCGGGGCCTGGTCCGCACCAAGATCCTGCGCAGCTTCTCGGAGCAGCGCAGGCAGGCGCGCGTCCGGCCTGCCGGAGTCGAGGTCCGCGCAGGGAGCGACGCGTTCCCGATCGCGGACATGAACGACGACGCGCTGCTCGCGAGCGGGCCGTGCGCCGATCGCGTGCGCGCCGGCGGCTGCGCCGAGGTCTCGGTCGCGCTTCCCGGAGCGCGCGGCCGAAGGCGGCGCGCCGTCGTCCGGATCGAGCGCGTCGAGCGCCGTCCCGCGGCGGGGTCGGATCCCGAGCGGACGTTGCTCCACTACACGCCGAGCTCCGCGCGCAGCGCGTACGTGCTCGACCAGTACGTTCTCCGCCGCAGCATCGTGCGGCTGCCGGAGGTCCTTCGGCGCGCGCGTCCCTCGCGGGACGATGTCCCGCTCCAGGCTGCGACGGCATCGGCCGCCCAGGCCGTGGCGCGTCCCGGAGCGGGAGCGTCGCAGGGCGAGCCGGAGCGCGACGAGCGGATCGCGGGGTAGGCTCCGGCGACCATGCTCGTGTCGCTCGGATGGACCCTGCTCGCGCTGGGCGCGGCCGGGGCCGGGACCGTCTTCGCGGCCTACCCGGCGCTGCTGCGCGTCGTGGACGCTCTCCGCGGCGGGGAGCGGGGCGGAGCCGCACCCGGAGCCACGGGCGACGCCGACGTGCACGGCGCGCGCTCCGTCTCCGTCGTCGTGGCGATGCGGAACGCCGAGGACCTCGTCGAGCGCAAGCTCGCGACCCTCCGCGCGCAGGAGGGCGTCGACGTCCCGCTCGAGATCGTGCTCGCGTCGGACGGATCCACGGACGCGACGGCCGAGCGCATTCGCACCGAGGCGGCCGACTCGGACGACGTGCGCTGCGTCGTCCTCGACGAGCACGGAGGGAAGCACGTCGCGCTCAACGCCGCCGTCGCGGCGGCGCGCGGCGACGTCCTGGTCTTCAGCGACGCGGACGCGGAGCTCGACCGGCGCGCGGTGGCGCGCCTTGTCGCAGGCCTCGGCGCGCCCGGCCTCGGCGGCGTGTGCGGCCGCAGGGTCATCGGCGAGCCGGACGCGTTCGACCGCGACGCTCAGAGCGACTACGTCGCGCTCGACAGCGGCCTCAAGGCGCTCGAGTCCCGCGTCGGCAGCGTCACGTCCAACGACGGCAAGCTCTTCGCGATCCGGCGCGAGCTCTACGAGCCCGTGCCCGAAGGTGTCACCGACGACCTCTTCACCGCGATGAGCGTCGTGCGCCAGGGCAAGCGCTTCGTCTACGACGGCGGCGCGCGCGCGTCGATCCGCGTCCCGTCGCGCAGCGCGGGGCACGAACTCCGCCGTCGCCGCCGGATCGTGTGCCGCAGCCTGCGCGGGATCTGGCTGCAGCGCGCGGTGCTGGACCCGCGCCGGACCGGCCTCTACGCGCTGGGCCTGCTCCTGAACAAGGTCGGGCGGCGGCTCCTCCCGCTCTTTCTCGCGGCGGCGTACGCGGGCCTCGTGCTGCTCGGCTCGGCCCACGGCGCGGCCGCGCTCGCGGCGGCGCTCCTCCCGGCCGGCGCCGCGCTCGCGCTCCTCCGCCCGTCGTTCGGGTGGCTGCCGCTGCCCAGTCCGCTCGAGCGCGTCCTGTCCCTCGCGCGGTACTTCCTGCTCGGGAACGCAGGCACGCTCCTCGGGACCCTCGACTTCGTGCGCGGGAGGACGGTCACGCGATGGGACCCGGTGAAGGCGGGCTGAGCGGCGGCGCGCTCGACGGGGTGCGCGTGGCCTACGTGGTCTCGCGCTTCCCGAAGATCACCGAGACTTTCGTCCTCTACGAGGCGCTCGCACTGGAGGAGCTCGGCGCCGAGGTGCACGTGTTTCCGCTCGTCGCGCACGAGGAGGAGGTGCAGCACCCCGGCGTCGCGCGGCTGCGCGGGCGCGTCGTGCGGCCGCGGATCGGCGCGGCCGGCGCACTGGGTCTTCTTCTCGGACAGCTCGTCCGCGCACCGCTGCGCTCGCTGCGCGCGGTCCTTGCGGCCCTCCGCTGCACCGGCGGGAGCCCCGCGCACGCGCTGCGCGCACTCGCACTGGCCCCACGCGCGGTCTCGGTCGCGCGCGCGATCCGCGCGGCCGGCTGCGTCCACGTTCACGCGCACTTCGCCACGCACCCCGCGCTCGTCGCGCGCGTTGTCCGTGAGCTCTCGGGCGTCGGCTACACGTTCACGGCCCACGGCTCCGACCTGCACCGCGATCCGCGCGGCCTGCGCGCGAAGGTGCTCGGGGCGCGGGCGGCGATCACGGTGTCCGACTACAACAAGCGCTTCGTCCTGGAGCACGCTGGCGAGGACCTCGCGGACCGGGTGCGCGTGCTGCGCTGCGGCGTCGACCTCCGCCGGTTCGCCGCGGCGGAGCGCGCGGAACGACCGAGCGCGCCCGGCACGCTGCGGGTTGCGTGCGTGGCGGCGCTCCGCTCGGTCAAGGGTCACGTGCACCTCCTCGAGGCCGTCGCGCGCTGCGCGGAACGCGGCGTCGACGTGACGCTCGAGCTCGCAGGCGACGGGCCGCTCCGCGCGGAGCTCGAGGCGTTCGTGGGCGACCGGGACCTCGAGGACCGCGTGCGCTTCCTCGGGGCCGTCGACCGGGACGGCATCGCCGCGCTGCTCGAGCGCTCGGACGCGGCGGCGCTCACGAGCATCCAGGACGCGGAGGGCCGCCGCGAGGGGATCCCCGTCTCTCTCATGGAGGCGATGGCAATGGAGCTGCCGGTCGTCGCGTCCGATCTATCCGGCATCCCCGAGCTCATCGAGGACGGCGTGCACGGGCTGCTCGCGCCGCCCGGCGACGCGGAGGCGATCGCCGGAGCGCTCGCGTCCCTCGCCGGGAATCCCGAAGAGCGCGCGCGGATGGGACGGCGCGGGCGCGAGCGCGTCGCGCAGGAGTACGACCTCTCCGAGAACGCGGTTGAGCTGGCCCGCACCCTCGGCGGGTTCGTGCGCGCGCGCGGCTGAGACGCCGGTCGTCCGGCCGATCGCTCCGTCCGGCATCGGGATCGCGCGCCGCGCTCGCACCGCGTCGATTGACCGGCGCCCGGGGCCGGGGGACACTCCGAAGGCGCCGCGTGCGCCTGGCCCCGAAGAGCGCATTGGAGACCGACGCCCCGCATCCGAGAGACCCCGCCGAGGCCGCGCTCCCGCGCGCGGAGGTCGGCGGTGTGCTCCGCGTCGACGAGCTCGACGGCGGTCTCCTGGACGTCTGGGACGAGCTGCTCCGCTTCGAGCCCGCGCTCGACCGCCCGTTCTTCACGCCCGAGTACGCGCGCGCCTTCGCCGGACACGTGGACGGCGTTCGGGTCGCCGTGCTCGAGGACGAGGGTGTGCCCGTCGGCTTCCTCCCGTTCCGCCTGCGCAAGGGCCGGATCGCGGGCCCGATCGCGCGCCGCCTCGACGACTTCCAGGGGCCCGTTCTGCCCGCGCGGTTCGGATTCAATCTCGCCGCGTCGCTGTCCGCGCTCGGAGCCCGCGCAGCGTCCTTCGATCACCTGCTCGAACGCGCGCCCGGCCTGCGCGAGGACGAGGCGGGCCGGCGCGCGAGCTGGACCGTCGACCTCTCGGGCGGCTTCGACGCGTACCTCGCCGCGAAAAAGGCTGCGGGCACGAACTTCGTGCGCGACCTGCCGCGCAAGCGCCGCAAGCTCGGCCGCGAGGCGGGCGATGTGCGCTACGTGCACGACAGCCGCTCGGACGAGCACCTCGAGCTCATGCGCGCGTGGAAAGCGCGCCAGCGCCGCGCGTCCGGCACGAAGGACCCGCTCGAGGACGAGGCGACCTGGGCGGCCCTCCGGGCGCTCTTTTGCGGGGAGAACCCGCGCTGCCGCGGGCTCCTGTCGGTCCTGGAGGCCGACGGCGCGCCGGTCGCGCTCCACTTCGGGCTGGTGACACGGACGACGCTGCACGTCTGGTTCCCGACCTACGACGGCCACGAGCGCTGCTCGCCGGGCTCGGTCCTGCTCCTCGACGCGATGCGCGAGGCGAGCGCGCGCGGGGCGGTCCGCATCGACCTCGGAACGGGCGACGACCGCTACAAGCGGAGCTTCCAGAACGGCGCGGCGCACGTCGTCGAGCACCACGCGGACAGCCGACGGCTCGCGGGGGCCGTGGCAAGGGCGAAGAACGGCGTCCGGGTCTGGGCACGGACGTCGCCGACGGGACGCTTCCTCAAGGAGCAGCGGCGCGCGGTGCGGCGCTGGGTCCGGTAGGGCCCGCCGGAGCAAGCGCTTCCGCGGCCGTCGTCGGCCGCGCGCAAAGCCCGCGCAAGGAGTCGCGAGGCTCGTGGAACCCGCGCCGTGACGTGGCGCGCGCGCGGGCCTACAGTCCCTCCATGACCGCTCTCCTCCCGCTCGCCGCTCTCGCCCTGGCCCAGATCGGTGGGCTCCCGGCCGCGGCTCCCGACGCCGCGGAACCTGCCGCGCCGGCACGCATCACCGAGCCCGTCGTGCTGCTCGAGTCGCTGTCCGGCGAGGTCCGGCCGATGGGTCTCGAGCCCGTGACGAGCCTCGCGGCCGCCGGCGCCGCGTTCGCGCGCTTCGAGAACGTGCCGCGGGCCGAAGCGGGGGAGCGCATCGACCCGGGCGACCGGGCCACGCTGGAGCTCGTGGGCGGCGACCGGCTCGGTGCAAAGGTCGTCGGCGGAGAGGGGGACCTCCTCGCCGTCGAGCTCGAGGGCGGTCCGCGCTTCGATCTCGCGATCGACGTCTTGCAGTCGCTCGTCTTCCCCGGGCGCATCCCCGACACGGTGACCGAGTCGCCGGGCCCCGGCGAGGACGGCGACCGGCTGTACCTGCTCGCGGGTTCGAGCCTCGACCGCGCCGTGGGCTACGTCGAGGCCTTCGGTCCCGAGGGCGTGACGTTCGCGGACGCGCGGCTCGGCGCGCGCGAGTACGAATGGGACCGGGTGGTCGCGCTGTTCGTGACGCCCTTCGACGAGGAGGACGACGACGCCGACGCGGAGGGCGAGAACGCCGCGTCTGCCGAGCGCGTCTCCGTGTCGCTCGTCGGCGGCGGGCGGCTCTCCGGCAAGCTCGTCGCGATCCGCTCCGCGCTCGAGGGCGTCGTGCTGCGCATCGGAAACAGCGAAGTGGCGCTGCCGGGCGCGGTCGTACGCGAGGTGACCCTCGACGACGGCTCGTACGCGTTCCTGGGCGACCTCGCCCGCGCCGCGGACAGCGGCGCGTCGCTCTTCGGCGACGAGATCGGCTTCCGCTGGCCGGTGCGCGTCGACCGCAGCTGCAAGGGCGATCCGCTGCGCGTCGGCGGCGAGCTGTTCGACCGCGGCCTCGGCGTGCACGCGCCGTCGGAGCTCGTGTGGGACCTCGAGGGCGCGGGCTGGACCGAGCTGCGGCTCGCCTGCGGCGTCGACGACTCGGGCCGCGCGCGCAGCGACAGCACGGTGCGCGGCGCGGTGCGCTTCCGCGTACTGGGCGACGGCGAGGTGCTCTGGGAGTCCCCGGTGCACCGCGCGGGTTCGGCGGCGCTGCGGCCGAAGCCGATCGCGCTGAAGGGCGTGAAACGCCTGGCGCTGGAGGCGGATCCGGCGGGGGACTTCACGCTCGACCGGGCGAACTGGCTGCGGCCGCTCTTGGTGCGGTGAAGCGCACGCGTGCCCCTCTCGCGTGGGCGTCCGTTCCTCCGCGAAGCCCTCGACCGGCCCCGGCGTTCTTCGGGCCGGCCGAGGCGTGACACGCCGCAGCCTCCGGAGCCGGGCGTGGTACCGAGTCACGCTCGGGCTCGTCGCCGCTGTCGCGATCGCGGGCAACGCTTCGATCGTCCTCGGGTCCTTCATTCCTGGTCCCGGCGAGGGGGCCCGAACGCGCGCTTCACTGACGGAGGACATCCGCGCCCACGCCGCGCTCAACGTGCTGCTCGCGCTGGCTCTCGTGCTCCTGCTCGTTGCACCGTCCGCGGTGTCCGCGCTCGCGCGTCGCGGCCGTCGCGCGTGCTGCCCCGAGCTGGAGGCGGCCATGTCGCGCGACCGCGCTGCTTCGTTCCTCGTGACGGGCCGTCGAGGCCGCCGGGGCCGCGCCGAAGTGTGGCTGACCGCGCTCCGTTCCGAGGTCGACGACGAGGGGCGCCTGCGGGCGGCGGGCCGCGTACGCATCTCCCACTGTCCCTGGTGTGGAACCGACCTCGACCGCGTGCGCTGGAGTGGAAACGACCTGCGTGAACACCGCGCGGACGCGGAGCTGGAGCGGTTCCGCGAGCAGTTCGATCGCTGAGCTGGCGCTCCCCGGGGCCACCGCTTCGCGCGCGAGCGACGGCGGCGCTCGACTCGCCGCCGAGGTGCCGGCAAGCTGCTTCGATGCTCACAAGCCACTTGCGATGGATCTCGGCGACGGTCCTCGGGCTCGCTTCACTCGGGTGCACGCCTTCGGAGGCCACCGACGCCGACGCAACTGCACTCGCGCGTTTCGTCACCGAGTTGGAGACCGCGATCCGCCCAGCCGAGCCCGTTGGCTCGCTCGTTTACCTGCGCTCACTCCCGGGCAAGTGCTCGGTCGGCGGCGTACGGGGCGACGAGCGCTTCGCGGTCGTACCTGCGGGCGAAGAGGGCGAGCAGCCGCGCCTCGCGGGGATCGAGATCGAGGCGTCCTGCGGCTCCGAGTGGTCCGTGGTGGAGGGAGGAACCGGTCCGGGAGAGCGGATCCGCGCGTGGGAGCCGATCCTGCAGCAGCCCTTTGTATTGCTTCAGTGCCCTGAGAGTGGCATCGATCTCGCACTCGTCTCGGCGGCCGGTGGCTTCCATATCGCTGCGCGCTCGCCGCTCCGGACCCGACCGCTGGCGCTCCGTTTCCGTACCGCTGGCGCGTGGTCGACTTTCGACGGGGAGGCGCGTTGGTCCTTCGCTCCGAGGATCGCGCTTCCGCGTTCGTACTCTCAGGCACAGCTTGCGGAGGCGACCTGGCTCGTGCGCGCAGCTCCTCTTGCGGACTCGCCGGAAGAGGGCGTGGAGCTCTCGATCACCCTCCTCTAGGCGAGTCTCTGCCCGGTCCATTCATGGTGCGCGTCCTCGTTGTCGTTCTGCTCGTCTCGATCGCCGTCGTCCTCCAGCAGCGCGTCGGTCGGCGCCTCTTCGCGAGGACGCTCGAGGAGACCGTCGCGGCGCTGCGCGCAGAGGCTGGCGAGAGGCTGCGGGCGAAGGGGGCCCGGGGGCCCTTCGCCGAGCTGGCGCTCGTCGCCGACAAGGCAGGGATGCGGCTCGACGTGCTCGCGCGAGCGACGGACTCGGAACGCTTCGAGCGCGTCCTCGAGTACCCGATCCTGGCCGCCAGCGGCACCGCGGGTCCCAAGCTGCGCGAGGGCGACCGCCAGGTCCCCGAGGGCGTCTACCGAGTGATTTCGCTCAACCCGAACAGCCGCTTCCACCTCTCGCTCGAGCTCGACTACCCGAACGCGTTCGATCGGGCGCGCGCCTCGGAGGAGGGGCGCACCGAGCCCGGCTCCGATATCTTCATCCACGGCGGCGCGAAGTCGGTCGGGTGCCTCGCGATCGGCGACCCCGCGATCGAGGAGCTGTTCCTGCTCGTGGCCGAAACGGGCATCGGGAACGTCGCGGCGCTTCTCTGTCCCTCGGATCCGAAGGGTCCCTTCGAGCGCGCCGGAGCCGCCGATCTGCCGGGTTGGGTCGAAGAGGTCGACGCGCGGCTCGACGGCGAGCTCCGGCGCGTCGGTCTTCGCTGAACCGCGCGGCCAGCGCCCCGGCGTGCGCGGCCCTGCTACGCTGCACGTCCCGCAAACAACCCCGCCCGGCGCCATGCTCGCAGCTCTCGCCCTCGCTCTCGCACCGTTCGTTCCCTCCCAGTCGTTTTCCGCGCCGCACTGCGCACCCCGTGACGTCGTCGAGACGCGCCACCCCGGCGGTGCGCTCCACGAGCGCTACGCGGTGAACGAGGAGGGGGAGCGCGACGGGCCCTACGCCCGCTTTCGGCCCGACGGCTCGAAGGAGGTCGAGGCCGGCTACCGCGCCGGCGAGCTCCACGGCCTCTACGTCGCGTTCGCCGCCGACGGTTCGCAGGCGCTGCGCGCCCGGTACGACAAGGGGGCCCGCAACGGGCCGTGGCGCGAGTGGGCGGGCGAGGTCCAGACGCTCGACGCCACCTACCGGAACGACGCGCTGCACGGGCGCTGGCGGCAGGTCTCGCCGGACGGTGCGCGGACCGTCGAGGCCAAGTACGTCCGCGGCGCGCTGGAGGGTCGCTACGTCGAGGAGCGCGCGGACGAGAAGTGGAGGCGGGAGGCCCGCTACCGGCGCGGCGCGCTCCACGGCACCGCGACGGTCGAGGTCGACGGCAAGACCGTCAGCGAGCGTCGCTGGGACGCGGGCGCGCTCGTCGAGCTCGACGGGATCGTGCCGTACCCGGTGTTGCGCGAGACGCTCTTCGACGAACTCGCCGAGGCGGAGCGCCCGGGGACCGCCCAGAGGAGCGACCCGCACGGCCAGGAACGCGCCGACGCGCTCGCGCGGCTCAAGGTCTACCGCGCGCTCGCCCGGCTCCCGTGGCGGCACCTCGAACTCGACCCCGAGCTCAACGAGAAGTGCGACGCCGCGGCCGAGATCTGCGCCGCCAACGGGATCCTCTCGCACAGCCCTCGCCAGCCGAGTTCGATGGACGTCGAGCGGTTCCGACTCGGCTACGAGGGCGCGCAGAACAGCAGTCTCTGCCGGACGAACTCACTCGTCGAAGCGATCGACCTCTTCATGGACGACTCGGCGCCCGAGAACATCGCGCAGGTGGGGCACCGCCGCTGGTGCCTCGACCCCGCGATGGGGACGCTCGGTCTCGGTGCAGCGGGCGTGTGGTTCAGCATGTGGATCATGGACGCTTCGGGCCCCGACGCGCCGGAGCGGAGCGAGGTGCTCTTCCCGCCTGCGGGCTACGTGCCGTTGGACGCGTTCGAGTCGCACTACGCGTGGAGCATTCAGCTCCTCGGCGAGGAGGACCCGCCCGATGTGCGGAAGGTGGTCGTGGAGATCCAGCGGCTCGACGCGCACTACCTTCCGACCGGGGAGCCGCTCGTGATCGACTGGAAGTCGGTCGATCGTCCGGCGCTCGGAGGCGGCCCGGCGGTCGTGTTCCGGCCGGCGGGACTCGAGGTGTCGGACGGCGCGCGCTATCGGACCCGCGTCAGCTTCGACGGCGGCAAGACGCACCGCTACGTCTACATTGTCGAGTTCGTCTCGCGCCTCGAGGGAGGCCCGGAGGACGCTCCGGACGGGGCTCCGGGGGACGAGGCGGGTCAGTCCTCGCTCTCGACGAGGCTCCGGTAGTACACACCCCGGTCGCCACCGCTCTCCTTCGCCTCGTGCAGCGC
This sequence comes from Planctomycetota bacterium, assembly GCA_039821985.1. Lineage (GTDB taxonomy): Bacteria > Planctomycetota > UBA1135 > UBA1135 > Saltatorellus. The sequence goes on from JBCBNC010000032.1 coordinate 28,508, forward strand.
GCGCTCGGCGTGGCCCCGCAGCTCGTCCGGGGACTCGAGGTCGGCGCCGTTGAACGTCTCGAAGCCGATGCTTGCGCTGACGCGGATCTTGTTGGTGGGGGAGGCGGTCTTGAACGACGCCGGCGGCGGGCCGGAGAGCGCGCGGAAGCGGCCGGCGAGGCGCGTCACGACGCGGGCGGCGTCGACGCGTTCGGTGTACGGCAGCACGATGGCGAACTCGTCGCCGCCGAGGCGCGCGCCGACGTCCTCCTCGCGCAGGCTCATGCGGATGACGGATCCGGCCCGGGCGATGAGCTGGTCCCCGACCGTGTGGTCGTAGCGCTTGTTGACCTCGCCGAAGCGGTCGAGGTCGATGACGATCAGCGCGAGCTCGAGGCGGTGGCGCTGGGCGGCCGAGAAGTGCTCGCGCATCCGCTCGTCGAACGGGGCGGGGCGGAGGAGCCCGGTCCGGTCGTCGTGGGACGCCTGGTAGCGGGCGAGCTCGAGGTCGGAGTTGATCTGGGCCTGCGCGACGAGGCGCTCGGTCCGTAGGAGGACCTCCTCGGGCGGCGCGTCGGCCGAGACGATGTCCCAGAGGGCCGAATCGCGCAGGGCCCGGCCGGCGACGACGGCGGCGATCGGGTCGTCGGGGTCCGCGACGATCAGGACCGGGGGGCCGTCCGGGACCTGTCGGGGGCCCGGGCCCTTGCTCCGGACGAAGTTCGAGCGCCGGGCCCGGGCCTCGGCGGCCGCGGGCGGCAGCGCCAGGACGTCCTGGCCGGAGGCGTCGCGCAGAAGGGTGGAGGCGTCGGCCTCGGTGGTGCGGACGACCTCGACCCCCAGGGCCTCGAGGGGCTGGAACAGGGCAGTCAGGTCCGGGCCGGCGGGCACGGGCCGGGGACCCGCGCCCGGGGCAGGCAGGCGGGGGTCGACGACCAGGAGGCGCTTGGGGCAGGGCACGGTGGGCCGGGTCCTCGTGGGTCGGGGGGGGGAAGGGAGGGGAAGGGCCGTGGGGCGCGGGCAGGGCGCCGTTCTCCTTCCAATCTAACGCGGCGGGGCGCCCCGGCATTGAATCCCCGTGACGAGCTGGACAGGGGAGGGGAGGTCCTTAGACTTCTTGCCCCATTTCGTGCGCAGCTAGGGCCCCGTTGGGCCCTCCATGGCGGCGCGCGTCCCTGTTCGAACCGAAACCCATGAGCAACATCGACGCACAAAAGCTGATCGAAGCTGGTGTGCACTTCGGATGCCGCGTGTCGCGGTGGAATCCGAAGATGGCCCCGTACATCCACGGGAGGCGAGGGATGATCCACGTGATCGACCTCCGCCAGACCGTCAAGGGCCTCCTCCGCGCGCAGAACCTCCTCTTCCGCATCGCCTCCGAGGGCCAGACGGTCCTCTGGGTCGGCACGAAGCGCCAGGTCAAGGGCGTGATCCAGGACGCCGGTCAGCGCACCGGCATGCCGATCGTCACCGAGCGTTGGATCGGCGGCACGCTGACCAACTTCAGCGTCATCCGCAGCCGCCTCAAGCGCCTCGCGCAGCTCGAGGCCATCGACGACAAGGCGATCGAGCAGCAGAAGCTGACCAAGAAAGAGGTCGCCACGCTGCGCCGCGAGCACCGCAAGATCGACCGCAACCTCGGCGGCATCCGCGAGATGGACCGCATGCCGGGCGCGATGGTCGTCGTCGACCCGTCCCGCGAGGGCAACGCGATCCGCGAGGCCCGCAAGATGGGCATCGTCGTTATCGGTCTGCTCGACACGGACTGCGATCCGGACGACGTCGATATCGTCATCCCGGGCAACGACGACGCGCTGAAGTCGGTGCGCCTCCTCATCGAGGAGCTCGTCGACGCGGTCGAGGCCGGCTGGCACCAGCATAAGGACAGCATGCAGGCCGTCGGCGCCGCCGAGCGCAAGGACGACGAGCCGGCAGTGCCCGGTGACGAGGTCCGTCCGACGACCGGCAACAAGCTCCCCGAGAAGCCCGAGGACCTCGCGCCCGCGCCCGCCCCGGCGGCGACCGCAACGGCCGAGACTCCGGCGCCTGCTCCGGCTCCCGCGCCGGCCCCTGAGGCCGGCGACGGCGCCGCTCCGGCGGGCGACGCCCCGGCGCAGTGAATTCGGCGCAGTAACGCCAACGCAGCAACGCCAGCGCAGCAAGGCTCCTCGAGCCCTGACGCTGCACGCGCGAGAGCGCGTCTGGGAACGCGGCCCCGGTTCGTCCTATGAAGGGCGCCCCCGGGGCCGCGGTTCCCGAACCCGACCCCTCATCCATTCGACCGCTACGAACCCCCGGAGGGCGTGCGCCCTCCAACCCTGATCCGATGGCAGAGATCACTGCGCAACTGGTCCGACAGCTCCGTGAGATGAGCGGCGCGGGCATGATGGAGTGCAAGAAGGCCCTTGGCGCCACCGACGGCGACATCGACGCCGCGCTCGACGAGCTCCGCAAGGCGGGCCTCAAGTCGGCGGCGAAGAAGGCCGGTCGCGAGACCGCCGAGGGACGCGTCGGCGTCAAGTCGTCCGACGACGGCCGCAAGGGCGCGATCGTCGCGCTGGCCGCCGAGACCGACTTCCTCGCTTCGACCCCGAACTTCACCGAGTTCCTCGACGAGCTCGTGAACCACTGCTTCGAGCACGGTCCCCAGTCGGCGGCCGAGATGCTCGAGCAGCCGTGGCACGCCGGCGGCACCGTCCAGGAAGCGCTCACCGCCAAGATCGGCGACCTGAAGGAGAACCTCCAGATCGTCCAGGCGTGCGCGTACTCGAACGACGGCGGCCAGGTCGTGGGCTACGTGCACCACGACAACAAGAAGGGCGCCCTCGTGAACGTCACGACGTCGGCCGACGCCGCGAAGGCGGCGGAGTCGCTCAAGCAGCTCTGCATGCACATCGTCGTCTTCAGCCCGTCGGCGCTCGACGAGAGCGGCATCGACGCGAACGACGTCGAGCGCGAGAAGGAGATCATCAAGGACGGCCTCGCGGGCAAGCCCGAGGACATTCAGGCCAAGATCATGGAGGGCCGCCTGCAGAAGTTCTTCGCGGAGCGCACGCTCGTCGGCCAGCCGTGGATCATGGACGACAAGACGTCCGTGGCGAAGGCGCTCACGAACGAGCTCGGCGACGGCACCAAGATCGAGGGGTACGCGCGGGCGCAGCTCGGCTGATGCTCCAACCGCGTCAGCTCCAACCGCGTTAGCGGTTGGGCCGACAAGGAAAGCACCCCTCCCCCCGCGAGAGCGCGCCGCCCAGCACCGGGCAGCGCGCTCTCGCTGCATTGAGGCCAGCCCCAACGCGGCCCCTCACGCGACCTCGTCCGAGAGACTCACCCGCTATCCCCAGACCTCACCACCCCAGCGGCTCGCAAACCCCCGCCCCCCGCGTCTACACTCCCCGCCGATCCGGCCGGCCCTTCCCCCGGCCCGACCCGGCGCGCCCCTCGCTCGCCGCACCCAGCTCCGAGCCCCCGGCCCCGAGCTCCGAGCCCCCAGCCCCCGAGCCCCCAGCTCTCCTCCCCCGCATGTCCTACTCCCGCGTCCTGCTCAAGATGTCCGGTGAAGCGCTCGGCGCGCCCGGCAGCGGCCATGGGCTGGACACCGACCAGATCCGCCTGATCGCAGCCCAGGTCAAGCGGGTCATCGACCTCGGCGTCGAGGTCGCGATGGTCGTGGGGGGCGGGAACATCCTCCGCGGCGCCGAGTTCACCGGCTTCGGTGGGCACCGCGCGAACGCGGACTACATGGGGATGCTCGGCACGGTGATCAACGCGCTCGCGATGAGCGAGGCGATCGAGAGCCTCGGCGCCGAGACGCGCGTCATGACGGCGCTCGAGATCCGCCAGGTCGCCGAGCCCTTCGTGCGGCGCCGCGCCGAGCGCCACCTCAAGCGCGGCCGCGTCGTCATCCTCGGCGCCGGCACCGGCAACCCGTTCTTCACGACCGACAGCGCCGCGGCGCTGCGCGCGAACGAGCTCGCCTGCGACGTGCTGCTCAAGGCGACCAAGGTGGACGGCGTCTACACCGCCGACCCGAAGAAGGACCCGACCGCGACGAAGTACTCGAAGCTCAGCTTCGAGGAGGTCCTGGTCAAGGATCTCAAGGTCATGGACGGCGCCGCCATCGCGATGTGCCGCGACAACGACATGCCCGTCGTCGTCTTCGACATGTTCCAGGAGGGCAACCTGGAGCGCGTCGTCCGCGGAGAGGACCTCGGCACGACCGTCCATCCGGCCTGACGCGACGCGCGGGCCCGCCCTCCCTCACACTCGACTTCCACGCCCCGACACGCGAGACCCCGATGAGCTACGACGACGTCCTGAAGAGCGCCGGTGAGCGCATGGAAAAGGCCCTCGGCCACACCAAGGACATGATGAAGAACATCCGCACGTCGCGTGCCTCGTCGGCGCTCGTCGAGCACGTGCGGGTGGACTACTACGGCACGCCGACGCCGCTCGCGCAGCTCGCGCAGATCACGGTGCCCGAGGCGCGCACGCTCGTCATCAAGCCCTTCGACGCGAACGCGCTGAAGGACGTCGAGAAGGCGCTGACCAAGTCGGACATCGGCATCTCGCCCGAGAACGACGGCAAGGTCGTGCGGCTGACGATGCCGCCCCTGTCCGGCGACCAGCGCAAGAAGTACGCGGCGAAGGCGAAGGACCTCGGCGAGGAGGGCCGCGTGTCGCTGCGCAACATCCGCCGCGACGCGAACAAGGAAGCGGAGGCGCTCCAGAAGAAGAGCGAAATCACCGAGGACGACCTGAAGCGGCTGCAGGACGAGATCCAGAAGCTGCTCAAGCAGTACGAGGGCAAGGTCGCCGACGTCCAGGACAAGAAGACGAAGGAAATCCTCGAGGACTGAATGCGCCACCGCTCCAACCGCGTCAGCGGTTGGGCCAGAAAGGAAGGCGGTGCTCAGTCGCTGAGTCCTCACAAGGCAGAGCACAGCCTCCAGACCCGCCGCCAACCGACACAGCTCGGCCCACTCGAGCCTCGAATGCCCGGCGCCTGGACCGACCCCCCGAGCGGCCCGAGCAACGCGTCGAGCCAAAATCCCCTTGCCCCAGCCCCCGCGGTCCGTATCCTCTCCGGCCGCACTGAGAACAGGAGTGGGCGCGTAGCTCAGTTGGTAGAGCAACTGGCTTTTAACCAGTAGGTCCCAGGTTCGAGCCCTGGCGCGCTCACCACTCCTCTCTCCTCGGCCCAGCGGGCTCCCCCCGCTGAATCGTTCCGCTGGCTCCGGCTCCCTTCCCGAGCCGTCGAGCGCAGGGCCGTCGAGCGCAGGGCCGTCGAGCGCGCTGCCGCCTGGCCTCAAGCCGCCCCTCCCCAGCGGCGGCTCGTCAGATCCCCCCGACCCGCGGGTACGCCAGCGACCAGGCCTGGCACCGGATCCCGCCGGTCAGCGCCGCCGCCACCGTCAGCCCGGCGAGCCCGGCCCAGACCCCGCTCTGCTGCGCCAGCACCACGGCGAGCCCGACGACGGCCACCCGCGACGCCGCCTCCACGAAGGCCATCCGGTGGCTGGTCGCACGCCTGCTGCGGATCATCCGCCAGGCGTGCAGCACCGCGGACCCGACGCCCCGCTCGTGCCGCACGAGGCTCGCCATCGCGAGCTCCTGCACTGCGCCGAGTCCGGCGCCGTACACGACCGCGAACGCGACCCCGAGACCCGACAGCACCACGTGCACGGGCACGAACGCGCTCGTTTCGCTGGCGATCCGCGAGGACGCCGCCAGCGGCAGGAAGAGGACGACCATGGCCGCGCCCATCATCGCCGCGACGAGACCCCAGACGCCGAGCGCCGAGAGCTGCACGGGCGCGCCCAGCCGCCACACCCGCAGGGCGTTCGCACCGCTGCCCTCGCCCTCGGACGCGATGCGCGCGAGTCCGGCGGCGATCCGCACGCTGATCCACACCAGCGGCGCCGCGCACAGCATCCCGAGCAACAGCATGCGCGGGGACGGCGGCGCGTTCACGATCCGCGCGATGTCGAACCAGCTCGTGACCTCGAGCGCGCTCTCCGGACCTGCGGCGAGGCGTCCCGACGCGCGCCGGAGCGAGTGAGAGAGCCCGCACACCCCGAGGAAGGCGCCGATCACCCAGGCCAGCCCCATCAGCTCGAAGCACAGGCCCGCGACGCTCGGGAGCGGCGCGCGCTTGAGCGCATCGCCGAGGACGCGCGACGCCTCCTCGGGCGTGTCGTCCTGCACGCGTCCGAAGAGCGTCGAGCCCTCCGCACCCGAGCTGCTCGATCCCGGACCGCCGGGTCCGGCACCGCTCGGAGCCGCGCCAGCGGCGCCGCTCGCGTCGTTCCCCGGGCCGACCTCGCTCACGGCACCGGAACCGCGCCGCGGCAGGCTTCTTCGACCTCCTCGGGCTCCTTGGGGGCGGACCCCGTGAGCACCTCGTGGCCGTCCTCGGTGACGAGCACGTCGTCCTCGATCCGGATCCCGATCCCGCGCCAGCGCGCTTCGACCTCCTCGTCCTCGGGATCCACGTAGATGCCCGGCTCGACCGTCAGGACCATGCCCGGCTCGAGCGGGCGGGGGCGTCCGCCCGTGAAGTAGCTGCCCTGGTCGTGCACGTCGAGGCCCAGGTAGTGGCTCGTCTTGTGCATGAAGAAGCGCCGGTGCGCGCCGTCCGCGATCAGCGCGTCGCGCTCGCCGTCGAGGATCCCGAGCTGGATCAGCCCGTCGACGATCACGTGCAGCGCCGCCGTGTGGACCTCGTCGAACGTCGCGCCCGGCTTGACGGCGGCGATCGCCGCGAGCTCCGCGTCGAGCACGACGCGGTAGAGCGCGCGCTGGTCGTCCGTGAAGCGACCGTTCACCGGGAACGTGCGCGTCACGTCCCCGGCGTAGTAGTTCCACTCCGCGCCCGAGTCGACGAGGATCAGGTCGCCGTCGATGAGCTCCATGTCGTTCTCGACGTAGTGGAGGATGCACGCGTTCGCGCCACCCGCGCAGATGTGCCCGTACGCGGCGCCCGTCGAACCCTCCGAGCGGTAGCGGTGGTCCAGGAACGCCTGCGTCTCGCGCTCGTTCCGGCCGGGTTCCACGAAGGCCATGAGGTCGCGGTGCGCGTCGGCCGTGAGCTGCGCGGCGCGGCGCATGTGCTCGAGCTCCGCTGCGCTCTTCCGCACGCGCAGCTCGTGCAGCGTCGGCCCGGGGTCGACGAGCGCGACCGGCGGCGCGACGGGGCCGCGGGCGCGCGCGCGCAGAAGCGAGAACGTCTCGGTCATGCGGCGGTCGCGCTCGGCGTCGTCACCGAGGCGCCACACGATGCGCTCGATCCCGGCGAGCAGCGTCGGGAGATCCGACCAGAGCTTCCCGACGTCGCGCGCTTCGTCGATCCCGAGCGTCTTCGGCGCACGCTCGACGCCGAGCCGGCGCCCGTCCCAGATCTCGCGCTCCTTGTCGCGCTCGCGCAGGAACAAGATGCTCCGGGCGGGCCGCCCCCGGTCCTCGGCGGGCAGCAGCACGAGACAGGCATCGGGCTCGTCGAAGCCCGTGAGATACCAGAAGTCGCTCGTTGGACGGAACGCGTAGTGCGAGTCGTCGTTCCGGATCTTGTGCGTCGCCGTGGGGATCACCGCGGCGGCGCCGAGCTCCTTCAGCTGGGCGAGGAACGCTGCGCGGGCGGCGGCGTGGATCGGGGAGGTCATCGCCCGAGGCTAACTCCCGCCGCGGACGCGCGCCTCCAGGGCGCTCGTGATCCGGCGGCGGAGCGCGACCGGGTCGTCGGCGCGCGTGAAGTCGATGCGGTAGGGGGCGAGGGCGCCGGAGACCGAGGGCGGCGCGGCCGGGTCCTCGACCCGCGTGAGCGCGCAACGGACTCCGCTCGCGCGCTGGAACGCCTGGCGGATCCAGTCCCATTCGTCGGGTTCCTCGGGTTCGTCGGGTTCGTCGGGGGTCTCGCTGAGCGCGTCCGCCCCGGGGCGCGCGATGGACGCGGGGACGCGCAGCTCGAATCCTTGCTCCGCCAGGACCGCGGGGAGTGCAGCGCCCGGGGCGCCGGGCATCCGCGACCGGGTGCGCGCCATGCGCGCGAACACGCTCGGGTCGAGGTCGCCCGCCTTCACCGTCAGCGCGATCGGCACGCCGGCCCAGTCGACCGAGTCCTCGGACTCGCCCTCCGGCAGGTCCTCGAGCTCCCAGTCGCGGTAGAGGCTCTTGAGCCGGAAGCCGTCCGGAGCGGGGAGCACGACCGAGACCTCGACCGCCGGCCCGACGACGTTTTCGAACTCGACGAGCACGCCCGACCCGTCGAGCTTCAGGCGCAGGTCGAACGTCGTGTCGTCGACGGTGAGGCCGCGCGCGAACGCCTCGCGCCAGAAGATCCCCTGGGCCTCCTCCTCGGCCGTCCCGGGCGGGAGCAGCGGTGCGAAGCGGGCGCCGGACCCCAGGCCGGACGGCCTGCCGCCGGGCCCGAGCGCGACCGCCGGGTGCACGCCCGGGAACAGGTACGGCATCACTCCCGCCACCGCCTCCGGATCGCCCGGACCGAGCGCGCCAAGCCACGCGTAGGCGTCGGCTCCGCGGCGGTCCTCGGCGGCCAAGAGAGCGAGCTCGCGCCGCAGTCGTCGCACCTGGTCGGGCTTCGGGTCGCCCTCGCCCAGCGACTGCAGCGCCAGCCCCCAGAGGAGCCACCGGCCCTGCGCGTTCGCAGCGCGGACCTCGTCGTACAGGGGATCTGCGCCCGCCCCGCCCTCGGGCCGGGACTTCTCCGGGAACCACGGCGCCGTGTCCGGTCCGACGGCCGCCCAGGTGCGCTCCAGTGGCCCCTCGGGGAGCTCCAGCCACGCCTCGGCGCGCTCCTCGCCGGCGGCTCTCGGCGCCGTTCCGGCCTGGTGGGGGACGGCGAGCAGAAGGGCGGGCAGCAGCGCGATCATGGGGAGAGGATCGCTCGGCGCGGCCCAGGGTTCAACCGAGCCGGGGGCGGTCAGGCCGCAGCGCGTCCCGCGCCGCACGACGCGGGCGCTTCCGTCCTTGCGGCCGCCCCGCCGATGCCCGACGCTCTCCCGCGCCGGGCCACGCGCATCGACTCCTCCCCGGCTCCCCGAAGCCCACCCGAACGAGCACAGTGATCCACCCCGACCTCTTCGCCGTCATCGTTTGCCCCGAGACCCACCAGTCCCTCGCGATGGCCGACGAAGCGCTCCTCGCGCGCGTGAACGCGGGGATCGCCGACGGATCGTGCACCAACGTCGGCGGTGCCGCGGTCGACAGGCCGCTCGAGGAGGGTCTCGTGCGCGAGGATGGGCAGGTCGTCTATCCGGTGCGGGACGACATTCCGGTCCTGCTCGTCGAAGAGGGGATCCGGGTCGCCGGCGAGTAGCGTCCGCGCTCTCCCGCGACGCCTCCTGCCCCGAACGAGCCCGTTCCCGTGGAGTTCCGCTCGTCCGACCCCGCGCACGCCGGCCGCGTCGTGCGCCTCGGGTACTGCCTGAACCTGCACCCGTCGGAGACGCTGGACGACGTCCGCGCCGCGATCGAGGGCACGGTCGCACCGCTGCGTGCTCGCCTTGCGCCGGACGGCTCGTTCGGCGTCGGCCTCTACCTCGGCGCCGGACCCGCGCACGAGCTGGTCACCGACCCCACGGCGCTCGCCGGGTTCGCGACCCTGCTCGAGAGCCACGGCGTCGACCCCTTCACGTTCAACGCGTTCCCGATCGGTGGATTCCAGGAGGACGGGCTGAAGGAGCGCGTGTACGCCCCCGACTGGACGACCGACGAGCGGCTGCGCTACACGATCGAGGTCGCGCGCGCTGCGGCGGCCCTCGTGCCGCGTGGGCGCGTCGTCTCGATCAGCACGCACCCGGGCGCCTACGGGCCCACGGTCACCGATCGCTCGATGCTGCGTCGCGCGGGCGAGCAGCTCGGCCGCGCCGTCAAGGAGCTCGCGCGGCTCGAGGCGGGCCGCGGGGTGCGCATCGTGCTTTCGCTGGAGGCCGAGCCCGACGCGAGCGCCCGCAACACGCGCGCCGTCGCGGAGACGCTCGTCTTCGCGCACCTCGTCGGCGGACGCGTGCTCCAGGACGAGCTGCAGAAGACGCCGGACGAGGCCGCCGCGCTGATGCGACGCCACCTTGGCGTATGCCTGGACGCGTGCCATTCCGCCGTGGAATTCGAGGACGCGGAGGACGCGGTCGCGCTCGCCGCCGACCCGGGCCCGCTCGGCAAGATCCAGTTCTCGAGCGCGCTGCGGCTCGAGAACCCCGGCGACGCTCCGGCCGAACGGGCAGGTCTCCTCGACCTCGACGAGCCGCGCTTCCTGCACCAGGTCACCGGGATCGGCGTGGACCCCGAGCGGCCGCGCGGATTCGCCCACCTGCCCGACCTGCCTGCGCTCAAGGAGCGCGTCGAGGCCGGCGACGGCGCGTGGCTTGGCGCAGGGGAGTGGCGCTGCCACTTCCACGTCCCGATCCACGCCAAGAGGCACACCGTCGCCGGGGGCGCGGCGCTCGGCACGACCGTCGACCACGCGGATGCGGTGCTGGCGGCGGCCCTCGCGCGGCGCGATACGTGGCTCGACGACGAGCTGCACGTGGAGCTCGAGACCTACACCTGGGGCGTCCTCGAGGGCGCCGAGGACCGCGACCTCGTCGACGAACTCGAGGCCGAGTATGGCCACGTCGTGTCCGCGCTCGGCCGCGCTGGATTCGAGCGTGCGTGAGCTCCGCCGGCCGCCGGTGGGCAGCGCGGCGGCGCTCCGAAAAAAGCAGAGCGCGGACTTTGACAGGCCCCAGCGACGGACCTAATCTCCCCGCTCGCTGCGAGAGCAGCTCCCGGCCCCTTCGTCTAGTCAGGCCTAGGACACCAGGTTTTCATCCTGGTAACAGGGGTTCAAATCCCCTAGGGGTCACCAAGCCCGGCACCGCGACACTGCGTGGCCGGGCTTGGTCCTTTTCGGGCCGAGTGGGCCGCCGGCCCGGCATCCGTCGCGACGGTCAGGGCAAGTCCAGGAGCGCGAGCGGCACGCTGCACACGTCGCCCGCGAGAACGTAGACGAGGTCCTCCCCGTCCGCGCTGACCTGCGCTCCCCAGCCGTACGGGACGGCGAGCCTCAAGGGCCGTCCCCAGCCACCCTCCTCGCGGCGCGAGGCGAACACGCCCGAGCGGGCGGGAGCGCCCTCGACGTAGCGGGTGAAGAGCAGCAGTCCGCCGCCCGGGCTCTTCCACGGCGAGAACTCGGTGCCGTCCGCGGTGACGACCGGCGCGCCGAGGGCGGCTTCGTCCCGGCTCCCGAGCGTGCGTGCGAACAGGTCGCCGTCGCGGTGATAGGTCAGCACGTCCGCGCCGTCGAGATGGAAGTAGCTCCCGCGGAGCCCGTCCCGGCGCGTCAGGTCGACCGGCGCCGCCCAGCCGTCCTGCGTGCGCTCGACCAGGTAGACGTCGGCGCCCGGCTGCGCATCGTTCCGACGGCAGAAGACGATGCGGTCGCCGAGCGGTGACAGCGCCCCGTTGTACGCCGTTCCCGCGCGCGTGAGCGGCTCCGGCTCGCGCCACGCACCGTCCTCGAACGACGCGAGGAAGAGCCCCTGCTGGGTCCAGTCGTCGCCGTAGCGCGTGAAGAGGACCGTGCGCCCGTCGCCCGTGAAGCTGGGCGAGCTCTCGCCGTTCGTCCGCGTGCTCACCACGCCGCGCGCGAACGGGACGGGCAGAATGCGCGCGCTGGGTTCGACCGGGCCCGCGGCGGCGGAGGGCCGCGCGCGCAGCCCCGGACCGTCGACGATCTCGCGCGTCTCGAACGAGGTCGGCTCCCCGTCGACGACCACGCGCCGCGCGGTCCAGCGCCCGGCGGTGTCGCGCTCCTCGATCGCGTAGCGCGTCTCGATCGCCCGCCTCCCGTCGAGGCGGCGCCACGTCTTCTGGACGAGGTTGTCGCTCGCGTCGTAGCGGTACGTCTCCTCGCTGTACTTCTCTTGGCTCCGCGGCGCGAAGTACTCCTGGTACAGCTCACGCCCGGCGTCGTCGAGGTACACGCGCATCTCGCGCCGTCGCTTGCGGCCGAGGTCCCCGTACAGAACGTCGTAGATCCGCCCGTCCTCGGTCGCGACGACCTCTTCGAGGTAGGGGAGCGCCTGACCCTCGGTCCAGTACGCCGATTGCGCGGGGGCGGGCGTGTCGCCCTCGAACACGGCGATCCAGGTGATGTTGCGCGTGCCGTCGGCGCCGCGCTCCTCCCAGCGGTGGAGGCGCCCGAGCGCGTCGAACGTCTCGGTGCGCGTCCCCGTGAGGGGCCCGATCGAGCGCCCGTCCTCGCCCACCAGCTCGAAGCGCCGGATCACGTGCCGCGCCGGAACGGGGAAGTCGGGCTGCGGCGCGGCCTCGGTCTGGACCACCAGGAGTGCCAGGAGCAGGAGCATGGAAGCCGAGTCTACGTGCGGCGCGCGCGCGGGTCCGGAGAGGCGAGCGCGGTGCGGACGCGTGCAGCGCGGGCCCCGAGTACGATCGGCGCGCGGCGGGCCTCCGCCGCCCTCCTCCGCTCCATGTCCGACGGGATCCAGGTCGAAGCGCTCGAGGACGGCACGCCGTTCCAGCCCCTCTACGGAGACGTCTACTGCTCGCGCAGCGGCGCGGAGCAGGCGCGGCGCGTCTTCGTCGAGGGCACGGAGCTCGTCGACGGGCTCGTCGACCGCGGCCGCGCCGTCGTGCTGGAGACCGGCTTCGGCCTCGGACTCAACGCCGCCGCAGCGCTCGACGCCGCCGCCGACGCGGCCAGGACCCGGGGCGCATCGGCCGTGGAGCTCCGGTTCGTCTCGATCGAGTTGCACCCCGTAGAGCCCGCGGCGCTCGCCCGGGCCCACGCTGCGCTCGGGCTCTCGACGCCGGGCCACGCGCTCGTCCAGTCCGGCTACCCGGCGCTCCTGGAGCGCGGGCTCTTCGAGGCCGCGGGCGACGGGTGGACGGCCTCCGTCGAGCTCGTGCGGGGCGACGGCGCGCGCGCGCTCGCCGGCCTCGACCTCGCGGCGGACGCGCTCTTCCTGGACGGCTTCGCGCCCGACCGGAACCCGGGCCTCTGGAACGACGCCGTGTTCGGGGAACTGGCGCGCCTCGCCGCGCCCGGTGCACGCATCGCGACGTACACGGTCGCGCGACGCGTGCGGGACGGCCTGGCCCGCGCCGGCTTCGACGTGGCCCGCCTCCCGGGATACGGGAGGAAGCGCCACCGCCTCGTCGGCGTCAGGCGCGCTCGGACCTGAGGACGCTCCGGAGCGGCTCCGGGTAGCGCGCTTTGAGCTCGAGCCACCGCGCCACCTGTCGCTCGCGCCCCTCGCTCTCCGTGATGCGCTCCCATGCCTTGGCGACGAGCTCGAGCGCGCGGCGCACCTCGAGCTCGCCCCGGTTCGCTCGGTCGAGGAAGCGGCCCAGCACGTCGAAGTAGCGCCCGCGCCCCGCGAGGTAGAAGTCGGGTACGGCGCTGCGCATGCTCGCCTCGTGCACCTCGAGGAACTCAGGTGAGTACACGGACCGCACCTCCTCGTCGGCGTAGTGCTCGCTCCGAAAGGGGTCGAAGAAGCCGCCCGGCGCGCGGACGGCCTCCGTCGCCGCCTCGCCGAGCGTGGCGAAGCGCGCGAACTCGGCGGCGAGCTCGGGCTGCGCCGCGCTGCGTGGCACGGTGTAGTTCCAGCCCCAGTTGAAGTACGAGATGGGGCGCGCCGTGCCGGCGAGCACCCCGCCCGGGGTCGGCCCGTGCGCGAGCCTGCCGCGGAGAGGTGAGCCCTCGCCGTTGAACGCCTTCTGCGAACCGCCCCAGCCGATGTTGCAGAACACGTCCAGCCTCCGGTACGCGCTCCAGTTCTCGAAGAGTCCGTCGACGCGCGCGCCCGGCTGCAGCCAGCGCGACGCAGCGACGAGCTCTTCGCCCGCGGCCACGGCCTCGTCCGCGTCGAGGAGCGGCGTCATGTCGTCCGTCACGGGGAAGAGCCCCTTGCCGTGCAGGCGCGTCCAGAACTCCCACGCGATGTAGGACGGAGTCCGGAAGAGCGCGCCGCCGAAGCGGCCCTCGTCGGGCGCGTGGAAGAACTCGAGCGTGCGGTCGAGCTCCTCCCATGTCCGCGGGACCTGGAGCGGCTCCTCGAACCGATCCTCGAAGCGGCGCCGGATCGCGTCGTCCTCGAGCCAGTCGCGTCGATAGAACATCAGGTAGACGTCGCCGTCCGTTTGGTAGCCCCAGGTCGCACCTCGGTACCGGTCGCCGAGCGTGTAGAGCGCGTTCGAATCGTCGTCGGCCGCGCTTCCGGGGAGCGGCTGCAGCGCTCCGGCCTCGACCAAGTCAGGGATCGTGAACGTCGCGGGCAGCGCGACGTCGATGGGGGCGGAATCGGCGCCCAGCGAGCGGAGCATGAGTACGGTCGCGACGTCGTCGACCGGGGTCGACTCCAGCTCGACGGCGGCACCCGTCCTCGCGCGGAACCGCTCGACCACCGGGGCGAGGTTGGCTTCGCACCCCTTCGGCACGAGGACCCGCAGCGGCCCCGGACGGCGCAGCGGCGCGCCGAACGCCGGAGCATCGACGGCCGCGATCCCGGCGGCGGCGACGCCAGCGCGTAGGAAGTCGCGGCGGCGGAGCGCTTCACGTGCCAGGCATTCGGACGCGGCGCGGAGCAGGGTGCGAGGCGGGTCTTTCGTCAACGGGATCGAGGGGCTCCAATGGGCCCGTCTTGGCGGGAGCGGAGTACGAAGCGAGCGGAGCGGCCAGCCGCGCGGGCGCGCCCCGCTGGACCGACGGTCTCCTCAGGAGCATGCGCGGGAAGCTCTCGCTCGCGTTCGTCGTGATCGTAATGCTCTTCGCGGCCGCGCTCATCAGCTCGGAGCAGGGACTGCGCCGGCTCGAGGGCGCCGTGGACGAGGCGTACGTCGGCGTGCTCCCGGTGGTCCTCCGACTGCAGGAACTCGGCGTCCGGAGCCATGAGCTCGCGCTCGAGCTGGGAATGGTCGCTGGGCGAGAGGCCGCCGCGGCGGTCGACGCGGCCGAGGCCGACTACGCGCACCAGAGGCGCAAGCTCCGCGCGGGCGTGCGCGAGGCGGGGGACCGCGGCGCGGGGCTCGAGTCCGCGCTCGCGGCGCTCGACGATGCGGCCGCCGAGCTGTTCGCGGCGGCGCGCGCGCGGATCGCCCGCGCGGCGGAGGCCCGTGACGTGCGCGAACGGGTCGACGCGCGCGCCGTCCTGCTCCTCGACTCGCTCGAGGACGCGCTCATCGTCGAGTCTGACGCCGACCTGCTGGCCGGGCTCGAGGAGCTTCGCGTGTCGGTCCTGCTCGCGCGCGGGACCGTACGCGCCACTTTCGACGCTCCCGGGCCCGAGCGCCTGGCCGAGCTGCGCGAGCGCAGCCGCGTCTCGGCGCGCCGCGCCACGCTGCGGCTCGCGTCGCTCGGCACGGCGCCGCCGTTCGAGACGATCGGGCAGCTGCGCGCCTTCTTGCTCGAGCGCATCCAGGACCAGCCCGCAGCGCGGGCGCGCGAGGAAGAGCTGGAGGCGGAGGGCCGGCTCGCCGCGGCGTTCTCGGCCGCCGAGGACGCCGCGCGCGACCTCGACCGTCTCTCGGCCGAGCTCTCGCGCTCGCTCGAGTCCGAGACCGACGAGGGCCGCGAGCGCGCCCTCGAGGCGGCCGACCGCGCCCGACTGACCGTACGCGTCCTCTGGTCCCTCGCCTTCGCGCTCTCGCTCGTCATCGTGCTCGTCTACGTGAGGCGCAGGATCGGCGGTCGGATCTCCGGGCTCGTGAGTGACCTGGACCGCCTGGCCGAGGGCGAGCTCGACGTCGAGATCCGTTCGCACGGCGACGTGGAGCTGTCGGCGATCGCGCGCTCCGCCAACGTCTTCCGCAGCAACGCGCGGGACCTGCGGCGATCGCTCGACGCGCTCGAGCAGCGCAACGCCCAGCTGTCCGAGTTCACCTACGTCGCGTCGCACGACCTGAAGTCCCCGATGCGCGCGATCGCGAACCTGTCGGACTGGATCGTCGAGGACAGCGAGGGGACGCTCACGCCGGAGTCCGAGGAGCACCTCGGCAGGCTCCGTGAACGGGTTGCGCGCATGGAGTCGATGCTCGAGGACCTGCTCCGCTACTCGAGGCTGGGCGGGGAGGCGGCGCCGCGCGAGTCCGTGCATCTCGAGGAGCTGGTGCGGGAGGAGTTTGCCGTGCTGGACGGGAGCGACCGCGCTTCGCTCGTCACGCTGCGGCTGGATCGGCGGGTGCTCACGGTGGGGCCGCCGCTGCGGCTGTGCGTCCGCAACCTGCTTCAGAACGCGCTGGCGCACAGCGACCGGGAGACCCCGCGGATCCGCGTGTCCCTCGAATCGCCCGCGTCCGAATCGACGCTGGAGCTCTTCATCGAGGACGACGGCCCCGGAGTGCCGGAGGAGGATCGCGAACGCGTCTTCGGGATGTTCAAGAAGCTCGGCCACGGCGGGGCCGGCACCGGAATGGGGCTGGCGCTCGTCCGCCGGGCAGCGGAGATCATCGGCGGTGACATCCGTGTCGAGGAGGCCGCGCCGCGCGGCGCGCGCTTCGTCGTCACGTGGCCGACCGATGGGCTCGCGCCGGAGGGCGCTGAGTCTGCGCCCTCGGCCGACCCTCTTCGCAGCCGATCCTGACGCAGGGAGCGCACGGCCACCGCGCCGCCGACGTAGGTCACGCGGGCAGCGACACGAGCGACCAGTAGCTCTCGAGGAACCGAACGAGGTCGCGCATCCCGCGGCCGGCGCTGCTCTTCACGATGTAGCCGGCGATCCCCTGCTCGTACGCGAGTCGCTGGTCGTCCTCGAAGTCGGAGGTGGTGAGGACGAACACCACGGTGCGGCGCAGCTCGGCGTCCGCCCGGAGTTCACGGAGGAACCCGTGGCCGTCCAGCCGGGGCATGTTGAGGTCGAGCAGCACGAGCGCGGGACGCTCACTCTCGTCGCCCGCTCGCATCAGCTCGAGCGCCTCGACCCCGTCGCGTGCGAAGCGGCACTCGGCCGGGAACTCGACGCGGCCGAGCGCTCGCTCGATCAGCTCGCGGTCGACCTCGTCGTCGTCGACGGCGAGGATCCGAAGGGGCGCTTTGGGACGGTGCATGCTGGGGCGGGCGATGCTCATCGCGGGCGGCCGGAGGGCGGCCCGACGTCCACCGCCGATCGCTCCTCCATGGAAACGTCATCGGCCGTTCGGCGGACGAGATCTCCAGTCGTGTGTTCCCGATTCGCGTCGATTCAACCACAGGAGATGCGACGACCTGCCCTGCGCGCCTCTGGCGCGGGGTGCGACGATAGGCCGCGCGCGCCTCAGGGCGTCACGGGGCGACCCGAGGCAGCGGAGGTGTCGGCCGCGAACATCACGCGGTGGGTCGCCAGCGCCGTCTCGAAATCGGTCCAGGGCATCGGCTGCTCGCGCTTCGTGGCGTCGACGAAGGCCTGGAACTGCGGCTGATAGGGGTGGTCGGCCACCGCGCCCGAGTCGATCAGGGCCGTCTCGAGCGTCGACCAGCGGTCCTTGTTCATCCCGTCGAGCTTCGCGGAGTGGATCCGGTTGTCGAGGATCGACCCGTGGCTCCCGACGAGGTGCACGTGGAAGTAGTACGGCTGCAGGCAGTCGATGATCGACGCGCACTTCGCGGCACGCCCGTCGGCGAAGCGGAGGATCGAGACCTGGCTCGTGTCGTACTCGTACGGCGCGAAGATCTCGGACTTCGAGCGCGTCGCGTACGACGTCACCTCGTCGACCTCGGGCGCGCGGCCGTCCGCGCCGCCCATGAAGAACAGCAGCGCGTCGAGCGCGTGGCAGCCGGCCGTCGCCAGGGACGACGTGCCGATGTCCTTCTTCACGTTCCAGGGGAACTGCCCGTACCAGGGCCCGATCCCGTGGTAGTAGTCGACCTCGGCGTAGTGCACGTCGCCGATGAGACCCTCATCGAGGATCGAGCGGATCATGCGGAAGTGCGCGCTGAAGCGACACTCGAAGCAGACCATTGCCTGCACGCCGTTCGCGCGGATCGCCGCGGCGACACGCTCGCAGTCCGCGTAGTTCGTCGCGACGGGCTTCTCGACGATGAGGTGCTTTCCCGCCTCTGCGGCGGCCACCGCCTGCTCGGCGTGCAGGCTGTGGGGGGTGCAGATGTCGACGACGTGCACGTCGGGGTCGGCCAGCATGTCGGCGAACGACGCGTACGGACGCAGCGGCGTCCCGTAGTGCTCCTCGAGCGCGTCCGGATCGAGCGCGCGCCGCGACGACACCGCCGTGACGTTCGCGCCCTCGACGCTCTTGAAGGTCTCGATGTGCGCGCCCGCGACGGCTCCGAGGCCGACGATCCCGACGTTGAGGTCGCTCATGGCGCACATCCTACGGCCGCGGCATGATGCCGTTCATGCAGAGGCACGCTCCCAGCCGCCGTCAGCTCCTCAAGGGCGGCGCCGCCGCCGCCGCGCTCGCCGCCGCGCCGTCCGTCCGTGCCCGCGCGGGCCGGCTGCGGTCGGAGCCGCTCCGCATCGCAGCGATCGGCGCGGCGAACCGTGGCGCGGCGAACGTCTCCGGGGTCCTGGGTGCCGGCGCGCGCATCGTTGCACTCGCCGACGTCGACGCGGGGCACCTCGCGGCGGGCGCCGGGCAGGTCGCGGCGGACGGGGGCGCGGCGCCGGCGCTCTTCGCCGACTGGCGACGGCTCCTCGACGCGCACGAGGGGGCCCTCGACGGCGTCGTCGTGTCGACGGCGGACCACACGCACTTCGCGGTCGCCCGGGCGGCCCTCGCGCGCGCCCTCCCGGTCTACGTCGAGAAGCCCCTGGCGCACACGGTGGCCGAGACACGCGAGCTCCGACGCCTGGCCGCCGAGGCCGGGGTCCCGACCCAGATGGGCACCCAGATCCACGCGACCGAGAACTACCGGCGCGTCGTCGAAGCGATCCGCGCCGGCGTCATCGGTGACGTCCAGCGCGTCGACATCGTCTGCAACAAGAGCTGGTCCGACGGCCGCTTCGGCGCGCCCGCCGAGCCGCCCGCCCAGCTCGACTGGGACCTCTGGCTCGGTCCAGCGGCCGCGCGTCCCTACAGCAGTGGGGTGCACCCGGCCCACTGGCGCCGGTTCTGGGACTTCGGCACGGGCACCGTCGGTGACATGGCGTGCCATTGGCTCGATCTCGTGCACTGGGCGCTCGAGCTCGGCGCTCCGACGCGGGTCGAGGTGGACGGGCCGGAGCCCGACCCCGTCGGCACTCCACCCTGGATGGTCGCCCGCTGGACCTACGCCCGGGCCGGCGGCGGCGCGCCCGTGGAGGTCGCGTGGTTCGACGGCGGGAAGCGACCCGAAGACGTCGAACTCGACCACTGCCACGTCTGGCGCGGGACGCGCGGCAGGCTCGTTTCCACCTACGGCTCGCTCGAGGTGATCCTCGACGACCCGGACGAGGTCTGGACGCCGCCGGAGCCGACGCTCGCGGCGTCGCCGGGACACTACGTCGAGTGGCTGGACGCCATCCGGGACGAGGCGCCCGGGCGCCCGCTCTGCGGCTTCGAGTACGCCGCGCCGCTGACCGAAGCGGTGCTCCTCTCCACGGTCGCGTTCCGCGCGGGGGAGGCGATCGACTGGGACGCGGAGAAAGGCGTCGGCAGCGCGGGGGAGGAGTTCCTCTCGACTCCCGAGCGCGACGGCTGGAACGTCTGACCGGCGGCGCGTCACGCGCGCGGGTGCGCCTTCTCGTAGATCTCGGACAGCCGCGCGACCGACACGTGGGTGTAGATCTGCGTCGTGACGAGGTTCTTGTGCCCGAGCAGCTCCTGCACGGAGCGCAGGTCCGCGCCGCCGTCGAGCAGGTGCGTCGCGAAGCTGTGGCGGAGAGTGTGCGGCGTCGCGCGGCGCGCGATCCCCGCGCGCAGTACGGCGCGGCGGACCACGTCCTCGAGGCTCCGCGTCGTGAGCCGCGTCCCGCGCTGCGAGAGGAAGAGCGCGTCGCCCGCCTCGGGCACGGGCCGGGGGCGCAGCGCGTCGTTCAGGTAGGTGACGAGCGCCTTCTGCGCGAAGCTGCCGACGGCGACGAGGCGTTCCTTGCGACCCTTGCCGAGCACGCGCGCGACGCCGGCGCGCAGGTCGAGATCCGCGCGGTCGAGCCCCACCGTCTCCGCGGCCCGCGTGCCCGCCGAGTACACGAGCTCGAGGATCGCGCGGTCGCGCCTTCCGAGCGGCGTCTCCGGGTCCGGCGCGTCGAGCACGCGGCCGACCTCGTCGCGCGACAGCACGGTGGGGAGGTGCCGCGCGCCGCGGCGCTGCCGCAAACCGAGCGAGGGGTCGACCTCGAGGAGATTGCGCTCGACGAGGAACTTGAGGAACGTTCGCGCGGCGGACATGCGCCGCTGCAGGGTCGCCTTGGCGAGCCCGCGCCCGTCGAGGTCGCCGAGCCACGCGCGCAGCGCGCGCGTCGTGATCGAGCCCGGGTCCGCGGCGCCGCGGTGCACGAGGAAGCGCGCCAGATCCTCGAGATCGCGGCGGTAGGCGCGGAGCGTGTGCTCGGACGCGCCGCGGGCCACACGCATCCGCTCGAGGAACGCGTCGGCCTCTCTCCAGAGCGCGGGCGCGGCCTCGTCGATGGGGGCCTCGGCGGCGTCGGAGGTGTCCTCCGCTCCCTCCTCGGACCGCTCACCCGCTCCGTGGATCACCGGGGCGTGCGGCGCTTGCCGCGCTCGCTGCGTCGGCGCGCACGCGGCGCGTCGGCCTCGTCCTCCGGGGCCGCCTCGCCCGTCTTCATGGCCTCGGCCTGGGCGTTCAGCCCCGCGAGGAGGGCTTCGCGCGACTCCGGATTGATCCCGGCGGTGAAGCCCTTGGCGCGCGCGTCGGAGAGCGACTTCGCGAGCTCCGCGCCCGCCTTGGCCTGGGCCTCGACGAACGTCTCGAGGAAGTCGATCCGGCCCTCGAACTCGGCGATCTGGGCCTGCATCTCGAGCGTGGCCGGGTCGACCTTGGGGGTCTGGACCTGGCCGGCCGTGAACGAGGCCGCGGCGAGGGCCGCGGCGGCGAGGGGAGCAGTGGTTCGGTTGCGCAGCATGACGCCCTCGCTATCGGCTCGATCGGCGGCGGGGTGAAGGCCCCTCGGTCAGGAACCTCCGCAGTGCCGCCTGGGGAGCCTCCGGCGGGGCCTTCCAAGCGGCGCAGGGACGCTCAGGAGCCCTCCGGCGGCGCGGGCAGACGCCGGACCACGAACGTCGGCACCAGCGCGATCGCCCCCGCCGCCACGTAGGGCGCCCAGCTCCCGAGGCCGTAGTACGCGACTCCGCCCGCGAAGGGACCGATCACGCGCGCCAGGCTGCCGAAGCTGCGGAAGACGCCGAGGGCGAAGCCCTGCCGATCCTCCGGCACGTAGCGGCTCGCGAGCGACGACAGGCTCGGCATCACGAGCGAGCTGCCGGCCGCCACGAGGAACAGGGACGCGTAGAGGACCCCGGCGGACTCGAAGTGCGTGACGGCCGCGATCCCACAGAAGCCGGGGACCGTCGCTGCCATGCCGGCGAACGCGACCTTGCGCTCGCCGAGGCGCGGCACGAGGCGGCGTACGACTCCGCCCTGCACGAAGGCGATCGTGAGCCCGATGAACACGAACATCAGGGCGTTGTCCCGCGGGCCGTAGCCGAGGTGTTCCTTGGCGAGGAAGACGAGCGTGAACTCCATCGCGCCGAACGCCGCGAAGTAGACGAAGTAGGCGACGTTGAGCGCGTGCACGCCCGGGAACGCGAGGCGGCGCAGCGCGGCGAACGGGTTGAGGCCGCGGCGCTCCAGCGTCTCGACCTCCACGCCCCTCCGGGGAGCGCGCGTCTCGCCAAAGCGCGCGGCGGCCGCCGCCCAGTTGAGGATCGCCAGCCCGAGGGCGAGCGCCGCGGGTCCGCTGAACGGGTTGAGTGCGAAGGCCCCGCTGCCCTCCGTACCCCAGTCGGAGGTCCAGCTTGCGGCCCAGCCGCCGAGCGCGGGTCCGACGACGAAGCCGAGCCCGATGCCGGCGCCCATCAGCCCCATGCCCTTCGCGCGGGCGGAGCCCGTGTGGGTGTCGGCGATCGCTGCCGAGGCGACCGAGATGTTCCCGGCCATGATCCCCCCGACGAGGCGCGCGACGACCAGCACGGCGAACGAACCCGCGTAGAGCCAGAGCACGTACGACGCCGCCGTGCCCGCCAGGGTCACGAGCAGGGTCCGGCGGCGGCCCACGCGGTCCGAGATCGCGCCCCACACGGGCGCGAACAGGAACTGCGTGCCTGAGTAGAGCGAGCCGAGGATCCCGCCGAACAGCGCGATGACCGCGAAGTCGTCGTCCCCCGCGATGTCCGTCAGCCACGCGGCGAGGCGACCGATCGTGCTCTCACTGCCTTCCCGCCCGACGTAGTGGTCGAGCATGTCCGGGAAGAGCGGGAAGATGATCGAGAACCCGACCATGTCCAGGAACACGGTCAGGAAGACGATCGCGAGGACCTTGCCGCTCCCCTTCGGCGCGGGGCGGTCGGTCGGCTTGGGGTCGGCCTCGTCCATGGGCGGAGTTTGTACGCTGTCGGCCCGCCCGGAGCGATGCGACCGCGCGAATCCGAGCGCGGCCGCAAGGGATCGCTTCGGTCCGGACCGACGCCTTGGACCCGATCGAGCTCGAGCTACGACCCAGCTGGAAATCGCTGCGGGTGGACGGAGGGGCGCCCGACGTTCCCGCGCTCCTCGCCGCGCTCGGCGACGAGTGCGGCGCGCTCGCCCTCGACAGCGCCGGTGGGCGACCGCGTAGGAGGTCGCTCGTCGCGTTCGATCCGGCGGTGTCGTTCGGGGGGACCGGGGTTGGCGGCGCCCCGCTCGACGCCTCCCCGGCGAGCCTCGCCGAACTCGAGGGCTGGATCCGCGGCGTACGCCTTGCGGATGGTGCCGAACTCCCTGAGGGCGCGGCCTTCGGCGGCGGTTTCGCGGGCGCGCTCGCGTACGACCTCGGCGTCCACGGCGAGCCGCTCGACCTGCCCCGCGCGGCCTGGCCCGCACCCCCCGTCGTCGGCGGCCTCTACACCGAATGGGTGGAGCTCGAGCACGGCCCCGACGGGCACGTCGTGCGCGCGCTGCACGTGCAGACCACGGGTACGGAGGCCGAGCGCGCGCGCCGGAGCGCCCACCTCCTCGCGCTGCTCGCGTCCGGCGAGCGTGCGCCGGCCGACCGGTCCAGCCGGGCGATGGCCGCTCGCCCCGAGCGCGCGACGGGCCCGGCGGAGCACATGGACCGCGTCGAGCGGACCCGCGCTCTCATCGCGCGCGGCGAGCTCTACCAGGCGAACGTCGCGCACCGTTCGACGGCGCGGACGGCCCGCGCTGCGCGGGACGTTTACGCGTCGCTCCGCGACGTGAATGCGGCCCCGTACATGGCGTACGTGCCTTTCCGGTTCCTCGACGGCCGCCGCGGGACGCTCCTGTCGGCCTCGCCCGAGCTGCTCCTCGAGGTGGGGTCTGCGCCGGCCGGAGGTCTCCGCGCGCGCACGCGACCCATCAAGGGGACGGTCGCCCGCGGCGCTGACGCCGAGGAGGACGCGGCGCAGCGCGAGCGCCTGCTCTCGAGCGAGAAGGACCTGGCGGAGCTCGCGATGATCGTCGACCTCGAGCGCAACGACCTGGGCCGCATCGCGCGGCCGGGTGGGGTGCGCGTCCGCGGCTTTCCGACGCTCGAGACCTACGCGACCGTGCACCACCTGGTCGCAGACGTCGAGGCCGACCTCGCGGAGGGGGCCACGGCGCTCGACGCGCTGGCGAGTCTCTTCCCCGGCGGCTCGATCACGGGCGCGCCGAAGCTGCGCAGCATGGAGGCCATCGCCGAGCTCGAGGGCGAGGGGCGCGGCTTCTTCACGGGCAGCGCGGGGTTCCTCGACGCGCGCGGGTACGCGGTCTTCAACATCCTCATACGCACGCTCGTCCACCGCGCGCCGGAGCCCGGCGCGGCGCGGGCGGCCTCGCCCGAGGACGCCGAGGTCTCGTTCCACGTCGGGGGCGGAATCACCTACGCGTCGGACGCCGCGCTCGAGGACGAGGAGACCCTGCACAAGGCGGCGGGGCTCCTGCGTGCGCTCGAAGGGACGCCCGCCGGCTGAGGGCCAGGCTCCCGGTCTCGCTCGCCGGGGCCCCTGGGCCCGCGGCCCGGCCGGTGCCCCGGGCGGGATCCAGGACGACGAACACAGGCCTTGCGCAGGCGCGATCCGTCCCGGCCGGCGCGTTCCGGAGGCGCTGGGGCGGGCCGGCTCGCATGGAGCGCTGCGTTTCCCGGGCCTACATTCCGGGGCTGCGCCCGGACGATGCCGGGGAACGGCGTCTCCGTTCGCTACCCTGCTGCCGGAGCGCACCCATCCCACCGAACGCCATGAAGTACGCCACCAGCACCCTCCTCGCACTCTGCTGGCTCCTCCTCCCCGGGGCGCCGATCGTCGCCTCCGCGCACGCGGACCCCGCGAGCGCTCCCGTCCTCGCGCAGGACGACGAGGAGGAAGAGAAGGAGAAGCCCGACAAGCGGCCCGAGATCAAGGCGCTCATCGACGAGCTCGGCGACCACGTCGGGGACCGCGGCAAGAAGGACGTCGAGGCTGTCGTCGTCATCGAGAAGCTCGCCGAGGAGTTCCCCGAGTCCGGTCCCAAGGACCGGAAGGCGATCGTCAAGGCGCTCGGCAAGTGCATGAAGGCGAAGCGCAAGCCGACCAAGGACGGCGTCCAGGACCGCTCGCTGCACGAGCGCACCGCCGAGGCGCTCGGCACGATGGGGCCGGAGAGCGTCAAGACGCTCAAGCAGTGGATCGAGCACAAGTCGTTCGCGAAGAACACACCGGTCCGCGTGAAGATGATCCTGTCGCTCGGCAAGACGCGGGACGAGGGTGCGGTCGACGCGCTCGTGGACCTGCTGCCGAACCACGACGCCGAGATCCAGGCGGCCGCCGCGACCGGACTGTCGTTCTTCACGCACCTCAAGGCGAAGGAGCGCAAGGCGATCTTCAAGGAGATCCTCGACGAGATCACGCGGGTCAAGAACATCATCGACATCGACCAGGTCGACCCGATCGAGCGCAAGCGCTACGACGTGATCTCGCGTCCGATGATCCGAACGCTCCAGGAGCTCTCCGGAAACTCGGAGATCCAGGACCCGCTGAAGTTCCGCTCCTGGTGGAACGACCACAAGAACGACCGCTGGGACGAGGGCCGCAAGTAGCGGAACTTCTGGACGTGCCACGGGAAGGCCGCGTCCGCGCCGGTCGTCCCCCCGCCGCGATGCCGAACGAGACCCGTCGAACCTGCGATATCCGCGTCCGCGCGCGCTCCACGCGCCGCGCCGGGCGGGCCTGGACGGTGCTGCTGTTCCTGCCGAGCCTGGGGCTCCTCGCGTTCGCACTGCACCAGCGGTCGCGGAACGATGCGGAGGTCGCGCCTTTCGACGCGCCGCGGGCCCCGGACCGGCTCGGCGAGACGGGCGATATCCCGGGCTGGGAGGCCAGCGTCGAGGTGCGCGGGGCCAGCCGCCTCGCGCTCCGGCTCGAAGCGCTGCACCCCGACCCCGAGCGGCAGGCCTTCGACGCGCGCGCGCTCGCCCGGGCGCTGCGGCCGGAGCTCCCGCAGGCGGTCGACGGCGCGGAGGCGCCGATGCTCGAACCCTGGCGGCTCTCACTCAGCGCGTTCCCTTCGGACGGCCCGACGGGCGACGACATGGTGGTCGTAGACACGCTCGTCGGCGTTTCCGTCCAGGGCCTCGAGCCGATCGTGCCCGCAGGCCTCCGTCCGACCGCCGCGGCGCTCTTCGACGAGGCCGTCGACCCGCGCGTCGCACTCTTCGGGTTCCCGGACGCGCCGCTCGCCGTCGGAGAGACCCACGACCTCGTGTTCTGGGGACGGCGCCCGGTGCGGGGCCGGCCCGTGCGGGTCCGGGTTCCGGGCGTTTCGGACGAGATCGACCTGGAGCCGCGCGCGCGCGCCGGCCGCAGGACGACGCAGGCCATCGCTTTCCGCGACGTCGACGCGTTCGGCGTGGAGTCCGCCGTGGACGTGCCCGCGACGGGGGCCTCGCCGCGCTGAAGCGGCCGACCGCCCCATGCACCCCGCGCTCCCGCTCGTCGCTGCGCTGCTCGGCCCCGCCGGCCCGCAGCGGATCGAACAGGACCCGGGCCATGGCCGCGGGGCTCCCGCGGAGAGGACGGCGCAGAGTGGGAAGCAGAGCGCGACGGAGACCCCGAGCGAGGCTGCGGTGCAGACCGCTCCGCCCGCCGCGGTATCGTCTCCCGCCGCGGAATCGCCTCTCACCGCAGAATCGTCTCCCGCTGCAGAATCGTCTCTCACCGCGGGTCCGTCGGCGAGCGAAACCGAGCCCGCCGACTGGCGCGCGCGCGAAGCCGCGCTCCTCACCCGGATCGCGGAACTCGAGGACGCGCTCCGCCGCGAGCAGGAGCGCTCGATCGCGCGGACCGAGGAGTGGGTGGCGTACGTGACCGTACTGCGGGGTTTCTCACCGGCCGAGCTCCCCGCGCCTCCGGACTTCATCGCGGAGGAGCTCGTGCCGGAGCCCGACCCCGCCGTCGAGGCCGAGCGCCTGCGTCAGGGTCTCGCGCTCGCGCGCGGAGACGCGCTCGAGCCCGTGCTGCGCGCGCTGCTCGTCGCGGACGGCGTCCGGACGCTGGACTTCCTCGAGCTGGGCTCGGTGCGCCAGGAGGGCGAGCGTTCCTTCGCCGGTCCGGTCGTCGCGCGCGTGCTCGACGACCGCGGACGGTTGACCGGGATGCTCAGCGCCGAGCGCATGCGGATCGAGGTCAGCCGCGCCGCGCGCGCCGCGACGCTGGTGCTCGAGGACGGGTACCAGACCCGGCGCGGCGTGCGGCGCACGTTCGACGGGCTCCCCCTCGCCGCGGACCAGCGGAAGGGATCGGGAACGCGGCGGATCCTGCTGCCCGCCATCGACCCGAACGCGTGGGCGGAGGCGCTCCCCGGTCTCGTCGACGAAGACGTCGGCGCGCCGTTCGTCGACGACGGGACGTGGAACGTGACGGAGGTTCGCGCATCGCTCGGGCGTCTCCTGCGCGACGCGGCGCGGGACCGCCGCTCGGGTTGGCGTCTCGTTGCGCTCGGCGGCGTGCGTGGGAACGAGCTACGCGACGTCCAGCTCGTCGAGCGGGCCCCCGCGGGGGCGGGCTCGCTCGGACCGGAGCGCCGGGTCTTCGCGGACCGCGCCCGCATCCGCGTCCCCGAAGGCGGCCCCGTCACGCTCGAGCTCGAAGAGGGCACCGTGCGCCGCGGCGACCGCACAGCGCCGTTCCTCGACGGCCGCTACCGCATCGTGCTCCCGTTCGCCGACGCGGCGGCCTGGCGCGCTGCGCCCGTACCCCGCGCGGCGGAAGCGCGGCCCGGCGGCGGCCCACCGCGCTGAGCTTCGCGCGCCCGCGCCCGCGGAGGGGCCGCGGAGATCCGGGCGCGCGCTGCTATCCTCCCGCGCGTGAGCCTCTTCGACGACTCTCCGCGCCCCCGGCGCCGGCGCGGCGCGCCCCGCGGTGCGCCCGTCCGACGCGGCTCTGCCCCGGAGCGCGAACGGAGCGACGGCGCCGCGCCGCCGGGCGACGCGACGGTTTCGGTCGCCGAGCTCACCGACCGCATCGACCGCGCGCTCAAGGGCTTCGGCCGCGTCGCCGTGATGGGGGAGGTCAGCCGCCCCAAGAAGGTCGCCTCGGGCCACCTGTTCTTCACGCTCAAGGACGACCGCGCGGCGCTCGACGTGAAGATCTGGCGCAGCGGCGTCGAGCGAGCGCTAGCCGGCGTCGGAGGTCGGCTCGAGGAGGGCGCGCGCGTAGTGTGCCACGGCTCGCTCGACGTCTACGCCCCGTACGGAAAGCACAGCCTCGTCGCCGACCGCGTCGAGGCGCGCGGGATCGGCGCGCTGCTCGCGGACCTGGAGCGCCTGAAGACGCAGCTTCGGTCCGAGGGCCTGTTCGACCGCAAGCGCCCGCTCCCCGCGCGCCCGCGCACGGTCGGTGTCGTGACGAGCCGCGACGCCGACGCCTGGCGCGACTTCATGCGCACGCGGACGCTCCGCTGGCCGGGCTACCCCGTGCGACTCGCGCACAGCCGCGTCCAGGGGCGCGCGGCCGCGGCCGAGATCGCGCGGGCGATCCGCGCGCTCGACGCGAGCGGCGTCGACGTCGTCGTCGTGTGCCGGGGCGGCGGCGCGATCGAGGACCTCTGGTGCTTCAACGAGGAGCCCGTCGCGCGCGCAGTCTTCGACTGCAGCGTCCCGGTGGTGACGGGCGTCGGGCACGAGTCCGACACGACCCTCGTCGATTTCGTCGCGGACCACCGCGCGCACACTCCGACGGACGCGGCGCAGACCGTGATTCCCGAGCGCGCTCAGCTCGCGGAGCGCCTGGAGCGCGCCGGGGCGTACCTCACCGAGTCGATGGAGCGCGCTCTCGAGCGGCGCGCCGAGGCTCTCGAGCGCCTCGGTCGATCGCGCGCGCTCGTGCGTCCGACCGAACTCGTTGACGAGCGGGAGCTGCGCCTCGATGGACTCGCGAGGCGTGCCGCAGCGGCGCTCGACGCGCGGGGCGCTGCGCTGGGCACGCGTCTCGAGCGGGCGAGCGGTGACCTCTCCCGGCTCAGCCCTCACGCGCGCCTTTCCGCGCTCGACGAGCGCCTCGGTGCGCTCGGCGGCCGGCTCGCGTCGAGCGTCGCGCGCGACCTCGAGCGCACGGACGAGCGCGTCGGTCGCGTGACGCGCGGGCTCGCCCGCGGCGCGCGGGAAGCCCGCGAGGCGGCCGAGCGCCGCGTCGACGTCCTCGAGCGCGCGCTCGGCGCCGTCTCGCCGCTCGCCGTGCTCGACCGCGGCTATTCGATCACGAGGCGCGCCGACGGCGGAGAGGTCGTCGACGACCCCGCCGCGCTCGGTGCCGGGGATCGCCTGACGACGATCGTCCGCGGCGGTTCGTTCGACTCGGTCGTCGAGGCCGTCCGCCCGCCGGAGGCGAGCGCGGATCCGAGCGACGGCGAGGCCGCCGCGGTGGAGGACGGCGCGTGACCTCGCTCGGAGGGAGTTCGACCGTCGAAAACTCGGCCGCCCGGATCTGGGCGGTCGTCGTGAACTGGAACGGCGGCGCGGACGACAACCTGCGCTGCCTCCGCTCGCTCGTCGAACAGGGGATCGAGCCCGCGCGGATCGTCTTCGTCGACAACGCGTCGGAGGACGGCTCGCGCTACGCGGTTCACGCGGCGCTCCCCGGGCTCGAGCGCGTCGACAACGACGCGAATCTGGGCTTCGGCGAGGCCGCCAACCAGGGCGCTCGGCGCGCGCTCGAGCGCGGCGCGGACGGCGTCCTGTTCGTGAACAACGACCTGTGGTTCCCGGACGACGAGGCGTCGATCGAGCGGCTCGCCCGCGCGCTCGCGGGGGACGACCGGCTCGGCTTCGTCGGACCGCGCGTGCTCTTCGGCGACGGGACCGAGCGCGTCTGGTGCGCGGGCGGCCGGCTCGATCACAGGCAGAACGTGTCGACGCTGCTCGGGAACGGCGCGCCGGACGCCGCGCGCTGGCGCACGACCTTCGACGTGGACTACGTCGCGGGCTGCGCCCTCTTGTGCCGGGCCGAAGCGCTCCGGGAGGTCGGCCTCTTCGAGGCGTCGTACTTCGCCTACATGGAGGACGTCGAGCTCGGGCTGCGCGCGCGCCGCGCGGGCTGGGCGGTCCGCACGGTCGGCGAGGTGCGCGCGTACCACGCGCCGTCGAGCGCGACGGGCGGAGGCTACGGCGCGCGGCGCAAGTGGATGCAGGGCCTCAATAGCGTCCGCTTCCTGCGCAAGCACGGCGGCGCGCGTGAGTGGGCGCGCTTCGCGCTCTTCGACGTGGCGACGCTGCCGGCAGTCGCGGCCGTCCGAGCCCTCAGGGGCGAGGGACGGGCCGCGCTCGCCAAGGGCGTCGGGATCTGGGACGGGCTGCGCGGCCGACGGGTGACCGCGGAGCGGCTGCGCCCCGGCGGGTCCTGGCTCTGGCGCTGACGGCGCTCGCGGCCGCGCGCCTGCGAGCGGGGGAGACACGGGGTCTCACGCTGGGTCGCGCGCGGGCGCGGAGGCGCGTCCCGTTCGAGGAACGGTGCTGCGGTTCGCGGTCGCAGCCGTCATGTTGCGGGGACGCTGCGGGGCCCTCGCAGCGCATCGATCGCGACTGAACGACGCGGCTCGAGGGGAACGCGGGCGCGCGACGCTGCGTCCCATCCCCGTCCCGGTCGAGGATGCGCCGCTCCTCCTGCTACTCTGGGCCACATCCCTTCCCCACGCACTCCGACGGTTCCGTCCATGATCCGACGACGTCCCTTCCCGGTCCTGGCGCGCGCGGCACTCGCCGCCGCGCTCCTCTCCCCGACGTCCACAGCCCAAGAGCCACAGCCCGTGATGGGTGAGCCCGTCCCCGGGCTCACCGCGGCGGAACAGATCCTGTTCCAGGCCGGCCTCGGCGCGTTCAGCGCGCCGCTGAGCCCCGCCGAGGGCGCGGGGCCGATCTTCAACGAGGTCAGCTGCGCGGGCTGCCACAACGTCCCCGCCATCGGCGGCTTCGGGACCCGGCGCGTCACCCGCTTCGGCATCGCGGCGAGCGGCGGCGTTCCGTTCCAGTCGCTCGACGCGGTGGGGGGCACGCTCCTGCAGGACCAGTCCTTCGACCCGATGTGCCGTGAGACCGTCCCCGCGGCGGCGACCCACACGGCTCTCCGCGGGACGCCGATCGTGTTCGGCATGGGGCTCGTCGAGGCGATCCCCGATGCGACGATCGTCGCGCGCGAGGCGTCGCAGCCCCCGGGGCTCGCGGGTCGCATCCACTGGGTGCAGCCGCTCGAGGACCCCAGCGGACCGATGCGTCCGGGGCGCTTCGGCTGGAAGGGCGGCGTCGGTACGACGATGAGCTTCTCGATCGACGCGGCGCTCAACGAGATGGGGCTGACGTCGACGTTCCTCCCGAACGAGAATGCGCCGAACGGAGACATGACGCTGCTCGCGAACTGCGACATGGTCGCGGATCCCGAGGACGCCCCCGACGCGCAGGGCTTCACGCGGGTCGACCGTTTCACTCACTTCCAGCGGCTGCTCGCCGCGCCGGCGCAGACGCCGAAGAGTGGCATGTACGGCGAAACCGTCTTCGAGGCCGTCGGCTGCGCCGACTGCCACGTCGCGCGCTACACGAGCGGCGCGGCTCCCGAAGCCGCGCTCTCGAACCAGATCCTGCAGCCGTACACGGACTTCCTCCTGCACGACGTGGGGGCGCTCGGAGACGGGATGGTCGAGGGTGAGGCCACCGAGACCGAGATGATGACGCGGGCCCTCTGGGGGCTGCGCCAGCGGAACGCCTACCTGCACGACGGTCGCGCGACCGGCGGCACGTTCGAGGAGAACGTGGAGTCCGCGATCTCCGAGCACGGCGGCACCGCGCTGCCGTCGGCCCAGGCGTACGCCGCGCTCAGCCAGACCGACAAGGACGCGATGCTCG
Organism: Planctomycetota bacterium; assembly: GCA_039821985.1. Classification (GTDB taxonomy): domain Bacteria; phylum Planctomycetota; class UBA1135; order UBA1135; genus Saltatorellus. Next base: position 59,944 of record JBCBNC010000032.1, read on the forward strand.
TGTTCCTCGGCACGCTCGGGCGCACGGAGTTCGACTGGGACGTGAACAACCGGCTCGACGAGTTCGACTGGTTCTTCCTCGAGCCGTTCCTCACCGGTCCCGATCCGGCGACGCCGATCGGGCCCGACGACGACGGCGCGGTGTGCGACGTGGACCAGGACGGGGACTTCGACCTCGTCGAGTTCGGCAAGCTCCAGCGCGTCTGGACGGGCAACTGAGGGACCAGGAGAACGAACGATGAACACCATCAGCTACACGCTCCTCGCCGCCGCGACCGTCGCGGTTGCGCCCGCAGCCGCCCAGACCACCCTCGACATCGCCGCCGTTTCGCGCGGCGCGCGCGTGATCGAGGTCGCCCCGGGCCAGAGCGTCGACTATCAGATCCTCGGCCGCCTCGGCGGCGACGCGAACCTGGGACTCGCGATGTTCGCGCTGGACCTCGAGTTCACGGGGGGCGCGCTGACCCAGGCGTCGACGCCGACCTCGGGTCCGCTCGTCGAGTTCGTCGCTCCGCGCGGCGTCAACAACCCGGCCGGATTCGGTGGCACGCTCGACGGCGGACGCCTCGTCCAGGTCGGCGGAGCGATGAACACCATCGCGAACAGCTTCGCGCCGATGCCGTCGGGCAACGTCGTCACCGGCATCGCCGACGGCACGTTCGACGAGCTCGTCTCCGGGTCGCTCGTCGCGCCGACGGCGCCCGGCGTCTACGCGCTTGAGGTCTCGAACCTCTTCGCGAACGCGCTCGTCGCTCAGGCGCCGAACGGGTCGTGGCGCGTCCGCGGGGCGGAGGCCGGGGCGATGACGCCGCTGGTCGTCGAGGTGCTCGACTGCGGCGTCGATACGTACTGCGTGTCCTCGACGAGTGCCGCCGGCTGCGTCGCGACGATCAGCGGCTCCGGCATGGCGTCGCTCTCAGGGGCGAGTGCCGCGACCCTGACCGTCACCGACGTGGCGAACGAGGTCCAGGGCCTGTTCGTGTGGTCGCGCGGCGACGGGGCGGCACCGCTCTTCGGCGGAACGTTCTGCGTGGCCCAGCCGTTCACGCGCGTCCTCGAGCCGGCGCTCTCCGGCGGCGGCGGCGTGCCCGGCACGACCTGCGACGGCTCCTTCACGCGGACGATCGACTCCGCGCTGCTCCTCTCGGGCGGCTTCGCGGTCGGCGAGTCGCTGTACGGCCAGTGGCTGTACCGCGATCCCGCGGCCGCCGGATTCCCGGTCGCGTTCTCCGACGCGGCGCGCGTGACGGTCTGCCCGTGACCGCGCGGCGCAGCACGCTGCTGCGCGCGCTGGCGGCGCTCGGACTCGTCGCGGTCTCCTCGCCGGAGGCCGCGGCGGGCCCGTCGTCGAACCAGGCGCACGGAGCGCACGCGTTCCACGCGGCTGCGGGAGCAGGCGCCGTGGACCTCACTCCGGACGAGGTCGAAGGGCTCGTCGAGGAGCTCGGGCCCTGGTTCGAGCGGTTCGTGGACGTCGCCCGCGGCGCGGCGGAGCCCGCGTCCCTCGGCACCGCGTTCCGCGCCGTCGCCCACCCGGACGTGCGCCGGGCGCGTGAGATCGACCCGGAAAAGGACGCGTACCTCGACGTGCCCTGGTGGACGCTCGCTCCATCGACCGACTGGGTGAAGATCCCGTCGGTGCTGCGCGGGGACGGCGACGTCCACGTGCACCTGAAGGTCGTCGGTGCGCGCGGCGTTGCCGACGCCGCCGAGCTGGACCTCCGGATCGAAGCGGAGCGTCGCTCGCACGTGTCCGAGGCGGCGACCGGGCAGGCGACGCTGCACGCGCGGCTGACCCTGGAGCGCATGGGCGACCGGTGGATCCCCCTCACCGCGACGCTCGACGCCATCGAGGGGACGCAGCGGACGGGGCAGCCGCTCTTCGTGGAGCGGACGCGCGGGCTCTTCGCGCACGACGCGGCGGCGGCCGAGGTCCTCGCGGTCGGCATGGACCGGTTGGCGGCGCGCCTCGACGATCCCGGCCTCACGGCCTGGTTCGGGCACCAGGGGCTCGCGGCGGGGGACCTCACGGGCGACGGCCGACCCGACCTCTACGTCGGGATGCCGGCGGGGGTCCCGAACATGCTGCTCGTGCAGCAGCCGGACGGCACCGTCGTCGACCGCGCCCGCGACTTCGGTCTCGCCTGGCTCGACGACACCAAGGGCGTGGTCCTCGACGACGTGACGGGCGACGGCGTCGTCGACGCGCTCAGCGCGCTCGGCCACGTCATCGTCGTGCAGCCAGGCGTCGCACGAGGAGCGAACGACGCCGCCGCTCCGCTGGCCGTCTTCGGCTGGTGCGTCGCGCCCGACGAGGCGCCCTTCTACTCGATCGCGACGACCGACCTCGACGGCGACGGCCTGCACGAGATCTTCGGCACGCGCTACGTGACGACGCGCTACGTCGACTCGATGCCCGTGCCGTTCGACGAGGCGCGCAACGGGCCCGAGAACTGCCTCTTCCGCTTCGACGGACAGCGGTACCGCGAGTTCACGAGGTCCGCGGGCCTCGTCGACGGTGAGGGGGGCCGCTTCAGCCTCGCTGCGTCGTTCGTCGACGCGACGGGCGACGGACGCGACGACCTCTACGTCGTGAACGACTTCGGCAGCAACCAGCTCTTCGTCCGCGCGGACGGAGAGGGCGTGCGCTTCGTCGAGCGCGGCGTGCAGCTCGGGCTCGCCGATCCCGGCGCGGGGATGGGGGCGTCGTGGGGGGACGTCGATCTCGACGGCGATCTCGACGTGTACGTGACGAACATGTTCTCGTCGGCGGGGCAGCGCGTGGCGTTCCGCGACGCGTTCGGCGAGGGCCTCGACGCGTCGCGCATCGCAGGAGCGCGCATGCTCACCGAGGGGAGCGCGCTCTACGTGCAGGACGGCGATCGGTTCCGTCCCGCGGAGTCGGTCGTGCCCGGGCTCGTGCCCTCGATGGGCCGCTGGGGCTGGGGCGGGATTCTCGTGGACGCGGACTGCGACGGGTACGACGACGTGGTCGCGCCCGCGGGGTTCCTCACCGGGCCCAAGCCCGGCGACCTCTGAAGCGCGTTCTGGCGGCGCGTGGCGCCGCAGGACGAGAGCGGGGACGGGTACACGAACGCGTGGGGCGCGATCGGGGCCGCGCTGGAGGACGGCACCTCGTGGAGCGGACACGAGCGCAGCCGCGCCTGGCGGAACTCCGTGGACGGGTTCATCGACTCGTCCGCGATCTGGGGGCTCGACCACGTCGAGGACGGCCGCGTTGCGCTCCAGGTCGACTGGGATGGGGACGGCGACCTCGATCTCTGGCTGCGGTTCCGCAACGGTCCGACGCTTCGGTTCATGGAGAACCGGTCCGAGAGGCCGGGCTGGCTGCTCGAAGTCCCGGCAGCGGAATCGCGCACTGCGGTGCGCTCCTTGCGCGCGGAGCTCCTCGTCGGCGGCGCGTGCCTCTGGAACTCCAGGCCGGTGGTCGCGGCTGCCGCCCGCCCGGTCAGCGACGGCTACCTGGGCGCGGTCGATCGCGGAGTGCGTCTCGCGCTCCCCCTCACGGAGCGCAAGCTCCTCGGCCTCGACGTCGAGCTCCGTGACGGGGATGTTGCGAAGGCGGTCGTCGAGGAATCGGCGCGGAACTCGAGCCGCGCGCTGCTCGTCCGCGAGGACGGAATGTGGCGGGTGAAGGCGAACGAAGAGAGCGGTCCGGACCTCGGCGCTCTCGGGGCCGGCCCGCTCGCCACCGCGCCGCTCCCGACGCGTGTGGTCCTCCGCACGCCGCTCGGTCTGCCGAGCGCCCGCGCACGAGCGCTCGGCGATCTCGCAGGCGGCCGCCTCCTCGTCGTGCGCAGCATCGGCTGCGCCGTGTGCGAGGCGAGCGTGCCCCCTTTCCTCGAGGCCCTCGCGGAGCGCGGCGACGCCGCGGCGGCGACGGTGGTCGTGCTCGAGGATCAGGACGACGCGCGCACGGGCGACTTCGCGCTGTCCGTCGCCGAGTCGATCCTCGGACCCGGGGCCGACGTCGCGCTGCCCGTGGGGCTCCTGCTCGATCGCGCTGGGGCGCTGCAGGTCGTCTACACGGGCGCGCTGGACGACGAGACCGTCGCGCGCGACACGCGTGATTTCGCCCGCGGCGCGGTCCGCGGCGCCGAGCGCACGGGCGTCGGTCGCCCCGGCGGGGCGCGCTGGTTCCACGGCGCCCCCAGGGAATACGGCCCCCTGATCCGCGCCCTACGGGCATCGGGCCTCGAATCCGACGCCGACCTCTACACTCGTTCACGGGACGGGCGCTGACGCGCCCCGCCCCGCCTTGCCCCTCCCTCTCCACAGCACCAACACGATGCGTCACTTCACGCTCCTCCTCGCCCTCGCCGCGCCGGCGTCGGCCCAGTCGGTCGACTGGCTCGAGTTCTCGCGCGACGACTCCCTCCTCTCCGCGCAGTCCTTCGTCGGACTCGGCGACGACGAGGAGAAGGACTACGCCTGGGCCGACTTCGACCGCGACGGTTGGATCGATCTCGTCTGCGTCCGCAAGCAACCCTTCACGACGCAGGGGCGCCGGCGCAACGTGCTGTTCATGAACGAGAGCGGCGTGCTGGTCGACCGTTCGCAGCTGTACGCGTCCGACAGCGATGTTCCCGGGGATCAGGGCTTCCTGACCTCGACGAACGACCGCGACGTGGCCTGTGGAGACCTCGACGGCGACGGGTGGATCGACTTCGTGACGGCGACGACCTTCTCGCCCGGCCAGTCGAAGGAGGTGTCGCACCCGCGCGTCTATCTCAACCTCGGCGAGGTGGGCGGCGTCTGGCAGGGCTTCCAGTACCAGGCCGCGCGCATTCCGGACTGGGGGACGTACCCGAACATGTGCGGAGTGGCGATCGGTGATGTGACCGGCGACGGCGCGCCCGACATCTACTTCTCTCACTATGAGCAGCAGGCGCAGGTCGATCTGAACGACCGGCTGCTCATCAACGACGGCCTCGGCTTCTTCACGGACGAGAGCTCGTCGCGCATGAACGCGTCGATGCGCGGGTCCTCGTTCGGCACCTCGGCGGTCATCGACGATATGAACGGCGACGGGGCGAACGACGTCATCTCCGTGTCGGGGTCGGGTCAGACCGGCGGGCTCACGCGCTCGTCGATCGCCTACAACAACCCGAGCAACGAGGGCTTCTTCAACATCCTCCAGGAGCCGTACACGGGCGCGCCGTACCACGTCGCGACGGGTGATCTCAACGGGGACGGCCTGCGCGACCTGATCATCAGCGACGACTCGGACGACCGTTACCTCATCAACGAGGGCAACGACGTCTTCGGGCGCGTCGAGTGGGGGCCCGCGCGGACCTTCGCGACCGACGACGGCTTCGGCAGCAACAACTACATCCTCGACCTGGACGGCGACGGCCTCGACGAGGCGATCATCTGCGACGTCGACGTCGATCTCTCCGGCTGCGACCGTCGCCTGCACATCTACCACAACCGCGGCTTCTCCTCCGGCGGCGTGATTCCGACGGTGGGCGCGGACGTGACCCTGCGCGAGGAGACGGGCAGCGGCTCGTTCGGCGCGCTCGGCCTTCCGCCCTTGCGCGGCACGCACGACGTCGCGCTCTTCGACATCGACAACGACGGCGACCGCGACATGGTCGTCGGCCTCTGCGACGGTACGCGCGTCTACCTGAACGAGCTGAACGAGATCGGCACGGCGTACTGCGAGGCGAACGCGAACTCGTCGGCGCAGCCCGGTCGCATCTACGGCACGGGCAGCCCGGCGGTCTCCGGCGGGAACTTCACGCTCGTCGCCGAGCAGATGCCGCCGAACGTCTTCGGCTTCTTCATCGTGAGCGCGACGCGCGGCTTCGTGGCGAACCCGGGCGGAAGCGCAGGCAACCTGTGCCTGGGCGGGACGCTCGGGCGCTTCGTGGCGCCGGGCCAGATCATGAACTCCGGAGCGGGCGGCACGTACTCGCTCAGCGTCGACCTGGCGAACATCCCGGCGGGCGGCGTGACCGTCCCGGTGCTGCCGGGTGACACGTACCACTTCACGACCTGGTTCCGCGATCTCGTGCTCGGCATGCAGTCGAGCAACTTCTCGAACGGGGTGACGGTCACGTTCCGTTGACGCTCGAACCGCGTCGCGCTCCAACCGCGTGAGCGGTTGGGCCAGCTCGCTCCAACCGCGTCAGCGGTTGGGCCGGCAAGGAAGGCAGAGCCCCCCTACGACCTTCCCCCAACCCCACAGCGCCCCGCGCCCCGACCCACCCGTCGGAGCACGGCGCAGATACGGTGCCAGGATCACCAGCAGCGCCAGGAGCGGCCAGGATCGTCCATTCATTGGACGCCCCGGGCTGCTCCTGGCGCTGCTGGTGATCCTGGCACCGTATCTGCGGGTGATCCTGGCACCGTATCTGCGCGACCGTGCGATCGCCCGCACACGCACCGTGCGATCGGACTCCACCCCGCCCCCTCGATCCCACGCGCCGATGCACAACGGGCCCGGCACGCGCATTGCTTCCCTCCGCACCACCGCCTCGGACCCTGCCCCAGTCCACCCGTCCCCCGAGGCGCAACGCACCAGCCCCCGAACGCAACGATGCGCAACGTCCGCATTGCCGCAATGAGCGTGGCACTTGCTCCCGCTCTGTCCCTCACCGCCCCCGCCCAGAGCTACGCACTCGACGACGGCAAGCCCGGCGTCTACCAGAGCCTGGGCGGACCCTTTCCCACCTTCGCCGACGAGTCGGGGATCATGCAGGCCTTCTCGGTGCCCGGCGGAGGATCGGACCGGATCGAGTCCATCTCGATCGCGTTCTCGCCGTTCTGGTACTTCGATGCCGGAAGCACCCAGACGATCGACGGCGCCGACGTGCGCGTCGCGGTCTGGAGCGATCCGAACGGTGACAAGAACCCCTCGGACGCCGTCCTGCTCGGAGTCTCGGGCGGACACGTCGCGCAGAACACCGGCTCCGGTCAATTCGTGACCTACACGCTTCCGACGCCCGTCTCGGTGACGGGCTCCTTCTTCATCGGAGCGACCCTCGAGGCGACCTTCGGGCCCTTGAGCACGGCGACGGGTGCGATCGACGAGTCGCAGGGCTACCAGTGGGACTCGTGGTACTTCTCGAACGACGCCGGTCCGATCGACGTCGTGCAGCTGTCGCAGAACAGCCAGCCCCCGACCAACGTCCTGTTGACCGGTCGATACCTGCTCCGCGCAAACGACGGCGACTACGGCGTACCGATCGGCTCGAACCTGTGCCTCGCGTTCCCCAACTCGGACGGCGTGCGCGGGGAGCTCACGGCCACGGGCAACCTGGACTCGTCGGTCGGACCGTGGCGTGTCGTTCTGACCGCGACGTACGTCCCCCGGCAGAGCTTCGGGGTCTTCATCGCGAGCAAGGCGGTCTCGAGTCCCGTCACGCCCCCGGGCTCCGTCGGGAGGCTGTGCCTCAGCGGTTCGATGCTGCTCATCACCGAGAGCCTCCAGTCCACCGACAGTCGGATGATGATCCACGACGTCGACCTCATGAACGTCGACGGGGTCGGCGCCGGGGTGCCGGGTGTCGACGCCGTGTTGGCCGGCGAGACCTGGTACTTCCAGGGTTGGCACAGGGACCTGGACCCGACCCCGACGTCGAATTTCACCAGCGTGCTCGAGGTGGCGTTCCAGTGATGCGCGAGCCCTCACGGGCGTGCAGATACGGTGTCAGGATCACCAGCAGCGGCACGGGCAGCCCGGGTGCGGCAATGGAAGGGAGACCCAGGCGTGGACCGGGGCGGCGGGTGGTACAGTACACCGAAAAGCCACCCCCGGGGGGCGCGCCCCACCCAGGGACCCC
>JBCBNC010000033.1:0-65389 GCA_039821985.1 Planctomycetota bacterium
ACGGCGCGAGTGCTCGCAGCCGGTAGCCAAGCCGAGCGAGTTCACGACCCCGCGCCGCCCACTCGCGCCCCTCGGCCGCACCTCCGTATCCCCCGAGGTCCCCAAGCAACAGAATGGGGGCCGAACTTGGCGGATCGGACGGGCGGCGGGTCGCGCCCCCGGGCGCAACGGGCTGCGAACGCGGGCCCTCCAAGTGCAAGTGCACGGTGATGCCGTGGGGCCCATAGTGCCGTTGGAGCCGACGGAGCACGTCGTCCTGGTCACCCCAGAATGGTTCGAGCTTGCGGCTGCGGTCGATGATGACCCAAAGGTGCCGGGCCGCCCGCAGGCGGCGTCGGCGCGGAATGCGACGCAGGTCGTCGCCGCGGCTCAGCAAGTGGACGGCACGGTCAACATCGACCTCATCCCGCTCCACCGGGCAGCGCGTGGACGTGCGCAGCCAACGCCAAACCCGGGGCCAAGGCTCCAATGGAGGACCCGCGGCGCTCTTCCGGTTCAGATCAACTGCTGCGTTGAGGCCCGGCGCGCCCTGGGCAAGGAACGCAGCGAGGTCTTGGTCCGGCTCGACGAAGGACTCGGCTCCGCCACCGCCGTCGCCCGGCTCGTCGTCTCCACGCTCCGGCTCAATCGGGTCGAAGCGATGGACGCGAAGCAGAGGGACACTGACAGACTCGTACCGCGGGACCTCCTCGCCGACCGGCTCCTCGCTCGCCCCGTCTTCGGACGCACGCGTACGCGACGAGGAACGGTCGGGCGAAGAATGCCCCTCGAAACCCAGCAGGCGGGCGGCGTGACGAGCCGATTCAGGCCCAACGTCGCGCGCCAGGCGAAGGAGGTCGCCGCGCCAGAGCGCGCCTCTCATGCCCCGCTGCCCTCGGGGTGCTTTTGAAAGGTGAACCGCCGGAGCTCCTCGAGCAGTCGAAGGGGGTCGCCGGGTCCGTCGCGGAGCTGATCCACAACCCGCAGGAGGTCGAGGAACTCCGCCTGGCCCGGCGGGCTCATCCCCAGATTCCTCATTTGGCGGCGATCGGTCTCGAGCATCTCTGCGGCCTTCTGCACGGCCTCCAGCTGAAGATCTGGAAAGTGCGCTCGGCCGCGTTCGATGAGGAGACGGACCAGCGCTTCTCCGTCGCGAGGAAGTTCCAGCGTGAGGACGAGGCAGCGCCGCAGGAAAGCGTCGGGCAGAGCGCGCTCCTCGTTGGTGGTCACAACGACCAGCGGCGGCACGTCAGAATTCACGGCAACGATGCCGCCCACCCCTGGCACACGGAACTCACCGCGCCCCAGTGCTTCCAAGAGGCCGTTGGGCACGTCCGAATCGGCCTTGTCCACCTCGTCGATCAGTACCACGACCGGCTCGTCGGCTGTCCAACCGACAGGAACTGAATACGGAGTTCGGGCGCTACGGTCCCCCCGCTGAAACGCAGCCTCGGCCGACCTCCAATCGAATCCCCACCACAGCGCCCCCGGGGAGATGAACTTCGACTCGTCGAGCCGTTTCAAGAGCGTCGCTTCGGTCATCCCATTGAGCGATCCAAGCACCTGCGCCAGGCCCAAGCGCGCGACGGCGTCGAAGCCGTAGAGCAGGTCACGCGCTTCGGTGCCGGCATCGACCGTTGCCGAGACGCACGGCAGCTTCAGCGCGGCGGCGGCTGCGTGCGCGAGCTGTGTTTTTCCGGTGCCGGGCTCGCCACGAACGAGGAGCGGCCTGCGGGCTGCATGCGCCGCCTGGAGCGCCCGTGTGGAGTCCTCATCGAAGACGTGGACTTGACTGGGGAAAGCGCCCTGGGCGGCGATCCGAACTGTGTCTTCGGCGAACGCGATCGGGAGGTCAGGCATCGAAATCGGAGGAGTTACCGGAGTGTCGTTCGTACATCTCACGCAGGGGCAGGTTGACGTGGAGCTCTTCGGACTCCACGTCGTCGCCCGCGAGTTCGATCAGGAGGAGGTCCGGGAAGCGCTCGCGGATGGCCCGAAGGTCAGAGTCGATCCGCCTCTCGAGCGTCTCCGACTTGATCAGAACGTAGAGCGGCATCTGGACTCGGCGCTTCCTCGCATAGAAGGCCAACTGCGCCCGGATCTTCTGCTCACGATCGGGGGCATCGCGGTCGATCGCCATCCAATTGCAAAGATCATCCACGAGAAGCTCCACGACCCGATTGCCTTTGAATCCGGTCTCGATCTCCGTGGGAGAAGTCAACAGTGCCCTCCCGGTCGGCGGCTGCATCGACTCCCGGAGCTCGAAGGTCGCCGGACGCCATGTCCGCGCGGCGAGCAGGATCTCCGCCGTGGTCTCAGTGGACACGGGAATCTGCATGAGCAGTTCGTGTGCACCGATGCTGCGCCTCACTCCGCGCGCAATCCCGTAGTCGAAGAGAGCCGGCGTAACAAGCTCGAGCACCTCCAGCAGCACCGATGCGCTCGTCGTGTCGTCGACGTCGTGCTGCGCACAGTAGAGGGCGTGAACTGCGTCCGTCAGGGAGAGGCGGTGGAGGAGCGCTTTCGCGAGGAACTCCGCGTCTTCTCGTGTTTCAGTACCGTCGCATTCGATCCCGAGCTCGCCCATTTTTTTCGAGAGCTCAGCGCGAGCGGCTTTGCTGCGCTGGAGCAACCGCACCACGCGCCGTGCAAGCTTCTCCAACTCGCGCTCCTGTTCACCGTCGCCCCACCCGATCGCGTCCTTGAAATCCGCGCGACCCAGGAGCGCAGCCATCCGGAGTGATCGCAGCCTCCTGTTACCCGACCATGTTGGTGACTCCAGCAGCATCCCAATGACCCTCCCACCCGCGACGACGGGTGCGCCTGAACACCCGCCCCAGTCTTCCGCCTCGTTCGGTTCTCCCACTGGCGCAAGATCCTGATTTGTGTCGCCGGGCGCAAACGTCTCACCCTGGAGGTGCAGCAGCGGCCACTCGCCATCGTCTCTTGCGTTGACCCTGGCGTAACCTCTCGCCGTCCAAGTCGAACGGGCTGGCGCATCGACCGTGCTCAGGAAGACGATCGGCTCGTTGGAATGCCCACGATCCGCGCGCAGGAGAACCGCATCGAGCTTCTCGTCCTTCCATATGACGGCATCCGCCGCGAGTTCCACCCATGCGTTGGATGCGTCGTTCTCGCCGCGGACCCGAATGCGCACTGGATCTACATTTCCTTCAACGACGTGCAGTGCGGTCAGGACCAGATCGAACGCAACGAAACACCCGGTACCGACGGAGAACTCTCCCTCGGCGCCAGCAACGATCAATGCGAGCTCAACGGGTTCCATGGGTGTCGAGCCTCATCATCTCTTCGATCTGTTCCACGATTTCGCGTTCTCCCTCGAAACCCGATTGATGGAGGCCAACAAGCGGAATGTGGAGCTGCTCCTGAACCAGTTGGTGTTGCTGAAGCAACGCACCAGTGGGCGCCTCCTCGTGGAAGACGAGGTAGAAGGGTCCGTGCACGTTGCTCTTGTTCTGCGCATTGTCGATCCTGGCGACAAGCTGGTCGCGTTGCCTCTTGGTGCAGGAGGCGAATCCACTTCGGTCGATTCGTGCCTGAACCTCGGGCAGGTCCAGCACTCCTGCGGCGAACGACGCGACGCGGTCTAGGAGGATCTCACCTCTGACCCATTCACTCACCAACTGCGGAGTCGGAATCTCCTGCGGCTGCGAGATCCCATCCGTGGAGGTGAGCGTTCCCGCGACTCCCGTACGACCGGACAGGAGAAGGGACGTGCCGAGGAGGGTGGCCGCATTGGATTGGAACCACAGGCCTCCATCCGAGCTCTCCGTGACTGTGACATCAGACGTGGATCTCAGAGCCACGGCGAGACAACGCATGGCCACCAAGAATAGCTCGCGTGAATCAGCGGCTCGCCCCGCATCGTGGAGATCGAAGTGCACCTCTTTCACGTTCGCCACAAGCGCGGCTGGATCCGTGCTGCAGAGCCGGCTCGCGACCTCCTCTGCGCTCTCGTGGAGATTGACCCGTAGTGCCTCGAGAACTGCCGATCGCGCCCCGATCCGGTTCGCCACTCTGTCGACGATCTTCTCCGGCGGAACCCGTGGCGCCGCAAACTGAACGTACGGCTTCTCGTCTTCCCCCCCCCCCTGAGGATGGGAAGGATCTGGATGACCGCAACGTCGTCAGCCGAAGGAGCGATGACCCCGGTGACCTCATCGTCCTGGAGAACCGGCGCCCCCCAGAGCGGCGGCCATTTGACGCTCAGGTCGTCAGTGAGCGTTGGCGCCCGCTGGCCTTCGCACGAACCTCGGAACTTCGCGGTGAGTAGCGACTGCCCGCTCTTGATGGGGCCGTCGATTGTCTGCCCAATCGATCTCCACTCCCCAAGTCGCAGCGCTCCCGCTGATAAGCCGCAGTCGTTAGGTGCAGCCTTGCATTCAACGCTCCAGACTCCGGGCACACGCTGCTCCCACGAGCCCAGGGGCGCGAGGCCGTGCCACCGGTCCGCTGTCTTGGTCAACTCCGATGCGAAACGTGCCTCGGGCGGGCCCGTGCACGTCCGGCCATTCGCACGATGGACGAGGTCCAATGCCGCTGCTGCGGTCACCACAGTCGTACCCTCGAGGACAAACCCGGTGGCATAGAGGAATTCGCCTCCATCGACCGGAATCCGAATTTGGGCGAGTCCGACCTGTGCGGCCTCCTCAAGCTCGCTCATTTTGGCGAATGACTCGAGCGTGAGGACACTTTCGGGCTCTTCCCATCGATCTTGGGAACGAGCTTCAGGCGCACGGTGTGGCTCGTGGAGCGCTCGTACTTGCCGTCCGCTCCTGCTTCGACAACCCAGATCTTGATCCCAGCTCCGCCCTCGACCGCCTTGGTCACCTGGACCCGAATTTCGACCTCGGTCTCGACGAGGTCAAATTGAAGCGATTCGGCCTCTGCCACTTGAATGGCATCGTTCAGCTCCGCGCGCAGGGTGCGGAGGAACTCAGGGATCTGAAGGTCGTGGTCCGACATGGTTTCGAGCAAGGGTGGCAGGCGCGGCGATCGTTGGTGATCCCCGCAACACAAGAGGATAGCGAGGATTCGCTCATTCGATAGACCATGTCGGGGCGACGGCAACGAGCAGAGGGCTCCGAGCGCTGTTGTCCGAAGACGGCCATCGGCGTGAATAGCGCCGGTCGAGACGCAGTGCCCCCGCGAAGCCATGCAGGCGACGTTTCGCGGGGTCGATTTGGTGTTTGGGATGGTGGCTGATACGGCGGTGCAGGACCGAGAGCTGCATTTCCTTGCTGGCCCAACCGCTGACGCGGTCGGAGCGGACGAACCACCAGGGATCGGAGTACGGCCTGAACGAACGCGGGGAGTTGCAGCATTTGCTGCAACTCCCCGCGTTCGTTCGAGCTGAACTCCGATCAGTGGTGGTTCGTCACCACGTGGCGCTGCGGCGGCGGGACCAGCCCGAGCGCTCGGCCCACGCGCTTCTTGCCGTGCTGCGGGTTCTCGATGTAATAGAGCGCGCGCTCGTACACGCGGCGCAGGCGCTGCGGCATCGAGTAGTACCACTGCTCGTAGCTGCGGACCATGCGCTTGCGCAGCTCCTCCAGCTCGATCTGCGTGAAGTGCTCGTGCTTGTAGCCCGAGCGGTTCGACGACACGTAGTTCTCGGACAGGTCCGAGATGTCGATCGACGCCTGGTAGTTGTCCCAGGACTCCGTTCCGATCAGCGGGTTGAACACCGAGATCCGGATCAGGTCCGGGCCCGCGAGGCGCAGGACCTTCTCGGTCTCCTCGATGTCCTGGGGTGTCTCACCGGGCGAACCGACGATCAGGTAGACCTTCGCCCAGATGCCCGCGCGGCGGGTCATCTTTGCCGCGTTGACGATGACCTCGGGCGTGAGATCCTTCTTGAGGACGTCGAGCATGCGCTGCGAGCCGCTCTCCCATCCGTAGTAGATGCGGCGGCACCCGGCGCGGTGCATGTGCTTGAGCAGCGGGTAGTCGACGCAGTCGGCGCGCGTGTTCGCGACCCACTCGAACTTCAGGCCCCGGCGCAGGATCTCGTCGCACATCTCGTGGATGCGCTTCTTGCGGAGCGTGAGGATCTCGTCGACGAACAGGATCACGCCCGGGTCGTACGTCTTGATGATGTGCTCGAGCTCGTCGACGATCGCCTCGGTCGAGCGGACGCGGAAGCCGCGGCCCGTGAGCTCCTTCTGGCAGAAGATGCACTTGAAGGGGCAGCCGCGCGTCGTGAAGACGTAGACGAGGTGCTCGGGGTTGTTCTTGAAGTACGACTCCATCGGCAGGAGATGCCGCGCGGGCATCGGGATGTCGTCGAGCTTCTTGATCAGCGGCGGCGCCGGGTTGTCGACCCACAGCTCACCCTCGCGCATGGAGGCGAGGCCCGGGATCTCCTGAAGCGCGGCCTCGTCCTTGCCCTCGATGCTCTTGATGAGCTGGGGCAGCGTGTGCTCGGCCTCGCCCTTGAGGACGTAGTCGAAGTGACCGCTGTCGAGGAAGACACCCTGGTCGACCGACGCGTGCGGGCCGCCCATGATCGTCGTCTTGCCCTGCTCCTTCGCGTACTTCGCCCACGCGATGGCGCGGCGGATGTTCGGCGTGAGCGCGCTGAACCCGATGATGTCGTTGGCGTTGATCGCCGCCTTCATCTCCTGGTCGTTGCCAACGCGCTCGTCGTGGAGCGCGATCGGAAGGCCCTCGCGCTCCATCATCGCGCCGAGGTAGCCGATGCCGAGGATCATCGACAGCGGATCCTCTTGGACGTGCGGCTTGACGTAGGTCAGGAGCGTCTTCTGCATCGAGAGGGGCCAGGGATGAGCCGGCCGTGGGCGCGGTGCGCGATTCGAAACGAGGAAGGGAGCCGGGAGCGCCCCCTGGCGCTCCGGTCCCCCCAAGTCTAGTCGGCTCCCGGGCACCCGCAAATGGGACCTCCCCTGGACCCATGACTTCTCATCCACGCTTGATGCGCGTGGAATCCCGCAGCGGGGCACTCTGGGGCCAGATCGCGGCAGGGTGCCGCGGCGCTCAGCCGGCAGCGGCCCGCGCGAGCCCGTACTCGGCCTCGGAGGCGTCGGCGAGCCGATCGAGCGTGAAACGCTCCAGGAGGCGCTGGCGGCCGGCCTCCCCCATCGTGCGGGCTCGCTCCGGGTGACGGAGCAGCTCCCCGATCCGTCCCGCGAAGCGCTCGACGTCGAAGGGGTTCTCGATGAAGCCCGTTTCACCGTCGACGATCACCTCCTTCGAGCCGCCGAACGTGGTCGCGACGACGGGCTTCGCCTGCTCCATCGCCTCGAGATTCACGATGCCGAAGGTGTCGAAGCAGAGCGACGGCGTCGCGAACACGTCGACGGCAGCGTACGCGGAGAGCAGCTCGTCCTGCTCGAGCCAGCCCGTGGGCACGACGCGGTCCGCGATCCCGAGCGCTTCGGCGCGCGGCCGGAACTCGCCGTCGTACACGTCGCGCTTGCCCATCACGACCATGCGCAGCCGCGGGTGGTCCGGCGCGAGCCGCGCGATCATCTCGAGCAGCTTGCCCACGCCCTTCTGCTCGTGCAGCCGGCCGCCGATCGCGACGATCTGGGCGTCCTCGAGGCCGTGCTTCGCGCGGAACGCGGCGACGTCCTCCGTGGCCGGCCGCGCGCGGTCGACGTCGAGCCCGTTGTGCACCGTCGCGTGCACGGGCACCCGGTTCGCGCGCAGGAGCCGCCCGAGCTCGTCCGACACGACGTTCACGCGGTCGACGTCGCGCTCCAGCACCTCCCGGATGCGCGCGTTGCGCCCGGGGCGGAAGCGCAGCCGCTGGCACGGGATGCACTTCGACGGACGCGCGACGATGTCGTCGAGGGTCCCGCCGTGCTCCTCGCCGCCGTGGAAGCACGTGAGCTTCTGGTAGCAGAACGTCATCACATCGTGCGCCGTGAAGACGACCGCGGCGCCCGCGCGCTTCGCCTGGGTGAGGCTGTGGTAGCCGAGGTGGGTGTGCACGAGGTGCGCGTGCACGACGTCGGGCTGCCACTCGGCGAGGATCGCGGCGAGAGCGCGGTCGATGCGCGTGTTGTGCAGCGAGACCCACGGCCGGAAGCGGACGCTGTAGTCGGAGTGGATGCGGAAGACCTGCATCCCCTCGACGACGGCGGGCGTGGCCTCCGCGGCGTCACGCACGCAGGCGACGACGGCGGTCTGGTGCCCGCGCTCGCGCAGCTTGCGCGCGAGGCCGTACATCATGCGCGTGCTGGAGCCGACGCGCGGATCTCCCAGCTCGCAGAAGAAGAGGACCCTCACGGCCGCCCGGCCCCACGCGCGGTGAGGGCCTGCTCGTAGATCGCGAGGACGCGACGCGCGTTGTCCTCCCACGACGAGCGCTCGGCGTGCGCCCGCGCGGCGCCCGCCATGCGCTCGCGCAGCGCGCCGTCCTCGAGCACGCGCCGCAGCGCCGCCTGGACCGCGTCCGGCTCCTGCGCGACGAGGAAGCCCGTCTCGCCGTCGACGATCGCGTCCTCGGCTCCTGAGTCGAGGGAACCGACGGCCACGGTCCCGGACGCGGCCGCCTCGAGGTAGACGATGCCGAAGCCCTCGAAGCCGCCGTCCGCCGCGGTGATCGGCGTGTGCAGGAACGCCTCCGCTCGCTGCAGGAGATCGACCTTCTCCTCCTCGGTCACGTTGCCGACGAGGTGCAGGCGCTCCTCGACGCCGTAGCGCGCGGCGAGGGCGGCAAGGGAGCGCTCGTACGCGTCGCCCGCGCCCTTGCCGACGACGAAGTGGTGCAGGTCCGGGTGGTCTTTCGCGACGCGCGCCCAGGCCTCGATGGCCAGATGGTGGCCCTTGCGCTCCTTGAGTTCGCCGATGCCGAGCGTGAACCGTGCGCCGCTCCACGCGCGCCCCTCGAGCGCCCGGGGCTCCAGGTACGCATCGGCGTTGACCGCGTTCGGCACGACGTGGACGCGCTCGGGATCGAGCACGTCTGCGTCGACGAGCTCGAGCAGCCGCCGCTTCGTGTAGCGCGACACCGAGATGAACGCGGTGAAGCGCCGGTACGCGTCGAGCGCGCGCCGCGCGTGGCGTGGATCGACGACGGGCTGGATCGTGTACGTCCCGTGCCCGGTCGCCACGCACGGCACCCCCACCGCGTCGGCGGCGTCGACCGCAACCAGGTTGTGCGGGAAGTCCTTGATCGCGTGCGCGAGCGCTGCGCCCTTTAGCGCCTTCTTCGTGCGGCGCGTCGACAGGAACCGCCACACGCGGAAGCGAGACGGCGTCATGTAGAAGAAGTAGTCGGGCGGCAGCGCGACCTCGACCGTCCAGTACGCAGGCACCTCGGCGGAGGTGGGGCGGTGCTTGCGCCCGAGCAGCACGTGGATCTCGAGATCGGGGCGGAGCGCCTCGAGCGCGTGCAGGAGCCGCACCGTGTAGCGACCGACGCCGTCGAGGTCGGACAGCGAGTCCGTCAGGAAGACGACCTTCATCCGGCGTGCGCGGCTCCGTCCGCGGACCGCGCGCGCTCGGCGCGGAGGAAGTCGAGGATGCGCGCGGCGCGCGCGTCCCAGGTCGCGCCCGCGGCGCGCGCACGGCCGGCGGTGGCGAGCGAATCGCGCAGAGCCGCGTCGTCGAGCACGCGCCGGAGCCCCGCGGCGAGGGCCCCCGCGTCTTCGGGCTCGACGAAGAGCGCCGCGCCGTCGCCGGCCGCCTCGCGCAGGCTCGGCAGATCGCTCGCGACGACGGGGACGCCGGCGCCGAACGCTTCGAAGAGCTTCAAGGGAGAGGTGTAGTGGGAGCTGATGCGGGGCGTGCGACGGTTCGGCACGACGGTGGCGTCGGCGGCCCCGAGCGCCTGCGCGACGACCGCGGCGCTCTGGAAGCCGTCGATGCGTACGCCGTCGGCGCCGCGAGCGTACTCCCGGAGACGCGCGACGTCGGCGGCCATCCCCCCCACGACGAGCACCTGTACGCCATCGAGAACGGGGAGCCGCGCGGCGTCGACGAGCACCTCGACGCCCTTCCACGCGAGCAGGCTCCCGCAGTAGGCGATCACGGGGCGGCCCGCGTCGAGCCCGAGCGCGGCGCACGCCGCGTCCCGCGCTGGAACCGCTGCAGTGAGACCGGGGTCGTGCGCGTCGTGCTCGACGAGGACGCGACCCGCCGCGAACCCGACACCCGCGAGGTCGTCGCGCACGCCGCCCGAGATCGCGACCGCGGCGCCGCCGGCGGCCGCGAAGCGCTGGCTGAGCACACGTCTGTGCCGGCCGCCCGGTACACGGTGCGCCTCCCAGGCGACGCCGGGGCGCCCCGCGAGCCGCGCCGCGACCTCGACGTCCCGCGCGAGGACAAGGGCGTCCCGGTAACGGTCCCGCACGAGCGCGGCGGCGCTCCGTCCAAACGTCCACTCTTGGATCCGCGCGGGGGTGAACTGGAGCGCGCGCGGGACGAGGTCGATCGCGTCGATGCAGGGAGCGGCGACGAGCTCGGGCAGCTCGCGGTCGTCGACCTCGCCGGCGGCCAGGGCTCGATAAAGGGCCGGCGCGTCGGTGGTCGGCGTCCCACGACGGCGCGCGTGCAGGAGCGTCGTCCGGGCCCCGGCGCGCACGAAGCCGCGCGCGGCGTGCGCGATCTGGATCGACTGCGCGCGCTCGGAGGGCATCCTCGCGTTCGCGACGAGAACGACGTGGTCGGGCGCGCCTTCGGCCATCGACGGAAGGCTATCACCCACGGGGCCGGGTTCGAGCGCGCGGACCTCAGCCCGCGGAGCCGAGAACCCGCCGCGCGAGGCGCAGCGCCGTGCTGGTGATGTCGGGCGAGGCCCGGAGCGCCCCGGCGGCCAGCGCCCCCTCCACGACGAGCTCGAGCTCGAAGGCACCGTTCTCGGCGTCGGGGTGCCCCGCCTCGCCGAGCAGAGCGGCGAGCTGTCCGCGGACCCAGTCCTTGTGCTCGCACGCGGCCCGGTGCGCCGGGTGGTCCGGATCCGCGTACTCGGCGCGGGCGTGGTGGAACGGGCAGCCGTCGAAGCCACGCGAGGCGGCCTGCTCGGCGTGCCAGACCACGATCGCGAGCGCACGGTCCGCGGGGCCAGGACCCGAGTCCGCCAGGACCGCCTCGATCGCCGCCTCGACCCCCACGTGCACGTCGGCGAGGCATGCGGCGATCAGCTCATCCTTCGAGGCGAAGTGCTTGTAGAGGGTCATCTTCGCGACGCCCGCCTCGGCCAGGACGCGGTCGATTCCGGTGGCGTGGAAGCCCTCCTTGCAGAAGAGCCCGGTCGCGACCTGAACGAGGTGGTCCCGCCGGGGGGAGGGGCGGCCGGTCTTGGCGCCGCTGTGCGTGGCTTTGGTCATGGCGAGGGTCGGTACGCACTCGGGGCTCCGAGAGGACTTTCGAAATTCTAGGTCACAGACCGGTCTGTCTACCGTCATCCCCCGTGAAACCCATGGCGAGGACGGCCCACGCCAGCCCGCCGCCCACCACCACCTCTCCGCACCGCGGACCCACCCACACCGATCCCATGACCCACATCCAGCCCGTCGACCAAGCCTCCGCCCCCGCCGCCTCCCAGCCCCTCCTGGACGCCGTCCAGAAGAAGATGGGGATGGTCCCGAACCTCCTCGGAACGCTGGCCCAGGCCCCCGCGGCCCTCAGGAGCTACCTCGACCTCTCAGGCGCCGTCGCCACCGGAAACCTCTCCGCCGCAGACCGCGAACGCGTCGCCCTCGCCGTCGGCCAGGCCAACAGCTGCGACTACTGCCTCGCCGCCCACACGATGCTCGGCAAAGGCGCCGGCCTCTCGGAAGAGGAGACCCTCCTCGCCCGCCAGGGCAGTGGCGCCACACCCCGGGACGCTGCCCTCGCCCGGTTCGCCGTCCAGGTGACGGAGTCCCGCGGCAACCTCACTCCGGGTGACCTGGACGCCTTCCGAGGCGCCGGCTTCGGCGACGGCGACGTGCTCGAGGTGATCGCTCTGGTCGCGCTGAACACGCTCACCAGCTACACGAACCACATCGCCCGCACGGCGATCGATTTCCCCGCGGCCCCGGTGCTCCAACCCGCGTGAGGGAGTGGCGCGCAGTGCGCGCCGCCGGCCCGAGGCCGGCACGAAGCAACGAAGGAAGGGACGAGCACCCGGCCCGCCGCAGTTCTGCCGCTGCGGCCGCCGGGTGCTCCTCCAGGACTGGGCTCCGATCGTGTTGCGGTCCCGCGTACAGCCCGCTGGCTGTCCTTGACTTACGACGCCCCAGTGGCCCGATGACCCGAGCGTTTCGCTACGAGCCGGCAATCCCCTCTGCACGGCGGGGTTAGGTCGAAGGCTCGGCGAAGGCGCAACACGATCGGAGCCCAGTGTCCACCCGGGGCCCGTTCGCCTGGCGCGACTGGGCTCCCACCGTGTGGTGCGCCCGCGCGCAACCCGCGGCCACGCCAATGACTGCGACGCTGCGGAGGGGCCCAACGCTCTGGGCGATCACAGCGGAGTCACATCGCGCTGTGAGCAGAGGACTTGAGTCGCCGCGAGCCCGAGGCCCCCACACGCTCGGAGCCCAGTCTCAGAGGAATCGATAGAGGGCGCGGCGGGGACCCTGCTCGACCACGACAGCGCGCTCGGGCGCTCGGAACCACAGCCCGCGCACCCCGCGGCCGTCGATGCAGAGATCCTCCACCTCGAGCGCCCCGTCGCCTCCGATGCGGAACGTGCGCTCGACGCGCCCGAGACGCGCACCGTCGGAGGCGCGCTGCGCGAGCGCACACACGATACGCACCTCTGCGCCTGCCCCGGTGCCCGTGACCTCGAGCGCGGCGGCGCGGTCGAAGGCGGTGCTCACCGTCGACGCGGCGTAGTCGAGGACCGAGCGCCGGAGGGCTCGCAGGGGCTCACGGGCGGCGCCGAGCCGGCGGCCGCCGCGCCAGGCGTTGCGCATCAGCCAGCCCGAGAAGCGCAGGTCCTTCGCGCCCGCGCGCCAGCCCCGCACCGGCGAGACGCTGCCGGCCGCACCGCTCCAGTGGCCCTCGGGACGTCGTTCGAAGCGGGGCGCCAGGAAGAGGTCCCGGGCGGTCGCGCGCGCGTGCACGCGGAGGAGGCCCCCGAGCGGGCTCCCGTGCGACGCGTTCCCCGGGGGCCGCGGCCCCCGGACCCACGCGACGATGGCGCCGGTGTCGATCCTCGCAAGTCCGGTGTCGGCGAAGTACTGGACGCCGACCGTGGACGCCGCCGGTGGGGCTGTGGCCGATGCGGCCAGCGCCTCTTCGAGCGCGGGGAGCGCACGCGCCGCCCAGCACGCGTGCGACGCCCAGAACATCGGGCACTGGTAGCTCCGTCGGCCTCGGCCTCGGAAGCTCGACACCTCGCCGTCCTCCGAGAGGTGCTCCAGCCAGGAACGCCACGACGCAAGAAGGGCCGCCCGCGCGCGCGGCGCCCGCGTCCTGTGCCACTCGTGCGCGAAGGCCGCGATGTCGAACGGGTGCGAGGCCACCTCGTACGGGCCACCCCAGTACCAGGGCTTGGCTTCGACCGCTCCCGCCTTCACGCCGTCCGGACCGGCGAGGCCGTGGAGGAAGTCGAGGCCCGCCGCGAAGCCGGAGTCCTCGGCGGCGCCTGCCTCGGGTCCCAGCACCGCGTCGAGCGCGAACGCGGTGAAGGCGAACACGCGGCTGTGGTAGTACGCGCTCGCGTCGGCGGCGCCGGGGTGCTCCGCGCCCTCCGCGTGGTACGGGAGGCTGCCGTCGGCGCGCATCTGGCCGCGGATCCGCTCGGCTCCGACCGTGCACGCGAGCCTCAGCACCTCGTGCCCGGAGAGACGAAAGGCCTGCGCCGCGCCGGTCATCGCCCACGCGCACTGTGCGGGGATGCCCTTGTCGACGATGGCGTAGCGCAAGTACGTCTGCGCGTGGAGCACGGACGCGCGTGTGAAACGCTCGCGCTCGTCGCCCTCGAGCTCGTCCGACAGCTCGAGGCACACCGTCGCGAGCGCGTCGCTGCACGCGCCGCCGTCGATGACGCTGTTCGAGCAGTTGTACGGATCGTGCCTGCCCGGGCGGAACGTGAAGCACGTGCTGTCGCCCTCGCGTTCCAGCCTTGACACGATCCGCTCGCACTGCCGACGCGCGAAGTGGACGAGATCCGCGCGCTCCTCGGGCGCAGCTCCGCGCGCGAGTTCGACCGCGAGGATGACTGCGTTCGCCGTTTTCCCCGTGTGCTCGATGCGATGCACCGGACACACGATCGCGTGCGTCGCCGGGTCCTCGTGGCGGCGGATCCATGCGAGAACGCGCCGGAGCGGCTCGCGAGGATCGACGCCGCCCAGCGCGCGCTCCGCGTCCGCGGAATCGGCGTTCGGTTCGAGAACGGACAACGCCTCAGCGGCGCTCCGCGGCCGCCGGCTCGACGAGCAGCGCCGTCGCGTCGACACGCCGCCGTATCGGGCCCTCGAAGCGTCCCTCGAGCGCCGCCCGCGCGTCCCCCGCGCGCGCGAGCCACACCGCGGGGAGCGCGCGATCCTGTGCGGCCTCGCCGGCGAGTGCCACCGGGCCGTCCTCGATCGTCGCGCCGTCCGGTCCGACGAGCCGGGCCGCGTGGAGCGCTCCCCCGCTCGACCGCGCGGCGTTGCGCGCCATGGCGTCGAGGCAGCGCCAGTCGACGTCGCAGCGCAGCGACGCGCACGCGACGAAGCGCGGTTCGGACCCGCCGAATGCGGCCGACGCCAGGTCGGCCGCAGCGCGCGCCCCGGCGGGGTGCCTGCGCGCGACGTCCGCGGAGCGGTCGCGGCTCCCGCCGTCGACGTACACGATCTCGGCGCCCCGCCGGCTTGCGCCGGCAAGCGCGTCGAGCGCGCGCCGCAGGCGGTCGGCTCGGTTGCGGCCGAAGAGAACGACGCGGACGCCCTCGAGGAAGCGCTCGGGCTCTGTCGCGCGAACGTGCGGCAGCCGCCGGGCGTGGGCGCATTCCACGGCAACTTCGCCCGGCCGGTCATCGCGCTGCGCCGGCAGCGGCGCCGGCGGTTCGGCGCGTCGCGGGCGCTCCCGCGAGCCGTCCTCCGCGGACGCACGCGGCGCGGCGCCCGCGCTCGTCGAATCGTGGGCCCCGGGCGTCGGCGCGGGTCGGTCGTGGCGGATCATGAGGCGTTCCGCGCCCGCGCCATGTGATCCACGAGACGCGCGACGAGGTCGTCCACATTGTGCCGAGTGCGGACGTACTCGTGCAAAGCGGCGGCCCGCGCCTCGCGCGCCGGGGCGGACTCGTCGAGAACGCAGGCGACGCGTTCGGCGAGGGAAGCGCTGTCTCCGACGCCGAACGCAACGTGTTCACGCACGTCGTCCGGCGGCAGCACCTCGTCGAGCAGCGGCGGGATCGACTCGTTGCACGTGACGAAGGGCAGCCGCGCCGCCATCGCCTCCAGCACCACCTTGTCGACGCTCCCCGTCCGCGACGCGTTCACGAAGACGTCGGCGTCCCGGTAGAGCGTAGGGACCTCCGGGTACGGCACCGCCCCGACGAACCGGACAGCGCTCTCGAGCCCACGGCCCTCGACGGCGCGTTCGACGAGCGCGCCGTACTCCTCGTCGCCGGGCGCGAGAGCGCCGCCGGCCCACGTCAACGAGACGTCGCGGCCGTCCTCCCGCAGGCGCGCGACCGCCTCGACGACCGTCAACGGGTCCTTCGCAGGGGTGACGCGGCCGACGGACAGCAGCCGGATCCGGCCGTCCGGATCGGGCGCACGGTCCGCTTCGAAGTGGGCGGCGTCGATCCCGTGACCGGTCACGATGCGCTTCGGAGTGTCGACGCGGAGAGACTCCTCCGAGGCCGTGAAGACACCGTCGACAACCTCGATCGCGGCGAGCAGGCGCCGGTCCACGCCCTTGTGGGTGTACCAGAGGTGGTGCGGGACGCCGGCGCGGCGCGCGTAGGGCGCGGCGAGCGTCGAGTAGCGCGGCACCATGTGCGTGAGGAGGCCGTCGAAACCTTCGCGGAACGCGCCGGTCAGCGCGCGCCGGTACCGGAGGAAGCGGCGCACGCGCCCGGTGCGGCCGAGCGCGACCGTGTCCACGTTCGCGGGCAGCCCCGAGGTGTCGCCGACCTCGAGCGCGACGACGCGTACGCGCTCGCATTCGTGCGCGAACGCCTCGACCCAGCGCGATACGAAGCCGAGGACCGCGTCGCCGCGGTCGAGCACCTGGGTCACGAAGACGAGGCGCACGTGTCCCCCAGGCCAAGTCCCTGCGACAGCCGCTCGAGCCCGCGCGCGTAGCGCTCGAGCGCCGCGTGGTACTCGAACCGCTGCACGCGGCGGACGGCCTCCGCGCCGCGCTCGCGTCGCCGCCCCTCGTGGGTCAGGACGTCTGCGAGTGCGACCGCGAGCGACTCGACGTCGAAGCCGGCGAGGCGGCCGGCCTCACCGTCGGCGAGGAGCTCCCCCATCACGCCGACCGGCGTCGAAACGACGGGTGTACCGCAGGCCATCGCCTCGACCGTGAAGCGCGGGCCGCCTTCGCACGTGGACGCGCAGACGCAGGCGCGGCTGGTGCGGTAGGCCTCGGCGAGCTCGGTGAGGTCCCCGATCCACTCGACCCATTCGAGGCGGTCTCCGAGCCCGAGCGACTCGGCCCGCGCCATGAGCCGCGCGCGCTCGGGCCCCTTCCCGATGAAGAGAGCGCTGAGCCGCGAGCCTCGGCGCGCGAGCAGCGCGAGCGCGTCGAGGATCCGGTCGACGCGCTTGTTGGGCACCATCCTCCCCGCAAACACGACGTCGCGCTCGATCGCTGTCGCCTGCCGCGGGGGGTGG
Organism: Planctomycetota bacterium; assembly: GCA_039821985.1. GTDB lineage: Bacteria > Planctomycetota > UBA1135 > UBA1135 > Saltatorellus. The sequence continues at coordinate 16,728 of JBCBNC010000033.1, forward strand.
AAGACACCGAAGTCGAGGTACTGGCTCGGCAGTACGACGATCTTCTCCTCGGGCACGCCCCAGCTCCTGAGGAGCTCGGGGGCCTCGGTCTCGTTGACGACCCGGAAGGCCTGCGCGCGCCGCTTCGCCCAGCGGACGTACGTGCGCGCCATGAGCTTCTCGAGGCGCTCGCGCGCGTCCCCCACCACCGGGTGCCCCGGGATGTGATGGAGCTCGGAGAGGTACGGGACGCCGGTCTTGCGCGAGAGGCGCGCGGCGCCGCGGCCGGTGTAGAAGGTGCCGTAGTCGTGGCTGACGATCAGGCCGTGGCCGTGTTCCGCGACGAGCCGCGCCCCCGCGTCCGCGATCCACGAGGGCATCGCGGAGCGCCGGACCGAAGCCGCGTGCAGATGGACGTTCCCGTGGATCCGGTCGGTCGTCTGCGCGCCCGGCTGCGGCGGCAGAAGCACGTCGACGCGCTCGAAGAACGTCGAGAAGTGGCGCTGCATCGCCCAGAACGGGCCTTGCTCGCCGACCGCCACCTGGCGGTCGCCGCTGATCATCAGGAGGTTCATCCGGCGCGCGCGGGCGCCCGGAGCGCTCACGCGGGGGGAGTGTCGCCCGCGCGCGCGCGCGAAGCCAGCGCGCGCTCGTAGATGCCGAGGAGCCGGTCGCAGAGCGCGGCCGCGGAGTGCCGCTCGCGCGCGATCCGCCGGGCGCGTGCGCCGAGACTCGCGCGCTGATCCGGGTCGCCCAGGAGCGCGGCGAGCGCCGCCACGAGTCCCTCTTCCTCCGCCGCGAGCAGCCCCGTCACGCCGGGCCGGACGAGCTCGGGCACACCGCCGACCGCCGTCGAGACGACGGGCCGGGCCGCGGCCGCGGCCTCGATCATCGCCACGGGCATGCCTTCGGAGGACGACGTCCCGAGCAGCACGTCGATCGCGCGGTGGAACGGGACGACGTCGGAGAGCGCGCCCACGAGGTGCACCCGGCCCGCGAGGGACGGCGGGAGCGCCGCGACGTCGGCCTCGAGGCCGCCGCGTTCGGCCCCGTCGCCCGCGAACACGACGTGCGCGCGCGGGAATTCGGACGCGGCGACGCGGGCGAAGATCCGGAGGGCCAGACGCGGCCGCTTGACGGGCGCGAGCCGGCCGAGGACCCCGACGAGGGGCTCGTCGGGCGGAATCGCATGGGCGCGGCGGAACGGACAGCCCCCCCTACGGTCCGCGTCGAGGGCGAGCAGCGCGCCGAGGTCGAGACCCGGCGGGGAGACTTCGATCGCGTCCCGCGGCGCCACGCCGAGGCGCGCGAGGTCCGCGCGGGTCGCCTCGGACACGGCGACGACGCGGTCGGTCCGCCGGGCGGCCCGACGCTCGAGCTCCTGCAGGGCCAAGGACAGCGGCGCGGCGAAGTAGCCCTCGAGCACGTGGCCGTGGAACGTGTGGACGCGCGCGGCGCCGGGCACGGCCGGCCGCGCCGCCGCCCGCCCGAGCGCGCCCGCTTTCGAGGCGTGCGTGTGCACGATGTCCGGCGCGAAATCCCGGAGCTCCGCCTCGAGAGCGCGTCGCGCGCCGCGGCCGGCGAGCAGCGCCCGCGGGCCGATGCCCCGGACGAGGCCGGGAATGCGCCGCACCTCGACGCCCGCGTGCGCGAGCGCATCCGCGAGATCGCCCTCGCCGGGCTCGGGCGTGCCGCAGAGGACGCGGACGTCGTGGCCGCGCGCGAGCAGCTCGGGGTCGGAGGCAAGCACCTGGCGCGCCGGGCCTCCGAGGTTGAGCCGGGTCAGGACGCGGGCGACGCGCACGGGGGAGCCGCGGGCGCGCGGTGACGCGCGAGCGTATCGGCGACGATCGAGTCGAGGTCCCAGGGACGCGCGCCGAGCCCGAGAGCGCGCAGGCGGCCGAGGTCGGGCACGCGGTGGTCGACCTCCTCGAAGCGCGCGGACACGGTCTTCTGCGGATCGCGGAAGACCACCTCAGACGAGGACTCGGCGAGTCTCACGACGCGCTCGGCGAGGCCGAGCACCGTGGTCCGCGCCGTTCCGCCGACGTTGAGAGCGCCCTGCGCCCCAGAGAGTGAGCTGTGCGCGTGCGCTTCCCGAGCGCCTCCCGGGCCGGCCAAGGTGACGCGCGCCACGTCCTCGGCGACCGCGTCCACGTGCGCGAGGGTGCGGACTTGACGACCGCTGCCGTAGACCTCGAGTGGCGCGCCCTCGAGGGCGCGCTCGACGAAACGCGGAAGGACCATGCCGCTGGACGCGTCCTGCCCCGGGCCGACCACGTTGAAGAAGCGCAGATGAAGGACGTCGGCACCGAGGGCCGCGTCGAGGATCTGCTCCGCGCGCAGCTTCGACGCCGCGTAGCGCCAACGCCCGCGCGCGCGCGTCGGACGGAGCGCGGAGGACTCGGAGAGCTGCGCGCGCGATTCCGCGTAGACCTCCGATGTCGAGGCCGCGATGACGCGCGGCCGCAGGGCGGCGCGCTGGACGGCCGCCGCGATCGCCTCGGCGCCCTCGACGTTCTCGGCCTCGCACGCGCCGGGGGCGGCGAGCACGCGCCGGACCCCCACGCGCGCAGCGAGGTGCAGGACCGCGCTCGGGCGCTCGGCGAGCAGCCGATCGAGAAGCACGTCGTCGCGCACGTCACCGACGGTGAATTCGACCGAGCTCAGGGTCCCCTCGAGCCGAGCGGCGGACCCGGCCGAGAGGTCGTCGAGCGCGAGGACCCGCGCCCCGCGCGCCGCGAGGACGCGCACCACCGCAGCACCGATGAAGCCGGCGGCCCCGGTCACGAGGACGGGCCGGCTCGGGTCGAAGCCCGCCTCGGGGGCGGTGCACGCGGCGGCAACGGGCATATGGAGGGGGGACGACCGGTGGGAGCCAGATCTTCCCGTGGCGGCGCAGTCTACGGGCAGGGCCGCACGAGACTCCAGCGGGCGGACGCGCTCACTCGGGGGGCGCTCCTGCTCCCTGCGACCGTTCGGTCACCGGCGCCGCTGCGGCCTCGTCCGCGGTCCGGCCCGCCCTCCAGCCGACGAACAGGAGCGCGATCCCGACGCCGAGCCCGACGGGGATCCATGGGACGAGCTCTCTGTAACGGTAGGCGTACAGCGACGACACGAGGACGAGGAGCCCGATCCCGACCCATGGACGCGCCGGTGCCGCGAGCGGGAGTCCGTCCGCATCGGGGGACGAGGGGCCGGGACCACGATCGAGCACGTAGCGCCGGAGCAGATCCAGCGCCCAGACGACGCCGAGAGCCGCGGTGGGCGCGAAGAGCGGCCACTCGTCCGCGCGGACACGCTCGACGCGCCACCCTCCGACGAGCCACGTGTTGCCGAGGACGCCGAACGCGCCCGCCGTCCCGCCGACGATGGACAGCCAGGACCGCCGCGCCTCCCCCCGCCGACGCTCCTCGACCCAGGCAGCCGCCATGAGCTCGCCGGGCACGAGCAGAACGAGGAAGAAGCTCGACTGGGCGCGCCACCCCTCCGGATCGACCCACTCCACGATGAGGAGCGGAGCCCCACACCCGACGACGAGCGCGAGAACGTGAATCAGGAACGTCGTCATCGGAGTGCTGTAAAGCGAGCGGTGCACCCACACGTACGGGACGGCCCGTCTCGACGATCTCTGGACCGTCGATGCGCGCTCTGCGCGGCCCCGGGCCGGGGCGCGAGCCTAGCATCGAGGGCATCGGGCAGACCTGGCGGCGCCCCCATCCCTCCCTGGCACTGGGCCCTCTTCGTGTGGACCCGATCGTTCCCCGCCACCGCAAACCGCTGTGCCGCGGCGAGTCGCAGCACGACGCCGGTTCCGATGGCCCGTTCACGGACCGATGGAACGTGAGTCCCTGCCGCGCAGGTCGCTACGGACGGTGCCGCAACACTCTCGGAGCCCAGTGGCCAGATCGGACCGCCCGGGGCAGATCCGACCGCTCAGAAGAGCGTCAGGTGGTACCCGACGAGCAGCGTGTAGGCCGTGGTCGCCAACCAGAGGCCGAGGCGGGCGAGCTGGAAGTTCTTGTGCAGCGCGAGGACCAGCAGCGCCCCCGCGATCAGAAGAGCCTTCGAGAAGACGAAACCGAAGCGGCCGGTCTTCAGGAGCGCGGCGGCGATCGGGTTCACTTCGACCCCGCCGGCCTGCAGGTGGACCAGCGTGAAGAAGCTGTCGCCGATGTTCATCAGCGCCACCCACATCACCCAGGCGAGCAGCCAAGGCGAGTAGACGTCGACGAACGAGCCCTCCTTCTCTTCGTCGCGCTGCGGATCGCTCCGCCGCCCCCCGAAGAAGGTGTAGCGGGAGAGCCTGGGAGTCGGCGAGTGCCGCCGGTCGACCCGCACGCGTCGGTTGCCCGGAGTTCCGGGCGACGCCGCACCCTGCACTGCGTCGGGGACGTCGAGTGGGACTTCGCGGTCGGGGGACACCATCGAGAGAGAGATCGGCCCCTGGGCGACCGCGACCGAAGCCCGCTGGGGCCGTTCTCGACCCGGGACAACCGGTGTCGCGGCCCGCGCCTCGCGGGTCTCAGGTCGATGCGCCGATCAGGCGCGTCCGGCCCCGCTCGGTCGGGGCAGACTTCGTTCCCTCTCGGATCCGCGACCGGGACCGGCCACATGCCACTGGGCTCGGAGCGTGTTGCGTCGCCGCCTGAGGGATCGCGCAACGTCCGGCCTGACGATGACTTGCGACCTCTGCGGCCGGCTGAGGGACCCTCGAGGCTCCGGACCGTTCTCGGTTACTGCACCGCAGTGGGTTACCGCGCCGCCCTCCACACGCTCGGAGCCCAGTCCTAGTGGGAGAGGGCGCGGGTCCCAAGGGCGTCGAGAACGACGGTGGCGTAGCTGCCGGGCGGGAGCTCGAAGGAGATCCAGAGCGCCCCCACGTCGTCCCGCCAAACGCACTCGGGGGCGCGAAGTTCGGCCACGAGCGGCCGACGGGCGCCGCGCGGGGTCAGGCCGCCCGGGGCACCAAGGTCCTCGGGCTCGAGGCCGACGGCGCGGAGTTCCTCCAGCTCGACGGCAGCGGGGGCGTCCTCTGCGCGCCGCATGCGCGGGGACCACATCGGCCCCGTCGGAACCGCGCGCGGGGCGGGGCCGAACGTGAGCTCGGCCGCCACGTCGCCAGGCAGGAGGGTCCCCCACGTCCCATCGGCGACGCGGCGCGCGAGGACGCGGTTGAAGACGTACGCCTGCAGCATCGAGACGTGGAACGAACGCGCGCGCTTGGGAACGGCCCGGACGAGGTCCTCCGGCGGCGCGCTGCGCTTGCGAACGAGCGCGTGCGCGACCGCTTTCAGCTCCGGGCCGAGCTGGGGGCCGAGCTCCGTCGCGCGGCGGCGCTCGCCGGGCGAGCCGGACTCGATCCGGCGGACGAGTTCGAGTCCGGCCTCGGTGCGGCCCGCGTCGTCCGCCGCGATGGCGCCCAGGTAGGCGAGCGGCGGTCCCGTGCACAGGAGGCGGCCGATCTCCCAACCCCGCCCCTCCGCGCCGAAGCGCTGCGGGCCGTAGGCGTTGGGAAGGCCGTCTTCGGCGAGTTCGACGAGGGCTGCGCGCGTCCGCGGCGCGTCCGACTCCGCGGCGCCGTCGAGGCGCAGGTGGAAGCGGTTCCCCTCGAGGTCGCCCAGGCGCAGCTTCGTGCGGGCCCTCTGCACGTCGCGGATCCGGATCCCAGGCACGTCGACCGCGAGCAGCGCGTCCGGCTCGACGTGCTCGACCGACATGCGCTGGCGCGTGATGGCGCGCGCGTCCTTGCGTCCCGCGAATCCGACGGCGACCGGTGGGAGCCCGAGGGCGCGCGCGATGCGGCGCGCCGCCTCCGGCGTCGAGACGCCGCGCTTCTGGACCGTGAACCAGAGGTGCGAACCGTCCTCGCCCGCGTCGGAGCACTCCACCGAGAGCTCATCCACGACAAAGCCGTCGGCCGCGGCGCTCCGCCGGGCCCAGGGCACCCGCGGAGCTGCTCCTTCTTCTCGACTCTCCCCGCCGACCACGCCGAACATCCGGTCAGCCCGCGACCACGTCGCGGTAGATGTCGAGCGTCTCGTCGACCATGCGATCGAGTCCGAAGTGCTCGAGGACACGCGCCCTGCCCGCTCGCCCGAGGCGTGCGCGCAGGTCGGCGTCGGCGGCGAGCCGGAGCATGCCCTCGGCCAGAGCCTCCGCGTCGTCCGGAGGGACCAGCAGCCCCGTTTCGTCCGCGAGCACCACCTCGGGGATCGCGGACACCTGGGTCGAAAGAACGGGGAGCGAGGTCGCCATCGCTTCGAGGAAGACGAGGCCCAGGCCCTCCCAGCGAGAGGCCATGGTGAAGACGTCGCTCGCGGCCATGAGCGCGGGCACGTCACGTCGGATGCCCGTGAAGCGCACGACGGTGTCGAGCACGCCGCGCTCCCGCGCAACGCGCTCGGCGCGCTGACGACCGTCTCCGAAAGGGTCGTCGCCGACGAGCAGAAGCCGCACGCATGGGTTGCGCTCGTGCGCGCGCGCCGCGGCATCGATCAGGACCTCGTGCGCCTTCTGCGGCGCGAAGCGCGCGACGCACACGAAGACGACGTCGTCCGGCGCGTAGCCGAACTCTTCACGCCGCGCGGCCCGGGCCGAAGCGTCGGCGGCCGCCGCCTCGAACGGCGTCGGGTCGAGGCCGTAGTACACGCGCTCCTGCCGCGCGCGCGGCACGCGACCGTGCTCCTCCATGAAGCGCCCGACGTGGTCCGACAGCACGATCGTGCGCGCCGGGATCCGCCCGAGCAGACCGTGGACGCGCGACACTGCGGGTCGCAGGAGCGCGCGCTCGTCGTTGTGTTTGCCGCTCACGAGCTTCTTCCTGAACCCGAGCAGGAGCGCCGAGACGGCGGTCACGGCGTCGGCCTTGAGGAGGTGCGAATGTACGAGGTCGGCCCAGCGCGCGTGGCGCGACAGCCGGAAGGGGAAACGCGGTCCGAGGGGCGCGTGGACCACCTCCTCCGCTCCTGCGTCGAGGAAGTCGCGGGCGAGGGTTCCCTCCCCCTTCAGGTACACGAGCCGCACCGAGTGACCGCGCGCGACCTGACCGCGCACCTGACACAGAACGTGCATCTCGGCGCCGCCGACGTCGAGGGTCGTGAGGACGTGGAGGAGCTTCATGCGCCGATTCTCCCGCGGCGCTCGAGCGCCGCCGCATACACAGCGTCGAGGTGGTCGACCATGGACGGTACGTTGAAGCCGGCGTCGAGGCGCTCGCGGCCGCGGCGGCCGAGCTCCTCGCGGCGGCCGCGGCCCGCTCGGACGGCGCGGACCAGCGCCTCGCCCAGCGCATCGGCCGTGATCGAACGCGCGAGAAAACCCGTGCGACCGTCCTCGACGAGGTCGCGGGCGCCGTCGACCGGCGTAGCGACGACGGGGAGCCGCGCCGCCATCGCTTCGAGCACGACGTAGGGCAGACCCTCCCAGCGCGACGGAAGCACAAGGAAGTCGACGGACGCGAGCACGCGCGGCACGTCACTCCGGGCGCCCACGATGGCGACGCGGCGCTCGATCCCGAGCGCGCGGCACTCGTCGCGCAGGCGGTCGAGCTCACCCGGGCCGACGAAGAGCAGCTGGAGGCCGTCAGTCTGGGCGGAGCGGAGCGCCTTCGCCGCCAGGTCCTGCCCCTTCGCGCCGTACACGAGGCCGACGACCGCGGCGGTCGGCAGGTCGGGGTCGAGGCCAAACGCGCCGAGATCGAGGGGCTCGGCGGCCTCGAACGGCATGGGATCGATGCCGTTGGGTGCGCAGTGGAGGAGCTCGTCCGGCACAACCCCGGACGCCGCGATGGTCGCGCGCTCGCTCTCCGAGACGGCGACGACCGCGTGGGACCGGCGCGCAAGGGAGCGCTCGATGCGGCGGATGAGCGCTCGTTTGGGGCGACTGAAGAGCGCGTCGAACAGGAATGCGAACGTGTGGGGAGTGTGGACGCGCGCCCCGACCCCGGTGCGAATGGATGCGCGCCGCCCGAGGACGCCGGCCTTCGAGCTGTGCGTGTGGACGACGTCGGGCTGGAGGTAGGAGACGAGGCCGGCGATCGCGCGCCCGTGCGCCGCGTCCGTGAAGGGCCGGATCTCGCGCACCATCGGGACTCGCTGGACCTCGACGCCCGCGGCCTCCATGCGCGCGAGGTCCTCGGGGAAGCCGGGGTCGCGGAGCGTGGAGACGACCGCGCCGACGCGGAGCCCGCGGCGGCGCTGTTCCAGCGTCACGTCCACGAGGTGTCGACGGGTGCCGCCGATCGTCGCCTCCATCACGTGGAGAACGTGGAGGGGCACCTCGAGCGCGGAGCGGTGCTCCTTGCGAACGGACTCGGAGACGTTCACCCGCCGTGCCCCCAGCTGCGGAGATGCGCGCGGCGGCGGCGCACGGGGCGGTGGCCGTCGGCACGGAGGCTCTCGCGGCCGAAGCACTGCACCGCAGCGCACCCGAGGGTCGCGCGTGAACGAGCCGATCGCCTGGGCACGGTGCCGCGCGCGCGCCTCAGAACGCTCCGGTCCCCTTCACCACCGCGAAGCCCGTCAGCGCGACGATCACGAGATCGAGCAGGAACGAGCGGTTCTCGATGTAGTAGAGGTCGTAGTCGATGTTCGAGTGGATCGAGTCCTGGCGCGCGTAGCTGATCTGCCAGAGGCCGGTGACGCCGGGCTTGGCGCGCAAGCGCTCGCGGTCGAGCGGACCGTAGTCGTCGACGATGAACTCCATCTCGGGGCGAGGGCCCACCACGCTCATCTGCCCGAGGAGCACGTTCCAGAAGTTCGGGAGCTCGTCGAACGAGTAGCGCCGCAGCACGCGGCCGACGCGCGTCACGCGCGGGTCGTACTCGTCCTTCGGCGCCACCTCGTCGCGGCAATTGTCCACGAACATGGTGCGGAACTTGACCATGCGGAACGACTTGCCGTTGAGCCCCACGCGCTGCTGGCGGAAGAAGATCGGCCCCTTCGACTCGCGCTTGATCAGGAAGGCGAACAGGAAGAAGAGCGGCGCCGCGAGCGTCAGGACGACGAGACTCACCAGGACGTCGAACAGCCGCTTGGCGACGTCGGAGAGCACGGACTCGGTCCGGAGCGCGCGCGTCACGAGCGGGATCGAGTCGAGGTTCTCGATCCGCACGTTGTAGGACATCAGGTGGTACAGGTGCGGCACCACGAAGTACGCGATCTGGAGGCGGTCGAGCTGGGTGCAGATCGCCAGGATCTCCTCCTCGTTCTCGTCGGGGAGTGAGATGAAGACCTCGCTGACCTTCTGCTCACCGAGGACACGCTCGAGGTCCTCCACCGTGCCGAGGACGTCCCCGCGACCGAAGCGCGTGCCGACGAGTGTCGGGTCCGTGTCCAGGAACCCGACGAAGTTGAGCCCGAGCGTCGGCACGTGGAGAAACTTCTCCTGCAGCCGCCGCCCCATGAAGCCCGCACCGACCACAAGCACGTTCCGATTGCCGATCCCCCGTCGGTGCAGCCGCTGGATCACGCGGAACGACGCGAAGCGACTGATCGTCATGAAGACGAGGATGAACACGAACGAGAGGAGGATCGTGAAACGCGACAGCGAGTCGGGGTTCACCTCGAGCTCGAACGCGCTGTGCAGCCATAGGAGCGGAGCGTAGATCCCCTTCGCCCCGCCCGTGGGCAGCGCCGCGTCCCGTAGGAAGAACAGCAGCACCATCACGACGAGAAAGGACACGATCGTGCTCTTCGTGACCGACTTGTACTCCTCGACGTTGAGCAGACTCTTGCTCGGGCTGTAGAGCCCGAACGTGTGGAAGCAGACCAGACACACCGACGCGGTGATCGCGAAGACCTCCCGGTAGTCCGAGAGCTCCGTCTGGAAGCGGAGCGAGTCCTCACCGAGAGGAACACCACCGAGCACGTCGCGCAGGATCAGCGACTCACGCAGCCACCACGCGGCGAGGCAGGCGAGGACCACCACGAGCAGGTCGATGAGGACCTGCATCGAAAGGACGAGCGGCTCGAAGTTGCGCCGCAGAAACGTGCCGGCTGCCGTCATCCGTCGCGAAGCGGTCGCCCCGTTCGGGGGCACGCTCGAGTGGGGCCGTCGCCCGTGGCCGCACGGGTCTCGGGCCGGCGGAGAGCGCCGGCTCGCGCGGCGGCGGGGCGCGCCGGCCGGTGGGCACCTGGCGTCAGCGCGCGTGCAACCGAGGGACTCGTGAACGGGGACATCGTGCGGGGGTCAGGCTCGTTCCGGGACAGGTGGCCGCGCGACGGCGGGTCCCTGGGGCGGGGTGTGGCCTAGGTGGGAAGTCTATCTCGGCTGCGGGCCGCCGCCACCAACACCACAGGCACTGGGCTCCGTCCGTGTTGGACGAGCGGTGCCCCACGCTTGCAACTCCCCGACTGGAGCGACGTTCGCAGCGCGCCGCGGCCCGCTTGCCCCCTGGAGCCACTCGAAACGACGCAATCATCGCGGAGCTCGCGGCATAGGGAGAGCGCCCCCACACTCTCGGATCCCAGTACCGATTTAGAGTGCGAGGTGGCGCAGGTCCAACCGCCTGAGCGACTCGGCGGGGATCCCTGCCACGGCCGCGTAGTTGGCCTGGAACGAGCAGCGACGGCGTGCGGCGGGGCGCAGAAGCTCGAAAGCCGCCGGCGGACGGTCCGACACGACGCGTAGAGCGGCCCACGGCACACCGGAAGCCTCGGCGACCGCAGCCACGGCGGCCGTCTCCATGTCCGCGATCGCCGCCGCTCCCGGTGCGACCACTCGGCCGCGGCGCGCACGCCCGAGGCGGCGTCGCCGCTCCATGCGCCCTAGAGCGGGCCGGTCCGCCGTGAGAAAAACTGCCCGACGCGCCGCGGGAGCCGCCTCGGCCCAGCCATCGCTCAATGCAGGGTCGGCCCCCACCATGCGCCCTTCTTTCACGGCGAGGTCCCACTGAACGGCCTCAGAAGCCAGGTAGAGCTCGCCGATCCCCTGGCTCGGATCGAGAGCTCCTGCGGTGCCGACGACCAGCAGCGCACTCACTCCGAGATCGACGAGCGCGGACGCTGCCCGCGCGGCACGGACTTTCCCCACCCCGCTCAGCGTCGAGACAAACGGCGGTCGTCCGTCCGGCATCTCAGACCTTCGAACCGTGAGTCCCCTCGCCGCGACCCATTCGGGCCCCGCCGCCAGCCACCCAAGCTCGGCCCTCAGCGCCGCGACCACCCCGATCCCGGCGCCGGCCTCACCGTCGACCACCCGTCCCATCGCCGTCCGCGCATTCATGCGCCCCAGACGATAGAGTCCGCCGGCGCCATGCTGATCGCTGTCACTGGATCCACGGGCTTCATCGGCCAGTACGTCGTCCGGCACCTCCTCGCCAAGGGCCACCGCGTCCGCGCATTCGTGCGCCCGGGTCGCGGTGCCGTCCTCACAGGACAGTCCTTCGAGAACGATGAGAACCTCGAGCTGCACGAGGGCGACCTCACAGACGGTCCGAGCATTGAGGGATTCCTGAAGAACGCAGAGTTCTTGATCCACCTCGCGGGGGCGCACGACCACCTTCCGGACGACGTGATGCAGGCCGTGAACGTCGCGGGGACCGAGTACCTCGTCGCGGAGGCCGAACGCAACGCGAGCGAGGGATTCGTCTTCATCAACGTCGCATCGGCTGTGATCGGTGTGCCGGTCTACAGCTACTACCGCGACTCGAAGCGCGTACAGGAGAAGATCGTACGAGGCTCCAGCCTGCGCTGGATGTCCTTCCGGCCGACCCTCGTGTACGGCCGCGGCGACTACCGCCACACGGCGCCGCTGCTTCGAAAATGCGGTGCGCAGAAGGGAAACTACTGGGTCTACCACGAGGGTCTCTCGAAGCTGAACCCTGTTCATGTCGAAGACCTGGTCGATGCGTTGGAACGCTCCCTGCACTACGAGCGCGGCCGCGAGGACTTCCGGGTCTTCGAGATCGCCGGCCCGTACGGGATCGCCTTCAACGACTTCGTGGACGTGACGGTCGAAGCGACGGGCGGTAGCGTGAAGCGCAGGAACATCCCACGGCGCTGGGTCGAACGCGCTCTTCTGGTGAAGGGACTGTTCAAGGACGTCACGAAGGAGCGCCGCGGCGCAGGCTACTTCTCGCTGCACCACGACCATGACATCTCCGCTGCCCGAGAAGAGCTCGGCTGGGAGCCCCGCCCCTACACCGAGGGGATTCTCGACGTCGCCGCCGGCGACTGGTGGCGCGCGGAGAACGCGCCCGTGAGCGGGCAGACGGAGAACCTGGGGATCTAGCTTCCGTTTCGGATCCGTAGCCTCGCAGCAGGACTGGGCTCGGAATGTGTTGAGCGACCGAGCCGGGGATCTTCGCAATCCAGCGCCACCGCGGCACTTGCCGCTCGTCGGTATCACGTTGGGCCTTCAAGAGGCCCTCGTGCACCCACGACGAGCCATGAACCGCCCACCGCGCTGCCCCAATCGATCCTGCCCCAACCACCGCGCTCCCGACGGGAAGTTCTTCCTTCGCCACGGGACCTACCGCGCGAAGTGCCGATCTCGCCCGATCAAACGGTATCGGTGCAAGCGATGCGGGAGGACATTCTCGGACCAGACGTTCCGCGGCGATCGCTACGACAAGAAGCCCCACCTCAACAAGGCGGTCCACGAGTTCATCTGCTCGGGGGTCGGAATGCGCGAGGGCGCAAGAAGGGTCGGTCTGAGCCGTCGAAACTTCACGCGCAAAGCGCGCAAGCTTGCGCGCGTAGCGGAGGCACTCGATGCCAACCTCCAGACGAGAGCCAGGCGACGAACGCTGGCCTGCGGAGGCGGACTCGGATTCCACATTCAGATGGACGAGCTGGAGACGTACGAGGGATGCCGTCACTCGCGGCCCGTCTTGATCGCGAACGTTGTCGAGGTACGGTCCCGCTTTCAGATCGCCTCGGAAGTCGCGTCGATCCGAGCGAAGGGCCCGATGACGAAACGACGCATCGAGCAGGTTGAGCGCGACGAGGAGCGATTGGGGCCACGTTTCGACGAATCGCCCGCGGCTTGTCTCCGCGCATTCGGCGCCGCCGCACGTCTGTTTCCGGCTCCCGTCGGCGGCCGGATCGACACCGACCTGAGGCCTACGTACCCGCGGTACGTGCGAGACACGTTCCGCGGTCGCCCTATCGTCCACACGAAGACGCCTGGGAGTGCGCCGCGCGGCTTCGGGACACCGCTGCATCCGATCAACTTGATGGAGGCGATCTCGCGGGACCACCTCGGTCGAATTCGCAAGAAGTCTTGGCTCACATCCAAGTGCCGAAAGGCGCTCCAGCTCTTCTACGGACTGTTGCGTGCTGCCAAGAACTGGACACGCGCACGCTTCAATCGGGACCGACAATCGCCCGGTCAGCTCATGGGGTTCGCGCCACGCATGCTCCGAATGACCGAGCTCTTCCGTTGGCGACAGGACTGGGGACAGCGCAGTCCCTGCCCCTTCGGAGACGGACGCCGCTCGCACCTCGACCTGCACTGGAGGGGGACGTCTCCAGGCCCGAAGGTCCGGGTGTGCGCGTGAGTCGATCGACGGTTGGCAACACGTTCGGAGCCCAGTCCGAAGAATTTTCCGTACGGCCGCACACTGCGATTCCGAACGTTGCCTCCAGCGACAGGGACGCACGGGTCGAAGTCCCACGCGAGCGCTCACCCCCAAGCGCACGATGCAGGACCCCCCGGAACACGAGATCGTCGAACTCCTCGAGCTCGCAAGCGACGTCAAGACGCGCCTGCGAGTGGCCGAGACACGTCGTACGTTCGGAGACGCAGCCGAAGACCGGCTCGACCCGGGCGCGCTCAAGCGCGTTCGAAATCACCTCGAGCTGGCGCTTGAGGCGCTCGGAGCTCCGGTCTGGGGCCTCACAGCCCCCTCGGCCGGCGCGCTGACGATCACGGGCTTCTACTCGTCCGAGATCTACAAAGCCTTGCGCGAAGTGCGCGAGGGGAAAGGTCGTCCGCCCGGTGGACGCGAGAGGCGAAAGGGTCGGCGCGGCCGCCGCGCCGAAGACGCGTCCGTCAAGACCAAGGCCGAGGACTCGGAGAACAAGGCGGCCGAAACGGCGGATCCCGCGGACAGCGATGCCGTCGCCGCGAGCCCGGTACAGGAGGCCCACCGAAGTCCGGAGGTGGCACCGTCCTTCGGCGCAAATCCGCTCTTCTCCGACCCCGCGCAAGGCGTCGCCTCGACCGCGCCAGGCGCTGACGTCGAAGGAGACGGCGAGGGAAGCACTTGGGTCCGCTCGCGCGTCGACGAGATTCAGCGTGCGCTCAGTGCCGCGTTCGGTGAGGACGAGATCCTCCCAGACGTCGAAAACAAGCCGAAGCCGTTCTCGGCGCCCGAGTTCGTGGGCAATACGGACGCGCTCTCGATCCCCGAGCTGATTGGGTTCTTCCAGCTCCAGGGCAAGACCGGTGTCCTGACCGTCGACGCCCCCAGCGAACAGTTCTCACTCGAGTACCTCCGTGGCGAGCTGATCCACGCCCGCAGTTCGAGCTCTCCGGATGGTGAGCGACTCGGTGAGATCCTCGTCCGACTCGGCGCCGTGTCGGCAGAGCAGCTGAATGCACTTCTGAGCGGCAAATCGGCGGCCGAACGTCTTGGGGATGCGCTGCGGCGGGGTGAGCTGGTCACGGACGAGGCGCTCGCCCAGGCTCTCGAGGTGCAGATTCAGAACATCTTCCACCGGCTGTTCGACCTGAAGGGCTGCCGCTTCACATTCCGCGAAGGGCTCGAAGGCGAGCCGCGTGCGCGCGTGCGCTACAACGTGACGCGACTGCTGCTGGAAACCGCGCGTCACCGCGACGAGCAGCGGCAGGCGAGCTAGCCAGCCGTCCGGCTCAGGGGCACTGGGCTCCCTGAGTGTTGCCCCGCCGGGCTCTAAGGAACGCAAGTCCTCAGGAGCCCGTGCCTTGCGCCGTAGAAGCCTCCATCCAGGGCGCCTCGAAGGTATGAACGGACGTAGCTCGGCTGCCGACGGGAGCTAGCGGAGTCGGCTCCAACAAGGTCGGAGCCCAGTTACCGAGGTCGCTGGTGGAGGGCACCGAGGGTGTAGAAGGCCCGCTGGTGCAACAACCCCGGCCCCCCCCGCCCACGGCGAACCCCCTCGGCGTGGAGCTCGAACACGTAGCCCCGGCGAAGACCGTCGACGGTGAGGTCGACCCCGCGGCCGTCGTCGTGGAGGCGTGTGCCGAGGACGTCGTGCGGGCGGGCGTCGAGTTCGGGGCTGCCGTAGGACTCGGTCGCCGCGTACGTGTAGCTCTGGATCGAGTAGCTCGTCTCGGCGCTCGCGGATCGGACGTCGACGTCCATGGTGAAGCGCAGTGCAAATCCCGAGTTGTCTTCGAGCAGCGACATCGTCTTGATCTCGAAGGGCAGCTCGCCCGTCCAGTCGATGCGCTCGAGTCCTTCGTCGAGTGCACCACGAGAGCCCCAGCCGCGCGCCGATTCGCCCACGAGGAGAGCGCCTGAAGGAGTGAAGGCCAGCCGGACCGCGCCGCAGGAAAGACCCTCGCGGAAGCGATAGCAGGCCCCCTGCCAGTGCGGACCGACGCGCTCGAGCGACACGCGGAAGACTGCGGCCTCGTACTGGTCGGCCACGAAGATCTGGCCGGGGAACGGGCCGAAACGGCCTCCGGTGGTGTCCCAGACGAAGCCGGCGGGGCTGCGGCCCATCTTGTCGTAGGGGAACCAGATCGTCGGCATTTGGAAGCGCGGGAAACGCTCCGAGTCCAGCACGCGGGCGTAGGTCCAGCCTTCGGGAAGCTCGCGCGGGCGGCTCCAGCGCCAGCGGGGATCCTCGGTGCTCGCGATCCCGTGGGGATGGCCGTGGTAGGTCCCCGGTGCGAGGAGGCTGAGCTTGCTTGCTCCGCACCACTCACCCTGGTTGTCGGTGTAGAAGGCCTCGCCCCAAGGGGCGACCTCGATGCCCGCCGGCGACCTCAGCCCCGCGCACATCGGGGACCAGGTGCCGTCCGGCGCGATGCGGAGCGCGTAGCCGCGCCAGTCGACGCGGCCGAACGGCTGGTCCCCGAAGGGCTTGTTCGTCGTGATCCAATGGCTGCCGTCGACGCCGAGCGCGGGGCCGAAGTTGTATTCGTGGTAGTTGCCGCTCACGCGCCAGCCGTCCGCGACGGTCTCCTGGCGCTCGTAGCGTCCGTCCCCGTCGCGGTCGACGAGACGCGCGAGCTCCGAACGGCACGCGGTGACGAGGGTGCCGTCTTCGCTCATCAGGAGGCCGAGGGGCTCGTGCAGGCCTTCCGCGAGGAGAGTCGCCGTCGGGGTCGCGTTCGGAGCCAGGCCCGCGAATCCGTCGATGCCCCACACCTCCCCCCGGCGCGTCACCGCCACGACGCGCGGTCCGTCCCCCTCGCGCGCACCCCGAGGGGGGTCGACGAGGGCGAGGCCACCGACCTCGAGCGTCACCTCGGGCGGCAGGTCCGCACGGGTCACGCGGTACGCGGCCTCCTCGCGCTCGCGGCGGCCGGGCTCACGGCTCGACTGCGCCGGCTGCGCTTCCGCGCAGAGGGCGAGGAGCATCGCTCCCGTGGTCCAGTGCATTCGGTCCATCACCATGTGAACTCCCAGGAGACCTCGCCGACCAACGGCGCGCTGCGCGGGTCCTGGCTGCCGGGCTCCGGCGCCAGAAGGATGGGGACGCGGATCTCGTCCGCGGGCGGACCTTTGGCCCCCGTCCGCTTCGCGTACCTCGCGCCGCGTCCGATCCGGACGGTCGCGCCGCTCTCGGCGCGCGCATCCGCGTCGACCGCGCCCGTGACCCGCGCGATCCGGGCCACGCGCGCCGCGTCGCCGAGCACGCGGAACAGTGGCCATCCGTCCACGCTGTCGCGCCACACGCCGCGGCCCTCCGGGTCGAAGCGCCGCGCCACGCCCGGACGCGCGACGAGTGAGAGTCCGACGCCGCCCGGCGGCGTCCTTACCTGGACCCTCCGCCGGACGCCGGAGCGCGGCTCGCCGCCCGGCACCGCGACGACCGTCGGCGTGATCGTCTCGCGCACGCGGACCCCGTCCAGCTCGTACTCGAATGTCACGGCGCCGTCCTCGCCCACCTCGCGCCCGATCGCGCGCGAGGTGGAAGGCGCGCCCCACGGCGCGACGAGGCTCTCCCGGGGCAGCACCGCCGCCCCGGAGCTGAGCTCGAAGAGGTCCGTCGAGCCCGCCTCCTCCAGCTGGCCCGCGCGTCCGCGCCACGTGCCCATCACGTTGATGAATCGCCCGCGCCAGACGAGGGCGAGCCGGTGCGCGTCGATGTCGAACGCCGAGTGCACCCCCGCCTCGGTGCCGACGCAGACGACGCGCGGCGACACGCCGCGCATGAACACGGAGACGAGGCGCGTGCGGTCGTCCGGGCGGACCTCGTAGGCCCACGGCCCCGTGTCGAGTCCGGGCGGGGGCGCCATCGAGTCTCCCTCACCGAGCCAGCACCAGATCCGCTGGATCTGCGCCTCGACGTCGCCGTCCGCGATGCCGGTGACGGGACTCTCTTCGTCCAGCCACAGGTTCGCCATCCGGCCCTCGAGTCCGACGTTGGACGGCGCGAGCAGGAGCTCGCGGAACCAGTCGAAGCGCAGACGCCGGTGCATCGTCGAGAGGTCGACCGCCCGCACGCCCAGACTTTCCGTCCCGCGGAAGTCGTGGCACTGCACGCAGCCGAGTCCGCCGCGTACGCCCGCCAACCGGCGCCCGTCGTCGACCGCGCGGGGCGTGCAGGCCGCCCGCGCCGCGTCCGTCAGCGGCGGCACCGAGGGGAGCGCCTCGTCGATCAACCGGAGCGTGGTCGCGAGCTGCGGCACGTTCGTGTCCCCCACCCGCGGCATGCGAACCCGGAGGTAGGGACGGACGCGCTCGTGTCCGTGCACCGCAGCATCGAGGACGTCGGGCCGAAGCTTGCGCCCGACCGCGTCGAGAGTCGGTGGGAACCGCCCCTCGTCGCCAAGCTCGGCGTCCTCGTCCCCGAGGAAGTAAGGCGCGATCGACGGATGGACGCCCCCGAGTCCGTCGCGTCGATGACAGCCGTAGCAGTTACGCCGCACCATCGTTCGCTCCACGGCGCGCTCGGCGACCAGCGCGTCGCTGGCGATCGTCCCGGGATCGACGAATGCGGAAAGGAGCGCGCCGGCGTCCTCCGGCTGCAGATCGAAGCGCCCGCCCTGCCGTAGGCAAACCAGCACGCCGGGCCGCACTCCGGCGAGGCGCTCCAGCGTCGGTGCGGATGCATGCCCAGGCTCCCCGCGCTCGACGTAGCCCTCGACCTGGTGGCAGCGGATGCACCCGAAGCGTGTGAAGTGGCGCTCGCCCTTCTGAGCGAGCCGCTGGTCGACGGCGAAGCGCGCAGGGGGGATCGGAACGCCGGCCGAGTCTTTGCGCCGGTACTCGAGCGGCCAATGGGTCACGCGGTCCCGGGCGAGCGGGCCGCGCGGAACACCGGGCCCCTCCCACTCGAGCTCCAGCACGGCGTCGCCGGTCCGCTCGACGAAGTCCAGCACCAGCGCGCGCTCGCCCGCGTAGAGCTCGACGGTGGTCGACACGGTCGTCGCCGCGTGCGCGCCGGGATTGTCGACGGCCGTCGAGCCGTCGATCGTGAGGCGGGCGTCGTCGTCGGACGTCAGGTGGAACGTGTACGCGCCGTCCTCGGGAACGTCGAGCCACCCGGAGAAGCGCAGCGCGTACCGGTCCGCGCGCGGGGCCCCGGCGAGGTCGACCACCAGCGCCGTCTCGCGCTCGACGGGCACGAGCGAGTCGATCGATGCGAGCGGGTCGTCGCCGATCTCGTCCAGCTCGAAGGACTCCCGCACGAGACCCGGCCGTGCCTCGAAGCTTCCGTCCAGCCGCTGCGCCTGCTCCATCAGGACGTACGCCGCGATCGCCTCGGCCTCGCCCGCATCGAGCCCGAGCGACGGGCAGTGACCCGACGGCCGCGCTGCGACGGGGTCGACCAGGTAGCTCGCCAGCCCGGACGGGAGGTGCTTGTCCGCGAGGTCTGCGGGGAACGGAGTGAACACGGGCGAGAACACTCCCGGGCGAAGCGGCGCTGCCGCATCGTCGGGCGCCTCGGTCGATCCGCCTTCGATCACCTCCTCCTCGCCGAGCGTCGCGAGCTCCGCGAGCGACAGCGTCAGGTCGTCCACGGACTCGCGCGCGCCGTGGCAGACGAAGCACCCGACCGTGTGGTACAGCGCGCGCCCGCGCTCGAGCTCGGCCACGGTTGCGGTCTCCACCGCGGCCTCGATCGGCTGGATGTCGTCCTGCCGAGCGATGTAGTGGCTGAGCTCGAGCCCGACCGTGGCGCGTTCGTCCGGTGCGAGGCCGATCAGCTCGTGGGGATGGGTCGTCCCCGGCCGTAGCGAACGCGGATCGGCGAGGAAGCGCGCGATCCAGTCGGGATGCGCGCGGTCGGTGACGCCCACGAGCCGGGGCGCGGTCGACGGATCGAGCACGGTCCGCAGCGCGCTCTCGGGCCCGTGGCACGCGAGGCAATCGAACCTTGCGATGAGCTCGTCCGAGCGCGACAGGAGCTCCTCGCGTCCCGGTACCGACGTACGGTCGGCTCCGGCCGCGGAGAAGGTCTGGAGCGCCGCGTCCGCCCCGGCCGCGGACGGCGCCGCGGGCGCGGTCGCCGCCGCTGCGTTCCCCTGCGCCGCTCCGCCGGTCGAACCCGACTGCTGCGCGGAGGACAGCACGGCCCCCCCGCCCACGCTGACGAGGACGAACAGCGCGCCGCGGACGTGGAGGGCGCGCCGTCCGGTCCGCTCGAGTCGGGGGCCGCTCAACTGCGGGCCCCGCGGCGGAGTTCGTCGAGGATGGTCGCGTCCTCGAGTGTCGTCGTGTCCTGCTGGATCTCCTCGCCCGCGGCCACCGCGCGCAGGAGGCGACGCATGATCTTGCCGCTGCGCGTCTTCGGAAGACGCGGGGTGACTCGGATCTCGGCGGGCCGCGCGAGCTTGCCGATCTCGAAGGCGACGTGCTCCTTGAGCGCGGCCTCCAGCGCGTCCGGCGCTCCCCCGCCCGCGGCCGGGTCGAGGCCATCGTCAGCCGGAATCACGAACGCGACGATCGCCTCACCGGTCAGATCGTCGGGACGCGGCACGACCGCCGCCTCGACCACTGCGTCGTGGCTCACGAGCGCGCTCTCGATCTCCATCGTGGAAAGGCGGTGTCCGGACACGTTCAGCACGTCGTCGACGCGCCCCATGATCCAGAAGTTGCCGTCCTCGTCACGCCGCGCGCCGTCGCCCGGGAAGTAGATCCCGGGCCACTTCGACCAGTACGTGTCGATGAAGCGCTGCTCGTCGCCCCAGATCCCGCGCAGCATGCTCGGCCAGGGCTTGCGGATCGCCAGGTAGCCGCCCTTGCCGGCGGGCACCTCGTTGCCGTCGTCGTCGAGGATCGCCGCGTCGACGCCGAAGAACGGCGTCGTCGCCGAGCCCGGCGGCGTCGCGGTGACGCCCGGCAGCGGCGTCAGCATGATCCCGCCCGTCTCCGTCTGCCACCACGTGTCGACGATCGGACACCGCCCGCCGCCGACCTTGTCGCGGTACCACATCCACGCGGCGGGGTTGATGGGCTCGCCGACGGTCCCGAGCAGACGCAGCTTCGAGAGATCGTGCTTCTCGACGTGCGCGTCGCCCCACTTCATGAACGCGCGGATCGCGGTGGGCGCCGTGTAGAAGACCGTCACGCCCCACTTCTCGCAGAGCTCCCAGAAGCGGCCCTCGTGCGGCGCGTTCGGCGCTCCCTCGTACATCACCATCGTCGCGCCGTTCAGGAGCGGCCCGTAGACGATGTAGCTGTGGCCCGTGATCCAGCCGACGTCGGCGGTGCACCAGTAGACGTCGTCCTCCTTCAGGTCGAAGACGTAGCGCGTGGAGAGGTACGCGCCGACGAGGTAGCCCCCGGTCGTGTGCACGATGCCCTTCGGCTTGCCCGTCGAGCCGGACGTGTACAGGAGGAACAGCACGTCCTCGGAGTCCATGGGCTCGGGCTCGCACGCGTCGTCCACCGACTCGAGCGCCTCGTGCAGCCACACGTCGCGGCCCTCGGTCCACGCGACCTCTTGCTCGGTGCGCCGAACGCACAGAACGGTGTGCACACCCTCGTACCCGTCGAGCGCCACGTCGACCGCCGGCTTGAGCGGCAGGACGCTCCCGCGGCGCCAGCCGCCGTCCGCGGTGATGACGGCGCAACAGTCGCCGTCCTCGATGCGGTCGCGCAGCGACTGCGCACTGAAGCCGCCGAAGACGACGGAGTGGATCGCACCGATGCGGGCGCAGGCAAGCATGGCCATCGCCGCCTCCGGCACCATCGGCATGTAGATCGCGACGCGGTCGCCCTTGCCGACCCCGCGCGCGCGCAGAACGTTCGCGAAGCGCCGGACAGCCTCGGCGAGCTCGGCGTAGGTGAACGTCCGCGTGTCGCCGGGCTCACCCTCCCAGAGGATCGCGGTCCGGTCGCCGCGGCCCGCCGCCACGTGGGCGTCGAGGCACGCGTGGCTGGCGTTGATCCGGCCGCCGGTGAACCAGCGCGCCCGCGGCGCCCCGCTCCAGTCGAGGACGCCCTCGAAGCGTTGCATCCAGGGCAGCTCGCCGCCGATCCGACCCCAGAAGCCCTCCGGATCTTCGATCGACTCCCGGTGCAGGCGGTCGTAGTCCTCGCGCTGCCCGATGCGGGCGCGCTCGCGGAAGGCCTCGGACGGTGGGAACGTGCGGGTCTCCTGGAGGACGGACTCGATGTCTTTCGCCATGGCCCACAGCTTAGTGGCGACGCCCCCCCAGGCCAGCCCGACGGCCCGCGCGGGGCCTTCGCGGCGGAACCGTCCCGTTAATTCCACCTTCCCGCTTCAGGAAACCCGGGGAATGCCGATCAACAGAGTGCCCTCATGGTTCCTAGTGAACCTGGCTCCTCCCGAACCCCCTCTCGGGAGGAGCCTCCTTTTTTTTCCGGCCGCCGCGTTGTCGGCGGCAGCGGCTTCCACCGCGCGAGCGCCCCGTGCTCACGCGCCTCCCGGAGAACGTCGAGTGCAGGATCCCCAGCCCGAACGACGCGTTGCAAAGGGACGGCCGGCCGCGGACGAGGACGGAGCGCCCGAGCTTCGACGCGTGCAGGTCGTGGCCCGCTGGAACCAGTGGGTCCGCGTACGCGATCCCCGCGACGGATCGGAGGAGTGGGTGGATCTCGGCCGCACGGAGTTCGAGCGGGCCTGAGCCGAAGCGGCGCCGACTCGCGCGACGCGGGAATCCGCGGCTTCGTGGAATTCCCTGACCCGCATCGTGCACGCCGCTCGGAGAACGGGCTGACGTGACGAGGGTCGCCGGGCGACCCGAGCACGACAAGGGCCACACCCCCCAATGGCGCCCCACATGGGCGAGGACGGGGAGGAGCGCGTCCCCCCACGCCTCCTCCCCGTCGCACTTTTCTGCGCCAGGAAGCGCGCCGATCCGGGCGGCGCTCAGTCGACGCGCATGAATGCCTCGGCCGATGCGACGAGCACGAGGAGATCGCCGTGCGCACGGACGCGGCCCGTGACCTCGACGGGCTCGGCGATCCGATCGAGCAGCGCGGGCCCGACCGGGCGACCCTCCTCGTCCGCGAGCAGGTAGTACGTCGCCCGGCCGATCGAGTCGCGCACGACGAGCGCCGCGGGGACGCCTCCGCTGATGCAGCGCGCTGCGCACGCTCGATGCGGCTTGAGGTCCCCCGGCTTCATCACGCCGAGGTGGCACTTCGCGTCGACGATCTCCCCCGTGAGCGTCACGGGCTCCCCCAAGGGCGGGGGCGGCGGCGGGTAGGCCATGCCGAAATCCTCCAGCGTGACGGGATCGATCTCGAGCATCGTCGCCGTGCCGCGATGGATCAGCTGCCCCGAGACGCGGACGCGGTGGCCGTCGAGCGCGGACGTCACGTTCGACGCGTCGAACTTCCCGAACCGGGTCAGGAGCCAGCGCGATTCGCCCGCGTCCCGCCCGGGGCGCTCGATTGCGAGAACGGGGTACGGCAAGTGCTCGAGGCGGCCCTCGAAGGAGCGCTCGACGCCGAACTCGAAGCGGCTCGGCGCGAAGCGCTCCTGGGACGCTGCGAACGCGCCCGCGAGCGCAGCGGCAACCGCGCAGAAGAGCACGACGCGCGCGCGGACGAAGCGGCCGAGACCGCGCGGTGCGCGCTCCTCGTAGCCGATGTAGAAGTCGTCGGACACGTCGCTCATCGCTCACCTCCGGCCCCGGCGGGAACGGGCTCGGTCTCGGTGCCCAGAGGCAGCGGCTTCGGGTCGAGCCACACGCGGCCGTCCCTCACCTGGATCCGGAACGTCGGCACGGTCTCGTGGAACGGCTCGGGCGAGCAGCCGCAGCTCGGCTTGTACTGGAACCCGTGCCACGGGCACACGACGAGGCCGTCCTGGACGCGCCCCTCGCCCAGGGGGCCGTTCTGGTGCTGGCACACGCCCGAGAGCGCGGAGAGCCGGCCCTGGTCCCTGAAGATCGCGACGCGCTCGCCGCCGGCGAGCACGACCTTGGCGCGCCCTTCGGGCACTTCGTCCACCGAGCACGCGTCGAGCCAGCCGCGCTCCTCGGCGTCCGCGGGCTCGTCGTCGCCGCCCCGGAGAGCTGCGGCGACGTGGAGCGCCAGGAGAGTCGCGCCGCCCGCGGCCACCGCACCCCACAAGAGCGGGCTCGTCTCCGCCTGCAGGACGCCGAGCGCAACGTGCCCGACGAGCATCGCGTACGCGACGTACACGAGCATGTGCAGCGCCTTCCAGACCGGCGCCGTCAGGTTGGCGAGCCAGAAGTCGTGGCTCGTCGCGGCCATCAGCACGAGAATGACGAGCGCACCCGCGCCCAGCGGCTGGAACGGGAACTGCGCGATGCTGTCGTAGCGCGTGTTCGCCGTGAAGATGCTGACGAGCGGGTTCTCGTCGCCAAACGCATGGAACTGGAGCGTGGCGAATGCGCCGTGCAGGAACGCCAGCCCGCACATCGTCACGCCGAGGTGCCGCCGGTTGTAGAGCAGCGGCAGCCAGCGCGCGTCGAGGCGCGCGAGCGGACCGATGGCGAGGATCACGTGCAGCAGCAAGAACGCACACGAGCCGAGCGCGCGCAGCAGAAGCGTCTCGAACGTCGCCTCGGGGTGCACGACGCCGGAGACGCCGAAGAAGAGCGCGAGGTAGGCGAGGACGCCGCCCGCGAGGGCGAGGTCGTACCGCCGCTTCTGGCGGTTCCACTGGACGGCCTGGTAAGCGTGGCCCATGTCAGCGAGGACCTCCGGAGTCCTGCACGGGAAGCGTCCCGACGACGCGCGCGTGGCCGAGACTGTAGAGCACAACCGATTGCACTCTGGGGCCGACTTCGAACTCCGTGGGCTCCGAGGTGGAAGCGGCGCAGACGAACTGTGCGTCTGCCGGCAACCCATCGACCGAACTGTCTTTCTCCAGCGCGTAGAGCATGAGATCCGGCGCGTCGAGTGCTGCCGGGTCCAGCACGAACCGCCGGGACGCGCCACCGCTCACGTTGGGCAGGACGGGGCGCAAATCGACGGAGTGGACGTCGCCGTCGGGCGTCGTCAGCGAGATTACCGTGGGTTCCGCGGAGCCCTCCGC
This sequence comes from Planctomycetota bacterium, assembly GCA_039821985.1. Classification (GTDB taxonomy): domain Bacteria; phylum Planctomycetota; class UBA1135; order UBA1135; genus Saltatorellus. The sequence continues at coordinate 41,294 of JBCBNC010000033.1, forward strand.
CTCGGATCGCGGCGCGGCCCTCATCGCCCGCACATGATCCGTCGGGCGCGCCGCAAGCGCCGCGCCGAGCACTCCGAGCCCGAGCGCGAACGAAACCGGCGCCAGCCAGCGGTGGCGCTTCCTCAGCGGCGTGATCATCGCTCCCCCTCCGCGAGCGCGGCGCGCTTGTGCGGCGTCCGCTCGCGCGGCGGCGGCGTGCCCCGCGCCCAGCGCAGAGCCAGGTACGGCCAGAGCAGCGCGGCCCCGGGGAGGATCAGCACGCGGAAGCCCCAGGAGCCCTCCGCCGCGTCGGGGTCGATGCGCTGCACGCCCCGGAGGACGAACGCGAGCGCGAAGAGTGCGCCGAGGGCGACGTAGATGGCCGCGGCGAGGACGAGGAGTTCGATGGCGTTCAAGGGCAGGTGCGGCCAGGCAGTGCGGGCGACGCGCCGACTATAGCGCCCGGAGCGCGCCGGGAGATACGCGTCGAGACGCGCGGCGTGACGGCGAGCGCCTGCCGGGATCGGGTCTCGGGGAGTACGCTTCGGGGACGGCCCGCCGATGCCGAACGATTGCGCGTCCCACGCGCGCGCCGGGGCCGTAGCGCTCCACCCCATGCACGAGTTCGATCTCCTCGCGTACGCCGCAGCGCTCCTGGCCTACGGACTCCTCTCCGAGCGCCTGTCCGCCTGGCTGGTCAGCGCGCCGATGTTCTTCATGCTCGTCGGGCTCGTGGTGGGACCTGCGGTGAGCGCGATCTGCGACGTCTCGCTGGACGACGGCGTCGTCGCGTTCGTCGCCGAGATCACGCTCGCACTGCTCCTCTTCACCGAGGCGGCGACGATCGACGTGCGCTCGCTGTTCGCCGAGAAGGCTGCGCCCGCGCGCATGCTCGTCCTCGGGCTACCCATCGCGATCGTGCTCGGCGGCGTCGCCGGCTACTTCGTCCTGCCCGAGCTCGGGCTCTGGCCCGCGCTTCTCCTCGCGGCGCTCCTCGCCCCCACCGACGCAGCGCTGGGAGCCGCCGTCGTCGAGAGCGAGCACGTGCCCGAGTCCACGCGCCGCGCGATCGGCGTCGAAAGCGGGCTCAACGACGGGCTCGCGCTGCCGGCCGTCCTCGCGCTGGCCGGGCTCGCGAGCATGGCGCCTGCAGAGCACGAGCAGCCCATCCTCGAATTCCTCGCCCTTCAGCTCACCCTCGGCCCCCTCGCGGGGATCGTCGTCGGGCGATTCGGAGGCGCGCTCGTCGGCGCGGCGGCCGAACGCGGACGCATGGGCGGCGAGTGGCAGCGCATCGCGGGCGTCGGGCTCGCGCTCTCGTCGTACGCGCTCGCCGAGACCATCGGCGGCAACGGCTTCGTCGCCGCGTTCGTCGGCGGGCTCGCGTTCCCGCTGCGCTCGGGCGCGCTCGCCGAGCGCGTCCACGCCTTCGGGCACACGGCCGCCGACCAGATGGCGCTGCTGCTCTTTATGGTCTTCGGCGCCACGTCGCTGCCCGGCGCCGCGTTCGATGGATCCGCGCTCCTCTACGCCGCGCTCAGCCTCACGGTCGTCCGCATCGGCGCGATCGCCCTCTCGCTCGTCGGAGCAGGGATCGACCGCCCGACCACGCTCTTCATGGGATGGTTCGGGCCGCGCGGACTCGCCTCGATCCTCTTCGCCTCCGTTGCGATGGAGCACGCGGAGTTCGAGGGGCTCGACCGCGTGCTGGCCGTCGTCCATCTCACCGTCGGGCTCTCCATCGTCCTGCACGGCGTCACCGCGCTCCCGTTCTCGAAGCGCCTCGGCCGCGCGATCGCACGCGCCGCCTGAGCCCATCCCTCCCTTCCACCGGCGCCCCCGGGCGCACGTCCCACCCGCGCGATCCCCCACGCAGCATGCGCAAAGAACCCGTCGCCACCTGGTCGACCCTCGCGGTCGACGCCCCCACGCACGCGCTCGTCGAGAACGTCGACCTCGTCGTGGTGCGCTACTCGGAGTCCGACGTCTCCGTCCTCTACGGCCGCTGCCTGCACCGCGGCGCGCTGCTCGCCAACGGCTTCGTGCGCGGGCACAACTTGATCTGCGGCGTGCACGACTGGGACTACCGCGTCGATACAGGCGTGTCCGAGTACGACAACAAGGAGGCGCTGCACAAGTTCGCGAGCTGGGTGGAGGGCGACGAGGTTCTCGTCGACGCGGACGAGATCGCCGCCTGGGCCGTCGAGCACCCGCAGCCCTACGACCGCGACGCCTACCTCGGGAACTACGCCGACGTGCACGGCACGCCCGAGGAGCCCGCGACCAAGCTGATCCACGCTCTGGCCAAGGGTGGGATCGAGGGCGTCGGACACCACGGGCCGATGGGTGCGATGGGCGTCGCACCGACCGACCTGCCGCGCTGGGACGACCTGCAGGTGCTGACGGCGCAGCTCCACCGCTTCCCGCTCCTCGACGACGAGGCGGTCGGCGCCGACACCGTCATCGGGCCGCGCGCGAAGAAGCCCCTGCGCCTGGACCTGCCGCTGTTCGTCAGCGACATGAGCTTCGGCGCGCTGTCCGAGGAGGCGAAGGTCGCGCTCGCGCGCGGCGCCGAGCGGGCCGGCACCGGGATCTGTTCGGGCGAGGGCGGGATGCTCCCCGAGGAGCAGTCCGAGAACCACCGCTACCTCTACGAGCTCGCCTCGGCCCAGTTCGGCTTCGACCTCGACCGGATCGCGGGCAAGATCCAGGCGTTCCACTTCAAGGGCGGCCAGGGCGCGAAGACGGGCACCGGCGGGCACCTGCCCGGCAACAAGGTGAAGGGCAAGATCGCCGAGGTGCGCGGCCTCGAGCCCGGCACCGCCGCGATCTCGCCGTCGCGCTTCCCCGAATGGCACTCGCTCGACGACTTCCGCGCGATGGCCGAGCGCGTCCGCGCCGCGACCGGGGGCGTGCCGATCGGCTTCAAGCTCTCGGCCCAGCACGTCGAGCGCGACCTCGACGCGGCGCTCGAGGTCGGCGTCGACTACGTGATCCTCGACGGCCGCGGCGGCGGGACGGGCGCCGCGCCGCTCCTGTTCCGCGACCACATCTCGGTCCCGACGATGCCCGCGCTCGCGCGCGCGCGGCGCCACCTGGACGCGGGCGGCAACGGCGGCGTCACGCTCGTCGTCACCGGCGGCCTGCGCACGCCGGCCGACTTCGTCAAGGCGCTCGCGCTCGGCGCGGACGCGGTCGCGCTCTCCAACTCGGCCCTGCAGGCCATCGGATGCCTCGCCATGCGCGCGTGCAACACGAACTACTGCCCGGTCGGGATCGCGACGCAGCGCGAGGAGCTCCGCGCGCGCATCGAGATCGAGAAGAGCGCCAAGCGGCTCCACAACTTCTTCGAGGCCTCGACCGAGCTCATGAAGGTGCTCGCGCGCGCCTGCGGACACGACCACCTGTCCAAGTTCACGAGCGACGACCTGGTCACGTGGAAGCGTGACATCGCAGACCTGACCGGCGTCGCCTACGCGGGCGTCGCGCGCTGACCGCCCGTCTCCCGCACCGAGCTCCACGCCCCACGCCATGGAATCGAACAAGCAACTCGTCTGGTACAAGGCCCTCGAACACGGAGAGCTCGAGGAGGGCCGCGCGCAGACCGTGCTCTGCGGCCACACCTCGGTCTGCGTGACGCACTTCGAGGGCGCGTACGCCGCGATGACCAACAAGTGCCCCCACCAGGGCGGCCCGATGGGCGAGGGCGCGATCGAGAACGGCCTCCTGCGCTGCCCCTGGCACGGCTGGGACTTCCACCCGACGACGGGCAAGGCGCCCGGCTTCGACGACGGACTCTGCACCTACGCGTGCGAGGCGCGCGACGACGGGATCTACGTCGGTCTCGAGGAGGAGCAGCCGCACGTCCGCACCGTGACCGACGTCATGGCCGAGACGCTCGAGAACTGGGGCATCGACACTGTGTTCGGGATGGTCGGGCATTCCAATCTCGGGCTTGCCGACGCCATCCGCCGGCGGACGGAGGACGGCGCCATGCGCTTCATCGGGATCCGCCACGAGGGGGCGGCGGCCTTTGCTGCTTCCGCGTACGGCAAGCTGACCGGCCGACCGGCGGCGTGCCTGACGATCGCGGGCCCCGGTGCGACCAACCTTCTGACGGGCCTCTACGACGCCAAGGTCGATCGCGCGCCGGTGCTCGCGCTCACGGGTCAGGTCGACGTGCAGGTGCTCGGGCCGGGCGCGTTCCAGGAGGTGGATCTTGCGTCCGCGTTCAAGGACGTCGCCGCCTGGAGCCAGACGGTCTACGAGTCGAGCCGCCACGCCGAGCTCGCGTCCCTCGCCATGAAGCACGCCCTGCTCGAGCGGGACGTCGCGCATCTCGTGTTCCCCGACGACGTGCAGACGCTGCCGGCCGAGGACGCCAAGGCGGGCGGCCCGGAGGGCCGCATCGGGGCCCAGGCGATCACGCCACCGCGCGAGGCCGTGGACGACGCGCTCGGGCGCATGCGGAGCGCAAAGCGCCCGGTCGTGATCGTCGGGCACGGCGCGCGCTTCGACATGGACGCGGTCGTCGCCCTCGCCGAGCAGCTGCGCGCGCCGATTCTGACGACGTTCAAGGGCAAGGGGCTCGTCGCGGACGACCACCCGCTCGCGTGCGGCGTGCTCGGGCGCTCCGGCACGTTCATCGCGAGTCACTTCATGAACGAGGCGGACCTCCTGATCGTCCTCGGCGCGTCGTTCTCGAACCACACCGGCATCACGCCGAAGTACCCGACCATCCAGGTCGACCTCGATCGGCTCGCGCTCGGCAAGTTCCACCCCGTGGACGTGCCCATCTGGGGCGAGATCGGAACGACCGTCGCCGCGATGCTGGCGGAGCTCGGCGACGTGTCGTCGGTCGACGCCGCGCCGGAGATCGCGGAACGCTGGTCCATCTGGCGCGCCGAGAAGGCCCGCCGGGCCGCCGACGACCGCGGTCAGGGGGTCAGCTCCGCCGCGGTCTTCACCGCGCTCTCCGAAAAGGCGCCGGCGGACGCCGTCGTGTCCGTCGACGTCGGCAACCACGCCTACTCGTTCGGCCGCTACTTCGAGTGCCGCCAGCAGAGCGTGCTGATGTCCGGCTACCTCGGATCGATCGGCTTCGGCTACCCCGCGGCGCTCGGTGCGTGGTGCGCGACCAACGGAAGACGCAAGTGCATCGCCGTCACCGGCGACGGGGGCTTCGCGCAGTACATGGCCGAGGTCACGACCGCCGTGAAGTACGGCATGGACATCTGCCACGTTCTCCTCGACAACTCCGAGCTCGGGAAGATCAGCAAGGAGCAGCGCGCGGGCAACTGGGACGTCTGGCAGACGAGCCTCACCAACCCCGACTTCGCCGCCTACGCGGAGAGCTGCGGCGCGCTGGGCCTCCGCGTCACGCGCGCGGAGGAGCTCGGGCCTGCGCTCGAGCGCGCGCTCCTCCACGACGGCGCTGCGATGGTGCACGTCCGGACCGACCCCGAGCTCATCTGAGCGCGGCTGCGCGCGATGGCACACGACGCCGTGGGCCCCGTGGGGCTCCACTGCGTCCTCCCGCGGGCTCCGTCAGGGGCAGAAGGTGGCGCGCGCGGAGCTCGTGAAGTTGAAGCTCTGACCGCCGAGCGCGTCCAGGTCGCGGAACCAGCCCTGGAACGTCCAGGTCGACCCGGCGGTGAGCGCAGTGCCCGGCAGCGCGACGGGATCGTTCGTCCAGTCGACGGTGTGCACGGCAAAGCCGAGCGGGTCGAAGAACTCGATGGCGAGGCGCTGGATGTTGCCCCCGACGCAGATCGTCCCCTCGCCGAAGGCCGCGGGCGCGGCGTCGTCGCCGTAGAAGAAGAGGATCGGCGCGAACGGCGGCCCCGAGTACGCCTGAACGGTGAGGTCCTGCGCTGCGATCGACGGTGAACCGATCAGCGCGAGCTCCGAACCGATGGCGAAGACCGAGTTGGGGCTCGCCGCGCACCCGGGCGCGGACCACTGGTCGTTGACGGAGAACGTGACGGTCTCGGTCATGAAGGCATCGCGGAAGGACTCGTCCCGGACCCAGTCCGTGTCGTCACGGACCGTTGCGGTGACGGTTGCGCCGCAGCCGACGAGCCCGAGCGTCGAGAGGTCGAGCGTCGCCCCGGTCGCGACGAACGCGCCGTCGAGCTCCCAGGTGACGGGCAGCGGCGCGCCCCCGACGACGATCGCGTCGACGAACAGCACGTCCGCATCACCGTAGCTCGCGGAGGGGTCGGAGCTGGCATCGACGGGATTCACCTCGCGATAGAGCTGCTTGATCACCTGCTCGGCGCCGACGAGGTTGAACGGCCGCCCGAGGTTCCGCATCAGCGAGTTGTTGGTCGGACGATAGATCCCGTTCACGCTGTACTGCGCGCCCTCGAAGGTCCCGACCGTGCCCTCGAACCCGGGCTCGCTCGCCCCGAGCCAATCGGCCCACTTGGCGCCCAGCGACGCCATCGTCGCGGCGTCGTACGTCGACACGTTCCTGCCGGTGGGCTCGCCGCCCGTGTATGTCGTCGGCCCGCCGTACGTGTACTCGTCGGCGAGCTTGCCGAGCGAGTGCCCGAGCTCGTGCTTGACGATCTCGAGCGCGGACCCGTTCGCCCCGGAGCTGGTGGCGAGGCTGCTGCTCGGGTAGCCGGCGCCGCCGTACTTGGTCGTGTTCGCGAGCGCGACGATCTGGTCGACGCCGGGCGCGTTCAGCGCGAACTGGAAGGCCAGACCGGGGCTGACGCAGAGCAGCCGCTCGATCCCGTTGCACCAGAACGACATGTTGAGCGCGGTGTCGCGGTCGATGCCCTGGACCGGATCGTTGTCGACGCCGGACTCGTTCGAGACGACGTCGACGCGGTGGACCGCGAAGAGCTCGGAGTAGCGCCCCAGGGGCTCGGTGCCGAAGAGCCCGGCCACGACGTTGTCCACGTGCGCCTGGTAGGTCCCGAGCTCCGAGGCCGTGTAGCCGTCGCCGACGAACACGAGGTCCAGCCGGTTGTCGACCGTGCCCCGCGCGGTGCGGGCCGAGAGAGGTGCACCGCCCTCGAACAGGGTTGTCACGGAGGCCGGACGCACGTCGAGGGTCACCGGATCGGGCCCGGCGGGCTGGAGCACCGCGCCGCCGGTCAGCGCGCCGTTCGGCCCTTCACCGTCGTAGAAGACGACCTGGTAGCCCGCAGGCTCGCCCGCCTCGGACAGCCCGTTTCGCGTCTGGTGAGCGGCCACGGCCGCCCCGCCGAGGACGAGGAAGGTGCCGAGGGCGGCGCGACGGCGGCGCGTGGCGCGGGAGGACTCGGTGGCACGGGCGCGGTCGGGAGACGTGCGGAGCATGGGGAGCAGTGAGGGTCGCTGGGAGAGGGGGGCGCGCCTGGGACGCGCGCCTCCCTCCCAAGGTTCCCACACCCGCCCCACGGAGGGCCCGGCCGCTGCCGGGGAACTCGGTCCCGCCGCCAGACTCGGCCCCCCGGGAGACTCAGTGGTCGAACCGGATCCGGACCGCGTTCGAGAAGTTGGACGTCGGCCCGCCCGCGTTCGTGTCCCGGAACCAGGCCTGGACCCACCAGCTGTCCCCGACGGAGGCGCTGGTCGTCCCGAGAGCCTGGGGGATCGCCGTGGGGCGGAACGTCACGTCGCGCGTGCCGGCCGGGGAGATCGCTCCGAGGTCCGCGTTGAAGCGGCCGAACCCGGGCAGCCCGAGGCAGAGGTTGCCGTCGCTCCCGCTGACGCCGGGGACGAAGTTCGGCGCGGAGGCGGTGAGCAGCAGGCAGAACTGGTTCGGCGGCGCGTCCTGCAGACGCACGACCTTGTCGGAGACCACGTCAGCGGCACCGAGCACACTCAGCCACGCGCCCGTCGACGAGGCGGAGTTCGGCTCCGCCACGCACTCCTGAACGCCGGCAGCGCGCTCGGGGATCGGCTCGGTCAGCGCCGCGCGCGTCCCCCCGCCGCCCAGATACGCGGTGAGGCACTTGGAGTCCTCGGAGAGGTCCGAGTCCCCCACCCACTTGGCGAGGGTCGACGGGGCGAAGTAGTCGCCGAAGAAGTCCGACTGCGTGATCCGGCGGCCGGTGAGACCGAAACGTCCGCCGGCGTAGCTGCCCTCCACGACGACGATGCGTTTGGGCAGCGTGAAGTCCGCGTCCTCCTCGAAGGAGACCGTCCAGCGTACGCCGTCGCTGGCGATCGAAGGACGCCGGCGCGCGAGTCCGCGGTTGACGTTCATGAGCTCCCCCATGGAGACCGGCTCACCGCGCGGTCCGACGCCGTCGCTCGCGACGACCTTGACGTCGATGAGCCCCGTGACGGAGTCCGACTCCTCGTACGCGACGGCGCACGTGCGGAAGGCCGGGCCGAGGTTGGCCTCACCCAGCGAGCACAGCGAGAGGTGCCGCACCGTGCCGGCAATGGACTGGAGCTGCGAGATCCCGAGGTTCTGGCCGTCGCGGTTGAAGCGCAGGAGGCGCAGGTTTCGGAAGCCGATTCCGACCTCGTAGTACGCGGCGCGGAACTCGGTCAAGCCCGTCGCACTGTCCGGACCGGTCGTCTCACCGATCGAAACGAGACGGACGTCGGTACCGGGGTTCCAGGAGAAGATCGGACCGATCGGCCCCACGCTCACCCCGTTGCCCCCGACCATCCGGCGCAAGAGCGGCGTGGTCGAGGACGCGTCGCTCCCGACGCACACGACCGCCCATCTCGGGCTCAGGCCGTTGCTCGTCGTCTCGACGCAGATGTCCGGGTCGAACCCCTCCATGATCGTGAACGGGAACCCACGGTTGCCGGTGACCGCGTCGGACCAGATGCAGCGGATCTCGGGGCCGGTCGCCGTGACCGAGCGCGCCGCGACGAGCATGTCGCCACGGGACGCGCGCACCGCGATGCTCGGGTCGCGCCAGTCCTCGAACGTTCCGCTGAACGTGCCGGTGAACGACGCGCTCAGACCCGGGAACGTCCCGACGCGGTAGACCAGAACATCGTGGTCGGTGCCGCTGAACGTCCGCTCGACCGCGATGCGGAACTGGTTGTTGTAGGCGGCGACGTCGACCGACTCGTCGAACGCGCCGGTGAGGCTCGTGAGCGTGTCGCTCGTGATGAAGGGGTCGATCACGACGCGGCCCCCGCTGCGCGCAACGACGTCCGCGGGGACGACGAAGCGGAACCCGCGATCGATCGGATCGAGCGTCACGGGCGTGCGCGCACCGCCCGGCTCGACCGCGACGGCGGCGCCCATGAAGACATCGCCGAGCTCCCCGTGGAACACGAGGCCGCCCGCGGGGTCCGGCGCCACGGCGTACTCGGAGCCCAGCGCGTAGTCGAGAACGAGGGCGCCCGATGCGCCCGCGGGCACCTGGACCTCGGCGACGAACTCGACTTCGTCCGTGCCGCAGCGCAAGAGCTCGACGAGCGACCCACGGTCGGTACGGAGCGTGCTGTCGGCCCGCGAGACCGCTCCTTCGGCGTGGAAAGCCAGCGCCTTTGCGCCGATCGAGAGGGACGTCGGGCGCCACTCGAGGATCTCGCTGCGGGGCGCGTCGCTGCCGCGGAACGGAGCGTAGGCGACGCCGCCGGGACGGGCCGCGAGCTTGTACTTCAGGCCGACTGCCCACCGCGACCCGTCCTCCGAGGCGTCGAACAGGACCTCCTCGGGGTGTGCGAGCTCGATCGAGCCCGGTTCGACGGGAGCGGGGTCGCTGGGAGCGGGACCCAGCTCCGCCTGGGACGGCGGAGATCCGGCCCGGGCGACGGGTGCGAGGGGGACGGGCGCGAGGACGAGCACGAGGGCGCTCAGCGCCCCCGAGAAGATCGAGTGCTGCATGGAGGGAGGGCCCCGGCGCCACCAGTGGTCAGGGGGCCGGTGGGGCGCATCCGGGATCGACGCGGTGCGTCACCGGCTTTTCGAGGATTCCTCCCGGTCCCCTCCAAGCCCCCCTCGAGCCCCCACCGGAACCCCTCCGTCAGTGGTCGAAGTCCAGCCGCACCGCGTTCGAGAAATTCGAGCCCGTGAACCCGCCGAGCGGGTCGCGGTACCAGGCCTGCACCCAGCGGGTGTCCCCCACCACGACCCCGATCGAGCCAGCGACCCCCGGGGTCGTGGTCGGGTCGAATTCGACCTGCAGCGTCCCCGTGCTCCGGATCCGATCGCCCGCCGAGCCGAAGCGGGTCATGGTGGTCCGCGCCAGGCAGAGATTCCCGAACGATCCGCGGAACGCGGGCACGAAGTCGGGTGCCATCGAGACGAAGAACGACGCGACCTCGCCCGGCGGAGCGTCCTGGAGAACGATCGTCTTCGGCGAGAGGACGTCCGTCGTGCCCCGAGCGCTGAGCCATGCGCCGTACGGGCTGACGGCGTTCGGCGCCGCGTCGCACTCCTGCACGCCCGCCGCGGTCTCCGACCCCGGATCGGTGAAGAGAGCGAACGAATCGCCGTCGCCGACATAAGCGGTCAGCGCACTCGACCGCCCGAGATGGAACGGCTGCGAGGCCGTGCTGGGCGCGCTCCGGCTGCCCCCGGAGAACACAGGCTCCACGGTCCGGCGGGACGTCAGCCCGAACCGTCCGGCCGCGTACGAGCCCTCGACGACGGTGATCTCCCATCGGCTCGTCGCCGTGTTCCCCTCCTCGTAGGAGAGCGTCCAGCGCTCGCCGTCGGACGCGATCGACGGGTGACGCCGGTACACGAATCGCTCGGTGTCCGTGATCTCACCGAGGACGACCGGCGGCCCCAGAGCCGCAGCACCGTCCGTCGCGATGACCTTCACCTCCGAGGTCCCGAAGCCCCAGATCGCCTCGTCGTACGCGACCCCGAATCGCCTCGTGTTGTGCCCCGGTCCCACGACGCCGTCCGCGCAGATCGAGAGGTGCGTGACGGGACCGGTGAGAGACGTCAGGCTCGCGTCGGCGACCAGCGTCCCGTTCGCGTCGAAGGTGGCGATACGGATCTCATAGCCGCCGAGGCCGCTCCACTTCTCGTAGGCGACGTGGAAGGTTGTGAAGCTCAGGCCCGAAGCGGGTCCGGTCCAGCCCGGGGTCGCGATCGCGCCCAGTTCGCCGCCCATGAGGAACGACTGGCTCGGTCCGAACGGCGCGGCGACCCCACCCGCCGATGCGACGATCCTGGACACGAGGACCTGCGTCGTGGGATGCGTGCCACGCGCGAAGATCGCCCAGCGCGGGGTGATCCCGCCCAGGGGCCCTCGCTCGTCCACGCACACTTCCGGGTCGAAACCGTTCATGGCGTTGAAGGGCGCACCCTGGAACGAACCGTCCGCCAGTGCCCAGACGGCGCGGATGACGTCGAGTGAACCCCACTCCATCTCGGCGGCCACGAGGAGATCCCCCTGGCTGGCGCGGACCGCGATGGTCGGGTCGCGCCAGTCGTCGTACGACCCGTCGAGCAGCGCGAGGTACGTCGCGTACGGCAGCGGTCCAGTGCTCGCGCCGTAGAGGAACACGTCGTGGTCGTTGTTGCTGAAGATGCGCTCGATGACGATCCGGAACTCGTCGCCGTAGGCCGCCGACTCGACCGTGGCGTCCGTCGCCGACGAGACCGTGAGGACCTGCGACGTGATGAGAGGGTCGATCACGACGAGCCCCTCGCTCGAGGCGACGACCTCCGAGGGCACGAGGAAGTGGAACCCCTCGTCGGTCGGCTCGAGCGCGATCGGGACGCGGGACGCGTCGGGCAGGACCGCGAAGGCGGCGCCCATGTGGACGTCGCCGAGCTCGCCGCGAAGCACGAGGCCGCCCTCCTCGGCGGCGTGCGTCTCGTACGCGTCCCCCTTGCGGTACGCGAGCTCGAGGGCGCCCTCGAAGCCGTCGGGGACGCGCACCTCGGCCAAGAACTCGACGGCGTACAGGCCGCAGTCGAGCCGCTCGACGAGCGCGCCTCGATCGACGCTCAGCACGTCTCCCTCGCGGGCGGTGGCGCCCTCGGGCTCGAACTCGACCGTCTGGCCGCCGACCGTGAGGGACGACGCCGTCCAGTCGAAGGCTTCCGTGAACGGCGCGTCGCTGCCGCGGAACGGCGCGTAGGTCAGGCCGCCGGGCCCCGCCGCCGTCTTGTAGCTCTGCCCGAGGGCCCACCGCGTGCCCCCATCGCCCTCGGCGAAGAGCACGCTCTCGGGATGGGTGAACCGGACCGTCGCCGGAGCGCCGGACGTGGACTCCTGCGCGGGAGCGAGCGGAGAGAGGGCGAGGGCGCCGAGCGCCATGAAGAGGGTTCGATTCGGCATCGGTCGTGAGGAGGCACGGGGGAGCGGAGACGCCGGTGGTCCGGCGCAAACGCGGCTCGCACGGGCTCATCCGCGGGACCGGCCGCGCGTCACGGGAATTCCGCGGAACGCTCGATCGAGCGCCCGTGGCTCCGCCGAGCCGCCGCGCTACGCTCGACCCCGCATGCACCCTCACCGCCCCTCCGGTCGCGGGCGCGCTGCCCTTACGCTCCTCGCCCTGCCCGCGCTCACGAGCTGCCCTGCGCAGGTTCTCGGCGTCGAGCACTTCAACGCGGTCGAGGTCCGGAGCCCTCACTCGCACGAGTTCGAGACCGTGGACGCGATCGCGGGCTTCACCCCTTCGTTCCACCTCGCGGGGTCCGCGCCGGTCGCCGCCTGGGCCGACGTCCTCGACGAGCGCGTCGGGGTGAGGGTCGAGCGGCGCAACCGTGGAACGTACCTCCTGGGGATCGTCCTGCCGGTCGTGCCGCTCTTCGGAGCCTTCGACGATCCGAGCGACTGGGAGATCGTCCTCCTGGTCGCGCTGCCGGAGTCGCTCGAGGTGGACGCGGCCCGCTCGTGCGTGGTCTTCGAGGGCGAGGAATCGCAGAGCGCGCCGCGCGGATTCCCCGTGCGCTCGCTGGGCGAGGTGGTCCAGTGGATCGAGCGTGGCCCCACGACGGCGCTGCTCGCGCACGCGGACTACTCGACGGGCGACGCGTTCGAGCTCCACCTCTTCCTGCGCGACGAAGGCGGCCGGACCGACGTGCTGAGGACACGCTTCGAGACGCGCTCCGGCGTCCACCTCGACCTCAGGATCTGGGGCGAGTTCCCGCCGCGCCTGTCGTGGGTGCGCCGCCGGGAAGCGGACACGCGGTGGGACTGGCCGCCGCTGGGGCAGCGCTAGCGCGCGCTGCTCAGGACGCAGTGCGACGCTTGAAGAGCGTCAGGTAGCGCCCGAGCTTGCCCGCGAGGCGCTTGGGGCTCTTGAGCTCGCGCAGCATGCGGCTCGGCTTGCGGTAGAACCGGCGGTAGCCCTCGCGGATCTTCGCCTCGATCTCCGCGGCCGTCATGTACTCGTTGCCCTCGAGCGCCTGGAAGCCGGTCATCTGCGCGTAGTCGAACTCGCGCGTGCCGCGCAGCATCTCGTGCAGCGGAGTGCCCGGATACGCAGTGACCGCGCAGAACTGGACCTGATCGGGGTCGAAGCGGTCGACGAGCGCGATGGTCTCGTCGGCCATCTCGGGCGTCTCCTCGGGGAAGCCGATCATGCAGAACGCGCGCGTCTCGATGCCGACGCGGCGCGCCGCGCGGAAGACCTCCTCGGCCTTGTCGAGGTCCGACAGCTTGTTGCCGCAGTGCTTCTTCTGGATCTCCTGGTTGCCGGACTCGACGCCCAGCGAGACGTGGAAGCAGCCCGCGGCGGCCATCTTCTCGAGCAGCTCGGCGTCGAGCGTCTTGACGGCGGTCTCGCACTGCCAGCGCAGCTCGGTCATCCCGCGCGCGAGGATGCCGTCGCAGATGTCGACGATGCGGTCCTTGCGCGTTGTGAAGATCGGGTCGCGGAAGACGACCTGGCGCAGCCCGTGGGTGAAGTAGAGGTCCTCGAGCTCGGCGAGGACGTGGTCGGGGCTGCGGAAGCGGAAGCGCAGACCCTGCGCCAGCGTGTAGCCGCAGAACGAGCAGTTCAGCGGGCAGCCGCGCGACGACTTGACGGTCGTGATCGGGCCGTCGACGCCGGGGAAGCGGTAGAGGGAGTTGTCGAGCAGGTGCCGCGCGGGGAGCGGGAGACCGTCGAGGTCCTTGATCTTGTCGCGCTCGGGCTCGTGCACGACCGAACCGTCGGCGCCGCGCCAGGTCACGCCGGCCGTCCCGGCGAGCGCGTCGCCGCGCGCCGTCCGCTCGGCCACGTCGCGCACGGTGTGCTCGGGCTCGCCGCGCACGACGAAGTCGATCCGGCCCTCGGCGAAGATCTCGTCGGGCGTGTACGTCACCTGGCTGCCGAGCATGCCGACGCGGGCGCTTTTCGCCGACTCGCGGATGCGCCCCGCGAGCGCGAGGTCCTGGTCGAGCGAAGTGCTGGACGAGTCGAGGACGACGAGGCCCGGCTCTTCCTCGGCGACGCGCGCCCGGGCCGCCTCGGGGTCGAGGCCCTGGGCGTCCCCGTCCACGATCACGACCTCGTGACCCGCCGCTTCGAGGACCCCCGCGACGTGCGCCAGCTCGATCGGCGGGTAGAGCAGCTCGGGATTCACCGCCATGCCGAAGCCCCCCATCAGCCCGCGGCTGACGCGGAACTCGGGCGGGCTCGGAGGATTGACGAGGACGACCTTCACGCGTGCAGTTTAGTTCAGCGGAGGGCGCGACGCCGGGTCGCGATCCGGGACCCGGTCCGGCCGGCCCTCCACCGCCCTGGACGAGGGTCGCGCCACGCGCGGCACGAATCCTCCGAGCCCCCCGGTGCGCGACGCCCGCGCGCCGCTACCTTCCCGGCCATGGACGAGAACCCCGCCCCCGAGGACGCAGACGGCGTCGGCTACCTGCACGGCTTCAGCCCGGTCGAGGAGGAGCGTCTGCGCGGCCAGGCGCGCATCGTCGAGCACCGGATCCACGGCACCCTGCCGTTCCAGCGCGCGCGCCGCCTCCTCGAGGTCGGCGGCGGCGTCGGGGCGCAGACCGAGATCCTCCTCCGGCACTTCCCCGACCTGCACGTCACGAGCGTCGAGGCCAACGAGCACAACCTCGGCGCGGCCCGGCGCTACCTCTCCTCGATGGACTGGCTGGAGGGGCGCTGGGACGCAACGCACGGCGACGCGCACGCGCTCGACTTCGCGGCCGACTCGTTCGACGGAGCGTTCCTCTGCTGGGTCCTGGAACACGTGCGCGAGCCCGCGCGGGTCCTGTCCGAGGTCCGGCGCACGCTCAGGCCCGGCGCCCCGGTCGTCGTCAACGAGGTCCAGAACGCGTCGTTCCTCGTGAGCCCGTACAGCCCCGCGATGCTCCGCTACTGGACGGCGTTCAACGACCATCAGTTCGAGCTCGGCGGCGACCCGTTCATCGGCGCGAAGCTCGGGAACCTGCTCCAGCGCGTCGGATTCACGGACATCGTCACCGAAGTGCGGCCAATCCTGCTCGACAACCGCAGGCCGGCCGAGCGCGCCGAGTTCCTGGACTTCTGGCGCGACCTGCTCCTCTCGGGCTGCGACAGCCTCATGGAGGCCGGCAAGACGGACCGGGAGACCGTCTCGGAGATGCAGCGCGAGCTCAAGGAGGTCGCGCGCGACCCCGACGCGGTGTACTTCTACTGCTTCGTGCAGGCGCGCGCGCGGACGTGACGCAGAGGCGGCGCGCGGCGCCGTGAGCGGCGTTCCGAGCGCGGATTCGAGACACGCGCGCGCCTCGTTTCGAAATCGGCGGCGCCCGTGAGGCCGCTTCGTGCGGCGCGGGACGAGCCGGTGACCGCGGCCCGCCCCCGGAGCGGGATAGGTTTCTTGCACCATGAAGTGCAACCTCGCCCGCGCCCTTGGAATCGCCGTCCTCGTGCCCGCTTTCGTGAGCTGTGCGTCCCTGCAGGACGACGGCCCGGCGGAGGCTCTGCCCGCGGTTCAAGAGGAACAGCCCGCCGAGCTTGCGGCCGTCGAGGCTGCCCTGCAGGACGCGGAGGAGGCGGCGCCGGCGGGCGACGCGGCCCCCGCGGACGAGGGCGCACCCGCGGACGACGTGCTGCTGCTCACTGCGCAGGACGCGAACGCGCCCGAGGACGAAACGCTCGACGGCGCTGAACTCGCCGACGGCTCGATCCCGAAAGAGCCCGGGGGACGCGAGGACCGGCGCATCGCCTTCTACGGCGGCGGGCGCTCGTTCAGCGACGACCTCTGGGACGACGCGGACAGCGGTGTGACGCTGGGCGTCGACTACAGCCACGTGGACGGGAACGGTCTCGGCTACGACGTCGGGCTGCTCGGCTTCATCGGCTCCGAGGGCGGCGACGTCAGCGGTGCCACCGCGGAGCTCTACGGCGGCGTCCGCAAGGCGTTCCGCCGCGGGGACTGGACCCCGTACGTCGGAGCGGGCGCGGCGCTGGTTCTCGCGGGGCTCGACGACGACCAGGGGACCGAGGTCGCCGACGACATCGAGTTCGCGCCCGGCCTCTACCTCCGCGCCGGCGTGCTCTACGACATCGACGAGAAGTTCTTCGTGGGCCTCGACGTCCGCGCGCTGACGCTCACCGACTTCGAGTTCGCGCGCGGCGACGGCGACGCGGACTACGTGCAGGGTCTGATCAGCTTCGGACTCCGGCTCTGACCGGAGCCGCGCCCCGCCGAAGGGGAGCGAGGAGTGCATCGCAGGCGAGCCGCCCCGACGGGGCGGCTCGCCTGCGCCGTTCAGCACGGTGCGGTCGGATTCGGCGTGACGCGCCGCGCTGCCCCCGGATGGAGCCCGGTGTCCCCTGGCGCGCACCTGCGCCCCCTGAACACCTCGCCATGCTCCACCTCACGCTCCTCGCCGCCGCTGCGCTCACACAGGCCCAGCCCGCCCCCGTCGACCTGTCCCCCGGGCTCGCCCGCCTGCCGAAGATCCCCGCACTGGATCGCGTCGTCTTCGACGAGGTCGAGGGCGCGACCTGGGCGCTCGGACGGACGTACAAGGCGCGGCTCGACGCGGCCCAGTTCGCGTTCTTCCCGCTCTCGGAGGAGGGAACCGCGGCGCCGGTGACGTTCGAGCTGCGCTCGGTCTCGTCCGACGCCGGCGCGCTCGCTCTCGGGCGTCCGCACGCGGGGAGACGCGGCGACGTCCTCGAGCTCCGGCGCTGCCTCGTGACCGAGCGCTACAAGTGCGACCTCGAGTCCGTCGAGCAGACCTTCGAGATCGACGTCCGCGGCGCCCGGGGCGCGCTCCACCTGGACGTGGGCGTGGTCTCAAACTACACGCCACCCGAATCCGTCTCCGCGCCCTTCGACCTCGGCCCCCGGGGGCGCGGCGTGCGCATCGGGCGCGCGTTCGCCGTGCACGACGCGGACGGACGCACCGCGCTCGATGCGATGTGGACGGGCGACGGGTACTCGATCCACGTCCCCGCGCCGCTCGTGGCGCGCTCCGGCGGGACGCTGCGGATCGACCCGGTGATCACGTCCCGCTTCCTCGTCGCGGCGGCCGGCACTCCGTTCGTCACGGCGGACGTCGCCTGCATCGGCGACGACGCGTACTACCTGGCGGTCGAACGCGGCGGACCGACGAACGACGGTGACGTGCTGGTGTACCGCGTGCCGCTCGATCTGTCGTCCGGCGGCACCTTCCTGTCGTCGGTCGACATTTCGATCTCCAACTGGACCGAGCCCGCCCTCGCCGCGAACAACGTGGAGAACGAGCTCGGCGTCGTGGCGACGCGCGGCCCCACTGGCAGCACCGACGTGGTCCTCCGCATCGTCCGGGCCCAGAGCGGCACAGCGGGCCCGGCGCGGCTCATCAGCACCTCGTCGGCTCCGGCGTGGGCCCCCGACATCGCGTGCGAGACGGGCGGCGGCTTCCTCTCGCGCAACTACTGCATCGTCTACAACGACGAGGTCTTCGGCTCACTCTTCACCGTGGCGTCGTTCTTCGACGCGGACGGAGTCGGCATCCATGGACCCGTGTTCCTGGAGAACTTCGTCCCGACCGCGGTCACGGGCACAGAGCCGACCGTCGCCAGCGGAACGGGCGGGCTCGGGATCCTCTCTCCCCAGCGCTTCCGCATGGCATGGCGGAGCGAACTCCCCGCAAGCGCTGGCGGGGGCCAGGTGATCCGCGCCGCGATCGCGCCGCGCGACGGCTTCGGGTTCGACTCGGGCGACCCGTTCACGGTGGCGAACGTGCAGGAGTGCTCCGGTGTCGCGATCGCGGGCCCGAACAGTACGCGCCTCGCGGACGGCTCATCGCCGTACGTGATCGCCTGGGACTCGGTCAGCAGCAACCCCGGCGACGTGCTCGTCGCGACGCTCGTCGACGAGGAGGTGCGCGGCGACGTGCAGAACGTCGGCCGGATGTCTGCCTCGCGCCAGGGCTCCGCCCCCCGTCGGCCGGTCCTCGCCGCGACCGAGGAGCAGTGGATCCTCGGATTCGAGGAGCGGCCGAACCCACTCATCGGCCGATGGGCGGCGGTGATGGTCACGGGCAGCGCGACGGAGTCGGGCTTCGGCCTCTCCGAGCGCATCGTCGACCTCCGCGCGTCGAGCGCGGACCAGCAGCGCGTGCGTGCTGCGTCCCGCTACGAGGGTGGCCGGTCCGGCGCCGGCGGCCGCGAGGGCTTCCTGGCCTGGCCCGAGCCGTTGGGGCTGACCAACGTGAGCGGTGCCCTCGTGGAGACCCCCGGCGGCAACGTCGCCGGGGTGCAGTACTGCAGCGCGCAGTTCAACTCGACAGGTGCGAGGGGCGGCGCCTGGATGACGGCGCTCGGCGACGGAACGGTCGCGTCTCCGCACTCGCTCGTCTGCACGGACGCCCCGCCGTTCACGGTCTGCCTGACGCTCACGGCAAGGGGCCCCGGCTTCGTCCCGAACGTGGGAGGAAGCAGCGGTTCACTGTGCCTCTCGACGAACGGCTTCGGCCGCTTCAACGCCCAGATAGGCGTCTCCGACGCGACGGGCCGCTACGCGATCCCCCTCGACCCGACGGCGATCCCCCAGCCGACCGCGTTCGAGGCCGCCCAGCCCGGCGAGACCTGGTACTTCCAGACGTGGTTCCGAGACGTCGAGGGCGGCGTCCAGACCTCGAACTTCAGCAACGGGGTCGCGGTGCGGTTCGGGGGATGAGCCCTGCGACGGGCGACGATCGCGAAGGGGCCGACGCCTCGAGGCGGTAACCTGCCCCGATGCTCCAGTGTCTCCTCGCCGCGGCCGCGCTGGCCCCGGCCCCCCAGGCGTCCGCGCCGACGTTCCCCTACGCCGTCCTTCCCCACCGCGAGCGCCACGAGGTCGTCAACGACATCCTCCGCGAGCGCCTCGACGAGCTGCTCCCCGGGCTCATGCGCGAGACCGGGATCGACATGTGGGTCGTCGCCAACCGCGAGTACGCAGAGGATCCCGTGTACCTCACGCTCGTGCCCGAGCCCGTATTCGCGGCGCGGCGCACGACGCTGCTGGTGCTCTTCGACCGCGGCGTCGACGAAGGGACGGGCGAGGACCTCGGGGTCGAGCGGCTCACGGTCAGCCGCTACGACCTGGGCGAATTCTACGCGTCCGCGTGGCCCGAGGGCGGCAGCGACGACGCGCAGTGGGCGCGGCTCGCCGAGGTGATCGCCGAGCGCGATCCGAAGCGCATCGGCGTCAACACGAGCCGACACTGGGCCGCGGCCGACGGGCTCAGCCACGGGCTGCGGACGCGCCTCGAGGAGTCGCTCCCGGGCGAGCTACGCGCGCGCCTGGTTCCGGCCGAGTCGCTGTGCATCCGCTGGATCGAGACGCGCACCGAGGCCGAGCTCGCGCTCTACCCGCAGCTCGTCGGCATCGCGCGCAGCGTCATCGCCGAAGCGTTCTCCAACCGCGTCATCACGCCCGGCGCGACCACGACGGACGATGTCGCGGCGTACCTGCGACAGCGCTTCGAGGACCTCGGCCTCGACATCTGGTTCCACCCGTACTGCAACGTCCAGCGCGAGGGCCTCGCACAGGAGGGCGCGATCCAGGGCGCTGCGGGCCAGGTGATCCAGCGCGGAGACCTCGTGCACACCGACGTCGGCATCCACTACCTCCGGCTGTGCACGGACACTCAGGAGATGGCGTACGTGCTGCGCGAGGGCGAGGACGAGGTGCCCGCGGGCATCGCTGCGGCCATGGACCTCGGCAACCACTGGCAGGATCTGCTCACGGGCTCGTTCGAGCTCGGGCGCGCGGGCAATGACGTGCTCGCAGCCACACGCGACCGTGCGGCGGCCGAGGACATCGAGTGCAGCGTGTACACGCACCCGCTCGGCTTCTTCGGTCACGCGGCCGGGCCCACGATCGGCATGTGGGACAACCAGGGCCCGACGCCGATCCGCGGCGACTGGCCGCTTCACGCGAACACCTGCTACGCGATCGAGGGGAATGTGACCGTGGGCATCCCCGAGTGGGGCGGGCAGCGCGTCCAGATCAAGCTCGAGCAGGACGCGGTCTTCGACGGCGAATGCGTTCGGTTTCTGGGCGGACGTCAGACATGCTTCCACGAAATCCGGTAGAGGCCGACCACACGCATGCGCCCCAGTCAGGCCCTTCAAGAACTTGAGGACTGCTCTCGCCAGTTGACGGATCGCGACAACTCAAACATCACGATGAGCGTCTGAAACACCACCCGACGAGCGTCTTCCCACACGAGCCCACCTCCCTCTCGCTCTGCAGCATGCTCCTGCCGCTGCACTAGATCCGAGACGCAACCCCAATATGCGAGCAGAGCCTCGAGGAAAGCCCGACTCGTCTGGCCGCCGCCTGGTTTCATCGTGTCCAGTGCCTCGCGAATGTTCTGAACAGTACGAGAGGATCTGGCTACTGGCGCACCAAGCTCGCGTGCGAAGGAGGCCGCAAAGAGCTGCATCGACTCGCGACACAGATGTCCAATCGTCGAGAGCTGTCCTACCGAGTCTTCGGCCCAAAGCAGAGCCTCCGCGTCCGACCACTTTCGGAATGCGTCCGGGTGACGCCCCTTAAACTCAATGGACGAAAGATGAGCACGTACCGATTCCTCGATCGTCTCGACTGGCGTCTCCGAACTGCGCAAGTGCGAGGAGTACGCGAAGCCCTCTGGAGAAACCCAAAACTGAGGTGTTCCGCGTGAGCCGAAGCTCTGACTCAGAAGCCCGCGTGCAGCAAGGTCCTCGGCGTCTCGCAGGCTCCCCTCAACCTTAGGGCCACCGTTTGACGGAGTGAACGTTTGCAGCGAAGAGCCGATGTGACTCGAAACGAAGAACTTGCCTCGACGCTCTCTGGGAATGCTCCGCTCAGCCTCTACGAGAGCAAGGAGCAGTTCGCGTTGAGGTTCATCCAAAAGCAGTCGCTCGTTCATTGGGCATTCTCACGGTAGCCGGTTCAACGGGCACAGCGCCGCGTATGGGGAGGGAAGGGGCGCGTCGGTAACAAAGTCCGTATCGGCGTACGCAAACCGGCCCTTCACAGCTCTAGAATACCGGCCTCGGTCTCCATGATCGCAGCACATTCTGACCCTCGAATCAACCTATTCTGAAGCCAACGTTCGGGTCCAACGGATGACGCTGACCGACATCGACGCAGACTGATCTTCGAGCTGTTCGAGAGTGCCCGAGTGGCAGCTTCACTAGGGCTCGTTCTCGGCTGCGTATCAGCTCGTACGACGTCGAAGCTGATTCTCAAGGACCAGGCGTAGCCGCCTCGCGGTCAATCCCTGCCAACTTGCTCCAGGTCGCTCGCCGATTCCTGCATCCCCACGGGCGAAGCCCTGGCCGCTCAGGGTCCCCGCTACTCACGGACCGCGTTCGCGCGTTGCCTCACACTTCCTGACCCTGAAAACCCGCAGCTTCCTCGCTGTCTTGACGGACTCTCGGATCCCCTACGCGTCCAGTACGGCCCGAGCGCGGGGAGGAACGGCAGCAGCACGGCGGGCGGCCAGAGGCGGACCCCGATGGGGAGCTGCAGGACGTGGAGCTGCACGCCCTCGCGCAGGCCGACCTCGGCGCCGAGCACGGGCGTCTCCAGCTCGACGCCGGTCCCACCCGCGGTGAGGCCGGCGCGGAAGGGCGCGTAGTCCCGCCCGAGCGCGTTCGGAGAGAGCTGCGCGTCGAGCCCGGGGGCCCTGCGGACGAGGCGCTCGACGAACGTGTTCGAGTTCGGTCCCGGGAACGCGCGGTAGCCGCCGTCGGCCCAGGCTTCGCCCGAAGCGGCGAGCTCGGCAAGACGGACCAGTGCGGCCGAGGCGTCGTCGCCCGTCAGCACGCGCACGACGCGCACGCGCTCTTCCCAGCGACGGTCGTCGAAGACCGCGGCCTCCTCGATCTCGACGTGCCGGACGTCCGTGTTCGGCGCGGGGACCCCGATGCGGAAGCAGCGGCCGTCGTCGCGACGGTAGTCGATCCACGAGTGCACGGCGAAGCGCGCGTACCAGGGCTCCCACGCGGGGATGCTGCACTCCTTCACCGCGACGAAGGGTCCGTCGCCCGCGCGTACGAGCAGGCTCGACGGCGCGCGCGACGGGGTCGCGCATGCCGCGCTCCAGAGGGCGGCGCAGACGGCGAACGCTCGGACGAGGAGACTCATCTGCGCGGAGGATACGTCACGCGAAGGTGCGGACCCCGAGGGCGAGCGCCGAGACCAGCACCACGATCACCACGAAGCGGTCGAAGCCGTCCGAGCTGAAGGCCTCGCGCATGCGTGCGCCGAACGGGATCGTCGCCAGCGCGGGCACGCACGAGGCGACCGAGAGCCACCAGAGCCCGGACATCGACCCGTTGGCGACCAGCAGCGGGAACTGCGTCCCGCCGGAGATCGCGAAGAGCGTCGTGACCGAGTAGACCTGTGCGCCCCGCGAGAGGCGGTAGCTGTGGATCCACGACGCGACGACGGGGCCGGAGATCCCGACCGCGCCCTGCATCACACCGGCGACCAGACCGACGCCAGGCGCGAGGCGCCGCGCGCGCGCTCGTTCGAGGTGGAAGGCGGGGTTCGTGAAGTAGCGCAGCGCGTAGACGACGACCACGAGGATGAGCCCTGCGACGAGCGGCTCCTCGGGGAACGAGACGAGCGCGACCGTCCCGAGCACGGCGCCCACGACGTTGGTGATGCCCAGGACGCCGAGATCGCGCGACTCGGCCGCGTGTGCCCGCTCCCGGTAGACGAGCGCGAGGTTGAGCGCGAGGTTCGGCAGCGCCGTGACCGCCACCGCCGTCTCGATGTCCACGAGCATCGAGATCACGGGGATCGCGATGAGCGGGAGCCCGACGCCGCTGATGCTCTTGACGAGCGAGCCCGCGAGGACGGCGGCGAGGGAGAGGAGGATGACGGCGGGGTCCATGGAGGATCGAGGTGCGGCGCGCTCGGCTCTCACGCAGCGCGGTCCGGGGAGCGGACAGCGCGCGCATTCGATACGGTCCCGACCGGCGCGACGAAAGGTAGCGCCACAGTTCTCCGCTCGCCCCTCCCGAGAACCACCATGCTCCGCTTCTTCAGGCCCCGCTCGCCCGTCGCACCCGAGACCGAGGCGTGGCTGAGGGACGGCTACCTCTGGCTCGTCGATGCGTTCGGCGCCGCGCCGTCGCGCCGGCCGCCCCTCTGCCCGACGCCGGACGATGTCCCGTGGCCCTTCGACGGGAGTGCGGAGGCGCTGGAACCCGTGCTCGACATGGCCGCCGAGCGCGTCGAGGTTCCGAGGGACGATCTCGCGCTCGTCGTCCACGAGGACTCCGACCCGCACGGCGACTTCATGCACGCGACCGGCGCGCAGGGTTCGTGGTCGACCCCCACGAACTCGGACTTCTCACTGCCCGACGCCGCTTCGAGCCTCCGGCACACGATCGAAATGCCGACGAGCGTCGCGGCCGATCCGACGGCGGCCGTCGCAGCCCTCGCCCACGGTGTGTGCAGCGCTCGGCTCCTCGCGTTCGGAATCGAAGGCGAGGGCGACACCCTGGTCGACCTCGCGACGGTCTTCTTCGGCTTCGGCGTCTTCACCGCCAACTCGATCTTCCAGGAGTCCAACTGGCAGGGCGCGTCGCAGAGCGGCTGGTCGATGCGCCGCCTCGGGAATCTCACGTACCCGGAAGCGGGGTTCGCTCTCGCGCTGCACGCGACGGCGCGCGGCGAGCGGAAGCCCTCATGGGCACGTTACCTGCGCCCGGATGCGCGCAGTCCGTTCCAGAAGGCGCTCAGAGTGTTGGGCGAGTAGCGCAGATACGGTGCCAGGATCACCAGCAGCAGAAGCAGCCAGGGTCGTCCATTCGATGGACGAC
>JBCBNC010000034.1:0-62036 GCA_039821985.1 Planctomycetota bacterium
AACGTCAGCCTGACGAGCAAGCAGAAGACCCGCCCCGTCACCGAGGAGGAGTCGACGAACTTCGTCAACTGATCGCAGCTGCGGCGCAGATACGGTGCCAGGATCACCAGCGGCAGAATCAGCCAGGGTAGTCCATTGAAAGGACGACCCTGGCGGATTCTGCCGCTGGGGATCCTGGCACCGTATATGCGCCGCAGCTGCGCTCAGTTGACGAAGGTCGTCGACTCCTCCTCGGTGACGGGGCGGGTCTTCTGCTTGCTCGTCAGGCTGACGTTGAAGCGGCTGTCGAACTGCTTCGAGGAGCGCACAGTGACCTGGTAGACGATCTCCTCGCCGGGCGCGAGCTCGGCGACGGGCTCGAAGCGGACCGTGCGGCCCTCGACGACGCCGTTCGCGGGGCCGCCGGCCTCGACGATCTCGATGCCCTCCTCGACCTCGCACACGATGACGATCGCCTCGTCCTTCGCGCTGCCCTGGTTCGTGACCTGGATGTTGTAGACGACCGGCTCGCCGACGAGGATCAGGTCGGACTCGTCCGCGACCTCGAGCAGGAGCGCGGGGATGCCGCGGATCTCGGAGGTCGCGCTGGCGCTGACCTCGGCCGCGCAGCGGCTGCCCGCCTGCGCCTCGAGGACGAGGTTCTGGCCCTTCTCGCTGCTCAGCACGAAGCTGAGCGCTCGGCTCGCGCCCGGATCGAGCGTCCCGAGCGACCAAACGAGGCTGCCGCCCTGGGTCTGCCCCCCGTCGGACGCCTCGAGTACCTGCACGTCGCTCGGGAGGGCGATGCGGACCTCGGTGTCGTCCGAGGGCGCGTCGCCCGTGTTGCCGACGGTGATCGCGCCGTTGAGCGGACGCGTCACGACGACGGAACGGTCCGCCTCGAGCGCGACTTCGAGCTTCGGCTCACGCAATAGCGTCGTGATCGGCGCAGCGGCGGCCTCGATGCCGCCGTTCGCTTCGGCGGAAGCGGTCTGCGTGTACGCACCGCCGCGGGCCGCCTTGAGCTTCACCGTCTGCTCCTTCGACTGGCTGCTGGAGAGCGTGCCGAAGTCCATCAGGATGCGGCGCTGGCCCGCGAGGGTCGTGAGCCCCTCGGGGAGTTCCTCCGTGACGCGCACGTTGCGCGCGTCCCCCGTGCCGGCGTTCGTCACCTTGACCGTGACGTCGAGCGGGTCGCACGCGAGGCCCTCGGCCGGCGCCGTGAGCAGCACCTCGAGCGCGGGCGCGACGACGTTCGTGCTCGCGCACAGCTTTGATTCGTACTGGACCGTGGCGCAGGTCTTCAGCGCGCCGATCTCGGAGGGAACGCCCTTGACGGTGAGGGTCTTCGTCGAACCGGCGGGCAGCGCCCCGAGGTCCCACACGGCCTTGTCCCCCACGACGCGCGCCGGCGGCTGCGTCGAATCGACGCTCAGCCCGGCCGGGATACGGTCCTCGACCTGCACCTCTTCGAGCGCGAGCTCGGTGAGGTTCTGCACCTCGATGCGGTACTCGAAGGGGACGCCGAGGATCACCTCGGCAGGCATCTCCTTCTCGAGGAGAACGGCGCTCGTCGACCGGTCGCCCGTCGGGAACGCCATCGAGTACTTCTGCCCGTCCGCGATCGGCGGGAGCACCTCGCGCGCCTCGGGCGCGGGAGCCGCGTCGCCATCGGAGGCCTCGGCGGCCGCGCCCGGGCCACGGTCGGAGGCGAGCGGGTTCGTGCCCCCGTCGGTGTCGTCGTAGAGGCCCGTCTGGCACCCGAGGGTGAAGAGGGGGAGCAGCGCGGCGATCACAGCGCCGCGGAGCGGGACGGAAAGGGGGCTGGACTTCATGCCTGAAGGGAGAGGAAGCGAGGACTGCGTGGATACGCCGTGGAGCAGGCGGGGGACCGGCACCTTCGCATCGTAGTGCGCTCTCACCGGCTCGGTCGGGGGCGAGGGCACAGGTCGATCCGGGAGTGGCTCGGAGCGACACGCCGGCTGTTCGGATGTGAGGCGCGCTCCCTCGCCGCGGTGCTCGTAAGCCCCTTGGCGTCCCAGGCTGGGGCGCGGATATCCTTCCGCGCATGAAGATCGCTGTTATCGGCGGAGGCCCGGGTGGGCTCTTCACCGCCATCCTCGCGCGCCGACGTTTCCCCGACTGCGAGGTGCACGTCTACGAGCGCAACCGGCTCGGTGACACGTTCGGCTGGGGCGTGGTCTTCAGCGACGAGACCCTGGGCAACGTCGAGGCAGCGGACCCCGAGAGCTTCGCGCGCATCCAGGCCGAGTTCGCCTACTGGACGGACATCGACACGTTCGTCGGCGACGCGAAGGTGACGTCGACGGGGCACGGCTTCTGCGGGCTCGCGCGCAAGCGACTGCTCGAGATCCTCCACGAGCGCGCGGCGGAGCTGGGTACGGGGCTCTTCTACGAAACCGAGGCGGAGCGCGCGGCGCTCGAAGAGACGTACGACCTGGTCGTCGCCGCCGACGGCATCAACAGCGCGGTGCGCGCGGCCTCGCCCGACGTGTTCGAGCCCGAGGTCGACTGGCGCCGCTGCCGCTTCTGCTGGCTCGGCACGGACAAGCCGCTCGACGCGTTCACCTTCATCTTCCGCGAGAACGAGCACGGCGTCTTCAACGTGCACGCCTATCCGTTCGAGCGCGGGGACGAACCGCGCTCGACGTGGATCGTCGAGTGCACCGAGGAGACCTGGAAGAACGCAGGCCTCGACGAGGACGACGAGGCCCGCACCGTCGACTACGTGTCGGAGCTCTTCGCGGACCACCTCGAGGGCTACGACGTTCTCACGAATCGCTCGATCTGGCGCGTGTTCCCCACCGTGCGCTGCGGGGCATGGGTGGACGGCAAGACGGTCATCCTCGGCGACGCTGCGCACACCGCGCACTTCTCGATCGGCTCGGGCACGAAGCTCGCAATGGAGGACTCGATCGCGCTCGTCGACGCGCTGGAGAGCGCGCGGAGCGCGGCCGGAACGGTCGACGTCCCGTCGGCCCTCCGGGCGTACCAGGACGCGCGCCACGTCGAGGTGATCAAGACCCAGAAGGCGGCACAGATCAGCCTCGAGTGGTTCGAGCACTCCGCGCGCTACCTCGAGCAGGACGCGACGCTCTTCACGTTCAACCTGATGACGCGCTCGAAGCGCATCACGTACGAGAACCTGCGCGCGCGCGACCCCGAGCTCGTCGAGAGCGCGCGCGTGCGCTTCGCCGAGGCGAGCGGCGTCGATCCCGACGAGATGGTCGAGCCCGTTTTCGCGCCGCTGCGCGTCCGCGACCTCGAGCTCTCGAACCGCGTCGTCGTCTCCCCCATGTGCCAGTACAGCGCGGAGGAGGGCACGCCGGGCCGCTGGCACGACGTGCACTACGGCGCGCGCGCGATCGGCGGCGCGGGGCTCCTCTGGACCGAGGCGACCAACGTGTCGGCGGAGGGGCGCATCACCCACGGCTGCACCGGGATCTACACGGACGAGCACGAGCGGCGCTGGGCCGAGATCGTCGCGTTCGCGCACGAGCACTCCGGGGCGCGCGTCGGGCTCCAGCTCGGGCACGCGGGCCGCAAGGCGAGCTACTCGCGGCCCTGGGAGGGCGACGCGCCGCTCGTCGGGTCCGACGCCTGGGAGGCGCTGGGGCCGACGGGCCGGCCGTTCCTGGACGGGGCGCCCGCGCCGCGGGCCATGACCCGGGCCGACATGGACCGCGTCCGGGACGAGTTCGTGCAGGCCACCGAGCGGGCGCTGCGCGCCGGCTTCGACGCGGTCGAGGTCCACGCGGCGCACGGATACCTGCTGTCGAGCTTCCTCTCGCCGCGGGTCAACGACCGCGACGACGGGTACGGCGGCGCGCGCCTCGAGGACCGCGCGCGGTTCCCGCTGGAGATCGTCGAGGCGGTGCGCGCCGCGTGGCCGGCGGACCGGCCGCTCTTCGTGCGGATCTCGGCCACCGACTGGATCGAGCCCGAGGGTCAGACCGTGGACGACTCGGTCGCGTTCTCCTCGATGCTGGTCGAGCGCGGCGTCGACGTCATCGACGTGTCGAGCGGCGGCAACATCCCCGACGCTGTGCCGGTGTACGGCCGCATGTACCAGGTTCCCTTCGCGGAGCGCATCCGCTACGAGGCGGACGTCCTCGTCCAGGCGGTGGGCGCGATCCAGGGGATCGACCACGCGAACACGGTGCTGGTGGCGGGACGTGCTGACCTCGTCGCGATGGCGCGGCCGCACCTCGAGGACCCGCACCTGACGCTCCGCAGCGCGAACGCCGCCGGTCAGGCGAGCGGCGTGCACTGGCCGCCGCAGTATCTCGCCGCGCGGCGGCGGCCGCGGCGGTCGTGACCGTCGCCGCCGGGGCCCGGCTTCGACTGGAATCCCGGCCTCGACTGGGTCTCCGGCGTCGACGGGCCTCCGTTCGTCGTCCGAGCTCCCGACCGCGGGCCGAAGCGGCGCGCGGCCGGCGCTCGATCAGTCGTACCGCTTGTAGCGCAAGCGCACGTTCTGTCGGCCCATCTGCTGGAGCCGCGCCTTGTCCTTCTTGAGGCCGAGGTTGTGCGCCTTGGACACGACGCTCTTCACGCTGCGTCCGAGCTTCTTCGCGATGTCGAGATTGCTCGTCTGCGGGTAGAGCTCGCGCAGCTCGGCGAGCTCGGGCTCGCTCCAGCGCGGCATCCGCACGGGCTTGGGCTGGTCGCCGTGGCGCTTCAGGAACGCCTTGTCCTTGGACAGGCACAGCTCGGTCGCGGCGCTCGCGATCGTCTGAACCGTGCGCCCGAAGATCAGCGCGAGATCCTCGTCCGTCCGAGTGCCGTACAGGCGCTTGAACGACACGACCTCGTCGACGGAGAAGGCCTCCGCCGTGAGTTCGAGGGACAGCGCGACGATCTTGCGGTTCACGTCCTCCTCGGAGCGTCCGATGATCCGGCCGATCAGGCCCGGCTCGGCAACGCCGAGGTAGCGCCGGAGCTGGTCGACGTCCCCTTCGGACCACGTGCCGGAGCGGGCGGGCTCGTCGAAGATCTCCCACGCCTTCGCGAGGAGTTCCTCCGGTGAACAGCCGAGTTCACGCGCTAGGAAGAGCTCGTCGCGCGAGCCGAAGTGGCGCCTGAGAACGTCGACCTTGGAGTCGGTCCACTCCACCGGACGACCGCTGTGGCCCGACTCCGCGCCAGGCGGGGCGGTGGCCGGAGCGGCGTCCTCGTGCGAGAGGTCGACGTCGGTCGGACGGTGAGAGTGGGACGAGCGTGGGCTTCTCGGGCCCGAAGGGTCGCGTTCCGTCGGAGGCTCCCCTGGCGAGGGGGAGGGTCCTCCGGACTGCGGCGGGAAGGAATTCACCATTGGCAGGTATCCGCGGCGAGCGGCGTGCGGTGGCAGGGCAGACTGCCGTCAGTGTAGCGCTCAGACTCCCCGGTCCAGTCAGAGGATCGGGTCCGCCCCCGGATCCCGGGCTCGGACGGCCCTCCTGAGCTCCTCGCGGACCCCGTCCAGGGCCTCTCGGACCTCAGCGGCGGTCGAAGCCCGCACGGCGGCGGCGCTCAGCTCCTCTGCGGTCGACGTCGGGATCGACGACAGCGCGAATTTCAGGCCTGCGAGGCTGCTCGGACTCACGCTGAGCGAGTCGTACCCGAAGCCGGTCAGCATCACCGCGATCGCCTCCTCCCCTGCGATCTCGCCGCACACCGACGCGCTCTTGCCGGCCGCCCGCGCGGCGCTCGCGATGTGCGCGAGGGCCCGGACGACGGCAGGGTGCAGCGGTTCGTACAGGTCCGAGACGAAGATGTTGTCCCGGTCCACCGCGAGGAGGTACTGCACGAGGTCGTTCGTCCCGACGCTGACGAAATCGACGCGCTCGAAGAGGTCCTCGAGGATCCAGAGCGTCGAAGGCACCTCGACCATGACGCCGACGTCGATGTTGTCCGGGATCGCGTAGCCCTGGCGCAGGAGCCCTTCGCGCGTCTCGTCGAAGATGACGTGGACCGCGTCGACCTCGTCCGCCGAGCTGACCATCGGGAGGAGGATCCGAACCGGCCCGAACTCCGCCGCGCGCATCGCGGCGCGGAGCTGCACGCGGAGCAGGTCCTGCCACTGCAAGGTCACGCGCAGGCCACGCCAGCCGAGCGCCGGGTTCGCCTCGTTCGGCGTAGTGAAGTAGGGCAGCCGCTTGTCGCCCCCGATGTCGAGCGTACGAACGGTCACGGGCCGACCCTTCATCGCGTCGACGACGCGCCGGTACATCCGGAACTGCTCCTCCTCGCTCGGGAATGCCGTGCGCTCCAGGTAGAGGAACTCGGTTCGGAGCAGCCCGGTCCCGTCGCAGCGTTCGACGTCGAAGGCGTCGACGTCGCGCACGCTCTCGAGATTGACCATCACCGACGTGCGCCGGCCGTCGGGTGACACCGCGGGCTGCGCCGCGTGCGCCTCCATCACGCGGGCGTACGCGTCGCGGCCCTGCAGCGCGCGCTCGAACTCGGCGCGTGCGTCCTCGTCGGGGTCGAGGACGACACCGCCCCGGTCGCCGTCGACGAACACCGGCATGTCCTGCTCGAGCCGCGCGAGCAGGTTCGGGACGCCGACGACGCAGGGGATCCCGAACGAGCGCGCGAGGACCGCTCCGTGGGAGAAGCGGCCTCCGGATTCGGTCACGACGCCCAGGATCCGTTCGCGCGGCAGGAAGGTCACGGCCTCCGGCGTCAGCTCGACGGCGGCGATCACGAGCTTCGCCTCGGCGCGCGCCGTGGCCTCCTGGTCGCTCTTGAGGAGCGCTGCGACGACGGCGCGCCAGGGCTCGGTGACGTCCGCCGCGTAGCCGCGCACAGAGTCCCCCTCGAGTCGACCCATCGTCTCCTCGAGGCGCCCCACGAGCCGCTCGACGGCCGCCTCCGCGTTGATCCGCTCGCTCCGGATCGCCGCGTCGACCTCCTCGCGCGCGCCCGGGTCGTCGAGGATCATCCGGTGCACCGCGAGGATCCCCGCGTCGCGATCCCCCACGGCGGCTGCGACGCCGGCCTCTCGGATCGAGAGCACCTCCTGGACCGCTTCGATCGCGGTGCGCAGGCGCTTCACCTCGGAGTCGACCTCGTCGGGTCGGAGCGACCACGTGGGCGCGCTGCCGGGGCGCGCGCGCACGACGTGGACGGGACCGAGCGCGAGGCCGGGGGAGACCGAGTGACCGGGGATGAAGGGCATGGCGGGCCGGGAGTGTAGCTGGAAGGGACGCCGTGTTCCGGGCTGAGAGGCGGCCCGGGGTTCGCGTCAAGATCGCCCCGAGCGCCCGCCGACGGAGCCCTGGGGGCCATTGGGGGACTCGTGTATCCACGGGGACCGGTGCGCCCACGATCCTGGCCGCGCGGGACGCGCGGTCCGACGTCTCCTCCAAGGACCGAACGGAATGCCGAACCAAGGACAGCCCGCCCAGCGGAGCATTCAATCCTTCCAGCCGACGGAGAGCCCCTTGACCGGGGTGCTGCCGACCGGCCTCACCGCCCTCGGAGGCGGCCTCTCGGCGCTCGCCGTCGCGCTCGCCACCGTTCCGCCGAACGCCGCACTGGGATCGGTCGTCCAGACGATGGAGCGCATCGGGCTCGACAAGGGCCCGCTGTTCCTCTTCGGCGCCGGCATCGCGGGCGTCGGGCTCGCGCTGCGCGGGCAGCGGCGCGCCCGCGCGAGCGGCGGCGCGGGCCCCTCGCTCGACGCGGTCGCCGACCACGTCACCTCCGAGATCGAGTCCCTGACGGCGATCCTCGGCGGCATCCAGGTCGAGGTCAACGCGGTCCGCGCGGACGTCCACGAGACGCGCCGCGAGATGGCGGAGTCGCGCTCCAACAGCGCGCCGGGCGCGGGCGAGGCCAGCGACCCGATGTTCCGCCTCGCCGCGAGCCTCGACCAGCTCGGCGCGCGCGTCGACAAGCGCATGGACGCTGCGCGCAAGGAGATGCTCGGGGCCGTTCAGGCCGTCGCCCAAAAGGTCGAGCAGGCGCAGACGGACGAGAAGGACGCGTCCGGGACGGAGGACCTCGAATTGATCCGCGGCGAGCTCGCAGGACTGCGCGTCGCGGTAGCGGAGCTCACCGAGTTGACCGCCCGCCGCGACGAGGAGCGCGCGGCCGCGTCCGATGCCCCGCGTTCCACGGAGGCGGTCGAGCCGGGCCTCACGGCCGTCGACGCGAGCGCTCCGGCGCTCCCCGCCGAGCTCGACGAGAACGCGCCCGAAGCCGCGCTCCCCGCCATGCCCGTGCTCCCGGAGCCGATCGAGCCGCCGGCGGCGATGCCCGGCGCGCCCACTCTCCTGCCCGGATTCACCGCCGTGCCCGCGGCCCCGCGCGAGGATGATCCGGCTGCGCGCGCGGAGGAGCCGGCTACGCGCGCGGATGAGCCCGCGCCGCCGATCCCGCGCGAGGGCCTCGAGCTCATCGACGACATGGACTCGGGCCGCGCGAACCTCGCGGACATCACGCCGCCGCTCTTCCCGGAGCTCGGGGGCGGCGACCTCTGACGCTCCCGCGGGGAAGCGCTGCTCCCCCACCCGGCGACCGCGCCGCACCATGCGAACGAGAGGAGGCCGCGGGGCGACCCGCGGCCTCCTCTCGTTCGTACGGGGGAAGGCCTCTCCCACCGCGCCGCTCGGTCCCGGTCGCTCGGTCCCGGGCGCTCGGTCCCAGGCACTCAGTCGCGGGCACTCAGTCGCGGGCGCTCACTCTTCGGAAGCGCCTTCCGTCTTCGGCTCGACCGCCGCCGGCGCGTCGGGCTTCGCCTGAACCTCGGGCGCCGCGGGGACCTCCGGTTTCGCGGGCGCACTGGGCTTCGCGGGCGCACTGGGCTTCGCGGGTGCCTCCGCCGGCCCGTCGTCCTTCTTGAAGAAGTGGGCGAACGGGTTGTTCGACGGAGCCTTCGAGGAGGCGTTGAGCTTCGCCAGGTCGACGCGCTCACCGCGCTCCGGCCGGCCTCCACGGCCGCCGCGCCTCGAACCGCCGCGGCGCGAGCCACCCCGCGTCGTCGCCGCACCCGCGGCGCCGTCCCGGCGCCAGATCCGTCCGGCCGGGCCCTTGGCCACCTCGCGCTCGCGCTCGCGTTCGCGGCCGCCGCGTCCGCGGCCGCCGCCGCCTCCGCCGCCGCCGCGCGCGCCACCGCGGCCGCCGCCCGCAGCCTTCTCCGGCGCGGGCACGTCCTTCAGCGACAGCGTGAGACGCGCCGAGCTCGAGTCGACGATCCGAGCGCGCACGGACTGTCCGATCGACAGAAGCTCACGCGCGTCGCGCACGTACCGCGTCGCGATCTGCGAGATGTGCACCATCGCGTCCTGCTTGCGGCCGATGTCGACGAACGCGCCGAAGCTCGCGACGTTCGTGACGACGCCCTCGACGACCCGCCCCGGCTGGAGCCGGATCGGGTCGGTCGCGTCCGAGACGAACTCGGGCGAGCGGTTGCGGCCGCGCGGGTCGCGCCCGGGGAAGCTCAGCTCGCGCATCAGATCGCGCCAGGTGAACTCGTCCACCTCGAACGACTGGCGGCGCAGCCCTTTGGTCGCACCGGGTCGGCCGAGCGACTCCTCGACGCTTCCACCGGCGCTCTCGAGGAGCTGGCGCGCGAGCGAGTACTGCTCGGGGTGCAGCGTCGTGCGGTCGAGCGGCTCGGGCGAGCGACGGATACGGAGGAAAGCGGCGACGCTCACCCACTCGGCCTCGGAGAGAATGCCCTCGGCCCGGATCTGCTCGCGCGACTCGATCTCACCCGCGTCGCGCTTGTCGGCGAGGCGAGCGGCGGACTCGGCCGAGAGACCCGGCAGCGCCTCGATCACCGAGCGCGGCACGGTGTCGAAGTCGCAGCCGACGAACGCGACGGCCGAAGCGACCGCGTCGTCCAGAACCCGGCGCAGGCCCGCTTTGGTGAGCAGACGCTGCTCGGGCCCGATGCCGAGCTGCTTCGCGTCGACTTTGAGGAACTCGGCGATCGGGTCCTGCAGCCTGCGCCCGAACGTGATCGCGAGGCGCGTCGGGATCGAGGCCTCGGGCAGCTCTGCGCGCGCGCGCGCGCCATTGGCGTAGCTCGTCGCGCCGGCATCGTTCACGACCATCACGGGCACGCTGCGCTGCGCGGCGCGGAGCGCGGTGCGGACGCGGTGACCTGCGGCCCGGGCCGACTTGCCGGAACCGACGGCGAACGCGTCGACCGCGTGAGCGTCAAGCAGCGCGCCGAGCTCGGCGCCGAGCGCCTGCTCGTCCTTCTCGCCGGTCTCGATCCGCTGCTCGTGGACGAGCGCGCCGTGCATGTCGAGGACCGCGAGCGCGAGGTCGCCCTTCGCGCTCACGTCGACGCCGCAGACCGGCTGTCGCCCGAAGAAGGGAGTGACGAGGATCTGACGCACGTGCGCGCCGATGAAGCGCGTGGCCTCGGCGTCGCAGCGTTCCTTGATCTCGAGGCGAATGTCCTCCTCGACAACGGGGAGCAGGCGCTGCTGGAGCGCTTTCTTCGCAATGTCGTCGAGCAGCGCTCCGAAGTCGGGCGCAGTGTGCTTTCCGAGCGCGCCGCGCACGCGGCCGAGGACCTCCTTGGGGCTGAGCTCGACGAACGTGTTGATCGCGCGCTCCTTCTGGGCCTGGCGGATCGCGGTGAGCTTGTGGCCCTGGAGCTGCGGGAGCTTCGCCTTCAGCTTCAGGAGACTCTTGTGGCGGCCGGCCTTCTTCTCGTCGACGAGCGCGCGCACGCGCAGCACGCCCTTCTTGCGCATCACGCGGCGGACGAACCCGCGCAGCGCGGGGTCGCGGCCGATGCGGTCGGACAGGATCCGCACGGCGCCCGCGAGCGCCTCCGCTTCGGTGTGGACGCCCTTGTCGGGATCGACGAAAGGAGCGCAGAGCTGTGCGAGCGCCGCCGTCACGACGAGCGGCTCCGGCTGCGGCGTCGGCGTCGCGGACGCCGCCGGAGCGGACGCCTCGCTCGCGGGTGACGGCGCATCGCCCGCGCTCTCCGGCGCAGCGCCGGAGTCTGGCGCGGACGCGGGCGCGGCCTCCTCGTTCGTCGTCGCTCCTTCCGCGGCGGGCGCGGGCTCGGCTGCGGCTTGCTGCACGGGGGCGTCGGCCCCGGAAGCATCCGCGGTGGACTCGGGCGCGGACGACTCGGGCGTGGACGACTCGGCCGCGGACGACTCGGCCGCCGCCGAAGCTGCGGCGGCGTCCGACGTCGACTCCTCCCCGGCGGAAGTCTCCGTCGGCGCCGCCTCGGGCGCCGGCGCGGATTCTGCTTGCGGGGTGGACCCTGCATCCGAGGTGGACTCGGCCTCGGAAGTGGACCCGGCTTCGGAGGACGACCCTTCGTCCGACGAGGGCTGCGCGTCCGGCGCCGGGGTCTCGTCGGCGCTGGCCGCCGGCGAAGCGTCGAGCGGCGCGGCGGGCGGCGTGCCCTCGGCGCCCTCGGCGGGAACCTCGATCGACCGCGTCTCGTCGGCACCGCCCCGCGCGTCGCCCGCGCTCTCCTCCGGCGTCTTCTTGCGCTTGTCCTTCGGGACCGGCGCAACGATCAGGTCGGCGAGTGCGCCGAGGCCGCGGTCGAGTGCGAGCTGGACCTCGGGCTCGGGCCGTCGGAACGGCACGTAGTGGTCCTCGAGCTCAAACCGGTCCATGCACCCGCGCACCTTGTCGAGCGCGGCCGCCGGCACGTCGTCCGAGCGCTCGAGCGCGCGGAGGATCGTGCCGCGGCGCCGGTCGAGCTCCTGGAGCTCCTCGCGGCGCCGCTGGAGGCGCCGCACGTGAACCTCGGACATGGCGCCGGTGCGCGCGCGGCGGAAGCGTCCGATGAACGGTGCGGAGAGGCCGGCGTCGAGCATCTCGAACGCGGCCTGGACGGAGGGCACGTCGGTGGAGAACTCCTTCGCGAGGGTCTCCAGGATGGGTTGAGCAGTCACGTCGAGTGGAGTGCGGAGCTCGCGGAGGAGCGCCGGCGATCGTCGGGGCACCGGCGATTTTCGGGGCGCAGGGGAGCGCCCGGTGGAGCGGGGCAGCGCAGGAGGGTCGCGGGATCGCGCGGGCGAGCCCGACCGACCACCGGCGCTCGAGGTCGAGGTCCGGCGGCACCGGACGCCGACATGGGACCACAAATCGGCGCGATCGTGGGGCGCGAGCACCTGCGCTCCGCGCCCGCCGTTCACGGCGCGCGCAGGACGCCCCCCGTCGACACGGCACGAGCGCCGGTCCCGGCCCGGGCCCGGGCCCGCTCTCCGCGGTCAGGCGGGGAGCTCGAAGACCGACACGCGGGTCTCCTCCGCGAGGAGACCCGCACCGTCGACGACGGTCCACGCGATCTTCTCGTCGAGCCCGGGGACGGTCCAGTCCCCCAGCGGACGGCCCGTCATCGCGTCGACGGCCGCGAGCAGCGCGCGGCGCTCGACGTAGAACTTGCCGCTGTCGCCCGTGAGGGACACGTCCGGAAGTTCGTCGACGGGCTTGGTCTCGAGGATCCGGTACCAGAGCGGCGGCGCACCCGCGCCCTCGTCCGGGCGCAGCGCCGCGATGCTCAGCGTGTCGCGCGGCCCTTCGTCCGGGTGCGAGGCGAGCTGCAGCATGAAGTCCATGCGGTCGCCGTCCCCGAGGAGGAACTCGAGCTCACTCGTCACGATCCCGACGGCTCCCGTGGTCGCTGCCAGATCGCGGATGACCGGCAGCGTCGGCTCCACGAGGTGTCCGTTGAACTCGCCCGTCGCGGCGTCGAGCCGGAGCACGCCGTACTTGCCGGTGCGAGGCGTCGACACGACGACGAAGACCGACGAGCCCAGTCGCGCGAGGCCGTGGTACCGCTCGCCCTCGCGGGCGTAGCGCCAGCGCTCGTCCAGCGACACCGTGTCGAGGCCGAGGACGGACTGCGGATTGCTGCACACGACGACCTCGGGCCCGACCACGGCGTCGTCGAAGGGCTCGATGTCCGCCGCCTCCAGAAGCTCGCCGTCCGCGACCGCCATGCGCACGATGCGGTGGCCCCCCTGGCTCGGACCGAGAACCACGACCTGGCCCTTCTGTCCGATGCCCGCGCCGAAGCCGCGGCCGTAGCCGACCTCGCACGGGGCGATCCAGAGCCGCTCGCCGGTGTGCCGGTCGAACGCGCCGAGCTTGCCGGGAATCACGTCGTCCAGCCACTTCCCTCCCGCGGGTCGGTCGTAGCCGTGGAGGAGGACGGGTCCGGCGGAGTCGTACGCGATCCCGTCGACCTCCATTTCGAGCTCGCGGCTCCAGCGCCGCTTGGCCGTGTGGGTCATGGCGGCATGCTGCCCGCGCGCGGGGCGCAACGCCAGCGGTCGACGCGCGGGAATCCGCGCGCGGCCGGTCGGGGCGGCATGCGCTCACGCCCGGACGGTCGTCCGGGGAGGATCGGAAGGGCCCCGACGCGAGGTCGGGCCCCGGCGCGCGGGCCGGATCCGGGGCGTCGTACGGGGTCCAGCGACCGCGGTCAGATCTCGACGCCGATCTCCTGGAGCGTCGTGCGCAGGGACTCGATGCGGAAGGGCTTGGCGAGGAACGCCTTCGCCCCCGCCTGCAGGGCGCCCTCGATCCGCTCGCTCTGGGTCTCGTCCGTCACGAGGATCGCGGGCACGGCGCGCAGCTTCGGGTTCTCCTGCATCGCCTCGATCACCTCCGTCCCGTTCGGACCCGGCATGTTCCAGTCGACGAGTGCGACGTCGACCTCGAGCTCGGCGAGCAGCTCGAGCATCTCGTTCCCGTCGACCGCCTCGGTGACCTCGAAGCGGAGGTCCTCGAGCAGGCGGCGCAGGATCATGCGAGTGGCTTTCGAGTCGTCGGTGACGATGGCTTTCATGGCAAGCGTTCGGAGAAAGGGTGCGGCGCCTGGTCTTTCGGCAGGGCGGCGCGACGGCCTGATGCGATCCAGGGGAATTCCCCTATATGCAGCATCCCAGCGGGGCGGCTCCGGGGGACCGGAGGGTCGGGGGAAACGCCCTCAAGAACGGCAGGAAGCGCGCCCGAACTACGGGGATACCCGGTGGCGGAGGCCTGCAGCGTCTTCCACCCACGCCCCATGGACCCGAACAGCCCCTTCGACTCCCTGACCCGACGCGCCGTCGGAGAAGCCGTGCGCGATCTCGTCCCGCCGGCGGAACCCGGCGTGGACGCCAGCGGAGCCCTGACCGCCGTCGCCGTGATCGGCTTCGCAGGGCACGAGGTGCGCGGCACGCTCGGACTGGCCGCGTCGCGGCCGGGGCTCGCCCGCGTCGCGCGCGAGGCGGGCGTCGACCCCGACGACGCGCTCGCGGCGCACGACTCGCTCGGTGAGCTCGCCAACCTGATCGTCGGGCACGTGAAGCGCTGCTGGTCCCGGCGCGGTGTCCACGCGACCCTCTCGACGCCCCTCTCCTTGCGCGGGCTCGCGATCGAAGTGTGCGGCACCGAGCGGGATCCGAGCAGCGCCGGCGCGTTCGTCGTGGCCCCGTCGAACGCCGAGGAGACGGGCATCCACGTGTGGCTCGACTACCACTGCCCGCGCGAGGTGGCGCTGCTCGAGGGCGACTGCATGGAGCACGTCGCCGACCAGGGCGAGTCGCTCTTCTTCTGATCCGAGGTCGAGTCCCCATGCAGCACGAAACGACCACGGGCCGGAGCCGCCTGCGCACGGTCGCCGGGAAGGGGTTCCTGGCGGTCTGGATCCCGCTCGTCACGCTCGGCGTGTCGTCCCTGATGGTCGGGCACATCGCCCCGCTGCCCGCGCCGCGCGCGAGCGCAGACTCGGCGTCGCCCGCACTGCGGCGAGCGCGCGCTCGGGGCGCCGACCTCGCGGTCGTGCACTTCCTCTACGCGGACTGCAGCTGTTCACAGCGCGTGGCAGAGCACCTCGCGCGGTCGGAGCGACCCGCGGGCGCGGCGGAGAACGTCGTGCTGGTCGGCGACGACGACTCCCTCGCGCGCGCCCTCGAGGCGCGCGGGTTCGTGGTCGAAGCGGAGACGCAGACGTCGGCGGAGGCGCGCTTCGGCTCGTTCGCAGCGCCGGCCCTGACGGTGCTCGACGCCGAGAGCGGTCGCGTCGAGTACGTCGGCGGCTACACGAGCCGCAAACAGGGTCTCGACGTCCGCGACCTCGAGATCATCGCCGCCTGCGCGGAAGGGCCCCCCCCTGCCGCCCTGCCCGTGCTCGGCTGCGGCGCGACCGCGGACCTCGAGCGGATGCTCGACCCGCTCCGCATCAAGAACTGACCGGCGCCGAGCCGTGCGCTCCTCTCTCTCCCCTTCCCGCGCACCCACCCGATCCCATGAACACCGAAGCCGATCCCCGCACCGCCCCGGCGCGCGGCCCGCTCGCGCGCCTGGTCGACCACGTCCGCCTCCCCGGCGAACCGACGGCGTTCGAGCGGAAGCACGTCGCAAGGATGAACCGCTACGCGATGTGGTTCTTCGCGGCGCACGTCCCGATCCTCACGGCGCTCGCCGCGCTCAACGGCACGGGCCCGGTCGCGGCCGCGCTCCTCAGCGCGGCGGTTCTCCTGGTGCCCGTCGTCGCGCTGCGCGTACTCGAGAACGAGCGCACGCGCTCGTGCGTCTTCGGCTTCACCGCCATGTGCATGGGCGGTGTGCTCGTGCACGTCGGCCAGGGGCCGGTGCAGATCGAGATGCACTTCTACTTCTTCGCCCTCCTGGCGATGCTGGCCGTCTTCGGGAATCCGATGGTGGTCATCGTCGGCGCGGCGACGGTGGCGGTGCACCACCTGGCGCTCTGGTTCCTGGCGCCGGCGAGTGTCTTCAACTACGAGGCCCCGCTCTGGGTCGTCCTCGTGCACGCAGCCTTCGTCGTGCTCGAGACGCCGGTGGCCTGCTTCATGGCGCGCACGTTCTTCGACAACGTCATCGGGCTCGAGAGGCAGGTGGCGGCCCGCACCGCGGAGCTCGACGCGCGCAACCGCTCGATGCGACTGGTGCTCGACAACGTCGGCGAGGGTCTGGTGGTCGCCGGCCTGGACGGCACGCTGCACGGCGAGGCCTCGCTGCTCCTCACGGACCGCTTCGGTCCGATCCAGGAGAGCGACACGCTCGCGTCCTACCTCGGCCGTCGGAACGAGGAGTCCGGCGCCTGGCTCGCGCTCGCGTGGGAGAGCCTCGAAGAGGGTTTCATGCCGCTGGAGGTCGTGCTCGACCAGCTCCCGGGCTGTCTCGAGGCCGACGGCGCGCTCTACTCGCTCGAGTACGAGCCGATGACGGGTGCGAACGGCGAGCTCGAGTCCGTCTTCGTCGTTCTGCGCGACGTGACGGCCGAGGTCGCCGCGCGCGCGCTCGAGCAGGACAACCGCGAGACCATGGCGCTCTTCCAGCGCACGCTGGCGGACCGTCCGGGCCTGGAGCGCTTCGTCGTCGAGTCCCGGCGCCTCATGGAGCGCGTGCAGGACTCGCTCCCGGAGGACGCTCCGGCGGCCAAGCGACCGCTGCACACGCTCAAGGGCAACGCAGGCTTCTTCGGGCTCGAGACGATCGCGAGCGGCGCGCACCGGCTCGAGACCGCCATCGAGGCGCACGAGGAGGAGGCGGTCGACCTGGGCCTGCAGTCGCTCGTCGAGCGCTGGACCGCGATCGAATCGACGGTCGAAGACCTCCTTTCGAAGGGCGGCGGACCCGGTGCCGTCGTCCTCGGCCGCGACGAGTTCGACCGGATCCTCGACCTCGTCATCGACGGCGCCGAGCACGCGTCGATCGCCGCGGAACTCACGCGCGCCACGCTCGAACGAACGTCCACGCGCCTCGAAGAGATCGGTGCGCAGGCCCGAGCCCTCGCCGAGCGACTCGAGCGCGGTGAGATCGACGTGGCGCTCGAGGACAACGGCGTGCGGCTGGACCGCGACCGCTTCGGCGACTTCTGGCTCTCGTTCGTGCACGTCGTGCGCAACGCCGTGGACCACGGTCTCGAGACGCCCGAGGAGCGCGCCGCGCAGGGCAAACCCAGCCAGGGGCGGATCGCCGTCCGCACGTACATCGACGGCGGAGACGACCTCGTCGTGGAATTCTCCGACGACGGCCGCGGCGTCGACTGGGAGCGCGTGCGCGAGCGCGCCGACGCGCTGGGCGCCGAGTTCGCCGAGAAGGACCCCACCGAGGCCCTCTTCGCGTCGGGTCTGTCGACGCGCGAGGAAGCGACGGGGCTCAGCGGACGCGGCGTCGGGCTCGCGGCCGTGAAGGAGGCCTGCGACGCGCTCGGCGGCACGATTCGACTCGAGACCGAGAAGGGCTCGAGCACCACGTTCCAGTTCCGCTTCCCCGGCGCGCTCGCCGCGTCGGGCACGAACCACTGACCCCACCCGAACCCGGGAAACAGCCATGGCACGCATCATCATCGTCGACGACTCCGCCACCATGCGTCAGCAGGTGCGCCGCGCACTCGAGCCGACCGGCCTCGACATCGCCGAGGCCGTCGACGGGCAGGACGGCCTCGAGAAGATCATCGCGGACGCCGGCATCGACGTCGTGATCCTCGACGTCAACATGCCGCGCATGAACGGCATCGAGCTCGCCGAGGAGCTCGCCAAGAACGGTCGCATCGAGGGCGGTCTGAAGATCGTGATGCTCACGACCGAGGGGCACGCGGACCTCATTCAGCGCGCGAAGGCCGCGGGCGCGAAGGGCTGGCTCGTGAAGCCCTTCAAGCCCGACATGCTCCTCGCGACCGTCGAGAAGCTGGCCGCCTGAACCGCGGCCCCCCACTTCCCCAGAACGCCCCCGAAAGCCCCCCTTCGCACGACGCAAGCCCCTCGATGGAACAGCGTGATCAACAACAGCTCAGGGAGATCCAGTCGGAGATCCAGAGCGTGCTCGGTGAGACCGAGTCCGCGACGCTGTCGCTCGGCGACCGCCTGAACGAGATCGTCCAGGGGGCGGAGGAATTCGTCGCGGAGATCCGGGGCGAGATCGGGGAGCTCGAGGGCGGCGAGGGCGGCAGCGTGGGGACCGTGCTGCACCAACAGTGCGAGGCCGTCGAGGGCTTCATCTCACAGGTCCAGGGCGCGGTGGAGGCCCAGGACGGCGTGGCCGACGAAGTGCTGTCCACGTCGCGCACGGTCATGGAAGCGGCGCAGGCCGTCGCGAGCATTTCGATGCAGTCGCGGATCCTGTGCTTCAACACGATGGTCGAGGCGGGGCGGCTCGGCGAGAAGGGCCGCCCGTTCATGGTCATCGCCGGCGAGATGCGCGAGCTGAGCGATCGCATCGCGGCGTCGAACGAACAGGTGTCCCAGCTCGCACGCGACCTGATGCCGCTGCTCAAGGACGTGAAGCGGACGATCGCGGACCTGCGCGGCGGCACCGAGGAATTCGCGCAGCGCTACGACGTCGAACGCAAGAGCATCGAGGGCATCACCGAACAGCTGCGCGACACGGCGCACCGCTCACTCGCCGTCGGCGACGAGAAGATCGCTGCGATCGTCGAGCGCTCGAGCAAGGCGCTCGTCGACCTCCAGGTCCAGGACCTCGTGTCCCAGCGCCTGAAGCGGATCCTGCGCCTCACGGGCGTGGCCGCGGAAGGCGGCGAGTTCCTCAGCGAGTCCCTCGACGAGGGCGACGCCGCCGCCGCCGACGACGCGACCGGCCTCGAAGCGGGCGACGTCATGCTCTTCTAGCGGTCGACCTCGAGGCGGCGGCGCACGCGCCCGTCACACGGGGCGCCTCTGCGCGAGCGCTTCGAGCCTCTCCGGCCAGGGTTCCTCCGCGAGGGGGAGCACGACGTGGCCCGCGCGGTCGAGCGTCTCGAGCGTGGCATCCGGTAGGCCGCGCGCGAGCTCCGCCATTGTGCGCGTGGACGGAACGACACGGTCGTGGGTCGACGCGCAGAGCGCGCAGGGCGCCGTGACTCGCCCGAGCTCCGGCCGGAGGTCGAGATCCCGGATCGCCTGCATGCGCGCGGGGAAGCCGCCGCTCCGGATCCCGGGCTCCATGCGCGCGAGCGCCTCCTCCGCCGCCGCGTCGCGGCGCGGGCGGATCAGGACGCGCGGCGCCGCGACCCGGCGGCCGAACGCCACGAGCCCGTGCGGCACGAACGGCATGAGCGCTGCGCCGGCGCGGATGCGGACGCGGCGCGGGAAACGCGCGAACGTGTTCACGAGCAGGAGCGCGCGGACGCGCTCGGGCGCGCGCAGCGCCGCCGTGAGCGCGACCGCGCCGCCGAACGACTCCGCGACGAGGATCGTGGGTTCGGGCGGCAGCGCCGCGACGATCGAGTCCGCGAGCGCCGGATAGAGCGCGGCTCCGACGCGGCGCGTGCCGACGTAGCGGAACCGGTGCAGCCGCCAGCGCTCTACGATGCGCGCCTCGGTCCCGAAGAGCATGACGCCGGCGCCGTCGATCCCCGGCACGTAGGCGACCGGGGGCCCGTCCCCGAGAGGCTCGAGGGGCTCCGCGCGCATCGTCTCCGCCATGGGTACGAGCGTACCGAGCAGGACAGCACGAAGAAGCGCCCGCGCCCCGCGATGACCGCGGGGCGCGGGCGCTTCTCGCGCGGGAGAGAGCGCGACGAGCGCCGCCCCCCCGGGAGGATCACTCCTCCATCAGCTTCTTGGCGATGCCCGCCGGAACGTCGCGGTACTCCGCGAGCTCCATGCCGAACGCGCCGCGGCCCTGGGTCGAGCCGGCGAGGGCCGAGGAGTAGGCGAACATCTCGGCGATCGGAACCATCGCGCGGACGGCACGGGTGTCGTCGTCGAGGTGCACGATCTCCGCGATCTCACCGCGCCGCGAGTTGAGGTCGCCGACGACGGAGCCGACGAACTCGTCGGGCACCGTGACCTCGACGCTCATGATCGGCTCGAGCAGGACCGTGTTCTCCTCGATCGCCTGACGGAAGCAGAGGTTCGCAGCGGCGCGGAAGGCCATCTCGGACGAGTCGACGTCGTGGCTCTTGCCGTCGTAGAGGCGGGCCTTGGTCGACACGAACGGGATGCCGGTGTTGCCACCCGTCGTGAACGACTCGCGGAGGCCGGCCTCGACGCTCGGGATGTACTCGCGCGGGACCGCGCCACCCTTGATGCCGTCGATGAACTCGAAGCCGTTGACCTCGGGGTCGTACTGGATCTCGACGCTGATGACCGCGTACTGACCCGAGCCGCCCGACTGGCGGATGTGGCGCGCCTCGAGGTCGATCGTCTTCTTGATGCGCTGCTTGAACGCGACCTTCGGACGGCCGGTGCGGACGTCGCACTTGTGGTCGTTCTTGATCTGATTGACCTTGATCTCGAGGTGGAGTTCGCCCATCCCCGCGATGATGAGGTCACCGGTGGCCTCGTTGGTGTAGGCGCGGAAGCTCGGGTCCTCGCGCATCATCTTGCCGATGATCTCGGAGAGCTTGTCGCGGTCCGCGGCCTTCTCGGGCTCCAGCTTCATCGAGATGACCGACTCGGGGAAGGTCATCTTCATGAGCTGGATCGGGTTGTCGTCGTCGCAGAGCGTGTCGCCCGTCACCGTGTCCTTGAGACCGATGATCGCGGCGATGTCGCCCGCGGGGACCGAGTCGACGGCCTCCTTCTTGTTCGCGTGGACGCGGACGAGGCGGCCGATGCGCTCCGTCTTGCGCGTGCGCGGGTTCAGCAGCTTGGCGCCCTTCTCGAGCGTGCCGGAGTAGACGCGCACGAAGGTCATGTCGCCGGTCTGCTCGGCGATCGTCTTGAACGCCATGAGCGACACGTGGTCGTCCGTGGTCGGCTTGCGCGTGATCTCTTCCTCGCTGAAGGGAATCGTGCCCTTCACCTCACCGAGCTCCTGCGGGTTCGGCAGGAAG
The DNA here is from genome assembly GCA_039821985.1 of Planctomycetota bacterium. Classification (GTDB taxonomy): domain Bacteria; phylum Planctomycetota; class UBA1135; order UBA1135; genus Saltatorellus. The sequence goes on from JBCBNC010000034.1 coordinate 20,714, forward strand.
TCGATCGCCGCGTCCAGGGCGAAGCGCACGCCCTTGTGCTTGAGCGCGGAGCCGGCGAGCACCGGGCACGCCTTGAGCTGGAGCGTGAGCGAGCGCAGGCCGCGGATGATCTCGTCCTCGGTGAGCTCCTCGCCCTCGAAGAACTTGTTCATCAGCTCGTCGTCACCCTCGGCGGCAGCCTCGATGAGGTTGTTGCGCGCCTCGCGCGCGGCCTCTTCGTACTCGGCCGGGACCTCGCCCTCGAGGTAGCTCTTGCCCGCGTCCTTGTCGTCCTCGACGAACTCGATGTACTTCCAGCGGATCAGGTCGACGAAGCCCTTGAACTCCTTCTCGGCGCCGATCGGGTACTGGATCGGAACCGGGTTGGCGCCGAGGCGCTTCTTGATGGTGCCGACGCTGAACTCGAAGTTCGCGCCGATCTTGTCCATCTTGTTGATGAAGCAGATGCGCGGGACGCCGTAGCGGTTCGCCTGGCGCCAGACCGTCTCGGACTGCGCCTCGACGCCCTGCTTGCCGTCGAAGACCGCGATCGCGCCGTCGAGGACGCGCAGCGAGCGCTCGACCTCGATCGTGAAGTCGACGTGGCCCGGCGTGTCGATGATGTTGACGACGTGGTCGTTCCAGGTGCAGGTCGTCGCGGCGGACTGGATCGTGATGCCGCGCTGCTGCTCCTCCTCCATGTAGTCCATCGTCGCGGCGCCGTCGTGCACCTCGCCGATCTTGTGCACGAGGCCCGTCAGGAAGAGGACGCGCTCGGTGACGGTCGTCTTGCCCGCGTCGATGTGGGCCATGATCCCGATGTTCCGCTTGAGCGTCGGGTCGTTCTTCTTGCCGCCGTAGCTCCGGGGCGAGACGTCTTTCTTCTCCAGGGTCGTGCTCATCGCGCGAGGTCTTGTGTCGGTCCCGTACCTCTTCGGCGCGGCGTCGCGTGGGTGCGCGGGACTCCACTGCGGAGTCCTCGGGTCGCACCGGCGAGCCGGCCGGTCGGAGCGGGCCGGTGAAGGCGGGTCGATCGGTGTCTAGAGGGGGAGCGCGGCGCGCGACGACAGTGCGGCCGCGGGCGTCTCTCGGAGTCCGCGCCCCGGGGTCCGGAGCGCATTGGAGCCCAAAAGAGTAGGGATGCCGGATGGGCCGTCAAGGCTCGACCGGGGTCCCTGCACCTGTCCCTGGACCGGACCGAGTCGCGCGCCGTCGCGGTGGCATTCGAGGCTCCGACCGCCTATCCCTTGGGGCCTCGCGGCGCCCGGGGCGGCGCGGCGGCGCCTCCCGCGTCCGGACGCCTCGCCCGTCCGCCCCGCGGGACCCGTTCCAAGGACCCGACCGCGCGGCTCGCCGCCCCGACCCCGCGTCCACGCACCGCACTCCCCCTCCTCCGAGCTCCGGGCTCTTCTCATCCGGCCCCAACCCCATGTCCCTCGACATCCTCGGCGCCGTCACCGGCCTGTTCGTGATCGTCTACGACGGCCAGCACGCGCTCCGCTTCACGCTCGGGCGCGCCCGCGCCGTCGTGGGTCCCGGGATCCACTTCAAGTGGCCGTTCCTCCAGACCTTCCGCGTCGAGGAGACCAAGCACACCACGCTCGACCTCGAGCCCCAGGTCATCCAGCTCGACGACGACCTCGTGTACGAGGTCGACGCCAAGGTCGTGTACCAGATCGTGAACCTCAGGAAGGCCCTGATCGAGATCGACGACCTCGAGAAGGGCCTGCAGAACCGGGTCGTGATCGCCGTGCAGTCGGTCGTGGCGCGGCAGACCCGCCAGACGGTCACGGACGTCGACGCCATGTGCGACGCGATCCGCCGGGAGCTCGAGCCCGTCGAGGACCAGTGGGGCGTCCGGATCCTCAAGTTCGGCTTCTCCAACATCTCGCCCTCCCCCACGACGCTCGAGATCACGCAGCTCGAGCTGCTCACGGGCGAGAAGCGCCGGCTCTACGGCGATCTCCGCGGGAACGGCATGAGCGAGGAGGCCGCCGTCGCGCTCGTTTCGGGCGCGGTCGTCTCGGTCCATCCCGACGAGGCCGAACCGCTGCGGCGCGACGAGCGTGCAGCGGACGCGGCGAGCCTCGAGACGCTCCAGGAGCGCGCCGAGGAGCAGCGCGAGGACGACGAGAAGAAGCGCGCCATCCGCAAACGGATGCCCGGTCTCGAGGACCCCAAGGAGGCGGAGCCCTTCGACGACGACGAGGACGACCAGCCGCCGCCGCTCGGCCCCGGCGGCGGTCCGCCGCCGGGCGGATCCGGCGGGAACTCCTGAACCCGCGAGCGCGCGCCGTGCCGGATCTCTTCGGACTCTCGACCGAGGTGCTCTACCTCGTCTTCGCGGCGGTCATGGCCGTCGTGAAGGCGACGAACGTCACCGTGCGCTCCGGCATGACGGGCCTCAAGTTCACCCTGGGGCGGGTCAGCCCGCGGCCTCCGCTCGGACCCGGCCTCCACTTCCTCGTCCCGTTCGTCCAGCGTGTGCGTCAGGTCCCGACGCGGTCGCGCACGCTCGACCTTCCCGCCCAGCGCGTGGCGACCCACGAGGGCTACGTCTACGTCGCGGACGCCAACCTCGTCTTCCGCATCACGGACGTCGAGCGCGCACTGATCCAGGTGGACGACCTGCTGTCGGCGATGGAGCGCATGCTCACGCTCGGCGTGCAGGAGGTCCTGCGCGAAGCGACGTTCCAGGAGATCAAGGCGCTCGAGGGCCTCGACGAAGCACTGCACGCGAACCTCGAGGAAAAGCTCGAGCCGTGGGGCGTCACCGTCGAGCGCGTTGGGTTCCCGTCGATCTCCCCGTCGAAGCGGACGGTGCGCATCACGCAGCTCCAGGAGGGCGTGCTGGAGCGGGCGCGCCAGCACCGTGTCCTCCGATCGGCGGTGGCCGGGGCCGAGCGCGGCGCCGCCGGGGCGTCGCGCCCGCTCGGCCCGAGCAGCGCCCTCGGCGCGATCGGGACGCGCCGCGTCTTCCGCACGAAGGCGCGCGCCCGCCGCCCGGCCGCGCGCGCGCTGCGCCGGAGCCTCCGGCTGCGCGCCGCGCTCGAGCGGATGGGCTTCGGCGGGTCCGAGATCGCTCGAGTCCGCGCCCGACTGACCGGGCGGCGGCGCTGAACCGCCCCCGGGGTGAACACCCGTTCAGCCGGCGGGCCTTCCCCACCGAGCGCGCGGCCGCCCCGCCCGGTACCCTCGCGCGCATGTCCGAGACCCAGATGCCCAAGACGACCCTCAAGGGCCTGCTCGCCCTCGTCGGCGCGGCCGTCCTCGCCCTCATCGCGAAGTTCACCGGCGTCGACCTGTCGGCGCTCACAGGCGGGAGCGCGGACGCGGGCAGCACCGACGTCGCCGAGGCCCCGGCCGAGCTGGCGGCGCCGCCGCCGACCCCGCGCCGTCCGCCGGGTCCCAGCCCGGCGCCCCGCCGAAGTCGACGCCGCCCGCTTCAGAAGAGCCGGCCGCGAACCTCCCCGGCGAGCCCGCGCGCGCGAAGTCGAATCGCGACGACACGAACGAGATCCGGAAGCTGTTCCGCGCGAACCGCTCCGACGTGATCGTCGAGGCCGAGGGTGAGGTCGTGCACCTCCTGCCCGACGACACGCGCGGCTCCCAGCACCAGCTCTTCCTCGTCGAGCTCACGAACGGCATCACGCTCAAGCTCAGCCACAACATCGACCTCGCGCCGCGGATCGACGCCCTCCGCAAGGGCGACTCGATCCGCTTCCACGGCGAATACGAGTGGAACGCGAAGGGTGGCGTCGTGCACTGGACCCACAAGGCCAAGGGGAACAGCAGCCACGAGCACGGCTGGATCGAGCACGAGGGACGCCGCTACTGGTGAGCCACGCCGGGGCGCTCCCACTCCCCGACCTTCACCCCGCTCCGGAAGCGGCCGCGCTCGACGAGCCGGCCGCTTTCGTCGTAGTAGGACCACTCGCCCGCTTCGTTGCCGGCGGACCACGCGCCCTTCGAGCGCAGCGCGCCGTTCGGCCAGCGCTCGACCCAGGGGCCGACGCGGAGGCCGGAGATCGCCTCACCCTTCGCCGCCACGACGCCGTTGGGGTGCCAGAAGACCATCGGCGTCGGGAGCCGAGGGTCGTGCTCGTGCACGAAACGCAGCGCGCCGTTGCGCCAGAAGCGCCGCCAGGTGCCGCGCGGCGTATCCATCTCGAAGAACAGCTCGTCGCGCAGGGCGCCGCCCGGGTACCACTCCCGCTGGACGCCGTCTCGAATGAGAGCTCCGTCGGGTCGGTAGAGCCCGCTGACCTCGCGCTCGGGCGCGCCGGTGACGGGGTCCCGGACGAAGAAGTGTTCGCGCGCCGGCGGCGCGGCGAGCCGCGCGTTGCGCGCGGTCGCGACCTCCATCGCGACGTCCAGGTTGCTTCGGCAGCCCACAAGCGCTGCCAGCGCAACGGGCGCGAGGGGCGCCGCCCGTCGGATCCGGAGCGTTCGATCGCGGGACATCGGACACAGCGTAGTGCACCGACGTCCCCCATCCGCGCCGTGCGCGGCCGGAGCCGGGGAGAACGGACCCGGCCCGCCCGTGCGCGCCCGGCGCCGGCGCGGGGAGCGCAGGACGCTCCTCGGGAGCTCCGGCTGCGTGCTGCGGGACCCCGGACGGGTAGACTTCGCGGCCTGGGCAGGCCCCGCATGAGCTCCGACCCCCTTCCCGATCCCGGCCCCGTTCCCGACTCTGGCACGGGCGCGGCATCCGACGCCGCGGCGAGCGCCTCGAACGGCGCGGCGCCGCGGGACCCGGGGTTCGACCCCGACTCCGCCGACGAAGGACGCCACCGGCCCCTCGCCGACCTGCCGGACGTCGGCTTCTGGGACGTGCTGTACGGCCGCCGCTCGATCCGGAAATTCTCGGACGAGCCCGTGCCGCGCGCGCTCGTCGACCAGGTCCTGCACGCCGGCGTCTGGGCGCCGAGCTCCTGCAACTACCAGATGTGGGACCTCGTGGCGGTCACCGATCCCGCGATCAACGCGCGGCTGGGCGCGCTCTCGACGCAGATGGCGAACGCGCCGGTCAACGTGATCGTCAGCTACGGCCGCGACTTCTCCGAGGAAGCGTGGGCCAACATCCAGTCGGCGTCCGCGCTCATCCAGAACATGAGCCTCGCGGCGCACGCGCTGGGACTCGGCACGTTCTGGATCACCCAGACGGGCGGCGCCGAGCGCGTCCGCGAGGAGGTCGGCCTCCCCGTCGATCGCATCGTGGTGGCGGTCCTGGCGCTCGGCTACCCGAAGGTCACGCCGAAACGCGGCCCGAAGCGGCGACCCTTCAGCCACGTCGCCCACTACGAGCACTACGCGGGGCGGCCGATCCCGTCGTCGACGGACCCGGAGGACTGGGAGCCCGACCTGCTCGCGACGTACCAGCGCGCGCGCGTGCTCAACGGGCTGCGGCACAACAAGCCGCGCTCGTGGGAGCAGCGCGCGCTCGTCGACGCGCTCGAGGCGCTCGTGCCGGACGGGCGCGACAAGCCCCGGGAAGGCGAGGAGCGCCAGAGCTGGCTCGACGTCCTTCCGTGCACCGGGATCCTGACGGCGAAGCTGTCGACGGAGCGCAAGGGCTTCCGGTTCGACGTCGCCGAGCGCACGCGCGACGTCGCCGAGTTCTGCGCCGGGCGCGTCCATCCGCGCGGCGCAGCGCTCGCCTGGCCCGGCGCCGCCGATGGGTTCGAACCGCCCGCGGAGGCCGCGTACGACGTGGTGAGCTGCCTCTTCCGGATGGAGGGTCTGCGGCGCGCGGACCGGGAAACGCTGGTCGAGCGCCTCGCGCGCTGGGTGCGGCCGGGGGGCGCCGTTCTCGTCGGGTACGTGTCGTCCGCTTCGTTCCACGGCTGGACCGAGGCGCTGCGGGCGCGGCGCGGCGGTCCGCGCGGAGTCGAGTACGTGCTCGCTCCCGACCCGGGGATCGGCCCATTCGAACCGCTCGCGCCGAGCGAGGTCGAAGCAGCGCTGACGCGAGCCGGCCTTGCCGTCGAGGCGCGCCACGGGTCCCAGCCCGCGCCGCCGCCCGACGAGGTCGAGTTCCGCACGCGCAACATGGGCAAGAACGGCGCGCGCGCGATGCGCACGGCCGCGGCCCTGCTGCGCGCTGCGGCGCGGGTACCCGGCGCCGCCGGACGCCGCGCGCGGTTCCGCTTCGTGCTCGCGCGTCGGCCGGTCTGAGCGAACGGCGCGCCGGCTAGACCAGCCCGACCCGCGCCGGCACGTGCCCGGGGAACGCGGGCGCGACGCTCGCGGCGCCGAAGCTCACAGCGAGCAGCTCGCCGAGGATGGAGCGCAGGTCCGTGGTGACCGCGAGCGCGCCGTCGTCGAGCTCTGCGGGAGCGAGGCCGGGCCACGCACCGAGCACGCTTCCGCCGCGGACGCCACCGCCCAGGACGAGCACCGCACCGCCCCGGCCGTGGTCGGTGCCACCGCTCGCGTTCTGGTCGACGCGCCGCCCGAACTCACCGAACACGGCGACCGTCGTGCGCGCGAACGCGGCGGGGCCGAGATCCGTCCGGAACGCGGCCAGGGCCTGACCGAGGTCCGCGAGCCGCGCGGCCAGCCCACCCGTCACGGGACCCATCTGATCGTGGTCGTCCCAGTCCGCGCCCGAGTCGACGTACACCACCTCGGTGCCGAGCCCCGATCGCAGCACGGTGGCTGCGTCGAACATGCGACGGCCGAGGAGCGAGCCGGGGTAGGCCGCACCGCCCGCCGGCGTGCGATCGAAGTCGACGGCGCCGAGCGCGCCGATCGCCGCGTGCGCGTCGCGAGAGGCGCGCTCGACCTCGGCCTGGAGCCCCGTCCCCGATCCGGACCCCGGAGCGCCGAAGGCGCCGCCCAACATCGACGCGAGGCTCGCACGCCGCGCCGCGAGCGTCGAGGAGATGCCGTAGCTCGCAAAGCCGCGCGGGTCGCGCACGCTGAGCGCGCGCGGCGCGCGCCGGAGCGCGCGCGGAAGCGTCGACCCCAGCGCGAGCGCGCGCGGTGCTGCGGCCGAGCGCTCGGGAAGTGCGGCCAGCGCGCGCGCCACCCAGCCGTCCGCCGCGGGCATCGCGCCCGGAGCCGAGGGGACGCCGGCGCCGTTCGCGTCGCGCGCGGCGAAGTGCGACCGGGTCGGATCGGCCGAACCCGCCGCGTGGACCAGCGCGAGCTCACCGGCGGCGAGGGCCGGCGCGAGCGGCTGCAGCCCCGGGTGGAGCGCGAAGTCGCCGGGCTGCGCCGGGCCGCCCGGCACACGGAGCGCGCCCGCGGAGGCCGCGGTCGGCACGAGGAGCCCCGGACGCTGCGCCGCGAGCGCCGCCCCTTCGAAGAGCGGCGTGCACGCGACGAGCCCGTCGAGCCCGCCGGAGAGGTGCACGAGGACGAGGCTCCCGTCGCCGGACGGGCTGGATGCACCTGGGAGCGTCGCCGCACGCGCAGCGGCGCCGGACAGGGAGAGCGCGGCGGCGCCGCGGAGCACCGCCCGGCGCGAGGGAAGGCTCGGGTCGAGGCTCTTCGTTCGGAGAGGGTCGTTCATCGGGGACGCGGGCTCAGACGAGCTGGAAGGAGACGCTGGAGGCGACGAGCTCGGTCGCGCCGACGAGGCGGTCCGCGCGCGGACCCGGACCGAAACGCGCGAAGCGGTCGACCGCGCGGAGCTCGTGCGGGCGGAGCCCGCCGGGCACCAGCGCTTCGGACAGCGCCCGGGCCCACGCGGCCTCGGGCGCGCCTCCGACGAGGTCCTCGAGGTCCTGGACGTCGACGTCCGCCCAGCTCGTCCAGCCGGAGAGGAGCTGGGACGCGAGGCGCCAGCGCGGGGCGAGCCCGCCCGACCACGCGGCGGGATCGAGCGGGAAGCCGTCCGGCTCGGGCCACTCGAACGGCACCTGCCCGAGGCCCTCGAGCGCGTAGACGGCCGTGGTCGGCGAAGTGAGCCGCGCGCCGGTCGCGCGCAGGAGCGACACCGCGAAGTGGAACGGCCGCTTGAGCACCGGCCGCTCCCAGGCGCGCGCCTCGAGCAGCGACTGCTGCGAGAGGCACTCGCGGACCATCGCGGGGATCGATCCGCCCGTCGCCGCGTAGACGGCCTCAACGCGCGCCGGAGCGTCCGTCGACTCGAGCGCGGCGTCGCCCAGGAACCAGCGCACAACCGCACGCGCGACGCGCGCCTGCGTGCGCGGATCGAGGAGGAGGAGGTCGAGCACGCGCTCGCCGTCCTGGACGCCGCCGCCCGCCGGGATCGCGCGCCCGAGGACGGTCTTCTCGCCGTCGTCGTGGCGCCCCGCGTCGAACCGGAACACGCCGAACGTCCCGGGCTCCCAGTGGCGCACGTAGCCCCAGCCCGTGAAGCAGCGCGCGACTTCGCGCACGTCGTTCTCGGTGTAGCCGGAGCCCTCGCCGAGCGTGTACAGCTCGAGCAGCTCGCGCGCCCAGTTCTCGTTGGGCGCATCCCGGTCGCTCGAGTCCTGGTCGAGGAACGCACCCATCGCGGGGCTCTTCGCGACCGCGCGCAGGAGCTCGGGGAACGTGCCGAGCGCGTGCGCGCGGATCACTTCCTCCTCGTGCGGGGGGCGCAGGTAGTTCGCGTCCTGCGCGGTGAACGGAACGTTGAAGAAGTCGTTCCAGAGGTCGACCACACGCTCGAGGAGCTGTCTCTCCGAGCGCACCGCGCGCACGATGCGCGCCGCCTTGGACTGTTCGGACAGCGCCCAGCCCCCGCCGCCGAACGAGGCCCTGAGTTCACCGGCGGTGCGGCCGATCCACGAATAGCCGGCGAGCGCCGCGTCGGCGTCGACGTCGTCGATGCCGAAGGGATCGAGCTGTTCGTCGAGCCAGGCGTCGTGTCCGACGACCAGCGCGCGCCAGCGCTGGTCCGCGGTCGGGTGGAAGGTCGCCCGCGCCAGGAGCGCGAGCAGGGCGCGCCGCGCGTCGGCGCCGGCGCTCGTGGATGTCGACATGGGTCCCCCTCGGATGGATGGCGCGCGAGCGCCGGCCGCGCCGGCCGGCGCCGGTGCGCGCGCGAGGGGGAGGGGTATACGCGGGGCCCGGTTGAGCGGGCCTCATGGCGGCGCGCTCATCGCGCATCACGTCTCGGTCCGGGAACCGTGCGTCCGCGGACGCACGGACCGAGCGCCCGCGCCGTGTGCGCGCGCCGCCGGAATCGGGCCAGCCGGGATCGGGTGGCCCATCGTCGGACGGTCCGGCGCGGGCCGGTTCAGGGCTGGACGACGAGCGCGCGGCGCTCGGCCACGAGCCAGTGCTCGCGCCAGCGGCGCTTCGAGACGGCGCGCGAGACGGCCGCGCGCTCGACCTCGACGAAGCTGGCTCCGAGCACCTCGAGGACGTCGTCGGGCGACATCCCGTGGGGCGGGCCGCCCTCTTCGGCCGGCTTGCCGACGGGGAACACAAGAGCTGTGTACCGGCCCCCAGGCACGACGAGGTCGCGGACCCGCTGGCCCCAAGGTGCGCGCGAACCGGGGTCGATCGCACAGAAGAACGTGTGGTCCCAGACGAGGTCGAACGGCTCGCCCTCGAGCCGGAGCGCGTCGCCCACGACGTACTCGCCGCCGAGCCGCTCGAGCTCCGCCCCCATCTCCGCGGCGAGACTCGGAACCACGTCGAGTGCCGTCACCTGCCAGCCGCGTCGCGCGAGCGCGATCGCGTCGTGGCCGCGTCCGGCGCCGGGGACGAGTGCGCGGGACTCGCCGGGCTCCGGCGGCGCGAGGCGCCCGTCCTGCAGCCGTATCGAGAGCTCGGGGTGCGGGCCGCCGATGTCCCACGGCGTGTCGCCGGCGCGGTAGCGGTCCGCCCAGTCCACGGCGTCTGCGTCCGCGCTTCGCTCGTTCATCCCGTCCATCGTCGCGCGCGCAGCTTCCGTGATCCGATCCCGCTGTGCAAGGAGACTGAGGCCCCCCCGGCGCGAGGGGCCCGGACCGGACCGCTCAGCGGGGTGCGTCGACGGCGACGGTGCGCCCGCCCGTCGATCCGGGGAGGCGCCGCCAGCGGCGGACGATCCCCTTCGAAGCGCCGTCGAGCAGAACGTCGAAAGTGACGGGCCGGAGACGCGTCCGCTCCAGCAGGAGGTCGACGATCCGGTCGATCTCCCAGCGCCGCCCGCCGGTCGGCGACCCGTCGGTCACCAGGACGATCCGGTCGATCTCCTCGACTTCGAGCGCGTATTCGAGCGCGCGGAAGGCGTCGCCCCGGCCGCTGTGACGGCACGCGACGAAGTCGGCGCACGCGCGCTCGACGGTGCGCCGCGATGCGTCGACGGGCCCGTCCGAGAGCGGGTGCAGGTCCTGGGTGAACGGCACGACCACGAAGCGCGCGTCCTCCGCCAGCCGGCCCAGGAACGCCGTCACTTCCGGGTCGAGAGCGTCCTTCTTGCGCTTTCCGCCCTTGCCGACGCGCCAGAGGGAGCCCGAGAAGTCGACGAGCACGGCCACCCGGTCGCTCTTCGGGTCGAGACCGCCGAGGGCGACGGCCCCCTGGCTACCGCCCTCGCCCTTCGAGGCAGCCTCCTCCGGCGCCGCGGGGGCCCAGTCGTCGGGCAGGGCCGCGACGGCCGCGCCCCAGGCGCGCGCGTTCGCTCCATGCCCGAGTCCGGTCGCGGCCCGGAGCGCACGCACCGCGCGCTCGCGGACGCACGGCCGCGGCTCCGCATCGAGGCGCTCGACGACGGCCGAGAGCACGGCCCGATCCGCGCTGCCGTCCACGACCCGCTCGAGCGCGAACGCGCGCATCCCGGGGTCGTCGTCCGCGACGGCCGCCGCGAGCGCGTCGAGCCCTGCGCCGTCTCCCCGCCCGAGGGCGAGCCCCAGCGCAGCCGCACGCATCCGCGGCCCCGACGACGCGTGAGCCCCGAGAGCCCGCGCTTCGTCCGGGTCGAGGGCATCGAGCGCGAGGAGCGCGCGCGCCTGCAGCTCGTCCCCCGCCGATCGTTTGAGCAGCGGCCGCACCTTCTTGACGAGCCGTTTGCGCTCTGAGTCGTCCCACGCGGCGCCCGCTTCCTGCGCGGCGATCCGCTCGATCCCGACCAGCGCGGTCCACGCGACGCGCGGCTCGCGTCGGTCGAGCGCCTTCGCGAGCAGCTTCGCGTCGGGCGCGGCGCCGAGCGCTGCCAGCGTTTCGATCGCACGGACCCGGCGCCAGGTGTCCTTCGACCCGAGTCCCGCAGCACCCTGGAGCGCCTCGGGCGCCGACTCCGCGAAGTGCTCGACGAGCATCGACTCGGCCGTATCCGCGACCTGCCCCCGCTCGTCGCCGAGAGCGTCGAGGACGAACGCGAGCGCGTCGGGGCCGCCGATCTGCGCCGCCTTGCGCACGGCGCGCTTGCGGTCGCCGGCGTCCCGCGACCGCATGTCGGCGCGCAGCTCGTCGAGATCCTGGCGCGCCGCGCGGAGCTCGCGCGCGGACGGTCGGCGCTCGTCGACGGAGGGCGCCACCGGTCGCGCGGGCGGCGGCTCCGGCGCCGCTGCAGCGAGCAGAACGACGAGCCCGAGGACGGGGCCGAACCGGCCCGGCCGGAGCCCGCTGCACGGTCCGGCCGAGCGCTTTGCGCCGCTCGGTCCTCTACGGAGTCCCGGAGGATCGAGGCGGGGGGGCGAGGCGTCCGTCGGGGCGATCGAGGTCTTCGGCGGCATGGTCGCGCGGCGTGGGTTCGTCGGGCGCCGCCGTGCGGTCGGCGGGGGTCCCTGGGAGCAGCGGAGGCGCCCGCTGCCTCCATGGGACGCGCGGCGACGCCGCGGGTGGCGGGCGACCTCGGATTCGTCGTCCGCGCGCCGGTCCGCGGCGGAGTCACCGGTCCACGGCTGGGTCTCCCGGCCCACGGCAGGGTCTCCCGGCCCACGGCAGGCTCTCCCGTCCACAGCAGGGTCGCCCGGCCCGCGCCCGAGGCGCACCCGGCATCCGTCGCGCGGGGATCCCCCAGCCCGGCGCGGGCGATCCGTGCGCCGGGCCGTGCCGGCTCCGACCTACCATCGGGTCATGTCCGAGTCCGAAGGCAGCGCACGGCGCACCGCTCTGGTGGCCCGCGACGGGGCGCCCCCCGCGGCGCAGGGGACCGACGCGGCGCCGGCCTCCGCTCCGTCGACCTCACGCGGCGCGCGAGCGGTGGCGCTCCGCTCGGCCGTCCTCGAGGGCCCGATCGGACTCTCGCTCTCGGGCGGCGGCTTTCGCGCGGCCGCGTTCCACCTCGGCGTGCTGGTCGCATTGGACCGGGCCGGGCTGCGCGAGCGCGTCGAAGTGCTGTCCGCGTCGTCCGCGGGCTCGATCGTCGCTGCGCGCCTCTTCTACGCCGAGGCGCGCGGCGAGTCCTTCGAGCACGCGGCCTTCGAGCTCAAGCGCTTCCTCTGCGAGGAGCGGCCGCTCGAGGACGCGGTGCGCCTCGCCGCGAGGACGGGGCAGCCGCTGCCGAGCGCGCTGGCCGACGTCCTCGACCGGGCGCTCTTCGCGGACGACCGCGGCGTGCCCGCGCGCCTCCAGGTCCTCAACGAGACGCGTACGCACGTGCGAGAGCTCTCGATCGAGGCCGTGTCGCTCGCGTCGGGTCGGCCGTTCCGGTTCGCGTCCAGCCGCGCGCACGAGGCGGCGGTCGGGCGGCCCGCGACCGGCGTGCCGCGCAGGATCGCCGAGCGCATCCGCCTCGCCGACGCGATCGCCGCGTCGTGCGCCGACCTCGAGGCGCTCGAGCCGCACCGGTACCCCACCGACTTCGACTGGGGCGACGACGAGTCGGCGCGCGCCGCGGAAGAGGCCGCGGACGGCACCGAGCACGCGCTCGCGTCCGGCGCGCTGCACGACGACCTCGCGATCGACGCGCTGCTCGGCGCGGCGACGCGCGGCGGGGACGAGGTCGAGCTGTTCCTCGCGTCCGACGCCGCATGGGCGAGCGACGGCGGGGCAGCGGCTGCGCGGCCCCTTCCGGGCTGGCTGACGCTCGGGCGGATCGACGCGCTGGCGACCCTGCTCGGGCTGGGGGCCGTCGCCGCGGGCGCGCTCATCGCGCTCAAGGCTCAGCAGGAGCGCGCCATCGGGGACTTCCGCGTTCCCGCCGACCTCGTGGCCTACGGAGCGCCGATCGTCTTCTGCGCAGCCGTGGTCGTCGCGCTCGTCGCGGCCCGGGTCCTCGTTCGCCGAGCGGTCGCGCCGCTCCTGGCGGCGCCCGAGGCCGGCGCACGCCGCGCCGCGCGCCGGACCCCGCTCCGCGCCCTTCTCGGTCGGATGCACGCCCGCAGCGCCGCGCGCCGAGACGCCCTCCGCCGACTCGTCCCCGCGAGGATGCGCGGGCTCGTCCTGCGCGGAGCCTGGAGCGAGGGCCGAACTGCGCCGCGGCGCGCGACGCTGCAGCCGTCGCCGCTTCGCGTCGAGAGCCTCGACCTCGTCGAGAACCTCTGCGCCCCCGGACCCGAGCTCATCGCGCGGACGGAGTCCGCCCGCGCCGCGGGCCCCGGATTCCACCTCGACGGAGAAGAGACCTTCCGCGCGCTCGTGGTCGCCGGGGAGGCCGCCGCGCTGGCGCGCCTCGTCGAGCTCGTCGAACTGCGGCACGGGCCGGACCGGGCGCACTGGCCCGCCGTCGACCGCGTCGTCGGTCAGCGGTTGATCGACGACTGGAACGCTCTCAGCGCGAGCGGCGCGCCGCTCCGGCCCCGGACGCGGGTCGAGTAGCGCCGGGCGACCGGCCCAGGGGGCTCCGCGCCCCGCCGCCGCGGGCCAGCCCCGGGACCGCACGCGGATTCGGCGCGGCGCGCGCCGGGCGGGGTTGCGCGACTCCGGTAGGCTCCCGCGCATGACGAGCCCCGCCGAGAAGGAGCGCGACGGCAGCGCGCGCGCGGCGACCGGACCCGCGCGCGCCTACGCGCTCGCAGGGCTGCTGGCCGCGGGCGCCCTCCTCCTGCGCGGCGCGCTGCCCGACTCGGCCGCGGTGCCCTCGGCCTCGGTGCTCGCGCTGGTCCTCGGCGTCGTCGTCGGTGCAGCGCCGGGCGTCCGCGCGTTCGCGGGCCGTCACGCGGGACGTGTCACGAAGGCGACGATCCCGTGGGCGATCGTGCTGATCGGGTTCGGACTCGACCTGGGGCCGCTGCTCCGCTCGGGTTCCCTCGCGGCAGGCCTCGGCGTGACGGTCGCGCTGATGGGTGTGGCCTTCCTCGGCGCGCTCCTCGGCGCGCGCGCGCTCGGGCTCTCCCGCGGGGCTGGACTCCTCCTCGGCGCGGGCACCGCCGTCTGCGGCAACAGCGCGATCATGGCGGTCGCACCGGCGATCGACGCCGCCGACGACGAGGTCGGGCTGTCGGTCGGTGTGATCAACCTGCTCGGGGTGCTGATGCTCTTCGCCCTGCCGCCGCTCGCCGGCGCGCTGGGCGTCGCGGCGGAGGAGGGCGGAGCCCTCGCGGGACTGACGGTCCACGCCGTGCCGCAGGCGATCGCGACGGGAGGCGCGTTCGGGGAGCGCGCCCTCGAGTGGGCGACGCTCTACAAGCTGCTCCGGGTCGCGCTCCTCGTCCCGGTCGTTCTCCTGGTGTCGGTGCTGGTGGGCCGGCGGAGCGGGGACGCGCCGCGCGCGCGCGTGCCGCTCTTCGTCCCGCTGTTCGTGGCGGCCGCCGTCGTCCGCGGGCTCGGCTGGGCGGACGCCGAGGTCCGCGTTCCCGGGCTCGGTCCGGAGGGGCCCGGGCCGCTCTGGGCACAGCTCAAGGCGGCGGGCCGGATCGCGCTCGCGGTGGCCCTCGCCGCGATCGGTCTCGGTCTGGATCTCGGGTCCCTGGTGCGCGTCGGGCCGCGCTTCCTCCTGGCGGGCCTGATCGCCCTCGTCCCCCCGGTCGCGCTGGGTCTCGCACTCGTCCGCTGGGCGGTCTGACGCGCGGCGCACGGGCGCAGCGACGCCACACGTCCCGGAGCGGGACGTATCGATTCTGTGGAAGGCCCGGGTCCAACGGTGGGACAGCTCCGCGCAGTTGCAGCAACGGTCGGGCGCGGGGACACTTTGTGGCCGTGCCGCTGCCCCTGCCGGGTCGTGCCACTCTCACCACCTCTCCCGGCGCACGTCTCCCGCGAGACGTCCCGCCTCTCCACCGCTCTGGCTCACCCCATGCGTTCACTTCTCACCGTCGCCGCCGCCGGCCTCACCGGCGCGCTGGTCCAAGCGCCGACCCTGGCGCAGTGCTCGCCCCAGTCGTCGGGCGCCGACGTCATCGTCGGCTCCGTCAACGGCATCACCAACTACGGCGCGATCGGCGGCGTGGCCGGCTACGCGCTCGGCACGACGTCCTGCAACGTCGGCGACGCGGAGCTGCTCTGGTTCGCGAACAACACGAACCACCCGGTCATCGGGCAGAACATCTACCGCCTCGAGAACGGCCGCTTCGAGCAGATCGGCATGAGCTGGCTAAAGCACGGCTTCACCGCGCTCCAGCAGGGCCTCTGCTGCTCGTGCATCAGCTCCGGCACCGGCAGCCGCCTCGGCGTCGGCTGCTCCGACCCGTACAGCTCGGGCCTCAACGGCAGCCAGGGTGGCCTCGGCCCGCGCTGGCAGGTCAACGCCTTCACCGGTGCGTTCTCGTACCCCTACGCCCAGCAGGGCCAGTCGGGTGACCGCGCGTTCAAACGTATTCAGGTCCTCAACACCGACGTCGACCCGGCCCTGCACCCGACCGCGCAGTTCTTCGGCGAGTCGCAGTACATCGCGCCCGACGACGCTGCCGCCGGAAACGGCCTCAACAACGTCTCGTGGCGTCGCCTCAGCCGGAACGGCTCGACCGGCGCCGGCGGTGCGTTCAACCTTTCGGTGTCCGGCTCGACGTCGCGCGAGGAGTGCGCGATCTACGCCTGGGAGGACAACACGCCCGGCGTCGTCGTCTCCGAGATCAACGTGCCCGGTGAGGGCCAGTTCGTTGCGGGCTCCAACGTGGTCGACAACCTCGACGGCACCTGGACCTACAACTACGCGATCTTCAACAACACGAGCGACTTCTCGGCCGACAGCCTCTCGATCCCGATCGCTTCGGGCGCGACGATCTTCGACGAGGGCTTCTCGTTCCCGCTTTACCACTCGGGCGAGCCGTACACGAACCTCCCCTGGACGATCTCGAACAACGGTTCGTCGATCAGCTGGGAGACCGTCAACGGCTACAACGCCGCGAACGACACGGCGAACGCGCTCCGCTGGGGCACGACGTACAGCTACTGGTTCACGTCGAACACCCCGCCGGTCAGCGGCCTCGCGGTCCTCGGCCTCTTCAAGTCCGGTAACCCCGGTGACCAGGTCTTCGACGTGCTCGTCCCCGACGGCACCGGCCCGGGCGGCGTGATCGTCACGAACTACTGCCAGGCGAACCCGAACTCGACCCTCATCCCGACGAGCATCGACGCTCCGTCGGTGGACGTGGCGAACCGTTCGATGGTCCTCGAGGCCACCGACATGCCGGCCAACCAGTTCGGCTTCTTCCTGACCTCGCTCGACACCGACTTCGTCGTCAACGCGGGCTTCAGCTCGGGCAACCTCTGCCTCGGCGGCCAGATCGGCCGCATGCTCGCGGGCTCCGGCGGCGCGATCATCAACTCCGGCGCGACGGGCACCATGACGCTCGGCGTCGACCTCGACGTCATCCCGACGCCGAGCTCGATCGTGAGCGTCCAGCCGGGCGAGACCCGCTACTTCCAGGCCTGGCACCGCGACCTCTCGGGTCTCGGCACGCAGACCTCGAACTTCTCGAACGGTCTCCGGGTCATCTTCCCGTGATCGAGACCGGTCGCGGGCCTCGGCCCGCGCTCCGGTGATCCGCGCCCCCGCGCGGGCCGCTCCGGCGGCCTGCGCGGGGGCGCTCCCGTTCCGGCGAACGCCGGCGCCCCGGCGCGGCGGGGGCCCCAGCGCAGAGGCGCCCCCGCCGCGACGGAGCGTCCGGCGCGGCGGGGCCCTTCTCCGCGGGGAACGGAGGACGGGGCGGCCCTGGAGAGCCCAGGGGCCCTGGGCGAGCGGGCCCACGCGGGAGGTGCGAGCCTCGGGCGAGGGCCGTGCGCGGGCGCCGATACGGCGCTTCCGCGCGTGGGAAGGGGAAGCGAGGAGCGCCGGCGGGAGACCGGCGCTCCCCGAAGAGCGGTTCCGTCGCCCGCCCCGCCCCGCGGGAAGTGCGGGGCGGGACCGTCCCCGAGTGCGAGCGGGACGGGCGGGCGCAGGAGCGAGATCCTCTCGAGGATCCCGCGACGCAGGGCTCTCCAACGGGCCAGTGGCTGGTGGCGCCACGCTGCTGCGCGCGCCTCCGCCCTCTGGTGTCACCTGGGGGCGAAGACGCTTCGCAAAAGCTGCAGATTCGAACGGCGTCTCGTGCCAGAGCGCCGCACCCGGGCTGCGGCATGCACCTTAGAGCCTCCTGGACAGGCACTTAGGCTCCTGTGAAGGACGAATGAAGGAGGGAACCCGGGGCGCGCCCCACGCCGTTCCCGCGCAATCGGTCACGGGTCGGGTGCCCCGGGAGCCGATGCCAGAGGGTCCGCCCCGCCGCCCCCCAGCCGCCCCGAGCTGCAGAGCTCCCCGAGCCGCCCAGCGCCCCTTCCTGCTGCGACCCATGCCCGATCGCGACCAACACCTGATCCTGTGGTTCTCCGAGGTCGGAAAGGACGACGCGGAGCTCGTCGGTGGCAAGGGGGCCTCGCTCGGAGAGCTCTACCGCGAGCTCGTCCCGGAGGGCGTCCGCGTGCCGAACGGATTCACGACCACCGCGACGGCGTACCGGCGGTTCCTGGAAGCACCCGCGTCCCGCGACGCCTGGCTCGACGTCCCGGAGGCGGAGGGGCTTCCCCGCCTCAAGGCCGAGGCGATCCGCGAGGAGACGCTGGCCGGCGCGCTCCGGCGCGCGTTCGACGGCGCACGCCCCGACGACCACCTCGAGATGCACGCGCGGACGAAGCTCGCGCGCGACCTCGTGGTCCGCGCCCCCGTCCCCATCGAGGTCGAGCGCGCGATCCGCAGCGGCTACGACGCGCTGTGCGACGAGTACGGGGCACAGGTCGACGTCGCCGTGCGTTCGTCCGCCACCGTCGAGGACTCCGAGGAAGCGAGCTTCGCCGGCCAGTGCGAGAGCTTCCTCAACGTGCACGGCGCGGACGACGTCGTCACCCAGTGGAAGCACTGCTGCGCCAGCCTCTTCACCGAGCGCGCCGTGTCGTACCAGGTGGCGAAGGAGCTCGACCCGCTCGCCGCTGCGCTCGCTGTGGTCGTGATGAAGATGGTCCGCTCGGACCTCGCGACGTCGGGCGTCATGTTCACGCTGGACCCCGACTCGGGGCACCGCGGCGTCATCCACATCTCGTCGAGCTACGGGCTCGGCGAGCTCGTCGTGCAGGGCAGCGTCTCCCCCGACCACTTCACCGTGTGGAAGGAGGGCCTCCACCGCGGCTTCTCCGCCATCGTCCACCGCCACCTCGGGGCGAAGGACGTGCACATGGTGTACGCGAGCCAGGGCGGCACGAGCACCGAGAGCGTCGACACCCAGGGCGCGCGCCGGCGCCAGTGGTCGCTCACCCGCGAGGAGATCTCCGAGCTCGCCCGCATGGCGATGAAGATCGAGGCCCACTACGGGCAGCCGATGGACATCGAGTGGGCGAAGGACGGCCGCAGCCAGGATCTGTTCATCGTGCAGGCGCGGCCCGAGACGGTGCACGCGCGCGCCGAAGCCTCGGAGATCGTGCGCTACCAGATGCCGGCGGGCCTCGCGGCGCAGCTCGCCGCCGACGGGCGCGTGCTCGCCGAGGGCCAGGCGGTCGGTACGCGCATCGGCGCCGGTCGGGTGCGCCTCTACAAGAGCTACGAGGAGGTCATCCTCAAGAAGCGCGCGCTGCGCGAGCGCCTCGCCGCCGGCGAGCGCATGGAGGACATCTCCGTCGATGAGCGCGTGTTCGACGCCGGCGACGTGCTCGTCACCGAGATGACGACCCCCGACTGGGAACCCCTGATGAAGGACGCGTCCCTCATCGTCACCGAGAAGGGCGGGCGGACGTCCCACGCCGCGATCATCGCGCGCGAATTCGGCATCCCCGCGATCGTTGGCTGCGAGGACGCGACCAAGAAGCTGCGCTCGCTCCAGGAGGTCACCGGCACCTGTGCGGAGGGCGACATCGCCGTCGTCTTCGACGGCATCCAGCCGTACGAGGTGGCGCACGAGAAGATCGACACGTCGGTCCAGCTCGACACCAGGATCAAGCTCAACGTCGGCTTCCCCGCGAAGGCGCTGGCGGACAGCCAGCTGCCCGTGGACGGAGTCGGTCTCGCGCGCCTCGAGTTCATCCTCACCGCGGAGGTCGGCGTGCACCCGCTCGCGCTTCTCTACCGCCAGGAGCTGCAGGACTTCATGGAGAGCGGCCAGCTCGCCCCCGAGCTCGAGCGCTTCCGCGAGGCCATCGAGGCCGAGAGCGAGGAGGAGCTGCGCGGGCTCATCGGCGCGATCGACCGGCGGACGGCGGCGTACGCGGACAAGCGTCAGTTCTTCGTCGACCGCGTGATGGAGGGCGTCGGGCTCATCTGCGCGGCGTTCCACCCGCGCCCGGTGCTCGTGCGTCTCTCCGATCTGAAGTCGAACGAGTACCGCGAGCTACTCGGCGGCCGGATCTTCGAGCCCGTCGAGGAGAACCCGATGATCGCGTGGCGCGGCGCGAGCCGGTACGTCGATCCCGACTTCCTCCCCGCGTTCGAGATGGAGTGCGACGCGCTCCGCCTGGTCCAGCGGCGCCTCGGCCTCGACAACCTCGAGCTCATGGTGCCGTTCTGCCGGAGCCCCGAGGAGGGCGCGGCCGTGCAGGAGCTGCTCGCCGACCGCGGCCTCGGCCCCGAGGCGGGCGTGAAGCTGTTCCTGATGATCGAGCTGCCGAGCAACGTGATCGAAGCGGATCGCTTCATCGACTCGATGCAGCTCTCGGGCGGCTCGATCGGCTCGAACGATCTCGTGCAGACGGTCTACGCGGTGAGCCGCGACGACCTCGAGGGCTACCAGCACCCCGTCGACGCGCGGTCTCCAGCGGTGAAGGCGCTCATCAAGGAAGCCGTGACGCGCTTCCGCGCCCGGGGCCTCGACATCGGCATCTGCGGTCAGGCGCCGAGCGACCACCCCGACGAGGTGCCGCCGTTCCTCGTGCAATGCGGGATCAGCTCGATCAGCGTGACGCCCGACACCGCGCTGCGCGCGCGGGTCGCGGTGGCGAAGGCGGAGGCGGACCTGCGCGGCGACAGTGGCCCGCCCGTCGCACGCGACGACGTGGCGTGAACATCAGCGAAAGCGCAGCGCGACCGCGTCGGTGAACTGATTCGAGAACGCGCCTGGAGCGAGGTCGCGATGCCATGCCTGGAAGCGCCAGGTCTCCCCTGGCCGCACCGTGACAAACGCGCTCGGCTGCGGCACCGTCGAGAGGTCGACGTCGAGCGCGAACGTGCCGTTCGCTCCCGAGGAGAGGATCTGCCCTGGACCGTTGAATCGTCCGATGTCGCCGCCGAGGCAGAGCGTGCCGGAGCCGCCGCCCGCCATCGGGGCGAGGCCGGCAGAGCGGCTCACGAGGAAGACTCCGAACTGGTTCTGCGGCACCCCCCGTGCGCTGAGCCGCAGGTCGAGGTCAACGGCAGCGAGGCTGCCTTCCGCAAAGATCCGTCCGGGCACGCCCGTCGAGTTCGGAGTCGTAGGGCAGTCGCCGAACGCGCCGATGAACGGCGAGTGTTCGAACGCCCCGACGTCGGCCTGCGCGGCCGGAGTCCCCGGGTCGGGGACGGAAGGATCGTTGTAGATCCGCCTCGCGCCCAGGACGTCGAGCGGCGGACCCACTGCGGGCGGAACGATCGGGACTGTTCCTGCATCGACAGCGATGGAGCCTGACCGCAGCCGATAGTCGCCCGCCGCAAAATCCACGAACAGGTCGTCGGCCGTGAGTGAGCCGACCGCCGAGCTGCCCTCGACGACGTTCCCGGACAGCTCCGCGAAACCGCCATTGCGCGCGATCTGCGACCCGCCGTTCCCCCAGAGGACGTTGTCGGTGAGCGCCGGACACGGTGAGAGCCCGCACGCGCCGAAGGAGCGGAACCCGTGCACACCATTGGCGACGATCGTGCTGCGCCGAATGCGGACCTGCGTGCCGACCTCGGTCACGACGGGGGCGTGGATGCCCGCCTGCCCATTGCGTGCAAAGACGCTGCTCGAGATCTCCGCGCGCATGAGCCCGGTCATGGGTGTGAGATCGAGCCCGTGCCGGGTGTTGCCTTCGAATCGGCAGCGGTCGATCGCCGAGGCCGTGACGTCGAAGTGCCCGTCGAGCTGCAGGCCGTCCTCGCCGTTGCCCCGGAAGACGCAGTCGACGATGCGGCCGGCGTCGACGAATGACGGGAATCCGAACCCACCGAGGACTCGTGCGCCTGAGCCATGATTGTCCTGAAACACGCATCTCCGAATCCGCACGTCCGAGCGGACTGCTTCGAAGCCGAAGGTGCGTGCGGACATCACATGCACGTGCTCCATCGTGAAGCCGTGCGCGTTGGACACATGCAGAACTCTGTAGGCGTTGTCGAAGGTCGAAACCGACGACCCATCGTCGTCGCCGAGCGCGTCCCCGCTCAACACGGTAGGGAAGCGATCCGGTCCCGGTCGCTCGAAGGGCGACCCCTCGCCTCCCACGAACCCACCGATGAATGTGACGTCGGTTGCATCGAGCTGGAGCCAGACGGTCGCGTAGGACGATGTCACCCGGTACGTCCCGCCCGTCGCCCAGATGGTCGTGCCGGGCGTCGCAGCCGCAAATGCATCCTCAAGCCCTGCCGGACCCTGGAACGCGTCCTGCCATGAGGAGCCGTCGCCCGCGCCCGTGGTGAGCGTCAGGTCGACATGGAGGATCTGAGCCTGCGCCGAAGCGGCGGCCACGAACGGCGTCAGAAGGAGCGCGAGTCGACGTGCGAGTGCGAGCATGTCTGCATGGTATTGCTGCACAGGATCCTCGCTCGGATGGATGCCTCCGCAGAGAAGCTCCAGGGAATCAAACGTCGAGCTCCGCCCCCACCCGGTGCACGTGGACGTCCCGCTGCGGGTACGGGATCGAGATGCCCTCCGCGTCGAAGCGCAGCTTGATGCGGCGGCGGAGCTCGCAGACCGTCGCGAAGTAGTCTCCGGTCGGCACCCACGCGCGCATCGACAGTTCGACCGAGGAATCGCCGAGCCCGATGAGCACGACCTGCGGCGCGGGGTCGGACGCGACCGCGTCGAGGCCGCGCACGACCTCGAGCGCCAGATCCATCGCGCGGTCCACGTCGTCGCCGTACCCGATCCCCACGTTCTCGACGATGCGGCGCGTCGGGTTCGCGGTGACGTTGCGGATCACTCCGCCCCAGATCTTCCCGTTGGGAACCGTGAGGCTCTGGTTGTCGAGCGTGCTGAGCGTCGTTGCGACGAGCGTCATCGCACGCACCGTGCCCTCCTTCCCGGCGACCTCGACGTAGTCGCCCACGTCGTACGGCCGGTACAGGAGCAGCATGATCCCGGCCGCGAAGTTCCCGAGCGTGTCCTGGAGCGCGAACCCGACGACGAAGCCGAGGACGCCGATGCCCGCGAGGAGCGGCGCGATGTCGAGCCCGAGGTTCTGGAGCGCGAGCACGAGACCGAGGAAGAACACGACCTTCGAGACGGTGCTCTGCACGAACTCCTTGAGGAGCTCGGACGCGTTCGGCGCCGCGCGGTCCAGCGCACCGCGTGTGATCCGGCCGATCGCCCGCGCGAGGATGCGCGCCACGAAGAGGAGCAGCAGGAACAGCGCCACCCGGCCGGCGACGAGCGGACCGTAGTCGAGGGCCCAGCGGCGCAGGGTGCCGGCTGGGTCCTCGAAGAGGTTCTTCGCGCCCTGCCCGATGGCCTCGGGAAGATCACCGAGCGCGTTCGCCGCGCCGCCGTCGCCCGCCTCTTCCCCGGACCCGTCCGAGGGCGACGAGTCGGTCCCGTCCGGCGCCCCCTGGTCCGCCACGGATGTGTCGGCGCCGTCCTGTTCGACCGCGCCACCGAGCGGAGCGACGGGTCCCGCGGCCGGCGCGGGCACTGCGCAGAGGAGACCGAGGACGAGCGCGAGAACGAGGGCCGTGGGCTTGCGTCGGGACATCGCGGCACGATGCGGACTCGCGAGGTGAGTTTCCCTTCAAAACCGGGCGAAGCGGAGGCCCACGCGCGCCGCCGCAGGATGGCGAGCCTGGTAGATTCCGGACATGTCCCGCCTCATCGACCTCGCTCTCCTCGTGGGCGTCGGCCTCCTGGGCTGGTGGCTCCTGAGCGCGCGCCCCGGCGGCGCGAGCGACGTCGTCCCGATCACGACGACGGTGCAGGTCCGCGGGAACGAGTCGCTCAAGGGACTCGGGATCCTGCTGGTCCCCGAGGACGAGCGCGCGGCCGCCGTCGCGAGCGCGTCGGACGACATCGCCCCCCATCAGCTCAGCCCGTGGCAGGCGAACCGTCGGACGCAGGTCCTCGTGCCCGCGCCGGGGTCCTACCTCGTGCGATGGGGCGTCCAGACCGACAAGCCGCCGCGCCGCTCGCGCGACGTCATGCACGAGCTCGAACCGACGGAGAAGATCGAGGACCAGCGGATCGTCGTGCCGAGCGGAGCGTCCACGCGCGACGTGTTCGAGGTCGAGCTGCCGGCCGTCCACGCGGCGGGACTGCGCCGCGTCGCCGAAGGCGGCTGAGCGGCGCGGGTCCGGTCCAGCCCTACCGCTCGTCGAGGGAGCGCGGTCGCTCGGCCACCTCGACGCGGAGTTCCTCGGTCGCGTCCCCGCGCAGAACGCCGAGACGGATCTCGCGGCCCGGACGGATCTGCGCGATGCGATCCATGAGTTCCTTGAGGTTCTCGACCTCGCGCCCCTCGAACGTGACGATCACGTCGCCGGCCCGGACGCCCGCCGCGCGCGCGGGCGTACCCGGCTCGGCGCGGGCCACGACCACGCGACGCTCGCCGCGCGATGCGCTGCGCGCCTCCAGCTCGCGCAGCTCGACGCCGAGGTACCCGCGCTGCACACGTCCGCTCGTGAGAAGCTGGTCGACGACGCTCTGCACCATGTCGGCGGGGATCGCGAACCCGATCCCCTGGCTGCCGCGCCGCGTGTCCGCGACGGCGGTGTTGATCCCGACGACGCGCCCGTCGAGGTCGACGAGTGGGCCGCCCGAGTTGCCCGGGTTGATCGCAGCGTCGGTCTGGATGAAGTCCTCGTAGGTGGCGATCTGCGCGGCGCGGCCGCGGCCGCTGACGATGCCTGCGGTCACGGCGTGGCCGAGCCCGAGCGGGTTCCCAACGGCGAGCACCCACTCCCCCACGCGCGCCTCTTCGTCCGCGCGCAGCGCTGCGGCGCGGAACGCCCCCGCGCCGTCGACGCGCAGGACCGCGAGGTCGGTCGCCGAGTCGACGCCGAGGATCTTCGCGTCGAACGTACGACCGTCGACGAGCGCGGCCCGCACCGACGACGCGCCGCGCACCACGTGCGCGTTGGTGACGATCGTCCCGTCCGCGCGAACGAAGACGCCCGACCCCTGACCGAGCGGGCGCTCCTCACCGCGGAACTCGACGGAGGCCTCGATGCGCACCACCGACGGCGCGATCTCCTCGGCCACCGTTTCGAACGCGTTCGAAACGCTGCGCGCTGCGCCCGCGGCCGACGGCGCTGCCGGGCGCGCGAGGTAGCCACCGAGACCCGCGAGCAGCACGCCGACGAGCGGGGCCGCCAGGCCCGCGCGGCGCGGCGCCGCAGCGGGCGCGGGGAGGGTCCTACGGGGGCTCGTGTGCGTCACGCGGGTTCGGAGGCTCGTCATGTCGTTGTCTTCGCGCGCTCGGGCGGATCGGATGGGGACACCCGGAGGGGCCGCTACGCATGGGCCCCCGCCAGGGGGCGTTCAACGGCGACGCGCGCCTCGGAACGATACGCCAACACGGTGTGTCCGCCGCGGGAGCGGCCGCGGGGGCGCTCTGAGCGCGCTACTCTTCGACGGCGCGAGCGCCCGCCGATCCATGCAACGACCCCTCCGACGCCTCGGCCTCGTCGCCGTGGCCACGCTCCTCTCCGCCTGCACGACGCCCGAGGGCGGCAGTACTTACACGGCCCCCGACCGCGGCATCGCGTTCCAGGAGCGCCTCGCGCCCGAGGACGGCGCGATCCTCTCCGTCGTGGCCGTCCGCGTCGACAAGGCGCACGAGGACCTCGAGCCCGACGCGCGCAGGCGCTGGGACCCGGAGCGCTGGGAGGAGGCCCGCGCATCGCTCGAGGGACACGCCGACCTCGTGTCGTACTCGAGCGACGGGCTCCGCATCGGCTCCCTGCTCGTCCGTCCGCGGACCCGCACGACGCGCGGCGGCGGCGCCGTGATCTACAACCGCGACGGCATCGCCGACGCGGGCCTCGACGAGGACGAGCTCCTGGTCGAGATGGAGTCGTTCGCGCGCGCCGGCTACGTCGTCGCGGCGTCGGCGTACCGCGGGAACCGGCTGAGCCAGGGCGTGGACGAGGTCGGTGGCGACGACGTCGACGACGTGCTTGCGCTCGTTTCTCTCGTGCAGGGGCTCGACGGCGTCGACCCGAACCGCGTGTTCATGGTCGGGCGCGGCCGCGGCGGACTGATGACGTACCGCGCGCTCGAGATGGGCGCGCCGATTCGGGCCGCGGCCGTCGTGGCGGGGCTCGCGGACGTGGAAGCGCTCGCCGACGAGGACCCGGCGTGGGAGAACGGCTTCGGCGAGGGCGGCGGATGGCCCGGCTTCCGCGAGATCTACGGCCGCGACTGGGACTACGGCGTGCGCGACCGCGAGCTCGAGCGACGCAACCCGCGCGAGCGCTCGCAGGACACGATCGACGTCCCGATCCTCATCGTGCACGGCCGCCTCGACGAGGTGGTGCCGGTGAGCCAGGCGCAGTGCGTGACGACGCGCGTGCGCGGTGCCGGCGTGCCGATCGAGAACGTGGTGTACGGCTACGGCGACCACTCCCTCGAGGCCGAGCGCGCCGACTGGGAGCCGCGCGTGCTCTCGTGGATCGAGCGCCACGACGCGCGCTCGCTGCTCAACTAGCGACGCGGGCTCGAGAGGCGACCCGCTCACGACGGACCGACCGCGAACGACCCGATCCCGAGGACGGAGCGACGCCGCGTCGACGCGCTACTCGACGACGCGGATCTCGAAGAGCGTCGGCCAGCGCTTGCCGGTCACGTAGATCGCGCCCTTGGCGGCGTCGTAGGCGATTCCGTTGAGGACCTCGTCGGTCGGGTCCAGGCCGCTGCCGGGCGGCAGCAGCCCGGAGCAGTCCACCCACGCGCGGACCTCACCCGTCGCCGGGTCGATGCGCGCGATGCGGTCGGACTTCCAGACGTTGGCCCAGATCTCGCCCTCGATCCACTCGAGCTCGTTGAGGTCGATGACCGGACGCCCCTGGTCGGTGACGTCGAGCGTTCCGACGACCTTGAAGCCCTTCGGGTCCACGATGCGCAGGCGCGAGGTCCCGTCGCTCATCACGAACCGGCCGTCGTCGCGCGTCGTGAGCCCCCAGCCCTCGCCGTCGTACGGGTACGAGTAGTCGAGCTGGCGGAGCGAAGCGCGGTCCCAGACGAGCGCCTTGCGCGACGTCCAGGTGAGCTGTACGAGCAGGCCGCCCGTGCTCGCGAGCCCTTCGCCGAAGAGCTGCCGCGCGAGCGGGCGCGCGCGGTCGACCGTGCCCTTCTCGAGGTCGACGCGGCGCACGGTCGACTCGCCGCGCTGGCCGGTCGACTCGTAGAGCTCTCCGTCGACGACGAGCAGGCCCTGGGTGTACGCGCGGGGGTCGTGGGGATAACGGTCGACGACCTCGATCGCCTGGACCGGGGTCCGCGGGGGCGCGGGGACCGGGGCCTCGACTTCGGACGGCTCGTCCGCGACCGGCTCCGGATCTCCGGAGCGGCACGCGGCGGCGAACAGCGCGCCGAGAACGGCGGCGCCGAGGAGGGTTCCGCCGCGGCGAGGACCGCGGACGCGCTCACGCTGGACGCTGCTCGGGAAGGGGCGCATCGGGCGCACTCTACCAGGCCGGACGGAGCCCCCGCCCGTCGAAGCGAGCTCTGCGGCGCTCCGAAGCGCTCCCGCTGGGCGCCGCGGCGAGGATCGCCGGACGGCGGGCGTCCAGGGGGTAAGATGGCTCCGCTCGGCGTACCTCCCGCCGCGCGAACTCCCCCACCCACCCCCATGAAGACGACTCACCGGTTCACGCGGCGCGCGCTGCGCTGCGCCCTCCTGGCGCTCCCGATCGGCCTCGCCGCAGGCTGCGTCGACGACGACAATCCCACGAGCCAGCTCCGCACCCCGACGGTCGCCCGATACGCGCCCTCGGCCGGCCTGATCCCGATCCCCAACGACATTCTCTACGCGGGGTCGACGGATTCGACGCTCAACCTACCGATCGCGAATCCCGCCGATACGTCGGACCCGTCGATCGCGCTCTCGACCCTCGACGGCTGGTCGACGCTGGCCCCGATCACGATCGAGTTCACGCGCCCGATCGATCGTGCCTCCGTCATCGGCGGCTCGACCGTGCGCTTCTACGAGGTGACGTCGGCGGCGACCACGGAGCAGCCCGTCGCCGGACCGGTCGTCACGATCGACTCCGAGCTCGTCGTGGACACCGACTACGAGATCCAGTTCCCCGCGAGCTACGGGGACCGCGCGGTCGTCCTCCAGCCGCTCGTCCCGCTGGAAGCGAGCGTCGCGGGGGTCAATGGCAGCAGCACCTACATGGTCGTCGTGACGAACGGTGTCACCGACACGGACGGCGTCGCGGTCGCGCGAGACGCCGAGTACGCGATCTCCGCTGCGACCGCGCT
Source organism: Planctomycetota bacterium (assembly GCA_039821985.1). GTDB lineage: Bacteria > Planctomycetota > UBA1135 > UBA1135 > Saltatorellus. The sequence continues at coordinate 48,505 of JBCBNC010000034.1, forward strand.
CGGAACCAACCCGGCGCCGCCGGAGTCGGTCATCGAACTCAACGCGCTCGTCAACCAGCAGCTCAACGTCTACGACGCGAGCTCCGCCATGGTGTCCCGCGAGGACGTCGTCGTGTCGTTCACGTTCACGACCCAGTCGGTCGGCGCCGGCCTCGGCACGGTCTGGGGCATCGCGAACGGACAGGAGAGCCTCATCATCTCCAACCTGTGCGCATTCCTCGGCACGTGCGGCGGCGACACGGCGCCCAGCGCGCTGTCCGAGCCGCTGCTCAACGTGGTCGACGAGCCCGAGTCGTTCCTCGGAACGGCGTCCGAGCTGCTCGGCGGCGGCGTCGGTGCCGCCCGCATCTTCGCGGGCGTGTTCAAGGCGCCGTACTACCTCACGCAGTCGGACAACAGCACGTTCCAGGGCCTGAGCAACGACCCCACCGCGCTCGCCGCCCCGTGGCGCGCGCGCTACGAGTTCCCGGGTTCGACCGACCGCAACGTCACGCGCTTCAACTCGCTCCCGATCGCGACGACGGCGCAGCAGATCCCGCTGCTCGTGTCGATCCCGACCGAGGTCATGGGCGTCCTCGACCGCCCGGCGAACGGCTGGCCCGTCGTGATCTTCATGCACGGCATCGGCAGCAACCGCACGGCGATGCTGCCCCTCGCGGAGACGCTCGCGAGCGTCGGCGTCGCGATGGTGGCGATCGACCAGCCGCTGCACGGCGTCGGATTCAACGACCCGCTACCGGACGGCACCGACATCTTCGTCGGCTACAACAACATGCTCCCCGCCCCGGACGACGTCTGGGAGCGCACGTTCGGCCTCGACCTGCTGACGCAGGACATGGACGGCAACACGCTGGCCTCGCTCCCGGACGGCACCGCGGACGCTTCCGGCGCTCACTTCATCAACCTGGCGAACCTGGCGGTCACGCGGGACAACCTGCGCCAGGCGGTGTCGGACCTCTCGAACCTCAAGGCGGCGCTCGCCATGTTCGACGACATCCAGGGTGAGGACGAGCTGGACGAGACCAACGTCCACTTCATCGGGCACTCGCTCGGCGGCATCGTCGGCACGCCCTTCGTCGCGCTGCAGTCGGATCTCGTGGCGGCGACGCTCGCGATGCCGGGCTCGGGCATCCCGTATCTCCTGGACGGCTCGCCGTTCTTCGGCCCCTCGATCCGCGGCGCGCTGTTCGCCTCTGCGGGCATCGACCCCTCGACCCCGAGCTACGACCAGTACCTGATCGCGGCCCAGACCCTCGTCGACTCGGCGGACCCGGCCAACTACGGCAGCATCCTCTCGGGCGCGGCCACGCCGATCTACCTGCCGCTCATCGTCGGCGGCGGGGCGATCGTCGGAGAGACCGAGCCCAGCCTGCCGGACCAGGTCATCCCGAACGCCGTCGACGACGCGCCGTTCGCCGGCACCAACCCGATGGTGGCGTCGCTCGGACTCAGCACGATCGACATGAGCGTCAGCGGCGCGCCGCAGCGCGTCTCCGTGGAGTTCACGCAGGGCGGGCACAGCTCACTGCTGCTCCCGGGCACCACGCCCGAGTCCGCGGCGGCGCTCGTCGAGATCCAAACGCAGGTCGCCGGCTTCCACGCTTCGGGCGGCCAGTCGCTGACGATCACCGACACTTCGGTGATCCAGCCGCAGATGTAGCGCGGCCGTCGCGCCGCCTGCGCGAGCGGGCGGCGCAACCACGAAGAAGGGCCGGAGCGCAGCGCGCTCCGGCCCTTCTTCGTATCAGCGGTCGGCGACCGATCCGGCGGTCGCCGCCGTCGATCACCAGCTCGACTTGCGCATGCCGGGGATCTTCCCCTCGTGCGCGAGGTCGCGGAGCACCATGCGGCAGACCCCGAAGCGGCGGTACACGGCGCGCGGGCGGCCCGTGAACGAGCAGCGGTTGCGGACGCGGTTCGGGTTCGAGTTCTTCGGGAACGACGCGAGCTTCGCGCGCGCCTCGTCCTTCGCCTCCTCGGTGGCCTGCGACGACTCGATGATCGACTTCATCTCGGCGCGGCGGGCGGCGTACTTCTCGACGAGCCGCTGGCGGCGCTCGTTCTTCTGGACTGCGGAGGTCTTGGCCATGGTGGTTGGGGTGCCCTCGGAAACGGCCGGGGCGGGATCCGCCGCAGCGGGCGCTGCGCGGACGGGTCGGTATCGAGGGACGACGTCCCGGATGTTCGAGCGTGGGGAGTCGGACGGAAGTCCGGGAATCGAGCCGAAGAGGATACGGTGCCCCCGGCCAGCCCGCAATCGGGGGCCAACCCTCCGCGGCCTCCCCCCCATGCCCCACTCGAGCCTCCTCCGCCAACGCAGCATTTCCGGCGCCCTCCCCCTCGCGGTCGCCGCCGCGGTCCTCCTCGCCGCGGCCGGGCCGCTGGCCCGGACCGGGGGCGGCTCCGGGACGCTCGGAGAGGTCCGCGCGAACGGTCGCGGCGGGCCGGACGGGGCCGCCCTCCAGGGGGCCGAATCCCCCGCCCAGCCGCCGCCCGGCGCCTTCCACGACGGCCCGGGCGTGGCCCCCGCCGACGACGCCGAGGGCCCCCGCGGCCCCGCGCGCTACGTTCCGGCCCTCCTCGAGCGCTTCGACGTCGCACGGGCCCTGGGCGACACCGTGTTCCTGGACGGCTTCCATCGGACCCCCGCCAGCCCGGCCTACGACGCCTCGCTCGACCGGCTCGCCGCGACCCTCCGCGAGGCGGGCTTCGGGAGCGACGATCGGCTCCGGCTCGAGTTCATCGTCTCCGAGGAGCCCCAGTCCACGTGGTGGCCCGAGGCCGGGCTCCTCGAGCTGGAGGTGGACGGCGAGCGCGAGGTGCTGCTCGGCTTCGGGCATCCCGCCGGCGCCCACCGCACGCTGCTCCCGGTCGGGGCCCCCGACGCCGAGCTGACCGCCGAGCTCGCCTTCCAGCTCGACGACGCCGAGGGCCGGATCCTCGTCACCCCGGCGCCCCTCTCGCGCCCGCTGGTCGGGCGAGCGCGCTCCCGCGGCGCGGTCTGCGTCCTCTCGGCCGCTACGTTCCCGTTCACCGTCGACCCGAGCGGCGGGGACGAGCACCTCGACGCGATCAAGTTCGCGAGCGCGCCGCGCGGCGTCGAGCTGCCCGTCGGACAGATCTCGGAGCGCGTGCGCCGTCGGCTCGAGGCCGCCCCGGAGGGCGCCCGCGTGCGCTTCCACGCCCGCGCGGGACGGGGCCGGCGCCCGCTCCGGGTCCTGGTGGCGGAGATCGTCGGTGCTACCCGCCCCGGCGAGGCCGTCGTCGTCGCCTCCCACGTGCAGGAGCCCGGGGCGGGCGACAATGCGGCGGGCGCGGCCGGTCTCGCGGCCGCGGCCGCCGGCCTGGCGCGCGCGCTCACGGACGGCGACGTCCCCCAGCCCGCACGCGGCGTCGTGCTCGTCTTCGGCGACGAGATGCGCCAGTCGAGCATCTGGCTCGAGCGCGGGACGCACACCGCGGTCGCCGCGCTCTCGGCGGACATGCTCGGCCAGTCGCACGAGCGCACCGGTTCCGTCGCCCTGCTCGAGCGCACGCCGGACCCGGGCGCGCTCTACACGCTTCCCCCCGATGCGCACACGCCCTGGGGGGCGGGCGCGCTCGGCGCCGACGACCTGATCCCGAACGGCGTGAACCTGGTGTGCCGGTCCGCCTTCGCCGACGTCGCGACGGCGGTCGGCGGCTGGCGGACGTCGGAGAACCCGTGGGAGGGCGGGAGCGACCACGACGTGTTCAACCGCGAGGGCGTGCCCGCCGCGCTCATGTGGCACTTCACGGACTTCACCTACCACACGAGCCTCGACCGGATGGACCGCATCGACGGCGAGGAACTCCGCCGCACCTGCTCAGCGATCACGGCGGCGGCGCTCGACCTGGCCGACCTCGGCCCGCGCGACGTGGAGCGGCACCTCGCGTCGAACGAGCTGGAGCGCGAGCTGCGCGTCGAGGCCGCCCGGACCGCCGACGAACCGCGGGCCGTCGACGCGTGGGACCGCTGGTGCGACGGTGCCGCGGAGTGGCTGCGCGGCGCGGCCGTGCGCTGACGCGGTCCGTCGAGAGCCACGACACCGCGCAGGGATCCGTCCCTGCGCGCGCGTCCCCCAGCGCCCGGGGCGCTGTGTCGCCGCAACGGATCTCCTCAGCGGCCAAGGCGCTGTCAGCGCACCGGGATCTCGATCTCCGCGACGGCCTCGCGGACCTTTCTGAGCACGCGCCCGTCCGCGTCGAGGACGACCTTGTAGCGAGCGGTTCCGCGCTGGCGCTTGACGTGGAAGACCTCGCTGTTCGGGCCGGTGATGCGCTCGACGCTCAGGAAGCCGCTGCGCGGCACGGCCCCCTCGGACGCCGAGATCACGGCGGCCGGAGCCTCGTCGGCGGTCAGCTCGCGCTCGGTCTCGAGCACGTTGCCCGCGTCGTCGAGCACGACCTCCATCGAGCGGCCGCCCGAGCGGAACTTGATCTCCCAGGTCCATTCGTCGCCCTGGACCTCGCGCTCCGCCCCCGTGATGTCCGCGTCGGGATACGTGGCGCGCGTCGATCGGATCAGCACGTCGGGGACGGACTCCACCGGCACGTCCGCCTCCATCTCGAGGAAGTTGCCGTCGCGGTCGAACTCGACCTCCATCATCCCGTCGGGCGCGAGCTGGTCGTACAGCTGGACGAGCGCGGCGGGGGCGCGGCCCGCGGGCGCCGACGGAGCGCTCGCGCACGAGGCGGCGAGGGCCAGGACGGCGGCGGACAGGACGGGGAGCGGACGCGGGGCCGGGGGGAGGTTCTGCATGGCGGTCTGCGCGCGCGTGGCGCGGGCAGACCGTAGCCCGCGCGCCCGGCCCGGTCACCCCGGTCCATCCAGCTCGGTCCGATCACGCCGGCAGGATTGGCGCCCGCCGCGGTGCCCGGCTCAGCGCCCCGACGAGAGCGCCTCGAGCATCGAGCGCAGTCCCGGTGACTCGGGCTCGAGCGACAGGGCGAAGCGCGCGAGGACGGCCGCGCGCTCGGGGTCGTCGAGCCACGACTCCGCCCAGAAGGCGCAGTCGCCGTAGAGCTGGGCGGCGACCTGCTTGTCGAACGGCGGCCCCAGCCCGAGAAGGCGCTCCGCGCGTTCGAGCAGCGGGCGCACGCGCCGCGCCTTCTCGAGTCCGCGGAACGCCCCGGCGAGCGCGGCCTCGGGCAGCCCCTCCGCGTTCGCCGGGTCGAGCCGGAACGCGCGGTCCACGAGAGCGTCGTCGACGACGGCCGCCGCCGACAGCGCCGCGACCGCGGCCTTCTCCGCGGCGACCGGCAGCCCATCGGCCGCGAGCCGCGCCTGGACGAGCGGCACGAGCGGCCGCGCGAGCGCGTGCTCGCCCGCGCGCCGAAGCAGCGCGGTCGCCTCGTCCGCAGTCGCGTCCGCGGCCTCCTTCGAGCGCGCGGCGACCAGGGCGCGCTCGATGCGCGGCACCTCCCGCTCGAGGAAGACGGCCTCCGCGCGCGCCGCCTCCAGCTTGTCCTCGTACGCCTCCGCGTCGATCGACTCGTAGGCGAAGCGCGCGTACGGCACGCCGTCGGGCGTCATCAGCACGAGCTCGGGGAAGTTCTCGACCTCGAGCGCCTCGCGAAGCGATCCGTGCTGCTCGGCGAGGGCGTCCTCCTCGGCCCGCGGGCGCATGCGCGCGTCGAAGTCGAGCGAGACGAACACGAAGTCGTCGGCGACGTCGGCGCCGAAGCCCGGGGCGTCGAGGACCTCGGCGTGCAGCCGCTCGCAGAAGCCGCACCAGCCGCGGCCGTCGAAGCTCACGACGAGGTGACGGCCGGTCTCGCGCGCGAGCGCGCGCGACGCCTCGACGTCGGTGTGCCAGCGGAGCTTTGGAGCCGGCGCGGGCGGCGCGGGCTCCTGGGCGAGGGGCAGAGCCAGCAGTGAGAGGAGGACGGAGTTCATGGCGTGTGCGGCGATGGATGGCCCGGTCGGTGCGGCCGCCGTGCCTGAAGGATGCCCCGCTGCCGCGCTGGGTGCCCCCCGCGAGGGGGCGATCCCGTGCGGGCCGCGGGATCCCTTACGGAGAGCGGCGCTCAGGCGAGCTCGGCCCGGACGGTCTCGAGGAGAGACCGGGTGCGGGCGATCCCGGCGAGCTCATCGCCGTCCTTGCCCTCGTACTCGATGCCGACGTGTCCGCGGTAGCCGGCCGCCTTCACGAGGCCGAGCATGCGCCGGTAGTCGATCGTCGTCTCGTCGCCCCCGTCGTCGAACGCGTAGCTCTTCGCGCTGACCGCCTTGGCGAACGGCATCAGATCCTCGACGCCCTGGTAGCGGTCGTACTCGTAGAAGTTGCCGAAGTCGGGCAGCGTCCCTACGAACGGATCGTCGGCGCGCTCCATGACGCCCTTCAGCCACCGGCCGTCGCTCGAGAGCCCGCCGTGGTTCTCCACGATGACGCTGATGCCGTAGTCCTTCGACACGCGCGCGATGCGGCGCAGCGAGTCCGCGGCGCGTGCGGCCTGCGCGTCCGCGTCGCCCTCGCCCGCGGCGTTGACGCGGATCGCGTGGCAGCCGAGGAAGGCCGCCGCCGCGACCCACCGGAAGTGGTTCTCGACCGCGTCGCGGCGGCGTGCGTCGTCGGGGTCGGCGAGGTTCCCCTCGCCGTCGACCATGATGAGGAGGCTCCGCACGCCGGCGTCGTCGCACGCCTGACCGAGCTCGCGCAGGTAGCCGAAGTCCGCGCCGCGCGGGACGGCCCCGCCGTCCTTCGAGCGCGTCTCGAAGAAGCGGTTGACGTACTCGATCGCATCGACGCCGCAGCGTTCGCGGGCGACGCGCGGGAAGTCGAGGTTGGTGATCCCGCCCTCCTCCGGCGCGCGGAAGAGCGTGCGGTGCAGCGACCACTGCGCGAGCGAGACCTCGAACCACGGCGCGCCGGGCGCCCGCGCGTCCTCGGTTGCGGAGGCCGCCGCCGGGCTCAGCGCGGCCGCGGTCCCGAGGGCGGCCGTCGCCCGCAGGAGGTCGCGCCGGGTCCCCGCCGGGCGCCGGTCCGCGCCCCGTCCCTTGCTCTCTTCGTCGCGCTGCTGGTTCATGGGCCCGATCTTAGGGGCCGCGGCTCAGGCGAGCGTCGCCTCCCACCCGCGACGCACCTCGTCCTCGTCCAGACCCCGGCCGATCAGCACGAGGCGAGAGGTCGCCGGTGCCCCGCCGGCGAGGCGGCCGATCTCGAGCCAGCGGTCGACCCCCTGGAGCTCGAGCCCGTGCGCCTCGAGCCCCGCGCCGCCCCCGGCCCGCAGGATCCCCTTGGCGCGCATGAGATCGACGCCCCCCCGGACGCCGAGGAACTCGAGCATCATCCGGAGCGCTTCCGGGTCGACGGGCCGCTCCGACTCGAGGGAGATCGACGTGAGCCCGTTCGCGTCGTGCGCGTGCGGGAGCGGGCCCTCGGGGAGGACCGGCGCGCGCGCCGCGTCCGCCAGGACCCAGTCCGAGGGCACGTCGGCGTGGACCGTCGTGCGCACGTCGGCGAGGGGGTTCTGCGCCTCGATGCGCCGGACGGCCGCGCGGGCCGCGTCCTCGTCGACGCGGTCCGAATGGTTCACGAGCACGCGGTCCGCGTAGGCGATCTGGCCCGCGGCCCCCTCGCGCTCGGACGGATCGACGTCCGCACGCGTGAGCGTCACGACGCCGGCGAGGCGCAGGTGCTGCGCGATCGCCTCGTCGACGAGCAGCGTCTGGACCGCGGCGCCGGGCGACGCGGCGCCCGAGGCCTCCACCACGACGCGTGTGACGTCGGGGCGCGCGGGGCGCAGCCAGCGGAGCGGCCCGCCGCGGCGCTTGCCGAGCACGCCGACGAGCTCGAGGAGCGCAGTGCGCAGGTCGTCCTGGATCTCGCAGCAGATGCAGCCGCCCGCGAGCTCGACGATCGAGCTGGCGCCGTCCCCCTCCTCGCGTACGACGAGATCCCCGTCGATGCCGAGCGCGCCGAACTCGTTGACGACGACGGCGATCCGCTCGGAGGGCTCCTCGCGGGCACGCGCCAGGAGGCGCCGCACGAGCGTCGTCTTTCCGGTGCCCAGGAAGCCGGCCAGGAGCGTGACGGGGATCGACATGCGGCGCCCAGGGTAGCAGCGCGCGCGGGAGGAGCGTCGCACGCCGCGCGCGCCAATGCGCGCGTTCCCCCGCTCAGCTCGCGCGCTCTGCGCGGTTTCCTCCGCTCAGCTCGCGCGCTCTGCGCGGGCCAACCGCTCCTCGAGCTTGTCGAGGTAGCGGGCGTCGCGTTCGTTGTCCTCGAGGGCGATCGCGAGGCGCTCCTCGACGCGCTTGCGCGCCGCATGACCGGCGCTGAGGCAGCGGCGCAGACCGTCGAGCTCGTCCTCCTGCGCGCGGAGCCGGTCCCGCAGGCGGGACCAGACCGCTACGATCCGAGCGCGCGTGCGCAGCGCCGCGGCGGAGCCCGCGTCCGCGTCGGCGAGCCGCGCTTCGAGCTCGGCGATGCGTGCGTCGCGGGCGGCCAGATCCTCGACGAGGCTCGCGCGCTGATCGAGCAGCGCCGCGCGGCGGTCCTCGGACCGGCGCAGCTCGGCGCGCGCGTCCTCGAGCTGGCGCTGCAGTCCGTCGATCCGGTCCGCCGCGTCGTCGAGGTCTGCGGCCCAGGACGCGATCGAGGCCTCGAGCCGCGCGATGCGTTCCCGCAGGTTGTGCGTCTCCGCGCGCGCGATCTCGGCCGAGAACTGCACGTCCCGCGGACGCGCGACCTGAGCATCCGGAGCGTGACCTCGCTCCTCCGAAGCGTGGCCGTTCCGCGCGGGGCGCGGTTCGTCGGCGCGCCTTGCGGCGGACTCGCTCATGGGGCCAGGGTGCGGAAGGAACGCCCCGCCGTGCGCGGGGAGAGGGAAGGGGACGGACGGGCCAGTTCCGAAGCTAACCTCGCCCGAGGGGATCGGGCGGTCGGCCGGCCGGAGGGTTCCCGAATCGCGGCGGACGGCGTCCCAGACGGCGACGCGGGGTCCCAGCCGGCGACAGCTCCGTCGCGCCAGGGGACACGGCGAGGCGTGCAGGGCGCTCGGTCTCAATCGAGCCCCCGCCGACGGCCGATCCGCTTCGAGAGCGCCGTACGGACCGGCGCCTGACCCCGCTCCCCACGCCCCATGCGATTCAGCCTCTTCCGCAGAACGCCGTCCGGCGGTTCCGACCGCGCCGGCAAGCGCGCGCCGAAGGCGCCGCTGAGCCCCGCGCTGCCGGAGGCGCGCGACCTCGTCGTGCACCTCCACCTGCACGAGCAGCAGCCGTTCCAGGTCGAGCTGCACGACATGAACATCCAGGGCGCGGAGCTGCTCCTGCCCTTCCACCTCGCGCCGCTCGGCGGTGAGGGACAGACCGTCGAGGTCGAGGTCCACCACCCCGAGGATGGCTGGCGCGTGCGCGCCGTCGGCGTCGTGCGCACGCTCGAGAAGACCGGCGAGGCCAACGTCCTCGTCGAGGTTCAGTTCACGCGGCTGGGCGACCTTTACGCGCAGCTCGACGACGCGCTGGGGCGGTACTTCAACCGCCGCTCGACCGCGCGGGTCAAGCCGGACATCGACACCAACGTCTACGTCAAGCTCAGCCACGGTCCGCACCGCGTGCGAGGCTTCGCGCACGACCTGTCGGGCACGGGCCTGGGCGTCGCGCTCCCGCTCGCACAGGCGGCGGTCTTCAAGGGCGGTGAGCACGTCCGCGTAACGGTCCACCTGCCGGGATCCGACGACGAGATCGAAGGCCCGGGCGTCGTGCGCCACGGGTACCGGAGCGGGCCGGAGGTCGTCCTCGGCGTCGAGTTCGACCTGCTCGCCGACTCCCCGATGCGTACGCGCCGCAAGGAGTTCCTCGGCTACGTCGAGGCGAGGCGCGAGTCGATGGAGGCCTGGCAGCAGGCCCTGAGCCGGCCCGCCTGAGCCGCGTCCCGTCCGGACGAGGGCCGGCGGAGCGGCGCCGCCCCACCGGGCCCCCTCCGTCCGTTCCCTCCATCGGGGCGGGCCGACCGCACCGGGCGGAACGGAGCCCATCGGACCGCTCCGTCGGACGAGGGATACGCGCGAGGTTGCGCGCGCCCCCCACGATCGAGCACGATCCGCGGGCGATGCGTCGCTGGCTCTTCGAGACGATCTTCGAGCACGACACGAGGGCGGGGAGCGTCTTCGACGTCGGGCTCCTGCTCGCGATCCTCGCGAGCATCGGTGTCGTCATGGCCGAGACCGTGCAGCCGATCGCCGAGCAGCACGGGGACCTGCTGCGCAGCGTCGAGTGGGCCCTCACGGGCGTGTTCACGGCCGAGTACCTGGTGAGGCTGTACTGCCACCCGCGGCCGGGCGTGTACGCCCGCAGCTTCTTCGGGATCGTCGACCTGCTCGCGATCCTCCCCACCTACGTGGCCGCGCTGGTCCCGGGCGCCCAGGCGCTCCTCATCGTGCGGACGCTGCGCCTGCTGCGCGTCTTCCGCGTGCTCAAGCTGGTGCGCTTCGTACGCGAGGCCAAGGAGCTCCGGGGCGCGCTCCGCGCGAGCCTGCCGAAGATCACCGTATTCGTGATCACCGTCGTCTGCCTCACGACGATCTCCGGCTCGGTCATGTACCTCGTCGAGGGCCCCGAGCACGGGTTCACGAGCATTCCGCGCAGCGTCTACTGGGCGGTCGTGACGCTGACCACCGTCGGCTACGGCGACATCTCGCCGGAGACGCCGCTGGGACAGTTCGTCTCGTCGCTCATCATGATCATGGGCTACGGGGTGATCGCCGTGCCGACCGGCATCGTCAGCGCAGAGCTCGCGCGCCACCCTGCGACGCTCTCGGTGTCGGGCCAGTCGTGCTCCGAGTGTGGGTGCGAGGACCACGACGCCGACGCGACGTTCTGCAAGCTGTGCGGCGCGGACCTGCACGCGTCGCACCCGCCGGCGGGCGAGGCCCCTTGACGAGCACTGCGGTGACGGGGTCCGGGGACACGAATCGGCCGCGCAGCGTTCTCTGCGTTCGGCTGGGGGCGATCGGGGACGTCGCCAACGCGCTGACGGTCGCGAGCGCGATCAAGGCGGCGGACCCGGACGTGCGGGTCGGCTGGGCGACGCATCCGCTCTCCGCACCGCTCGTCTGCGGGCATCCGGCGGTCGACCGCGTGCACCTCGTGCCGCGGACGCGCTCGCCGCGCGCGCTCGCGGGGGTCGTGCGCGAGCTGCGCTCCGGGGACTACGACGCCGCCCTCGACCTGCAGCGGCTGCAGAAGAGCGCGCTGCTCGCGCGGCTCTCCGGTGCGCGCCGGGTCGTCGGATTCGACCGCCCGCGCACGAAGGAAGTGTCCTGGATCTGGACGAACGAGCGGATCGCGACCGGTCCCCGCGAGGAGCACATGCTGCTCCAGTACATGCGCTTCCCGCGGCTCCTGGGCTTCGCGGACGAGTCCACGCCGCCGCCCCGGGAGCTGCCGAGCGATCCGGAGGCCGTTGCGTTCGCGGAGGCGCTCGTGGACGAGCTCAGGTCCCCCGTGCTACTCAATCTCGGGGCGTCGAAGCCCGCGAAGCTCTGGCCGGCGGGTTCGTTCCGCGCACTCTGCCAGGAGCTCCTCGCGGCGGGCGTGGGGCCTCTCGTGCTGCTCGGGGGGCCCGGCGACAAGGAGCTCGGGGCCGAGGTCGCCGCCGGCCTCGACGTGCGGGATCTGTCGGGCGCGACGACCCTCCCCATGGTTTGGGAGATCGCACGTCGGGCGCGCGTGATGGTGACGGGCGACACGGGTGCGATGCACCTCGCTGCGGCCGTGGGTGCGCCCGTTGTCGCGGTGTTCGGACCGGGCGACGCAGGGCGTACGGGGCCCTACGGGCCCGGGCACGTGCTCCTGCGCGGCGGCGTCCGCGTCCCATCCTTGGACGGCCTCGCGCCGGGCCGCGGCAGCGCCGTGTCTCGAATGGATGAGACACCTGTCGGGCCCGTGAGGGAAGCCGTGCTGGAGATCGTCAAGACCGCCGAAAGTAGGGTTCGATGAAGTGAAGGAAAGCACACACGGGCCCTCCGAAGGGATAAGGTCCGCGGCCGGCATCGTCCCCTGCCATTCCGTGCCGCTCCCTTCCCTACCTGCCCTGCCCGTAGCAGCAGTCGACCTGTCCGATGGCACCGCCCCGCTCGTGGTTCAAGAAGCGCAGTCGCTGGACGCGCAGACCTGAAGAGCACGACCCGCTCGAGGTCCCCGGCGTTCTCAGCGCAACGGAGCTCGAGAACCTCCTCTGCCGTGAGCGCGCGCGCGTCGAGCGCAACGGGATGAGCTTCTCGCTCGTCGTGTTCCGGATCGACCCGCAGCGCGTGAGCGACCTCCGCCGCGCGACCGAGATCCTCGTCGAGCGCATCCGCGCCTACGACACCGTCGGCCTGGTCGAGGGCGACCGGGTCGCCGCTCTCCTCCCCGAGACGGACGGTGCGGGCGCGTGGGTCTTCGCCGATGCCGTGCTCGCCCAGTTCAGCGCACTCGACTTCCGCGCGGACTGCGACGTCTACGCCTACCCGAAGGCCGCCGGGGACGCGACGACCGACGATGCCTACGGACAGGTGGTCCGGCCCGAGGACGCCGGTCCGGACGGGCACGGGCCGGGGCCGTACACGCTCGATCGCTCCGCGCCCGAGGACGGCGGCGAGCGCCGCCCCATGCGCCGCACCGGCACCGACGGCGGCGCCGTGGCGCCCGGCACGCCCGTCCCGCGCGTCGAACGGACGCCGGTCGCCGGCCCGGTCCCGCTGCAGGCGCTCGGCGCACCCGCGACGCGTCGGCGTCCGCTCCCGGAGGCGCTCACCACGGCGGACGGCCGCGCGGTCCGGGACCTCGCGCCGCTCTTCGTCGAGCCGCTGCCCGCGTGGCGGCGCGCGCTCGACGTCGTGGCCTCCGCGTGCGCGATCGTCCTGTTGTCGCCGGTGCTCGTCACGACGGGCGTGCTCGTCCGGGTCACATCTCCCGGCCCGATCATCTTCTGGCAGTGGCGCGTCGGGCGCGGCGGTCGCCGCTTCCGCTTCTACAAGTTCCGGTCGATGTACCAGGACGCGGAGGAGCGCAAGAACGCGCTGCGCATCGTGAACGAGAAGGACGGCCCGATCTTCAAGATCAAGGACGACCCGCGTATCACGCCGCTCGGCCGCGTCATCCGGCGGCTCTCGATCGATGAGCTGCCGCAGCTCTTCAACGTTCTGAAGGGCGACATGACGCTCGTCGGACCGCGGCCGCCCGTCGTCGACGAGGTCGACCAGTACGAACCCTGGCAGCGCCAGCGCCTCGACATCACGGGCGGCCTGACCTGCATCTGGCAGGTGAGCGGCCGCAGCGAGGTCAGCTTCGACGACTGGATGAGGATGGACATCCGCTACAAGCAGCGCCGCTCGGTCCGGCTCGACGTGAAGCTGCTCTGGAAGACGATCGGCGCCGTGTTCTCGGGGAAGGGCGCCTACTGAGTTTCTGGCCTCGAACGCTGACGCGTTCGAGAGCGGAGTCTCTGGCGTCGGGGGGCGTTTGGGGCCGGGGGACACACACGACGCGGCGAACGGCCGGGAGCCCCCAGAGCAGCGCCCGC
>JBCBNC010000035.1:0-55184 GCA_039821985.1 Planctomycetota bacterium
CTCCGTAAGACCGAATCCCACAATGCCTATCGCGCCAGGGTTGCTGTTGCTACCCGAGGTCAGGAGGACATCGCCGAGGATCGCCATGTCGAGGCCGGTATTCAGGAGCGGGTTGGGGCCGACTTCGGGTCCAGCCACGAATCGCCGAGACTCGATGTGGGAGATCTTCCTCGGCCCGATCCGTTCATATTCGGAGACCAGCCCAGTGCCCGGTGGGGTTCCGACTCCACGGCTGTCCGAGATGAGCACGGTGTCGTCAGTCAGAATGATCTGAGAGCCGAAGCCATTGCCATCGAACGGGGGAGAGCCCGCACCCTCGACTGGGCCGCTGATCGTCCCGCTCCAGCTCCAAGGAAGCCCAGGTGCGTCACGCTCATACCTGAAGACAACTCCGTCCATATCATTCGAACTGCTGCCCTCACCGATCAGCAATAGTTCGTGATCGAGCGCGATGGTTGCGCCGTATCCACCGGTCACCCGTCCGCCAGTCGGCGGTCTTAGGGTCTGTGTGAGGGACGGCGTACCGGCGACCGAAAGGTCGTAATGGTGAACGAGTCCAGCGCGGCCAGGGGTGGATGAAGATCCGTTCCCACCGAGCGCACCGACCAATAACTCGGTGCCACGTAGCTTCAGGCTTCCCCCAAGTCCGTAGTCGACAACGATCCAGGCTGGGTCCGGCTCGATCGTCGATCGGAGCGCCCAACCGCTCGGTGTCTGCCTGTAGATACACACAGAACCTGCACCAGAAACGCCGGCGACGGTGCGGCCCGGCGCCCCTACGACGAGCACGTCCTCATCCAGAGCAACGAGGCCGCCGAAGAACGAGTCTGGCCCGAAAGGTGAGGCAAGCACCTGCTCAGAAGTCACTTCTGTACCAGCGTCTAGGGCCCGGTATCGCACGAACCCGGTCGAGCCAGCGAAGTCTGCGAGAGGATAGCCCTCGACGAGGGCATCGTCCGTCGCAGCAAGGCTCGCCAGATTCGACGCAATCCCCGTTGATAGTAACGGACGCGGGAATTCACCGACTTGCTCGAATCCGCTTGGCCCCGCGGCGAACACAAGGATAGGTCGTTGGTCTGAGTAGAACGTTCCAACAGGCGGTCGCCAAGGTTGTTGCAGATACAGGTGAGTAGCGTTCGTTGCTATCTGCGTAAGCGAGGAGAATGCTGGTTGGTCGACGAGGGTGCTACTGCGGCGCAGCGTTTGGAAGGACGGTGACGCGCTGCTCGGTGTCCAGATGAAGCAGGCCACCGCCGCGGCATGACCTAGGCGGCGTGTTATCCGCGGAGCTTTAGTCGTGGTCTTCACTCTTGTATTTCAGTTGCTCCCATGTCGATCGCGCCGCTCGTTCCTGCAACCCGAGGCCGCCCGTTGAGGTCGAACGGATGCTGCTCGAGGACGACCTGGTCGTTGTCGAAGTCGGCAAAGGCAGAAGATGTCATCGGGTTCTCTTGTATCGATACAGGGCGAGATGGAACTAAGACTGAGCTCGTTCGTAGAAGGGTCAGCGAAGTGTGGGGCGGCACTACTGACTTCATCTGTGGCAACGATACCGCCGATTCCTGGGACGCTGACAGCAGTTGGTCCGGAGACCGGCCTCCCTGGCAGATGTTCGGCGACTTGTCGGGCGGTGTGGCTAGTCCCCAGGATTGGTGGAGGCTACACCCCGCTCGGCTGCCGTGGAGACACTCTCGATCCGACCCAACAAGATCGCTTCCAGAGGGAGCCGGCTGCCCTTGTGGGGTGACCCCGACAGTCTCGGTCCGGCGGGAACTGGGAAGGGAGGGTGGAGCCGGTTCGGCGGCGGACCGCCCCGACATGCGCAAGAGCCGATTCACCGAGACTCAGATCATCGACATCCTGAGGCAGGCGGAGGCTGGTGCGAAGGTCGCGGACCTGGGTCGCGAGCACGGCATCAGCACGGACACGATCTACGCGTGGCGCTCGAAGTATGGCGCGATGGACGCCAGCGAGGCCAAGCGCTTGAACGAGCTCGAGGACGTGAACCGCCGCCTGAAGCAGATGGCGCCCGACCTGACGCTCGATCAGGAAGCCCTGAACTGGGCGCCCTGAAGAATGCGGTGAGCCAAGCGGCTCGGAGAGCCGCGGCAAGGCACTTCCAGGGCGACTTCGGCGTCAACGGACGCCGCGCCTGCGAGCTGGCAGAGCAGAACCGATCGGTGCAGCGGTCACGGAGTCGGACGGAGGAAGTTCAAGGCCTCGAGATGGCGCTGGTCGAACAGGCCGAGGAGCGATCTCGCTTCGGCCATGAGCGTCTGACCACGATGCTGCGCAGCGAGGGCTTCCTCGTGAATCACAAGCGGCTTAACCGGATCTACTCTCGCCTCGGGCTCGCGGTTCGGCGCAAGCGCCGGAAGCGGGCGTCGCAGGCGCCGAGGATCGCAAGACCGACTTCCGAGGCAGTGAACGACTGCTCGTCGATGGACTTCGTGTCGGTCTCGGTGGACGGGATACGCACGATGCGCGTGTTCGCCGCCGCCGACGATCACTCCCGCCGCTGCGTGGCGCTTGAATTCGAGATTGCGCTGCCCGCCGAGCGCGTGGCGCGAATCCTCGACCGGGCGATCGAGACCCACGGCAAGCCGATGGCGATCCGAACCGACAACGGCCCGGAGTTCACCAGCCGCGCATTCGACGCCTGGGCCTATCGGGACGGCATCGAGCAACACTTCATCCGGCCGGGCAAGCTGATCGAGTACGTATTCGCGGAGAGCTTCAACGGGCGGCGGCGTGACGAGATCCTCGATCAGCATTGCTTCGAGCACCTGCGCCACACTGGCGACCTCTGCGGGGACGGGCGCGACGGCGATGGCGACGTCCAGCCGTACACCGCCCTCGGCGGTCGCAGCCCTGAGCGCTAAATCACGGAGGCCCCGCGGCCCAATGGGCACCCGGGGCCTCCGTGACCCGCAACCTCACTGTTTCCAGCAACCCTCCAGGCGAACGCTTGTCCGCCCGAGATCCCAGCCACTCATGGGCCGAACTCGGGGATTGCCTGAGCAGGGAAGACTGCTGTGTGGGGCGATCAGCTACCCGCCTTGGCCGCCTTCACGGCCTCGGTCAGCTTCGGCACGATCTCGTATGCGTCGCCAACGATGCCGTAGTCGGCGACCTTGAAGATCGGCGCGTCCGCGTCCTTGTTGATCGCGACGATCGTGCCCGACGTGCGCATGCCCGCCAGGTGCTGGATCGCGCCGGAGATGCCGACGGCGACGTAGAGCTGCGGGGCGACGACCTTTCCGGTCTGGCCGACCTGCTCGGCGTGGGGGCGCCAGCCGAGGTCGACGACCGCGCGCGACGCGCCGACGGCGGCGTTGCCGAACGCGCCGGCGAGCTCCTCGATCATCTTGAAGTCGGCCGGGTCCTGGAGGCCGCGGCCGCCGGACACGACGACCGGCGCTTCCTTGACGTCGAGCTTCGCGTCGCCCTTGGCCTCGACGCCCGTGACGCGCGCCTTCGGCTCGGCGGAGACGCCCTGCGTCGCGGTCTCGGACGGGCCGTCGCCCTCCACGGCCGGGAACACGTTGAGCCGCGTCGTCGCGACGAGCACGTCGCCCGACGTTCCGACCGTGGCGAGCGCCTTGCCGGCGAGCCAGCCGCGCTTGACGTGGAACGAGTCGCCGGCGGCGGTGAGCTCGACGCAGTCCGCGAACGGCGTCACGTCGAGGTGCGCGGCGACGCGCGGGGAGAGGTCGCGGCCGCGGTAGGTCGCGGCGGCGAGGAAGGCGGCGGCGCCCTCGGCCTTGACGACCTCGGACACGGCGTGCGCGACGGCGTCCGCGCTGTACTCGGCGGCGCCGGTCAGGGCGACGGCCTTCGACGCGCCGAGCGCGCTGGCGGCGGCACCGTCGGCGCCCTCGCCGGCGAGGACCGCTACGACGTCGGCACCGGCGGCCTTGGCGGCGCCGATGGCCTCGAGGCTGGCGCGGCGCACCGCGCCGCCCGCGAACTCACAGAAGACGACTGCTTTGGACATGGTTCTGTTTCTCCTGGAGGCGGCTCAGAGGACCTTGGCTTCGTTCTGCAGGGCTTCGATCAGCGCGGGGACGGCGTCGACCCCTTCGCCGACGATGCGGCCCTCCTTGCGCGGCGCGGGCAGCGCGACCTCGGCGACCTGCATCTGGTTCGCCTCCGGCGCGGCGTCGATCTCTTCCAGCGGCTTCTTCTTCGCCGCCATGATTCCCTTGAGGCCGGCGTAGCGCGGCTCGTTGAGGCCCTTCTGGCACGTGATCACGGCCGGGAGGGTGAAGGCGACCGTCTCGACGCCCGCCTCGGTCTCGACCTTCGCCGTGCCCGCGCCACCGTCGATGGTGAGCTCGATCACGTCGGTCACGCACGCGGCGCCCATGTAGGTCGCGACCATCGGGCCGACGGCGGCGTTGTCGCGGTCGGTGGCGACGCGGCCCATGAAGACGAGGTCGGCGCCCATCGTGCCGAGCTGCGCGGCCAGGGTCTTGGCGGTCGAGCGCGCGTCGCGCGTCTCCCACTCCTCGTCGACAAGGACGACGGCCTTGTCGCCGCCCTTCGCGAGGCACTCGCGGACCTCCTTGGTGCCGCCCTTCGAGCCGAGGGTCAGGACGGTGACCTCACCGCCCGCGGCCTCCTTGGTCTTGACGGCCTCCTCGACCGCGATCTCGTCGTAGAACGAGACCATGTACTGGAGTCCGGACGAGTCGAGGCCCTTGCCGTCGGCCGTCGGTTTCGCGACGGCTTCGGTCGAGGGCACGCGCTTGACGCAAGCGACGATGTTCATGGGTGCGCGGAGAGCGGCCGAGGGGGGCTCCCGGGGTCGCGCGAGCGGCCTCCTCGGAGCGGAAAATCGCCGAAGAGGATAGCGGCGGGGCGCTCCGGCCGCCATGCGGAGTGGGCGGGACCGATGGGGATCGGGCACACCCCCAGAGGGCCTGCGAGCGGGCCCGCGGCGCGCGATCGCGCGGCGGGGTGACCGGGCCGCGCCGGACGATGCGCAGGGAACTCGGACGGGGGCGCTCGGAGCACCCGCTCTGGCCGAGCGACGGCCCCCGAGGGCCTCGCTCCGCTCAGAGCTCGTCCTCGGCCGACGAGGTCGACTCGAGGAGCTCCTCCTCCTGGGCCGAAACGCCGCGCGCCACCTGCGCGTCGAAGTTGTGCCCGAGGTAGACCTCGCGCACCTTCGGATCGGCGATCAGCTCGTCCGCCGTGCCCTCCCGCAGGATCTGGCCCTGGTGGATGATGTAGGCGCGGTCGGTGCTGTCGAGCGTCTCGCGGACGTTGTGGTCCGTGATCAGGATCCCGATGCCCTGCTCGCGCAGCTTCTGCACGAGGCGCTGGATCTCCTCGACGTTGATCGGGTCGACGCCCGCGAAGGGCTCGTCGAGGAGCAGGATCGAGGGCCGCGTCGCCAGCGAACGCGCGAGCTCGAGGCGGCGGCGCTCGCCGCCGGAGAGCGTGTCGGCGCTGCTGCCCGCCAGGTGCAGGAGCTCGAGGTCCTCGAGCAGACGGTCGGCCTCGGAGTGGCGCTCCTTGCGCGACAGCGCGAGGGCCTCGAGGACCGCCAGGACGTTGTCCTTCACCGTCATCTGCCGGAAGACGCTCGACTCTTGCGGCAGATAGCCCATGCCGAGCCGCGCGCGGCGGTACATCGGCAGCTTCGTGCAGTCCTGACCGCCGAGCCGCACCGTGCCCTCGTCGGGGACGACAACGCCCACGGTCATGCGGAAGCTCGTCGTCTTGCCCGCGCCGTTCGGTCCCAGGAGGCCGACGATCTCGCCCGGCTCGACGTGGAAGTACACGCCGTCGACCACGCGGCGCCCGCGGTAGGACTTCTGGAGGCCCTCGACGTCGAGGGGCGGCTGGTCGTTGGACATGGGGATGTGCGCGAAAGGCGGCGGGCTACCCGCCGTTCTCGCCCTTCAGCGGACCCATTTCCACCGATAAACGTCGTGCTTGATCGAGAACGGCCACACTACGAGGACGGCGCGCCCGCGGATCAGGTCGCGCGGGACGTAGGGCGCCGTCTCGGCCGTGAGCTGCGCGACCTCTGCCTTGTCGAAGACGTGGCGTTCGCCGTTCTCGTCGCGGAAGAAGATGAGGTTCTCGCCATCCTTGGTCGCGACCTCGATCGGGTTGCCGTCCGCGACGGCGGCGCGGTTGCCGCGCGCGTTCCACGGGCGGTTGTTGCCGCGCACGACCGTGTCGATGTCGTCGCCCTCGACCACCTGGAAGCGAGCGGCCGTCCAGTCCCGACCGTCCGAGCTGTCCTGGCTGTTGTCGCCGAGCATCACGTACGAGTCGTCCGGGATCGACCAGGCCGACGTCTTCTGGTTGAGATCGATGTAGTAGATGTCGCGCCAGATCCGCACGTCGTCGATGCGCGTGCGCGCTCCGTCTTGCGCCTCGACGGCGATGTCCACGTAAGCGCGTGGCTGCGTCGGCGCGGGTGGAACCTCCAGCGACGCGACGAGGTCTCCGTCGATCCGAAGCTCGAGGAGGTCGTTGAGGTTCTGAACCTCGACCTCGACGGCGTCGTCCGCGGCGAGCCGCAGCGACGGTTCGGCCGCGGCCTCGGTCAAGGTGTCGGCGAAGGCGGGCTCGAGCCCGCTGACCTCGATCCGCGCGCCCGCGCCGTCCGGCGCCGCCGGTCCGGGCAGCGCGAAGGAGAACGTCCGCGCCGCCTCGTGGACCCGGATGCGCACCCACTCGGTGCCGGCCGTGGCTTCCACCTCGGCGGCCACGCGCAGGTCGCTGACGTCGTTGATGCCCGAGCCCTTGCCGCGCACGCTGATCTTCGACTTCATCCCCTCGGGGTAGCCGTCGAGGTAGCCGTCGCGGATCGAGCCCGGCGCGCCGGCCGAAGAGCCGCCGATCTGCATCGTGCTGTTCGCGCGCGGGTAGGCGACGCGGCCGCTTCCGAGCGCCTCGATGTCGTCGCCGTCCGAGCCGCCCTCGACGCGCCATCCGGCGCGCGCGTCGCCGAGCTTGAGCCAGTCGCCGCCCGTGGTGAGGCGCCGGAGCTGCGCGTCTTGGATCGCCCGCGAGCGACGCAGCACCCGCCAGTCGGACGCGTCCTTCGGCTTGATGAAGACGTCGCCGCCGGCGAGACGCATCTGCTCGCCCGGCATGCCGACGATGCGCTTGATGAAGTTCTTGTTGCTCTCGAGCGGGTACTTGAAGACGACGATCTCGAACCGCTCGGGGTCGCGGAAGTGGTACGAGAACTTGTCGACGATGACCCGGTCGAAGATGCCGGTCTCCTCGTTGCCGAAGAGGGTCGGCTGCATCGAGCCCGTCGGGATGCGGTACGCCTCGAGCACGAAGTACTTGAAGAGAACGATCGTGACGATCGAGATGGCGATCGCCTCGATGTTGTCCCGCCACGGCTGGGGGCGGTCGGACTTCTTATTGCGCTTCGAGCCGGACTTCGCTCCCGCGACGGCCGAGGTCTCGGGCGCGGTCGAGACGAACTCGGGCTGGGTCGGGGCGGCGTCGGCTTCGGGCTGGCTGGCTTCGGTCACGGCGGGCGCAGGATACCGGGCGCGCCCGCCCTCCGTCAGCGCCAGACGTCGACGCTGACGTAGACCAGACGCCGGACCTCCTGGGAGCCCAGCTCGGAGCGCCGCGGGTCGTTCAGGCCCTGGACGCCGACGGCGAACCGCAGGTCCTCGGTCGCGTCCCAGCCGACCCGGGCGTCCGCGCGCCAGTACTCGGCGCCGTCCGTCCCTCCGGGCTCGTCGAAGCGCTCCACGACGTAGACCGCCGTGTCGAGCTCCCAGTCCTCCGCCAGGTCCACGTAGCTGCGGATGTTGGCGAGGTGGACGGGGTACTGGGCGTCCACGAAGTCGAGCTGGGGGTCCACGTCGTCGGGGGAGTGGTCCGACAGGTTGAAGGACCAGGAGCCCCGGATCGTCCAGCCGTCCGTAGGCCGGGTCTCGAAGGCCACCTCGACGCCTCGGGCGAAGCCCGAGCCGCGCGTCGAGAAGTCGTCGAGCGACGTGACCGGGTTGAACATCCGGACGCGCACGTCGTCGTAGTCGTTGTAGTAGCCGGCGACGTCGAGGCTGAGCCCGGAGATCAGCTCGCCGCGCCAGCCCGCCTCGAACGCGACCACCTTCTCGGAGGTGTCGAAGGTCCCCTGGCCGAAGACCTCCTCCTCGATCGACGGCGTACGGACGGCCCGCGAGACCGAGCCCCAGAAGTTGCCCCAGCCCTCGGGCGCCCAGGCGAACCGGCCGCTCGGCTGCACGTCGAAGCCGCTGAACTCGTTGTAGATGGCCTGGACGCCGTAGCTCAGCGTGAGCGCGGTGCCGGTGACGCGCACCGTGTCGGCGATGAACGCGCGGAAGTTGTCCTGGCGCAGGCGCGCGGTGGCGAACCCGCCGTAGAAGTCGGTGAACGAGTGGATGAGGTCGTACCCGATCCCGTACTGGAGGTCGTGCGACTCGTCGACCGCGACGTCCCTGCGGGCCTCGAACTGGAAGTGGTCCAGGTCGATCGTCGACGCCGTGTCGAAGAGGCGCTGCTTGTCCTTCACGTACGCGGACCGGATCTCGAGGCCCTCGTCCGGGTTCAGCAGCGTGAAGGATGCCTGGCCGCCGTACTGGTCGTCCTGGTCGGTGAAGACCGCGCCGGGGCCGAAGTTGTCGAACCTGCCGACCTCGGTCTCGTAGCCGCGGCCGTCGAAGCGCCACGCCCAGCCGGCGTCCGTCGTTCCGTCGAAGCGGAGGCCGGCGCTGTCGATGCCCCAGTCGAGGAGGTCCTCGAGGCCGTCGTTCGGGCTGCTGGGCGCGAAGTCCAGGCCGCCGCGCCGCGTGCGACGCAGGAACGCGCTGTAGCGCAGCGACCCCTCGAGAAGCTCCGTCGAGCGCAGCGTCACGTAGCTGTCGTCGCCCGACACGCGGGCGGACACGCGCTGACCCTCGTTGCCCTCGCTCGTCTTGGTGACGACGTTGATCAGGCCGTGGAATGCGTTCGCGCCCCAGAGGATCCCGCTCGGGCCCCGGATCACCTCGATGCGCTCGACGTGCTCCATATCGATGTCCTGCAGGCCCCACCAGGTGCCCGCGAACAGCGGCGTGTACACGACCACGCCGTCGACCATCACGAGAACCTGGTTCAGGTACGCGAGGCTCGTGTCGGCCAGTCCGGGCCCGAAGCCGCGGATCGTGACGTCCCAGTCGGACGTGCGCCAGCGACTGACGAACGTGCCGGGCACGAGGCGCAGCGCCTCCTGGATCGTGGTGTGCCCGGCGCGACGGATCTCGTCGCCCGTGATGACGTACACCGCGCCAGCCGCCGTGTCGATGGACTCGGCGCGGCGCGAGACGACGGTGCACTCCACCTCGAGCAGGTCCTCGAGATCGAGGTCGGTGAAGTCGTCGCCTTCGTCTCCGAGCCCGAGGTCCTCGAGCTCTGGCTCGACGGGCGGAGGGGGGTCGGCTCCCGTCGCCTGGCCGGCGGCCGCGGGAGCAGCGAAGAGCGCAAGAGCGAGGACCGCTCCGCGGAGGAGCAGCGGGGAGGGAGAGGCGGCAGGCATGGTCAGTTGGCGCGGCGGACCCCCTCGTCCCCGTCCTTGGTCCAGTCGTCGAGCGTCCGGTAGAGCAGCTCGGCGTTGATCGGTTTGCTCAGGTAGGCGTCCATCCCTGCGCCGATGCAGCGCTCGGCGTCGCCGCGCATCGCGTTCGCCGTCATGGCGATGATCGGGATCCGCGGGAGACCCCTCTGGCCCTCGCGCGCGCGGATCGAGCGCGTCGCCTCGAAGCCGTCCATGACGGGCATCTGGCAGTCCATGACGACGACGTCGAAGGGGCGGCTCGCGAGCATCTCGAGCGCCTCCTGCCCGTGGTTCGCGATCTCGATCCGGAAGCCCGCGCGCTCGAGCATCGCCCTGGCGAGGCGTTGGTTGACCGCGTTGTCCTCGACGACGAGCACGCGCGTATTCGCGCGCTTCTCGGCGACCTCGTCGCTGGGGACGAAGCCGCTGCGGCCCTTCGGGAGCAGCCGCATTTCGTTGGCGGGCTCGCCGCTCAAGAGAGCGCGCACGGACGACTCGAGCGCAGACTGCTTGACCGGCTTGCGGAGCTGCTCACCGATGCCCTTGCCGCGGAGCTCCTTCGCCTTCCCCTGGAACGAGACCGACGTGAGCATGAGGATCGGCGTATCCGCGAAGGCCTCGGTCTCGCGGAGCGCCTCGACCACCTCGAGCCCGTTGAGGCCCGGCATGTGGAAGTCGAGGATCACGAAGTCCGGCGGCGCGTCGCCCTGCGACAGGCGCTCGACGAACGTGGTCGCTTCGGCGAACTCGTCGACCACGACGCCCCACGCCTCGAGCTGACGCCGCAGCACGTACCGGTTGGTCGCGTTGTCGTCGAGGCAGGCCGCGCGCTTTCCGCGCAGTTCGCCCGGCGTGCGCGTCTCATCGAACGAGGCGTCGACGCTGCGCTCGAAATCGAGCTCGACGATGAAGCTCGTACCCACGCCCACCTCGCTCTCGATGCGGATCTCGCCGCCCATCGCCTCGACGAGGCCGCGGCAGATCGCGAGTCCGAGCCCGGTCCCACCGAACCGCCGCGTCGTCGACGCGTCGACCTGGGTGAACGCCTCGAAGAGCGAGTCGATGCGGTCGGCCGGGATTCCGATGCCCGTATCGCGGACCTCAAACTGCAGCTTGCAGCGCTTCTCGTCCATCGAGAGCGCGCGCGCGTCGAGCTGGACCTCGCCCTTTTCGGTGAACTTGAGAGCGTTGCCAAGGAGGTTCGTGACCACCTGGCGCATGCGCGTCGGGTCGCCGACGAGCCGGACGGGCACGTTTCCGTGCAGGAACGTGACGAGCTCGACTCCCTTGTCCTGGAAGCGCGAGCCGAAGATGTCGCCCATGTCCTCGACGAGGTCCCGGAGATCGAAGTCGATGGCCTCGACCTCGAACTTGCCGGACTCGATCTTCGAGAAGTCGAGGATGTCGTTGATCAGCTCGAGGAGCTGATCGCCGCAGCGTCGGACGGTTTCGAGCATGTCGCGCTGCTCGATGGTGAGCTCCGAGTCGAGCACGAGTCCGGTCATCCCGATCACACCGTTCATCGGCGTGCGGATCTCGTGGCTCATGTTCGCGAGGAAGTCGGCCTTGGCCCGCGCGGCCTCCTCGGCCGCGTCCCGCGCGGCGACGAGCTCGATGTTCGTGTTGCTCAGCTCCTGCGTCCGCAGCGCGACGCGCGACTCGAGCGTGAGCTGATGCGCGTGGAGCTCGCGCTTGCTCTCCCCGAGCCGGTCGAGCATCCGGTTGAAGGCGTCCGCGAAGCGGGCGATCTCGTCGCGGCCACCGACCTCGACGCGTAGGGAAAGGTCGGAGTCGCGGGCGATCGCGTCCGCCGCGCTCGCCATCTCGAGGATCGGCCGCGTGATGCGGCGCGAGAGTGCGCGCGCCAGCAGCCAGGCGACCAGGATGCCGCACACGCCCAGCGCGACCGCCTGCAGCGTGCGTGCGACGAGCGTCGAGCGCAGGTCGCCCAGATCGGCTCGGACCTGGATCCAGCCGTGGAGAGTGCCGTCCTGCGCGACCGGCTCGAGGATGGTGAGCATGTCGCCCGACTCGATCGTCGTCGCGCCACGGACCGAGGCCGGCAGCGTCTCGGCGGGCGGGACGTCGACGCCACCGCGCGTCCAGGAGGCGAACAGGGCGCGGTCGTCGTCGTAGATCCGCGCGTCGAGGATGTCAGGGTCCTTGCCCATCGCGGTCATCGTCTCGGCCGCGTAGTCGTCGTGCAGGAACTCGAGCGCGGACACGCAGCTGTTCCCCGCCGCCTGCGTCGCGAAGCGCACGGCGCGCGTGAAACGCTCGTGTCCGAACTCCCACTGCCCCCGCACGAGGAAGACGAGCATCAGCGTCACGACGAGGCCCGCCGTGGCGAGAACGGCGATTCCGACGCGCCGTTCGATCGACGAACGCCCGCTGGTGAGGTCGGCGAGCAGTGAGCTCATCGCTGCACGCCTCCGCGCTTCTTCCTCGGCAGCGGATCACCCTCGACCACGCGTGCGAGCTTGAGGACCTGCGCTGCGAGCGAGATCCCCGTGTCCTCCTGGCGGCGCGTGTTGACCTCGAAGCGGATCTTCCCCTTCGAGGTGTAGAAGTTGATGAAGCCGCCGCGCTTCGCGAAGTTCTTCGCCTCGCCGATGAGGATGCACGGCCGCTCGTGGGTCGCGTCGATGAGCGCGTCTACGGCCTTCTTCGGGAGCTTCGACGCGAAGACGAGGTGCGCGTCGACCTTCTCGGGCGGCGTCTTGCGGCGGACGATCTCGATCCTCCGGCCGCCGACCTTCTTCTTCCCGAGCGCCTTCTCGAGCGTTGGACCAAACGGGTCGTCGCCAACGACGAGGACGACGATCGGGTCCGGCTTCTTCGGGTCCGCGTCGCCGAACGTGCCGTCGGGGAACGTCGCATACTTCAGGAAGTTGAAGAGCAGCGCCGCCTTGACGCGGTACTCCTTGTCCTTGTCCATCTCCGCGCCGGAGCGCGTCGTCGTCACGCGCGCCGGCGGGAGGTCGGGCCACGACCGGGCCGCCGCTCGGGTCTCTCCGGCGCCGCCGAGCGCCGCCCCGAGCGCACACACGGCGAGGGCCACCGCCGGGAACAGCGGGACCGAGGGGAGGCGCGCGCGCGTCGCCGGGGGAGGGGACGCGCCGCGCTCGGGGAGCGGGGGAAGAGGCATGGGTGCGGGATGACCCCATGCCTGTTTCGAGTCACTCGGGCCGCCGCTTGAGCAAGAGCGATTTTCTGGAGCGCACCGCAGGGCGGCTCGGGCGCGCCAGCGGGGGGCGGCGGGCTCTCGAAGCTTCCTGGGCACCCATATGCAGGAAGTTGCAAAAGGGGGTGCGGCGAGACGCTCGACGCAGACCGGGGACGGCCGAACGACCGGCCGCACCGCTGCGCAGTGCTCACCCGGGACCCAGCGCGCTCACCCGGGACCCAGCGCGCCGTAGAACGGGAGTCGCCCGCGCCCAGGGTCCTTCCGGACCGGCGATCAGTCCGAGCCGAGGACGCTGAGGAACGCCTTCTGCGGGATGTCGACGCTGCCGACCTGCCGCATGCGGCGCTTGCCCGCCTTCTGCTTCTCGAGCAGCTTGCGCTTGCGCGTGATGTCGCCGCCGTAGCACTTGGCCGTGACGTCTTTGCGGAGCGCTGCGATCGATTCGCGCGCGATGATGCGCGACCCGATCGCCGCCTGGAGCCGCACCTCGAACATGTGGCGCGGGATCTCCTTGCGGAGCTTCTTCAGGATCGCGCGGCCGCGCTGGTCCGCGAACGAGCGGTGCACGATCGCGCAGAGAGCGTCGACCTCGTCGCCGTTCACGAGGATCGAGAGCTTGACGAGGTCGGAGGGCTCGTAGCCCGTGAGCTCGTAGTTCAGCGTCCCGAACCCGCGCGTGCCCGACTTCAGCTTGTCGTAGAAGTCGTACATGATCTCGGCGAGCGGGATGTCGTAGACGAGCTGCACGCGCGTCGGCGACAGGTGCTCCTGCCGGACGAACACGCCGCGGTGTTCGTTCGAGATCGTCATCGTCACGCCGATGTGGTCGGTCGGGACGATCATCGAGACGCGCACGATCGGCTCGAGCACGTCCTCGAACTTGTCCGGCGAGGGGAGGGCGCCGGGCGAGCTGATGAGCTCCTCGGAGCCGTCGGACTGCGTGATCCGGTACGTGACGGACGGCGCCGTTTGGATCATGTCCAGGTCGTGCTCGCGCTCGAGCCTCTGCTGGATGATCTCCATGTGCAAGAGGCCGAGGAAGCCGCAGCGGTACCCGAAGCCGAGCGCCTGGCTCGTCACCGCCTCGTAGCTGAAGCTCGAGTCGGACAGCGAGAGCGTGTCGAGCGCCTCGCGCATCGTCTCGTAGTCCTTCGGGTTCGTCGGGTAGAAGTCGGCGAACACCATGTGCGCCGGCTCGCGGTAGCCGGGCAGCACCTCGGGTCGCTCCGGGCGGTCCAGCGTCATCGTGTCGCCGATGCTCACGTCGCCCAGCGACTTGATGTTCGATACGAAGTACCCGACCTCGCCGACGGCGAGCGAGTCGCGGCTCTCCATCTTCGGGGAGAAGACGCCGATGTCGACCGCCTCGAACTTCTTGCCGGTGCTCATCATCAGCACGCGGTCCTTCTTGGACAGCTTGCCGTCGACGATCCGCAGGTAGACGATGACGCCGCGGTACTCGTCGTAGACCGCGTCGAAGATGAGCGCGCGCAGCGGCGCGTCGGGGTCGCCCTGGGGCGGCGGGATCGCCTCGATCAGGCGATCGAGGACCTGGGGGACGCCCTTGCCCGTCTTCGCCGAGATGCGCACGGCGTCCGTCGCCTCGAGGGCGAGGCTGTTCTCGATCTCCTCGGCGATCTCGTCGGGGCGAGCGTGCCCGAGGTCGACCTTGTTGAGCACCACGAGGATCTCGAGATCGGCCTCGATCGCGAGGTAGGCGTTGGCGACCGTCTGCGCCTCGACGCCCTGGCTCGCGTCGACCAGGAGGATCGCGCCCTCGCACGCCTGCATCGACTTCTCGACCTCGTAGTTGAAGTCGACGTGTCCCGGCGTGTCGATCAGGTTGAGCAGGTACTTCTGCCCGTCGCGCTCGTACGTGGTCGACACGGCGCGCGCCTTGATCGTGATGCCGCGCTCACGCTCGAGCTCCATGTCGTCGAGGAGCTGGTCCTTCATCTCGCGCTTCTGGACCGCGCCCGTCAGCTCGAGGATCCGATCCGCGAGCGTCGACTTGCCGTGGTCGATGTGCGCGATGATCGAGAAGTTGCGGATGGTCTTCGGGTCCACGATTCGAAGCGGGGCTCTCCGGCGGTGCGGTCCGGAGCGAGGAGGAGCGTTGGGTGCGCGCGGAGGTCACTCGCCGCGGAGGGCGCGTTCGAGTGCCGGAAGGAGCGCGCGCAGCGCGCGCCCGCGATGGCTGACGGAGGCCTTCTCCTCCGGTGTCAGGGTGGCGAACGGCCGCCCGTGAAGAGCGTGGCCCGGTTCGACCAGCTCGAAGAGCGGATCGTAGCCGAATCCGCCTTCGCCGATCCGCTCCTCCAGGATGCTCCCTCGGACCTCGCCCTCGGTCTCGGCGGCGATCTCACCGTGGGGCGTCGCGAGCGCGAGGGCGCAGCGGAAGGCCGCGCCGCGGTCATCGGCCGCACGGAGCTCCCGCAGGAGCTTCGCGTTGTTCGCTTCGTCGTCGCCGTGCGTCCCCGCGTAGCGAGCCGAGAACACGCCGGGCGCACCGCCGAGCGCGTCGACGCAGAGACCCGAATCGTCGGCCAGCGCCAGACGGCCGCAGGCGAGCGCGGCGCTCCGTGCCTTCTTCGCCGCGTTGGCCGCGAACGTCGCGCCGTCCTCGATCACCTCGGGCAGCCCGCCAACGTCCGCGGGCGACAGCACGACCGCGCCGAGCGGCGCGACGACGCGGCGGAGCTCGGCGAGCTTTTTCGCGTTGCCCGACGCGAGGACGAGCTCGACCGCGCGCGGAGCCGTCACCCCTTCAGCGCTGCTTCCTGCAGCGCGAAGATCTCGCGGCATCCCTTCTCGCCGAGCTCGAGCAGACGGTCGAGCTCGGCGCGGCTGAACGGCGCGCCCTCGGCTGCACCCTGCACCTCGACGAACTCGCCCTCGCCGGTCATGACGAGGTTGACGTCGCTGTCCGCCTTCGAATCCTCGACGTAGCAGAGGTCGAGCATCGGCTCGCCCTTCACGACGCCGACCGAGACGGCGCCGAGCGACGACTTCAGCGGCCACTTGCGGATGAGGCGCTTCTCGTCCATCCAGGTGAGCGCGTCGGAGAGCGCGACCCACGCGCCGCTGATCGCGGCGGTACGCGTGCCTCCGTCCGCCTGCAGAACGTCGCAGTCGATCCAGATCGTGCGCTCGGTCAGGAGCGACGTGTCGACGACGGCCCGCAGCGCGCGCCCGATGAGCCGCTGGATCTCGACCGAGCGTCCGTCGACGCGGGTGCCCTTCTCGCGCGCCTTGCGGCTCTCGGTCGAGCTCGGGAGCATCGAGTACTCAGCGGTGACCCAGCCCTTGCCCTTGCCCTTCAGGAAGTGCGGCACGCCGTCCTGGACGCACGCCGTGCACAGCACGCGCGTGTCGCCGAAGGAGGTGAGCACCGACCCCTGCGCGTGCTTGGTGAAATTGCGCTCGAACGTCACGGGGCGGAGCTGGTCGTTCGAACGGCCGTCGGAGCGCATGTGCCGATGGAGGGGGTCGGGCCGAACGGGAGGTCCGGCGGTGGTGGGAACGGAGGGCGGCGCCGGCGAGAGGAGCTTCCCCGCGGCGAATCGGGCCGAGATCCTAACAGCCGGCGATGCCGCGGCCGCGCCCCGTCAGTCCGCTGTCGGCTCGAGCGCGTCGAGCGACGTGACGTGCCCGAGCTGCAGCGCCGTCAGGCCGTAGGTGGCGGACCCGAGCAGCACCCCGCGATCGGGGTCGAGCCCGACAAAGGTCCCCTCGAGGGCGCGGGCGGAGAGTTCGACGCGCACCCGCCTGTGGCGCAGGTGGCAGCGCTCGAAGAACGCCTCGAAGAGCCGGGGCGCGTCCGCCGCCGCCTCCCCGAGCCGGCCCTCGAGCGCCTCGAGCAGGAGATCGGAGAAGCTCCGCGGATCCAGGGTGCACCCCTGCTCGGCGAGGCTCGTGGTCGGACGCTCTCGCGCGACGTCCTGTGCGACCGCGCCCGCCGCGACGTTGACGCCGATTCCGATCACGTAGTCGGTCGCCGGGCCGCGCGACTCCGCGAGGACCCCGGCGAGCTTCGCCCGGTCGGGCCCCGCGACGACGTCGTTCGGCCAGTCGAGCTCGACCCGGACGCCGGCGGCCGAGCACGCGTCGTGGACGGCGACCGCCCCGGCGACCGTCCAGAGGCCCGCGGGCGGCAGGGCGTCCGTGCGCGCGATCATCGACAGGTAGAGGCCGCCCCGCGCGCTCGACCAGCGTCGCCCGCGCGTTCCGCGTCCTGCGAGCTGCTCCCTGGCCAGGAAGGCGTCCCCGTGGGCACCGGTGCCCGCCGCGAGCGCCGCGTGGGCCCGGTCGTTCGTCGAGTCGACGGCGTCGTAGCGCTGGACCCGGCCGCTGAAGGGGGGCGTCTTCATCCCGCGCAGAAGCTACCGCGCCGCTCACTCGCTAGCCTCTCGGACCCGCCTCTCCATGCCCGAGATCCCGATGTCGACCACCGCCACGCCGTCCGTCCTCGCCTGCGCGTTCCTCGCCCTCCTGGCCGCCGGCTGCGGCGCCGCCCGCTCCGCGGACGAGCCGATCACCGATCCGCCGACCGCAGACGAGCGCGACGCGCTCGAGCCGTTCCGCGCGCTCGAGGTCCTGAAGGAGGGCAATCGGCGCTTCGTGTCCGGCGATGAGCTCCCCCGCGACTGGAAGGCGCTCGTCGAGAACTGCGCGGAGGGCGCCCACCCGCTGGCGGCCGTGCTCACGACGACCGACGCGCGCGTGCTCGTGCCCCGAGCGTTCGATCTGGGGGTGGGGGACGTCGTCCAGGCGCGCACGCTCGGCGCGGTGCCGACGGACGGCGCGGTGGCTGCGCTCGAACGCGCGGTCGTCGTCGACGGCGCGAAGGAGATCGTCGTGCTCGTGCACGGCGACTGCTCCGAGCTGCACGACGCATACCTCGGAGTCGCCGACGCGCTGCCCGCGCCCGGCGCCGCGCTCGTCCTCGACGCCAAGCGCGCGGTCGGGCCCGACGTCCAGCCGCTCGGCGGACCGCTGTCGGAAGCGAGCCTGGAGGACGTCGTCACGATCGAGCTCGGCAAGCGGATCTTGCGACACGTGCTCGAGCGCTCCGCCCCGCTGCGCGAGGCCGTGGACGGAGGCCGCGTCGGGACGGCCGTCGGCTACTACCAGATGACGACCGGCGCGATCGCGTGGTTCGACGCTGGCGCCGGCGCACCGGTCGTCGCGACGCAGGACTGAGCGCGCGAGCGTCGCGTCAGTCGCCGGGTTCGGGCGGCCACAGGTCGGCCGCGCGCGCGATCGGGATGCCGTAGCCGATCGTGTAGACCGCGGTGCGGTCGGGGAGCGCCTGGACGCTGACCACGACGCCGACGACGCGGCCCGCCGCGTCGGTGATCGGCCCGCCCGAGTTGCCCGGGTGGACGCCCGCGTCGACCTGCATCTGGCCACCGACGTTGCGGGACAGGATCCCGCGGAACGTCGACGCGATGACGGTCTCGCCCTCCTGCACGGCGAGATTGCCGAGCGGGAAGCCGAACAGGTAGATGTCGCTGCCCGCCGGGGGCGGGGTCGCGGCAGTCGCGAACTCGGGCAGGGCCGGCATGCCCTCGAACGGCTCGATGACGAGCAGCGCGAGGTCCTCGCCGCTCGGCGACGTCGAAACCACGCGCGCGGGGATCCGGCGCTTGGTCCCGGAGAACACGACCTCAAGGGTCTGGCGCACCTCGAACTTCTCGTCCTGAGCGAAGAGCTCGAGGGGCATGTCCCGCGGCTCGTCGATGACGTGCTGGTTCGTCAGCACGTGGCCATTGCCGTCGACGCAGAATCCCGAGCCCGTCGATCCGACGACGAACTCGTCGCCGACGCCCTCGAAGTTCGGAACGGGCACGCCGCCGCGCGTGTCGAGGTGCATCGTGCGGCCGGTCTCGCGCTCGTGCACGCGCGTCTCGTTCTCGATGAGCACGATGCTCTGCCGCACGCGCGAGACGCCGGAGAGACGCGCCTGCGCGAGGTTGACGGGGTCGAACATGTCGACCTTCTCGCGCGTCGTCACGAGGTCCGCGCGCGCCTCTACGAGGTCGGCGCGCGTACGTGCGAGCTCCGCCTCGACGCGGGCGACCTCCTCGCGGGACGCCTGCTGGGACTCGAGCTCGTCGATGCGCTCGAGCAGGCGCGCTTCCTCGCCGCGCTGGAGCTCGAGCGTGCCCTCGAGCTCGGTCGCCTGCCGCTCCAGCTCCGCGATGCGTCGCTCGCGACCGAGACGGTCCTGGCGCTCCTTGCGCTCGCGGTCCGACTGGCGCTCCTCGAGCGCAGCGATCTGCGCGCGAGCGGACTCGAGCTCCTTCTGCGTGCGGCCCTCTCGGCGCGATGCGCCGAACTGGAACCAGGCGAGGACGGCGAGCCCCGCGAGCGCGGCGACCCCGACGGCGGCCCCGGTCCGCCGGACCATGCGGCGCGTGCGCTCCTCGGACGCCTGGACCGCCTCCTCGGGCGCGCCCCCGTTCGCGGCCTCGCGGCGCACGAAGACCGTGTCGCTGAGCCCGCGCCCGCTGACGACGAGGAAGCGCGGGCCGACGCTGCCGAGCCGGACCTGGTCCCCGACGTCGAGGCGCGCCTCGAAGTCGATGCGCTCGCCGCCGACGAGGACGCCGTTCGAGGAGTCCAGATCGACGACCCAGAGCTCCTCGCCGCGCAGCTCGAAGCGCGCGTGGGTCGTCGACACCGACGGCCAGGAGTCGCCGTCGAGGGCGACATCGTTGTCCGCGCCACGCCCGACGGTCAGCGCCGCCGAGCCGTCCGGCGCGCGCACGAGGTCGATCGGCTTCGCAAGGCCGGGGACCTCGATCGGCTTGATGCGCGGACCGGGCGAGGTGGGGAACAGCAGGGCCATCGGCCTGGAGCTTGGCGGATCGGCCCGGGACGCGCGATAGACTCGCCCCGATTCTCTCCCGGTTCGAACCAGCATGCCGATCACGACCGCACTCTCCTGCCTCGCGCTCCTCGTCGTTCAGACGTCGGAGACGCCGAGCGCACCCGACTCCGCTCCCGTTCTCCGGCCGCACGTCCCGATCCGACTCGGCGACGACGCGCGCAACGCCTACGACGTGCCGTTCTTCCCCGGGGCGGACTACGACCCTGAGGTGACGACGCCGGCCGCGGTGTTCGGCCAGCCCGCGGGCAGTCGGATCGCGAGCCACGGGGAGGTCCTCCGCGCGCTCCAGGCGCTCGAGGCGACGTCGGACCGCGTCGTGCTGGGGCAGTACGGAACGACGTACGAGGGGCGCCCGCTCGTGATCGCGCTGATCACGTCGCCCGAGAACCACGCGCGGCTCGAAGAGGCCGCTGCCGCCGCGCGCGAGCTGCACGCCGGCACGCTCGACGCCGACGGATGGCTCGCGCGAGATCTGCCGGCGTTCGCGTGGATGGGCTACGGAATCCACGGCGACGAGACGAGTGCGACGGAGGCCGCCGCACCGTTCGCGTACCACCTCGCCGCCGCGCGGGGCGACGAGATCGAGCGCGTGCTCGACCGCACCGTCATCGTGCTCGATCCGTGCCTCAACCCGGACGGCCGCGAGCGCATCCGCTCGATGGTCGTGCAGTCCTCGGGCTTCCGCGCGAACCTGGACGACGGCGCGATGCAGCGCGGCCGCTGGCCGGGCGGACGCGGCAACCACTTCCTGTTCGACATGAACCGGGACTGGATGGCCGGCGAGGCGCCCGAAACGCGGGCGCGCTGGCAGGTCCTCTCGCGCTACCCACCGATGCTCTTCGTGGACGCGCACGAGATGAGCGGGCTCGACACGTTCCTCTTCTACCCGCAGGCCGACCCGCGCAACCGGCACCTGCCGAAGCGCCTCGACTTCTGGCAGCGCGCGCTCGCCGAGGACGCGGGGCGCGATTTCGACCGCTACGGCTGGGGCTACTACACCCGCGAGTGGGCCGACGCGCTCTACCCCGGCTACTCCGACGCGTGGGGCAGCCTGAACGGTGCGATCGGGATGCTGTACGAGCAGGGCCGGACGATCGGAGCGCCGCTGGAGCGCGATTCCGGCGAGGTCGTGTCGTACCGCGAGTCGGTGCACGGCCAGCTCGTCGCGAGCTGGGCGAACGTCCGCACGTTCGCCGAGACCCGGGACGGCATCGCGCGCGACTACGCGGCGCACCGCGCGCGCGGCGCGACCGACCTGGACGGGCTCGACGGCGACGCGTTCGTGGTCCGGCCGAGCGGTGACGTCGAAAGAGACGCGCGCTTCGTGCGCACGCTCACGCTCCAGGGCGTTCGGATCGAGCGCGCGGAAGCGGCGTTCGAGGTCCCCCGCGGCGTGGACGTGCTCGGGAACGCGTTCGAGGCGCGCACCTTCGACGCGGGCACCTGGGTCGTGCGGGCCGAGCAGCCGTCCGGGGCGCTCGTGCGCACGTACCTCGAGTTCGATCCGCGCCTCGAACTCGGGTTCCTCGAGGAGGAGCGCGCGCGCCTCGAGCGCGGGCAGGGCTCGCGCGTGTACGACGTGAGCGCGTGGAATCTCGCGCGGCAGGCGGGCGTGGACGGGGCCTGGGTCGATCTGCCGGACGGGCTGACGCTGACGCCGGTGGACGCGGTCCTTGAGCCGCGCGGCCCCGAGCCCGCCGCGCTCGCCGGTGCCTACGCGTGGGCGGCGCCGGCGGAGGACACGCGCTCGGTCCGCTTCGCCGCGCAGGCGATGGAGCTCGGCGTGGCGGTCCACGTGTCCGACGAGCCGTTCGCGGCGCGCGTCGCGGCGCCGGGCGGCGGCCCGGCGGAGACGGTGCGCTTCGGCCGCGGCTCGTTCCTCGTCCGGCGCCACGAGAACGTCGCGCCGGACGTCGACGCGCGCATCGCGGAGGCGGCGCGCACGAGCGGCGCGCGCGTCTCGCCCGTTCTGAGCGGTCGCTCCGCGGACGGGGAGGGCCCCGACCTGGGCGGTCAGCACTTCGAGCTGCTCGCCGCACCGCGTGTCGCGCTCGTGACGAACGATCCGGTGTCGCCGACGGAGGTGGGCGCGCTCTGGCGCGCGGTCGACGAAGAGCTCGGTCTGCCGGTCACGCTGCTCGACGCGCAGGGCTGGCGACGCGTCGACCTCGACCGCTACAACGTGCTCGTCGTCCCGCCCGGCGGCGGCGCGTTCCTCGACGAGCAGTCCGGCTCGATCGCGGACTGGGTCGAGGGCGGCGGCACGCTGGTCACGGTCGGTTCGTCTGCCTTCGCCCTCGCGGTCGAGGACGGTGAGCTGAGCGGGAACCGCCTGCGTCGCGACGTGCTGGACGAGCTCCCCCGCTACGCGTGGCGGACCTCGCGCGAGCGCGCCCGCACCGAGGTGGACCTCGACGCGCTCTACGGGAGGGGCGCCGCTGCGCCCGGCGTCGCCGACGACGACGCGGGCGACGAGGCCGACGACGCGCCCGGGTCGGGCGTGGACGACGAAGGCGCGGACGCGGCCGACCTCGATCGATGGCGGAGACGCTTCTCGCCCTCGGGCGTGATCCTGCGCGGTGAGCTCGACGCGGAGAGCTGGATCACCGGCGGCTACGCGGCGGCCGGGGAGCTGTGCGTGCCGTTCAGCGGATCCCGCGTGCTCATGTCGAAGACGCGCCCGGCCGTGCGCCTGGCGCCGAACGACCGGGTCCGGCTCGGCGGCCTCCTCTGGCCCGAGGCCCGCGCGCGTGTCGCCGACTCCGCCTGGCTGACGGTCGAGACGATGGGGCGTGGCCAGGTCGTGTCGTTCGCAGCGTCCCCGGTGTACCGGGGCTCGTGGCGCGGGACGCAGCGCCTCTTCCTCAATGCCGTCGTGGTCGGCCCGGGGATGGTGCGCGGGCGCTGAGCGCGGGCCGGGGCGCGCGGATCGCCCCGTGCTCCGCTCGCACTCCACACAGCGCGAACGGAGTGCGGAGCGGCGCGCTCCGTGCACTGCGCGGCTGGGAGACTGCATTTACGTCGCGTCGCGCCTGGGAACGCCCCGCAGGGCGAGTGGGGGGGGGGCGGCCGGCCCGCGCGCCGTCCTTCACTCGGGCGGGGGCCAGTTGCCATACTCCGACACGGCCCACGGCGCCGCGGTCCCGTACCCGCGGCTCGAGCTGGTCCCGTCCCAACCCCGCCCGACGTGCCCCAAGATCTGCCCCGTCCGGTCCTCGACGCGCTGCGCGTCCTCGTCGCCCAGTGCGTGCGTGCCGCGGGGCAGAGCGAGGACGTCCGGCGCTCGCTCGAGACGGTGGGTCGGTTCCTGACGGACTCCGCGCGCGACGCACAGCGAGGCGGGAGCGGGGCGCAGCACGGCGTGCTCACGCCCGCGGCGCGCAAGCAGGCCGAGCCCTCGCGCCCCCGCGCGGCAGGGGACGGCGCCCGCCTCACGGCGCCGCTCGCAACGGTCGTGACGCGTGCGCGCTGGAAGGCCGCCGCGTGCAGGCTCTCGGTCGAGCGCGCCGAGCGCACCGAAGGATCGGACGGCACCGACCCGCTCGAGTCGCGCGAGAGCACGCTGCGCGCACGGCTCAAGTCGCTCCCCGACGCGAGCACCTGGATGCTCGACATGCCGTTCGGCAAGCGCATCAGCGACGCGGACGCGCTCGAGGTTCCGCCCGATGGCATCGAGCGACTGGAGACGATCGCGAACTGCTACGACGCGGTCGCGACCGCCGCCGAGGTCGCGATCGAGCTCGACGAGGCAGGCGCCTTCGACCGCGGCCCGGCGCCCTCGTTCCTGTACCTCATGGCCGAGGCGCAGTCGTCGCTCCTCCTGAGCCTCGCCCTCGCACCGACGCGCGTCGACAGTGACCAGCGCGACATCTTCCACTGGCTCAAGGACCAGACGACCAAGTATCGGATCTACGTCGATCGCTTCATGCGGCTCGACGACCCGGCCGATCCGTCCCAGGCCACCGAGCTCGTCGAGCGCATCCGGCGCGGTGCGCGCGAGGTCCTCGCGGACCGGAAGAACGCGAGGCGTCGCCGCGAGCTCCTGTCCAAGGTGCGCTACCACGCGAAGAAGGTACGCGAGGCAGCGCAGCCGTCGACGGACGAGGTCGAGTCGCTCGCCATTGCGCTCGGTGCGTGGCGAACGGCGGGTTTCGAGGCCGCCGACCGCCGCGTCGCCGAAGCGCTCGCGCCCCTGCGAGTACGAGTCGGCGGGGCCGAGGGCTGCGAGGCGACCGCGCGGCTCGCCGAGCTGCTCGGCATGAGGCCCGACGCGGGGGACGTGCCCCGGCCGGAGGCCGCGTGGAACGGCGCGCAGGAAGCACCGGACACGTCGGACGCCCGCGATCCCGTGACGCTCGACGAGCTGCGTTCGGGCCTCGCCACGCGTTCGATCGCCATCCTCCTCGACGCATCGGGTCCGGCCGACACGTCCGCGCTGGAGAGCGGGATCGGTGGCCAGCGTTTCGACGCCGTCCGCGTCGACCTGGAGGCTGCGCCGGCGATGCGGACCGCGGCGATCGATGCCTTCCTCGCCACCGGCGCGGACGTGTTCCTCCTCGGCGTGAAGCTCCCCTCCGAGGAGTACGCGTCGTTCAAGGCGGCGTGCCTCGAGCGCGAGGTGCTGTTCGTGCGGCTGCCTGGTCCGCTCGAGACCGAGGCGGTGCTGCACCAGATCTCGCGGCAGGTCGGCTGGCGCCTGCGGGCGCGCGCGCAGCGCTGATCCCGCGCGACGGCGCGCGGCGTCGGTCGAGCGGCCCGTCTCCGGCCGAGCTTCGCGTGTTCGGCGCTGGCTCCGCGCCGATCCGCTGCGCCGGCGGCACCGGGACGTCCGCGCGTCCGGCAGGAGCGCGCCCGTGCACGCGACGCCGCGTGACGGCTGACCGCGCGAGGCCATCGCGCGGGCCGGCTCGTCGCTCTGACTCACGTCGGGTCATGCGGGGGGAAGGGCGGAATCCCGCTCAGCCGCTCGACGGGGTCGAGCCGAGGAAGCGAGCACCGGCCCGCGCGGTTCCGTCCGCGCGCTCGTGGGCCGAGCCGTTCCAGGACCTTGAGCTTCCCGACCCGTGACCGAGCGCTCGATGCGCGCCGCGCGTTCCTCACGCTCGTCGCCCCGGCCCTCTGCGCGCTGCAGTCGTGCGCTTCGAGCCCCGGCCTGCGCGCCGTCGTCTCGGACGGACCGGAGCCCGTGACCTGGACCCGCGTCGAGCGGGCCGTGGAGCAGGGGGCGGCGCCGGCGCCCGACGGCTGCGCGGGCTGCCCGGTCGAGGCGGCCGTCCAGCGCGTTCCGATGGCCGACCTCTGGCGCGCGGCAGGAAGCGCCGAGCTCCTGGGCAGTGGCCTCACGCAGCTCGACGCGGCCCGCGGGCCGGTGGACCTCGGCTATCCGCTCCTCGTCGACCTCGGCGCAGGGGACGCACCGTACGACGACGGAGTGGCCCCGCTCGACGCGGACGGCCTGGGGAGGAGCGGGTTCTCCGACTCGGTGATGCGCTTCACCTGGCGCGAGTGGTTCGCGCCCTCGGCGGCCTTCACGGGCGGTGCGGCGTTCTTGCGCAACCAGGACGCGACCGTGCTCGAGGGGCTCTCCGACACGCGTTTCGGGTTCGTGGTCGTAGGGCTCGAACTGCAGCTCTGAGGGCTCTGCGCCCGCTTCCGGGGGGACCCGGGTCATCCCTCGATCTGGGACGGATGGTGATTTCTGGGACAGGCCCTGCAGGGGCCGCCTCGGCGGCGTCGATCCGACCCCCTGAAGCGGCGGACCCGCTTCGCCCCGTCCATGAACGAACCGAACGACCCCATCCGCGAGCGGCTCCGCGAGCTCGAGCGCGCCTTCGTCGCGTTCGAGAAGGGCCAGCGCAACCGGCTCTACGAGTCTCGCGACTCGATGCTCGGGCTGGCCGAGGCCGTCGAGGGCAGCGACAGCGCGTCCCTCGCGCCGCTCTGCGAGATCGCGACCCGCATCCTGGGCGTGCTCATCATGGAGCGCGGCCTCGACGAGCAGCGCTCCGTCTCGTTCGTCCGTGAGCTGCTCGCGTACGTCGAGTCCCAGTTCGCCGCGGAGAGCGAGGCCAGCGCGCCGGGCGGCGTCTTCCACGTCGTCAACTCGCAGAAGGTCGGCGAGATCCTGCTGAACAAGGGCCTGATCGGGCCCGATCAGCTCGAGAAGGCGCTGCTGCTGCAGCGCGTCAGCAAGGGACGCCGCGTCGGCCAGGTGCTCATCGCGATGAACGCGATCGACCAGCGCACGCTCGACACGGTGCTGGCGGACCAGAAGAGCGAGACGCGCCGCGAGGAGACGCGCCGCTCGAACGCGCCGAATCCGACGCACGCGGGCGGCTCCGTCCCGCTGCGCATCGTGCCTCCGCCCCTCGCCGCCGATGGGACGACCGGCATGCCGCTCCCCCCGCCCCCTGCCCCGGGAAGCTGACGCCCCCCTGCCACCCGCGCACGGCTCCTCGCCCCCGAGGAGCGGCGCGGCTCCCCACGCGATGTTCGGACGTTTCGGAAAGAAGACCATCCCCGAGGACACGCGCGCCCACTATCGGCGCGCGGCTGGCCGCGCCGATGCGATCGGCGTGAAGCTGGTCTGTGGCAACGGGGCCACGGTCCCCGCCACGCTGCTCGACCTGTCCGCCGGCGGCTGCGCCGTCGAGTTCACGGTCGACATGTCCGTCGAGCTCGTCCTCGACGAGGTGCGCGAGCTGATCTTCAGCTCGCTCAACCGCAGCTCGATCCGTGCCTGGGGCCAGATCCGCAGCCTTCCCGCCGAGGGCGCGCCGAACCGCTACGGGTTCATGTTCCTCGAGACGGGCGAGCTCTTCGAGCAGCTCGATCTCTCGTTCTACAAGTTCTTCAACCGCCGCCGCTTCCGCCGCGCGAAGCCCGCCCTCGGCGAGACGTTCCGCGCCGAGCTCGCGTTCTCGAACACCGTGGAGACCGTCGAGGTCCACGACATCTCGCTCGGCGGCGCCGGGCTCGTCGTGCCGAAGGACGTCGCCGACATGCTGGCCGTCGACTCGCCGGTCGCACTGCGGCTCTTCGTTCCGAAGACGGACCTCGCGCTGCCGCACTACGGCATCGTACGGCACGTGTCGCCCGACGCGCGCGGGACCCGCGTCGGCGTCGCCATCGAGGTCGATCCGGGGAACGAGTCCAAGCGCCTCGTCAAGAAGGCCGAGCAGGCCCTCTCGGAGTACATCCAGCGCCGGATCGACGAGATGGACCGCTACAACACGGCGTACCACTGAGCGCTCCCCGGCAGGGCGCGGTCCGACAGGACACGGGACGCGGGCGCCGCGCCTCGCTATCGTCGCGCCCATGGACGACCCAGCCGCTCTGCGCATCGAGGGGGTTTCGGTCGGTGGCGTCGCGACGACGCTCGACCTGCCCGACCTGAAGCTCTGCGTCGACATGGGCCGGATCCTCGAGCCCGCGGTCGCACGCTCGGTGGTGCTGGTGACCCACGGGCACGCCGACCACGTCGGCGGACTCGCGCAGCACGTGGCGCAGCGCGGGCTCAGGCGGCTGCCGCCCGCGACGTACGTGGTGCCGCCCCCGCTGGTGGAGCCCCTCGAGCGACTCTTCGACGTCTGGCGCGGCATGGACCGCGGCGCGTTCGCGGCAGAGCTCCTGCCGCTGTCCCCCGGAGACGAGTTCCGCGTGCGTCCCGACCTCGTGGTGCGCGCGTTCCCGACCGACCACCGCGTTCCGTCCCAGGGCTACCTCGTCCAGCGCCGCCGGACGCGCCTCGCGTCGGCGCTCGCGGGCGCCCCCGGGCCCGAGATCGCCCGCCTTCGGGCCGAGGGTGCGGACGTCGACGAAGAGGTCCGGAGCTCCGTCGTCGCCGTGACCGGCGATACCCGTTTCCGGGCACTGCTCGAGCAGAGTGAGGTCCTCGCCGCTCCGACGCTCGCGCTGGAGGCGACGTTCCTCGACGACCGGATCGACGCCGCGGGCGCGCGGGAACGGGGGCACGTGCACCTCGACGAGGTGCGCGACCACGCGGCGCGCTTCGGGTGCGAGCGGCTCGTTCTCTGCCACGTCTCACCGCGGCACGCGCTGAAGGACGCGCAGCGGCTCGTCCGCGAGCGCCTCCCCGCCGACCTCTCCGCGCGCACCGAGGTGTTCCCGAACGCGCTCGAGGGCGGCCGTCTGCCCACTAGGGCCTGACGCGCGTCTCCCAGCCGTCGCCCGGCGCGCGCGCGAACGAGCGCATCCGCTCGACGAGACCGTCGAGGCGGTCCTCGACGAGGAGCAGCTCGCGGTGCTCCGGCCGGATGAAGCCCTCGCTCGACGCCCGGTCGAGGTGGGCGACCACGCCGTCGTAGAAGCCGTCGAGGTTGACGACGCCGACGGGCCAGCGGTGGATCTCGAGCTGCAGCCACGTGAGCACCTCGAAGAGCTCCTCGAGCGTCCCGTGCCCTCCGGGGAGCGCGATGAAGCCCCGCGAGAGCTCCATCATCCGCGCCTTCCGCTCGTGGAGCGTGTCGACGATCTCGAGCGAGGTGAGTCCCTCGTGGGCGACCTCGAGCTTCTGCAGGCCGTACGGCAGGACGCCGTGGACCTCGCCGCCGGCCTCGAGCGCGGCGTCGGCGAGGATCCCCATGAGGCCGCGGTTCGCGCCGCCGTACACGACGCCGATGCCTGCCTCGGCGAGGGTTCGGCCGGTCTCGGCCGCGAGATCCCGGTAGCGCGTGCCCGCGCCGGTCGAGGAGCCGCAGAACACGCAGAAGCGCAGGGGGCCGGGCGTCGGTCGTTCCATGGCGGTGAGTCTAGGCCCGCGCGCGTCCTGGGAGCGCTCGGGCCCCACGCACCGGGACATCTTTCAGACTGGGCTCCCACCGTGTGGGTGCAGCGGCCACTTCAGGCGCAGACACGGATGCGTGCGCCCGGTGAGATGCGTGTCCAATCGAGGTCGAGCATCGACCGCCGGCCGTCGCCGAATGGACAAGGGCTGCGTTGTCCCCAGTCCTGTCGCCACCGAAAGAGCTCCTCGAATCGGAGCTTGCGCGGCGCGAAGCCGAGCAGTTGCCCCGGCGATTCCAGGTCGCGATTGAAGCGCGAGAGCGCCCAGTTCTTAACGGCCCGATGCGTGTCCATGAAGAGCTGCAGGTATCGCCTCCTTTTCGACGTGAGCCAGGACTCGCGCCGCACCCGACCCAAGTGGTCCCGGCTGATCGCCTCCATCAGGTTGATCGGGTGAAGCGGCGTTCCAAATCCGCGCGGCGCTTTGCCGGGCGTGACCGTGTGGGTGATCGCTCGTCCAGGGAAGGCCGCCCGGATGTACTTCGGATAAGTCGCCCTCATGTCCGTCTGAATGTGCGCCGGCGCCGGTGAAGGGAAGAGACGCGCGGCACGCTCGAATGCGCGGACGCATGCCTTCGGTGACTCGTCCGGCCTCGGGCCAAACCGCTCTTGATCCCGCTTGATCTGGCGAACGCGCCGCTTCGTCATCTTCCCCTTGGCCCGTATAGAGCCGACCTCCGACGCAATCTGGAAGCGTGTCTCTGCCTCGATCACATTCGCGATGATTACAGGGCGCGAGTACCGGCACTCCTCGTACGTCTCGAGCTCGTCCATTTGGATCGTGATCCCACGGATCGAGCGTGAGCGCAGGGTCTGACGTCTCGCTCGTAGCTGCAGGTTTGCGTCGAGCTGGGACACGACGCGCGCGAGCTTTCTGGCCTTGCGCGTGTAGTTGCGCCGGCTGAGTCCGACCATCCGCGACCCGAAGCGAAAGCCAACGCCCGACGATAGGAGCCGCAGAACAAGCGCGTTGAGGTGGGGCTTCTTGTCGTTCCGATCGCCGCGAAACGTCTGATCGGAGAACGTCTTCCGGCACGCCTTGCATCGATAGCGTCGGATGGGTTGCGGCCGGCACTGGGCCCGATAGGTGCCGTGGCGGACGTAGAACTTGCCTTCCGGGTTGCGGTGGTTCGGGCAGTCACGATTGGGGCAGCGAGGGGGGCGTCTCATGGCGTCAGGGCGGGTCCACACGCCTCCTGGAGGTCACGTCGATGGACCGACGGACGGCAAGACCCTCGGTGGCACCGAATTGCGGGAATCCGCCTTCCACGCGATCCACACCGTGCGAGCCCAGTGCGAACATCTTTCGCGCTCCGTCCCTCGGCATCGGGTCCACCCGAATCTCGACCGAATGCGCGCTTAAGGGGTTGCCCGACTCATCCGAACACCCGGGCGATGGGTCCCAAGAACTTCGTCGTAGTGGGGGCCGCGAGGTCGGGGCTCGGTCGCACCGCGCGCCTCCTCTCGGGGCTGGGTGCGGAGTGCGGGCACGAGCGTGTGTTCCACCCCGACGGGTTTCGCGCCGGCCCCACGCTGCACTGGTCCACCGAGTGTCCCGGCGAGGCGTCGTGGTTCGCGGCGCCGGTGCTCGGCAAGCTGCCGGAGAGCATCGTCGT
The DNA here is from genome assembly GCA_039821985.1 of Planctomycetota bacterium. GTDB lineage: Bacteria > Planctomycetota > UBA1135 > UBA1135 > Saltatorellus. The sequence continues at coordinate 30,054 of JBCBNC010000035.1, forward strand.
GGTCCACCAGGTCCGCGATCCGCTCGCGGTGGTCTCGGAGCTCTACGGCAGCGGTTTCTTCGAGCGGAACGACGAGGATCGCTGGTTCGCCGAGGACTTCCTCGCAGACGAGGCCGAAGCGCCCCCGCTCGAGCGCGCGATGCTGCACTGGCTCCGCTGGAACCAGCTGATCGAGGACACGCTGCAGGTGACGCCGCTCGAGGGGCACCGCGTGTTCGCCGAGTCGCTGACGCGGCCCGTCGATCCGAGCGCGGTCGGTGCCTCGCGGGGCGCCGAGGTCCTCGCGCGCATCACACGTGCGATCGGTGTCGCGCGGCATCGCTCGATCTGCGCCAAGGCGCTCGAGCGGCTCGGCGCGCCCAAGGAGCCCGAGTTCGCGCCGCGCCGGCTCGACTGGGACGACCTGCCCGCGGGACGCACGCTCGACGAGATGCGCGCGCTCGCCGCGCAGTACGGCTACGGGGTCGAGTCGCGCCGGCGGCGCTTGACCGCGTAGGGCAGCAGCCACAGGTACACGCCGCTGATCCAGAGCCCGAGCAGGACCACGGCGGCCGGCAGGAAAACGCCGAGCTTGACGCCGCGCCCGCCGAAGAAGCTCCCGTCGTGGATCGACTCGATCCAGTCCGACCGGCGGTAGCGCGACTGCAGCACTTCCCCGGTCGCGGCGTCGAGCTGGACCTCCCAGCCCGACTTCGCGCGCACCTTGAGCATCCCCTTCGCGGGCCGCACGTCGAGGCGGTCGACGTCGTCCCAGGTCGTGATCTCGGCCTCAGGGACGGCGCGCGCGCGCTCGAGGACCTCGTCCCACGAGAGCTCGAGCGTCTGCGTGCTGCCGGCCAGGGTCGGCGGCTGGACCCAGCTCCACTCCTTCTTCACCTGCAGGAGGAGCCCGCTCGCGATCACGACGAGCAGCGGCAGCGCCGCCACCACCGCACCGATGCGATGCAGGCGACGATTGATCTTCGGCGCGCGGCTCCGTGTTCCGCCCGCCGGCCTCTCCGGCCGGGGATCGCTCAACGCTCGGGCGGGCCGACGCGGCCCATGTCGAGGTAGTCGTCGGTCAGGGACTCGAGGAATGCGACGAGGTCCGAGCGCTCTTCCTCCGTGAGGCCGAGCGGTTCCAGGATGCGCTCGCCCGGCGCGTTCGACGGACGCACGTTCGCGCGCGTGTCGTAGAACTCGACGACCTCCTCGAGGGTCTCGAAGGCGCCGTTGTGCATGTACGGCGCCGTCTCGGCGACGTTGCGCAGCGAGGGCGTCTTGAACTCGGGGATGAAGCCGTGCGCGTGGCCGTCGACCCCGGGGCGGGGAAGGAACTCGACCTTGGCGACGGCGTCGCCCTCACGCGCGTCCGACCAGCGCGTGCGGACGCCGAACTCGGCCTCGAGCACGCGGGCGATGCCGACGCTGCGGCCCGGGTCGTCCTCGCGCGCGCCGTCGACGTGCGGCACGCGCGTGTCGTGGAACTCGAGGTCGGTGAAGAGCGGGCCGCCGTGGCAGCTCACGCAGCGCGCCTTGCCGACGAAGAGCTCGAAGCCGCGCCGTGCGTCGGGGGAGAGCGCCGCGAGCCGCTCGTCGTCGCCCGTGCGGAGCCCCTCGACGAACACGTCGAAGTCCGATCGGATCGACGTGAAGCGGCGCTCGAAGGCCGCGATCGACTTGCCGGCCCGGACGAAGACCTCGTTGACGAGCTCCTGGTCCTCTTCGGTCATGCGGTCCCAGGCGCGCTGGTGGGGGTGGTAGAAGGCGCGGCCGTTCGCGTGCCCGTGACCGCCCTCCGTTCCCGCACGCTCCTGTGCGCGCTCCCGCGCACGGACGAGCGCCCGGTCGTACTCGGGCACGGGGCGCGCGTAGCGCGGGAAGCGCTCGGTGTCCTGGAAGTCGGCCGGGAGATCGCCGAAGACCGCCTCGTAGCGCGCGCGCAGCTCGGGATCGCCCTGGATCGTCCGCGCGACCTCCGAGCGCGTGAACGCGTGCTCGAGCGGATCCTCGAGCGGGGCGAGCGCCTGGCTCCAGAGACTGTCGGCGCGCCCGTCCCAGAAGAACCAGCGCTGGTGCGCGACGTTCCAGAGGGCGATCGTGTGCCGCTCGAGGTCGGCCACGCCGTAGCCGAGGTCGCGGTCGTCGGCGAGCGACGCGTCGAGGGCGTGGCACGTCGCGCACGACATGTCGCCGGAGCGTGAGAGCGACTCCGCGTGGAAGAGCGCGCGCCCGAACTCGGCGGCGTTCTCGTTCTCGGCCCACGCGTTCGTGGGGTCGGGCGGCGGCGCGGGGACCGGGGACATCGTCAGCGCGAAGGCGAGCGCGTCCTCGGGCAGCACGTCGTCCGCGCGCGCGAGGTCGCCCGCGCGGAGCGCTCCGGGCGGGCGCTGGGGCACCTCGTCGAGGGACGGCGCCGTCGGCGAGTCCGCGTCGCCGCACGCGGCCGCGAGCGCCGACGCGCACGCGAGCGCCGCGAAGCGAAGTCTCGGGCGCGGCGTCGTCACAGCGTCACCTCGTCGTCCGCCGTCGCCGCGACGCCGCCGTCGCCGACGACGGTGATCGTTACCGTCCAGAAACCGCCCATGTGCAGGAGGAGTCCGCGCACGACGTACTCCCCGCCCTCGCGCTCCTCGCTCCGCGGCACGCGCAGCATCCCGTGCCCGTGGTCCGGCATCCGGCAGTCCATCGCAACGCGCGCGCCGGTCACCGGGTCGCCCGCGGGTGTCCGGACGGTGACCGTGGCCTCGAACGGCTCGTTCTCGGGGACGAAGCCGCCGACGGGCATCCACGAGACCTCGTACTCGCCGCCGCGCGTCGTGACGGTGCGCGGAGCGTCGACCGCCAGGCCGCGCCGGTCGGGTTGCCCGACGGGACGCTCGTCCCCGCCGCCGGGGCGCGGCGCGTCGCCGCGCCCGGCGTCGCCGCCGCAGCCGGCGACGAGGCCCGCGGCCAGCGCGGCAGGTGCGATCCAGGCTCGGTCCATGCTCAGAGTGTAGATCGGTCGCCGCGCGGTTCCGACGGAGCGTCTCCGCGCGGGAACGCGACCTGCGTCACTTCTTACCGCCGCCGTCGGTCTTCTTCTCGATCTTCGCCCACGAGTCCCGGAGCGTGACCGAGCGGAAGAAGGTCGGGCGGTCGCCGTCGGCCTCGGCGCGGACGAAGTAGCCGGTGCGCTCGAACTGGAACCGCTCGCCGGGCGCGGACGCCGCTAGCGCGGGCTCGGCCTTCGCGCACTCGACGATGCGCAGCGAATCCGGGTTCAGGTCGTCCTCGAGCGTCCGCCCCTCGCTGAGCGGCGTGGGCTCCTTGAAGAGGTGGTCGAACAGGTGCACGTCCACGTCGACGGCGCTCGCGGCGTCGACCCAGTGGATGATGCCCTTGACCTTCTTCATGCCCTCGGGCGTGCGCCCGCCGCCGGTGTCGCGGTTCAGCGTGCACCGAAGCTGCACGATCTCGCCCGCGTCGTCCTTGACCACCTCGTCGCAGTGGATCACGTAGCCGTACCGCAGCCGCACGTCTCCGTCCGACTTGAGGCGGAAGAACTTGCGCGGCGCCTCCTCGCGGAAGTCCTCGCGCTCGATCCACACGCGGCGTCCGAGGCGCAGCGGACGCGTGCCGGCGTCCGGATCCTCCGGGTTCTCGACGGCTTCGCAGTCGAGGAACTCGTCCTCGCCGAGGTTCGTGAGCACGACCTCGAGCGGGTCGAGCACCGCCATGCGCCTGAGCGCGCGTTTGTTCAGGTCCTCGCGCAGCGCGTTCTCCAAGAGGTGCATGTCGTGCACGCTGTTGAACTTCGTCAGCCCGAGGTCGTTGCAGAACCCCACGATCGCCTCGGGCGTGTACCCGCGGCGCCTGAGTCCGCGGAGCGTCGGCATCCGCGGGTCGTCCCAGCCGTCGACGTGGCCCTCCTCGACGAGCGCGAGGAGCTTGCGCTTCGACGTGATCGTGTACGAGAGCTGCAGGCGCGCGAACTCGATCTGGCGCGGGTGGGGGAGACCGTCGAGGTTCTCGAGGAACCAGTCGTACAGCGGGCGGTGGTTCTCGAACTCGAGGCTGCACAGCGAGTGCGTCACTCCCTCGATCGCGTCCGACTGACCGTGCGCGAAGTCGTACATGGGATAGATGCACCATGCGTCGCCCGTCCGGTGGTGGTGGGCGCGCGCGATGCGGTACATCACGGGGTCGCGCATGTTGAGGTTCGGTGACGCCATGTCGATCTTCGCACGCAGTGTGCGCGCGCCGTCGTCGAACTCGCCGGCGCGCATGCGCGCGAGGAGGTCGAGGTTGGCCTCGGCGCTGCGGTCCCGGTACGGGCTGTTCCGGCCGGGCTCGGTCACCGTCCCGCGGTACTCGCGGGTCTCCTCGGCCGTGAGGTCGCACACGTACGCGAGTCCCTTCCCGACGAGCTGGGCCGCCAGCTCGTACAGGCGCTCGAAGTAGTCCGACGCGTAGTACTCGTGCTCGCCCCACTCGAAGCCGAGCCAGCGGATGTCGTCGCGGATCGCGTCGACGTACTCCTGGCTCTCCTTCGCGGGATTCGTGTCGTCGAAGCGCAGGTTGCAGCGCCCGCCGAACTGCTCGGCGAGGCCGAAGTCGACGCAGATCGCCTTCGCGTGGCCGATGTGCAGGTAGCCGTTGGGCTCGGGCGGGAAGCGGGTCACGACGCCGCCGGAGGCCCGGCCCGCCTCGACGTCGGACTCGATCTCGCGGGCGACGAAGTGGCGGGCGCCTTCGGGTGCGGCGTCGGTCGTCTCGGGGTCGCTCATGTGTCTCGGTGGGGCGTGCCGCTGCTCGTCCCGGGACGGGGCGCTGCCCGCTGAGGTGCGCAGCGACGAGCGGGCGCGGGGAGTCTACGGCCATCCCCGGCCCGGACCCGTGTCTTCCGGTGCGTCATCGGAAGCGAGCGCGCCCCCTTCGGCTGGAATCCCTCCAGGCCGCCCGTCGGGCGCGACGAACGTCCCGTGAACGGGGGCTCCTCACAGGGTCTCTCCACGACCCATGACGGCAGCGCTCAGTCCCACCGACAAGTACGTCCTCACGCGCCTCGCAGGCCGGCTCTACGGCATCCCGGCGACCCTCGTCGCCGAGATGATCCAGACGCCCCGGCTGCGCCCGCTCCCGCGCATGCCCGGGCACGTCCGCGGCGCCTTCATCCTGCGCGAACGCTCGTTCCTCGCGCTGGATCTGCGCGCCCTGTTCGGCATGGATTCGCTCGTCTCGGAGCTGGACGACTTCAACTCGATGCTCGATCAGCGCGAGGAGGACCACCGCGCCTGGCTCGCCGAGCTCGAGGTCTCGATCCGTGAGGAGCGCCCCTTCACGCTCAGCACCGACCCGACCGAGTGCGCGTACGGACGCTGGTACGAGACGTACGAGCCCCAGAGCGTGATCATCGAGAGCCACCTCCGGAAGTTCGACGCGCCTCACCGCGCCATCCACGCGCTGGCGGGGACGGTGCTGGAGCGCGCGAAGTCCGGCGACGTGGACGGAGCGCTGGCGCAGATCGAGGCGGCCCGGACGGGCGAGCTCAGCAGCCTCATCGAGCTCTTCGCGCAGTTCCGGACCCTCGTCGCGGAGTCGATGCGCGAGATCGTCGTCGTGCTGGCGGCGGACCTCGAGGGCGCGGGTGCGGCGTACTGCGTCGACAGCGTCGAGGGCGTCGTCGACCGGGCGAAGCTCGAGTTCAGCGGCAGCGAGGACGGGGAGGGGACGTCGGGGCTCACCGGCCTCGACGGGCGGGGCCTCACGCCCGCCCTGCACGGTCCCGACCGGGAGCTGGTGCTGCTCCTCGACGGCGAGCAGCTGCCCGGGCTCCTGGCTGCGTAGGCTCCGCGGGGGCCGCCCCGGGCGGCACCGGGGGCGCTGTGCGCGCATGCGCCGCGGGGGCGTGCTCCGGAGTGGCGCACGGAGGCGGCCGTACCGCTGCGCGCGTCAAGGGGCCGCGGCGCGTGACCTCCCCCGCCTGGATACGATTGAGCGCAGATGCGCACTCCGTTCCACGCCCTGGCGCGCCTCGCGCCGCTCGCTCTGGCCGCCCCCGCGCTGGGGCAGATCCTTGGCCCGGTCCCCGAGCCGGCCGCGAACCCGATCACGGCCGAGAAGGCCGTGCTCGGCAAGATGCTGTTCTGGGACGAGCAGCTCTCGAGCGACGGGTCGATCTCGTGCGGCACGTGTCACATCCCGGGCGCCGGCGGTTCCGACCCGCGCTTCGGTCCCGAGTCGACCAACGTCGGCCCCGACGGCGTGCTCGGCACCGAGGACGACATCGGCGGTTCGCTGGGCGTCCGCGGCACGAACGCGTTCGGTCACTACGCGCAGAAGCCGGGCGTCGGCCTCGGGCGGCAGGTCACCGGCCGCCACTCGCAGACCAACCTCATGGCGGCGTTCTCGCCCGAGCTGTTCTGGGACGGCCGCGCGGGAGGGAAGTTCCTCGATCCGGCGGACGGGTCGGTGCTGATCGCGACGGGCGGGGCGCTCGAGAACCAGTCGCTCGGTCCGCTCGTGTCGGACGTCGAGATGGCGGACGCGTCGTGGGACTTCGACGACCTGACCGCGCGCCTCGAGCGCGTGCGTCCCCTCGCGCTCGCGTCGAACCTGCCGGGCGACGTGGCGACGGCGCTCAGCGTCGACGCGACCTACCCCGAGCTCTTCGAGCGCGCCTTCGGCACGCCCGACATCGACCCCGTCCGGATCGCGTACGCGCTCGCCACCTACCAGCGCACGACGATCCCCGACGACACGCCGTACGACCGGTTCGTGGTCGGCGACCTGACGGCGATGACGCAGCAGCAGATCGACGGCTACAACGCGTTCAACTCGACGGCCATCTGCGCCGTCTGCCACCCCGAGCCGACCTTCACCAACGAGGGCTACCACGCGCTCGCGCTGCGTCCGAGCAGCGAGGACCCCGGGCGCGCCGGCGTCACCGGCGATTCGCTCGACCTCGGCAAGTTCCGCACGCCCACGCTGCGGAACGTCGCGCTGCGCCCGCGCTGGTTCCACACGGGCTCGCCCGACATCCAGACGCTGCGCGACGCGGTCGCGTTCTACGACGGCTCCGGCGACTTCGACAACCTGGACCCGGTCCTGACGTTCCTGACGCTCTCGCCGCAGACGATCGACGACGTCACCGCCTTCATGGAGGCGCTGACCGACCCGCGCGTCGCCGCTGAGACGTTCCCGTTCGACCGGCCGACGCTTCGCAGCGAGCGCGGCACGCAGAACCCGGCGCCCCAGGGCTACGGGCAGGTCGCGGGCTCGGGCGGCGTCGCGCCGTCGGCGATCCTCGACGCCGCGCCCGCGACCGGGAACGAGCGCTACCGCCTCGGCCTCGAGAACGCGCTCGGCAATTCGTTCGCCGCCGTGCGCCTGGAGCTCGTCGATCTCGGCGGCTTCGCGGCAGCGGGCGGCCCGCTCGCGCTCCGCGGCGCGCTCCCGCGCCCGGCGCCCCTGCGCACCGAGGGCTCGGGCCCCGGCGGCGGCTGGGCGACGTGGTCGTTCCCGCTCGACACTTCGCCCGCGCTCGGCGGCGTGACGCTGGACGCCCAGTGGTGGGTCCGCGACCCGTCCGCGGCCGGCAGCGTCGCGAAGTCCGAGGTCGTGCGGATCACCGTGGAGTAGGCGCGGCGGTCTCATCGATCGCCTTCGTCAGCGCCCGCGCCGCCGCCTTCGGCGTGCGGTCGACGTTCCAGAGGCCCCAGTGCTTCTCGGCCCCGGCCGGGTTGTTCGGGTCGCCCTTCCACGGCTCGTCGAACGCCTCGAAGAGGAAGACGGTGACGTTCGTCCTGGCCCCCCAGGCGCACAGCTCCGCGACGTAGCGCGCCTGGTGCGCCTCGCTCGCGCGCGGCCCGAACTCGTTCGCGGTCGTCGCCCAGCCGGCCTCGAGGATCGCCAGTGGAGCGTCGGGCAGCGCCGCGCGGACCCGCGCGACGTCGCGGATCGTCCGCACGAGCCCGTCCTCGACCGGCGCACCCTCCCAGACGGGGTACGAGTGGACCCCCACGAAGTCGAGCTCGGCCGCGAGCCGCGCGCCGGCGTCGGTCGTCCAAACGGCCCAGTTGTCGGCGACGGTCACCGGCTGCTCGATCGCGGCGCGCACGGTGCGCACGTACGCGAGCACGGAGTCGTACTCGACGCGGTGGTCGTTCCAGTCGACGAGCGCCTCGTTGCCGACGTTCACGGCAGAGACCGACGCGGGATGCGCGTGAGCCAGCGCGACCGTGCGGCCGACCTCGGCCACGTTCCACAGCCGGTTCTCTGCGAGCTCGTCGTCGGGAATCGGCTCGTTCAGCCACGCGCACGCCTCGTGGTTCGAGAGCTCGGCGCGCAGCCAGCACCCTAGCAGGACCCGGATCGCCAGCCCCTCCTCGTCGATGACGTCGAGCACCTGCGAGGAGTTCTCGCCCGCGTCGTAGAGGCGGACGAGCCGCACGCCGCTCGCCTCGAGAATCTGGAGGTCCTCGAGGATCTCCGCGCGGCTCGGGTTCTTCGCGCCGTCGCCGCGGTCGGGGTGCTGTCCGGCGCGGAAGCCCGAGTAGGCGAGCGCTACGGTCTCGCCGGCGACGAGCGACGATGCGGGCTGGGCGAGGAGCGCGTCGGCGTCCTTCGGGCCGGAGAGAACGGGTTCCTGTGGGACGAGGAGCGCGGAGAGCAGAACGGCGTGGAGCATCGCGCCCGAGGATAGCCGCGGCGCGCGAGGGGCCCGCGGCTACAGTCGGGCCCATGGACGAAGCGACTCGGCCCCCTTCAGGCGCTGCGACGCGGCGCGGGCTCCTCGTCGGCACCGCGGCCGCCGCCGCGGGCTGCGCGCGCCCGGACAGTGCACCGGCCGTGCACGGGACGGGGGGACCGCGGATCCGCTGGCGCCTCGCGTCGAGCTTTCCCGAGTCGCTCGACGCGATGTACGGGACGGCGAAGCTCATGTGCGACGAGGTCGCCGCGGCGACGGACGGCCGCTTCACGATCCGACCGTTTCCCGCGGGCAAGCTCGTCCCTGCGCTCGGCGTCCTCGACTCCGTTCAAAAAGGCTCGACCGAGATGGGGCAGTCGGCGAGCTACTACTACACGGGCAAGTCGAACGTCCTCGCGTTCGAGACGTGCGTGCCGTTCGGCCTCACGCCGCGCCAGCAGACGGCGTGGCTCGACGAGGGCGGCGGGGCCGAGCTGCTCGCGCCGATCCTTGCGGATTTCGGCGTCGTGTCGCTGCCCGCCGGGAACACGGGCACGCAGATGGGGGGCTGGTTCCGGCGGCGGGTCGACTCGCTCGCTGACCTCTCCGGTCTGAAGATGCGCATCCCGGGGCTCGGATCCAAGGTGATGGCGGAGCTCGGCGTCGCCGTGAAGAGCCTGCCCGGCGGCGAGATCTACACGGCGCTCGAGCTCGGTGCGATCGACGCGACCGAGTGGGTCGGCCCCTACGACGACCAGCGCATGGGCTTCCACGAGGTCGCGCAGAACTACTACTGCCCCGGCTGGTGGGAGCCGGGCCCGCACCTCTCGTACTACGTGAATCGCGGCGACTGGGAGGCGCTCCCCGAGAGCTACCGCGCCGTGCTGCGCGGCGCGGCCCGGCGCGCGGCGGTCGGGATGCAGGCGCGCTACGACGCACGCAATCCGAAGGCGCTGCGCGAACTCGTCGAGAAGGGCGTCCAGGTGCGGACGTTCTCGGATGACCTCATGGCGGGCGCGCGCGACGCGTCGGAGCAGCTCCTGTCCGATCAGGCGGCCGCGGACCCGACCTACGCCAAGGTTCTCGAGCAGTGGCGCAAGTTTCGCGACGAGTCGTTCGCGTGGTTCGGCGCGGCCGAGCTCGGCTACGCGCGCTACGCGTTCGGCGGCCGCTGAGGCCCGGGTCAGACGAGCGTCGGGTCAGACGAGCGCCGTCACGAGCTCGGGGAACGCGATCACCAGCGCCAGCGCGACCGCCTGGATCGCGATGAAGGGCACGACGCCCCGGTAGATCGTCGACGTCGGCACCTCGGGCGGCGTCACGCTGCGCAGGTAGAAGAGCGCGAAGCCGAACGGCGGCGTGAGGAACGACGTCTGCAGGTTCAGCCCCAGCATCACGCCGAACCAGACGAGCGCCTCGCCTGTGATCCCGAGCTCCTGCGCTGCGGGCAGCACGAGCGGCAGCACGATGAACGCGATCTCGAAGAAGTCGATGAAGAACCCGAGGCCGAAGACGACGAGGTTCGTGATGACGAGCAGCCCCACGCGGCCGCCGGGCAGCGACGTCAGCGCGCCCTGGATCCAGAGGTCGCCGTCGAGGCCCGTGAAGACGAGCGTGAACGCCGTCGAGCCGACGAGCAGGAAGACGACCATCGTCGTGAGCTTCGCGGTCTCGAACACCGAGCCGCGCAGCGCGTCGAACGACAGCCGCCGCCGCAGCGCCGCGAGGATCATCGCGCCGAACGCTCCGAGCGCGCCGGCCTCGGTCGGCGTCGCCCAGCCGGCGAAGATGCTGCCGAGGACGAGCAGGATCAGCGCGAGGGGCGGCAGCAGCACGAACGCGACGCGCTTCAGGAGCGCCGCCCCGCGGACCTCGAGGTCCTCGTCGGGCAGCGCCGGAGCAGCCGCGGGGTTCCGCCACGCCACGAACGCGACGTAGGCCGCGTAGAGGCCCGCCAGCGCGAAGCCGGGGATCAGCGCGCCACGGAAGAGCGCGCCCGGGCTCGTGCCGAGCTGGTCCGCCAGCACGATCAGCACGATCGACGGCGGGATGATCTGGCCGAGCGTCCCCGACGCGCAGATCGTGCCTGTCGCCAGCGTCGGCGAGTACCCGTGCCGCAGCATGACGGGCAGCGAGATCATGCCCATCGAGACGACGCTCGCGCCGACCACGCCGGTCGCCGCGGCGAGCAGCGCGCCGACCAGTACCACGGCGAGCGCGATGCCGCCCCGCCGCTTGCCGAACAGGAGCCCGATCGTGTGCAGGAGGTCCTCCGCCAGCCCCGAGCGCTGCAGCACCGTGCCCATCAGCACGAAGTACGGGACGGCGAGCAGGATCGAGTTCCCCATGATCCCGAACAGGCGCTCGGGAAAGATCGAGAGGAAGTCGAGGTCGAAGTAGCCCGCCGCCATGCCGACGGCGCTGAACAGCATCGCGGAGCCCGCCAGCGTGAACGCGACGGGATAGCCGACGAAGATGAGGAGGAGCGTGACCGCGAACATCGCCACGCCGAGCGCGTGGTCCATCAGCGGGCCTCCCCGGCCGTGGCTTCGTCGGCCGCGGCCCGCCCGAGCGCGACCGCCCCGGCGCGCAGCGTGGTCGAGAGCCCCTGCAGGAACAGGAGCCCGAACGCGAACGGCACGGCGAGCTTGAGCGGCCAGCGCGCGAGGCCTCCAGCGTCGGGCGAGGCTTCCCTCAAGCGCAGCGACTCCATCGCCGTCGGCCACGTGACGTAGACGGCGAAGAGCGCGAAGGGCAGTAGGAGTACGACGCCGCCGATCAGGTCGATCCACGCCCGCCCGCGCGGTCCGAGCCGCGACTGCACGACGTCGACGCGCACGTGCGCGCCCTCCTTCAACGCCCACGGCGCGGCGAAGAGGAACGTCGCGCTGAAGAGGTACCACTGCAGCTCGTCGAGCGCGACGAAGCGCAGGGGCGCTCCGAAGAGCGCGCCCACCTTGGCGCCGAGCGTCACGGTGACGGCGGCGCCGACCATTCCAAGTCCGAGCCAGGCGGCGAGCTGGCCGATCCGGACGCTGGCGGCGTCGATCGCGTCGAGGAGCTTCGGCATCGGTGGGGAAGGGACGCCCCGGGCGCGCGCCCGCGGCCCGCCGAGGATAGCGGCAGGCCCCGACGAGTCAGAACGGCATGCCGATGCTGAAGTGCACGACCCACTCGTCCTCGCCCGTGCTGCGGTCCGGGTTGAACGCGGCGTCGACGCGGAGGGGGCCGATCGGCAAGAGGTAGCGGAGCCCCGCGCCCACGCCGAGACGCACGTCCGAGGGCGAGAGCAGGTCCCCGGCCTCCGGCTCGACGAAGCCGGCGTCGACGAAGAGCGCGGACTGGAACGGGCCCCCGAGGACGTGGCGCCACTCGAGGGAGGCGGTCCCGAACGCCTCGCCGCCGAGGGGCGAGCCGTCCGTGTCCCGCGGCCCGAGGCGGCTTTCCAGGAACGAGCGCACGGAGTTCTCGCCGCCCGCGAAGAAGCGCTCCTGCAGCGGGATCGTGCTCTCGTCGAACGACGGCGCGATCACGCCGGCGCGCAGCCCGAAGCCGAGCACGTCGTCCTCGGAGAGCGGCGTGAAGAACGCGGACGTCAGGAGCCCCCGCACGAACTCGAGCTCGGACCCGATCCCGTCGGCTGCGATCTCCGTCGAGACCTCCACGAACGAACCGCGCGTCGGTGCGAAGAGCGCGTCTCGGACGTCGTACACGTGCGTCGCGATCAGGCCGGACACGTTGACGGACGACTGTAGATCGAGCACGTCGTCGTCCACGGCCTCGACGTCCGTCGCCTCCGAGCGCCGGAACCGGTAGCCGAAGGTCGTCGCGTGGGCGCGCGTCCACTCCTTCGTCACGAAGGCGCCGACGCCGCGGCTCTGGCGCACGAACGAGGGCTCTTCGCGCCGGTCGAACTCGATCTGCAGATCGCCGGTCAGCTCGCGGCGCAGGAACCACGGGTCGGTCAGCGCGATGCGCCCGCGCTGCGCGCGGACGGCGGCCGTGATCTCGGCGCTGCTGCGGATGCCGTTGCCGAACAGGTTCCGGTGGTTCGCGCCGAGCGTGAGCCGCCCGAGCTCGTAGCTGCCGTAGCCGGGCTCGGCGTACAGCTCGACGGCCGGCCGCTCGACGACCTCGAGCAGGATCGAGCGGCTGTCGCCGATGCCCGTCAGGCGCGCGTCGACCTGCGCGAACAGGCCCGTCCGGTACAGCCGACGCAGGCTCCGACGCAGCCCCGCCGCGTCGTACGTGTCGCCGTCCTCGACCGCGAGGCGCGATCGGAGGAAGCGCTGCGTCGTGCGGCGCTCGCCCTTCACCTCGACGCTCCGGATCGTGACGAACGGGCCGGGATTTGCGCGTACTTCGAGCTCGACGGTCCCGCTGTCCGCGTCGAGCGTACGCCGCACCTCGACCTCGGCGTCCGGATAGCCGTTCGAGCCGAGCGCGTCCGCCACCGCTCCGCGCAGCGTGCCGGCGAGCCGCGGGCGGAAGACGGGCAGCGTCGAGTCCGGCGCACGTAGCGCCTCGACGATCGCGTCGTCGACATCACGCTCGGCGTCGTCGCTCAGCGGCGCCGACGTGCGGTCGAGGGTGAACGTATGCCCGACGACGTGGTACAGGCAGCCGGGGCGCACTTCGAGCACGACGTCGACGGGGCCGCCCTCCTCGGGCGCGGCGCCTCCCTCGACGAGCTCCGCCTCGGCGTCGAGGTGTCCGAGCGCGACGAGGTCGCGGCGCACGCGCTCGGGCGCGGCTCGGACGCGGGCCTCCACGTACAGCATCGGTCCCGAGCCGAAGAGACCGGTCCGCGGACCCTGCACGTAGCGGCGCAGGTCGTCGGTCGCGATCGGGCAGTCCTCATCGACGACGCGCACCTCGACGTCGCCGATCGTCGAGCGCGCGCCCGCCTCGACCGTGATGCGCGCCGCGCCGTCCGCGGCGACCTCGAAGCGCGTCACGGCGCGCGCGTAGCCGCGTGCCTGCAGCTCCAGCTCGACCTCGTATGCGGCGTCGTCCACGTAAGAGCGCTCGGGCGACTCCGCGTACTTCGAGGCGAAGGGGGCGACCACGTTCGCGAGCGCTGACCCGAGGCCGTCGGGCGTTCCGACGAGCTCGATCGCGCTGCGGCGAAGGGGCGCCGGGCGCTGCGCGTCCGGGGCCTGCGCGTCGGTTCCGGTGGCGGGTTCGACGGGCGCGGAAGTGCGCTCGGCCGAGCGGCACGCGCCCCCGAGAGCCACCGCGGCCAGCGCGAGCGTCAGCGCCCAGGCCGGGCCGATACGGCGCGCCGCCGCCTCGGGCCTCGCCCGATGCTGGCTCCCGGCGCCTGCCGGGCCGCTCCTGGTGCTCCTCGCGCCCACGGTCCGTTATCGGCAGGGTCGGCGGATCAGTCGAGCCTGAGCACGAGCCGCAGCCCGAGCCCGTAGTCCTCGTACGTGTCGCGCTCCAGCACGACGTAGAGGGCGTCCTTGTCCCGGGCCAGGCCCTCCTTGAGGCGGTACGTGGCCTCGACGGTCAGCACGCCGGCGCGCGAGACGTCCCGCCCGGTCGTCACCTCGAGGCGGTCGAGGAACGACTCGCGGTCCTCGTCCTCGAAGCCGCCCGAGGCGAACCAGCCGCGCACGAGGTCCTTCGCGACGTAGAGCGCGACCGACTGCCCGGCGGCCTCGAGGCCGGCTCCGGCGGCAGGCGGCTGGCCGGTGAGCACGAGGAGCAGCAGGTCGTCCGGCGAGAGTGCGGGCGACGAGGTGAGCTCGACCTCGGCGCGGTCGTACTCGCCCGACACCGTGATCGTCACGTCGTAGCCCGCGAGGCGCGTCTCGCCGACGAGGTCGAGCGTCGGCAGCTCGGGGTCCTCGGGCCGAAACGTCACCAGGCCCGCGGTGAAGTCGATCGTGCCCGCGGGTACGGCGAGCTGCAGCGGGTCGAAGAACACCGACCCGGTCGGGCGCGGCTCGGCCGCGGTGCCGCCGACGTCCAGCTCGGCGCGCAGGCCGCCGCGCGCGATGCGGCCCTCGAGCCGGATCGGGTCCGCCGTCCGGACCTTCAGCGCGAGCGCGACGGACGGCGGTCCGAAGGCGGGGAGCTCGATCCCGCGCGAGACCGTCGGCGGCGTGGCGCCCCCGCCCTCGAGCAGCGACTGGAATTCGATCGGCGAGCGGATCCGGCCCTCCCGCAGCACGACGTCGCCGCGCACGGTGAGATCCGCGACGCGCCCATCGATCTCGAGGTCGAGATCGGCGCGTACGCGCGCGTCACGCGAGCGCACGAGCAGCACGTTCGAGCCCTTCACGGTCGCGCCGACGATGCGCGGGTTGCCCTGGCCCATGAGCACCTTGCCGGTCAGCGCGACGGGTGCCGAGCCGACCTCGAGGTCGCCGCGCGTCAGCGTGATGCCGTCGCCTGAGACCTCGATCTCGAGCTCGGCGCCCACGACGGGCGGCGCGCCGCGGTAGCGGAACGTCCCCTCGGTCAGGCGCGCGCTGCCGGTGAGCTCCGGCGCGCCGAGCGAGCCCGCGAGATCGACCGTGGCGGACAGCCGCCCGCCCGTCTCGCGCACGTCGGGGACGAGCTTCCGCAGCTCTTCGAGCGACGTCGTCTCCAGGGTCGCCGCGCCGCGCGCGCCGGCGCCGAGCCATGCGTCCACGGCCGCGGAGGGGTCCTCCGCGAAGGCGCGCGGTTCGAGCGCGCGCTCGACCTCGAGGTCGAGCGCGATCTCCGCGGCGTCGCCGAGCCGCGCCGTCCCGTCCGCGAGGCGCAGCGCGTCGCCGAACGCGAGCTCGACCGCGACGGTCGCCGGGCGGTCGAGGTAGGGGAGGGGCTCGACGCCGTCCGGCGGCGCGAGCCGCAGCGCGTCGCTCGTCACTCCGACGGTCCCGGTCGCGCGCGACCACGTGCCGCCGAGGTGGATGGAGAGGTGCGCCTCGCCGTCCAGGCGCTCGAGGAGGGCCGCCGCTTCCGGACCGACGAGGTCCGCGACGAGCGCGGTGCGCGCGACCCGCGGGCCGGTGTCGAGCTCGAGGTCGAGCTTGAGCGGAGCGTCGTCGGGGACGGTCGTCTCGCCCGCGAGGTCGAGCGCAGCGCTGCCCTCGACGCGGGCGCCCGCGGCCTCGAGGGAGAGGGCTTCGACGCGCGCGCGCTCGGCGTCCCAGACGCCGCGCACCTCGGCGCGCAGCGGTTCCTCGATCCCTGCGCGTTGTACGACGGCCTCGAGCACGAGGTCGCCCGTCACGGCGAACGGCGCGCTCGTGTAGCGCATCGTTCCGTCGAGCGCGGTCAGCCGCAGCGCTGCCTTCTGCAGCGTCTCGTCGAGCTCCGGGACGAACGGCGACAGGTCGAGCCGTGCGGCGGTCAGCTCGGCCTCGAGCGCCCCGTCCACGCCCGGCGCGACCTCGAGTGCGAGGCGACCCGCCGTCCCGCCGATCAGAACGTCGGCAACGCGCACGCCCTCGTCGGGGAACGAGACCCGCGCCGGCCGCTCGAGCTCGATCCGGTCCTCGCCGCGGGTCAGCGACGCCCCGTCGAGCGCGATCGCGAGCGGCGTGTCGGCGTTCGCGAGCTCGACCGCGCCGCTCGCCTCGAGCTCGCCGTGCACGAGCGCCGCCCGCAGCGCGTCGAGCTCGACGCGTCCATCGTCCCACCGACCCGAAGCATCGAGCTGCGCGATGGGACCCAGGCTCTCCACGGGCGCGATGAAGTCCGTTGCGGCCACGCGGAAGCCGGCGGGTTCGCCGGCGACCTCGACCTCGAGGCGCTCGGCCGCGTAGCCGGCGAAGCTCGCGCTGAGGAGCTCAAGGTCGACGGTCCCGCGCGCGACCCGGCCGGGCGCGGGCTCGAGGTCGACGGTGCCGGAGCCGCGCCCGGACCAGGCGGGCTTGGCCGGCACCAGCTCGAGCGCGCCGAGGACGCGCTGGGCCTCCGCGAGCGCACCCAGCTCGAGCTCGAGGCGACCGCGGGCCAGCGGCTCGCCGCTCGTCGTGTCGATCTCGACGCCCGCGAACGTCGCGCGGTTCGAGCCCATCTCGACCACTCCCGACTCGACGAGCGCGCGGCCGGGCGACCAGCGGCCGTGCACGCCGGACGCGCGCGCGGCGACGCCCCGCGCGACGAGGTCGTCCACGTCGGCGTCGAAGACGAGCGTCCGGCCGTTCTCGCGCACGACCGTCGCGTCGACGTGCGCCCGCCACACGTCGCTCTCCGCGTCGAGCACGACGCGCGCCTCGGCGCCGTCGCTCCCGCCGGTGCAGGTGATGTCGACGCCCTGGAGCAGAACGCGCGGCCCCGCACCCGCGAGCTCGATCCGGCCGCCCGTGACGGCGACCCGGGGCAGGGCCGGGAGCTCCAGCGGCTCGTCGGTCTCGGAGGCGTCCTCCGCCTGCGCGCCGAGATCGACGGCGACGTCGGGGTCGTCGACTTCGAGCGAGTCGAGGTTTCCGAGGTCGCCCGTCCTCGCCAGCGCCAGGAGCTCACCCGTGACGCGCACGCGCGCCATGGACGCGCGCGTCAGCGGCCCGCCGCCCCTCGGCGCGACCTCGAGTCCCGTGACTTCGAGCTCGCCCGTCCAGTCGCCGCTGATGTCGCTCGCGCGCACCTCGTAGCCGGAGAACGCGCGCGACAGCGACGGGAGCGCCCGCACCAGCAGCGGGTGGAGCGTCCGCTCCCGCGTCGCGTACAGCCCCGCGAGCAGCAGCGCCACGAAGGCCGCCGCCAGCGCCGCGCGCTTCGTCCAGCGGAGCAGCCGGCCCGCGCCGCTGCTCCTTCCTCGAGCCCCCTCGTCCATCGATCGCGCCCGGCCGCCGTGGGGCGGGCGGGCGCATCATACGGACGACGGCCGTCGATCGAGCGCGACGGCCCGCGGCGGGACGCGCGTCAGAGGCTGTCCTTGCCGACCGCGCGGGCCCAGGCGAGGAGGTCCTTCTGGATGTCGGGCATCTTTGCGCCGAGCACCTTCTCGAGCGCCGCGACCGACGAGATGGGATCCTTCTCGTACTCCGAGATCAGGTTCATGATCTGCCGCAGGACGCGCGGGTCGTGCCCCTCGATGAGGTACGCGGTCAGCGTGTAGCCGAGGACGTAGTCGCCCCAGTTCATCGTGTTCGAGTCCTTGCCGAGCGCGCTCACGAGGCGCGTCGGGCGCGACTTCTCGAGCATCTTGACCGCCAGCGCGTACCAGTTCGCGTTCGGCTTCTTGTAGTCGCGCTCGAGGTCGCGCGTGCCCGGGTCGTCGTACTCGTCCTCGACGATGCTGTAGTTCTCGCGCGAGCCGCACATCAGCTTCGTGACGTAGAGCCCGAAGCCCTCGGCGAGCCAGCCCTGCTGGTAGACGCCGTGCGCCTGGCTCAGGTAGTAGGACGATGTCTGCTTGCACGCCGCGTCGATGCGATTCTTGCTCTTCTTGTGCCAGCAGACGTACTCGCGGTAGTTGCGCAGCCAGAGGCTCGTGAGCTTGAGCGCGAAGCGCCGGTCGTCGGACGAGAAGTCGGGGTTCTGCGAGAGGAAGGACTTCTTGTCGGCGTTCGAGGCCATGACGAAGATCCGCAGCCCCTCGGGCTCCTTGAAGCGGGTCTTCGTCATCCAGCGCAGCAGATCCCACTGCACCTGCGCGTTGCGCATGATCTTCCCGAGCTCCGCGGGATCGGTCGCCCCGAGCACGCGGACGTGGTCCGCCGTGTAGACGGTCTCGAAGCCAACGCCGAAGCCCTCCTCCGGGTCGACGGGGTCGGCCGTGCCGAACTCCGGCGCGGCCTCCCGCAGCTCGCGCAGCTTCGACTTGATTTCGCCGCGGCGCTTCAGCGCCTTCACGGCGGTCGCCGGCAGCCAGACCTCTTCGCCGTCGCGTTCGATGCGTTCGTAGCCGAGCGCCTCGCGCACGCCCGCGTGGTTCGGGTCGAGCGCCATGAGGCCCTCGAACTCGGCCCGCGCACGGTCGGGGCCGATGTCGGCCTTCTTCGCGATGACGAGGTCGTAGAGACCCGCGACGAACTCGACGTCGATCGCGGCGAGGCGCCGCTCGTACTCGGCGACGACCTCCTCGTCCTTCGTCGCTCGCGGCTCGCGGTAGCCCTTCTGGGTCCACTCGCCGCTCTTGCGGTCCTTCTTGTAGCGGAGCCACTTGCGCGCGTCCGCGTGCTCCTCGTTCAGCAGGAGGATGAGTGCGTAGACGTTGTCGCGCTCGGCGAACGCCTTGCCTTCGTGGCAGAACGTCACGAGCGCCTCGAGCGCCGGGAGGCGCGCGGCCTCGAGCTGCGCCTTCTTGCGGTCGAAGGCGTCCTCGCGGAGCGCGGCCCTGGGAGCGGCGGGCGGCGCGGTGGCCGCCCGTGCGGGGGCGATGGAGAGCGCGACCAGGGTCGCGGAGGCGATCAAGGACATCGGACGGGGGGAATGAGCTGTGCGGCGCTGGGGAGCGCTGGGGGATCGGCGCGCGGGGGCGGTCTCCTTCGGGGACGGGATCGGGCCCCCGTTGGATCCCGTCGACGTTGGCATTCGACGGGGCCGTGCGCATCTGGTGGCTACCAATCCTGCCCCGCTGGTTTCCCCCGTGTCCTCCGCTTCCCGGATCGGCGAGAGGGCGGATAACGTCCCGGACATGCATCCGAGCCTCCTCTGTGCCCTCCTGCCGGTCCTTTCCCTCGCCAGCTCGCCCTCCTCCTGGGCCCAGGAGGGACTTTCGTCGCCTGCGGTGAGTGCCCGCGACATCGGGACGCACATCGAGGCGCTCGCCAGCGACGCCTTCGGAGGCCGGGGACCTGGGACCGACGGCGAGGCGCGCGCGGTCCGCTACCTCGTCGACCGGTTCTCGGACTACGGGCTCGAGCCCGGCGCCGGGGACGGGTGGCTGCAGCAGGTTCCGATGATCGAGCTGACGCCGATGGGGGCGCCGGACGCCGGATTCGACGTCGGCGGCCGGTCCCTCGAGATCCTGTCCGGCCGCGACGTGATGCTCTGGAGCCCCGTCACCGAGGGAGCGACCGCGGTCGAGGCGTCCGAGGTGGTGTTCTGCGGCCACGGCATTGTTGCGCCGGAGTACGGCTGGGACGACTACGCGGGCGTGGATGTGCGGGGCAAGACGGCCGTCGTGCTCGTCAACGACCCGGGCTTCCGCAGGCCGGACCAGGGCCTCTTCCGCGGCAACGCGATGACCTACTACGGCCGCTGGACCTACAAGTTCGAGGAGGCCGAGCGCCAGGGCGCCGCCGCCTGCCTGATCGTCCACGAGGACGCGGCCGCGGGCTACGGCTGGACCGTCGTCGCGCAGAGCTGGGGGCGGCCGCAGCTGCAGCTCGAGTCCGGGCGCGAGGAGCCCGTGACGCGCGTGCGGGGCTGGGTCTCGCTCGACGCCGCGATGACGCTGTTCGAGCAGGCGGGTCAGGACCTGGCGGCGCTCGCGCGGGCGGCGGCCGAGCCCGGCGCGAAGCCCGTCCCGCTGACGGGCGCCACGTTCCGCGCCGCCTTCGAGAACCGCGTCGCGCGCACCGTGTCCCCGAACGTGATCGGCCGCGTGACGGGGTCGACGCACCCCGACGAGGTCGTCCTCGTCACCGCCCACTGGGACCACCTCGGTACGCGGCCCGGCGCGCCCGAGGAGGACAACGTCTACAACGGCGCGGTCGACAACGCGTCCGGCACGGCGCTGATGCTCGAGCTCGCCGAGGCCGCGGCGGCGATGGACCCGCCGCCCGCGCGCTCGATCGTCTTCGTGGCGACCACGGCGGAGGAGAAGGGCCTTCTCGGGTCGAAACACTACGCGCAGAACCCGTCCTACCCGCTCGCGCGCACCGTCTGCGGCCTCAACGTCGACGTCGCGAACACGCTCGGGCCGATGGAGGACATCGTCGTCGTCGGGTTCGGTGCGTCCGAGCTCGACGCCGACCTGCGGGTCGTCGCTGCGGCCCAGGGGCGGCGCGTCGTTCCCGAGGCAACGCCCGAGAAGGGCTTCTACTTCCGCAGCGACCACTTCTCGCTTGCCAAGGTCGGCGTCCCGATGCTCTACACGAACACGGGCACGACGAGCGTCGACCGCGGCGCGGAGTGGGTCGCGAAGCAGAAGCGCGACTTCGAGCGCAAGCGCTACCACCGCGTCCGCGACGAGTTCGACGCGGAATGGGACCTGGAGGGCGCGGCCGAGGACGGTCGCCTGTTCCTCGCGCTCCTGACGCTCTGGTCCAACGACGCGCGCTGGCGCGCGTGGGCGCCCGACTCGGAGTTCCGCGCGGCGCGCGAGGCGTCGCTCGCGGCTGCGAAGAAGTGAGGCGCGGCCGCGGCTCGGGCTGAGACGTTCGGTCCGTGCGCGCAGGTGCCGCACCGTGGGCGGCGAGCGTGCGCCTACGATGGACCGACCGCACCACCCATGCTGCTCCTCACGCTCCTCGCTCCACTCTTCCCCGTCCAAGAGTCCCGTCCCGAAGAGCCCGCGGAGCCGCCGCCCCCGGCCGCGGCCCTCGCGGCGGACGACGTCGCTGGCTTCAAGTGGCGCGCGATTGGGCCGACGACCTTCGGCGGCCGCATCGTGGACCTCGACGCGCACGCGGACCTCCCGCACACGCTCTTCGTCGGCTCGGCGTCCGGCGGCCTCTGGCGCACGGACGACCACGGCACGTCGTGGCGCTGCCTCTTCGAGAACGAGGGCACGACCTCGATCGGCGACATCGCCGTCGATCCGAGCGACCCGGAGCGGATCTGGGTCGGCACCGGCGAGGCGAACAACCAGCGCAGCTCGTACTGGGGCGACGGCGTCTACCTGTCGACGGACGGCGGCGAGACGTGGACGAACACGGGGCTCAGCGACTCGCACCACGTCGGGCGGATCGTCGTGGACCCCACCGACTCGGACAGGGTCTTCGTCGCCGCGCTCGGGCATCTGTACACGCCGAACGCCGAGCGTGGACTCTTCCGGACGAAGGACGGCGGCGCGACGTGGGAGCACGTGCTTGACGTCGGCCCCGACGTGGGGGCGGTCGACGTCGTCCTCGACCCGCGCAACCCGCGGCGCGTGCTGTGCGCGACGTACGAGCGCCGACGCCGCGCGTGGGACTTCGACGGGAACGGACCGGGTTCGGGCGTTTGGCGTTCGCTCGACGGCGGCGACACCTGGGAGCGCTGCGCGGGCGGCCTGCCGGGCGGCGACATCGGGCGCATCGGGCTCGCCGTCTACCCGGGCGACACCGACGTCGTGGCGGCGACGGTGTCCAACCAGAACGAGGTGCCCGTGCAGTACGGGCCCGTTCCCGGGCTCGAGGTCGAGTGGCGGGACGGCGGGCTGACCGTGACTCGCGTCGCGCGCCGCTCGCGCGCGTCGGAGCTCGAGTTCGAGAAGGGCGACGTCATTGCTCGCATTGGCGAGGAGCTGCTCGGCTCGCCCTTCCGCTGGGCGGAGCTCTGGGAGTCGATGGCGCCCGATGAGGACGCTCCCGATGCCGACGCCGAAAGAGTCAAGGACGACGCCGAGGAGGACGAGCCCGAGCCGCTCGAGCTCGAGGTGCGCCGCGGCGATGAGACCCTGCGCATCGAAGCCCTCCGATCGGACCTCGAGGACGCCCGCGCGCAGGAGCCGAAAGAGCGGGAGATCGGCGGCGCCGTCTACGTGTCGACCGACTTCGGCCAGACGTGGGAGGAGCGCACCGAGGAGCCCGCCGGCGGCTCGCCGGCGTACTACTACGGCCAGGTCCGCTTCGACCCGAAGGACGTCGACCGGCTCTACATGTGCGGCGTCCCGTTCCTCGCCTCGAGCGACGGCGGCCGCACCTTCGAGCGCATCGCGCGCAACGTGCACGTCGACCACCACGCGGTGCTCGTCGACCCGAAGGATCCGAACAAGATCTGGCTCGGGAACGACGGCGGCCTCCACCTCTCCTACGACCGCGGCGAGTCGTGGCAGCACGTCGGCAACGTGCCGCTGTCGCAGTTCTACGCGGTCGGCGTCGACGACTCGGTCCCGTTCCGCGTGTTCGGCGGGACGCAGGACAACGGCACCTGGGGCGGGCCTTCGACGTCGCGCGACCCGCGCGGCATCCACCCGATGGAGTGGTTCAAGGTCGGCGGCGGCGACGGCTTCTACGCGCAAATCGATCCGCGCGATCCGGACACGGTCTACGCCGAGTCGCAGTTCGGCTGGGTGTACCGGACGGACCTGTCGCGCGGCACCCGCGCCTCGATCCGGCCGAAGAAGCCCGAGGACGCCGAGGAGGACGCGCTCCGCTTCAACTGGAACTCGCCGATCCTGATCTCGAAGCACAACCCCGAGGTCATCTACTTCGGCGGCAACCGCCTGTTCAAGTCGTTCGACCGCGGCGACTCGTGGCCGGTCGTGAGCCCGGACCTCACGACCAAGGACACCGCGAAGATCGAGGGGAACGTGCCGCACTGCACGATCACCACCGTCGACGAGTCGAGCCTGGACCCCGGCCTCCTGCTCGTCGGCACCGACGACGGGCTCGTGCACGTGTCCGAGGACGGCGGGTACGACTGGGAGAATCTCACCGGGCAGTTCCCGGGCGTCCCGGCGGGCCTCTGGGTCAGCCGCGTCGTGCTGTCCGACCACGAGCGCGGCACCGCGTACGTCACGTTCACCGGCTACCGCGAGGACGACTTCCGGCCGTTCGTGTATCGGACGGACGCGCTCGGCAGCGGGGCCGCGTGGGAGCGCATCGACTCGGGCCTGCCCGTGCACGGCCCGGTCAACGACGTCGTGGAGGACGCGAGCTTCGCCGGCGTGCTCTACGCGGCAACGGAGTTCGGCGTGCACGCCAGCGTCGACGGTGGCGCGCACTGGACGCCGCTCGACGCGGGGCTGCCGCGCGTGGCGGTGCACGACCTCGCGCTGCAGGACCGCGACGGCGCGCTCGTCGCGGCGACGCACGGCCGCGGGTTTTACGCGCTCGACGTGCGCGCGCTCCGTGCGATGACGCCCGAGACGCTCGCCGAGGACGGGCACCTCTACCCGGTGGGCGACGTCACGCGCTGGGCCCGCCGGAGCGTCTTCCAGCCGGCGGACGCGACGTGGCGCGGGACGAACGAGGCGTCGGCGCCGGCCTTCGTCGTGCAGCGCCGCGAGGCCGAGCGCAGGCTCGAGATCTGGGTCACGGACTCCGAAGGCGAGCGCGTGCTGCGCGCCGAGGTCCCCGCGGAGGCCGGCGTCCACCGGCTCGAGTGGGGGAGTGGCGACGATGAGAGGAGCGTGGGGCGCCGCCCCTCGGTGGGCCGCTATACGGCCCGGCTCGTCGTCCTCTCATCCGCGGCCGCCGAGGGCGCCGAGGACGAGAGCGAGGCGAGCGAGGAAGAGCCGCTGGAGACTCTGCAGGAGCACTCGTTCCGGGTGCGCCGGGACCCGCTCCTGAGCGGCGCGACGCCCGCGGAGCTCGCCGAGGAGGAGTGACGGAGGGGGCCGCCCGCGAACCGGGCGGGGGGGTGCTTCCCAGGCCGGATCGACGCCGTACACTCCGCGGCTCACCGACCCGGAACCTCCCCGAATCCCCCATGTCCTTCGACCAGCAGCTCCTCAAAGTCCGCACCCAGGAAGGCTTCATCGCCGCGCTCGACCAGAGCGGCGGGAGCACTCCCAAGGCGCTCCGTCAGTACGGCGTCGAGGAGTCCGAGTACTCCGGCGACGACGAGATGTTCGCCAAGGTGCACGAGATGCGCACGCGCATCATCACGACGCCGGCGTTCAACGGCGACCGCATCCTCGGCGCGATCCTGTTCGAGAACACGATGGACCGCCAGATCGAGGGGCTGGGCAGCGCGCAGTACCTCTGGCACAAGAAGCGCGTCGTGCCGTTCCTCAAGGTCGACAAGGGCCTCGCGGACGAGAACGACGGCGTGCAGGTGATGAAGCCCATGCCGGGCCTCGGTGACCTGCTCACGAAGGCGAAGGCCGCCGGCGTCTTCGGCACCAAGATGCGCTCGGTCATCAAGACCGCGAGCCCGAGCGGCGTGAAGGCCGTCGTCGACCAGCAGTTCGAGATCGGGCAAGAGATCGCCGACGCGGGCCTGATCCCGATCATCGAGCCCGAGGTCGACATCCACAGCGACCAGAAGGCCGAGGCCGAGGCGCTCCTGCTCGAGAACATCATGGCCCACCTGAACGGCCTGTCCGCGAACACGGACGTGATGCTCAAGCTGACGCTTCCCGAGGCGGACAACTTCTACGCCCCGTGCATCGCGCACGAGCGCGTGGTGCGCGTCGTTGCGCTGTCGGGCGGCTACTCCCGCGAGGAGTCGAACGCCCGCCTCACCCGCAACAACGGCATGATCGCGAGCTTCAGCCGCGCGCTGGCCGAGGGCCTGTCGGCGAACCAGTCGGACGCGGAGTTCGACGACATGCTGGGCGGCTCGATCCAGAGCATCTTCGAAGCGTCGCGCACCTGAGCCGCGGCGGTGCCGCAGCGATACGGTGCCGCGTTGGATTACGCCAACAAGTCGGGGGCCGGGGGGGGCAAGCAAATGGAGGCCCCGGGCGGGGAAGGGTTGGGGGAAAGAAACCGGCACCC
>JBCBNC010000036.1:0-54670 GCA_039821985.1 Planctomycetota bacterium
CCCCCCCCCCCCCCCCCCCCCCCCCCCCCCCCCCCCCCCCCCCCCCCCCCCCCCCCCCCCCCCCCCCCCCCGGCCCCCGCCCCCCCCCCCCCCCCGGCCCGTGGCGGTCACACCCCCCCCCCCGCCCTCTGCCGCCCCCCTCACCCCCGGGGCGGCTTATTTCGCCCGACCGCCCCCGCGTCTCGGTATCTCGCGGTATCTCGCGCGGTATCAGTCGAACGTCACCGCGAGCGCCGGACTGAAGTTGCTCGGCGCCACCGGCGGCACATCGCGGTGCCAGAGCTGGAACCAGCGTGTGTCGCCGGCTGTAACCGACTCCGTCCCGAAGTTGGTCGGAACCGCCGTCAGGTCCAGCGCGAGACGCGCCTGGCCCGCGCCGCTGATCGGCTGCGTCGAGGCGAGGATGCGCGTGATCGGGCTCGCCAGGCACAGGTTCCCGACGCTGCCGCCCGGCAGTAGCTGGAATTCGTACGCGTCGCTCACGAGGAAGAGCGCGAACTGCGCGGGCGGGAGGCCCTCGACGACGAGGAGGACGTCGTTCAAGCCCGCGTTCCCCGAGCCCTGGGTCGCCCAGCGCGAGACCGCGCCGGTCGAGTTGGGCCTCGCCGCGCAGTCGTCGACGGTCCCGAACCCGCCGCGCTCGTACGCGCCCGCGTCGGAGAGACCGAGCGGACGCGGGACGCCGCGCGCGTCCGTCGCGACCGGCGGCACCGGTGCGCCGATGTCGAGCGCAGAGCTCCCGGCGGGGAGCGGGTGCAGTCCGCCGAACGACCCCTGTGCGCTCAGCGGTCCGAGGACCACGTCCGGATCGACGACGTCGCTCGGGAGCGGAACGAACACCTGCCCGCCGAAGAAGAGCGCGTCCCCGACCACGTTGTGCCCGAGGCTCTGCACCGGCCCCTGCAGGTCGCGGCCGGTGTCGGATCCGAAGACGTCGACGTTGCCCGCGACGACCGAGTGGGACAGCGTCATCACGGAGGGCGGCGACACGAGCAGCGCTCCGCTGTTGTCCGCGGCGTTGTCGGTGACCGTGGACGCGACGATCGAGACGGTTCCGCCGCCGCTGCTGTGGACCGCCGACCCGACGGACGCCGCGTTCCCAGAGAACGTGCAGTTCTCGACCGTCACCGCGGGCGCGCCGCCGAGTCCGGCGTTCACGAGCAGCGCGCCGCCTGCGCCGCCGTAGCCGGGCGTCGCGCACGAATTGCTGGCGAACGTGGTGCGCCGGACGGCGAGCCGAGCGTTCGCACCGGCGCTGCTGGACGATGGGACGACCGCGATCGCGCCCCCTGCGCCGGACGTGATGCCGGCGAATCCGGACGCGTTCGTCCAGAAGGCGCAGTCGTCGAGCGTGACGTCCGCGTCGCCCACGACGACGAGCGCGCCGCCCGGACCGTCGTTCTCGTTGTCCTGGAAGAGCGTCTCGCGGGCGAGGAGGGTGCCGGTCACACGGTTCGCGGCGTCGGGCCCTGCGAAGGTGCCTCCCTCGTTCGAAAGGACCCGCGAGCGAACCAGCGTGAGGTGACCGTGGACGTCGAGCCCGGCGGCCCCGAGCCCGCTCTGCACGCCGTCCTGGATCGTCAATCCTTCGACGCGGACCGTCGCGCCCGCGGCGATCGTCAGCACGGTGGGTGACCCCAGGCCTCCGACGATGCGCGTGAGGTCGGGCCCCGGAACGCCGACGATCTCGACGTCCTCGGTCACAACGGAGCCGGGCGCGTAGTCGCCCTGCGCGAGCAGCAGCCGGTCGCCGTCCACAGCGGCCTGGAGCGCGGCATCGAGGGTGCAGAAGGGAGCGGCGGGGGACCCGTCGGCGGCGGCGCAGTTGGACGCGCTGGAGTCGACGTGTAGATCGGCGAGGGGGAGTGCGATCGCGAGGAGGGTCAGCATTGGTGGGAAGGGGAGGTGGCCGTCGGGCTCGATGCAGCGCTACCGAGTGCGGTGATTCTCCGCCACCCCCGATGCAAGAAGGCCGCTCCTAGGAGCGGCCTTCTTGCATGGGGGGTGGCGGAGAATCACCGCACTCGGTACACCCGGTACACCGATCACCCCGCCGCCGCGTGCTCGGCGGCCTCCGCCGCCGCCTTCTTGTGGCGCTCGTAGTCCTCGGGCTGGAGCTGGGCGTACTCCTCGGAGAGGTCGGCCTGCGTCTGGCGCGTCGCGCGGACGTAGAGGTCGAAGAGCTTCTGCTCGACCGGCATCTTGTAGACGCCGCGCTCGAGGCGCTTGCCCGCGAACTTGGAGAGCACGCGGCGCATCCACATCGGGCCCTCCTGCACGTGCATGTCGTACAGGGCCGCGGTGTTGTTGTAGCGCGCCCACGTGTTGCGGATGGACTCCGGCAGCTCCGTGTTCTGCGAGTTGTACTTGTACTCGAAGCAGTTGCCCCACTCCTCGAAGGTCTGGGGCGCCTTGTAGCCGAGCTTGACCGACGCGTCGAAGTCCTCGGTGCCCGGGATCGGGCGGAACGGGTACACGTCCGAGCCGGCCTCGGGGTAGCGGTACTTGAGGTTCGCCGCCGCCTTGAGCGTCGCCGCCATCGAAGCCTCGGTCTCACCGGGGTAGCCGATGATCCAGAACGTGCCCGGCGTGATGTTGCGCTTGACGAGCTCGCCGACCGCGATCGGGATGTTGTCGATCCCGATGTGCTTGCGGATGCGGTCCTGCATCTCCTTGGTGCCGGTCTCGGCGCCCAGCCAGAGCAGGTGGCACTGCGACTCCTCGAGGAGATCGAGCGTCTCCTCCTTGTAGCGCATGATCGTTTCGATCTCGATCGTGCCGTTCCAGTGAATCGGCACCTTCAGATCGACGAGCGCCTCGCAGAACTCCTTGGTGCGCTTCTCGGCGACGCCGAAGTTGGCGTCCTGGAAGCGCAGCACGTCAAAGCCGAAGCGCTGCTGGAGCTCGGCGACCTCCTCGGCGAGCTCGCGGCCCGTGATCGCCTTCCAGCGTCGGCCCGTCAGCTTGGGGCTGCAGCAGAACGTGCACGGCTCGGGGCACCCGAAGCTCGAGAAGTAGCTGAAGCCCTTGGGCGGATTGTCCGGCGTCCAGTGCCCCGGCAGCGGGAACCGGTGGCGGACCTTCATCTTGCCCGACGGCTCGAGCTGCAGCTTGACGTAGCGGTCGTACTCGAGGAGCTCCCACGGCACGCGCTCGAACTTGTTGAAGCCCAGCACCGGCTGATGATCGGTGTAGATCATCTTGCCGTCGCGCTTGACCGCGAGGCCGGGCACGTTGGCGAGGTCCTCGCCGGCCGCCACCGCGTTCACGACGTTGCGGAACGTGATCTCGCCCTGGCCGATGCCGACGGCGTCCGCGATGCCGCCGTTGAGGTACATCTCGGGCGTCACGCTCGGGAACCAGCCGCCCCAGATGATCGGCAGGTTCGGGTGCTTCTCGCGCACCATCTTGGCGGCGAGGTACCCGTCGTAGACCTGGTAGCCGAGGATGCACGACGACGCGAAGAGGAGCGCTCCCTCGCACGCCTCGTCGATCTTGCGCATGTAGTCCGGCTCGATCATCGCGTCGATCATCACGACCTCGTAGCCGTCGGCGATCGGACCGGACGCGATCTGCAGGAGCTCCAGCGGGAGCAGGTCGGCGCTGAACCGCTCCCCTCGCGCGGGGTCCGCGCGGTGGGGGAGGAACAGGACGATCTTCTGTTTGCGTTGGATCATCGGGAAGGGGGCGTCACTCGTCGGGACGCGTGTACACCGGCACGCTGGTGGTCACGCCGATCGTGCGGTCGACGCCGGGGGTGGCTTCCTCGGCGAATGCTTCGCCTCGGCTCTCCTTGGTCCCCAGCTTGTCCTCCTTCGTCTGCTTCGTGAGCTTGACGTAGGAGTGGAAGGCCTTGTGCTCGATCGGGAAGCCGTACCGGCCGGTCTTCAGGCGCCAGCCGGAGATCTTCTTGAGCGCGGCGCGGAACCACGTCGCGCCCTCCATCGCGAGCCCGTCCCAGAACGTCGATGCCACGCCGTAGCGGCGCCACATGCGGAGGACGTCCTCGGGGATCTGGATGTCGTCGAACGACTCGCGGTACTCGAGGCAGCCGCCCCACTCGTCGAGGGTGCGCGGGGCCTGGTAGCCGAGGCGCACCGCCTTGTCGAAGTCCTCGGTGCCCGGGATCGGGCGGAACGGGAAGACGTCCGACGCGGCGCGCGGGAACTTGTACTTCATCTCCGCGGCGCGGCGGAGGGTCTCGAACATCGACTCCTCGGTCTCGCCGGGGTAGCCGATGATCCACGAGCAGCCGGTCGTGATGTTCCGGTCGTACATCTCGCGGATGCTCGTCTCGAAGTGACCGGTGTCGATCTTCTTCTTGATGACCGCCTGCTGCTCGGCGGAGCCCGCCTCGGCGCCGAAGCTGACCATGTGGCAGTTCGACTCCTTGAGCTTGTCGAGCGACTCGGGCTTGTAGCGCGCGATGGTCTCGACCTCGTAGCAGCCCGACCACCAGAACGGCGAACCCGCGTCGATCAGCGTGTCGCAGAACTCGTTGGAGCGCTTCTCACCGACGCCGAAGTTGGCGTCCTGGAAGCGCATCACGTTGAAGTTGAAGCGGTCGTGCAGCTCGAGCAGGCGCTCGGCGGTCAGCCGGCCGGGGATCGCCTTCCAGCGGCGACCGGTGACCATCGGCGAGCAGCAGAACGTGCACGGCTCGGGGCAGCCGAAGCTCGAGAAGTAGCTGAACCCGCGCACCGGCGTGCCCGCGGGCATCTCCCACGGGTCCGGGTACTTGTGCCGCATCTTCCACGGCCCCGGGTTCTGCTGGCGCTCGACGTAGCGCTCGTAGTCGATGAGGTGCCACGGCGCGTCCGGGAACTTGTCGAACCCGACGACGGGGCGGTGCGGCGTGTAGTGGGGCTTGCCGTCCTTCTCGATGAGCAGGCCCGGGACGCTCTCGAGGTCCTCGCCCGCGTCGAGCGCGTGGACGATGTCGCGGAACGTGATCTCGCCCTGGCCGAGGGCGACGGCGTCGGCGATGCCCTCGTCGAAGTAGAGCTCGGGCGCGACCGACGGGAACCAGCCGCCCCAGACGATCGGAAGGTTCGGGAAGCGCTCGCGCACCGCGCGCGCGACGCGCGCTCCGTGCGCGACCTGGAAGCCGAGGATGCAGCTCGAAGCGAAGAGCAGCGCGCCGTCGCACGCCTCCATCACCTGCGCCATGTAGTCGTCCTCGACCATGGCGTCGATCAGGATCACCTCGTACCCGTCCTCGACGGGCCAGGCGGCGATCTGGAGCAGCTCGAGGGGCAGCAGATCGGCGGCGACGCGCACACCCTCGTCGGGGTCCGCCCGGTGGGGCAGGAAGAGCACGACGCGCTTCTTTCGCTGGATCATCGCTGGCGGTGATGCGGACCCTTCCCTGCGGGAAGGAGGATCGGAAGGGACTCTCGGCGGGACGGGGCTCGCAGGAGATTCATCGACCGGGCGGAGGGCGCGGCCGCAGCCGTGCGAGCGGAAGCCTGCTGGCCCTGCGGCCCGGGTCTCCCAGGATACCCCGATCCGGGGCTCCGGGGCCGCCGTCGGAGCCCGGGCATGCCCCCAGGGGCGCTCTCGACTGCGGCCGGTTGACTCGATCTTCAGGCCGTCCGTCCACATCCGGGACCGGATGGCCCGGCTCTCATCGAGCCTGAGGAATCGCAGGGCCGCGGCCGAATCCGTGGCGGGCCCGAGGAGAGCACGCGGGCGGCCGGCCGGACGGCGCGCGCGCGGACACCGAGCCAGGTCCGAGAACGCACCGATGTGCGCGCGGGGCGGCGCCCCCTCGGGGCGCCGCCCCGCGCGGACGCTGGGTGTCACCTCGAACCGGGCTCCCGGTCACTTCCCGCGCTTGGCCTCCGACGCCCAGTCGCGCCACGCAGCGTCGAACTGGGCGTAGGTCATCCCGAGCTCCTCCTTGAACACGCCGCGCTGCGCGTCCGGCAGGGCCTCGGGGTCGTCGATCCCGTCGCCGTTCTTCAGCCCCGAGATCGCGCGGAAGTACTTCGCGAGGAAGCCCGGATGCTCCTCGCGCAGGTAGTCGACCATCGACCACACGCAGAGGTGGTCGGCGCGGTCGAGTTCGGCGAACGCGCTGCGTTTCGTCAGCGTCGCCAGCGAGGGCGCCTTCCCGCCCTTCACCAGCTTCGCGACCTCCGGCGACCAGAGCTCCTTCCGGACCTTCACCGGCGCCCCGCCCTCCGACGAGGTCGACGAGTTGAAGCGCGGATTCAGGTCGCGCTCGAACCAGTGGCAGCAGCCCTCGAGGATCCACACCGGCTTGTCGTAGGAGTAGTGCCTGAACCCGTTGAGCATGCACTGCGTCACGCACGAGACGATGTGCCCGTGCAGGGCCTCGTCGACGCGCATCTCCTCCTGCTGGATGTGCGTGAGGGTCGAGAGCGTGTCGCGCTCGGAGAAGTTCCAGCGCTGCGTCAGGCGCGTCGTCAGCCCGACGCGGTTGCGCATGAACCCGGTGTACGCGGACTCGGTCGGCAGGATCAGGACCTCGTACTTGCCGTTCTGTCCCAGGTGCGGGCCGTTGCCCCAGTACGGCATCCCGCGGACCCACACCTGGTCCTTCTCGAGGAACTTCACCTCGCCCAGGTCGAGGAATTCGACGATGCGGTCGTACTGGTCCTCGAGCCTCTGCGCGTAGATGTGTGCGCGCAGCCACGGGTCGAGGAAGCTCGGCTTCTTCGGAACCTTGAAGAGCTTCTTGGAGAGTCGCCCGCACTCGGCGCGGATCTTCTTCTTCTCCGCCTGGGTGACCTTGATCCCCTCGAGGGCGAAGCCGAGCTCGAAGTGCTCGGTCTCGATCCAGCGGATCTGGACGTCCTCGTTGTCCTCGAAGAACGTGTCGATCGAGTCGGTGTCGTCCGGACCCTGGCCAAACTCGAACCCGCCCATCGACGCGTAGCCGGCCTTCTCGAGGTAGTCCTCGCGTCCTCCGCGCGTGTAGGGGTCGTTCGCCGCGTCCTGCGGCGGCATGTCCTTGTCGAGCAGCTTCTGCGCGGCTGCAGCCGGTCCGGCGAGGAGCGCGGCGGCGAGGGCGACGAGCGCGAGCGGGCGCGCGTGGGGGAGGGGGATCATCGAACGCGTTGTTTCCAGGCCTTCGCCTTCTCGATTGCGTCGAACGTCGACACCTTTTCGAGCGGCTCCGCCCCGTCGACGATGCGACGGAGCGCGTTGATCGCGGCGATCTTCACGTTGTTCTCGCGGGCGTCGAGCATGCGCGCGATCGCCGAGGTCTCCGCCTCGGTCCCTGCGTGCGCCAGCAGGCGCAGCGCGCCGGCGCGAACGGGCCGAGGCTTCTTCGGGTCGAGCCGCTCGGCGAGGGCGGGCGCGAGCTCCGCGTTGGCGCCCGCGCCGTGGGTCGCCGCGGCGACGAGCGCGGACTGCCACGCGTTCCAGTCCTTCGAACCTGCGAGCTCGACGAGATGGTCGAGGGAGGCCGGGCTGCCGCACGCGAGCACGAGGACCGCCGCGCGCTGGTGCTCGAGCACCTCCTGCGGGTCGGGCTCCTTGCGCTTGCGCTTGTTCTTCGATTTGGCCTTCGCGTCGCGCTCGACCTTGTCGGCCTCGGCCCGGGTCCAGATCTTCTCGGCCTGCTCGCGCAGGCCCGGATCGCCGAGCTCGGCCACGCGACGCAGCACGAACAGCCGCACGTCGATCGACTTCGAGCCGAACTCCTTCGCGAGGAGCCGCGTGTGCTCCGCCGCAGTCACCTGGTCCAGCACCGCGGCCATGCGGTCGCGTGAGACCTCGGACTTCTCGCGCGCCATCGCAGAGAGCAGCCGCGGCGCCGCCGCAGGTCCGATCTCGACGAGGGCACCCGACCACTGGGCGATCTGCTCGTCCGACTTGGACTTGCGCAGGTTGTTGAGCGCATCGGCGAGCGCGCCCTTGTCCGCTGGGTCGGGCCAAGCGTCGGCCCGCTCGTCGTCGGCTCCGTCGGGCGGACGTTCGGCGAGCGGCGACGCGTGCGCGCGGGGCGTGGATGCGGGCGCGGACGCGCCCAGGAGGAGGCCGGCGGCCGCCAGCGCTGCGAGACCGGGGAGGCGAAGGGTCATCTGTAGCGTTCCTCGTAGGGCTTCTTCCGGTGGAGGTAGTAGGGCGGGACGATCGGCTCCCACGCGGGATCGATCACCTCGAACTGGATCTGCTCGATCGCCGACTCCAGCAGGTCGCGGAGGTCCGGCGTGTCGATGAACGGGACCGTGACGACCTCGACCTTCACGGGCGTCGTCGCCTCGAACGGCTGTCCCGGCGCGACCTCGTGCTCAACGACGCGCAGGAACGTCCAACCGCCGGGCGTCTCGACGAGACCCGAGAAGTCGCCCTGCAGCGTCTTGCGCGCGGCCTCCCACTCGACCATCCCGACGTCGGCCCACGTGCCCGACATGAACTTCGGCTCGACGCCCGGGGGGAACTGGCCCGTCTCGCGCGCAGTCGACAGGTACGACTGTGCGAGGGCGAACGCCTCCAGCCGCTCCTCCGGGAGGATCGCGCGCGCCGCGAGGATCGGGATCGAGATGTTCGCGATCGCCTTGCGCTTGTGGTCGGTCTCGACGAACTCGGGCTCGACCATCGAGATCAGCTCGACGTACGCGTCGACCTCCTCCGCGGTGAGCGCCTGGCCCTCCGCGACGAGGACCGTGCCCTCGGGCCACGGGGTGGCGGCGAGGGGATCTTCGGCGCCCTCCGCGGCGGCGCCTTCGGTCGCGCCGCCCTCTTCCGACCCGTTCTCGGCCCCGCAGCCGGCGAGCGCCAGCGCCGCGGCGCCGGCCAGGAGCGCTTCGGTGATCCGTGCCATGCCGAGCACTAGGCCCCTGGGCCGTCCCCGTTTCCCTCCGCCTCCTTGCGATCGAAGAACGCCAGGAAGGGGAGGACCTTCTGCACGAGGAAGTCGTACGTCCGGAGGACGTTGTCCTCGACGACCTGCATGCCCTCGGAGGCGACCGTCGGCCCGAAGGAGCCCTGGACCTCGATGTAGAGGGAGCGCGGGTCGGGGTTGTAGGACTCGATCCGCAGGCCGAACGCGTTCTCCTCGGCGCTGTCCGGCCCGAAGCCGAGGCGCAGGCCCATGAGCTGGGGCGAGCGACCGAGGGCATCGACCTCGTCCCCGAATCCGAACAGGCGCTCCCGGAGGAAGGTGCGCGTGTCGCCCGCGGTGCGCGGATTGACCAGGCTCCGGAGCACGATCTGCTGCGCGGAGTACACCGGAACACCGCGCAGGGGCGCGGCGCGCTGGGCGATGTCTCGCACCTGCGCGGCGAAGGTCTCGTGAGTCAGACTGCCACGCTCCTCCCGGAACTGGACGCGGTCGCCCAGGAACGCGACCTGGCTGACGCCGCCCGGCGTGGCGACCGGATTCGAGAGGACGGGCCCCAGCGCGCTCACCTGGAAGCCCGCGTAGGGGGGCTGCCCCGACTCGAACATCTCGTTGTGGAGACGCTGGATCGGCCGCGGATCGGGCGGGACGGGGGGATGGAGCAGCTCGCAGAGGAGCGCGATGGTGCGGGTGGGGTAGCTCATCGAGGGCCCCGCACCGGGGCGCCACGGCGCCCCTGCGGCCCCGCAATCTAACGTCTTCTCCGGGGCCGAACGCCGCGGCTCAGGGTCGGAGGGCACGCGGGCCGACATTTCCACTCTCACTCCCCGTTGCGCTCCGTAGGCTCTGCCGCCCCACCGGCCGTGCCGGCCCCGAACGGGCCCCGACGGCCCTGGATCCACCCGAGTCCAATGAAGAACCGCCTCGACACCGACCGCCGCGCCCTGGGGGCGCGTGCACTGCTTCCCGCCCTGGGACTCGCCCTCGCCGGCGTGTCCCCCGCCCTCGCCCAGGACGCCGCCGCGGCTGCGCCGGTCGAGGCCAGCGCCACCGCCCAGGTCAGCTCCGAGTTTGGCGAGCCCCTCGTCGTCAACGGGAAGCGGATCTCGGACCTCGCGATCAAGCGCTACCTCGTCTACGGCCCGGGCCAGCTCGGCCTCCAGGCGCGCAAGCTGCAGATCCTGATGGACCACGAGCGCATGCTGCGCCGTGAGGAGGTCCGCGGGAACATCCTCGACGAGGGTGTCGAGCTGGCGGACGCCGAGATGGAGGCCGAGATCGACCGCCGGATGGCGCGCTTCGTGTTCGACCAGGAGGCGGTCGACCGCCGCCTCGGCAAGGAGAAGGACAGCTTCCAGGGGCGCTACCCGACCCTCGACTACGAGGTCGAGCTGCGCCGCGCCTACCGCTCGGGCGCCTGGTACCGCGACCAGGTCCGCCAGACGACCGAGTTCGACCAGCTCTTCTTCCCGGACCACCCGGAGACCTGGCCCGAGCTCGCCATCGAGGCGATCAACCAGGGCTCGCCCGACGTCGACCTCGTCGACGACTACCGCATCCACTACGAGCGCCGCAAGGCCGAGGCGGAAGCGAACGGGACGCCGATCGAGCCCGAGCAGGAGATGATGATGTCGATCCTGCGCGACTTCGTGATGGGCGCTCTCTGGAGCCTCGCCGAGGTCAAGACCGCGACGCAGGGCATCCCCGAGCACCTCGTGATGGTGATCGACGGCGGCGACTGGCGCGCCGAGATCAAGACCGAGGACGTCTACCAGGAGATGAAGCACGTCTTCAGCGCCCAGGACATCGAGGACGCGAAGCTCGCGCTGGCGCTGATGACCGCGGCCGAGCAGAAGCTCGAGGGCGAGGGCATCCTGATGCCGATCGAGGAGTTCCGCACCATGATCGCGGACCTCCGTCAGCAGTCGCAGAGCTCCATGTTCAACATGGACTTCCTCGCGCTGCAGGGCCACGGCTTCCCGTCTTCGGAGGCGTACGAGCGCCACCTGCGCGTCAAGGAGTCCTTCCGCCGCGCGTTCGAGGACGACGTCGCCATGGGCGAGGACGGCACCGTCCCGGAGATGCTCCGCGAGCACCTCCCCGTCGCGAACACGATCATGGGCCTCGCGAAGGCGCACGCAGACACGCTCCTCGTCTCGGCCTTCGACTTCCCGTCGTACCAGTGGAAGGAGAACGGCTGGCAGGAGGCCTACGACCGCGCGCAGGAGCTGCGCGGCAAGGTGGACGAGCAGCTCGCCGCGCTCGCCGCGGACTCCGAGAAGCGCGAGGCCGCCGAGAAGGCGGGCGAGAAGTTCGAGTCGGAGGTCGTGCCGTTCGACCAGTGGTGGCAGGGCTTCCTGTCCGAGAACAGCGACTACTGGGATCCGCCGCTGCCGGTGTCGGGCAAGGGCCCGCCCGCCTACAGCCTCAAGAACTACGGCGCGTTCCAGGACGAGCCGATGACGCGCAACGACATGAAGCGCGCGATCGGCGAGTCCGAGTACGAGCACTTCCTCGCCAACGACGCGGTCGTGGACAAGATGTTCCAGGACCTCGAGCCCGGCCAGGTCGGCGGCCCGTACCGCGGCCCGCACGGCTACTACATCGTGTACCTGAAGCGCCGCATCCCGGCGACGCAGCCGCTCAACGTCCGCCGCGACCAGCACTACAAGATGCTGGCCGAGGACTGGCTCCGCGTGACCTTCCGCGACTACATGCACGACGCGCTCGACGCGGCTCAGATCTCCGGACTGTGAGTCCGAGCTGACGGACGGGGACGTACCGAGCCCGGTACGAATCCGCCGGGAATGCGCGCGGCCGCAGCAGCCCAACGGGGGCCGCTGCGGCCGCGCGCATTCCCGGCGGATTCGTACCGGGCTCGGTACAGCTCCGGTCGCTACCCTGCCCGCCATGAAACGCGTCGGTGACCTGACGCGGCTCCTCAAGCCGCACGCGCTTCCGCACCTGGGCACGCTCGTGCTGGTGGTCGTGTGCGGGCTCGCGAGCGCGTTCCTGCAGAAGGGCACGTACCTGCTGCTCATGCCGACCTGGGAGGCGCTGTTCCCCGAGGTCCGCACGGAGGCGCCCGTCGAGCCCGGGCCCGAGAGCGAGTCCGAAGGCGTCGTCGACCGCGTCGAGGCGTGGCTCGAGCAGGTCGGCGGCGACGCGGAGCGCTTCATCCTCGGCGACCCCGAGGTGCTCGCGTCGCGCACTCCCGAGGCGCGCAGCGCGCGCCGCTCCGCGCTCCTTCGCGTCGGCGCGATCGTGGGGGTGATGGCGCTCCTGGCGGCCGTCTTCCAGTACCTGACCGGGCTCCTCGCGGGCAAGGTCAGCCTGCGCATCATGGTGTCGCTGCGCGTCGCGCTCGCCGAGCACCTGATGACCCTCTCGATGCGCTACCACACGGGGCGGCGCTTCGGGGACCTCCTCTCGCGGGTCAGCAGCGACGTGGGCCGCACGACCCAGGTCGTGCGCATGGCGCTCAAGGACCTCGTGCAGGAGCCCCTCCTCTTCGTCGCGAGCCTCCTCTTCGCGTTCGCGATCTCGTGGAAGGTGACGCTCTTCGTGGTGCTCGGGCTCCCGCTCTTCATCGCGCCGATCGCGATCCTCGTGAACAAGGTCCGCCGCACAAGCCACAAGAGCGCGGTCGAGCTCGGGTCGACGTTCCAGGTCCTCACCCAGATGTTCCAGGGGGTGCGGACGGTCAAGGCGTACCGCGCCGAGGAGCGCGAGCTCGATCGCTTCCGCGCCGCCAACGAGGACTACTACGGCGCGACCATGCGCATGGTGCGGGCGGGCGTCCTGTCGCGCGCCTGGACGATCTTCTTCACCAACTTCGGCATCGCGATCGTCGTGGTCGTCGCGGGCTGGCTGCTCACGGGGCCCGCCGCCGCGAACGGCGACCAGCCCGAGGCGAAGGAGATGCTCGCGCTGTTCCTGATGATCAGCCAGGCGAGCTCCCACATCAAACGGACGACGCGCGTCGTCACGCAGGTCGGCGAGGCCGAGGGCGCTGCGCGGCGTCTGCACGACGTTCTCGAGGTCGAGCCCGAGGTCGTCGAGGCCGCGCAGCCGGTCGCGCTCGCTGGGCTGGGGGACGGCGTGCGCTTCGAGCACGTCGGCTTCGAGTACCAGCGCGACGAGGACGACGCGGCGGACGTCGAGCCCTTCCGGCTCTCCGGGATCGATCTCACCGTCCGCCCGGGCGAGACGCTCGCGCTGGTGGGCGCGAGCGGCTCCGGCAAGAGCACGCTGCTCGATCTCGTCGCGCGCTTCGTCGACCCGACGTCGGGCCGCGTCCTGGTGGGGGGGCACGACCTCAAGGACGTGTCGTTCGACTCGTGGACCGACCACTACGCGCTCGTCACGCAGTCGCCGTTCCTCTTCCACACGACGGTCGCGGAGAACATCCGCTACGGCCGCCCGGACGCTTCGCAGGCCGACGTCGAGGCCGCCGCGCGCGCCGCCAACATCCACGAGTTCATCGAGTCGCTTCCCGCGGGCTACGGGACGAACGTTCAGGACGCCGGCACGCGCCTCTCCGGCGGCCAGCGCCAGCGCATCACGATCGCGCGGGCGCTCCTGCGCGACCCCGAGCTGCTCCTGCTCGACGAGGCGACGAGCGCGCTCGACACCGAGTCCGAGAAGATCGTCCAGGAGGCCCTCGACCGCGTGATGAAGGGCCGAACTACGATCGTCATCGCGCACCGGCTCACGACCATCCGGAACGCGGACCGGATCTGCGTCATGGACGCGGGCCGCGTCGTCGAGGTGGGGACCCACGACGAGCTGCTCGAGCAGAACGGCGCATACGCGCGCCTGCAGGCGGCGCAGACGAGCTGAGCGCCCGCGGCGGCTCTAGCGCGCCGCGGTCCAAAAGAGCCCGATCTCGGACAGCGCGGGGCTCGCCGCCGCGGCCGTGATCCGGACCCTCACCCGGTCCGTCGTCACCGCCTCATCGAGCGCGATCAGCCTGCAGGCGCCGATCGAGCGGGCCGTCGCGCGCTCCGTCCAAGCGCCCTCCGACCAGACGTCCAGCGCCCATCCGCGCACGCGCTGTCCGAGCCGCACGTCCTCGCGCAGCCGCACGAGATCGAACGCGCGCGGCTCGGGGAGCGTCAGCGTCACCGACGCCTCGCGCACGTCGTCGTCGGTGCACCACGCGCTCCAGCGGTCCCCGTCGACGAGGCGCCTCGGTCCGTAGAAGAGCGCGTCGTCGCCGCGCACCGCGCTCGCCCGCAGCTCTGCTCCCTGCGCGAGGTCGTTCGTGAACGTCGCGCGCAGGCGCGCACCGAAGCCCTCGAGGCTCCGGACGTCCGGCGCGTCGAGCTGCCCGCGCCGATCCGGCGGCACGTTCAGGAGCAGGCTCGCCCCGCGCCCCACCGAGGCGAGGTACAGGTCCCAGAGCTCGTCCACGGACTTGACGCGGTCGGACTCCGACGCGTGCCAGAACCAACCGGGCCGGATCGATACGTCGCACTCGGCCGGGATCCAGCGCGCGCCGTCCACCGTGCCGGAACCCGAATCGGCGTAGTCGCAGAGCCCGGGCCCGTAGCCCTCGCCGCCGTCCGGCCCCTTCGGCGTGAACGTCGCCCAGCACGGGTCGCTCGCGACGCCTCGCTCGTTCCCGACCCAGCGCACGTCCGGTCCGACGTCCGAGAAGATCACGGCGTCGTCACTCAGCGCGCGGACACCCGTCCACGTCTCGTCCCAGCCGTAGTACGTCGTCCGGTCGATGCTGCGCGTCTCGTTCGCGCCGCCGTAGAACCCGTCGCCGCCGTTCGCGCCGTCGAACCACACCTCGAAGACCGGACCGTAGCGCGTCAGGAGCTCCGCGATCTGCGGCCGGAAGACCTCGGTCACGTACTCCGACGTGCCGTAGAGCGCAGAGTTCCGGTCCCACGGGCTCACGTACGGTGCGAACGCGACGCCGTGGCGCGCGCACGCCTCCGAGATCTCCCGGACGACGTCCCCGTCGCCGCCGCGGAACGGGCTCGCGGCGACGTCGTGATCGGTCGTATCCGTCGGCCAGAGGCAAAAGCCGTCGTGGTGCTTGCACGTCAGGATCACGCCGCGGAACCCGGCGCCCTCGAGCGTTCCGACGATCTGGTCCGCGTCGAAGTCCGTCGGCGCGAACACGGTCGGAGACTCGTCGCCGTAGCCCCACTCCCGGTCCGTGAACGTGTTCGTCGTGAAGTGCAGAAACGCGTAGAGATCGCGCTCGTGCCAGCGGACCTGGCGGGCACTGGGCGTCGCGCCATGGGGAGCCGGCGGCGCGACCAGCGGCTGCGTACGGGCCTCGATGTGGGCCGCGCACCCGCCGCCGAGGAAGAGTCCGAGCGCGAGCGCGAGGGGCGGCGTGGCCGCGAGGCCGACGCGGGCGGAGCCCCTCAAGACTCGCGCGTCCAGCGCACCTGGAACTCGAGCTCCTCCGCGCCTTCCTCGCGCTCGTGCTCGATCGTGTACGCGGCGCGGTCGGGAACATAGATGCGCTCCCCCGCGACCTGGATCTCGAAGTTCTCCCCCGACTCGACGCAGTCGGCCAGGCGGCGCAGTTTCGCGGCGAACTCGGCGTTCGTGTAGCCCTTCTCGACGTCGCGGTCCTGTTGGCTCATGTGCGGGAGGCGGCGCGTCGCCGCCGGTTCAGGCGGTGGTGCCCTCGGATTCGACGGGCGGATTCTTCGACCCGCCGACGAGGCGTAGGGCGAGCGCGACGGCGGCCGCGCTCGCGAAGAGACCGATCAAGAGGCCAGGCGTGCGGAGCGCGAATCCGTCCTCTTCGGTGTGCCGGAAGTACGCCCAGTTACCAAAGACGTGTCCCTCTCGCTCGAGCACCAGCGTCCCCGGCGCGGCCGGGTCCGACGCGCCCGATTCGGAGTAGTGCCCCCAGATCGCGACGAGGCACAGCGCGAGGATCAGCGCCTGCGCGGCGCTCGGGGGCGCGTTCCGTCGGCTGGGTCGGCTCATGGGGCGTGCGCGCGCGGACGCGCGCTCCTCCTGAGCCTACGCGGCGCGCGTGCCCATGGACAGGAGGCCCGCCTCGACGCAGAGCTCCTGGAACCTCGCGCACGCATCGGCGCCGCCGTCGATGCGCACGAGCAGCGCGAGGGCGCCCGTCGTCGTCTCGGTCACGAAGTACGCAGCGAGCCGCGCGCCCGCGGCGACGGCGATCGACGGTACGTCCGGGACCGTGTCCACGTCGCCGCGCGTCCAGACGAGCGAGAGCGCGTCCACGCCTGGCGCGAGCAGGTGGTCCGTGAATCCGCGGAGGAGATCGACGGTCGTCACGATGCCGACCACCTCGTCGTTCGACACGACCGCCATGCAGCCGAGCCGGTCCTCCAGCATTTCGCGCGCGACGACGTCGACCGGGTCCGACGGCGCGCAGGTCCGCGCGCCGCGCGTCATCACCGATCGCACCGGAGCCTCGAGGCTGCGCTTGCCTTCCTCGCCCGAGAACGACTCGACGAGCGCGGGCAGCGCCCGTACGAGGTCGCGCTCGCTGATGATCCCCACGAGCGCACCGTCCTCCACGACGGGCGCATGCCGGAAGCCGCGCGCGCGGAACGTGCGCAGGACGTCCAGGCAGCGGTCCTCGGGCGCGACCGTGAACGGCGCGCGCGTCATGGTGTGGCGGACGAGCACGTCCCTCGTATCGGCGCCCCGGGGCCCGTTCCCGGCCCCGTTCTTCCGATTCGACCCGCGTGAGCCTCCGATCCGCCGCCGCGGGCCGCTCAGGCGCGCTCGACGAGGCACACCGCCCAGACCTGCA
The DNA here is from genome assembly GCA_039821985.1 of Planctomycetota bacterium. Classification (GTDB taxonomy): domain Bacteria; phylum Planctomycetota; class UBA1135; order UBA1135; genus Saltatorellus. The sequence goes on from JBCBNC010000036.1 coordinate 16,590, forward strand.
CCGCGCGTCCCTCGGCCATCGCGCCCAGGCCCTCGAACGTCTTGCCCTTCACGTTGACGGCGTCGACCTCGACGCCCGCGAGCTCTGCGATCGACGCGCGCATCTCCGCGCGGTGCGGCTTGATGCGCGGTCCCTCGGTCGCGACGACGACGTCGACGTTCACGAGCGTCCAGCCGGCGCCGCGGACGAGCGCGAGCGCGCCGCGGAAGAGCTTCGCGCTGTCGGCGCCCTTCCACTCCGGGTCGTCATCGGGGAACAGCGTGCCGATGTCGTCGAGGCCCGCCGCGCCGGTCACCGCGTCGGTGAGCGCGTGCAGGACCGCGTCGCCGTCGCTGTGCCCGGCGGGCCCCGCCGGATGCGGCAGCGTCACGCCGCCGAGCACGCACGGGCGGCCCTCCACGAGGCGGTGCACGTCGTAGCCCAGTCCGATCCTGACTCCGCTCATCGTGTCGCGTCCTCCGCGTCCAGGGCGCGCGCGAGCGCTTCGCCGAACTCGAGGTCCTTCGGCGTCGTGAGCTTGACGTTCCAACGCGTCGATTCGACGAGCTTCGTCGGTCCGTGGTAGTGCTCGTGCAGCGCCGCGTCGTCCGTCGGCCGGAACCCGTCCATCGCCGCGCGTGCGAGCACGTCGCGGAAGCGCGCGATGCGCATCCCCTGCGGGGTCTCCGCGGCCCAGAGGCGATCGCGGTCGACGGTCTCGTCGCTCTGGAATCCATTGCTCGAGTGCTTGAGCGTGTCGCGCACACGGCTCGCGAGGAGCGCCGCCCCGTGGTCGGCGGCGGCGCGCGCGACGGCGGCGACGTCGTCCGGCGCCACGAAGCAGCGTGCGGCGTCGTGCACGAGGACGACGTCGACGGAGTCCGACACGGCGGCCACGCCGGCGCGGACCGAGTCGGTGCGCTCGGCGCCGCCGACGGCCCAGGCGTCGACCCGGGCCGCGAGCGGCCCGAGGGCGCGCTCCACGTCGGCGCGGCCGTCCTCGCGGACGACCACGACGAGCTCCTCGACGTGCTGCGCGGCGACGAGCGATGCGGCGGCCCGCGCCACGACGGCGCGACCACCGAGCTCGATCAGCGCTTTCGAGCGCTCGCCGCCCATGCGCGACGAAGCACCCGCGGCGAGCAGCACGGCGGCGGCGCGCAGCGGCGGGCGCGCAGATTCGTGGGCTGTGCCGTCGGTGGGGGCGGGGGAGGAGGGAGGGCTGCTCGGCATGTTCGGACGGTGCGCCGCCAGGCGGGCGACGGGGCGCCGCCGCGCGCTTCGTGGCGGGGGGCGCATAACGTAGAGTCGCCGTGCGCCGCGACCCACCGCCCGCTCGGCTCGGTTCGTTCCCGGGCTGCTCGGCCCGTCCCCGGGACGGGGCCGGACGCGGCGGCCGCACCGCCTGCGCGCATCCGCATGGGAGTGTCCGATCTACCCCAGGTCCCCGATGGCCTGCGCTGGCCCGTCGTACTCGGTATCGACCCCGGGACGCTGGTCGTGGGCTACGGGGCCGTCGTGCAGCGACCGGAGGGGCCCGCGCTCCTGGCCGCGGGAGCGCTCCGGGCCAGCCGTTCGGCCGACGTCCCGACCCGTCTGGGCCACCTGCGCCAGGAGCTCGACCTGCTCATGGAGCGGCTGCGGCCGACGACCGTGGTCGTCGAGCACGCCTACACGGCCGTCAACGTCCAGTCCGCGCTCCGCGTGGGCGAGGGCCGGGGCGTCGCCCTCAGCTGCGCCGCTTGCCGAGGCGCCGAGGTGGTCCAGTACCAGGCCTCGCAGGCGAAGAAGGCCCTCGCGGGCCAGGGATCGGCGGACAAGGAGCGCGTGGCGCGGATGGTGGCGGCCGAACTGGGACTCGAGCGCGCCCCCGAGCCCCTCGATGCGAGCGACGCCCTGGCCCTGGCGCTCACCTACGTCCACCGGAGCCGGTTCGAGCGGGCGGCGAGGGGGGCCCGGTGACCGTGCGACGCCAGCTAGGTGAATTCCCGCACCCCGCGGCACGGGTAATTGTGGGGAATCTGTGGAGAAGCGGGCCTTCGCTGCCGCTTGATGGAGGCAGGAAGGAAGTCGCCATGCCCGCACACGGCGACCACGACCGGGTCGCGCCGCCCGGGGCCGTACCGCTCGCAGGCGTACGGCCCGCGCCGCAGCGCGCCCACCGCACACGACGAAGGGAGGGGCTCCTTCGATGACACGTTGGGATTCTGCGCGACAGCTGCTGGGCCTCGGGAAGAGGCGCGGCACCGCTCCGCCCGCTGCGCTCGCGCCGCGGTTGGCGGGCCGCGCCGACGCCGCGCCTCGCCCGGCGGCGCCCGCCCGGCGCGCCCGCTCGGTCTGCATCGCGAGTGGCAAGGGCGGCACGGGCAAGTCGTCCGTCAGCGCGTCGCTCGCGGCGCTCTTCGCGCGCCGCGGCCGGACGCTGCTCCTCGACGCCGACCTCGGCTGCGCCAACGCGCACATCCTCCAGGGGGCGCGCCCCGAGCGCAGCTTCGCCGACGTGCTGCGCGGCGACGTCGGCGTGCCCGACATCGTCACGCGCTGCGAGAACGGGGTCGACCTGCTCGCCGGGGGCTCGGGCTACGCCAGCCTCGCCGGTCTGCGCACGTTCGAGCTCGAGATCATCGGACGCGGGCTCGGCCGGCTCGAGCCCGACTACGACCACCTCGTCGTCGACAGCGCCGCCGGCCTCTCGCGCCAGACCGTCGCGTTCGCGGCGGCGTGCGATCTGACCGTGCTCGTGACGAACCCCGACCTGACGGCGATGACCGACGCGTACGCGTTCCTCAAGGTCTTCGCGCGCCAGTGCGCGGCGCAGGGCATCGATCGGCCCATGCCGCTGCTCGTGGTGAACCGCGCCGCCTCCGAGGAGGAGGCCGAGGGCACCGCCAGGCGGCTGCAGGAGGTCGTCGGTAAGTTCCTCGGGACCAGCGTCGAGTACCTCGCTGCGCTCCCGGAGGACAGGGCCGCGTACCGCTGCTCGCAGCGCCGCCAGACGGTCGTCGAGGGGGAGCCCGACTCCGACCTCGCGCGCGCGCTCGAAGCCGTCGGCCACAGCGTGCTCGCGCGACTGGCGCGCCTGGACGCCGCGGGCCGTCGGCCCGGCACGGCCGGTTCGCGCCTCGCGGCGGCCGCGCCGAGCACGCGCGGCCTCTGACGGCGGCGCTCCGATCGAAAGATCCGGAGCCGCGCGCCACCCGCGTCGCGCCCGCGCGTCGAACGGGGGATGGGGGACGATGCCGCACCGCTGTGGTACGTGGTCGGGCTCGTCGGCTACGCGCTCGTGCGCGGGCTGGCGGGGCCCGTGCCGCCCGACGACGCGGTCCTGGCGGCGGCGCTCCAACGTGCGCGCCTCGCGCCGGACAGCACCGTGCCGCGTGCGCTCCGGGCGGTGCCGGGCGTGGGGCGCTTCCGGGCGCTCGAGATCTCGGACTGGGTCGCGGCGCGGGGCGTGCCGGTCGACTGGACCGCGATCCCGGGCGTCGGGCCGGCGACCGCGGCGGCGCTGGTCGCGTCGCGGTCCGCGGGGCCCCCGGTGCGGGGCGAGCCCGCACGGGGGCGTGCGGACGAGGTCCACGGCGGGGCAGGGGGGCGCGCCGGCGGTGTCCCGGTGCCCGAAGCCCCCGCGCCCGCACCCGTCACCGATGCAGGCGCCCGGTCGTACACTCGATCCCCCCGGCCCCGGGCGCTGCGCTTAGGCTCTGCGCCCCGATCCCGAGCGACGGGGGCGCGCCGCGAGGGCGGAGCGCCCGCCGGACAGGCCCCGCGGACCCACGCCATGGACCCTTCCCACCTCGAACGCGCACTCGACGACCTCGTCCGTCGGGCGCTCGCCGAGGACCTCGGGATCGACGTCACGCCCTCGACCTCACCGGACGAGCTGATCGCGTGCGACGTCACCACGCGGACGGCCGTCCCCCGCGGCGCGCGCGGGCGCGCGACGCTCATCGCGAAGGAGGCCGGCGTGTTCGCGGGCGGCGGCGCGTTCGCCCGGGCGCTGCGCTTCGTCGACCCCGAGGCCGTTGTGGACGCCGCGATCGGGGATGGGACGACCGTCGTCCCCGGCGACGTCGTGCTGCACGCGACGGGGTCTGCGCGGGCGCTGCTCGTTGCCGAGCGCACCGCGCTCAACATCGTCCAGCGCATGAGCGGGATCGCCACGCGCACCCGCGAGGCGGTCGATCTCGTCGAAGGGACGGGCGTGCGCATCCTCGACACGCGCAAGACCACGCCGGGCATGCGCGCGCTCGACAAGTTCGCCGTGCGCATCGGCGGCGGCGACAACCACCGGATGGGCCTCTTCGACGAGGCGATGGTGAAGGAGAACCACGTCGACCTGGCGGGCCGCACGATCGAAGAGGTGCTGGCCGACATCCGGGCGGACGTGGGACCGGACGTGACGATCACGTGCGAGGCGCGCGACGGCGCCGAGGCGGAGGCCGCGGTACGCGGCGGCGCGGACGTGGTGCTGCTGGACAACATGTCCGCGGACGTTCTCACCGGGCTCTGCCCGCGGCTGCGCGCGCTCAGCGACCAACGCGGCGCTCCGGTCCTGCTCGAGGCGTCAGGGGGCATCACGCACGCGACCCTGCGTGCGGTCGCCGGGTCGGGCATCGACCGGATCTCGATGGGCGCGCTGACGCACAGCGCCCCCGCGCTCGACCTTTCGCTCGACCTCAGCTTCGACCTGCCCTACCGGACCGAGGGCGAAGGCGAGGACGGAAGCGCGGAGGCTGCCCCCGCCTCGTCGCGGGCGCGCGGCAGCGGCGCCGAGGTCGTGCGTGGCGCCGACGCGCCCGGCAAGCTCGACCTCGAGCTGCCCTCGACCCACGCGCACGGCCGGATGGCGCGCCGCATCGCGCGCCAGTTCGCCGAGTCCGAGGGTCTCCCGACCCCCGAGTGCGAGACGCTCGAGTTCGTTGCGGGCGAGCTGCTCGACAACGCGATCGACCACGGCGGGGGCGGCGCCGCGCGGGACCTCGCCGATCTCGAGGGCGACGTGCGGATCCACTTCGCCGTCGACATCGAGGCGGACGGCGACGCCTGGCGCTGGGCCGTTCGGGTCGAGGACCAGGGCGGCGGCGAACCCGACGAGGTGCGCCGGCTGATCACGCCGCCGGACGGCATCCCCGACCTCGAGGACGAGCGCGGCCGCGGTTTCTACCTCCTCGCGCAGATGGTCGACGAGCTCGACGTGGTGCGCTCCGAGGACGGACGCGGGCTCCGCTTCGAGGCCACGCGGGCCGCGGACCGCGCCGCTGGCTGACGTGGTGTCCGAGGGCCGCACCGCGCCCGCCGCGGACGGCCCGGGGCCGCCGCCGCCGGGTCACCTGGGTCCCCTGGGCGACGCGCTCGTCGCGTGCGGCCTCGTGCTGTCCGCGATCCCTCGGCTGCTCGCGTGGCTGCCGCCGGTCGCGCTGGGTGCGGTCATCTTCCACCTGTCCTCGTCGGAGCTCGACATCGACGCGATCGGGTCGTCGACCCTGGGGCACTACGTGGCCAACCTCGGGCACCCCGGCGCGTTCGGGATCCTCGCGCTGCTCGTCGCCGCGGCGCTCGCTCCGCGCGCGCGGACGCTCCGCGGACCCTGGGCCCTCCTCACGCCCGAGCGCGGGCTGTGGGCGGTCGTCCTGACGACGCTCTACGGCCTGACCGACGAGCTGCACCAGGCGACGGTCCCCGGCCGCGACGCGTCGCTCCTCGACCTCCTGGGGGACTTCGTCGGAGCGCTGTTCGCCGTCCTCGTCGTGCTCGCGGTCGGGAACCCGCGCACGACGCGCGCTGCACTCCGCCGCCTGCTCCTCGTCGGCCTGGTCCTCTCCTTCGCCTCCGCGGGCGTCGCGACGTGGTGGGACGAGGCGCGCGGGACCGGCCCCTGGCCGTTCTGACGGCGACGGCTGCGCGCGCGCGGCGTCGCTTCGAGAAGGGCGCCCCCGGTCGTCGCGGCCGGTAGACTCTTCGCCCCATGCACGAGTACGTGAGCCCCCTCGGGACGCGCTACGCCAGCGAGGCGATGCGCGCCGTGTTCTCCGACCGAACGAAGTTCACGACCTGGCGGCGCCTCTGGATCGCGCTCGCGGAGTCGGAGCAGGAACTCGGCCTCGACATCTCCGACGCCCAGCTCGACGAGCTCCGCGCCCACGCGGACGACGTCGACCTCGAGGCCGCCGCGCGCTACGAGAAGGAGCTCCGGCACGACGTCATGGCGCACGTGCACGCGTGGGGCGACCAGTGCCCGACGGCGCGTCCGATCATCCACCTCGGCGCGACGTCGTGCTTCGTCGGCGACAACACCGATCTGATCGCTCTGCGCGAAGGGCTGCGCCTCGTGCGCGCGCAGGTCTGCGGCGTGATCCGGTCGCTCGGGGCATTCGCCCGCGAGCACAGGGACCTGCCGACCCTCGGCTTCACCCACTTCCAGCCCGCGCAGGCGACGACCGTCGGCAAGCGCGCGTGCCTCTGGATCCAGGACCTCGTCACCGACGTCGCGGACCTCGACCACGTCCTGTCCGAGATCCGCTTCCGCGGCGTGAAGGGCACGACGGGCACGCAGGCGAGCTTCCTCGAGCTGTTCGACGGCGACGCGGACAAGGTGCGCCGCCTCGACGAGCTCGTGACCCGACGGATGGGCTTCGAGCGCACGTTCGGGGTCACCGGGCAGACCTACCCGCGCAAGCTCGACTTCCGGGTCCTGAGCGTGCTGTCGTCGGTGGCCCAGACGTGCCACAAGTTCGCGACCGACCTGCGCCTTCTCGCGAACCGGCGCGAGCTCGAGGAGCCGTTCGGGAAGAAGCAGATCGGGTCGAGCGCGATGCCGTGGAAGCGCAACCCCATGCGCTCGGAGCGCATCTGTGCGCTGAGCCGCTTCGTGATCGAACTCTCGGGCAACGCCGCCCACACCGCGGCGAACCAGTGGCTCGAGCGGACGCTGGACGACTCGGCGAACCGACGGCTCGCGCTCTCCGAGGCCTTCCTCGGGACGGACGCCGTGCTGCAGCTCATGCTCGACGTGACGTCGGGCCTCGTCGTCCACCCGGCGATCGTCGCGAAGCACCTGGACGCCGAGCTGCCCTTCCTCGCCAGCGAGGCCGTCATGATGGAGGCCGTGAAGGCCGGCGGCGACCGCCAGGACCTGCACGAGCGGATCCGCGTCCACAGCCACGCGGCCGCGGCCGAGCTCAAGGCTGGCCGCGAGCCCGACCTCGGCGCCCGACTGGCCGCAGACCCCGCGTTCGCAGCCGTGGGGGAGCGCCTCGACGAGCTCCTCGACGGGAAACGCTACGTGGGCCGCGCGCCCGAACAGGTCGACGAGTTCCTCAGCCAGGAGGTCGAGCCGCTCCTCGCCGCGGCCGGGGACCTGTCGCAGCTCTCGGCCGAGATCCGCGTCTGACCCACGGTGAGCCCCAGGTGGCGCCCCGGAGCGACGCTGGGGCGCTCGGACGCAGGCGCGGACCCGCCACGTTGACACCGGTTCCACCCTTCGGGCACCCTCCCCTCCAGCGCGGCCGCCCCCCGTTCGCAGGGACGCTGCCCGCGACCGACCGAAGACCCGCTCGCCCCTTCCCCCAAGACGCCCCGCACGGCACCCGCGCGTGACCAAGCCCGGAATCCCCAACGACCTCGTCCTGTCGACGTCGTGCTACGGCCCGCGTCTGCGCTCGATCGAGGACCAGGCGTTCTCTGCGGTCGCCATGGGCTTCCGCCGGCTCGAGCTCGGCCTCACGGCCACCCCGCCCGAGCTCCGGGGCTGGGAGGACGCGCAGCGCGAGACCGGCATCACGATGGACTGCGTCGTGGTCGGCGCCCTGAAGCCGCGCTCCGATCAGATGTCGGGGATGATGCTCGGCTCCCTCGACCCGGGCCTGCGCGAGATGGCGCTCAACAGCTCACGTCGCCACATCCAGCTCGCGCAGAAGCTCGGAGCGCCGGTCGTCGTCTTGCGCGGCTGCGCGATCGAGAACGCCGAGCTCGAGTCCCAGGCGAACGAGCTCACCGGCCGCCACCGCGAGGTCCACGAGGACGACCGCGAGCTTCTACAGGAGGAGACGCGCGAGTTCGTGCGCGGGATCCAGGCGAAGGGCCAGCGCCAGATCGAGCACTTCTGCCGGTCGGTGCACACGCTGCGCAATGAGTTCCCCGAGACGCGCCTCGCCGTCCAGCCGGGCCACGTCCTCAACGACCTCCTCGGATTTGAGGCGACGCAGTGGGTCCTCGAGGATCTCAAGCAGCAGCAGGTCGGCTACTGGCACGACACCGCCCGGATCCACCGCCGCGGCGTGTACGGACTTCAGAACCAGGGCGGCTGGCTCGATACGTTCGCGGCGCAGACGCTCGGCGTGCACCTGCGCGACGCCACGCAGGAGGACTTCGCGCTGCCCCCGAGCCTCGGCGAAGTCGACTTCAAGCTCGTGTCCGAGTACCTGCCGAAGCACTCCGCGAAGGTCGTCGACGTCGATCCGACCCACGGGCGCGCCGAGATCCTCGCCTCCGTCCAGTTCCTCAAGGGACTGGGCTACTCGGACTGACCCCCGCGGGAGCGCGCGCGTTCCCGGAACCATGACCGACGCGGCGCCCGAGCAGACGACCCCGGACGGGGGACAGGCGCCCGCGCCGCGCCCCTTCGACGGGCTTCCGCCCGTCGAGCACCTCGGCCGCGCGCTGCGCGCGGCGTCGGAGGCCGGCGCGCCCGAGTCCGCGGGCCGCTTCTTGATCCTGACGCACCGCGGCCCGGACCCCGACGCGCTCGGCGCGTGCGAGGGGCTGCGGCTCCTGATCGAGCGCGGCTTCGCGTTCCGCTGCGTGGTGGCGACGCACGGACGCGTACACCGCGCGGAGAACGTCGCGCTCCTGCGCACGCTCGAGCTCGACCTCGAGGACTACGCGACCGTCGACCCGACCGCGTTCTGCGGCACCCTCATCGTCGACACGCAGCCGGCGTTCGCGCACACCGTCGTCCCCGACGAGCCGCCCGTCGTCGCCGTGTTCGACCACCACCGCTCGCCGCAGAGCGGCAAGGGCACGGCGTCGGTGCCGCACGTCGACGTGCGGACCGAGCTCGGCTCGACGTCGTCGATCCTCTATGAGTACCTGCGCGACATGGACGTCCCGCTCGATGCGACGACGGCGTCCGCGCTCTTCTGCGGGATCCGGTACGACACGGCCGACCTGTCGCGCAACGCGTCGCCGCTCGACGAAGAGGCGTTCCTCGCGACCTTCCGCGCGGGCGATCGGCAGCGCATCGCGGCCATCGACCGACCGCCCCTGCCGAAGAGCTACTACCGCCACATCGCCCAGGGCCTCGGCGAGGCGCGCCAGCACGGCCCGCTCGTCCTCGCGCTCATGGGGCGCGTCGAGAACCCCGAGCACGTCGCCGAGATGGCGGACTTCTTCCTCCGCATGAAGGGCTGCTCCTGGGTGGTCGCCGGCGGAGCCTTCGAGGACGAGTACGTCGTCTCGTTGCGCACGGACTACGCGTTCGGCAAGGCCTACTCGCTCATGGAGCGCGTCGTCGGGGACGACGCGTCGTTCGGCGGCCACGGCCACATCGCCGGCGGTCGGATCCGGCTCGAGGACAGCGGCATGAGCACGATCAAGAGCGTCGAGCGCAAGCTCCGCAAGAACGCGCTCGCCGTCATCGCGACGAGCGACGGCGACGACTCCCAGGCCCCGGACGGCAAGCGACTCGATGAGTGACGACTCCCTCCCCCGCGTCCTCCTGGTGGGGGGCGTCGACTCGTCCGGGCACTCGGGGCTCGACGCGGACCGCGCTGCGGCGCGGGCCTTCGAGTGCGAGGCGACGGCCGTCTCGACCGCGGCCACGGACCAGGACCTCTTCGAGGTGCGCAGCGTCGAGGAGCGCCTGCTCTGGCACCGAGAGGCCGCGGACGCGCTGCCCGGCGCGAGCGCCGTGAAGTTCGGACTGCTGCCCGGCGTCGCCTCGATCGTCGAGGCCGCCCGCATCGTGGCGCGCTCCCGCCACGGGGCGGCGGAAGTGCCGGCCGTCGTCGATCCCGTGATCGCCTCGTCGTCGGGCTACCGCTTCTGGACCGAGCGCGAATTCGCCTGGGTCCGGGACAGCCTCCTCGTGTCCGGTCCGATCCTGACGCCCAACCTCGACGAGCTCGCGGAGCTGGCCTGGGAGGACCGCGGATCGCTGGTCGGCGACGCCGAACGGACGGTGCGCGCGGCCGAGCGGCTGCTCGAGGCCGGGGTCTCCGCCGTCGTCGCCAAGGGGGGCCACGGGGACCCGGAGGGCCCCGTGCGCGACCTCGTGCTGGTGCCCGGCGCTGCGCCGCACTGGATCGAGCGGGAGCGGGTGCCTGGCGACGGGATCCGCGGGTCGGGCTGCCGCTTCGCGACCGCGCTCAGCTGCGCACTGGCCCGCGGGAGGGCGCTCCCCGAGGCCGCCGAGGCCGCGGGCGCCTACGTCGCGTCCTGCATCCGGGACGGGGCCGCGGGGGATCAGGCCTCACGCTGAGGGCGCGCGGACAGGGGGAGGTTTCCGGCCCCTCGCGCTTGCCAGCCAGGGAGGGCTGGCTATGCTCTCCCCCCCGGAAGCGGCTGTAGCTCAGTGGTAGAGCGCAACCTTGCCAAGGTTGAAGTCGTGGGTTCGAATCCCATCAGCCGCTCCAAGCACAAGTGAGCCGCGCGTCGTGTGCCTGCACGACGCGCGGTTCTTTCTTTGGGCCGCCGCAGTTCTCCGTGTCGCCCCCGCGCGTCGAGCCCGAGGGCGGCTCGAATGCGTGGCCGCACGGACGCGCAGCTCGTTCGATCCCTTCGCTGCTCAGACGTCGCGCGTTCCGCGAGCCCGCCACCAGGCAAGCGTCGCATCGATGGCCGCCCGGATCGGTGTGTGATCCCCGCCGAACCGTGCGCGGAACGCTCCGTCGTCCATGTGCAGCGGGGAGTCGAACAGGTACCGCACCTCTCCGAGCTCCCGGACGGGAGGCACCAAGAGGCCGATCAGCTTCTGGGCGGTGGGTGAGACCGTCGCGAACTCGGGTGCGTCGACTCCTTCCGCTTCGGCGGCGATCGCCGCGAACCTACGCGCCGACACCGGTGGGGGGGACGGAACGTGCCACGCTCTGCCCCACGCCGAGGGCGTGGCGCCGAGGGTCACCATCGTCGATGCGACATCGTCGACGTACGTGAACGTATGAGCGGCGTCCGGATCACCGAACCAGTGGCAGGCCTTCCCGGCCAAGACCCGGGGCCAGAACCTCTCACCCACCGCCGAAAGGCGCACACCCGGCCCAAAGCAGTCGGAGGCCCGAGCGATCGAGGCATTGAGGACGCCGCGGGCCGACAGGTCGAGAAGCTCTGCGGCGAGCTCGGCTCGCACCGCCCCCTTGCGGCTCGTGGCGACCTGCGGCGTGTCCTCGGTCAGGCGCCCAGCGGTTCCGTAGCCGTAGAGGTTGTCGATCGCCACCAGGGTGACGTCGTTCCGTATCGCGCCCGTGACGATACCGCGCTGCAACGGTGGGAAGTCGACCGGCCAGCGGTGGTACGGGGGGGCGGCGCAGTGGTACACGACGCTCGCTCCCGCGAATGCGTGGGCTGCGACGTCCGCGTCGCGTAGATCGGCGCAGTGCATCGACACACCGGTGGCAAGGGCGTTCGATGAGCCCGTGCGTCGCACGATCCGAACGCGCTCGCCCCGCGCGAACAACGAACGAGCCACCGCCAGCGCGACGGGACCTGCGCCGCAGATCACATGCAGTGCGCGACGCGGATCCGCTTTCGATCGTGTTGTCATGACGCTGCCCTACCTGCGACGCGGCGCCCGCCCGTGCGGATCAGGTACAGCCCGAACACGATCGCCCACGTGGAGAACGTCATGCCGTTGACGAACAGCATCAGGCCACTGTCCACACCCGTGTAGTCGCCCCATGGGAGGAACAGCACCGCGGAGAACGCGAGCCAGGTGGTGAATGCCCGTTGGACGCGGAGCCGGACGAAAGCAAGTGCGAGCGAGCCGACGAACAGTGCGCCCGTGAGCTGCACGCCGAGGTGCTCGCCCGCTTGGCCCGCATACGCATTCAGGACGTCGAACTGGACGTGGACGGCAGCCCTCGTGTGCTCGCCGATGTCCGGGGCCGCGTCGAGCACTGCGAGCGCCGGCATCGCGAACAGCCAGCGGAGGATGCCGAGGGCCCGCATGACGGCGGAGACCACCGCGAAGCCAGCGGCCACGTCCAGGAAGAGATTCGCCCTTGGGTCGCGCCCGTACAGCGTCGAACGGAGCGACAGGACGACGGGCACGAACATGAGGCTCGAGACCAGGTAGAGGTAGTAGCCCACGTGGACGCTGCGGGCGTTCTGGTGGATCAGCGGAAGCGCCTCATGCGCCGGAAGCCCGAGACTTGCGGGCCACCCGATGCTGGACCCAAGGACGTAGAAGGCCACGTAGAAGACTGCCTCCCGCGCGAGCAGCAGCGTGCCGGTCCCGCGTAGCGGGGCCTGCGCATTCCAGGGATCCATGATCAGAACCCCCACGTCAGGCCGAAGTCGAACTGCAGCTGATCCTCGCTCCCTTCCTCGGTCACGATCGGACTGTCGGCTGCGTCACCGAGAAGCCGGTTGTAGGCCGCGCGCGCGTAGACACCCCACGCGCGGCTCCACGAGTAAGAACCGACGACCTGCGCGCCGATGTCCCGCAGCCCGCCGTCGGCGTCGAATCCCCGGAGGCCCGTCACCGCAGAGTCGCGCTGCGACACGCTGAAGAAGGCGTCCGCGTAGTTCCCGTCGACCACGGTGAAGTTCGTTGCGAGCGAGCGCCGCCACCGTCCGGAGGGGGAGAAGCTGTACTCGGCCTGACCGACGGCAAGCAGGCCATCGTGGCTGTCGAGCACGTCCTGGCGGAGCGCGAGGGAACCCCTCAGCGCGTCGGACTCGCTCCAGCCGACGCGGGTCTCGAATCCGATGAACGCACCGACCTCGAGCGCAGTCTCGACTTCGGTGAGGGCCGCGATTCGATCGGAGTCGACCTCGGAGTCGCGGGGAAGGCTCAGGCTCAACGACGGCCCGAAGCGCCAGAACGGATCGCGGACGAGGTCGACCTCGCCTCCAAGGCCTGCGAACGAGACCTGGATTCCGTCGAAGTCGATGTCCGCCGTGATCGAAGGGACCAGCTGGAGCGCGTCGGAGCCGGTGAATTCCGGCACCGCGGCGACGCCCAGCGCGACGAAGCCGGTCGGCGCCGGGCTCGCGTTGTCGGGGCGGAGTTCCGTCGGGCCGGGCTCCTGGGCCGTGCCCCGGATCCCGATCCCTGCGTCGGGGCCGTGCGAGCTGGCGGTCCCGGGAGGGACGGCGGATGAGACGGGGCGATTCGACGGGCCGCCTTGAAGTTGACAGCCAGCCAGGGCCAGCGTCGCGGTCAGCGGAAGGACGAGCGGTTTTTGCATGGGCTCTGCGGTGGGTCCGAGTGCGGTGGCACCAATGTCACCGCGCGGTGACTATCGAGCTCGCCGGAAGCACGGATGCACGGGTGGTCGCGGTTTCTCAGAGCGGGTTGCGCACGAGGTGCGGCGTACGGCCGCATGGCGGTGCGTCGAGGACCGGCATACCGGGCCTGCTACGCTTGCCGCCCATCGGAGCCATGGCCGAATCCCGACGAGGACCTTTCCACGATCGCGAGCGCTCCGAGAAGGCGCTCATCGACGCCACTCGGCGCCTCATCGCGCGCAACGGCTTCAAGAAGCTCGGTGTGAACGCGGTCGCCCGGGAGGCGTGCCTCGACAAGGTCCTGATCTACCGGTACTTCGACGGCCTCGACGGCCTCATCCGGGCTTTCGGGAAGAGCACCGACTTCTGGCCGACGGCGGACGAGATCTTCCGGGGCGCCCTGGAGGGCGGCGACCGTCACCACTTCGTCGGAAGGATGATGGTGGCGTACCTGCGCGCCGTCCGCGCCCGGCCACTGACGCTTGAGATCCTGGCGTGGGAGATGGCCGATCGGACCAGCCTGGTCGAGATCCTGGAGGGAGCGCGGGAGTCCCTCGGTCAAGAGCTGATGGGACGCGCGATCACCGAGCACGGAATCGTGATCGAGGGAACGGATATCGCGGCCGTTACAGGCCTCATGGCTGCCGGGATCCACTACATCACGGTCCGATCGCGCTTCATCGACGGCTTCAACGGCATCGCGCTCGACGAGGACGGGTGGCGACGGTACGAGTCCGCGCTATTGCTCATCTTCGATCGGCTGCTCGGGGCGGAGCCGGAGTAGTGGACCGAGTGCAGCGGTGGAGTCCGGGCCGGGCGCATGCGCGTCTCCACCGGGCGGCTCTCGACTCGGAACGGGCGCGGTCTCAACATCGGCGCGATTCCATGTGGACAGGCGGAGACCGCACGCAGTCACTATCCCGCGGGCGCATTCGCCCGACTCCGTCCTTCGTGCCCCCGCGGCAAGACTCGAACCGAATCCCATGCGTCTCCTGACCGGTCTTCTCAGCGCCTCGCTCCTCGTTCTCTTCACCGCCTGCGGCGGCGGCTCTCCCGCCGAGCAGAGCATCGGTCACTTCGAGACCTTCGTCGAGGCGCTCGAGAGCGTCGAGGGGCCCGACGACGTCGACGCGGCCGTCGCGAAGATCGAGAAGGCCAAGGCCGCCATGAAGAAGATGGAGAAGGAGCTCGAGGGCAAGCCCGCCCCTGACATGTCCGAGGCCCAGGAGGAGCGTATGAGCGAGCTCCAGGACCGCATGCGGAAGGCGATGATGGGGTTCGGGTCGAACCCCGAGCTCGCGGGCTCGCTCGACAAACTGATGGCCGTCATGGACGAGGAGTGACGCCCTCGGGTGAGCACCGCTCGCGCTGACCTTCGGGCGGGCGGTGTCCGCCCGCCCGGCCGCGCCTCAGGCGAGCGGCCGCGGCCGCCCGAAGTCCTCGATCAGGCCGGGCGCCGCCGACCGCAGGTGCAGGTCGCGCTGGGGGAACGGGATTTCGATCTCGTGCTCGCGGAAGAGCAGGTCGATGCGCTCGTGCAGGAAGTCGACCACGACCGGCCACTGGTCGCGGTCGGTCATGAACACGCGCACCTCGAAGTCGAGCGAGCTGTCGCCGAAGCCGCGGAACACGATCCTCGGCGCGGGGTCGCGCAGCACGAGCTTGCACTCCTGCGCGGCGCGCTTCATGAGCTCGCGCGCCGTCTCGACGTCGCTGCCGTAGGCGATCCCGACGTTGACGACGAGGCGCGTGATCGGGTCCGACAGCGTCCAGTTCACGAGGCTGCCCGTGACGAACTCGCGGTTCGGCACGACCATCTCACGCCGGTCGTAGTCGAGGATCGTCGTCGCCCGGATCCGGATCTCGGTGACGCGGCCCTCGATGCCCGCGACCGTGACGAGGTCACCGACGCGGATCGGGCGCTCGAAGAGCAGGATCAATCCGCTGACGAAGTTGGCGAAGATCTCCTGGAGGCCGAAGCCGAGGCCGACCGAGACCGCGGCGGCCAGCCACTGCACGTTGGCCCATCGGACGCCGAGGAGGCCGAGGGTGACCAGCGTTCCGACGGCGGTCAGCACGTACGTGACCACGGCGCGGATCGCGTAGCGCTCGCCGCGACCGAGCTTGAAGCGATTCAGGACCGTGAATTCGAGCAGGCCCGGCAGGCGCTTCGCGAGGACCCAGGTCAGCGCCGCCGCGAGGACGGCAGTCCCGAGCGAGTAGAGGCTGAAGACGCTGGTGCCGGCGGCGTCCTTCACCTCCCAGACCTCGCGCAGCGCGGCGAGCGCGGGGAAGAAGTTCCGCCAGATCGCGGCGACGCCGAGCAGCGCCGCGGCGCCCGTCGCGAACCGCAGGAGCTCGCCGACCTCCACCTCGAGCGAGCCGAGATCGAGGCCCTCCTCCTCCTCGACCTCGCGGGCGGTGCGCTCCGCGACGACCGGATCCGTGCCGGCGGCGGCCTCGGCTTCGGCCTTCGCGCGCCGCTCGCGCGCCTGCTCGACGCGCAGTCGTCTGCGGTTGACGAGGATCCAGCGCGCGACGACTGCGCGGGCGAGGGTGAGCCCGGCGAGCAGCCCGACCGTCGCCTCGAGCGGCGCCCAGAGGTTGCGCGCCGTGTAGTGGTAGCCGAGGAGCGAGCCGACGAAGAGCGCGGCCATTGAACCGACGCCCAAGAAGAGCCACAGCCGGCGGAGCTGCGCGACGATGCTCGGCCGCGCGGTGATCGGCTCGAGCCCGCCGCTGCGCAGGAGGACCGCGACGAACGCCCCGAACGAGGCCACCTTGCCGAGGAACAGCGCGCGCCCCACGGAGTCGACGAGCGCCTGGTCCTCGCTCGCGTGCACCGTGCCGATCGCTGCCGCCAGCACCAGGTAGAGCGGCATGAACCAGCGCAGGTTCGTCCGCACGAGGCGCATGTTCTGCGGGCCCCACTGGAGCGGGCCCTCGCCGAGGCCCGACGGACGCGCGATGCGGCGCAGGAGAGACAGGACGAACCACGCAGGGAGGACCTCGGCGACGCCGGTCGCGAGCGACCGCGCGATCGGGAGCGCCGGGTCGAATGCGTGCCCGCGCACGCACAGCACGAAGGCCGCGACCACGAGCGGAAGCAGGACCGCGCCCGCGGCGCTCCGCGCGAGCTGTTCGACGGTCGGAGCGATCGAGAGGGCGACGCGCCGGCGCTGCTCGAGCGGGGCGTCGGGCCCGAGCCGCGCGTCGATGCGGTCGCCGAGCTGGCGCCGCGTCCAGAAGAGGAACCACGCGAGCGTCAGCAGCCCCAGGGCACGCAGCGGCGCGCTCGCGAGGGCCTCCCCGAAGTGCCCGGGCAGCGCGCGCACGCGTTCCCACGCGAAGTAGCGCTGGACGGAGCGGCGTGAGCCGGAGAGGTCGAGCGACCAGGCGGGCTCCGTGCTCCTGACCCAGAGGACGCGCTCCTCGACGAATTCCGTGAGGTCGCGCGTGGTTTCGAGCTGCTCGTTCAGCGCCTGCAGCTTCGCCCCGAGCTCCTGCGCGACGGCGCGGGCCGTGCTCTCGCGCTGTCCGAGGAGGCGCACGCGTGTCGCGAGGAGGAGCGTCGAGAGCTCGCGCTCCGCCACGAGCGCCTGACGTTCTTCCGTCGAGAGCCCCGGTCCGTCGGCGCCGTCCTCGTCGCGCAGCGCGAGGAGCCGCGCTGCGAGCGCCTCGGAGGCCGCGCGCTCCTCGTCGCTGGCGCCCGGGTCCGGCTCGCCGCGTTCGAGGGCCCGGAGGCGTTCCTCGAGGTCGAGGGCCTCGAGGTCGCGCTCCGACCGCTCCTCGAACGCGCGGTTCGCCCGGCGCTGCAGCGCTCGCGCGTCGGCCAGCCGGTTGCGCTCCTTGCGCAGGAGACCGCCAATCTGCTGCGTCGAGTTCGCCTTCTCGGCGCGATCCTGCAGCGCGGTCAGCCGCCGCGCGAGCGTCGTCGCCGCCTCCTCCGCGGCGCGCGTCCCAGCGAGGAGGCTCTCCTGCTCGCGCGCCCGTGCGAGCAAGCCCTCCGCGAGCGTCACGTTCTCGGCCGCGATCGGAGCGAGCGACGCGGGAGCGCCGGCAGCGGTCGTGCGGGCGGCGTTCAGCGCGGTGCGCGCCGCGTAGAGCGAGTTCTCGACGAGCCGCGACTGCACGACGTCGAGCCGGCCACGCGCTTCGACGAGCCGGGCCTCCAGCGTCCGTCGGGCCTCCTCGAGCGCCGATCCGCCGCGGGCGAACGCGTCGTTCTGCGCGATCATCGCTTCGACGCGCGCTTCGAGCGCCGCGCGCTCCGCGTCGCGCCTCGCCCGCTGCGCGGCGGCGACGCGCGGATCGACGCCTTCCTCCGGATCGACCGGGCCGTCGCGCAGCCCGGACAGTGCGGCGCGCGCCGCGCTCAGGTCCGCGGCGAGGCTCGCGCGCCGCGCGTCCCGCGTGTCGGTCAGGCGGCGGACCTCGTCGAGACGCGTCTCGATCGTCTCGACCTCGGGCGTGAGGACCTCGCGCGCCTCCTGGAGCTCGTCGATCGACGCGCCCGCCTTGGGAACTTCCTTCAGCTCGTCCTCGGACGGCGCGACCGCCCCCTGGGTGACGAGCTGCTCCGCGCGACCGACCTCCTCGCGCGCCTCGGCCAGGAACGCGAGCCCCTTCGTGTACTCCTCCGTGATGGTCGCGAGCGCGGCCTCCGCGAGATCGGTCTCCTGCGACATCGCCTCGAGACGCGTACGCAGGTCGACCGTGCGCTCGTCGAGTCGGGTCAAGAGCGCGGCGATGCGCTGACCCGGTTCGGCTGTGGCCGCCTGCGCGTCGTCCTGCGCCGCGCCTTGCTTCGCCGCGGCAGAAGGAGCCCAGGCGAGGAGCGCAAGAGCGACGAGGCCGGCCGCGCGTATCCCGGCCGCGAGGGGCGTTCGACGCGCCCGCGCTCCGCATCCGGTCCGTCCCTCGCCAGGCCTCCCGTCCATCGACGCCAGCCTAGCGAGCGGGCCCCTCAGATCCGCGCGAGGAAGAGCCCGCTCGCCCGGGCCTCGGCGGAGAAGTCCGGCGGGACCCAGGTCGTCGCCGTCGGGTCGACGACGATCGCGGGCCCGGCGACCGTCGCTCCCGGCGCGAGGCCGGCGCGGGCGAGGACGGGCGCGTCGAGAGCGCCCGCGGCGGAGCGGACCCGCTGCACGCCGAGCGGAGAGTCGCCCGAGGTCCGAGGGAGCGGCGCCTCCGCGCCCGAACCGGGCGGCGCCACGGAGGCCCGGACGCGCACGTGTACGACCTCGATCGGGTGCCCTTCGAGCGTCCAGCCGAAGCGGGCGCGGTGGGCTTCCGTGAACGCGGCGGCGAGCTCTGCTCGGGGCGTGCCGCCCGTCGCCGCTTCTGCAGCGATAGGAAGCTCGTACGACTGGCCCCGGTAGCGCATCGCGAGGCTCGTCTCGACGCGCGCGCCCTCGGTCCCACCGAGCGCCGCGAGCGCGTCCGCCGCGAGGGCGCCGCGCACATCGTCCAGGTCGTGCGTGCCGAGCCCTGTGAGCGTCTCCAGCAGCGTCCGGGAACGGTCGACGGTCCGGCGCGCCGCCGTCATCCCCGCAGCCGACAGGACACCCGTCGCGTCGGGCACGAGCGCGCCGGGCATGCCCAGCGAGCGCACGAGATCCGCCGCCGCGAGCCCGCCGCCGCCGCCGAACGCCACGAGCGGGGTGCTGCGCGGATCGCGGCCGCGCTGCATCGTCATCACGCCGAGCGCGCGCCGCATCGCCGCGTTGGCTGCGTCGACGACCGCTTCCGCCGCGCCGATCGCGTCGGTCCCGAGCTCCGTGCCGAGCGCGGCGTAGGCCGACTCGGCGCGCGCGACGTCGAGGCGCAGCGCTCCGCCGAGGAAGCCCTCCGCGAGCGGCTCGTGCGGGATACGGCCCAGGACGACGTAGGCATCCGTCACGGTCGGGACGTCGCCGCCTCGCCCGAAAGCGACCGGGCCCGGGTCGGCGCCGGCGCTCTCGGGGCCGACGCGCAGGGCGCCGTCGACGGAGCGGCGCGCGAGGCTCCCGCCGCCGCAGCCGATCGTGTGCATGTCGAGCGTCGGGACCGCGATCGAGTGGCCGGCGGCGCGGACTTCCTCGGCGAGGCTCGCGAGGCCGAGCGCCGGGTCGTGGAACGCGACGTCGGTGCTGGTGCCGCCCATGTCGAGCGAGGCGAACGCGCCGAGGCCCGCGCGTTCGGCGGCGCGCGCCGCGCCGACGACGCCGCCCGCGGGTCCCGACAGGAGGACGCGAACGGGCTCGCGCGCCGCGCGTTCGGCGGGCAGCCCTCCGCCCGAGCTCTGAAGCACCTCGAGCCCCGCCGTCGGAGGAAGCGCTGCCCCGAGCCGCCCCAGGTAGTCGCGCACGACCGGCACGAGCGCTGCGTTCACCACGGCCGTCGAGAAGCGCTCGGCCTCGCGGTACTCGGCGACGAGATCGGCGGACGCGACGGCCTCGATCCCCCGGGCCTCGAGCGCGCGCACCACGCGCCGCTCCGGCTCGGGGTCCGCGTAGGAGTGGAGGAGGCACACCGCCGCGCTCACCGCACCGCTCGCCGCGACGGCGTCGCAAACGGCGTCGATCTCGGCCTCGGTCGGCGCACGGAGCTCGACGATCCGGCGCGGGTCGTCCGGGTCGGGGGCGGAGCGCTGCGCCAGCTCGAAGCGCCGCTCGCGCCCGACGAGCGGCGCCGGCCGTACGGGCTCGGGGTCGTAGAGGTCGGGCCGCGCCTGGCGGTCGATCTCGATCAGGTCCTGGAACCCCTCGTTCGTGACGAGCGCGGCGCGGTCCGTCCCGCGCCCGGTGAGGAGCGCGTTGAGCGCGACCGTGGTGCCGTGCACGACGTCGACCTCGGCGCCGGTGAGCCCGAGGTCCCTGAGCCCCTCGACGATCGCCCGCCCCGGATCGCCCGGCGTCGAGGCGACCTTGTGCGTCCGGAGCGGCTCGCCCGGAACCACCAGGACGAAGTCCGTGAACGTCCCGCCCGTGTCGACGCCCACGCGCGGCCTCGTGGACGAGCCGCCCGTCGCCGCGGCCGGTGGGGCGGAGGCCGGCGCGGAGTCCGGCCCGGGGGCCGGCGGGGGGAGATCGGGCGGGAGGGCCGTCATCGAGGCCCGCGGAGTGTACGCGGGGCGCCGGGCGGCTACCCTTCTCCCCCCCCGGCAGCGCCGGTCCCACGCATGCAGTCCGCAGCCCTCGCCGTCCTCGCCTCGTACCTGCTCGGCGCCGTGCCGTTCGGGCTCGTTCTGGCGCGCGTGCTGAAGGGCGTCGACCTGCGCCAGGTGGGCAGCGGGAACATCGGCGCGACGAACGCGATGCGCGTGCTCGGCAAGCCGCTCGGACTCACCGCATTCCTGCTCGACTTCGCGAAGGGGCTCTTGCCGACGCTCGTTTTCGCGGGCTGGGCCGGCGCGCTCGACGAGCGCGCCGCTGGGCTGGCCGTCGCCGCGTGCGGGACCGCCGCCGTCGTCGGCCACTGCTTCCCGGCGTACCTCGCCTTCAAGGGCGGCAAGGGGGTTGCGACCGGCTGCGGTGCGATCGTCGGCGTCGAGCCGCTGGTCTTCGTGTGCGGCGGCGCCGTGTGGCTCGTCGCGCTCTTCGCGCTGCGCTACGTGAGCGTCGCGTCGCTCGCGATGGGCGCCACGTTCCCCGTCGCCGCGGCGGTCCTGACGCCCGAACTTCCCTCTTTCGTCGTCGCGTGCGCGCTCCTGACCGCGCTCGTCGTCGTGCGCCACCGCACCAACATCGCGCGCCTGCGCGCGGGAACGGAACCCAAGACCGGCACGAGGAGAGCGACATGAGCGCCACCCCGCGCGCAGAGCGCGCGCTTGTCATCGGCGACGGATCGTGGGGGACTACCCTCGCGCTCCGCCTCGCGAAGAACGGCATCGACACGACGCTGTGGAGCGCGTTCCCCGAACAGGCCGCGAAGATGGGCCGCGCGCGCAGCAACGAGAAGTTCCTGCCCGGCGTCGCGTTCCCCGAGAACCTGCGCACGAGCGCGGACCCGTTCGCGGCCGCCGACGGCGCGGACCTCGTCGTGTCCGTCGTGCCGACGCAATACGTCGCGCAGGTGGCGCTCAAGTTCGAGGACGCGCTCAAGGGCTCGACGCCCCTCGTCACGGCCTCGAAGGGCCTCGAGATCGACACGTTCCGGACGCCCAGTCAGATCCTCGGGCGCATTCTCGGCGACCGCGCGGTCTGCGTCCTGACGGGCCCGAGCCACGCCGAGGAGGTGGCCCACGACCTGCCCGCGTCGCTCGTCGCCGGCTGCGAGGACGAGGAGTACGCGCGCTTCGTGCAGTCCTCGTTCAACGCCGACACCTTCCGCGTGTACACGACGAGCGACGGCTACGGCGCCGAGCTCGCGGCCGCGCTCAAGAACGTGATCGCGATCGCCGCGGGCATCTGCGACGGACTGGAACTCGGCGACAACGCGAAGAGCGCCGTGCTGACGCGTGGCATCGTCGAGATGGCCCGCTTCGGCCGCGCGCGCGGCGCCGACGTGCAGACGTTCTTCGGGCTCGCAGGGCTCGGGGACCTCGTCACGACGTGCACGTCGCGGCACTCGCGGAACCGCTCCGTCGGCGAGGCTGTCGGCCGCGGCCGCACCCTGCGCGAGCTGCTCGACGAGATGCACATGGTCGCCGAGGGCGTCTGGACGACGAAAGCGCTGTTCGGGCCCGAGGCCAACGAGGACCGCGTCTCGATGCCGATCGCGGAGCAGGTCCACGCCGTGCTGTTCGAGAACAAGGACCCGCGCGAGGCCGTCGACGACCTCATGACGCGCGAGGCCGCCGGCGAGATGGACGGCCTGTTCGACTGAGCGCCGCGCGATGGAAGGACCCGAGATCGGTTTCCTCGCGTCGCTCCTCGCGACGGTGGCTTTCCTCCTGCTGGCCGCGGTCTCGGGCCGGCGGCGACGCATCCGGGTGCACGTGTCGTTCGTCGCCTGCGCGGTCCTCGGTCTCGGGACCGCCGTCTACTTCGCGCTAAAGACCGGCGAGCTCTACGACCTCGAATCGGCGGGCGCGATCACGCCGATCCATCTGACGCTGGCGCGCGTCACGACTCTCTTCTACCTCTGGCCGCTCGTCACCGGGCCGCTGGCGTGGAAGGGGCGGATCTCGCCGCGCATCCACCGCGCCGGGGCGTGGACCGTGCTCGCGCTGACCCTCGCCGCCACGGGGACCGGGATCGCGATGCTGCTGAGCGCCGAGCGGCTCGTGTGAGCCGGACGGGCCGATCCCGGGGCACGCTCAGTGCCCGAAGGCCGCGCTCAGCTCCTCGCCGAAGATCCACGGCAGTGCGAGCACCGAGCCGTTCGCGAAGACCGCGATCGAGGCCATGAAGACCCACGCTCGACGCGCGCGGAGCGTAGCGAGCGCGTAGGCCAGGCCGAGCATCGCGGGCATCGCCGCCAGCGTGCAGACGAGCCGCAGCGACGGTTCGATCGCTCCGAGCTTCGAGAGCCCGAGCGCGCCCCAGACCACACCCCAGCCGAGCGTCGCGAGGGTCATCGAGCGCATCCACGAGCGGTGGCGCCGGCGCACGCGCGCGCCGGAGCGCGCCTGGGGACGGAGGGGGCGGGGCATGGGCGAAGGCATGATGCCGGGCCGCGGCGCACCGTGCTTGCGAACCGGCGCCCCCGATTGACGGATCCCCCTCCGCCCCCTACGCTCCTCGCCCTCGGTCGGGCCGTGGCGCAGTTTGGTAGCGCGCCGCAATGGGGTTGCGGAGGTCGGAGGTTCGAATCCTCTCGGCCCGACCAACTCCACGCTTGGGTCCCCGTTCAGGGGACCCAAGCGTGGATTTGCGTTTTGTTGGCTCAACCGCTTACGCGGTTGACGCAGCAGCGTTCAGGGTTCGGGACTGCAGGGCTCGGGACGGCGGGGCTCGGGACTGCGGCGCTCCGAGCTCCGAGCTCAGAGCTCAGAGCTCGGGACTCTGGAGCTCGGGGCTGCGGAGCGTGGCTCGGGGCTCGGGGCTGCGGAGCGTGGGGCTCAGCGCGCGGGACCTGCGGCGGGGGGCGTGGAGTTCGGGATTCCGCGGGCGCGTCTTCGGTCTTCCGCGTCGTCCGTCGGGGTCGGCCGGACGTGATGGTCGTGCGGGTCCGATGGAGCCGAGCGGCGGGTCAGTGGACGGTGACGGTGGCGCCGGCTTGCTCGAGCAGGGAGGCGTACCACCGGGCGGTGGCGGCCGTGTGCGGGGCGTGGGCGGTGGGGGACCACAGGACGGAGAGGGTGTCGGTGGTCGACGGCGAGGTCTTGGTCGCGTGGCAGTCCTTCACCGCGTTGGCGATCGGGCCGCGGTCGTCGAAGAGGCAGAGGAGGCCGTCGAGGCGGATCTCCTGGCCGCTCGCGTTGAACACGTAGGAGCCCTCGTCGACCACGTCGATGCGCAGGCGCCCGCGGGTCTGCGCGAGATCCACGACGCTGATGGGGAGGCCCGAGTGCAGGCTCACCGCGTTGCACGCGTCGACCGCGTGGTTGATCCGCGGCAGCCCCTTCTCGGTCGCGGCGCGAACGAGGTACTCGGACGAGGGCTTGCCGCGGCCCGTCGGGCGGTAGCCGCCGTGCCTCAGCAGGTCGCGCACGTCCTTGCGCAGCGTCTCGCGCGCGTCGACGCCCAGCGCGACGTCCGCCGGGGGCGTCGCCATCGGTTCGAGCGCGGCCTCGAGGGGCGCACACGCGGGGAGCTCGCCGAGCGGAGCGCGGAAGCGGGTCGTCAGCAGCGCGCACCCGAGGAGCGGGTGGTCCGCAACGTCGACGTTCGAATCAGGCATGTCCGCAGGGTACCCGGCGGGCCGTCTCCGGCCGCCGGGCGCCGTGCCGACTCAGCCGCGCGGCCCCTGGTCCAGCTTGTTGCGCACCGCGAACCGGATGAGCTCGGCGGTGGAGTGGATGCCGAGTGCGCGCATCACCTTGTACTTGTGGTACTCGACGGTCTTGCGCGAGATGTCGAGCTGCTGGGCGATCTCCTTCGCGATCTTCCCGTCGACGATCAGCGCGATGATGCGCTTCTGTCGATCGGAGAGGCGCTGCGCGATGTCCTCTTCGGACGCACCGCTGTCGACGTTGCCCAGACCCGCAGCGCCCGACTTCAGCCGCTTGAGGACGCGTGCCGCGACCGTCGGCGAGATCCAGGTGCGGCCCTCGAGGGCCTCGCGGAGCGCCGCGAGGAGCTCCGACGCGGCCGCGCGTTTGAGCACGTACCCCTGGACGCCCTTCTCGATCGCTTCGCTCGCGTACTCGGCGTCCTCGTGCATCGTGAGGATCACGACCTTCGCGCGCGAATTGACCTTGCCGATCTCCGCGACGGCCTCGACGCCGTTGAGGTCCGGCATCGAGTAGTCGGTCACGATCAGGTCCGGGTCGCACTCCTTGGCGAGGGCGACCAGCTGCGTCCCGTTCGCCGCCTTTCCCACGACGTCGTACTCCGGCTGAAGGAGCCGCTCGAGACCATCCAAGAAGATCTGATGGTCGTCGGCGATGAGGACTCGCTTACGGGTCACGTGGGGGGCGGGGTTCGGAGTAGGGGCGCCTTCGTACGACGCGTCGAGGGTGGAGGCGTCTTCGAAGGGGACCGCCTCCCTGTGTGCTCCGCGGGGGGAGCTGCGTGCTCCTGGGGGGAGCTGGGTGCTGCTCGGGGGAGCGACGCTCGATGGAGCGACGCCGTTCTCGGCGGTGAGCGCGAGAGTTTCTGCGGCGGGCGGGTGTGCGGCGGGGACTCCCGCGACGGCGTCTCGTCCGAGGGGATCTCGTCCGAGAGGGTCGTGAGCGTCGCCGGCCGGGTCCGTCGCTGTCGCCGAGTCCCTTTCCGCGTGCGAGCGCGGGCCGGGGCTCGCCGACGCCCGAGGGGCGCGTGGCAGGCCTGTTAGCATGTTGATAGATGTCCTGGAGCGCGCCGACCGGAGCGCGCAGCGGATCCGGGCATCCTGTGCCCGGCCGTCCGCCGCTCGCTCGAGCGACACGCACCTGATGGAACCGACGCCGAACAACCCGAGCCTTGCAGTGCGCTTGCTCACCGCGTTCTCCGCCGTCATGGTGTCTATGTCTCTGGCATGGGGATCGGTTGCCACGGACCGCGAGAAAATTCCGATCCCTTCCGATCCACCCTCGGAACTGGCTGCGGCGATTCGCCTCGACGGACGTCGAAGTGTCGCGACCCTCCTCGGTCCGGAGGACGGTTTGCCCGCACGGTCCGTCCGAGCGCTGGCACGTACCCCCGACGGTTTCCTCTGGATCGGCACGACGGGCGGGCTCTGCCGCTTCGACGGCCTCGAGTTCCGGCGCTATCCGGCGCGGGAGTTCAAGGGCCTGGCGGCCGACCGGATCCTCGCGCTCTTCGTCGCCTCCGACGGCGCGCTCTGGGTCGGCACGGACCGGGGGGCTTCCGTCCTGAGGGACGGTCGGTTCCTGCGGGTGGTGCGACCCGAGGATTCGGAGCAGGTCGTCGCGTTCTTCGAGGACGAAAGCGGCGTGTGGGGGGCGGGCGATGGACTCTTCCGCCTCGCCGGGGACGTCTTCGAGAGCGTGCCGCTGGGCGCGGTCGGCGCATCGGACCGCTCGCCCGCCGTGAACTCGGTGCTGCCGATCGAGGAAGGCGCCCTCGTCTCCACCGCCGCGGGGCTCCACGAGGTCCGCGGTGGGACCGTCACCGAACTCTGCCCGGAGCCGGCCGCCGGTTGCTTCCGCGACGCGGGCGGCGCGCTGTGGGTCGCGTTCGCGCGGGCCGCCCGGATCGCTCCCCTCGCCGACCTCGACGACCGGCGCCCGGTCCACAGGCTCGGCAGGCTCTACGCGAGCGTGCAGACGTCCGACGACACGGTGTACGTGGCCGCGGCAGGAGGGCTGCACCGCGCCGTCGGCTCCGGCAGCGAGCTCCGCCTGGAAGCCGTCACCCGCCGCATCCGTCCGCGCGCCTTCCTGCAGTGCGAAGGCGGCGGGCTGTGGGTCGGAACCCGCCGCAGCGGGCTCGCATCGCTCGCGGCTGCGGAGTTCGAGCAGGTCCCGCTCCCGTGGCGCCGGGAGGAGGAGCCCGCGGTGGGCCTCGTCGTGCCGTACGGGAACGGCGGAGCGCTGGTCGCTTCTGTCGAGGGCCGGGACGTCTGGACCTACGGGACGGAAGGGGCGGTCCCCGTGGCCGGAACCCGACCGCTCCTGTCCGGCGTCCTGTCGTGGGCCGCGCCGCTCCCGGGAGGCGCCGTGCTCGGGCTCGACGCGGCCGGGGTACTGCGCTTCGACGCCGACGGGGCTGCGCGCATCCTCTCGTTCGACACGAAGCCGGAGCGTCCGAAGGTGACCGCGCGCCTCCTCCCCGGGCCGGAGCGCAGCGCGTGGCTCTGGCGCGAAGGAATGCTCGAACGCATCGATGCCGACGGCGTCGTCGTGGCCCGGGTCCCCGACTTCGGCCCGGCGCCGAGCGCGGCGAACCCCGCGGCGGGCGGCATGGTGCTGCTCGCGGGGTCGTCGGTGCTCCGCGTCTACACCGATCGCTTCACCGGGATCGACCGCGACGTCCCGCTTCTCGCGCCCCCGGTCGAGGTCGCGCGCGTCGGCACGGCACCGCTGCGCGCCTGCGTGGAGGACGAGCGCGGCGATCTCTGGATCACGACCTACGGCGAGGGGCTGGCGCGGCTCACGCCGAGCGGGCGCGTCGACCGCTGGACGACCAGTGACGGACTGGTCGACGACTACCTCGGTGCGGTCGCGGTCGCGCGCGACCGGGACGGCGTGCCGCGCCTCTGGCTCAACTCGAACGTCGGCGTCTTCGCGGTGACGTTCGAGTCCCTCGACGCGGCGCTCGTCTCCAGCGACGCCTCGCTCGTCACGCGCCGTATCCCGACGCCGGAGGGCAACGGCGTGTCCGGCTGTGCGGTCGGGGACGGCGGACTCCTGTTCCCGACGATCGAGGGGCTGACGCGGGTGCAGCCCTCCGAGCTCCGGCTCCAGCGTCCGGCACCCGGGCTCGTGCTCGAGTCGGTCCTCGTGGACGGCGAGCCCCACGATCCGGCGGCGGGCGTCGCACCCGACGCGACGGTGGAGTTCCGCTACGCGGGGATCGACCTGCCCGCGCGCGGCGGGCTCGTCTTCCAGCACCGCCTGGTGGGCTTCGACGCCAGCTGGCTCGACGCGGGGACGCAGCGCGTCGCCCGCTACGTGCGGCTGCCGCGCGGGAACTACCGCTTCCAGCTCCGCGCCCGGGCACGGGACGGCGCATGGTCCCCCGTTCTCGAGGCCCCGGACGCGATCCTCGTCCCGTCCCGCTGGCACGAGCGCCCGGGCGTGCGCACGCTCGGCGCGCTCGGCGTCCTTTTCCTCGTCGTCCTGGTCGCGCGCATGCGCGCGCGGTCGCGTCGCGAGCGGCTCGAGGCCGTGGAGAGCGAGATCCGACTCCGCCGCGCCGTCGAGGCCGAGCTCTCCCGCAGCCGCTCCGAGTACGTCGCGGTGCTCAAGGCCGCGTACGACGGCATCCTGAGCGTCGACCGCCACTGGACGATCCACTTCGCCAACGACGCCGCCTCGGAGCTCCTCGGACGTCCCGCCGAGGAGCTCCTCGGCGCGGGCCTCGA
Organism: Planctomycetota bacterium; assembly: GCA_039821985.1. Lineage (GTDB taxonomy): Bacteria > Planctomycetota > UBA1135 > UBA1135 > Saltatorellus. The sequence continues at coordinate 44,568 of JBCBNC010000036.1, forward strand.
TCGGGCCGGACTCGGCGACCTGCGCGCCGACATCGCCGAGCTGCTCCGGGGTTTCGAGCCGGGTACGCGGCGCGCATCGAGCTCGGCCGGCGACGACCGGAGCGCGGTCGACTCGTCGATCGAGCGCGCGGACGGGTCGCGTGTCGCGGTCGAGGCCACCTTCGCGTGGGACGCTGCGGGGGCCGAGCTCGACTCCTCGCCGCGCCTCACGATCGTGCTCCGCGACGTCACCGACAAGCGGCTCATGGTCGAGGCGCTCCGGCGCGGTGAGGCGCGCTTCCGCACGCTCTTCCGCACGATCCCGACGCCCGTGTTCGTATGGAAACCCTCGCTCCAGCTCGTGGACTGGAACGACAAGGCGGCGGCGTCGTTCGGCTTCGACGACGGCGACGTGAACCCGCCGGTGCTGCTCGACCTGTTCCCCGCGTCGGCCCCGATCGAGCGCTTCCGGCTCGCGATCGAGCGCGTCCTCGGCGGGACCCCGCGGGTCTCCACGGTCCATCCTGCGCGGACCGCGTCCGGCGAGGACCGCCTGTACCGCTGGTCCTTCGCTCCGCTCCTGCAGGAGGACGGTTCGATCTACGCCGTCCTCACCCTCGCCACGGACATCACGGAGGACGAGCAGATCGCGGCCGATCTGGAGGCGCTGCGTGGCAAGGTCGTCCGCGCCGAGGAGAGCGAGCGCGCCCGCATCGCCCGCGAGCTGCACGACGACCTCTCCCAGCGACTCGCCGCGCTCGCGCTCGAGATCCAGATCGGCTCCGTCCCCGCCACCCTGTCCGACGCCACCGAGGTCCAGGCCGTCTTCGAGCGCGTCCAGCGCGGCATCGAGGAGGTCGCGCACGACGTCCACGCGCTGTCGCGCAGACTGCACCCGACGGTGCTCGACGATCTCGGGCTCGCGCGCGCGCTGCGCTCCGAGTGCGAGCAGCGCTCGCGCCGCTACGGCGTGCCCGTCGAGTTCTTCGACCGCGCGGGCGACGCGGCGCCCGACCACGCGGTTGCGCTGACGATCCTGCGCATCGCGCAGGAAGCGGTGCAGAACGCCTGCAAGCATGCGTCCGCGACCGAGGTCCAGGTCGATCTGGAGCTCGCGCCCGTACGCTCGATCCGGCTCACCGTGCACGACGACGGCTGCGGCTTCGACACGAGCGCCACGACCGCCAGCAGCTCGGCCGGGATCGGGATTGCGAGCATGGAGGAGCGGGCGCGGCTCGTCGGCGGCGAGCTCTCGGTCGTGTCGCGCGAGGGGTGGGGCACGACAGTGTCGGTGGTTGCTCCGCTCGGCTCCGGCGCGGAGCGGACGGACGCCTACGAACTCCCGTCCGTCCGTCCCCGCGCGGCCGGCGCCCGCGTGTCCGATCGCGACGGCTCCGACGTATCCGGTTGGGGGGCGGCCGGGAGGGATTCGTGACTCCTCTGCCCCCGGGCGCGCTGCGGAGGCGAAGGCCGCTCCGATGAGCGAGATCCTCTTCGAACGCGCCGTCGAGGTGCTTTCCTCGGCCGATGAGACCTTCCGGTGGCACCTGAATCCGGGAGCGCTGCGCCGCCTCCTCCCGCCCTTCGAGACGGCGCGGGTCGAGTCGGGCAGCGGCCCCGAGGATCCTCTCCGCGCCGGCGACCGCACGGTCATCTCGGTCGGGATCGGCCCCGCGCGGCTGCGCTGGACCGCGGAGATCGTCGAGCTCGACGAGGACGAGCGGTTCTTCGTCGACGTCCAGCGCGGCGGCCCGTTCCGCGCCTGGCGGCACCGCCACGCGGTCGGTCCGACGGACCGCGGCTCCGCGCTGCTCGACTCCGTCCGCTACGCGCTCCCTCTGGGCGGCCTCGGCGCGCTCGTGGCGGGCCGCAGCATCGAGAAGCGCCTCGATCGCATGTTCGCCTGGCGCCATCGGACGATGGTCCACGACCTCGCCGCGCACGGCCGAGCACGCGACGCCGGGTTCGAGGGCCGCACGGTCGCCATCACCGGCGCGAGCGGGCTCGTCGGACGGAGCCTCGCCGCGTTCCTCCGCACCGGCGGACACCGCGTGCTGGAGCTCGTGCGGCGTGAGCCCCGCGCGCCGCACGAGGTGCGTTGGGACCCCGCCGCCGGGACGGTCGACGCTGCGGCGCTCGAGGGCATCGACGGACTCGTCCACCTCGCAGGTGAGTCGATCTTCGGGCTCCGCTGGAGCGACGCGAAGAAGGCCCGCATCGTCGAGAGCCGTGTGAAGGGCACGCGCGCGATCGTGCGCGCCGTGGCCGGCATGCAGCGCCCGCCGCGGGTCTGCGTCTTCGCATCCGCCATCGGCTACTACGGTGCGCGCGGGGACGAGGTGCTCACGGAGGACTCCACGCTCGGCACGGGGTTCCTCGCCGAGACCTGCGACGCGTGGGAGGCCGAGGTGCGCGCGCTCCCCGACGCGGTCCGCGAGGTACGCACGCGGCTCGGCGTCGTCCTCGACCCGGGCGGCGGCGCGCTGCGCACGATGCTCCCCGCGTTCAAGGCGGGCGGCGGCGGCCGGCTGGGGGACGGGAAGCAGTGGTTCCCGTGGATCGCGCTCGACGACGTCGTCGGCGCGATGCACCGCGCGCTCCACGACGACGGACTCCGGGGTCCGGTCAACCTCGTCGCGCCAGGCGAGGTTCAGAACGCGGCGTTCACCAAGGCGCTCGGTCGGACGCTTCGGCGGCCCACGATCGTCCCCGTCCCGCGCTTCGCGCTGAAGGCCGCGATCGGCGGCGAGCAGGCCTCCGAGCTGCTCCTCGCCAGCACGCGGGTGAAGCCCCAGCGCCTGCTCGACGCCGGCTTCCCGTTCGCGCACCCCGATCTCGACGGCGCTCTCGCGCACGCGCTCGGGCGCTCGACGCAGGTGCCGGGCAGGGTCGACCCCGACACGCTCCGAACACTCCGGGGATCCGCTCCGGCGTGATCGGCCCGCCAGGGGGCCCCGCGCGGGCCGGGGAACACCGGGCATTGAGGAGTCTTGAGGGGGCGGCGCACGATTCCCGCGGCGCCGCGACCGGATGCCGCTGTATGCGGTAGCGTGGCGCGCTGCGGTCCCCACTCCGCACCCCTTCCTAACGACTCCGACGATCTCCTCCCAGCCAGGAGACAGCGCCATGAAGATCCACACCTACTTCGCCGCCCTCGCGGTCCTCGCGGGCGGCGCCTACGCCGTCATCGCCCCGACCCAGGCCCCCGAGCCCGAGGAGCCCACCGCCCAGCACGAGGCCCTCATGGAGGGCGTCGGCACCTTCACCGGAACGATGAAGATGCTCATGCCGGGCATGGAGATGGAGATGCCCTGCACCGAGGAGGTCACCGCGTTCGGCGACTTCTGGGTGGTCACCGACTTCACCTGTTCGATGGGCCCCGACGCCGTCTACCACGGCCGCGGCACGATGGGCTACGACCCGCGGACGAAGGAAGCGATCGGCACCTGGATCGACACCACCACGTCGCACATGTCGATGATGCGCGGCACCAACGACCTCGAGAAGGGCGTCACCACGATGGACTTCGAGATGCCGGTCGAGACGATGGGCGGCAAGATCATGCCGCACCGCATGGTCTCGACGCGGGGCGACGACGGCGGCTACTCGATGACCATGCACATGGAGGTCGAGGGCGAGATGACCGCCATCTGGACCTGCGACATGGAGAAGTCCAAGTAGCGCGCAAGGGGCCTCGGCACCGGGTCTCCGACCTGGGGCCTCGGTCCGAGTGCCAGGGTCGCTCGATCCTGGGCGCCGAGGAGCGCCGCCGCGACGGGGTCGCGGCGGCGCTCCTTCGTTCCGGGGATCAGCGGACGGCGCGGTCGCCCTCAAGAGCGTCGAGGGCCGCCGGGACCTCTGCGACGACGCCCGAGGCCACGACGGAGCGCGCCGCCCGGTCATGGCACGCGCGCTCGGCGGCCAAGCCGCCGACATGGACGCCGAGGACGGCCGCCTCGAGGGCCGTCGCGTTCTGCGCGGCGAACCCCGCGACGAGCCCGGCGAGCACGTCGCCCGAGCCGGCCGTTGCGAGCGCGGGCTCGACCTCGCGCGCGACGAACGGGGGGTGCTTCCCCGGCGTCGCGACGACCGTCGGTGCGCCCTTCAGGACGACGACGGCGCCGAGGTCCGTCGCGAGGGCGCGCGCGTCCGCCAGCGGGTCGCCCGACGCCGGCCGCCCCGCGAGGCGCGCGAATTCACCGGGGTGAGGGGTGAGGACCACGCCGCAGCCTTCGTCGGAACCGCCGTCGCCGGCCAGGGAGAGCCGCTCCGCCGCCGCGCGCAGCGCCGCGCGCCCCGCGTCGTCGGCGAGCGCGTTCAGGCCGTCCGCGTCGACGATGAGGTGCGCATCCCAGACGCTCTCGACGAGCGCGCGAACGAAGGCCCGCGTGCTCTCCTCGTCGGGCGCGCCCAGGCCCGGGCCGAGGAGGACGGCACGCGCGCGCCCGTGCTCCTCGACGAGCGCCCGAGCTGCTGCGTCCGAGCGCTCGACCGCGACGGCGGCGACCTCCGGGCACTGCGCGTCGACGGCGTCCTTGGCGCGCTCGGAGGTCGCACAGACGACGTAGCCGGCGCCGGCGCGCGCTGCGGCTGCCGACGCGAGCGCCGCGGCCCCCGGGTAGCGGTCGGAGCCGCAGACCGCGAGGACCTGGCCGGCCGAGAACTTGTGCGCATCGAAGTCGCGGTGGGGCAGGCGTGCACGCACCCAGTCGTCCGTCGCGAGGAGCGCGGATCCCTTCGACCGCACCGCGCGCTCGGCGAGGTGCGGTGGGATGCCGATGTCGAGGACGTGGACCTCGCCCGAGCGCTCCCGCCCTTCGCCGAACAGGTGCCCGGGCTTCGGCGCGCCGAACGCGAGGGTCACGGACGCGTGGACGTGGCTGTTGCCGACCCGCCCCGAGTCGGAGTCCACGCCGCTCGGCAGGTCGAGCGCGATCGTCTCGACGCCCGACGCCTCGCCGAAGATCTGAACGTGCCGGCAGAGGTCCCACTCGGGAGGGTCGAGCTCCGTGCGCGCTCCGATCCCGAGCACCGCGTCCACGCAGAAGTCGTAGGACGAGAACGCAGCGAGCGCGTCGAACAGGCGGTCGCCCGTGTCCTCGTTGGCGCTCCCGCGCTCGACCCGATGCACGGTGATCGGCGCGACCCCGGGCGCCGCGACGAGGCGCTCGAGCAGCTCGAGGTTCTTCGCCGTGTCCTCGCGGACGTCCCCGTCGGCCGTCGTGACAACGGTGACGGACGCGCCCGCGCAGGCGAGCATCCGCGCCAAGGCCAGGCCGTCGCCGCCGTTCCCGCCCGCGCCCGCAAACACGAGAGCGTCGCGCTCGGCGATCGGCGCGTAGCGCTCGGCCAGGAACTCGAACGCGCCGAGCGCGGCGCGCTCCATCAGCGTGAAGCTCGGGATCCCGAACTCCTCGATCGTCGCGCGGTCGGCCTCGCGCATCGCCGCGGTCGCGAAGACCGGGACCACCGTTCCGTCCAACAGGGGCGCTTCCATTCCGGCATCACACCGGAGGGGATGCCGGGGCGCCAGCCCGGCGCTGAGAGGTGGGCCCTTGGGCGGGGAGGGGGGCCGGTGCGCGAGGGCGTGCCGTCGTCAGGAGAAGAGCGTGCCCGCGCCGCCGTACTTCGCGAGGTAAGTCTTGCAGCGCACCTTCCGGCGCGTGTTGTCGCTCGTCATGTAGCGGACCTTGCCGAAGATCTCGCGCTCGGGGCCCCAGGCCCGGTCGTAGCGCCCGAGGACCCACATGATCCCGCCGTACGAGTTCGGGTCGCGCCCATCGAGTCCGTACTTGTTGTTGAGCTCCTCCATGATCCGGAGCGCCTCCTGGGGCGACGCGCTCCAGTGGAGGATCTTCTTGCCCCAGAGCATGCGCAGATAGTTGTGCACGATGCCGTCGCGGCGGAGCTGGGTCTGCGCGGCGTTCCAGAGCTCGTCGTGGGTGTCCGCGTGCTCGAAGTCCTCGAGCGAGTAGACGTGCGGACGCGGGTCGTCCGCGTGCTCTTCGAGCGTCGTGCGCGCGAAGTTCGGGAGCGAGGCGTAGTCGTCGTACTCGTCCGCCCTGTACTCGCTCGTGTTCAGGCAAACCTCGCGCCAGGTGATCAGCTCGTCGAGGAAGCCCTCCGCGTGGCTGGAGAGCTCCCACCAGCCCTCGCGCTTGCCGGTCGCCTTCTTGCCCTCGAGGCGCGCGGGGTCGAAGCGCTCCGCCGCCGCGACGCGCAGAAACACCTCGTGGGCCGATACGTGCCCCCAGTGGAGCCACGGGGACAGGCCGCTCGCCACGTCCTCGTCGGGGTGGTTGCGATCCTCGTAGCGCGTGAAGCGCGAGTCCATGAAGCGATCGAGCACCGCTGCGCCGGCGCGCATGCCGCCGCGCGCGTCGTCGACGGGCGGGACGGAGTGGTCGATCGGGAGCGTCGCGAGATCGAGCGCGTCGAGGTCGGTCGCGGGCCAGCGCTCGGTCACCGCGTCGGGCAGCGCGTCGAGCACAGGGACGTCGGCGCCAGCGATCGGGTCCTCCTTCGGCATCTCCTGCAGCACGTCGAACGCGACGCGCTGGAAGTAGCGCCGGAAATCGAACGCGCGCGAGAACGCCTTGTTGGCGAGCCCGACCGGCACCAGTCCGCAGGAGTCGACCGTCTCCATGCGGCACCCGACCTTCGATGCGACGATCCGGTTCCACTTCGGGATGTGGAAGCACGGCCAGTGGTCGGACACGTACACGCACGCCTCGCTCGCGAGCGCCTCGTGGAGACCGGTCCCGTCGCCCTTGGACGGCTCGACGTAGGGGAGGTAGGTGACCGGGGTGCCGTCGAACGCGTCCCGGTTGTCGCGCATACCCTCGACGGCGAAGGCGTGCATGCGGTCGCTCGCCCAGCGGTAGCTGCACGAGAGCGCTTCGAGGACGACGAGGGGCACGCCGAGCTCGCGCGCGTGTGCGACGGCGTGCTGCAGGCCGTAGTTGAATCGCGCGCGGCGCTGCGCGGACATCCAGTAGACGACGTAGCGGCCGTCCGAACGGATCGGCGCATCGTTCACGAGGCGGACGCGGTTCTCGGGGGCGAACATGGGGGTGGATTCGCCCCGGGGCGGGACTCGGTTGCGCCCGCGGGGGGCCTCGGCGGCGGACCCTCGTCCCGCTCTTCAGCGCCCCGCGCGGGCCGCGTCGAGCGCCTCCCGGGCGCGTGCCGGCCACGGGGAATCCGGGGCGAGCGCCGCGAGCGCCGCCGCGCGGCCCTTCAGGAAGTACCGGTCGAGCGCGTCGAGCGCGTCCGGGGCGGCCGCGAAGCGCTCGATCAGCGCCTCGAGCATCGGGACGAGGTCCTCCTCGCGCGTCCGCTGGTACGTCTCGCGGGTCGCTCGCCACAGCGAGGCGCGGTCGCCCGAGGACTCGGCGCGCAGGGTCGAGACCAGGGCCCAGCCCGCCCGGAGGACGCGCGGGTCCGCCTCGGAGCGGAGGGACTCGACGAGGCGCGCCACGGCGTCGTCCCCGAGGTCGCTCGCGACGAGGTCGCGGTACGCCCGTGCCCGGTGCAGCGGGCCGACGGTCGAGCGCTCCCGCCTCGTTCCCTCGTCGAGTGCGGCGCGCGCGTCCGCGAAGAGGCCCGCCGACTCGAGCCGTCGGACGAAGTCGAGCCGCGACGCAGCGTCGTCGAGGTCCGCCACGAGCCGGGCGCGCAGGTCCGCCAGGCGGCCCTGCTCTCCCGCTCGCCTCCCGTGCGCGGCGAAGCGCGCGAGTGCGGCGACCACGTCGCTCACCTCGGGGCGCGCGCCCGCGACCGGTACGCAGGCGTCGAGGACCGCGGGTGGCTCGCGCCGTACGAGCACGAGGTGTGGCGCGGTCGCGATCCCGAGGCGGGCGCCCAGCGCCGACTCCGGCGCGGCCCAGTCGACCGCCGCGCACAGCGCGGCGAGGCGCGGGTCGTTCGAGGCAAGGGCCCGGGCCAGCGTCCCGGCCCGGTCGTCGAGGCAGACGACGCGCGGTCCGTCGGCGCCGTCCGCTGCCGGTCTGACTCCGTGCCGCTCGACGAGGACCGAGACCCATCGTGGCGCGGGCTCGCCCGCCACCGAGCGCGGCGCCCCCCCGGCTTCCGGCCCCCCGGCCGCCAGGGCGAGGACGAGGGAGAGCCCGCAGGCGAGGCCCGTGACGACCGATCGATCGATGCGCACGTACGGAGGGTAGCGGTCGGGTCGTCCCGGGCCCCGCCTGCGCTCCGTTCCGTCCCAAGCGGGGTTCTCCTTCCGGGCTCAACTGCAACTTCGAAGGTCCCGGGGGCCGATCAGCCCGGCGGAAGCGCTCGCCCGCCTGCCGCGCCCGATCCAACCGCCGAGACCGACCGTATGACACGAGGAAGCGAACACCGACCCGACCCGAGGAGCCGCGCGTGGACCCGGAGGGCGCTCTGTCTGACGGCGCCGCTGCTCGCCGCCGCGCCGCCGCTGATCGCCCAGGACCGGATCGGAGCGCTCGACGCGCAGTCGCTCGACTGGTTCGGATTCGACGTGGCGAGCAGCGGTGACTGGACGGTCGCAGGGTCGTGGCGGGACGACGACGCCGGCGAGAGCACGGGCTCGGCCCATGTCCTCTACACGCCGGGGACCGGGCCCAGCGCGTACGTAACCAAGCTCGTCCTCGACGAGGCGGCCTCCGGCGACCTGGCGGGCATGTCGGTCGCCATCGGAGACGGCGTCGTCCTCGTCGCCGCGCCGGGGCGCACGCTGACGCGCGGCGACGGGAGCACGATCCGCGGCACGGTCGCGGTCTTCGAGGAGATCGCGGGGGCGTGGGTCCAGACGGCGGAGCTCGACGATCCCGCGCGTTCGGAGGGGGACCTCTTCGGCTCGTCGATGGCGGTCTCGGACCACGGCGTGCTGGTCGGCGCGCCGCGCGACGACGCGGCGTTCGAGGACGGCGGCGCCGTGTACGTCTACCAGCGGGGCCCCTCGGGCTGGGTCCGCGCGCAGAAGCTCGTGCCCGTGGACAGCGGGGTCCACGACTACTTCGGGCACGACGTCGCCGCCCACGGCGACGCCGCAGTCGTCGGCGCTTACAACGACGACGACCTCGGGCCGAACGCCGGGGCGGCGTACACGCTCGCGTTCGACGGCAGCTGGCGCATCGTTCAGAAGCTCGTGGCGAGCGAGGGCGCGGGGTTCGACTCCTTCGGGACGTCGGTGTCGATCCACGGCGACGTGATCGCCGTGTCCGCGCCGCAGAACGAGGACGTCGACCCGAGCGCCCAGGTCAATGAGGGCGTCGTCGTCGTCTACGAGCGGAACGCGAGCTCGGAGAAGTACGTCGAGACGATGGTGCTGCGGCCCGGACGACCGGACGCGGATCACCGCTTCGGGATTGACGTCGCGGTCGGGTCCGACCTGATCGCGGTCGGCGCGTCGCACGCGGATTCGGGCCTGCTCAACGCAGGCTCCGCGCACGTGTTCCGGCGCCGGGGCCGCGACTGGTTCGAGGTCGAACGCTACGAAGGGACGACGCCGCAGGCGTACGCCTACGTCGGCCTGTCCGTCTCCGTCGGTGCGAACGTCGTGGTGGTGGGCGCGCCCGGCGCCGACGAGCCGGGGCGCGGCACGGTCGGCTCCGGTGCGGTGGACGTCTTCGCGCGGGACGACTCGTTCGCGCCGTGGGGGGCGAGCTACTGCCATGCGGACGAGACTTTCGGCGGCTTCACCCGCATGGGAGGGCCGCGCAACTCGACGGGCGCTCTCGGGCGCCTCTGCCCGTTCGGCTCCTCGAGCGTGCAGCGCAGCGACCTGGGCCTGCGCGTGCTCGGCGTCCCCGCGGGCACCACCACGGCGGTGTTCGTCGGCTTCGGAACGGCGAGCGGTTCTCTCGGGGCCGGCAGCACCCTGTGCATCGGCACGGGCGGACGCGGCGCGTGGGTCGTGCGCTACGAGCGGACTTCCGCGGCGGGCCGCGTGATCGTGCGGGATCTGATCGGCGCGATGGCCTCGGTCGGCTCGGCGACGTGGGCCGGCGAGACCATCTACGCGCAGGCGCTCTACTACGGCGACCGGGGCCGCCGCTGGACCTCGACGAACGCGCTGGCGCTCGGGCTGACGCCCTAGCGCAGATACGGTGCCAGGATCACCAGCAGCAGGAGCGGCC
>JBCBNC010000037.1:0-53125 GCA_039821985.1 Planctomycetota bacterium
ATCCGGTGCCGCAGACCCGGTGCCCGGATCACCAGCCGCTGGCGGAGCCCGGTTCGTACCTTCGATCAACGCCCCTGGCCCCTCCTGCTGCTGGTGATCCTGGCACCGTATCTGCGGCACCGTATCTGCTCTCACTGCGTCAGCACGCTCACCCCATCGGTGTAGTTGCTGGTCGCGCCCGCCATCGAGACGTCGCGGAACCAGCCCTGGAAGTTCAGCGTCGTCCCGGGCGTCGCCGCGTACAGCATCGTCGGACTCGGGACCGCGGTCAGGTCGATGTCGAGGCCGAAGGTCCCGCCGGCGCCGGAGTTCACGATCTGGTTCTGGTACCGGCCAATCGCGCCGCCGAGGCAGAGCGTGCCCTCGCCGCCCGCCATCGGCACGTTCCCCTGGGTCTGGGACACGACGAAGATCCCGAACGTGTTCAGGGGCAGCGAAGTGGCGACGACGGACAGGTCGTTGTCCGCAAAGACGTCGCTGCCGGTCGCCGCGATCGACGCGGGCACGCCGGTCGAGTTCGGAACGGCCGTGCAGTAGTTCGTCCCGACGTTCGGAGCGGAGAGCGCGAGCAGGAACGCTCCCTCGCGGATCACCCCACCGTCGTCGACGTCGGCCTCGAAGATCAGGTGGCTGCCGTTGCGCGACATGCGGTAGCCGGTGCGGCCGTCGCTCACGGCCACGATGGTGTTGCCGCCCGCCTGGGTCACGCCCTCGCGCACGACGAGCGCATCGCCGACGACGTAGCCCTCGTCGTCCGCCGTGCTGCCCGTCCCCGACATGTCCACGTAGAACATCTCGCGCCCGTCGTTGGCGATGAAGACGGGCGCGTTGAAGCCGAAGTCGCCGGCCGTGAACGCCGGGAAAGCGGGGTGGCTCGACGACTGGCGCGCCACGAGACCGTCGGACGCCATCACGACGTCGCGCGGGAAGGAGGTGACCTGGGCGCGCGCGATCCACTCGCCGGAGTCGTTCAGATCGAGCTCGGGGCCCGCGAACGAGCGCCAGTCGAGGCCGGGCTCGGGCGACGGTGAATTGCTGGTCGCAACGACCTGGTCGTCGACGGCGAGGATCCCGCTCCCCGCGGAGTCGAACCCCCACCAGAACACCTGGCCGGAGTCGTTGATGCGCGTCTCGTTCTCCGAGGTGAAGACGAAGTCCGCGGTCTCGCCGCTGGAGAGCGTCCGGCCCACGATCGCGGCGACGTGGCCGCCCGTGATCTGGTGCGCTGCGTCTGTCTCGAACACGACGATGGCCGACGTCGTGCCGCTGACCCCCGGCTGCTGGATCTGGACGGGCAGCATCACGCGGCCGCTCGGGACGACCTGGACGTCCTCGATGCGCTGCCACGTCGTTCCCGCCGGCAGACCGAGGAACGCGGGCAGCGCGTCCCCCTCGACCGCGAGGAGCGAGTCCTCGAGCACCGCGAAGCCGTCGCCGGCGAGCGTCGTGCCCGTGTAGGCGGTGAGGCCCGCGCCGGCGTGGTCGAAGTCGAGGTAGAAGTCGAGCCCCGAGCCCAGGCCGGGGATCGGGTCTCCGGGGGTCAAGAACGGCACGCCGTCCCTGAGCAGGTAGTCGTCGATCCCTGTATCCGTGTTCGTCGTGTTGACGCCGACAACCCACGAACCGTCGGACGCGACGATCATTTTGCCCAGGAACTGGACGACGAAGCCGTCGGGCGTCGGGTCCCCCTCGAGGATGAGAGGGGTCGGATCCTGGACGGGGACGGCAAGGGAGAGGCAGAGGAGGGAGAGCATGGCCCCGCTCCTGCGCCTCCTCGCTGCGCCGCCACCGGGATTCCCGGCTTTCCCACGAACGGCGCCCGCAGTGGGCCCAGGGTGCCCGGCGGGCCCTGTGCGGAGGAACCGGCGGCCGGGCCGTCCGAGCCCCCCCTCGCCCTCTCCACGGCCGGAATCGCAGGGCGCCGGGCCGAGGCGTCTCCGGCGCCCGGCGGCTCAGAACCTCAGAAATCCCAGCGCAGACCCGCCAGGATCGAAGTGTTGTTCGGGAACAGCCCGAACAGGCTTTCCGTCGCCCCGGCCGGATCGAAGAACTGCGCCTGCAGCGTGAACTTCAGGTCGTCGTCGAAGCGGCGGAGCTGGGTCTCGTAGATCAGCTCCGCAACGGTCTCGTCCACGTCGAGATCGAAGATCCCGCGCAGCTCGAGCGACGTGCGCTCGAAGTCGTTCGCCTCCCAGAAGAGCCGCGCGACGAGGTCGTTGCGGAACGGCCGGAACACCGATTGCTCGTCGCTCGCGCCGCTCTCGCTCGCGTACTCGACCGTGGCCGTCAATGAGTCGTTCGCCTCGACCACACCGTCGAACACCCGGTCGACGCCGACGACGAGCACGGTCCAGTCGTCCGGCGCCGCGACGGGGGCGTCGTCGTACGCGTCCGTGCGCGTGTGCGCGATCTCCGCCTTCAGCGTGTACTTGGCGAGTTCGGACCCGAGCGCAGCCTCGTTCGGCACCGCGCGCACGCCCGCGCCGATCGTCGTCGCGCCGTAGTACACGGGCAGGAACGCGCCACCCACGACGCCGACGGCCGGGAAGCGCCCCGGCCCGTGCGCGACGACCGCCTGCACGTCGGCGTTGAACGGCGCCGTGGACAGCGTCGCCTGCCCGCGCAGACCCGCGAACAGCCGGTCCTCCCCGCGCGGGTCGAACGATCGATCTCCGTCGAGCACGCCGTCGCCGGTGCCGATCGCGAAGCGCTGGTCCTCCGGCGCGAACGGCGTCGCCTGCCACACGGGAAGCACGTACGCGCTCAGCGTCGGCTCGCCGAGCGGGCCCGCCCCTTCGAGCTTGGCGCGCGCGCGCACGCCGAACTCGCCGAGGCGATCCGCGTCGAGCAGGTCCGACGCGAAGTCGCGGCGGTTGATGACGTCGACGGGATTGAACGTGTCGACGATGCCCCAGTTCTCGACGATCGATCCGACGCGTACGTCGTAGCGCTCGGACTCCCACGTCACGTAGGCCTCGAACGGCTGGAAGCGCTCGTAGTCCCCGTCGAGGAGGTCCACCAGGAAGCGCGGCCGCAGGTAGCCCGTCACGTCGTCCGAGAAGCGCAGGTCGAGCTCGAGCTCGCCGAAGGCGAGGAACTGCTCGTCGTTGCGCACTCCGCCGCGGTCCTTCAGGTACACGCGCGGCTCGAGCGCAACGAAGCCCTGGAAGCCCGTGACGACGCCGTCCGCCGCGCCCGCCTCGGACAGGTCGCCGGAGAGCAGGGCGTCGAGTTCGTCGTCGAGGCCGCCGAGCAGGTCGTCCTCGTCGAAGAGCGCGTCCTCGTCCAGCTCCTCGAACTCGTCCATGCCGTCGAGCTCGTCCTGACCGGACGCGGACCCCGCGAGGACGATCCCGAAGGCGAGCGCGGCCGTCCGGGCCGCCGGGTGGATCCGCATTCCGCTCACTTCTCCAGCGCCCGCGTCGTGAACATCGCTTCGGCGAGGCTCTTGCGCGCCTTGCCGGTCTTCTTCGACTTCGAACGCCCGACGTCGACGAGGATCAGCTCGAGCTCGAGCTTGGTCCGCTTCTTCGTCTGGTGGTTCACCATCTCGATCTCGCCGGCGCGCCAGAAGCGGCCGTGCTGCTCGCGCCAGTCACCGCTGTCCCGCGTCTTGAGCAGCGTCCCGGACTTGTCGAAGTACTCGATGCGCTCCTGCGTCCACCGATCGCGGTGGAAGTGCACGATCAGACGCGAGTAGCCCGTGTCGTCGTAGGTCGGCTTCGCCTCGAGCCGGTAGACCGGCGTCGACTCGCCGTCGCGGACGAGTTCCTCCTCGCCCAGGAGGCGCCACTCGTACTCGCGCGGATCGAGGTTGGAGAGGTCCTCGTAGGTGAACTCGGTGCCCTGGAAGCTCGCGGTGTTGTTGGCGCCCGAGATGCGGCGCACGCGCTTCGTCGACGGGAGATACAGCCAGTTGTCGTCGGAGCTGCCCGGGTTCTCGAAGGTGAGCGCGGACACGCCCTTGATCTCGGCCGGCGCGAGGAAGCGGATGAGGAGCTTGTCCCCGTCCTCCGCGCGCTCGTACGTCATCCGGCTGAAGACGCGCTCGACCGAGTCGCCGCCGGCGTCGTACAGCGTCATGCGGCCCTTGGACACCTCGTCCTTCCAGCCGCTGTCGAAGAGGTCCGCGTACGCGGCGACCTCCTTGCCGTGGACCGCGGCGTCGGACGTCGTGAAGTCCGGCACCGGCGGCACCTGGACGGGGTGTTTCGCATCCTGCGCGGGCGCGAGGAGTGCGAGCGCGGCGAACGCCGCGGGGATCGTGGACAGGTGCATGGTGAAGGGTCGGAACGAGATGTTCGTCGAGTGCTGTGTGCGGGAACGGGTCAGGCGCCCGCGACGGCCGGAGCCGTGGCAGGAGCCGCGGGAGCGTCGGCGCGGGCGTCCTCCGCCCGGGCCATGTCGCGGAGGAAGAGCGGCACGACGAACATGTCGGCGAGCCAGGCGAGGCCGATCATGGTGCCCGCGAGCGAGCCCATGAGCACGTTCGGGCGGAAGTCGCTCAGGAGGAGCGTCGAGAACCCGATCACCAGCACGATCGTCGTGAGCGTGACGGCGGCGCCGGCCTCCTCGAAGACGTGCGCGAGCGCATCGTCCGCGTTCAGCCCGGCGCGGCGCGCGCGCATGAACTTGGTGAAGACGTGGATCGTGTCGTCGACGCAGACGCCGAGCGCCACCGAGGAAACGAGGATCGCGGGCCCGTCGAGCGTCTGGCCGAGCAGGCCGAACACGGACAGCGGGATCAGGATCGGGAGCAGATTGGGAATCACGCTGATGAGCGCGAGCCTCCACGAGCGGAACAGCACCGCGATGATCGCCGTGATGAGCGCCAGCGCAATGGACATCGACTGGACGAAGCCGACCGCGAAGATGCGCGTCGTGCGGGCGAAGAGCAGCGTCTTGCCCGAGATCGTCATCTCGGCGGACGCGTCCGGGGCGTCGTCGGCGTCGCCGCCGACGGCCCGTGCCCCCAGGATCGGGAACTCGGTCCGCGCGATCTCCTCGATGCGCGTGAACGCTGCGGTCTGCACGTCGCTCGGAGCCTGCAGCACGCGGCCCTGCATGCGGAACTGGGTGCGGTCCTGGCTGAGCTGCGTGGCGAGGTTCTCGCCCGGCTTCGCGCCGTTCTCGTACTGCAGGTAGTACTGCGCCACGAGGCTCGAAGCGGCCTGGGGCGGCGTGTAGCTCCACTCCTCGGTCCACTCGTCGTACTCGACCTCGGCGACGCGCGCGTCCTCGGGCACGTCCTGTTCCGTCGGCGCGCGGTAGAACGCGGCCGCGTTCTTGTTCTGCACCTGGTGGATCTTGCGGAGGATGTCGAGCGGGCTGATCAGATCGGTCACGACCGCGAGGTCCGATTCGGGATCGGCCATCTCTTCGCGCAGGCGCGCCTCGAATGCGTCCAGGGCCCCGAGGAACTCGGCGTCGACCCCGATCCGAGCCGCGGACCAGGCCGCGTCCTTCGCGCGGAGCCTCTCGAGCTCCGCCGCCTCGGCGCCGTCGAGCACCGCGAGCTCGCCGTCGGCCTGCGAGGCGGCCTCGCGCACGCTCAGCCCGTCGAGCCGCGCGCGCTCGTCACGGGTGAGCTCCGGCGCGCGGGTCTCACCTCGCGTTCCGTCGAAGACGATCTCGAGATCCCCCACGCCGCCGAGCTGGTCCTCGATCCACTGGAAGTCGGCGATCTTCTCGTTGTCGTCCGGGAACATCGCGCGGAAGTCCGTGTCGATCCGCACGCGCGAGACGCCGAACACCGCGATCAGCGCGAGGGCCGCCGTCACGGCGAGGATCGGCGCGCGCTTCGAGACGATGAACGCGACGAAGCGCTCCGCGCGTCCCCGCTCGAACAGCCCAGCGCCCGCCACGCGCGCGTCGCCCCCGGGGCGATGCGGGACGAGCGAGAGCACCGCGGGCACGATCGTGAGCGACAGCACGAGCGCGACGAGCGCGCCGATGCCGGCCATGATCCCGAGCATCCGCACGGGCGCGAGCCCGCTGACGGTGAGCGAGAAGAAGCCGATCGCGGTCGTGACGGAGGTCAGCAGCACGGGCACGGCGTTCCGGCGCATCGTCTCGAGGATCGCGGCGTGCTTCGAGTCGGCGCGGCGCCGGATCACCATCCAGGAAGCGACCAGGTGGATCGCGTCCGCGATGCCGACGGCGGTCAGCATGTTGGGCGAGATCATCGTCAGGTTGTTGAACAGGAACCCGAGCAGGAACGCGATCCCGACCATCGCCCCGACGCTGCCGAACACGACGGCCATCGGCGCGACGACGCCCGCAACGCTGCGGAAGACGACGAAGAGCAGAGCGATGATGATCGCGAACATCACGCCCATGTACTTGGCGTCCGCCATGCCGACCTCCTCGAAGTTGAGCTCGAAGAGGGGCGTACCGCCCAGGCGGAAGTCGTAGTCGGACAGCGCGGCGGGCGCGAAGCCGTCCGGCGCGGCGACGGGTGCGCCGGCCTCCGACACGTCCACCCAGCCGCCGCTGCCGTCAGGGTCGTAGTCGAACCACTTGCGGAGCCGCTCGCCGTCCGGACCGTCGATGAACGTCAGCGTCGGGTCGGAGATGCGCTGGAGCCAGGCAGCTTTCTCGTCGCCCTCCTCCATCGCGTCGATCTCCGCGCGCAGCGCGCGCAGCTCGTCGGTCTCGACCGAGCGCCCGAGCTCCACGCGGAGCGCGTGCCCGATGCCGCGCAGGGCCGCGCGCTGCGCGAGCACGCTGTAAAGGTCCGGCGTGATCGCCCCGAGCTGCGGGTCGCCCTCGAGCGCCTTTTCGGCGAGCTCCGCGTCGGCCACCGGACGGAGCACCTGCACCTGCACGACGGTCGTGCGCGCGTCGGGGCTGACGATGGTGCCGAGCAGACGGGGCTCGCCGATGAAGTCCTCGAGCCCGACGTCGTGCCCGACCACCTCGCGCACGGCGTCCTCACCGATCAGGGCGGCGCTCGCCTCGCCGCCGAGCACGGCGACCATGCGCTCGATGCGGTCGGCGGACGAGAGGTCGGCGGGGTCCTCCTCGACGAGGTCCGAGATCATGAGACCCTCCTCGCCGGCCTCGATCTCGCCCCACCGGATCCACGGGTTGGAGGTGAGGCTGCGCACGTGGCGCACGCCCGGAACGCGCTGGATCGCGTCGGTGAGGCGCGCGATCGTCGCGAGGCTCTTCGGCCCGAACACGCCGAGCGGGTCGTCCTTCTCCTGGAACGCGACGAGCACGAAGTCCTCGGCGACGAAGCGGTCCTCGATCGCCTCGTAGCTCTGGACCGCCGCGTCCTCCTCGCCGAACCACAGCTGCATGCGCGGATCGAAGACGGGCGGGGGCGCGGGGCCCGCGCCGTTCGTGGTCTCGCCGTAGCGCGCGACCGTCGTACCGAGGTCACCGATCCTCTTCCCGCCCAGCCCGAGGCTGAGGACGATGCCGAGGAGGGCGGCCGCGCTGAGGAGCCAGCGCAGGGCGTAGAGGCGGCGCAAGAAGGCGCCCGGTTCTTGGATGGGAGTCATGTTCTCGGGAGGGGGTTCGGGCCGTCGGGCCCTTTCGTTCGGGAGGCCGTCGCGCGGGGCGAGCCGATCTGGACCTTGCGGTCCAAAAAATGCGCGGAAGCTGTTTGGGCGTGGAGAGAGGGCCGGGTCAGCGGCCCTGGAGGCCCAGCAGCTCCTTGAGCGACTGGGCGACGTCGTTGGCGAGGCGCTGGGCGTCCTCGAGGCGCGCGTGCACGGTCACGCCGTGTGCGGCGGAGGTGACCATCGATGCGATCTGCCGCGCGCCGAGCGAGACGTCGACCTCGCCGGAGTCCATCGCGGCCTGCACGAGCTCTTCGACGAAGGCCGTGAAGTCGTCCATGTGCTCGCGGAGGGTGCGCGTGATCGCATCGTCGCCGAGGCTGGCGGCCTCACCGATCGTGTTGATGACGAGGCACCCGTCGGACATCGGTCCTGCCATGAATTCGGGCCATGCGTTGAAGAAACGGACGAGCGCCGCGCCTGGCGTCTCGGCGCCCTCGAGCATCTGACGCATCGCGGCCTGCTGGCCGTTGCAGTAGGCGTCGAGGGCTTCCATGAAGAGCTGGCGCTTGTCGCCGAACGTGTCGTAGAGGCTTTGGCGGCCGATCCCCATGGCCGCGGTCAGGTCACCGAGCCCGGTCGCGACGTACCCGCCGGCCCAGAACGCCTCGAGCGCACGGGCGAGGGCTTCTTCGCGGACGAACTCCTTGGGGCGACCTCGGGGCATGGCGGAATTCTGGACTGATCGGTCCGGATGGCAGGCGATATCTAGATCAATCGGTCAAAAAACGGCCGATCCACCGGAGAGTCGGCCGACGTGCGCACGGAGATCGCCCGAGGCGCAGTGGCGGCACAGCCCCCCATCCGCCTCCGCCCCGCACCGGTGCGTCGCACGGCCGCAGCGGGAGCCTGTCCGGCGCGCGGTACGATCGGGACTCGATGCACAAGAGCTGTCTGGAGAGTGCCCCTGCCGGGCCCCACCCGATCCTCCGCCGGCCCCTCGCCTGGGCCCTGGTTCTCCTCGCCGTCGCCTGCGGCGACCCGCCGCCGACGCCCGTCTCGGTTCCGGAGGACTTCGCGTCCGACGCCACGCTGATGGATCTGCTTCAACGCCTCGAGGCGGAGGCGGTCGCGTCCCCGGGGAGCGCCGCCGCCCACATGAAGCTCGGTCTCGCGCTCGCCGCGAACGAGGCGGACGCGCTGGCGGCGCCCTCGTTCGAGAACGCTCGGCAGCTCGATCCGACCGACCCCGAGATCCCCTACCAGCTCGCGGCGCTCGCGGGCCGCCAGGGACGCTTCGAGGAGCAGGCGTCGCTCTTGCGCGAGGTGCTCGCGATGGACGACAGCTTCCACTTCGCGCGGTACGACCTCGGGTGCGTACTGCTCGACCTCGGGGAGTTCGACGAGGCCGACGCCGCGTTCGAAACGATGGTCCTGCGGGAAGCGTCGGTCGGGCTCGCGAAGCTCGGGCGCGGGCTCGTCGCACTCGAGCGCGGTGAGGGCGAGGCGGCGCTCGCGTTCCTCGAGGACGCTGGCGAGAGGCTCCCGGGCGAGCCCTACGTGCAGTTCCAGATCGGCTCGGCCTACACGATGCTCGGCCGCAAGGGCGAAGCGGCCGAGGCGCGCGGCGCAGTCGAAGTCTTCCGCGGCCGCCCGGAGCTGGTTTCGCCGGGGTCGCGCGAGGCCAAGGGGTTCCTGGTCAGCCGCGCGTCCCGGCTTTCGAGGGCCAACAAGCTCATCAACGACAGCAATCCGCACCGGGCGATCCCGGTCCTCAAGAAGCTGCACGCGGAGGACCCGAACGACTTCGAATCGGCGACGAGCCTCGCCGCCGCGTACATCGCGGCGCAGCGCCCGGAGGAGGCGCTCGCCGTCGTCGAAACCTGCGTCGCGGCGGACCCGGACCACGAGCTCCCCCACATCCAGCGCGCAGCTGCGCTCCTCGGTCTCGCAGCCAAGCTGGAGTCCGACGCGCAACGCGAACACCTCGAGCGCGCGCGCCTGAGCGCAGCGAACGCGACGACGCTCGCGCCGGACAGCGCGCGCGCCTACGTGGAGCTCGCCCGCACGCTGGCGGCGCTGCGGCGCGACGAGGAGGCCGTCGGCGCGTACCGCAGCGCGATCGAGCGAGGCGACAAGAGCGAACTCCTCTACCGCGAGATGATGGCGCCCGCCGAGCGCTACGGCGGCGCCCTGTCGGCCGTCTCGATCCTCCGGGAGGGCATCGATCGGGGCGCGGACCGGCTCGAACTGCGGTTCCAGCTGTGCGGCGCCCTGCTGCGCGCGGGCCGCGGGGACGAGTCTCGTCGGGAACAGCGCGAGATGGTGCGCCTGGCGCCCGGGCACTCCCTCACGCAGCGCGCCGACCAGATCCTGACCCGGGGTGGGTACTGATGCTCCGGAATGCGATCCTTCTCGGCGCGATCACGCTCGTCGGCTGCAGCGGCGACGGCGCCAGCGAGTCCGGGCCGTCGCCGGGTGCAGCGGCCGCAGTCTGGCTCCAGGACGTCGCGGTCGAGGTCGGCGTCGACTTCCTGCACGACGTCGGCCCCGTCCGGCACTGGATGCCCGAGGTCGGCGCGGGCGGCGTCGCGCTCTTCGACATGGACGCGGACGGCGACCTCGACCTCTATCTGCTGCAGGGAACGGATCTCGCTCCGGAGGACGGAACACCGTCGAGCGCGCTTCCCACGAACCGGATGTACCGGAACCGCGGCGACGGAACGTTCGACGACGTGACCGAGAGCGCCGGTGTCGGCGACGGTGGCTTCGGCTACGGCTGCGCGGTCGGCGACTACGACGGCGATGGGAAGGTCGATCTGTACGTCGTGAACGTCGGGCCCAACGTGCTTTATCGCAACGTGGGCGACGGGCGCTTCGAGGACGTCACCGAGGCAGCGAACGCCGCGGGCGACGCGTGGGGCACGTGCGCGGCGTTCCTCGACCTCGACGTGGACGGCGACCAGGACCTCTTCGTTTCGAACTACATCCACTGGTCCCCGGGCGCCGAGCGTCTCTGCCGCACGACGCGCGGCGAGCCGACCTACTGCTCGCCCAACAGCTACGAGGACCCCGCGCGCGACAGCTTCCTCCGCAACCGCGGCGACGGGACCTTCGAGGACGCGAGCGTCGAGATCGGTCTCGACAAGTCGTACGGCAACGGCTTCGGCATCGCGTGGGGACGGATCGACGACCGGCCCGGGCTCGACGTCTACGTGGCGAACGACGGCATGGCGAACCAGCTCTGGAGCACGGCGCCCGACGGAACGCTCGTCGATCGCGGGCCCGAGCTCGGTTGTGCGCTCAGCGGGACCGGGATCCCAGAGGCCGGCATGGGCATCTCGATGGCCGACGTCGACCACGACGGACGCTGGGACCTGATGCTGACCCACCTGGAGGGCGAGACGAACACGCTCTATCGGGGCGGACGCCGAGGGTTTCGCGACGCGTCGGGACAGAGCGGCACGACGTCGGCGAGCCTCGCGCGCACCGGCTTCGGAATCGGCCTGGTCGACTTCGACCACGACGGGCAGCTCGATCTCTACACCGCGAACGGCGGCGTGAAGTACCCCGGCGATCCGCCCGACCCGACGAACCGGCTCGCGGAGCCCGACCAGGTCTTCCGCGGCGGAGCGAAGGGTCGGTTCGAGGTGCTGCCCGCCGAGGCGATCGTCCAGGCGGAGCCCTTCACGACGGGCCGCGGCGCGGCGTTCGGCGACATCGACGAGGACGGCGACGTCGACGTCGTCCTGAACGACATGCGCGGGCGGCTCCGGATCCTGCGCAACGTGGCCGAGAAGCAGGGCGGTGCGGTGACGCTGTCCGTGCTCGACCGCGACGGTCTCCCGGCCGTGGGCGCCGAAGTCCGCTACCGGCTCGGCGACGTCGCGGTGCTCCGCCAGGTCCAGCGCACGTACTCCTACTGCGCGAGCAACGACCCGCGCGTACACGTCGGACTGGGCGCCCAGCCCCGGCTCGAGTCCGTCGACGTGACGTGGCTCGACGGCACGACGCAGTCGTTCGGGCCGTTCGAAGCGGGGACCCGGCCGGTCCTGCGGCGAGAGTGACCCCGGCTGGCCGCCGGGCTCGATCGGAGTTCGAACGACTCATTCCGACCGGAGGAGCGACATGTACACGGTGAGCGACGAGGACCGCGTCCTGCCGGCCGCGATGATCCCTCACCCCACGACGGCCACGCCTGCGCCGGTCGTCGTGGCGAACGAGAGCGCGGTTACGGTCGCGTACTACGCGCACACGGGGACGGCGGGCCGGAACGACGCGCCGTGGCAGGTCTTCACGCCTGGGCGGGAACGCCGGGAGAGCGACGAGTCGGTTGCGCTCGTGTACTTCCGCCCCGTCTTCGAGCTGCGCACGGGCGGGCCGAACGACGAGGCGATCGACGGGCACCCGCTCTACTCGCGCGGCCTCGAACCCTACGGAGCGTACGAGGTGCGGCCGTCGTCCCTCGTCGTCGAGATGGAGCGCCGCAACCGCGTCCATTCGCGCCACGACCCGGCGATGTACGAGAAGCACCGGCACTTCGCGATCACCTTCCACGACTCGATGCTCGAGTGCGTGGCCGAGACGGTGCGCGCCGAACTCCACGTCGGCTCGATCAGCCCGGCGCACATGCTCGAGCGCATCGGCCGTCGGCTGCAGTTCGACTAGCGCGCCGGAGCGTTGGGGCCGGCGCTCGGCGTCGAAGCCCGGACTCCATCCCGCCGGACGCTCGTCCCGGCGACGCTCGGCTACGCCTCTTCCGGCGAGGCAGCGCCCTCGAGCGCGACGCGCAGCCCGAGCACAGCCCGCGCCACCTGCCCGTAGAAATCGGGCGTGCTCGCGACGCGCTCCAGCGCCGGCGCGACCGCGGCGATGTGCACGCCCGCGAGCTCCTCGGCCACCCACGGCGCGCGCTCAACCGTCGCCGCCCAGAGGTGCAGCAGCGAGCCGACGTGGTCGATCGGCGCGCCGCGCGCCTCGACGCCGTCGAAGTCGACGGCAGCGCTCTTCGCGAGCTCGCGCACGCGCGCCGCGGCGTCGCCCTCGAAGCGGCCTTCGGTCCAGAGCGACGCGACCGGGGGCGCGCCGCCCGACGTCGGCTGCAGGAAAGCGCCGTGGAATTCCGCCGCGAGCTCGTCCAGGTCCGCCGACGCGGGGTCGGGGACCTCGACACCGACGGCCGCCAGCGCGGCCGCGACGTCGGGCTCCGCGAGCCGCGCGAGGCGCGCCTCGTCGAGCTCGACGAGCACGAGGTCGCCGAGCAGCCGCGCCGCCGCCGCCAGTTCCGCCTGCCCGCTCAGGTGATCTTCCTCACCGTCACGACCGTGTCGTGGAACGCCTGCTGGCCCGAGATCGGATCCGCCGCGATGGGCAGCACCTGGTTCTGGGCCCAGCCGTTGCCGCGGTTCTTGACCCACTTCGTCGGGTCGCCGCCGGACTCGTCCTCCCACCACATGTTGCGCTCCCAGTCGGGGTCGCGGTAGCCGGCGAGGTCCATGCCCTCGGCGCGCGAGCCGACGTCGTCGTTGCCCTTCACCCCCCGCGCGACGCTCGTGTACTCCCAGTGCCCAAGCGAGTTCGAGATCGCCAGCGCCTTCGGGTGCACGCTCGGCGTGATCCACACGGGGATGCGCATCTTCTTCTCGATCTCACCGCTGCCGAGCCCGAGGCTCGGTGGCGTGATACGCGCCAGGTAGACGGACCGATGGCCGGTCAGCTCGACGAAGTCGCCGTCCTTCAGCCCCATCCGCTTCGCCGTGTCCGGGTGGATCCACGCCGGGTTTGAGTGGACGATCTCGGAGCACCACTTGAGGTTCGCCGTCCGCCCGTGGTTGTGGACGTTCCACTTGAACGACGTCATGACGAGCTGATCGTCGCGCATGTCCTGGTGCTCGTCGATCGGCTCGTACTTGGGCCAGGGGTAGATGTCGACGTCGCTGCCCTTGTGGTAGTCCGGCCGGTTCTTCCCCTTCGAGTTGGCGAGCTTCGTGAGGTCGCTCGTGTCCTCGTTCAGGCCCGTGCGGCGCACGAACTCCGACTTGACCTCCATCCGGCGGCTCGGTGTCTTGAAGCCGAGGACCGCGCGGCCGCGGTGCTCGACGCCGATGCCCTTGCCGTCCTTCGTCCAGATCCCGGTCGCCTCGTCGAGCTCGGCGCCCTCGAGGTCCGCGTCGGAGAGCTCCTTCAGATACGGCACGAAGTACGGATCCTCGTCCGGGTCCTCGAACGCGCCCACGCGCTCGAGATACTCCATCGGTGACGCGTCCTCGTCCGGCGTGGGCACGTTCTTGACCCACTCCGTCATGTACTCCTGCATCCCCTGCATGGGGTACGCCTTCGCAACCTCGCCCCCCACGCGGCGCGCGATCTCCGGGAAGATCTCGCGCACGTCCTTGGCCTCGCCGAGGGCGTCCACCATCGGACGCCGCATCGAGAGGTAGGGCTTGAGGTTGTACGCCCCCCGCGCGTCGACGTCCCAGCGCTCCATGTAGGTGGTCCACGGCAGCACCATGTCCGCCATCGAACCCGTTTCGTTGAGGAACGGGTTGATGCACACGTGGAAGCCGATCGCCTCCTCGTCGAGCATCACCTCGCGCGTCACACCGGTCTCGGGCCACGTGAGCGGCGAGTCGATGTTGTAGGTCATGTAGACCTGGATCTTCGCGCGCTTGGTCTTGAGGTACCAGTAGACGATCTCGCCCACGCGCATCGTGTTCCAGACGTTCGACAGCGCGAACTCCGGCGGGTCGGCGAGGATCGACGGGATCTTCGGCTTCTTCGGCCCCTTCGGCGGCGGGAAGCGCTTCTTGTCGTAGCCGCCGGTGAACATCCAGCAGAAGCCGCCCGGTACGCCGACGCTGCCGACGAGCGCATTGAGCAGCACGATCGCGCGGTCGTTCCAGTAGCCGTTGACGTGCGCGGAGGACCCGCGGTTGCACATCGTCGTCGCCTCGGGCGCCGCAGCGGCGAATTCGCGGGCGATGCGCGCGATGTCGGCTGCGGGCACCGTGGAGACGCTCTCCGCCCACGCGGGCGTGTACGGCTCCATCTCGGCCTTGAGCTCGTCGATCGTGACGTTCGTCCACTCGTCGAGGAACGTGGCGTCGTAGAGCCGCTCGAAGAGGATCGTGTGCGCCATCGCCAGCGCCACTGCGCCGTCGGTTCCCGGCGACGGCATGAAGAATTCGTCCGAGTTGCCCGCCGTGTTCGACATGCGCACGTCGAACGTCACGAGCTTCGCGCCGTTCTCGAAGCGCCCGCGCTGCACGCGCTGCGCACCAGCGACGTGCCCCTGGTGCGCCTCGAACATGTTCGAGCCGAAGTTGAGGATGTACTTCGAGCGCTCGTAGTCCCCGAGGTCCCAGTCGGACTCGAAGAGGTACGTGAGGTTGGCGGCGCGCCGCGCCGCCGAGCACAGCCCGCGGTGGTTGAGCTGCGTGTTCGTCCCCATCGCGCGCACAAAGTTCGCCACCGCGTCCTTGGTGCGGCTGCGGCCCTGGTGGAACGCGAACTCCTCGGGCTTGCCGGAGTCGAGGACCCCGCGGAGCTTCTCGGCGATCTCGTCGTACGCCTCGTCCCACGTGATGCGCTTCCAGCGCCCGCTGCCGCGCGGCCCGACCCGGCGCAGCGGGTAGAGGAGGCGCTCGGGGTGGTACTGGTGGTTGAGCGCCGCCTGCCCGCGCGCGCACAGACGCCCGCGCGAGTTCGGGTCGTTCGGATTCCCCTCGACCTTGATGATCCGGCCGTCCTTGACGATGCCGGTGATACCGCAGACGGTCGAGCAGAGCTGGCACATGCTGTGCACACGCTCGACGTCCTTGTACTTGTCGGGATCGGGGAAGCGGGTCTTCTTGTTCGGCCCGGGGAGCGTGCAGACGCCGGGCGCCTTGACCTCGTACGGCTTGCCCGCCCCGGCCTGCCAGACGCGCAGGTTCTCGGCGTCCGTCGGCGGCGTACGGTCGTCCTTCTTGCCTTTCGGGCTCGACGCACAGGCGCCCGCGGTCAGCGCTGCGCCCAGCGCGAGGAAGCGGCGCCGCGAGGCGGTTCGATCCTGGGATGCGCTCATCGGCCCGACTCCTCGTCGTCGACACCCGGCGTCGGCGGCTCGATCCGCTCGTGCGGGGGCGTCGTCTCCTGCCACTCGTACACCGAGTACGCGTCGGGGTGGTAGCTCTGGCCGGGGCCGGGCACCTTCGAGGCCCACTTCTCCGTACGCGTCTCCTCGTCCGTCACGAAGTGCATGCGCGGCTCGGTGCCGATGTCCTCGCGCAGCCGCTCGACGCCCTTGTCGGCGCCGGCCGCCTCCTCGGCCTCGATGTCGCGCTTCATGCGGCTGATCTTCGAGTCCGGGTCCGCGAGGTCACCAAAGACGAGCGCCTCGCTCGGGCACGTCGCGACGCACGCAGGGTCCATGTCGTGCTCGAGGCGGTGCGTGCAGTTGTGGCACTTGACCGCCTGGTTGGCGACCGGATCGATGTAGATGGCGCCGTACGGGCAGGCGTCCTTGCACGCGGCGTGGCCCGAGCACTTGTCGTAGTTCACCTGCACCGAGCCCCCCGCGCCCTTGTGCAGCGCGCCGCAAGGGCAGGCCTTGATGCACGGGGCGTCCTCGCAGTGCTGGCACGCCATCGGGACCATGACGCGCATGCGCTGCCCGCTTTCGCGCTCCGTGTCGTGGTAGATCGTCTGCCGGATGAAGTTGCCGAGCGGCACGTCGTTCTCCGCCTTGCAGGCCACCTCGCAGCCGTGGCAGCCGAAGCAGCGGCGCGCGTCGACGAGCCAGCCGTACTCCTTGCCGTCGTCGGGCGCGGTCATCCGATCGCGCCAGTGCTCCTCCGGCATGTAGAGGTCCTCGGGCGACTGCGCCGTGCGAGCCTTGGCGTCGCCGGCGAGCGCGCCGGCGCCCGCGGCCGCCGCGAGGCCGAGAAGATCGCGGCGCGAGGTCTCGCGCCGCGGGCTCGCTTCGGGCGACGCGTGAGCGTCCTCGGACTGCGGATCGGCAGACTCGCCGCTCGGTCGGATGTCGTCCATGTGGTCGTCGCTGCCCGGGTGCCCTCCAACGGCGGAGCCGCCCGCGGGAGCGGACGACGTTCAGAGCGGACGACGCGTCGATCCCGGGACAGGGATCGATGCGGAGGGCACGCCGGGACGCGTGGGAAGTCCTCGGACGCACAGTACGGACACGCCGCCGCTCACGGAGAGCGGTCAGCCGGACTCGAACGCACCGGTGGCGGCGCGCGTGCGGGTCGCGGCGGAGCGTTGCGGGCGTGTCATCGGGTTCGAGAGTCGGTGAGCGGAGCGCTCCCGTCAAGAGTGAGTTCCCGGGCGGACGATTCGCCAACGCTGCCGTTACCGATGTCCCGGACTTACCCGATGGTAGGATCCCGCGCGCGAGCGACCGCGAATCCCTCCACGCGTATCGACGATGACGGCCACCCTCTCCGCCCCGCGCCGCGCGCCGATCGCGCGCCTCGCACTGCTCGGGCTCCTCGCTCTGCTGATGCCGCTGCAGGCGTGCAGCAGTGGAAACGGCGACGCTCCGGTCCTCCGGATCACCGCGCTCCCGGACCATCGAACGACCGAGCTCGACCCGAAGTACTCGGCAGTCGCGGCAGCGCTCTCGGAAGAGCTCGGCGTGGCCGTCGAGTACGTGCCGGTCGCCGACTACGGGGCCTCGGTGGCCGCGTTCAAGGGAGGCGACGTCCAGCTCGCCTGGTTCGGCGGCGTCACGGGCGTGCAGGCGCGGGCTGCCGTGCCCGGCGCCCGCGTGATCGCGTGCGGCCGTACAGACCTCGAGTTCCGCTCCAGCTTTGTCGCGAACGTCTCGCTCGGGCTCGAGCGCTCCGAGGCGTTCCCTTCCGGGCTCGAGGGCGTCCGGTTCAGCTTCGGGAACGCCGACTCGACCTCCGGCCGGGTCATGCCCGAGCACTTCGTGAGGGCCGAGACGGGCGGGCCGCCCGAGGCCTTCTTCGGCGAGGTCAATCTGAACGGCGGGAAGCACCCGATCGTCGCGCGCAACGTCGAGACCGGCGCGTGGGACGCCGGCGTCCTCAACTACCGGACCTACGCGGACCTCGTCGAGCGCGGGGACATCGATCCGGCGCGCTGCGTCGAGATCTGGCAGACGCCGACGTACGCCGACTACAACTGGACGGCGCACCCGGCGCTCGACGAGACGTTCGGGGCCGGCTTCGTCGACCGACTCCAGTCCGCCCTCGTCGGGATCACGGACCCGGCGCTGCTCGACGCGCTGCAGCGGCCGGAGGGGCTCGCGACCGCGGACAACGACGACTTCCGCGCCCTCGCCGAGCTCTGCCAGGAGCTGGGGCTCGTGTCCGGTTGAACGCTTCCCCCGGCAGCGAGGGCCCGGCGCGCGAGAACGCCGCGCGGGGTCCCGGGGGGGCGCTGGGCGAGCGCACCCCGCTGGGGTTCGGGCTGAGCGGCGTACGCGTCGAGCTAGGCGCGAACGAGGCCCTCCGCAGCCTCGACCTCCGCGTCGATCCGGGCGAGATGGTCGCGCTGATCGGCCCGAGCGGCGCCGGCAAGACGACCCTGCTGCGCGTCCTGGCGGGTGCGCTCGAACCGACCGGCGGCGTCGCGCTGATCGACGGCCGCCCGCTCGCCGCGCGCAGCGAGCGCGAACGTCGGGCGCTCCGCGCGCGCATCGGCTTCGTGCATCAGGACCACGCGCTCGTTCCCGTGCAGACGGCGCTGACGAACGTGCTCGCCGGCCGGCTCGGGCGCTGGGGCGCGGTGCGCGGACCGCTGCGCACGCTGTTCCCCGGACGCGCCCTCCAGGAAGAGGTGCACGCGCTCCTGTCGCGCGTCGGGATCGGCGACGCGCTGTTCGAGCGCGTCGACCGGCTCTCGGGCGGTCAGCAGCAGCGCGTCGCCGTCGCCCGTGCGCTCTTCCAGGAGCCAGGCTGCCTGCTCGCCGACGAACCCGTTTCGTCCGTCGACCCGGCGCGGGCGCGCGCGACGCTCGAACTGCTCCAGGCCGTCGCGCGCGAGCGCGGGGCGACGCTCGTCGTCAGCCTCCACGACGTCGGGCTCGCGCGGCGTCTCTTCCCGCGTCTCATCGGACTGCGCGCGGGTCGTGTCGTCTTCGACGCGGCGCCGGAGGCGCTCCGGTCGAACGAGGTGGACGCGCTCTTCGAGGGCGCGAACGCGGCCCCGCGCGCCAAATGAGCGTCCGCCGCCGCCCGCTCCCCGCGCGTGTGCTCGCCACGCTCGGTGTCTCCGCCGCCGCGCTGACGGCAGCGTGGGCGCTCGGGCTCGGCCCCGCCGGCCTCGTACCACGCGCTGCCGGTGCCGAACTCGCGCGCGACCTCTTCGCGGCCGCCTTCACTCCCGCGCTCGACTACCAGGATCCGCCGAGCGTCCCCGGCGTCCAGCCGTTCCTGCTCGGCGTACTCGGCGCGGCGCTCCGCACCGTGCTGTTCGCGGCGGCCGCGATGAGCCTCGCCGTTCCGCTGGCCGCGCCGCTCGCGCTCCTGGCGTCCGACGCCCTCTGGACACGCGGCGACCCGCGGTCGGACTCCGTCCCCCGCCTCGCGCGCGCGGCGCAGTGGTCGGCGCGCCTCGTCATCGCGCTGCTGCGCTCGGTCCACGAGCTCCTCTGGGCGATCCTCTTCCTGAGCGCGCTCGGACTCAGCCCGGCGTCCGGTGTCGTCGCGCTCGCTCTCCCGTTCGCGGGCGTGCTTGCCAAGATCGGCTCCGAGATGCTCGACGAGGCCGACCGCCGCGCGTGGCACGCGCTGTGGATGGCGGGCGTCCCGCGCGGACGCGCGCTGGCGCTCGGCCTGTTCCCGAACGCGGCGCCCGACCTCGTCTCGTACGGCTTCTACCGCTTCGAGTGCGCGCTGCGTTCCGCCGCCGTGCTGGGCTTCTTCGGGCACCCGACCCTCGGGCTGTACCTGGTGCAGTCCTTCGAGAACCTGCACCTGCGCGAGGTCTGGACCTACCTCTACGCGATGATCGCGCTGGCGCTCGGCGCCGAGGCGTGGGGCGCTGCCGTGCGGAGGCGGATCGGCCGATGAGCGCGTCCGCGAAGACGTTGGCCGAGCTGCGGCGCGCGCGCCGCCGAAGCCGGTTCTTGGTCGCAACGGTCGTTCTGGCGGTCGGCCTCGTCGCCCTGGCGTGGTCGAGTCCCGCGCTCCGGCCCGGTGATCTCTTCAGCGCGCGGCGCGCCGATGCGCTCGAGCGGTTCGTGACGGTGGACCTCGTGCCCGCGGACGTGCGCGCCGCGCCGGAGGGCGAGAAGCTCGACGCGTTCGGTCGCTGGCTCGCGCCGCGACTCCGAGGACGGAACCTCGCCGCGCTCCTGTCGACTCTTCTTCTCGCCGTCTCGGCGACCGCACTCGCGTCGGCGGGCGCGCTGCTGCTCGCGCCGCTCGCCGCACGCAGGCGCGCAGGCCGTGCGCAGCGCTTCGGTCGAGCCTTCCGCTGGCTCTGCGTGGTTCTGCGGGCGACGCCCGAGTACGTGCTCGCGTTCCTCCTCGGCGCCGTGTTCCAGAGCCCCGCCTGGGCGGCGGTCCTCGCGCTCGCCGTTCACAACGCGGGCGTACTCGGCCGGCTGTTCGGCGAAACGCTCGAGAACCTGGATCCTCGCGCCGCGCGCGCCTATCGGGGACTTGGAGCATCCGCGCCCGGCACCTACGTGACCGCGGAGCTCCCCCAGGCCGCACCTCGCCTCTTCACGTACGCCTTCTATCGGTTCGAGACCTGCGTGCGCGAGTCGACGGCCCTGGGCATGCTCGGCTTCGTGAGCATCGGGCACTGGGTCGTCCAGGAGCGCGCCGCGCAGCGCTTCGCCGATCTCGCGCTGCTCGTCGCGCTCGGCGCTGCGCTCGTCGTCGTCAGCGATCTCGTCTCCTGGGCGCTCCGCCGAGCCCTTCGCAACGCGAGCGGCTGAGCGCGTCGGTGCTCCGGATCGGGAGGGGACGTCCCACCCGCGCAACGCGGGTGTCCCGGAGGACGACAGGCGCCCACCGAACGGTCCCAACCTGATTGTGCTCCGGATTGGGCGTCAAGCAATCGCGCGGACCGGGCCGATGGCCGACCCGTGCCTGCCAAAGTACACAGCCTGACCGCGGTGCCGGATCGAGCGCCGCGTCCGTCCCGCGCCGGGATGACCCTCGTGGACGTCCTCATGGCGATGTCGATCCTCATCGTCGCCGTGGCGCTGACGTCCGTGTCGATCACGTCTTCAGCGCGCTACGCGGGCGGCGCCCGCGAGAAGGCGATCGCGTACGAGGCCGCGGAGGCCATGTTCGCTCAGCTCGAGGCGCACGGGTTCGCGACGGTCTACGCCGACTACAACGCCTCGACGGCCGACGACGCCGCCGACTCGCCGGGACCGACTTTCACCGTCGACGGTCTCGATCCTCGCACCGACGATGCAGACGGTGCCGTCGGCGCGATCCTGTTCCCGGAGACCGACGCGGCCCCGGGCACGCTTCGTGAGGATCTGAACGACGCGCGCTTCGGTCTGCCCGCGGACCTCGACCTCGACGGCGCGATCGACGCGAACGACAAGTCCACCTCGTACCGGCTGCTCCCCGTCCGCATCGAGGTCGACTGGCGCGGCGGGCGTGTAGTCGTCGACGGGATGCTCTCGCAGTGGTGATCACGATGACGAAGCGCTCGATGGGACCGCGCAGCGGCATGACGGTCGTCGAGGTGGCGATCGCGGCGACGGTGTTCGCCGTCCTGCTCGGCGGCGTGATGCGTTCGATGCAGTCGGCCTCGGGTCTCATGGAGAGCACCAGCGCGGTCCTCGACATCGATCGCAAGGCGCGGAAGCTGGGACAGGAGCTGCGCACGACGCTCGAGAACGCGAGCGCCGGCACGGTCGATCCGATCTTCCCGCTGCCCGGCCCCGGCGATCCGATCCCGTACCAGACGGACGTGCGATTCAACGAGATCGTCGACTGGAGCGGCGGCGCGGTCGTCCTCGGGCCCGAGCAGAGGCTCTTCCTCCGCATGGAGACGACCGAGCTCGACAACGGCCGGGACGACGACGGCGACGGCCTCGTGGACGAGCTGGAGGTCGTGCACGTGCCCGACGCCGCGGCGGCGTCACCGGTCGAGCTGGTCCTCGCGCGCGGGGTGCTCGAGTGGTTCCCGGGCGAGGCCGGGAGCGGCGCGGACGACAACGGGAACGGCCTGGTCGACGAACCGGGCTTCTCGATCGCCGAGTCGGGGGGACGACTGACCGTCCGCTGGGCGCTCGGGGTGGTGGACGACGGCGGCACGCTGCAGGTGCGCACGTCCGCCTTCCAGATCGAGATGCAGCCCTAGAGCTGCGACGACGAGCACACGCGTCCGCGACGGCACTTGCGGGCGCGTTCGAGAGAGAAGAAAGGGCAAGAGGAGAGGGAACGATGAGGGCTTGGAACGCCCGGCGCGGCGCGCCGGGGAGTGCGGCTACGTGCAGCCGCAAGGACGCGAAGAGGGGCAGCGCGCTGGTCGTGGTGCTTCCCGTGGTGATGCTGCTGGGGACGGCGGGGCTCGCGCTCACGTCGCTGACCACGACGGGTTCGGCGGCCGACCGCTCCGACCTGGACGACCGGCAGGCCGATCGGCTCGCGAACGCCGCCGCGCTGCGAGCGCTCGGCGACGCGCAGAGCGCGCTGGAGCGCGGCCTTTCGCTGCCTGCCGCGAGTGGTTCGGCGGCGAGCCCGCTGACCTTCGGCACCGGGACCGGCTGGGCGACGATCACCGATCTCGGTGGCGGCGTGGTTCGGATCGACGCGGAGGGGCGCGTGGGTCGCTCCGCCAAACGCATCGAGGCCGTCGTCGATTTCCCGAGCTCGCCGCTCTACGACTACGCGATCTTCGCCGGCAACCGCTCGGGCGACCTCGCCTACGCGCTGAAGCTCGGAGGTGAGGAGGAGGACGCCGACGAGATCCTCGGCAGCATCTACTCTGCCGGGAACTTGCTCGTGACCGGCGATGCGAGCATCACGGGCGACGCGCGGGCAGGCGGCCGGATCGCCGGCGTGTCCGGAACGATGGGCCACAGCGAGATGGACCCCGACATCGCGTCGATGTCGTACGACGTCAACCACGACTACGACGTGGCGGCGCTGTTCGCGGATTCGACGCCGGGTACCGCACCTGCGGGCGGAACGGCGGATCAGCTCCCCGAGTCGAACCCCGCGCACATCTTCCGGCGCAACCCGTCGGACCGCACGCGCCTGACGGACACGACCGAGAGGGACGACTTCTTCCTCGAGGATCCGTACGAGGCCGCCAACCGCGACGCGGCGCAGGACGGCACCGACGCGGCCCCCATCACGCTCAGCGGCGTGTCGGGCACCGACAAGACTTTCTACATCGACGGGAACCTCTGGCTGGACAACTCGCCCTCGTTCTCGTTCCGCTTCGAGAACGACAGCGGCGAGCCGGTGCGCGTCACGTTCGTCGTGCGCGGCAACATCACGTTCGGCGACAACCTCTACTACACGGATCCCGAGAACGACGCAGTCGCCTTCGTCGCGATCGAGGACCCGCTCATCCCGAACACCGGCAACATCCAGTTCGGCGACCAGCGCGCGGGAACGCTCAACCACATGGACGCCTTCATGTACGCCGAGAACGACTTCGTGGACTACCACCTCGACAGCTCGGGCTCGAAGCGGGTGACGATCCACGGCAACATGACCGCGGGAGATCAGGTCCGGATCGAGCGCGACTTCGTGCAGTCGAACGGCGAGGTGAGCCACTCGAAGCTGACGATCGACTTCGACGACCGCATCGCGAACGGGATGCTGGACCTGAGCGGTATCCCGCGCGTGGACCTGTCCCAGGAGCCGCTGAGGGTCCGGATGTGGCGTCACGTGGCCAGCGACGCGACGTCGGCGACGACGCTCGACCCGAGCTTCGACGGCGACGGCGACGACGAGAACACGGGCGACGAGGAGACGGAGACGTACTGAGCCCGGCCTCCCGGCGAAGACGCGCGGCGGCTGCGGTCCTCTCACCCGAGGGCCGCGGCCGCCGCGCTCGTCCGGGGCGGTCTCAGGCCTCGAGCCGCGGGCGCACGCGTTCGACGACGGACTCGGCGATCGCGAGCGACGCGGTCGCCGCCGGTGACGGCGCGTTGAGCACGTGCACGATGCGCGCGCTGTCCTCGAAGAAGAAGTCGTCGACGAGCGCGCCGTCGCGGCCGAGCGCCTGGGCTCGCACGCCGGCGGGCGCGCGTTCGAGCGCGTCGACGGAGATCTCGGGAACGAGCTTCTGCAGCGCGCGCACGAACGCCCTCTTCGATACGGAGCGCCACATCTCACCCGACCCCATGCGCCAGTGGCGGGCCGCCAGCTTGAGGAACCCGGGGTACGTGAGCGCGTCGAAGAGGTCGCGCGGGTTCACGTCGCGCTTGCGGTAGCCCTCGCGCGCGAACGCGAGGACCGCGTTGGGCCCGCACTCGACCGTGCCGTTGACGGCGCGTGTGAAGTGCACGCCGAGGAACGGGAACGCCGGGTCGGGGACCGGGTAGATGAGGTTCCGGCAGAGGCTGCGCGCGCTCGGCACAAGGTCGAAGTACTCGCCGCGGAACGGGACGATGCGCGCGGGACGCTTCGCGCCGGAGCGCGTGAGCACGCGGTCGGAGTGGAGCCCACCGCAGTTGACGGCGGCGCGCGCGTGCACGTCGCCGGCCCGGGTCTCGATGCGCACGCCGCCTGGGCGCTCCTCGAGGCGCTGGACCTCGGCGCCGAAGCGGACCTCGCCGTCGCGCTCACGCACCTGCTCGGCGAGCCGTTCGCAGACGCCGACGTAGTCGACGATGCCCGACTCGGGCACGTGGATCGCCTGGACCCCGTTCGCGTGCGGCTCGAGCTCGGCGAGGCGCTCCTTCCCCACCACCTCGCAGGCGACCCCGTTCTGCTGCCCGCGCTCGAAGATGTTCATCATCCGCGGGACCTCGTCCTCGTCGGTGGCGACGATCACCTTGCCGCACAGCTCGTACGCGACGCCGTGCTCGGCGCAGAACGCCTCCATCAGCGCCTTCCCGCGCCGGCAGTTCAGCGCCTTGGCGGAGCCGGGCTTGTAGTAGATGCCCGAGTGGAGGACGCCCGAGTTGTGCCCGGTCTGGTGGGCGGCGACCCGGTCCTCCTTCTCGAGGACGACGACCCGCGCCCCGAGCCCGCCCTCGTCCGGCGGAAGGGCGGCGGCGCGCGCGACGGCCAGCCCGACGATGCCAGCGCCGACGACGGCGAGGTCGTGGGTCTCGGCCGTCACCGAGAGCCTCCGCGGCGCTGGGCCACCGGCGGGGCCGTGAACGTGCGGGGGGACGTCGGCGGCATGCCCAGACCATCGGCGCTCGGGCGGCAGAAGTGAACTCCGGACCGGCGGAGACCGCCGGCGCGTGGCCGCCTAGCGCACCCGAACGAGCAGGCCCTCGGTGAGGATCGCCCCGGACGGGAGCGCTGGTTCGCGCGCGAAGACCTGGAAGCCGAGATTCTGGCCCGCGACCGCAGGCGCCGGTCCGCTCGGCGCGGGGACCGCACCCAGGTCGATCGGGAACGTGGCGCGCCCCGTCGGGCCCACCGCCACGATGCCGCTGCGGCCCACGGAGCCTCCGACACAGACCGTGAGACCACCGGGGATCGAGACGCTACCCGTTCCGTCCCCCACGAGCAGGATCGCGGGCTGTCCGGGGAGGAGACCGCTCGCCTCCAGCTCGAGGTCGTTCTCGAGCAGCGTGGAGCATCCGCTCCGAACGTCGAGCGGGCGCGGGCCGGCGCAAAGGAACGAGCCGCCGAGCCCGAGCTCGAATCGCGCGAGCGCGCCGTTCACGTCGGGACGGTCGACGCCGAACACCTCGCCGCGGGCCGATCCAACCCAGACGGACGATCCGACGGCGACGACCGACGTGAGGCCAGCGCCGAGCGCCGCGTCGCGCTCGTCGAAGTTGGACTCCTCGACCAGCAGGTCCGGAGCCACACGCCGATAGACCTGAATCGGCCGGGCCCGGTCGCCGAGGGAGGCCGCTCCGCTGCCTGCAACGAGCCGATCCGCGTCGGCGTGGAGCACGTTCGGGAGCGGCGACAGCGGCTCGAGCGAGAACGGCACCGTCTGCCTGAGCTCCCATCCCCCTCCGCTCGAGTCGCTGTACACACGAACCACGCGGACCACGGCGTACGGGTCGAGGATGAACTCGAAGTCGGCGCGGAACAGCACGCCGCCATGGATCTCGATCCCCTCGGCGAGACCCGGCACCTCGAACTCCGGCGTCCAGCCAGCCCCGGTGCGCCGCAGCACGCGCGCGCCGAAGCCTGGGTCCGAGATCGCGAGCAGGTCCCCGTCGAGCGCGAAGGTCTGGCCGAACTCGGCGCGCTCCGTCGGGATCACGGAGTCGATCCGTTCGGTGAAACGCCAGCCGCCGCCGGACTGCTCGTAGACGAACAGCGCCCCCGCGCGGTCGAGCCCAGCCGTGTCCGTCCCCGGCGCACCCACGACGATCCGACGGCCGCTGACGGCGAGCGCGCTACCGAAGCCGAGCGCGCCCGATCCCGCCGGGGGGAGGAGCACGTCCGCGAGCACGAATCCGCCGGGTCCGTCGACGAAGACAAACACCTGGCCCGTCCCAGCGGCCCGCCCGGCACCGACCGCGACCACCGATCCGTTCGTCGCGACGGAGACCGGGGTGAATCCCGGAACACCGGTGTCGAGGACCTCGACGTCGCCCCAGCCCGGCGCGAGCGCCGCGCCGTCCGCCCGGTAGACGAACGCGCGCGCTGTGGGGAACCCCGAGCTCGCTGCGACGATGGCGTCACCCGTCAAGGGGCTCAGCGCCGCGTCCATGGACGTTCCTGTGCGCGCGCCGAGGGCGTCGGAAGGACTTCGCCACTCGACGAGGCACTGGGCGGACGAATTGAACTGGAGGGACGCCGCGAGGAGCGCGGTGACGAGGGCGAGGCGCATGGCAGGAGCGACCGGCGAGGCCGCCACGGGGTGATTCTGGCGAGCGGGCGATCTGCGCTACCGCAGCAGCAACCCTCGGCTACTCGATCTGCACGCGAAGCCCGTTCGAGACCGCTCCGCCCAGGGGCGACCCGAGGTCGCGTGCGAACAGCTGCAGACCGAGCGTGCTTCCGCGGGCCGCGGGCCCGATCCCCCCGGGGTTTGGAACGCTCTCGACGTCGAACGGGAAGAACGCACGGCCCGTGGACGTCGCGAGCTGTGGCTCTCCGCGTCCGATCGCACCGCCAATGCAGAGCTGGGCCGCTCCCCCGAGGACCGGGATCGGGCCCCCCTGCATGTCCCCCGCCAGCAGGAGTACGAACTCGTTCGGCGGCAGGCCCGATCCTTCGAGGAACAGGTCGTTCTCGATGTAGGTCGGGCAGCCGGCGAGCAGCGCGAGCGACGGCGAACCGGCGGGCCCGTCGCAGGCCGGACCGACGAGCGGATGCTCGTCCAGCGACCGCGCGAAGGCGTAGCGCGCGACGATCCCCCGGGCCTCCTCCTCGATGTCCGGCTCCTCGAAGGGAGCGGAGGGGTGCCCGGTCCAGAGCGAGTCGTGGGCGAGGACCAGGTTCGTCGCCGACGTTCCCGCCCCCGCCATGCGCGTGTCGACGGAGTACGGGGTCCGCTCGAGGAGTCCGAGCTCGTTCGGCGCGTAGCTCCGGACCTCACCGCCGTCGAGCAACGCGACGAGGTTCCCGCCGCTGTAGCTGATGTCGAGCGGTTCTTCGAACGTGAGGGGTGAGGTCACGACGACCTCGTGGAAGTCGAACGTCCCGGCGCCGCGGTAGACCGCCACACCGGAGGAGGGCTCGAGCGAAACCTGATCGATCCAGTAGGAGTTGATGAGGACGGCATCCCGGGCGACCTCGATGCCACTGACGAAAGTGAAGACGTCGCGGCGGTTCCGCCATTTGCCGGCGACGCGCGTGAAGATCCGCACGCCCCCTCCGCTCGTGTAGGCGAGCACGTCTTCGTCGATCCCGACGTCCAGACGCGCGCCCCCGAGGATCGGCGACTGAATGGGTTCGAAGCGGCGCACGAACGTCCACTCTCCCCCGAGCTGTTCGAAGAGGAACACGCCTTCGGCACGTTCCTCGCCCGCGATGATCGCCGCGGGTGAGCCCACGATCACGCTGCGCCCGAAGACGTCGAGTCTGTCCCCGAAGCGCGCGGCGCCGGACCCGGGCGGCGGCGTGAGCGTCCCGACGTGGGCCCAGCCGTCGGCTCCGTCCGTGAACAGATGCACGCGCTGCAGCACGGTCCCGCGCCGGACGCCGACCGCCACCGTGGTGCCGTCGGTCGCAACCGTGACGGTCTCCGCGCACGGGAAGCCTGCAAGGATGCCGGTGTCGAGGATCTGCGGCGGGTCCCACACGACATCGGCCGCACCCGCGGGACGCACGCCGCGCCAGACGAAGGCGCGGGCGGTCGGCCAGGAGGCGCTCGCGACGACGATCCGGTCCGTGACCGTGACGCCGTCCGGCGCGAGCCGGACCGCGGAGTCCATCGATGCGCCGAATTCCGCGCAGCCGAGAGTGAGGGGCGATTCGATGCGCTCCACGAGGCACTGCGCGTGCGCAACGGAAGGCGCGAGGAGCGTGGCGCACGACAGTGCGAGCGCAGCGGCGGATGAACGAGTCATGGCACGAGGGTTGGGAAGGAAGGGCGAGCGCTGGGTAGAGCGGCGCACGGGCGCTACTCGACGAGCAGTTGAAGAGCGTTCGTGAGGACCCCGCCGTTCGGAGAGGCGCTGTCCCGCGCGATCGCCTGGACCGAGATCGCGGTCCCCGCGGTGGCGGGCCCGACCCCGGTCGGCCCCGGCACGCGCTCGACGTCCACGGGAAAGAACACGCGGCCGCCGCTCGGAACGACGCGAGGCGCGAAGCGACCGATCGTGTCACCGAGGCAGAGCTCCGCGGCGCCACCCAGCACCGGGATCCGATCGCCCTGCAGGTTCCCGGCGAGCAGCAGCACGACCTCCCCCGGGGGCAGGCCGCGCGCCTCGAGCACGAGGTCGTTCCGGAGAAGGGTGGAGCACCCGGCGAGCGGCTCGAGCCTGGGGTCCGGAGACAGCGCCGTTCCCGTCCCCCCGCAGCCGGATCGAACGAACGGGTAGCCTGCGATCGAGCGCTGGGAGTAGTGCCACGCGACGGTCTCCGCGGCGGCTCCGCCGGGCGGCCCTGCCGCAGGCCGAGCGTGCCCCGTCCAGACGGAATCCCAGACGATCTCGACGTCCGTCGCGACCAGCCCGGACCCGCTCTCGAGCGAGTCGATCGGCGCCCAGAACTCGTCGAAGTTGAAACTGTCGAGCCCGAAGAGCCGCACCTGACCGTCGTCCATCAGCAGCGCGAGACGCCCGTGCCCCGCGCTGATCCGCGCGGGCGCGCCGCCGACGTCCAGCGACGTGATGATCGTCTGGTTCGGGCGCGCGGTCGGGACGACGTTCCGGAACACGCGGACGCCCGAGATCGGCTGGGGGAAAACGTCGGTGATCCGATCGATTCCCACGTAGACGGCGTTGCGACCGACTTCGACGTCGGTGACCTCCTCTTCGATCGTGCGGCTGAAGCGCCACTCCTCCAGCGTGTACGAGTAGACGAAGACGCGCGCCCCGGGAGTCTCCGACCGCGACTCGGTGAACGCGAGGATCGTGCTCTCGAGCTCCACGTCGGAGCCGAACACGCCGTCGTCCTTCGCAACGAGCGGGTCGATGCGCTGGGTCATCGTCCACGCGCCAGCGCGCTGCTCGAAGAGGAAGATCGCGCCGGCGTCGGTGAATCCGCCCGCGTCGGTCCGGGGCGCGCCGAGCACGAGGGTCCGCCCGTACACGTCGACGCTCGCCCCGAAGTGCTCGGCGCCGGACCCGGGGGGCGGTGACACCACGGCGATCCGGCTCCAGCCGCTCGATCCCTCCGCGAACAGATGCACCTCGCCCCCGCCGGGCGCGGCCCGGACTCCCACGGCCACGAGGTGCCCGTCGGTCGCAACGCTGGGCGAATCGTCCCCCGGCGCTGCGACGTCCGGGAGCCCGTGTCGAGCGTGACCGGAGGATCCCAATCCACGGCGATGGAACTCGGCCGCTGCCGCCCGCGCCAGAGGAGAGCCCGATGGGTCGGTGCCCTGGCGCCGGTCACGATGGATCGCTCCGCGTAGCCGCCGGAGAAGAGTGGAAAGCGCGCACCGTCGAGCTCCGCCCCGAAGCGCACGCCGACCGGGCCCGAGGGCGACGCGAAGCGCTCGACGAGGCACTGTGCGGCGGCGGAGGGAGCGGCGAGTGCGGTTGCGCACAGGAGTGTGAGCGCGGCGAGCGAGCGGTCGAGCATGGCAGAGGTGGCGCCGGCCTCACGGCGGCCGCAGGGTGGGAAGACGGTGGCGCCTCGACGCGGGCGGGTCACGTCGCGGCGGCGACTCGCGTGCTTGGGGGCAATCCTCGTGCCGCGGGGCGATCCCCGATTCCGCTCAGGTCGCTCCCCAGGCGACCGAGAACCGAGTGCCCATGTGGCGCTCCGTCCCGCTCCTCGCCTCAGCCGCACCGATCCTCGGCGCGCTCGTCGTCGCTGCGCCGGCCGCCGCCCAGTCGGCGCCCGGCGCGCGTGCGTTCGCCATGGGCGGCACCGGCGTCGCCGTCGCCGAGCCCTACGCCGCCGCCTTCGCGAACCCGGCGCTCGTGCGCTTCCGCGACGAGGGCGTACCGCGCGGGCTCGGGTCCTGGCTGAGCGCCGCGGGCGGCGATCCAAACGGGCTCCAGGACCGCATCGACACGTTCCAGGACACGCTCGACGAGCTTCAGGCCCGCATCGACGCGATGGACCCGGGCGGGGACGCGCTGCGGCCGATCCTCGTCGACCAGCTCCAGGACCTGGACGGGCGCGAGGCCGTGGGGCGCGCGGACTCCGGCGTGTCCGCCGTGCTGCCGCTGACCGACGCGACGGTCGCGTTCTCCGGCCGGCTCCGCGTGGAGGCGCGCCTCTTCCCCCGCGTCGTCGACAGCGACGTCGCGATCCTGACCGACCCGATGGCGACGCCGGAGGAGCTCGACGCGCTCGACACGGCGGGCGTCGTCTACGGCGCCGAGACGACCGAGTTCGGCGTGACGGTCGCGCGCGAGGCGAGGTGGGGCGATACGCGCTTCTCGATTGGCGTCACACCGAAGTTCGCGTCGATCGACGTGACGAACTTCGTGCGCACCGTCAGCACCTTCGAGGACGACGACCTCGTGGACGACCTGCGCGCGGGCGAGCGCGAGGTGCGCGAGGAGTTCTTCAACGTCGACGCCGGGATCGCCGTCGAGCTCG
The DNA here is from genome assembly GCA_039821985.1 of Planctomycetota bacterium. Lineage (GTDB taxonomy): Bacteria > Planctomycetota > UBA1135 > UBA1135 > Saltatorellus. The sequence goes on from JBCBNC010000037.1 coordinate 30,776, forward strand.
AGGAGGGCGTGCTGCTTGGCCTCGCCGTCCGCGACGCGATCCGCCGAGACGTCCGCTCGTCGGCCTTCGACGGACCCGCGTTCACCTACCGCGTCCGCGCGCGCCCGACGGCGGGCCTCGCCGTCTCGCGCGGCCCCGTGACCTTCACCGCGGAGGCGGACCTGCGCCCCGCCCGTCCGTTCTCGGACGCGGGCACGAGCCAGTTCGTCCGCATGGGCGGCGAGGCGTCGCTCGGCGGACGCGTCTTCCTGCGGGCGGGCTTTGCCCACGACCTGCGCGACACGTTCCCCGACGTGTTCTCGGCGGGCATCGGCGGCCCGACGGGCCTCGGGATCGGCTGGAGCCTCGGCGCGCAGATCGGCGAGGAGTCGGCCGGGGCCGCGCTCGAGGCGTCGTTCTCGTTCTGACGGCTCCCGTTCCTGCGGGAGCATTGCGGTCGCAGCCGGGCCGTGCGAACATCGCGACGGGGCGTCGCAGCCGGCGGAGTCTTCCGCGATGCCCGGCGACGCATTCCCGCTCCCTTCCCCCGCCGCGTCGCTCGCACGACCCTTGGACCGTCCGTCTGCCGGACGCACGGGTTCGCGCGAGCGCTTCTGCCGATGATTCGCTCGTTCCTCCTCACGCTCGCGCTCGTCCCTTCGTCCCTCGCCCAAACGCCGGTCGACGTCACGCCCGCGGCGGTCGACCTCGTCCGCGCCTTCGCGCTCGACCCCACCGATGCCCGGCATCTCGTGTGCGAGTCGGCGGGATCGGTCTACGAGTCACACGACGACGGGAGCAGTTGGTCCGTCGTCGCTGGCCTGCCACCCGCGGGAAGCAAGCTGGTCGCGTTCGACGCGGACGGAGCCCTGCTCGTCGGCGCGAGCTCCTCCTTCACCTCGAGCCCGGGCTCGCTCCAGAGACGCACGGCGACAGGCTTCATGGACGTCGCGCTGCCGGTCCAGCTCGGAGTCGCGTTCAACGAGCGTCTGCGGGGCGTGGTCTGCCACCCGGTCGATCCCAACGTGATGGCGCTCAACCTCGGCGGCATCGTCTCCGGGAGCATCTTCTCCGAGCGAGTCGTCGCCACTCTCGACGGTGGGGCGACGTGGTTCGAGGTCGCCGCGCGCACCCACCCGTCGTTCGACCCGTTCTACGGTGTCCTTGCGACCCGATTCGTCGCCACGCCCGACGGCGGTCGCCTGTTGCTCTGGGACCTCTATTCCGACAGCAGCACTTGGCGCCGATGGGTTCGCCTGGTCCGCCTCGACCCGCTGGACGACGAACTCGTTCTGAATCCGGGCGAGCAGTCGAACGCCGACGTGCGCGCTCCCCGAACCGCACCGGGCACCCTCCTCGGATGGCGGCAGTACGGGCCGGGATTCACGCCGGGCAGCATTCTCGAGAGAGATGCGAGCGGCACGTGGTCACCCATCCACGCCGCATCGACCGTTGCGCACATGGCGTGCTCGCACATCGATCCGCAGCTCGTCGTCGCGACCGGGGTCGACGGCGTGGGCTGCATCGGAGTCTCGCGCGACGGCGGAGTCTCCTGGACGACGCTCGCAGACTTCGCGGGCACCCCGTTCGACTGTTTCCAGCTCGAGCACGACCTCGACCTCTCCAGTGACGACTCGTACGGGTACGGACGCGTACGAGTCTCGAACCCGCAGACCCGACTTCTGCGCATGGAGCTGGAGACGCCCCTCAGCACGCCCGAGTGCTCAGGTACCGTCAACAGCACGGGCCGCGCCGGTCAGCTCGTCGCCGTCGGCGTCGCGGCGGCGAGCGAGAACCGTCTGCACCTCGGCGTTCGCCATCTGCCCGCGGGCGCGAGCTTCCTTCCGCTCGTCGCGCGGGACGCGGGATTCACCCCGAGCCCGGGGGGCTCGGACGGTGATCTGTGCCTCGGGAGCCCGATCGGTCGCGCAAACGACGCGGTCGGCATGGCGACCCCCTGGGGCGAGGGACACGCCCAGCTCGACGTGACGCGGCTTCCGCGCCCCTCTACGACGGCGGCCGCGCTGGCCGGGGAGACCTGGCGCTTCCAGGTCTGGTACCGCGACACCGCTTCTCCCGGTGCGAGCAACCTGACGGGCTCGATCGCGATGACGTTCGAGTGAGGCGCGCCGGGCGTGGGCAGCCGTCCAGGCTGTCCTCGCCCTGCGGCACGGCGGCCTCCACGGAAGGCAGGAGGGCCTTCGACGCGCCTCGCGCCCCCGAAGCAGCGCCTCGGAGGCCGGTCGGCGCTGCGGCACGCACATTGCGATCCCGTCAGGTGTCCTCCCGCCACGTCGCCCTGCCCGCCCCATGCAGAACGCCTCCGCGGCCCGCGCCACGAACGCGCGCGCCACCCAGCTCCTCCTCCTCGCCCTCCTCGCCGTGTCGCTCTTCGCCGGCTGCGTCCGCTTCCGCGGCTCCCGCGTCCGGGTCGCTGACTGCGAGGTCACCCAGGCGGCCGACACCGGCTACCACCTCGTTGCGGCGTTCTTCCACGTCGCGTCGGCCCTCTCGGGCGACTGATCCGCCGCGCCCCCCGCGTCGACGAACCAACCGTGAGGGAAAGGGCGCAGCGCGCGCCCGCCGAGGGCACACTCCCTCCCGCCTTGGAGTCCTTCCACACCCTGCTCGTCTCGTACGACGTCGGCGCCTGGCTCGCCGCCGTCCCGCTCGCCCTCGCCCTCCGGCGCCGACCGCTCCCGCAACAGCTCGGCGCCCTCGCGCTCTTCGGAGCCCTGCTCGCGCTCGCCGCGACGTTCCTCGTCGCAGCCTTCGTGGGGAACAGCTTCGCGCTGCTGAGGCTCTTCACCCATGCGATCGCCTGCGTGCTGCTGCCGCTCCTCTTCGCCGCGGGCGCGATCGCGCTCCGATCGAAGAGCGGCCCGCGCGCCCTCGCGGCGATCGCCGTGGCCGCCGCGCTCGCAGGCGAGGCCGTTTACGTCTACGCGAAGCGCGTCGAGCCGACCCGGCTCGAGGTCACGCACCACGTCGTGCGGAGCGCGCGCCTGAACGGTCTCGACGGCGAGATCACCGTCGCCGTGCTGGCCGACATCCAGACCGACCAGGTCGGCCCCTACGAGGAGCGCGTCCTGCGCACCCTCGACGAGCTCCGCGCCGACCTCGTCGTGCTGCCCGGCGACTACGTGCAGGTCCGAGACGACCCCGAGAGACTCGTCGCCGAACGGCGGGCCCTCGACGCGCTCTTCACGCGGCTCGAGCACGATCCGCCGCTGGGGTTCTGGGCCGTCGAGGGCGACGTCGATTACGCCGAGGACGTCTTCGGACCCGGCTCGCGCGTCCGCCCGCTGAACGACGAGTACGCCGAGCTGCCCGAGGACTGTCCGATCGCTCTCCTCGGGCTGACGCTCGAGAGCTCGCGCACCCGGCTCGACGAGGAAACGCGCGCCCGCATCCGCGCCTTCGACGGTCTGACGCTCGTCGTCGGCCACGCGCCGGACTTCGAGACGGACACGGCGCTCGCGTGGGCGGACGGCGAGCGCACGACGCTCGGCCCCGAACGCCTCTCGATCGCGGGGCACGTGCACGGCGGTCAGGTCGTGATCCCCGGATTCGGCCCGCCGGTGACGCTGTCGTCGATGCCGCGTGCGCACGTGAGCGGCCTGTCGCGCTTCGGCCCCGCGACGCTCTTCGTGAGCCGCGGCATCGGCCACGAGCGCGGCTACGCGCCGCGCGTGCGGCTCAACTGCAGGCCCGAGCTCGCGGTGCTGCACCTGCGGGCGGAGAGCGCGCGCTGAGACTCCTTCCGCGCGCCTACTTCGGCGCCGCTCCGTCCGCGTACACGAGCAGCTCGTTGACGTGCACGCCCTCGTTCGCGCTGTTCCCGAGCATCAAGATGCGCACGTAGCGCGACGGGCGCGGCGGGAAGCGGTGCGTGTCGCCCTCCGGAGTCGACGGTGATTCGTTCCCTGAACGGTCCGCCACCACCGTCCAGGCCTCGCCGTCCTCCGACGCCTCGACCCGGTAGCGGTAGCGCCGCGCGCCGTCGTGGTAGAGGTGCAGCACGGCGCGGTCGATCGGGTGCACGGCGCCGAGGTCGACGGTCAGCGCCGCCGGCGACTGGCCACAGTGCCAGCCCGACTCGTTGCCGATGAGCCCGTCCACCGCGCGCGCTGGAACGTGCGGGCCCTGGTGCGGCGCCGTCGTGGTCACCGACCTCCCCGTCGCGAGGCTCTGGACGCGGCGCTGGCTCCGGTCCTCGAAGCGGACGCTGGATAGGTCGGCCGTCGGCGGACGCTCGTTCTCCGGCACCTCGAGGAGAATCTGGTTCGACGCGAGGAGCTCTTCGAACGGCGCGGGCTCGGGCATTCCGGGCCCCTGCGCGAGGAGCTGCAGCTCGTTCTGCACGAACTCGAAGTGGTAGCGCACGCGCAGGTCGTAGAGCCCCACGTCGAGGAACGCCGAGCCCTGCGCCGGGCGGTTGCCGCGCGACGTTGCGACGGTCGCGCCGCCAAGGACGAGCTCCGCCGCGCCGTCGTTCGCGCGCACGTGGAATGTCCAGTCGCCGCGCTCGGGCAGCCAGACCAGCCCGCGCAGCTCGAGCGCGTAGGGCTGCCATTGACGGCGCGGGAGCCACTCGAGGCCCTCGACGGGAGGCGCGGGAATGCGCGTATCGACGTGCCCCTTCTCGGCGACGCGCGCGAAGAGCTCGCGGTTCACCGCGCGGGCGCGGTCGCGCGTCATCACCGGCATGAATCCGCGCGCGCGCACGCCGACGGCCGCGGGGTCGAGCACCTCGGCCCCGCCGCGCGGGATCGGCCACGCCGCGGTCCACAGGTACCCGCGGTCCTCCATCGGATCGTTCGGGAGGCCCGCCGGCACGGCGCGCTGCCGAACCCGCTCTCCGAGCGCGCGCTCGACGGCTGCAAGAAGCGGCGCGCGGCGCGCCCGGTGCTCGTCCGCGTCCGTCGAGCCGGGCGGGTCCCACATGCGCTCCGAGACCGCGACGAGCGGCTCGAGCGCGGACGGCAGGATCGCCTCGGGCCGCTGCTCCCAGACGCAGATCTGTCCGCCCAGCACCGGCGCGTCCGCAGGCAGCGTCGACCGCGGGCCGCCGTAGCGCTGCCGGAACGTGCGCACGTCCCAGTCGAGCGCATCCTCGACGCGCGCCGCGTAGCACTGCGACGGCACGACGTACATCGGGTCCCAGCCGCAGTTGACGACCTCGTAGCCGTTCGCCACGAGCGACTCCGGCGACTGGAACGTCAGGTTCCAGCACATGACGAGCGCAGAGGTCGGGATCGGCGCCGCGTCCGTGCCCGTCCCGCGGAAGCCCTCCCAGACGATCGGTCGCCGTCCGAGCCCCTCGACCATCTCGCAAACGCGCCCGACGAAGTGGCAGTACAGCTCGCCGACGTCGCCCTCCTCGGCGAGCGGCAGCTCGTGCCGCGCGCAGTAGTCCGCGTACTCGGGCAGCTCGGCGAGGTGCGGCGCCCAGACCTCATCCGCGCCGACGTGGATGAACTCGCTGTTCCAGAACACCTCGGCAATCTCGCCGAGGAGCGTCTCGATCGCGCCGTACGCGCGCTCGTTCGCCATGTTGACGACGCCGGTGGAGCGCGGCTCACCCGTGGCGCCGTCGACCGTTCCGAAGAGGTCCGGCCGCGCGCGCACCATCACGCCGGCGTGGGCCGGGACGTCGACCTCGGGCACGAGCTGGATCCCGCGCACGTCCGCGAAGCGCACGATCGCGTCGAGCTCGGCGCGCGTGAAGTGCTGGCGCTCGCCCTTCGCCGAGAGGCTCGCCAGCCCCGGGAACGCCTCGCTCGGGAACGTGAAGAGCTGATCGTCGGTGAGGTGCAGATGCACGCGGTTCAGCCCGCAGAGCCACGCGAGCTGGACCGTGTCCTCGACGTCCTGCGCCGTGTGCGGGAAGCGCGCGACGTCGATCATGAGGCCGCGCCACGCGGCGTCGGGCTCTGTGCGGAGCGGCGCGCTGGCGTCGAGCTCGCCCGGCTCGACGAGCTGCAGCGCCCGCGCCGCGCCGCGCGCGAGGCCCTCGTGCGCCGCGGCGCGCACCTCGATCCGGTCGCCCTCGCGCTGGACGGTGAACGACTCGAGGGGGCCGCCAGTGTCCTCGTCGAGGATCAGATCGACCGGCGCCGCGTCCGGCGGAAGGAGCGCGGTGACCGCTTCCTCGAGCGCGCGAACGCGGTCCGCGGGCGGGAGCGACTCTCCGGGGGACTGCGGGAGCGGCGCGGCGAGGATGAGGAGAGCGAGCAGGGCCATGCGAGCGAGCATAGCGGCGCGCGAAGGACGCGCGCCGACGCCGCACGTGCCCTTACTTCGCCGCGACGACGAGCGAGTATCCGTGCTCGGTCGACATGCCGTCGCGCGGCGACGCGATGAGCCGGAAGCGCTCGAGCTCGTCCGGTGCCAGCGCCACCGACTCGACGACGCCCCCCTCGGGCTCGAACCAGATCTCGCCCCACTCGTCGGTGCGCCCGATGCTCCGCCCGTTCGCCGTCACCTCGACGCCCGCACGGGGACCGAACTGCTCGGCGTCGAGGACGAGCGCGCGCGTGCGGGTGCCTTCCTCGAGCCAAACGGTGAGCTCGGACGGTGTCCGCCCGGGGTCGACAACGGCCTTGCCGAGCGAGTGGCCGGTCAGGGAGACGTAGAACGCCGTCGGATGATCGGCGGGGACCTGGCAGGAGTACCTGCCGTCGTCCCCCCTCGCCACGCCGCTGTGGATCACCCCGTCCGCGTGGTAGACGACGACGCTGCTCGCGAACTCGGCCGCGACGTCGACGCTCAACGAGACGGTGACCTGCTCGAGCGCGAAGATCCTCAGCGCGGGGATCGGGCCCTTCAGCGGCACCGAGACCGAGCGCGGCTCGACGCGGTAGCCGTCGCCGGCGAGCATCGCGCAGTTCCAGCTGCCCGCGGGGAGCGCGTCCACCGGGATACGCCAGTCGCCCGGCGACTCGGGGTCACGCTCGAGCTGTCCGCCGATCGTCTCGAGTCCGCCGCTCGCGCTGTAGAACTGCGCATGCCAGTTCGTGAGATCGGGCGCACCGCTCGTTTCGACGACGACCGGCACGAAGCGTTCGGGCGCCTGCCCGCCGTCGATCTCGATGAGCACGCGGCTCGTCTCGCCCGGCTCGACCTCGACCTCACCGCCCGTGCGCGCGCCGTCGAGCTCGCAGCTCCATCGGTACGTGCCGGGCGCGAGGTGCGAGAGCGCCTCCGCCCGCGGCCGCTGCGCGTCGGCCGAGGTGCCGTTCGACAGCCCGTCCGCCCAGCCGGGTCTTCGGAGCTGTACGGACCGGAGCGCCGCGCCGTCCGGCCCCGTCACCTGCACCGTGACGAGCGGCGCGCGCGCACCGTTCTCCGCGTCGAGCGTGAAGAGGATCGTGCCGCAACGCTCGAAGGCGACGTCGAGCGGGTTCGGCTCGACGCCGACGCGTCGGTCCACGACGTGCTCCGCGGCCCACAGCCCGTCGAACGAGCGGAACTCGAGGGTCCAGGGTCCCGCGTGCCGAGGGCGGCCGAACGGTTCGGTGAATCGGAACCGGCCCGAGCGTCCGGCCGCCTCGAGGAGGCGCGCCTGGGGCCTGCGCGCGACGCCGACGCCCGGTCCGCGGACGGTCACGTCGAACTCGGCGCCGCGCGCGCGTTCGAGCGCGTTCGGCGCGACGGTGAACGTGGGCCCGACGGTGACCTCGATCTCGTTCGGTCCTGGGACGGTGATCGCCCTCGGCCACCACATGCGTGCGGCGGGCGACATTCCCCAGTCGTCGGAGTACTGCGCGGAGTGCTGCCCCGCGTCGAGCCGGATCGCGTCGAAAGCGACGTGACCGTCCGCACCGCTCTTCAGGCCGTCGAGCGGGGTGGGAGCGAGCCCGTCCTGTGCGGGACGGATCCGCAGGAGGGTCTCGATCCGCAGCGCCATGCCGGGCACGGGCTCACCCGTCTCGGCGTCGACGAAGCGGGCCTCCGGCACGTGGCCCGGAACGTCCGCGACCGCCGACCGAGGCGCCGGAGCGTGAGCGCCTGACGCCGCACTGCGTGCAGGCTCGAACGCCTCGGGCTGTTCGAGCTCCAGGGGAGCGCCGACCGCCGGGCTGCGTCCGGGTCCGTCCGTCTTCGCTACGGCACCCAGGTCGTCGACGCGCTGCGCGCGATCCTCGCGCGCGCCGAGCGGATCGAGGAAGAACACGAGCGCGGCAAGCGCGGCCGCGCCGGCAAGGAGCTTGACGAGCATGGCGATGGAGAGGGAGCCGAGGAGTCCGGCGGCGGCCGCCTCCGGGAGAACGGGGGAGGCCGCGTGCGACGGCGCGGTAGCCGATGCGGCGGCGCCCTCGGCGCGTACGGCCCACGGACCGAGCGCGGCCGTCCACGCGGCGCGCGAGCCGTGGGCCCGATCGAGGCGCTCGCGGATGCGCTCGAGCCCGCGGGCCACGTTCGAGCGGACCGAGGACGCGGCGCCGCCGTCCCGCGCGGCGACGGCCGAGGGACCGAGCCCCTCGACGTACACGGCGTAGACCGCGCGCCGCTGCGCGTCGGGCAGCCGGTCAACCTCGGCGAGCACGAGCCGCAGCAGCTCGAGATGCTCGTGCCGGTGGTCCTCGGGCGACTCGGTGCGCTCTTCGACCGAGCGCCGAAGGTCACGGTCGCGCGCCGCGGTCCGACGGCCCTCTCGCCGCACGTTGCGGGCCACGCCCGCGAGGTAGCGGCGGACGTCCCGGACCGGGCCGGGCCGGTCGAGCGCGCGCCGCACGGTCTCCTGTGCGATGTCGTCCGCCTCCTCTGGCGCGGCGACGAGCGCGCGGCAGAGGCGCTGGAGCCAGGCGAGGTGGGCGAGCACCTCGGCGGGCCAGGGAGCGGCGGTGGTGTCCTTCGGGTCGATCACGGCGCCCGTCCAGTGAACCGAAGCCCGGGAGCGCTGCACGGGAACCCGAGAATTCGCGTCGGACGCGGAGCGCAGGTCCCGCCGCGGGTGCCGCGCCCCCGAGGGAATCGACGCCCCTGGCACGCCGCTCGCTACCCTTCCCGGGTGACGACGCTCCGAGCCGCCCTCGCCATCGCCCTCATCGCCGGAGGGACGCTCGTGTGGGAGGTGCTCCTGACGCGGGTCTCCGCGCTCCGGCTCGCGTTCCACTTCTCGTTCCTCGTCGTATCGAACGCGCTGTTCGCGGTCGGGGTCGCCGGAGCCGTGCTGACGCTCGCGAGAGCGCGGACCGCCGGGCGCGAGCGCCTCTGGGCCGCGCGCGCGGCGGCGCTCTTCGCGCTCAGCCTGCCCGCCGCATACGCGTTCCTCCTGGCCTGGAACGTGCCCGCCCAGTTCCGCCTCGAGGACGCCGCGGCGACACGCAGTCTCGCGCTTTTCAACGCGATCGCGGCCGTGCCGTTCGTGTTCGGCGGAGCCGCGATCGGGCTGATCCTCCAGGGCCGGGCCCGCGACGTGCACCGCGTGTACGCGTCGGACCTCGTCGGCGCGGCGCTCGGCTGCGCCGGGGCACCGTTCGTGCTGTGGGGTGCGGGCGCGGGCGGAGCGCTGGCGGCCTGCGTCGCACTTGCGCTGTCGGGCGCCGCCGTCCTCTCGGCCGGCGCCGCCAGCCGCCGCGCTGCGATCGCTGCCGCGCTCGCCGCCGTAGCCCTCGCGCCGTTCGTCGACGCGCGCTTCCCGGTCCCGAGCAAGACCGAGCTGCAGATCACGCCCGAGACGAAGCTCATCGCCGGGAACGAGCGCATCGTGTCGCGCTGGAGCGCCCTCAGCCGCGTCGACCTCGACGCGATCCCCGAGCCCGAGCGCAACATGTTCCTACGCACGCCGGGCGTGCCGATGCCCCGCCCCGAGGCCCAGGCGTTCCTGATGCAGGACGGCTCGGCGGGTACGTACATCCACGACTACACGGGGACGCCCGAGGGCCTCGACGGGCTCGCGAACTCGCTCTACTCGCTCGGCGCGCGCGTGCTCGCGCCCGACTCGGTGTTCATCATCGGCGCGGGCGGCGGCGACGACCTTTGGGCGCACAGGGCGGCAGGCACGGCGCGCATCAAGGCGATCGAGCTCAACCGCGCGATCGTCGACGTGCACGAGACCGTGCTCGCTGACTGGTCGCGCGGGCTGCTCGAGACGCCGGGCGTCGAGCTCGTGCACGGCGAGGGGCGCTCCGCGCTGCTCGCAGAGACCGAGACCTACGGCATGGTCCAGATGTCGGGCATCGACACGTGGACGGCGCTGCAGAGCGGCGCGTACATGCTGGCCGAGAACTTCCTCTACACGCGCGACGCCGCGCGCGACATGTTCGGCCGCATCGCCGCCGACGGCGCCGTGCAGATCACGCGCTTCAGCGGCGACAAGGAGGCGCTGCGCCTGCTCGCGACGATGCGCGAGGTCCACGCGGAGCTCGGGACCGGGCCCTTCTCGGACTGCGTCGCGTGCGTGCCAGCGGGCTCGTTCCTGTCGGTGCTCGTGAAGCGCTCCCCCTTCACGCCGGACGAGCTCGACCGCCTCGACGCCTTCGAGCGCGACTCGGGCGCACCGATCGTCGTGCACCCCGCGCGCGCGGTCGGCGGCGTTCTCGAGCGATTCGTGCGCACCGACGACCCCGCCGCGTTCCTCGCCGCGTACCCGTTCGACATCCGGCCCGTCTCCGACGACCGCCCGTACTTCTTCCACTTCCACCGCTGGAACGACCTCGGGCTCGCCGCCGACTCGCTCGACGCGCCGACGACCGTCACGCAGGGGAACCCGCTCTTCCTCCTGGGCCAGCTCGGCTTCGCCGCGCTCGCGGCGCTGCTGCTGCTCGTCCCAACGCTGTTCGCGGCGCTCCGGGGGGTGAGCGGTGCCCGCGGGCGCCGCGCCGCGTCCGCGTTCGGCTACTTCGGCGCGATCGGCGCCGGCTACGTCGTCCTGCAGGTTGCGCTGCTGCAGAAGCTGGTGCTGCTCGTCGGGCACCCGCTGCACTCGCTCACCGTGACGCTGTTCACGATGCTGCTCGGGACGGGCGCGGGCGCGTTCCTGTCGCGGCGCGCGTTCTCGGGCTCGGCGCCCGCGGCGCGCCTCTACGCGGTGCCCGCGGGTCTCGCCGCGATCCTGCTGGCGTTCGGCGTCCTCGGCGACGGGCTCGTCGACCGCGCCATCGAAGCGGGCGACGCCGCGCGCTTCGCGCTGGCCGTGGCCGTGGTGCTGCCGATCGGGCTCCTGCTCGGGATCCCGTTCGCCCACGGCATCGCGCGCGTCGAGCGGAGCGCGCCGGGGCTCGTCCCGTGGGCGTGGGCGGCGAACGCGGCGACGACCGTCGTGGGTTCGATCGTCGCCGTGATCGTGTCGATCAACTTCGGGTTCGACGCCGTGTTCGGCGTCGGCGTCGCGCTCTACGTCGTCGCGGCGACGCAGGCGGCCGGGCTCGGCACGGGTGACGCAGAGCCCGACGCGCCGACCGACGGACTCAGCGCCTGAAGCCCGCGACGAGTCCGACGCCCGCCGATCCAGCGGACGGAAGACTGCCCGTCACGAACTGCTTGAGGCTCGCGAACTGCGCCCCGATGTTCGCCGTCAGGTCGTCCCAGTAGCCCTGCGCGCGCGTCCAGTCGACGTCGCCGACGATGCCCGCCTTCTGCAGGCCGAAGATCGCGAGCGCAACGACGCCCACGACGAGCATCGTGCCCTTGAGGAACGTCCGCAGCGCGAAGCCGATGCAGAAGGCGACGAAGAAGCTGAGGCCGCCCTTCGCGAGCAGCGGCGCCCACAGCGGCGCCTCGTTCGAGGCCGCGGCGCTGCCGCCCTCGCCGGGGATGCCCGGGATCTGGCCGCCGTTGAAGTCCCCCGCCGAGAGCGACGTCGGCAGCACCGTCGAGCCGTCGGCGGAAGCCGCAGACATGCGCGCCGCATCCTCTTGAGCCGCTTCCTCGGCGCGGGCCATCGTGGACCAGCCGAAGACGCCCGCGACGAGCGCGAACACCACCAGGGCCTTCTTCCAGGCCGCCATGGGCGTGCGCTCTTCGGCTTCTTCGATCGGGTCGTGCTCGTCGGTCTCTGTCATCGTTCGTGTCTCCACGTGAGCGCCGCCGTCCCGCGCTGCGCCACGGCGCACCGGGGCACGGCGGGACGGGCGGGGGCGTGCGCTCGGAAGGTGTCTCGGGAAGGGGTGGCGCCGGACGGGCGGCCGGGCGGGCCCGGGATCGGGCGCGTTCGGGAGAGGCTACGATGTCCGGACCTCTCCTGCGCGGAACCCCGTCCCCCCTCCCGCAGCGAGAGCGACCGATGCCCGTCTCCCCCCCCCGTCTGCTCGTCGTCGAGGACGACGCGCGGATCCGCGCCGAACTCCTCGACGCGCTCCGCCGTGAGAGCTTCGAGCCCGAGGCTGCCGCGACGTACGGAATGGCTGCGGCCGCGCTCGAGCGGCACTTCGATCTGATCCTGCTCGACCTCGGCCTGCCCGACGGCGACGGTCTCGAGCTGTGCGCGCGGCTGCGCCGCGAGGGGCGCTCGGTGCCCATCATGATCCTGACGGCGCGTGATCGGCCGGATCAGAAGGTCGACGGCCTCGACGCGGGTGCCGACGACTACGTCGTGAAGCCCTACCACCTGCCCGAGGTCGTCGCGCGGGTGAAGAGCCTCCTGCGCCGCACGGGCAAGGTCGCGCGCGGCGGCATGGTCCGACACCTCGACCTCTGGATCGATCCGGACCGCATCGTCGCGGGCCGAGGCGCCGACGAGATCAAGCTGAAGCCGCGTGAGTTCGAGCTCCTCGCGTTCCTGATGCGCAGCCCCGGCAAGGCGTGGACGCGCGCGCAGCTCCTCGACCAGGTCTGGGGGCACGAGTACAAGGGCGACGAGCGCACCGTCGACCTGCACGTGCGCCGCCTGCGCGCGAAGATCGAAGCCGTCGAGGGCGACCCGCGCTACATCGAGACGGTCTGGGGCGTCGGATACCGCATGGCCGAGGAGCAGGCCGAGGACACGGTGTGACTCCGCTCGACCCGAGCGACGCGGGGTCCGGCGCGGGGAGGGAGGGGCGGACGCCCTGGCCGAGGCGGCTCGACGTGCGGCTCGGCGCGGTCGCGGGCGAGCTCGTTCTGCTCGCGATCGGAGCGGTGCCGCCGATGCGAGCGGTCGTGCGCGACGCGCTCATGCCCACGCCGGGCGCGGGCGAGGCCCCGTCCCCCGCCGCCGTCGCGGTGGTCGACGCCACGTTCGTACTCGTGTTCGTGGCGGCGACGGTCGTGGTCGCCCGCCGGGTCGCGGCCCGCCTGGTGACCCAGCGGCTCGCTGCGCTCACGCACGAACTCGCGGGCGCCCGCGGCGCGGGCCCTGAACTCGACGCCGCGGACGAGATCGGCCGCTTCGCCCGCGCGATGGACGACCTGCGCGACCGCGCGCGCGAGCACGCCGAGCGCGTCGAGGGGCGCGACCGCAGCCGGCGCGAGTGGCTCGGCCGCGTCAGCCACGACCTGCGCACTCCGCTGACCGCGCTGAACGCGTGTCTCGCGCGCGCGCGCACGACGGCCGAGGGCATGGTCGAAGCCCGCGAGCGTGAGACGATCCTCGACGCGCTCCGCGTCGCGCACCTCGACGCGGACCGCTTCCAGGCGCTGGCGTCCGACCTCTTGGACGTGGCGCGGCTCGAGGGCGAGGACGCCGAGATCCTGCGCGAGCCGGTGCCCCCGGGCGAGCTCGTCAGGCGCGTCGCGGCGAGCCTGAAGTTCGTCGCGGAGGACTTCGAGGTCGAACTCCACGTCGACACGCCGGCTGCGCTGCCCGAGCTCGTCGCCGACGGGCACCGCCTCGCGCGCGCGCTCGAGAATCTGCTGCGCAACGCGCTCCAGCACGCGCGCAGCGCCGTCCACGTGCAGGCCGTGCGCGTCGGGGACGCCGTGCAGTTCACCGTCTCGGACGACGGGCCGGGCCTCCCCGCGGAGCCGGACGGAACCGTCGACCTGGCGCGGCTCGCGCTCACGCCGAGCCGACCGGACTCGAGCGGGATCGGGCTCCTGGTCGTGCGGCGCGTCGCGGCGCTCCACGGTGGCTCGATCGGTGGACGGAACGGTCCGGACGGCGGCGCGCAGATGTGGATGCGGATCCCGCGCACTCCGGGCGGCCCGAACGGTGCCGTCGAGGACTTCGCGCCGTTCCATCCCGGCCCGTTCGACCCCGGCCCGCACGACGACGATCCGCCCAACGACGATCCGGCGTGAGACGCGCTCGGGAGACGGGCCCCGCAGTCCCGACCGGGACCCTCGGCCGGGCGCGCACGGCGGCCCGGGCATGAAAAAGGGGGAGGACCGCTACGCGATCCTCCCCACTATCACTGCCTGCTCCCCGTCCCCGGAGCCGAAGCCCCGATACCGCCCTGCCAAGCGGCCTGGTCGAGCGCCTGCCAACGCCCATGTGACCAGCGGGACGGGAAGTCCCTCGTCGCGATGCGGCTGCCTTCCGCATTCGCGACGCACGATATATCGGCCGCCCTAGTCACCGATTGAATCCAACGTGTGTCCGATTTCCACGGACCGCCGCTGGTGTCACGCTCTAGGGCTTCCCCGGGGGGATCGGGAACGAATTTCTGACTCGGAACGGCACGCACCGCCCCCGAAGGAGACCCGCTGCGCGCGCGCGGACGGGTCCGGACTGCAGCCGATCGTCGCGGCCCAGGACCCGGCGCCGTCTCAGCCGAACAGGAAGTCGCTCCGCTCCGACCACATGGCATAGCCGTAAACCCGCACGAGCCGCGCGACCTGGCGCGCGAGCTCCTCGGGCACCTCCGGGGCCAGGACCGCGGGGCGCGCGGCCTCGGGCGCGGGGGTGCGCGCCTGGACGGCGAACAGGTGCTCGCCCGGCTCGTAGTACTTGAAGAACTCCTCGAGCCGGTCGGCCGTGAGTCCCCCGCAGATCCACTCGCCCTTCCAGTCGCTGAGCTGCAGCCGGAACCCGTCGAGCTCGTTGAGAAGCTCGAGCAGCGGCCCGTAGCCGTCCGCCTTCACGCGCTTCACGAGGTTCCGGCCGTCGTACCACGCGTCCGCGTGGATCCGGAAGCTGACCTCGACGGCGTCCGCCTCGAGCGCGACGCACAGGTAGCCGTTCTTGTACGCCTGGTCGAGATCCTTCGCGAGCTCGGCCCCGATCGTGCGCTTGAGCTTCGTCTTCGCCGCCTTCGGCCGGGTCAGGTAGGCCCACAGCCGCTCGACGCGGCCGCCGTTCACCGGGGGGAACGGGTTGTGGATCGACGTCCGGACGTCGAGCTTCTCCTCGGCCTTCACCAGGGTCGCCGCGTGCTTGCCGATGGCCTCGAGCCGTCGCCGCGCGGCGAGCCGCTGCTCGTTGTAGTCGGCCGAGGTCGACCGCGGCCGCCGGAGCGCCTCGAAGTCGTAGGGCACGAACGGCTCGAGCGCGGGGCTCTTCTTCCGGCGCGCAGGTGCCTTCTTGGCCTCAGGTTGGGAGCCGGAGGCGGCTCCTTCGCCCTTCGGAGTGGCATCCAGCGGCTCCGGGCTCGCATCACGGTGGTCCATCGCGGCATCCTGTCGGGTGCTGGCGCGCCCAGCGGGTCGCGCTCCGGTAAAAACAGCGTTACCCAGGACGCGCGACCCCCTTGTTCCGTACCTGAGCGGTGCCTGCCGCTCCCCCCCAGCCCCAGCCCGTTCGCTCCCCTTGCGCTTCGCCCACTTCGACTTCGACCCCGAGACCGACCGTCTCGGCGAGGGGCCGCTGAGCGAGGTCTACCGCGCGGTGGACACGAAGCTGGGGCGGACGGTCGCGCTCAAGATCCTGCGCTCGCACGCGGAGATCGACCCCCAGGCGGACAAGCGCTTCCACCGCGAGGCCAAGCACACGTCGCGGCTCGACCACCCGCACATCGCGACGATCTTCGAGTACGACCAGTTCGAGGGCACGTCGTACATCGCGATGGAGTTCCTCGAGGGTCGCACCCTCGACCGGATCATCAAGGACCAGACGCTCGGCTACGAGGAGTGCATCCGCGTTGCGCTCCAGCTCTGCGTCGCGCTCGAGGTCGTTCATCAGAACGATCTGATCCACCGCGATCTGAAGCCCGCCAACATCCTCCTGCAGGACGACGGCAACCTGAAGCTGCTCGACTTCGGCATTGCGCGCGCCGCCGACGAGGCCAGCATCACACAGCACGGGATGCTGGTCGGCACGGTGCTCTACATGAGCCCCGAGCAGGTGCGCGGCGAGGACCTCGACGCGCGCAGCGACGTCTTCTCGATGGGCAGCGTGCTGTACCACGTGATGACGGGACAGCTGCCGTACCCGGGCGAGTCGTTCCCCGAGGTCTGCATGGCGATCCTCGACGGGCCGCCCGTGCGCCGCCCGGGCGAGGTCCGGCCCGGCTTCCCGTCGCCGCTCGAGGAGTTCCTCCAGCGCTGCCTCGCCGCCGAGCCGGAGGAGCGCTTCGCCGACGCGACCGAGGCCCGCACCGCGCTCGAGCGCGTCGAAGGGATGCTGTCGGGAACCGGCAAGCGCCGCGCGGCGGTGCTCAGCGGCAAGCTCCTTCTGCACCCCTTCGACTGCGGCGGGCCCGACCCGTCGTCCTGCAGCGTCATGGCCGGCAGCGTGCGCAAGGACGTCGCCGCGGCGCTCGCGCGCAACAAGGGGCTGACCGTCGACCTCGAGGCCCAGCCCGGCGTCGACTACGACTACGAGATCCACTCGACGCTCGCCGTCGAGGGCGACGACGGCACGCTCGACCTCTCGACGTCGCTCTTGCGCGACGGCCGCAAGACGGTCCACAAGGACCGCTGCAGCGTGAAGGACGAGGACGAGTGGGCCCGCCAGGACCAGCTCGTGCGCGCCGCGATGCGCGTTCTACGGGCGCGGCTGTCGTCCGCGGCGTCCCTCCCCGCGCGCCCCAGCGTCGGTCGCCGGACGGACGAGGCGCGACGCCTCGCGATGCGCGCGCGGGACGTTCTGCACCGCGGCCGCTCCAAGCACGTCATCGCCGCGACGAGCGTGCTGCGCAAGGCGATCGAGCTCGACCGCTACTGCGCGGACGCCTACGCGATCCTCGGCGAGGCGATGGTCCGCAAGTACCTCCTGTGGGACGGCGACGTGTCGTTCATCGAGGAAGCGCGCGACAACGCCGACAAGGCGCTCACGCTCGACAACCAGAGCGCGCTCGCGCACACGGCGCTCGGCTTCGCCAACCATCTTTCGGGCCACATGGACGACGCGCAGCGCGAGTACCGTCTCGCGATGCAGTGCGACCAGGACGAGTGGTTCGCGCACCGCCTCCTCGGCTCGATCTACGCGCGCGAGGGCAACTTCAAGAGCGCGACGGGCCTCCTGCAGCGCGCGATCGGGCTGATGCCCTCGCACATCGCGACCTTCGACCACCTGTACAACGTGCTGGTGCGCCTCGACCGCTACGAGGAGGCGCTGGAGATCGCGGACAAGGGCATCGCGTCGGCGCACAAACGCCTCAAGGAAGCGCCCGACGACATGGACGCGCGCCTGCACCTGGCGATGCTGTTTGCGCGCATCGGGCGCGGCGAGGACGCGCGCACCGAGGTCGAGAGCGCGCTCGAGGCGGCGCCCCGCGACGGGTTCACGTGCTACCACGCGGCGTGCGCGCTCGCGCTGATCGCGGATCCCGACGATCTCGAGCGCGCGATCGAGCTGCTCCTGAACGCGCGCGGCCGCGGCTACTACCTGCGGGGCGAGCTCACGCGCAACACGGACCTCGACGTCCTGCGCAGCTACCCGCAGTTCCGCGACCTCGAGAGCTGAACGCGGGCGGGCCCGACGGGCTCAGCGCAGCTCGACCTCGACCCCGCGCGTCAGGTTCGAGCCGAGGCCGACGGGATCGCGGAACCACGCCTGGAAGGACCAGGTCTCGCCTGCCTGTCCGCTGACGGCGCCGTTGCCCTGGGGCAGCGCGTTCAGATCGACGTCGAGCCGGAACGTGCCGCCGGTGCCCGTGGAGAGGATCTGACCCGGGCCGACGAAGCGCCCGATCGATCCGCCGAGGCACAGGTTGCCGTCGCTCGACCCGCCGAGCCCGGGGACAAAGGCCTGCGTGCGCGACGTGAGGAAGAGTCCGAACTCGCCCGCGGGCATGCCGGACGCGAGCAGCGTCAGGTCATTGTCGGCAGCGACGTCCGACCCCGTCGCGAGGAGCGAGGCGGGGCCGCCGGTCGAGTTCGCGCTCGCCGTGCAGTACGCGCTCCCCACGTCGAGGCGCACGAGCTGGAAGCCGTTCAATGCCTTGAAGCCTCCGACGCCGAAGCAGATGTCGACGAGCATCTGCCCGCCCGACACCTGGACGGTGTGCCGCGTGTACTGCGCGTTCTCGGCGACGCCGGTGGGGCAGATCCGCGCGCCGCCGACGGACTGCGGACCCTCGACCGAACCGATGACCTCGACCTCGTTCACCACCCAGAAGAAGTCGGCCTGGTACGCGTACGTGACCACCGAGTAGAGGCCATCCTCGAGGCCCGCGAACCGGACGAGGCCCGTGCACGCCGGGACCATGAAGAAGCCGAGGATGAGTCCGAGGTCGGGCTCGACGCAGCTGTAGTTCGCGAGGGGCGACGTGAGCGTCCCCGACGGAATCGTGATCGTGGCGCTGGTCGGAGTTCCTGCGACGTCGGCGAGCGGGAACGTGCGCGCCGAGCCGAACGCCGGAACCGCGCGGTTCCAGGGCCCCGGCGAATCGGCGACGCCGGCGAAGGTGGGCGCCGGGATCACGAGCGGAGCGGACCCGTGCACGATCACGTTGAACGACTGCGCGCTGGCCGAGGGCGCGAGGGCGAGGAGCGCGGCAGCGACGAGGGGCGAGCGAGTGGTCATCGCTCCATCCTAGGTTGGAACGCCAGAACCGGCCCGCCGACCGCGCACAGGCTCCCTCAGCCCAGCATCCGCGCGAGTTCGGCCCGCGTGGGCAGCGCGCACGACTCCGCGCCGCCGAACCACTTCATGCGCCGTTTTGCGA
Source organism: Planctomycetota bacterium (assembly GCA_039821985.1). Classification (GTDB taxonomy): domain Bacteria; phylum Planctomycetota; class UBA1135; order UBA1135; genus Saltatorellus. Next base: position 49,669 of record JBCBNC010000037.1, read on the forward strand.
TGAAGTCGTAGACCGCGTTCCGCAGGAAGGGCGGGACGACGAGGCCGACGCGGACGAGCCGCCACGGCATCCGCAGGTGCCGCGCGAGACGCAGTGCGGCGGTGCTCTTCTTTGCGATCTCACCGTCGGCACCGAGCAGGACGAGCGTCGACGGCGTGTCCGGGTCGAGGCCCGCGCGCGCGGCGACGGCGCGGCCAAGCTCCGACTGCAGCGGCGCGAAGCGCAGCGTGTCGTCGCGCTCGTGGTCGAGCACGAAGCGGACGGAGCGCGCGCAGAGGCCGCACTCGCCGTCGTAGAAGAGCACGGGACCACCGCCGACATCGGGATCGGGCGACGCGCCAAGCGCGCCGGGGTCGACCGGGGGGGCGGGATCCATGGCCAGAATATGGCCGCCGGCGACGCCGTTCCCAAGCCGAGCCGTCGCACGACCCTCCGCCCGGCCCTGGGAACGCTCCCAGGCCCCCTAGGGGAGCGCGCCGTGGATTTCGTCGGTCCGGGCGGTCGAGATCCCCGGGAGGGAGGACTACCCTCCGCCCCCTTCCGGCGGAGCGCCGGACCGGCCCCCAGCCATGCCCCTCGATCGCCCCATCGTCGTCTTCGACACGGAGACCGCCACGCTCAGCGGCGCGCCGCACCTCCTCGAGCTCGGCGCGGTGCGCGTCGTCGACGGCGAGGTCGTCGAGGAGTTCGAGGAGCTCGTCGCGCCGGCCGTCGAGGTCGAGCCCGAGGCCACCGAGATCCACGGGATCACGAACGACGACGTGCGGACGGCCTCCACGGTCGAGAACGTGCTGGCGCGCTTCGCCGACTGGGTGGGCAACGACTGGCTCTGCGCCCACAACGCGGGCTTCGACGCGCGCGTCCTCGGGTTCGAGCACGCGCGGACGGGTGCGCCCGTGCCGCCCGCCCCGATCCTCTGCACGGTCAAGCTGGCCCGGCGCCACATCCCCGAGTCGCCCGACCACAAGCTCCTCACCCTCTGCCAGCACCTGGACCTCGAGGAGGGCGACCACCACCGCGCGCTGGCGGACTCGGTCTGGAGCTGGCAGGTGCTCGAGGAGTGCGCGACCCGCGCCGGGACGAACTCGGCGGCGGAGCTCCTCACCCAGTGCGGAACGCCGGTCACCGTCCCCGGCTACGTACCCGGCCCCGCGCGCATGAAGCCGCGGCTGCGCCCCCTCGAGAGCGCCGCGCGCGAGGGCGAAGAGGTGACGCTGATCTACACCGGCGGCGACAGCCAGGTCGCCGCGCAGCTCCCGGTGCTCCCGCGGCTGCTCTACGAGCGCCACAAGAAGAGCTACCTCGAGGCCGAGTGCCGCCGCACGGGCCTCCTCAAGACGTACCTGCTGGACAAGATCCAGAAGGTCGTCGTGATGAGCTGAGGGGCGCGGCGTTCGGTCCGACCGGGCGCGCGCTCCGCCCGGGCGCCTCCCTCGGAGGCCCCCGCCTCGCTCCGTTCCACCCGGGGAATTGAGCCCGTTTCCCGGGCAGGCCCGGTGGACGTCGCCGCTACCCTCTTCGGCCAATTCGCGGCCCTTCCGACGCCGCCCAAGAGCCCATGAGCGCCCCCGACTCGATCCGCAACATCGCCATCGTCGCGCACGTCGACCACGGCAAGACCACCCTCGTCGACGCGATGTTCCGCTTCGCCGGCACGTTCCGCGCGAACCAGCAGGTCGCCGAGCGTGCGCTCGACTCGAACGACCAGGAGCGCGAGCGCGGGATCACGATCCTCGCCAAGGCGACGTCGATCGAGTTCCGCGGGACGCGCATCAACATCGTCGACACGCCCGGACACGCCGATTTCGGCGGCCAGGTCGAGCGCACGCTCAACATGGCCGACGCGGTGCTGCTGCTCGTCGACTCGTTCGAGGGTCCGATGCCGCAGACGCGCTTCGTCCTGCGCAAGGCGTTCGAGCACAAGCTCAAGGCGATCGTGATGGTCAACAAGATCGACCGTCCCGACGCGCGCCCGGACGAGGTGCTCAACGAGGTGTTCGACCTGTTCGTCGAGCTCGGCGCGAGCGACGACCAGCTCGAGTTCCCGGTCGTGTACGGATCGGGCCGCGACGGCTGGGCGACGGACGACCCGGCGAAGACCAACGACGATTTGATGCCGCTGTTCGAGATGCTGCTCGAGCACGTGCCCACGCCCGCGCTCGACGCGGACGGGCCGCTGCAGTTCCAGGCGACCACGCTGGACCAGGACGACTTCCTCGGCCGCATCGCGGTCGGCCGCGTGCAGCGCGGCGCGCTCGAGCTCGGCAAGCGCTACGTGCTCTGCCACCCCGACCGCGAGAAGCCGCTGTCCGTGCTGCCCAAGAAGCTCCTGCGCTACGAGGGCCTCGACCGGGTCCCGGCCGAGCGCGTCGAGTGCGGCGACATCGCGATCCTCACCGGCGTCGAGGAGATCGGCATCGGCGACACGGTCTGCCCGACCGAGCAGCCCGACCCGCTGCCGGCGATCGAGCTCGACGAGCCGACCATCTCGATGGTCTTCTACGTCAACAACTCGCCGTTCGCGGGCACCGAGGGCGACTACGTCACGAGCCGCCAGATCCTCGCGCGCCTCGAGCGCGCAGCGACGCGCGACGTGGCGCTGCGCCTGGCCGAGACGGATTCGGCCGACGCGTTCGAGGTCAAGGGCCGCGGCGTCATGCACCTGTCCGTACTGATCGAGACGATGCGGCGCGAGGGCTATGAGTTCGCCGTCGGCAAGCCGCGCGTCATCATCAAGGAGGTCGACGGCGTGCGCTGCGAGCCCGTGGAGCGCGCGACGGTCGAGGTCCCGACCGACAACGCCGGTCGCGTCATCGAGTACCTCGGCCGCCGCCGTGGCGAGATGCTCCAGATGGACGGCTCCGGCGCGGTCACGCGCGTCGAGTTCAAGATCCCGTCGCGCGGACTGATCGGCGCGCGGACGGCGCTGCTGACGCTGAGCCAGGGCGAGGCGATCCTCAGCCACGTCTTCGAGTCCTGGGAGCGCGACGGCGGGGTCATCCCGCGCCGCACGAACGGCGTGCTGATCTCGGACCGGCCGGGCGACGTCGTCGCGTACGCGCTCGACGGCCTGCAGGACCGGGGCACGTTCTTCTGCCCCGTCGGTACGGCCGTCTACGCGGGGATGATCGTCGGCGAGAACAACCGCGACGGCGACCTCGAGCTCAACGTGTGCCGCACCAAGAAGCTCACGAACATGCGCGCGGCGGGCCGCGACGACAACGCGAAGATCGCGCCGCCGAAGATCATGTCGCTCGAGGAGTGCCTCGAGTACGTCGAGGACGACGAGCTGGTCGAGGTCACCCCGAAGTCGCTGCGGCTCCGCAAACGCCTCCTCGACGAGAACGCCCGCAAGCGCGCGAAGAAGGCCGCGATGGTCTGAGCGCAGATACGGAGCGCAGATACGGTGCCGGGATCACCAGCAGCAGGAGGAGCCAGGGACGTCCATTTGATGGAC